>DIDS01000015.1 GCA_002418265.1 Acidimicrobiia bacterium UBA5794 | reverse complement strand
GTTCGAATCTTCCCGAGGGCGCCTCTGGAATCCCTTGTGGCCCTTGGGGTTCATCGATTCGGCCATCTTCGTCAACCGACGCCAGAGCCTTTTTTGTCCGTCGTTTGTCCGTCACAGAATCGCGCCAGAGCGCGTCGAGCTTGTCAGCGAGGTCTTCGGCGTCGGACGGAAACAGGTGGCCGTAGATGTCCATCGTCACGGCAATCGACGAGTGTCCCAAGTAGCGTTTGATCGCTTCGGGGTGCGCGCCCTGGCTGATGAGGAGGGCAACAGCGGTGTGCCGCAAGTCGTGCATTCGTAGATCCTCGGACAGCCCGCACGCGGCGACCACCGGTTGCCACACGCGCCTGTTGAAGTTCGAGTTACGCAACGGCGCTCCGTTCTCTGCTGTGAAGAGCAGCCCATCTAGTCCTGGCGCTGTGTGGTTGACGAGGTGATCGTTGAGCATGTCGCGCAGGAAGCCGGGTAGCACGATGGTTCTGTTGCGGTAGTTCTTCGTAGGCCCGAACACATGGATGCCGGCAACGTCTGCGAGCGACTCTGCGACCTCGAGATGCCCCCGAAGCACATCGATCCTACGTCGACGCATAGCAACGGCCTCACCCCACCTGAGGGCCCCGTAGGCAAAGATGTAGACCAACGCCCTGAAGCGGTCCGGCATCGCATCGGCGATTCCTACGACCTCATGGGGTTCAAGGAAGAGCTGCTCGCGGCGCGGGAGTCTGGGGAGCTTCACTCCGACAGCGGGATTCGATGGGATGTAACGAGCCTTCACTGCCGCAGCGAGGATCTGGCTGAGCACCTGATGCGCCTGCCGGGTACGCGAAGCCGACAGGCCGGTAGCGCGACGCTCCGCGACCCAGGTCTCGATACTCATCGTTTCGATGCGGTCGAGCCGCGTACTTCCGAAGGTCGGCAGGATGTGTACCCGCAACAACGATCCGTAGCCCTCGAACGTCCTCGGCTTGAGATGCGATCTGGTTGCCAGCCACGGCTCGGCGAACGCGGCGAAGGCCGTCGCTGACAGTTCGGGGTTGATCCACTCGGCGCGTTGTTTCTGCGCCTCTGTGTGGATGAGGAACTTCTCGGCATCGACCTTGCGCCGGAACGTCTTGGACCGCTCGCGTCCCGTGGGGTCGATGTAACGGACCTGCCACTTCGAATAATCAACCGGATGGCGACGGATGTGGGCCACAGCGCTCAGCCTTCCTCAGCGATGAGGTCGGCAAGCCAGCTCTCGACATCGCACCAACGGAAGCGGAGATGTTTGCCGACCCTGAAGCCCCGGGGCCCAGTGTTGCGGTGTCGCCACGTGTAGATCGTCTTCACAGGGACTTCAAGATACATGGCAAGCTCCTGCGCTGACAGGAGGCGCTCGGCGCCGCGCACAGGCTCCGGTTTGTCGTCGAAGGGGAAAGATTGTTGATCACGCAGCGCCATGGCACCACCGACCATATCATGGCATTATAGACTATTCAATCATTAACTAATCATTTGTGTTTGCCGTGGCAGTTCTTGAACTTCTTCCCCGACTCGCACCAGCACTCTTCGTTTCGACCTCGTTTCGGTGGAATCCACTTCTCCAGAGGAGCGTATGGCGTCTTCTCCTGGTGCTCAGCAAGTCGACGTTCCCGCACCCCGACCTCAACCTCGCGCACCCTGACACTCTCCTGCGCTTCGCTGAGTCCGTTCTCCAGAGCAACGATCCTCGCCTCGCGTTCAGACAGCCTTTCGGCAAGACCCTCGAGATCCTCGTCAACGGCCGAAGCCAACTCCCGATGCATCAGAATCGCAAGGCCGCGACCCATCGGCACACCGACAGCATCACAGTATCGACGCCACGTCGACCACACCGCTTCCGATGCCGGCACCTTCACGAGACGGATCTCTTCGTCGTGCCCCAACTCGGAGCGCAGCTTGGCGTCGACCTTGGCGAGTGTTCCACGGCTCAGGGTCATCGCGCCTCGACCTCGTGATAGCCGCACACAGTTGCATCATCCATAATGCGAGTATACCCGTTTACCGGAACCCCACTGGTTGCAATTGTGAGGTCGAAACACGTTCAAAGCGCAAGGGCCTTCCCCTCAGATGTCACCTGACGGATCTGCGGGAGCCACTGTTCGGTGCCGGTCCAAGAACTCATCAACCAGCGTGTGGGCCTCAGCCTTGACGTCGCGGTACCAGGACTCCTCACCCCACGGGTCCACCACGGATGCATCCAACAAGTCATCTTCGTAGCTCGTGTAACGGTGCCGGATCAATGCCCGTGCCGCAAGCCGGGCACGCTCATCCAAAGACAACGCTCGGGTTCGACCAACACGTCCACTCCCCACCTCAGCAGCGCGAACAGCGGTCCCCGCAGCGATCTCATCAGCCAGATCGGCATGTACGGGGGCGAACGCCACGTACCGGCGCACCGCATCAGCGAACTCGACCCGGTAGACGGATTCCTGCTTCTCCTTACTCTTGGCACCCTGCTCCCTACGCTTCGACCGCTGCTCGACTGTTGCGATCGCCTGCACCTCAGCGGCGGTGATCGACTTCTTCGGTGCCCACAATCCCAACCGACGACGATGCTGACGATTCCGGCCACGCGGACGCCACGCCACCCAAAACACGCCGGCAGCTTTCACACGCCGGGTCACAAACGCATTTCCCGACGGCAGGAACTCCCAATCATCAGGAATCTCGACCTCTCCATGATCTGGATTCCACGGGCCCTGACGCGCCATATACACATCAAGCTGCAATGTCGTCAGATCAATCTCGACCACACCCCAATCCTCACACACGTCGACAGTAGGTGCCGAATCGGAGCAGAGCACTGCTCAACAAGCCAGTCCACCCACCGACCAGTCAAACACAATGCCGATTATGGATGGGTTGTTCCAACCCGCTCCGGGAGTGGTAGCTGCCCAGAAAGCACCGGTGACCCTTCCTCATCTCACGACAGGAGTTCGCCGATCCGCTCGATCTCGTCGAGGTTGCTGGGCACCGTTTCCCAAGGCAGCCCTATGCGGTCCTTGCCGGGTTCGTCCTTGAAGCGCAGGATGACGTGGATGTGGAACACGGTTTGCCATGCTGCCTCGCCGCTGCAGTTCAGAAGGTTGAGGCCATCCGCCCCGAGCCGGTCCTTGGCTCGCCTCGTATCAAGAAACTGACAACCCGCTGGCGAGCTTCCAGTCTTTGGCTATCGAGACGTACTCGATGACAGCTTCCCCGTCAGATGCGAGTCTGCTGGCTCGCTCCGCGAGGCCAATGTCGGCGTGTTCCCCTTTGGCTTGGAACGTGTAGCCGACAGGATCACTGTCGTAACGGACGTATTCGGTCCTGCCCCACACGACGACATTGTCCCCTTCATCGGAAACTGCTGTGACTTTGATCCGTGCGATTGCCATGCTCCGGGATCTACATGGGATGTAAGACACCCGACCATATGTGCCGATATGCGTGGCACGGATTACATTGGGCCGTGTGCCTCAGGTGCCGGTGGGACGCGTCGATAGCCGCGGTGCTGCGCCCGCCGTGGTACTTATGCCATCAAGACGCGGTCGGGGGGCGGTGCGGGATTCGCGCCGCCCCCCGAACTTCGCTACTGTCCTCTACCGAGAACGGCGAAGCTGCTGGTTAGCCCGTCGAACGGCACTGTTGTAGCGCCGTACCGACTGGTTGTACCGGTTGACCGCCTGCTTGTATCGGGCCTGAGCCCGACGTGCATTTGCAGCAGTCATTGGTTTCTCCTTTCTCTCGGGCAGCGGGCGCTTTTCTGGGTTACCTCGCTGCGATTGTCACACATAGCAAAATGCCACCCGATTCGGATGGCATCGACAATCAGGTGGATTGTGATTAATGTCAATCACGGATCCGCAAGACCGTCGGGGGGCTACCCGAACGGTCAGCATTAGCCGCAGTTGGCGCTGCGGCTTTTGCTATATGTGGCGGCTCAGCTTAGCAGCCGACTCGACACGCGTGTAATTACAAAGTTGACGGGTGCGCCGCCCGCCCCACTGTGCGCGGGAAGCACGGGTGTGTGCCTGTGCAGGTACCGGTGTCTGCAGGTATCGTGGCGGCACTATGCGATGGAAGTTATGGCAGTCGAAGTACGAACCAGGGTTTCAGCTGTTTGGTTCTGGTCTTACGAACGCCCAGGCGCAGCGTGGGAATGCCAAGGACTATGGCGGGGCGTCGGATGAGTTGTTGGTGCGCTATGCCAAGCAGAATGCGGGTGCTGCCGGGCAGGGCGCCTTGGCTGAGTTGCAGCGGAGGCATGCGGCCGCGATGCGTCGGTCCTCCAGGGTGACTGCGTTGATGGCGTTCGCAATGATTGTGCTCGCTGGTGTGCAGCTGGTGGTCGTATTGAACCAGTGAGGTTCGGTGTCGCTGCGTCAGCCAACACACCTCCGCCGACGCATATGTGCCGTTATGGGCGGGTTTCGAATCACTCAGGAAGCCGCCCAAACCTCCGTCGAAAGGCCCAGCAAGACCTACTCGGCGCGTCCTGAACGGAGCGATGCGGACCTGGTTGGGCACTCCCGTCTGCAGCCTTCCCGAGGCTATCCCGATTGCGCATCTCCCATATGACGGGAGGCGATGCCGCACCCCGGACCTAGTTGGCTGGGAGACCGTCCCAAGCCATCTGCGGCATCTTGGATCGCAAGGCCCTGAGATCGTTCGGTCGGTCTCCCAGCTGTTCAGCGAAGATCCTCACCGTTTCGATGAGCCCTGCTGTGATAGTCGGCAAGTCGTCCCATACTCGATCACCCTTTCGAGGCGAGTAGACATGACTCAACCGGGCATTCAAGTCGCCATAGAGGCGACCTACGTCCGTGCCCAATGCCTCGTTGCCTTCTGGGCGTTGCGTGGGCCATTCCGGCACGCAGGCGCTAGCTGTAATGCGGTTGGGGTCCTCGAGAAAAAAGAACTCAATCAGGGTGCGCACATGGACACACTGCGACTCGAGCAACGCGTTTCTTAGCCAGATGAACTCATGTGCTTTCTCGTCAACCTTCCAACGCGCTGTCGTCCGCAGGAGGTGCATCCCGATCAGCTGGTCGAACTCGTAGCCCACAGCAGCTAGGACCGCTCTCCGATCCTCATGGTTCTTGGTATTGGCCATTGAGGAAGGCTAGAGGCCCCAGACTCGGGGCGCATATGTGCCGATATGCGTGGCCGTCGGGATGATGTGCCATGCTTCGGATGTGGCTGCGCCTCAGCAGAGTGTGCGCTTCGCAAGCTCGGCAACTTCGACGGCGGCACTGGCTATCGCTTCAGACGCTGCACCCGAACGAATTCCAGCGAGATACTCCGCCCAATCGGACGCGCTTGACCCCGAAACAACACAGGTGTTGTCCGCTAGCCCCATCAATGCGAAGTCGGTAACGCTGAATCCGTGCTTCTCAGAGATAGCTCGGCCTTCTTCGAGGAACGCTTCTCTGCTTGGGTCACCTGCCGGAAGGTCGCTCGGTGTGTTGTAAGCGTTCACGCTGCAACTCGCGACGGTGATGACCGCTAGTAGAACCAACGCCATAGTCCATCTGGGTGGTCTGCTCGGCACTTTCAACTTCTCCTCCAAACCGCAAAGGCTGCTTTCAGTTACGACGTGAACGCCCGTTCCTCGAATTCGTCATCGGGGAGAATCGGCGGGAATGTCGACGGGGCACCAGGTGGCCTCAACAACCAGACAAGCTTCGGGTATTCAGCACGGGCCGACTGCGCCAGCAGCAGAGGCATATAGGGCTTTGTGCCTGAAATGCCTACGGTGCCGTTGTGGTTGAAGCCGACCGGCTCGATACCGCGGTCGGTGTACACGCGGAAACATGTCATGCAGGCCTTGACGTCCGGCCCCGATGCCTGGACCACCGGGCTCATGCAGACTGGGCAGCTAGTCCATGAAGCCACCGGAAGGTCACCTAGGTCCCGAAGGCGATCGACTGCCGAGTCGGTGGGCTGACCTTCGGCGTCCACGCCCTTTGGCGGGCCACCGATCTCGACGGCGTGAGCTCCGGTGGGAACGTCTCCGTGGAGCGGCTGGAAGGTCAACGGATCGAGGCCATGGCGAACAGCCCACTCGCCGGGGGATAGGAGGTCGTCGATCACTTCGCGCCGAATCTGGTCCTCCGGAATCCCAGTGCGGTCCGCCAGCGTCGCTATAGAGATTGGTGGGTCGGACCGTTCACTGATGAATCCAGCTCGCGGCTGGAACGTCATCGGGTCGAGGCCATGTAGAGCGGCCCATTCGCCGGGGGTTAGATTGCCGTTGATCATCTCGCTCGATATCTGTTTGGCGGGTATGCCCGTGATGCGAGACAGAGCCTCTGAGTGCCGCCTCACGATGGAACGTGCTCGCATGTACCTCCACACGAGGATCACCACTACCACGACGACCACTCCGATGATGACTTCCACCGTGACCACCTCCCGCACTTCCTGGTGTGTTGTCACCTAACGTAGTACCAAGCAATCGACATGTAAGGACTGGTACGGCGTGGTCACCCGCTACAACACTATGAGGCCCATGTGATCCTCGTTCTGATCGTCGTCGCTGTACTGGTCTTTGCAGGATTGGCTGTCATCGGATACCGGATGGGACCGGCTCCCGGTAGGCAAGTGATCACCGAACGGGATAGCAGGCTTCAAGAAGAACGGGCCGATCAAGCTGCATTCAGGGCGAGAGCGAATCCGAATCTGCGAAGCGACCGCTCTGAAGCCGTGGAGTCCCTCGCAGCTGCTGCTGTCCTCCAAGCGCGAACGTCTGTAGGTGTCCGACCGTCGCTCAACGAGACTGAGGCTCTTGCCGACGCGCTCGTTCACCTCGATCACCTCGAAAGAGAGGGGGCCGAAACCTCCATTGGCCCTCTCATACCAGATGTATCTCTCCATCTGTTCTCCGCTGGTGTTCTGAACTCAATCGATCTCGGCGATCCCGAGCTATCCGGCTTGACATGCGCGGACGTCGCCACCAATCCGGGCATCATTGTGCGCATCGTCGGGGTGGACGACCTAAGTCGGTGGCCGAGGACTTAAGACTCCCAACACATCCGCATCGCGCCCATATCCGGCACGATGTCCGGCTACGGGTGCGGGATTTCGGGCACAAATACGGAGGCTTGGGATTTGAGAGAATGCTGCTATCTCGGTGCGGATGCCACGACGCGTCGGGCGACGGAAACACACCTCTGAGCGCGTTCGACAGCCTTGGCTGCTGCCGAGAGCGGTATGTCGTCTGGGTCATACTCCGCCTTCGTTTTCATCGGCAGAAGCCGACGGAGGTCCCTGCCGAGTTCGTTGCCGTCCCTGCCGGCTTCGCTGAGCAACTCTCCGACACGATCATGATCCTGACCGGCCGCTCGTTTGCCGAGACGAACACCACACACGGCGTCGGCGGCATTGATTGCAGCGTGAATGGCCAGACTCGTGGCGGCGATGCCGCGTTCCTCCGCGAGTTCGTTCTCTGCCGCGGCCAGGTACTCGTCTGCCTTGGCCAGATAGCTGCGCGCCTGGGCGGCACTCACGTTCCTGGTTCGCATCTGCCTAGGCAACGTGGATCTCTGCGAATTCGTTGAGGGATCGTCCGTGGACAACGACTCCCTCGCGGCGGATATCTCTCCACACCGGGTGCCTGCTCGACAACCGTATGCCGAACTCGTCGGATCCGACCTCAAGGACCTCGACCGGGTTCCCGCTTACTCGATGGATCCGGTATCGCCACTGATCGACCGAGTCTGCCCATGCCTCGTCGGATTCGTCGACACCCACGGGACGGACGAACACGGCGTCAATGTCGCTCTCTGAGTCCGCTTCTCCCCTGGCAAAGGAACCGAAGATGATCACCGACACCGGCACAGTGGGCAACACCGCCGCAACGCGACCCATCTCCTCGACTACACCGTCGCGGCCTCGTGCAAGCGCGAGCAGTGGACCTGCGGCAACATGTTCGGGAACAAGCCGGAACAGTGACGAGGGCGGTGCCTCTCTGCGCTCAACGAGCCCGAGGTCGACCAACCCCGGCAGCACGCGAGAGACCTGAGCATGGCTCACACCCGACAGACGCGCAATGGTCCGCAGGTTCAGTTCGGCAGTGGTTTCAGCCAACACGGCAAGCACGCGGCCCTGCACACCGGGAATGACAGCCTCGACAGGTCGTACGAAGTCCATACCGACAGAATACACTATGTCCGTCATAAATGGAACACTTGGTTCATAAATGATGGGTAGCGTCGTGCGCTACTCTGGTTCGTATCGGTTCGAGATCAGCCAATCGAAGACCTCGTGGCGTAGAAACGTGAACTTGCGACCGCCCGGCCTGCGGTGCGCAGGGATGAGCCCTTCCCGGACCCAGGCACGGATGATCTGCTCGTTGGTGTTCAACAAGTCAGCGAGCTGATGGGTGTCCATCACAGCTGGCACCTCGGGATACCAGCGGTCGTAGTCGATTGTCCCGGTCATACCTCATCCTCGAGCGTCTCTTCCGGTTCCTGTTCGTCGCCGACCGGCCCCTGCTCCGGGTCCACTGGGATCATGGTTGCGATGACCTCATCACGGAAGAAGCGGAACTGCTGACCCCACCGCATTGCAGGAAGCTCCCTGCGGTGGACCTTGTCACGGACATCGCCAATGGTGCAGTGCATCATCTCCGCGACGAGGGCGGTCGTGAGAATTGGTGGATAGAGGCGACGTAGCTCGTCTGCAGGGTCTGTTGTGTTCATCTCTGCTCAATAGTACTCAACGTTGTGCCAGATAGGAACGATTCTGACACGCCAGAGAGGGTTCTTGTCCGTATCTTGTCCGTGAGAGGACGAGAACCACTGCAAAACGACGAAAGCCACTGAAGCCGCTAACCCTTGCTATCACTCGGTTTCCGGCGATTCTTCATCATCGTCGGGGGCCTTCGAGGGGTTTCCTAAACCGGGTGTCGGA
>DIDS01000017.1 GCA_002418265.1 Acidimicrobiia bacterium UBA5794 | reverse complement strand
TGGTTGTGGTGCTGCTTGTGGTGCTGCTTGTGGGTGTCGTACCCTTGCACACGATCCAGTGAGATACATCAGGCACGTTGCCGCCCTTGTTCTTCGGAGCCGTGTAACCCACGCCCGCTTGCGGATGCACATACACGGCATTGCCTTTGCCGTATCCGATATCTCTGGATCCACCCTTCACGATCAAGGCTTCCCAATGGTCGCCGGGCCAGTCTTGATCGAACTCGTAGAGCACGACTGTTTTGCCCACTACCTGACCGTGTGAGCTGTTGCCATCATGCTTGTAGCAGGTAGCTGGGTGTTCGAATCGTCCCTCCCAGTAACTCGCATGGTTGGGATTGCCGTCGCTTGCGGCGTTTGCGGTGCCACGACCGTTGACGGCGGGCAGAACAACGATCATTGCAAGAGCGATCAAAATAGCCAATGCGGCTGCATAGATCCGTCGTGTCGTCCCGTGATTGGGTATCCGTGCTTGAGGCATTTGCCTTCCTTCTCCCTTATGCACGGAATTCCGTTCCGTGTGCCCAGGCGACTAAGCCCTAGTCGCAAACGTAAGCGGTCGTACAGATATCCCTGTACCAACCGCTTGAGTACCGGTGAGTCTATAGACATCCTTTGCATACCCATTTCGTGAGTCATATGACTCATGTTTGATGTTCACGATGACAATCTGCCACGCTCCGTAGTCGGCAGGATCCGCTACATGTTCGTCTTGGTGTTTAGACACAAGTTCGTGGTGCTGGAGCAAAGAGAAGAGCCGTGGGGGGTATCCCACGGCTCTTCTGTTACGAACGCTGCTGTGTACTAGGCAGCGAGATCTTCGCTGTTGTCCTTTCTGCGGCGAGTAACAAGGACCGCACCTGCTCCAGCGATCATCAACAGGATTGCGACAATCAGGAGCGTGTCGGTGTTCAGACCGGTGACGGGCAACTGGTCAGCGACCACGCCGAAGTCGGCCGTCAGATTCTCGCCACCATCGGGTAGCGCAATCGTGAAGGACGACGGGGTTGTGAAGCCGAGTCCAAGGTTTTCGGGGTTCGGGATCCATGTCGCTTTTGTGTCGACCTTGTAGTTGCCTTCCGGCAGACCTGAGAACAGGTACTTGCCGTCATCGCCGGTAAGCATCGTCATCGATGTCTGGATACCAGGTGTCACCGGATCAACATCCTGCCCATCAAGACCGGTGATCTGTACCGTTGAGCCAGGGATGCCCGCCTCGCCAGCATCTTGGACGCCATCCTTGTCAGTGTCATACCAGACACGGTCACCGATGACACCAGACGCCAGAACGTCCACGTCTGGTGGTGTGGGCTTGGGTGGCAGTGTGGTCGGCGGCGTGGTCGTGGGCGGCGATTCCTTGATCGTGACTATTGATGAGTCTTCGTCGGACACCTCTTTGTCGCCGGATGTGCCGGTTGCTGTAGCGGTGTTCGTGAACCCTTCTTTGAGTGCGTCGGTGACACACTCGTACGAGACGGAATCGCCTGGCTCCATTGACGCCAGGCCTCCTGTGTCGCCGTTGTTCTTGTCGCGATCGCATGCAGGGGTGTTTGGGTCAGAGACGGTGACATCGGTCAGGGTCGTTTCTCCGGTGTTGGTCACCGTGATATGGAATGTGAACTTCGATCCAGCATCGACGGCGGTCGTTTCTGGGCCTTCCTCCGGATCTTCATCTTCCGCAGTGCCGAGTGGGCCCTTCCGGATGTCAATCCCTGGCTCGCATTCTTCGTTATAGACAAACTTCCACGCCGTGCCCGCACCGCCGCCAATCAGCGGTTCATGAACGGGGTCTGACGGCCCGTTCAGTATCCCTCCCTTGATCAGCGCGTCGACATTATCTCTGTCTTGCTGATCTTTATATTTGTAAACGTCCACCTGGAACATGCGTTCACAGCCGGAGGGAATGCTGGCTTGCTCCAGCCCACCGTCCACCGAATACGTGACGCCAACGTAATTCTGCGGTGTATTGAAGTGATTTGGCGGTGCTGCCCACATTTCCCATACCACGGTCGCCCGGTTGGGTTCCGGTGTCCGGTCATCTGTGGCGCTTGCGACGGCCACGGTTGACAGCACCATTGCCATCGTCAGTACAACAAGAAGTAGTACTCGTTTCATTCATTTGCTCCTTCGATTGATTCGACAGTTGACAAAAGATGCTCTGTGTTCTGTGGCAAATGGCGACTTGCGCCATGACAGGTGCTCATGAAGACCCTCGGATTGATGCCACGCCCGTGTTTTCGTTGGGAGTTGTGGGAGCTGTCTGGGTTCGCCGCGCGCCACGAGAGCTGGTAGTGGGGTACCGATGTGAGAGCGACTGACGTCGGCGTAGATCAGCAATGTTGTCCGGTCTCCCGGTGTCCATGCTTGAAGCATGCCTTCCTTATCCGTTGGGTGCGGAACTCTTGTACCGCAGGCCCTTGCAGCTAAGCCCTAGCTGCTCAATTCTGATCGAGTCGGTGCAGAGGTCTGCTGTGACCCTTCCAGCGATAGTAATTGGTAGCCATCAGTGATGTAGCCATACGATGGGTCAAACGACTCATATCCGATGTGTTCACAGTACTGCGACGCTCCGTGGTCAGCAAGACCCACTATGTGTTCCTCGTGGTATCTAGATACCTGCTTGTGGCGCCTAAGCAAAGAGAAGAGCCGTGGGGGGTATCCCACGGCTCTTCTGTTACGAACGCTGCTGTGTACTAGGCAGCGAGATCTTCGCCGTTGTCCTTTCTGCGGCGAGTAACAAGGACCGCACCTGCTCCAGCGATCATCAACAGGATTGCGACGATCAGGAGCGTGTCGGTGTTCAGACCTGTGTGTGCCAACTCATCGGAGACCACACCGAAGTCGGCCGTCAGATTCTCGCCACCATCAGGGAGCGTGATCGTGAAGGACGACGGGGTGGTGAACCGAAGGCCAACAGCTTCGGGATCCGGGATCCAGGACAGCTGTGTATCGACCTTGTAGTTACCTGCGGGCAGACCTGAGAATAGGTACTTGCCATCATTGCCCGTGAGCATTGTCATCGACGTCTGGATACCCGCTGTAACCGGATCAACGTCTTGGCCGTCAAGACCCGTGATCCTCACCGTCGCTCCAGTAATACCGACTTCGTTGGCGTCTTGAACACCATCATCGTCAAGGTCGTACCAGACACGGTCACCGATGACCCCAGAAGCCAACACCTGGAGGATGTTGACGGTGGCACTGTCAGTGACGCTGGGAACGCCGGAGCCGTTGGCAATCGCAACGTTCACGGTTGGACCAGTTACCGCAGCACTGGTGCAGGTAAACGTCACCGAAGCGCCCGCCGCGAGGCTCGCGCCCGGAAGTGCAGTTGTGAATGCCGTCTGGCACGCCGGTGCAACCGCATCGTTCAGCGAGAGACCGGACACGGTCACCGTGCTCGGGTTGCTCACCTCGATCTGCCACGTCGGCACCGTACCGAACGGAAGCAATGCGAAATCCTCATAGGAGTCGCCGTCCCACACCAACTTGTCAATCGCAAGGCGACCACTTGGTGGCGGAGGTGTTCTGCCGATCGTGACAGTCGCCGAGTCCTCGTCACAGACGTTGTAGCCGTCATCCTCCGGGCAGTCGGGCAGATCGATGCCATCAGGTGGATCCGCGATATCGCCCATGGCCGTGGCGGTGTTCTCCACGTTTGTGCCGTTCACGGCGAGACTCAGACTTGAGTCACATTCGGCGTACAGCGATTCACCGACACCGAGGATTCCGCCACCGTAGGCAGGCCCATCAACCGACCCGGTGTGGAGTGCCTCACACGATGCAAGCGTCTCGTCACCAGCATCAGAGGACATCAGATCTTTGAACGTGATGCCCGTCAACGGCCAGGTGCCGGTGTTCCTGACTTCGATACTCCACGTGACATTCCCGCTCGAAACGAGGGAGCCTGGATCAACAGTCTTGATCACTTCAATGCCGAACTCTGGCCTTTCGTTGATCGTGATCCCGGCGCAATCCTCGTCAGATACGGGAGTTTCGCTCCCGCCGCTCGACCCGATTGCGGCAACCAAGTCGGCCCTGCCGTCGACATCGCATTGGTCGCCGTCATAGCCGGTGTAGGTATCGCTGGCAACTTCGAGCGTGAAGTAGCAGTCCACCGATCCGTCAGGTGCGAGTTCAAGGTCAGGGAAGAGGGCCGCACATGTGTTCTCGCTGAACCCATCGAGCGCCGTGAGGTCCATCGATCCAGATCCGAAGTTTTCTGTGAGCGTGTTGATCGTCACCGTCTCGGCGCTGGAAAGGTTGGTGATCTTGACGTCGAACTGCACTGTGTCCCCGTCGTAGATCGTTCCATCCTGTGCGGACTTCTCAACTTGGATACCGCGCAGATCGATGCTCTCGCACGCCTCAGCCTCGTCGTTCGCAACGACGAGGTTCTTGAACTCTCCTTGCTCGTTTTCACACTCATCGCCACCGTAGGACGGCATGTCGAAGCTCGCGACGATTGAGAACGAGCAACTCGTACCGTCGGGTGGGACGGTGATGGTCGCGTCGGCGCCGCCATCGACTGCACCGGTATTGCACGTGTTCTCCTCCGCCACTCCGTACTCAAGGAGATTCAGAACCGAGCCGTCGATGTTGTCGGTCAACTGGTCAACAACGATGTTCTCTGTGTCTGAGCTGTTGGTGAATGCCACGGTGTACGTGATCGTGTCACCAACCGAGTAGACATCCTGGTCGGCCGTCTTGGTGATCGTAAGATCAGGCGAGATTGGTATGTAGTTGGAGTCGTCGCTGGCCGTGACATCCCCATCGCCGGTCGCCGTTCCCGTGTTGGTGTAAGGGTCCGCACCCGCTACACCGGATGCTTCGCAATCTGCCCATTGACCCGGAGCAAGGCTGAAGCCAGTGATGTGGTTCAGTTCACCATCGATTTCGTCGTCGGGCGTCTCGTAGGGTCCGGTGCAGGTGATCTGATCCGCTGCGAATTCGCTGTCAGTCACCTTGATGCCGGTAACCGTTACCGGTCCCTTGTTGGTGACCTTGTATGTCCACGTGACGTCGCCGCCGACCGGGACTTCAACGTCATGATCCTGGTCGTTCGTCTTCTTGTCGATTTCTAGTTTTGGAGCGCAGGCCTTGGCGATGATGTCACTCAGCGTGTCAGCGAGTCCCGTAAAGCCGGTAGCGAAGATGTTCTCCGAACCGACATTGAGGGCCGTTTGCAACAGCGGAGAACCAATCGAGGCGTCCCATTCTGGCCCAACTCCGACTCCGAATTTGTAGTCGAAATTGTTGGGTCCTATGACAGAATGCGCAGCCGCCGCTCCCCAACCATTCGCACTGTTGTTGTCTGGGTGCTTCCAATGCCCGCCGGTTTTGGGATCGCCCACACTGTGCTCGGCGTCGTTGTCATCGTGGTTTGGGTTCCCGTCGGTAACAAAGATCAAGACGTTCGGCTGGTTGGAATCGCCAGCGTCCGCGAGGGGTATAGCTGAATCGAGAGCGGCATCCCAGTTTGTCCACCCCGAACCGGGGTTCTGGTAGAAGCCGCTCGCCCAATTGGGCCGAGCTGCGATGAGCTGCATGGGGTCGCCAGAATTCAACACTGTCGCCGATAGGGCGAACTTGACGAATCCAACTTGGGAGCCGCTAGCGGCGATCGACGGAGTCGCGAGCGCAGTGTTGATTGAGCTTGCAACGCCGTTGACGTCGTTTTCCATAGACCCGGAGTGGTCAAGCACAAAGGTCATGTCGATACCACACTCGCCGCCAGTGTCATCGGTCTGAGCGTTTGCGCGCGCTGCAAGACCGGGTGCAGCGATGGGAATCGCAACCAGTGTTGCCAGAATCACAAAAAGTGTCGCTACGGTCGCGATGACTTTACGTACGTACCCATTGCTGGGTGCCCATGCTTGAGGCATATGCCTTCCAATCCCTAGTTCACGGAGCGTGCTCCGTGGGTCTGCGGTTAGCCCAACCGCAGACACAGTTTCAACCACCGTCACGGAAGCCCGTCCGTGATCGGTTGTTCCAGCTATAGATCTATTCAACAGGACAAACCAGCGCGACCACATGGGTCGTCTGACTCATACCCGTCTACCTCCTAAAGATACAGACACGCACGGTGGTCGGCAAGTGCCAATCTGCATTCATATATGTATCTAGTTACCCGCTGTAAGCCGTGCTGTCACACGGTTTCTGGTCGTTGCGGCTGCCGATCGCACTGGAGCGATGCAAGATTTCTTTCCATCGTGCCCGCTTTTGGGTGTGAAAAACGGCCCAACACTGCGATCTCGATGGTCCTCAGCATCCTCCCAAGATCGGCAAACGAGACTAGATTCTGACAATGCCCGATCCCGATCCAGCGCCACCGACGTTCGCCGACTTCGCCGCCCTCGATCTCAAGATCGGCACCGTGACACGATGCGAGCCGAATGCCGGGGCCCGCGACCCTGCGTTCTGCCTGTGGATCGACTTTGGTGATGCCGGTGTCCTCCAGTCGTCAGCCAAGCTGACCGACCTGTACGAACCCGACGACCTCGTCGGTTCTCAGGTCGTCGCAGTCACCGGCTTTGCCCCCATGCGGGTGGGTGGGTTCCGCTCGGACGTCCTCGTGATCGGAGCGCTGGCGGACGAAGGTGTGGTGCTCCTCAGACCCGATCGTGATGTTGAACCCGGCACGTCCATCGCCTGACCGTCCTCCCGGCTGCCGGGGGGACGCGAGGAGCGCAGCAACGCTGCAGGGGGGCGTCTCACGTCGGATTTGTCCAGCGGAGAGACGGAGCTTGGCAGTTTCTCACGAAACTGAAGGGAGGACGGGGATGGGGGTGGGTGGTAGGGCCAGGGTGCCTGAGATGTGGAGGAGTTCTACTGCTGCGTGCGTCAGCCAGCGCCACAGGACCATTGCCTCGTCGAGGGCAGCCATCGTGTCGGGGTACCGTTGTGGGCCCCTGACGTCGGAGGGAAGTGGTGCGGTCGCGTTGCTTCGCCAGCATGACTCCAGACGCCCGCGGTTGACCACGACATGGAGTCCGTCGGCGTCGACGGCGACGAATCGACCGGCATCCTGGAGACACTGCCACGCTCGCCGCTGTTCCAGCGCCCTGGCCAACCCGTCCCATCGGTCGCGGACCGCCGCCGCATCCTCGAAGCGCTGATGGCGAGCAAAGACCGCCATCCGTTCCCCGATATTGGTGAAGATCGGCAGAGGGTCGCGTTCAATCTGGGCAACAACTTGGTCGACGATTGCTGCGTACTCGTCATCGGACACACCACCCGAACACGGGCAGACCGCCACGCCGAGTTCGGCGAAGGCACACCCGCGGCCACTCGAAGTACAGCGACGGATCTGAGAGCCGTCCCAGAGAGCAAACATCACCTGCTCGGCAGCCCGCCGAGACCGGAACGGACCGATGTCGAGTCGCCCCTTTCCGGGGGTCCTGACAAGCTGGAACCGGGGGTGACGCTCCTCAGTGAGGCGAACCCAGTGGAGCGAACGGGGGGGCTTCGATCTCTTGTTGTGGATCGGCCGCTGTTCGTGGATCTCACGCAACTCCACGATGGAGGCCTCAAGTTCAGAACTCGTCACCTGATGCTCGATCGACACGGTGTCACGGAGCATGTCGTCGACCCTGCGACGCGTATCGCCACTGAAGTACGAACGAACCCGGGACCGTAGGTTGGTTGCCTTGCCGATGTACAGGACGTGGCCACCGGCGTCGAGAAAGCGATAGACACCGGGTTTTCGTGGAAGGTGCTCGGTCAGCGTGAGCTTTCCGATCGCTCGCGAGCCTTTGATCGTCGGGAGGTTCAACAGGTCATCGAGGTGCGTCACGCCGATGGCGCCAGCCCGTTCGAGGAGGCACCAAAAGATGTGGGCGGTGGCGATCGTGTCATCGAGGGCTCGATGGTTTGGCGTGGTGGGCGACCGGAAATGTGCAGCGAGACTTGAAAGTCTGAGGTTTCGCACCTCCTGCCGCACCAGACGGCGTGCGAGTCCAAGCGTGTCGGTGGATCGATTCGGGAGCCGCCCGTAACCCAGACGGATGGCCGCTGCGTTGAGAAACGAGATGTCGAATGACACGTTGTGCCCAACGATGACCGCGTCGCCCAGAAATTCGAGGAACGAGGGGAGTGCTTCACCAATCGTGGGGGCATCGATGACCATTGCCTGCGTGATCCCGGTGATCACCGTGACCTGTGGCGGGATACCGGTCTGGGGGTTGACGAGCGTCTGGAATCGACCTGTCTCGACGCCACCTTCATAGCGGATGGCTCCGATCTCGGTGATCTCACAGATATCGGGACCGACACCCGTTGTCTCAAGATCGAGAACACAGAACGGAACCTCCGACAGCGGTATCCCCAGGTCGTTGAAGGATCGCTGGCCAACAAGAGTCATGGAGAGAACATACTCGAACGCGTGTTCGATTGTGTGGCTTTCAGATTTCTGCGGCCGTACCCGCTCAGACACCCAAATCTGTCACACCCACTTGATACGTTGTCACCATGTTGAAAGAACGAAACGAAGTGATGGGAAAGCCATCGGCGTTCTGGCCAAACGTTGGTGCGGATCTTTATGGTCCCTGGGGCCCCGCTCCAACCGACTACGGCTGTGATCCGATGCCACGGGGGATTGCTTCGCTTGAACCTGGTCCCGAACTCGCTGCCATGCTCGAATCGATACGAGATCACAATCTGTCCGACTATCACCGGTTTGTGGTGCTTGATGCCCGCCAGCGCATGATCAGCTACCACACGGCATGCCTCCTCGACGACATCGCAGCAATGGTCAGTCGGCGGATGGAGGCCGGTCGCGCCCACGTTTCCGACTCGGTGGTGTTTGACAGTGCGGTAGCCGAAGTGGGATATGCCCTGCACCTGACGCGACGAGCCGCAGAGAACAAGGTTGCGCTGGCGATGCAGACGCAGCATCGGATTCCAGAGGTGAGGGAGCTTCTTCGCCGTGGAGAGATCGACGAGCCTCGAGCCCAAGTGATCGTCAAGTCAACGATGCACCTCTCAGATGACGTGGCCAAGCGTGTGGTGTCAGGAGTCAGTGAAGACGCACCGGAGCTCACGACAGGGCAACTCAGGGCTCGAATCCGCAACCTGTGTATCGAGATGGAACCCGACGAGGCGGCACACCGCTACGAGGAGGCTGTCAAGGCACGCCGCCTCGTCACCGAGCAAACCGACGCAGGAACGGCCCATCTGCACTGTCTGGATCTCTCCCCAGAGCGTCTGGCAGAAGCCACGAGCCGCATCAACAGCATCGCCAAGTCGCTCCGTCGGGACGGAGAGAGCCGGACGATCGACCAGCTCCGAGCCGATGTTCTGATTGACCTTCTCTCCGGAACCCATGACTACGACACCCTTGGTCGAGGATCACGCAAGGGCTCGGTCAACATCCGTGTCGACCTCGCCACACTCGCCGAACTCAACGACCATCCCGGCGACCTCGCCGGATATGGACCGATCATTGCTGACATCGCTCGCAAGACGGCGAAGCGCCGCACCGACGTCGAGTTCCGTTTCCTTGTGAGCGACGGCAACGGTGATCCGGTTGCCGTCGGGACGACCCGGAAGCGCCCGAGGCCATCGGCATCGAGGACGACCCGGAAGCGCACCTTGACACCAAAGGAGCGGCGCATCGTCGAAACGTTGCGCCCCACCTGCGCATTCCCCGGATGTCGCATGCCGGCCACCGATTCGGACATGGATCACATCATTGACTTCGTACGGGGCGGTCCGAGTGAAATACCCAACAGCGCCCCGTTGTGTCGGTATCACAACAACGTCAAGACCTGTGGGTGGACCTACGAGATCGTCGGTCGTGATCGATACCGATGGACCAGCCCATCCGGGCACACGTCGACCACCAAACCCGATCCGTAGCTCGTTTCACGGCGTTCATCGCCAAGACAGCGGGGCGTCTGAACTCACCGAATCCTGACTCACTCATCTGGACTCCATGAGTCACCCCTACACTCTCCCGATGGACTTCACCGGTCAGGTCTTCTTCAAGTTTGGCTGCGAGGACGCGTGGCTGTTCTACCGGTTCGTGCGTCGCCTTGCGGAGACGGGTGCAAAGGTATCCCTCGAATGGACCCCGATGCCGACGCCAGACACGCTGCTTCCGGTGTCGGTATATCGACGTCTCCCGGACGCGGACGATCGGGGCAGGTTCTTCCATGCCCTGTTCGGACTCACATTTCTTGAGGACAAGGAGGCTGGTTCAAAGGAAACCGTCACGCGGGCACTCGCCGAAGCCGGGCTTGGCGATGTCGCGGTTGAGTCGGATGCCGACATGCTTGCCTCTCTCACCGCACAGGCAGACGCACTCGGTGTGTCTTGGAGTCCAACGCTTTACCGGCACGGGCCGGTCACCGCAATCACGCTCACACCAGCCGCGTTGATTGACGATCCGATCGCCACAGCCGAGGCGATCCTTGGTGTTGTGGACAACGACGGCATCTGGGAGCTGAGCAAACCATGACCCTCTATCGCTGCGACCAGTGTGGGAACAAGACAAGGTTCGACGTGTTCGACACGGTTCGTCGCCGCCGCTTCGAACACGCCGACCTCGGAGGCGACGTTGAAGTCGAGGACGAAGAGATCCTCGAGAGGACCATCGATCGTGTGGTGTGTCGGTGGTGCGAGTCCTCCGACGCCGTGATCGAGGTTCACCCCGAAGGTTGACCGACGATTCCGGCCACCGCGCTGCTCACACGGTCCGCTCTTCGCCACACGTCGCTTCGAAAGTTCCGGTGATGGGCTCACCCAACTCGGTGTAGGTGTCCTGGAGGAAGGTCGCCGTTCCTCGGACCGTCCTCCCATCGAACTCGACAGAGTCCACCTGGCTCATCCCTGGTTCTACCGTGCCGCCCGATACAAAGAACTCGTATGACGAATCGGCCACCCAGTCTCCGTTGTCGTCACCGATGTCGACCTGGACCGCATTGACCTGCTCAACCACATCAGGGTCGGTGCCCTCACGCAGGATGGCCATCGACACAAAGCCGTCTGTCAGCGCGCCACTGTCATCGATCATCGGTAATTGGACCGAGTAGATGCCGAAAAGGTCGGTTAGACATTGAGCGATGCCAGCGCCTTCGCTCGAAAACTGGTAGGTCTGGTCACCGATCGTCACCGTTGCGGTGGATGGGCCTGAGCCTTCGGAGTCGCCACTGTCGTCAACGTCAGGCTTGGTTGCGTCTGGTTGTGTCACGTCAGGCTGGGTCACGTCAGGCTGGGTGGTCTGAACCTGATTCCCCTGGTCGGCTGTTCCACCGTCTGCGGTGTCGCCACCACATGCTGCGACAACCAGCATCAATACAGCGGCAAGTGTGATCAGTCTTTTCATGCTTCTCCTCAAGTTGGCCCAACGCCCATGGATAGCGCAGTGCTCGTGCAAACGTTCAGCCCGAACGCTGACGGACTGCCTCGGCAAGCACGATTGCCGCGGTGACCGACGCGTTGAGGCTGTCGGCAGTGCCGTGCATCGGGATGTGGACCCCCCGACCGACATTGTTCCACTCGGGTGCGACGCCTTCGTGCTCGGCCCCGATGACGATCGAGACCGCACCGGTGAGGTCGGTGTCCCACAGCCGATCAGCATCGTCGGGACGCATCACGATGATCTGGGTGTGGTCCGTTGCCCACGCCACCACCTCTGCCCGCGGCGCAGCTGCCGTCGGCATGGCAAAGAGTGAACCCTGGGCAGATCGGATCACGTTCGGATTCACGAGATCAGTCCCAAGCGAGGAGCCGATGAAAGAGGCATCGAGCGCGTCACAGGTGCGGATCATCGCTCCGATGTTTCCCGGCTTTTCGATCCCGTCAGCGATCAGGATCAGAGGGTTCTCACCGACATCGAATTGGTCGAGTGACAGGTCCGGGGTCCGAGCAACGACCGCGACACCGTCGGGGTGTTGACGGTGTGAGATCCGATCAAACACATGCTTGGACACAGTGGTTGCAACACTCGGCGGCGGATCGTCGGTGTATTCCGGGCACCAGATGTGCTCCACAACCTCGGCGAAGTTCGCAATCCGATGAGACTCGCGACGCCCCTCGACGAGGAACGTCCCAGACGCCGAGCGGCCCGATCGTTTTGCGAGCGCCAGCCATCCCTTCACCCTGGTATTCGAGGTACTGGTGATCGCCGCCATGACGCAATGTTGGCACACGCTGAGTTGTCAACCGGTATCGGTGTGTTGGGTGCTGTGTGATGGTTGCCCGAGACCGAGTCTGATCTTTCGAGGATCCGTGCGGTTGTGGCTCTTTGTCAGATGTGACTAGTCCGTTTGGTCGTCGAGATTTCCCCTCGGGTCTCGCCTCCAATGCGCCGATGGTTTCGGTATGGACGTCGAAATCCCACTTACCACTGTGTGCTCGAAGTGTGACCGCCACGCGGTCGCGTTCAACGAGAAGCACCTACCACTGTGCGGACGTCACGCGATGATCTTCCTCACTGCACCCCGCATGATCGCGCGTGAAGCCGAACTCCGAGAAGAACTCGAGGATGAACAACGTCGAGCCGCGGAAGCCGCCAGAGCCGAGAGCGACATCGGTGTCGACCCGGCGACCAATGACAGCACTGCCGCGCCTCATGACCCTGAGGGCATCGATGTCGGATGGGCTGGCGCCTTGGTAGCGATCCTCGAGCGGCTGACTGCCATCGAGAATGCGTTCGGTATCAGCGCACAGCCCGCCAGCAGTCCAAGCACAGCAGCAGTGAGCATTGTCAGCGACGGCTCCGCTGCTGCTGGAAACATCGACCGCCGACGTTCGGATCAGGGTCGGCGTGCTGCAGACAAGCGTTCTGGGCCGAACGTTGTGGAGAGCAGCCACGAGGGGTCTCGGCCCTGGGCATCGGGCGGGACACGCTGAACCGTCGCGAAGCGATTCGCACAACTCGGGCGAATATCTCAGGTGACTCCGTGGCGTTGGGTGTCGAATTCGGCATAGCTGCCGGTCCTGACAATGTGATTCAGCCGTGTTGCTGCCATCGCAGCCTCTGTAAATGTCGTGTACAGGGGTGTGAATCCGAACCGGACGAGGTCGGGTGCCCGAAAGTCGGGAATGACGCCTTCCCTTCGCAGTGCAAGTGAAATCCTGTATGCCTCGGTGTGGCGGACGGTCACCTGTGAGCCCCTCGCATCATGGTTCCGAGGTGTGACAAGTTCGGTGTCGGGTGGAGCAAGCTGATCGAGCGATTCGATGAAGATGTCCGTGAGTGCGAGGCTCTTTCTCCGTAACGATGCCATCCCCACTTCTGCTGTCAGGTTGATGCCCTCGTCGGCTCCGACCATCGACACGATCGACGGAGTTCCCACAACAAACCGCCCGATGCCTGCCTTCGGAACAAACTGGTCGGCCATGGCGAACTGGTCGGCATGGGCGTACCAACCCGTGATGGGCTGTTCGATCACGCCAATCAACGACTCGCGGACGAAGAGGAACCCGGGAGCACCGGGACCAGCGTTGAGATACTTGTAGGTACACCCGACGGCAAGGTCGGCGCCCCACTCGTTGAGAAACACCGGTACGGCGCCCGCAGAATGCGCGAGATCCCACAGCATCAGCGCACCGCCGGTGTGGGCGACATCGGTGATTGCGGGAGCGTCGAGCATCCGACCGGAGCGATACCCGACATGGGACAGCGATACGACACCGACGGAATCGGTCATCAGCGACTCGATGACCTGCGGTGATGGATCCTCAGGAGCAAAGATCAGGGTGCCGCCCGCGGCGGTGGCAACGGCCTCAAGCACGTATCGATCGGAGGGGAAGTTGCCCCGATCGGTGATGATGTCCGTTCGCCCACTGTGGGTGAGTCCGGCATTGGCGACCTTGTAGAGGTTCACGGAAGTCTGGTCACAGACGACGACTTCTCCGAGGGATGCACCGATGAGCGGAGCAAGCCGGTCACCGATTTCGAGACCGAGGTTGAGCCAATGATCCCAACCGAGCACGAGCTCGTGGGCCCATTCGTCCTCAACGACGGTGCGCATTCGCTCGATGGTCCGTTTCGGGAGGCGTCCGAGCGAGTTCCCATCGAGATAGACAAAGGCGTCCTCGATCACGAACTCATTGCGGTAGGCGCCGAGGGGATCTACCTGATCCAGCTCGGCAGCGCGTTCGAGAAGCGCGGACACCTCGTGATCCGACACTAGTACAGCTCGTATTCGCCGTCGATGAGTCTTCGAGTCACACCTGCCCAGTCCTCGAAGCAGTCCTCGACAATGCGCTCGACGGCGACAGGATCAGGAGAACCCGTCGTCTCGATGTGGGCGACCTGTGGCTCGGTGACCGGATGACCGATCGATGACAGGAGGCGAACGGTTGTCTCAGTCGCGTCGGTTTCGGCAATCAGGCGTTGAGAGATGTCGAACCCGATCGCGTGATACGTTTTACCGACATGGGCTGCGGGGTTCTTTCCCGCCGCTGCTTCGAGGCTCATCGGACGGTATGGCGTGATGAGGCCACCGAAACGGTTACCCCGTCCTACCTGCCCGTCGTCGCCTGCTTCTGCCGATGATCCAGAGAGCGTGAGGTACACGCTGTCTTCCTGATCTGCCTGATTGACAGCCACGTGCACCGCCCGGCCAGCAGTTTCGGAAGCCACCTGTTCGGCAAACTGCTGCACACCGTCGACGGCCGCGTCGTACTCCGCTCGGTTCTGAACCTTGGTGGCCATGATCGGGCAGGCAACAGTGATGAAGATGTCGTCGCCGTTGCGGGCACCCATGACTTTGATGTCCCTCCCAACGGGGGCGACCAAGCGATGGGCCGGATCGTTCAGACGGGTCTCGATGGCGTGGACGGTCGACTCAAGAACCGACCGTGGCATCGACACGGCAGCAAAGGAGGTGTCGTTTGCGAGGGGCGCAACCGTCTCTGCGTCGATGACGGCAGCGAGGTCGTCCGACCCCTTGTTGAGCCATAGTTCGACCGTATAGGCGTTTGGATCGGCGTCCGGGAGGATCTCCAACAGGCGTTTGTGGAATTGTTCGCCGAGCTGTTCTGTGTCTGGCTGCCACTGCGGGTAATTGAACGCAGCTTTACCGACAAGGACGAGCCTTGAGGGTTGCAGGTGAGTGCCGCCGCCGAACCCGATGTCAACAGAACCTGCCGCCAGGACCGCTTTGTCGACGTTGAAGTGGCGAATCGCGCCGGTGTGCTCTTCATACTGGACAGCCAGGTGACAGGCGAGTTCTTCGGCGAGTCGGTCACAGAGGGTGTCGGGATGCCCGAGACCCTTTCGTTCAACCAATTCGATCTCGGGTGCATACGGCGGGCGGGTCGTAATTGACAGGTTCATATCGGGAGCAGGGTAGACGGTTACGGTCGGCACACGTCCGAGAGCCAGACTTCGTTCTTTGGGCTGTGACCCACCGTGGCGGTCGACCCACCGTGGCGGTCGGCTCATACCCTGGGTACGCGAGGTGCGGTCCAGTGGTTGTTCATGATGACGTCTGATGATGGGTTCCAGCCGCGGGTGAGGCTTCCCGATCGGCGGTCCTCGGCGGGGTGGCCAATCGTTGCGATGCCGACGATGTCGATCTCGTCCGGGATCCCGAGCACGGTCTTGAGGTTGTCGAGGGCGTGTGCACCGAGGAATCCTGCTGCGAGGCCCTCGTTGACCGCTGCGTACAGGATCGCCATCATCGATGCTCCCGCATCAACCCACCAGTACGGCACCACCCAGCCCGACTCCTTGTCCTGGCCTGTGGCGGCTGCTGCCTTGTCCGGTTCCGAATAGCGACGGAGATAGGCCCCCTTGTCGGTGCAGATCACGACGTGGACTGGAGCCCGGGAGATCCACGGCTCGAACCCGCTCGCGACGTACTCCGCCTCGCCGCCAGCCTCGGCGACGGCCAACCTCGTGGCGTGATCGGTGACGACGATGAACCTCTGTCCCTGACTGAAACCTGCAGACGGCGCTCGCACGGCTGCGTGCATGATCCGATCGATTGCAGCCTGTTCGACGGGTTCGTCGGTGTAGTTGCGAACCATCCTTCGGCGACGGACAACGTCGTTGAACTCCACGTCAGAGCCTTGCGAGCGCGGCCGTTGTCTCCTCGATTGCCGCCTTGGCGTCGGCAAAGAACATCAGGGTCGAATCCTCATAGAACAGCGGGTTGTCGATGCCGGCGAAACCGGGGGAGAGGCTCCGCTTGACGACGATCGCTGTTGTCGCTTCGTCGACGTTGAGAATCGGCATCCCCCAGATCGGGCTGTCTGGATCGGTCTTGGCTGCAGGGTTCACGACATCGTTCGCGCCGACGATCAGCACGACATCGGTTCTGGGAAACAATGGATTGGCCTGATCAAGATCGAGAAGCTTGTCGTAGGAGATGTCAGCCTCTGCCAGAAGAACATTCATGTGCCCCGGCATGCGTCCAGCCACGGGATGGATCGCGTAGAGAACCTCAACGCCGCGTGCCTCCAAGGCAAGGGCGAGGTCACGTACGGCGTGTTGAGCCTGTGCAACAGCGAGTCCGTACCCGGGGACCACGATCACACGTTCGGCGTATCCAAGCGTGATGGCCGCATCGTCTGCGGTCGCTCGCTTCACGGGCTTGGTCCCGATGTCCTCTGCAGCGGCGCCACCGCCGAACCCTGAGAACAGGATGTTCGAGATGGAGCGGTTCATTGCCACCGACATCTCGACGGTCAAAATCATCCCAGCAGCGCCGACGAGTGCTCCGCCGACGATGAGGGCCTGGTTGTTGATCACGAATCCCGCCATGGCTGCAGCAATTCCCGAAAGCGAGTTCAAGAGCGAAATGACGACAGGCATGTCGGCACCACCGATCGCGATGACTCCCACGACACCGAGAACTCCCGCAACCACAGCAGAACCCCAGTAGGCAAGTGGTTCACCCGTGACGATACCGACGACACCGAGGGCAACAGAGAGTCCCGCGAGGACACCGTTGGTGAGTACCCCTCCCACCGCGATCGGTCGTCCGGTGAAGATGCCCTGGAGCTTTCCATACGCAACAAAGGACCCCGTGAGGGTGACGGTGCCGATGATCAGGGAGAGGGCTGTGGTCGTGGCCGTCTCGGTTGCAAAGTCTGCGCCGGTCGCAACGATGGCCGCGGCCGCGACCAGGGCCGACGCTCCACCTCCGAACCCGTTGAAGGCCGCAACAAGCTCGGGCATCGATGTCATCTGGACACGGATGGCAAGGACCGCGCCGATCGTTCCACCAACCACCATGCCCGCGATCACAATCCCCCACGCCATGGCCGCATCCATGGCGAGAAGATCGACAACGACGACGATGGTTGCCAACAGCATGCCGAGGGCGGCCATTTGGTTGCCACGTCTTGCAGTACGCGGGGAAGTCAACCCTTTGAGGCCAAAGATGAACAACACACCGGCGGCGAGGTACGAGAGCTCGGTCACTTGCGGGGTCCAGGCAGCTTCTTGAACATTTCCAGCATCCGGTCCGTGACGAGAAAGCCACCGACAACGTTGATCATTGCAAAGGTGACTGCGAGGAAACCAAGGACTCCGGCAACCCATCCGGTTCCGGTCGCAGCGGCGATGACGGCACCGACGATCGTGATTCCCGAGATTGCGTTCGCCCCCGACATCAGGGGTGTGTGCAGTGTTGGAGGCACCCTGCGGATGACCTCAAAACCGACGAACGATGCAAGGACGAACACGACGATCGACTGGATGAAAACGTCGCTCATGCGGGAGCCTCATGTTCGACATCCGTGTTCTCGACAACCGGGCGTCCAACGATCGCTGGACCCACGACGGGATCGTCGGGATCGACCGAGAGCTCGCCGTCCACAACCATTCGTTTGATGATTTCAAGCACGTTGCGTGCATACATCCGTGACGCATCTGCGGCAACCCGGGAGGCGAGATCGGTGGGACCGTGAATCATGACGCCACCCACCTCAACGATCTGATCTGGTTGCGAACCAACGACATTGCCTCCTGAACCGGCAGCCATGTCGATGATCACGGAACCCTCCGGCATCTGTTTGACCATCTCGGCATCGATCAGGATCGGGGCCTTGCGACCGGGAACCTGCGCCGTCGTGATGATGAGGTCCGCTTCTGCAACGGCACGAGCGAGCACCTCTCGTTGGGCGGTGGCGGTCTCTTCATCAACCGCCCGTGCGTAGCCACCTTCGTCCATCTGCTGGGTCGGAGCGTCGATGAACTTCGCCCCGAGGCTTTCAACCTGTTCTTTCGTCTCGGGTCGGATGTCGTATGCGGTCACGATCGCACCGAGCCGTTTGGCTGTTGCGATTGCCTGCAAACCGGCGACGCCGACGCCAAGAACGAGAACCCGTGCCGGTGGAACCGTTCCGGCGGCGGTCACGAGCATGGGCATGAATTTCGGCATGGAAGTGGCACCGAGGAGAACTGCGGCGTATCCGGCTGCGGTTGCCTGTGAGGAAAGGGCATCCATGGACTGGGCAAGTGTCGTGCGCGGGACGAGCTCCATTGCGATCGGTGTCACGCCGCGAGCTTGCAACTCTCTGAGGGCGGCTTCGTTGGCAACGGGTTCAAGGAGGCCGATGACGACGGATCCCTCCGTAAGAAGGTTCTGATCCGATTTCTCGTCGCCATTCGTGATGGGACCGACGGTTGCGAGGATATCGATCCGATCAGCATCATGAAGGCTCGCGACGACAGATGCGCCCGCATCGGCAAACGCTTGGTCGGAGATCCCGGCGTGACGTCCAGCACCCGACTCAACGCTCACGCCTGCTCCGAGCTCAACGAGCGATTCAACACTTTGGGGTGTGGCGGCAACCCTGCCCTCACGTGCCCGATGTTCTGAGCGAATTCCTACATGCATCGTGGCGAAGGTAACGGGATCAGTGTTGCTTTAGCGAAACGAGCGCGGTGTCAATTTCCTGACCGATCGTGTCATCGACCGGCGTCAGAGGATGTCGGAGGGTTCCACTCTTGATGCCGGCTGCAGCGGCCGCCCTTTTGGCTCCTGGGATACCATGGCGTTCGACGACCGCGATAACGGCATCAAGTTCGGCTTGCCCATTGGGATCTCCCGATGATGCCGCCGCAACAAGGCCGAACACATAATTTGCGCTTGCCGTGATGGCACCGTAAGCGCCCCGTTTGTGTGACTCGAGGAGTGCTCGCGACGCTCCGGCATAGACGATGAACCCGTTCTGGATCGCGGTGGCATGATCATCGATCCGGTCCGGATTCCCTCCGCTGTCCTTGATGCCGTGGATGTTGCGATGGTTGGCAAGCTTGTTGATCGTGTCGGTTGGAAGTTCGTACCCCGTGACGTTCGGGTTCGAGTACAAGAGCACAGGCACGGGCGCTGCGTCGGCGATCTCGGTGTAGAACGCGGCGACGCGATCATGGTTACCCCGCACCAGGGTTCCTGGTGTCAGCACCAGCACGGCATCCGCTCCGGCATCCGCTGCCTCGACGATCTGGGCCAAGGCCTGTCGAACCGACTCTGCATTGATACCGCACAGGATGAACGAGCCTTCGGCCCCCTGACGCGTGGCGGCAACGAGGGCCCCACGTTCACCTTTTTCAAGATAGGGTCCCTCGCCGGTGGAACCCGCAGGGACGAATCCGGTACAGCCCTGTGCCGAGAGGTGGCGCACGTTGTGGACGTGGGCTTCGCCATCAACGTTTCCTTCCGTATCGAATGGGGTAACGATGGCGACCATCGCTCGTGGGTAGTCCTTCATGCTTCGTACGTTCCTGACGTCACATCGCCTCCGTGGCCGGTCCAGTCGGTGTGGAACCATTCCCCACGATCCCGATCAACGCGTTCATACGTGTGTGCACCGAAGTAGTCCCGCTGCGCCTGGATCAGGTTCGCCGGGAGCCTTCTCGCTCGATAGCTGTCGAAGAAGGCGAGCGCCGCGGCATACGCAGGAACCGGGATGCCAGACATCGCTGCCCGTGCCACGGTTCGGCGCCAGCCAGGAAGGGTCGCAGTGATCTCAGAAGCGAAATAGTCGTCGATCAGCAGGTTTTCAAGATCGGGATTCGACCGGTATGCAGCTGTGATGTCCCCCAGGAATTGTGATCGGATGATGCACCCCGCCCGCCACAGGCTTGCGATCACATCCGGTTTGAGATCCCAATGGAAATGTTCGCTTGCCGCACGGAACAGCATGAATCCCTGTGCGTACGAAACAATCTTCGATCCGTAGAGGGCATCATGGAGGTCGTCGATGACCTCGACCGGGTCGTCAACGATCAGGCTGACGCTGCCTCCAAGCATCTCGGCGGCACGCTGGCGCTCGGCGTGGAGCGCCGACACCATCCTGGCGTAAACGGATTCGGCAACGAGCGATACCGGCATCCCCTCGTCCATGGAAGCGATCACCGTCCACTTCCCGGTTCCCTTTTGGCCCGCGGCATCAAGGATGAGATCGACGGTCGGTATCCCATTGGTGGTGTGACCGAGGATGTCAGCAGTGATCTCGATCAGGTACGAGTCGAGCTTTCCCTTGTTCCAAGCCGAAAAATGTGGCCGGATCTCTGATGCCGACATCCCAAGACCACGCGACATCACGTCATAGGCCTCGGCAATCACCTGCATGTCGCCGTACTCGATGCCGTTGTGAACCATCTTGACGTAATGGCCGGCCCCACCACTTCCGATCCAGTCCGCACACGGTTCACCGTGATAGTCGGCTGCGATTGACGTGACCATCGGTTTGATGATCGGCCACGCAGCGGGTTCGCCGCCAGGCATGATTGATGGGCCGTTGCGTGCCCCGTCTTCACCGCCCGATATTCCCACACCAACGAAGTGGATCCCGTGTTGAGCCAACTCGACCCACCGACGCTCGGTGTCGGTGTAGAGGGAGTTCCCTCCATCGATGATGATGTCTCCCGGTTCGAGAAAGGGGACGAGGTTCTCGATCTGCATGTCGACGGATGGACCGGCCTTGATCATCAGAAGGACGCGTCGTGGCTTCTTGAGCAAGGCGACGAATCCGGGAAGGTCGTGAGCCCCGACGATGTTGCGACCCATGGCCGGGCCAGCGAGAAATTCCTTTGTTCTGGCCGTAGTGCGGTTGAACACGGCAACGGCGTGTCCATGGTCAGAGAGGTTCAGAACGAGGTTCTGCCCCATCACCGCGAGTCCGATGACTCCGATGTCTGCCATTTGTTCGGTCATGGGGAGTCCCGTTGAGATGAATGGTGGGGCTGGTTCAGCGTACCGTCAGCTGGCTGGCGTTGATACGCACTCACAGTGCAGCCACGACGGCAGCGCCCATCTCCGATGTCGACACGGTCGGGCCGCCTCGGGCGATATCAGGTGTTCGTAGACCGTTGTCGAGTACCCGTTCAACGGCCGCTTCGACGGCACCAGCCTCGTCGTGGAGGCCAAGGGAGTGGCGGAGCGCCATCGCTGTTGCGAGGATCGTGGCGAGTGGGTTGGCAACGTCCTCACCTGCGAGGTCGGGTGCCGAGCCGTGAATCGGTTCGTAGAGCCCGGGGCCAGACGAGCCGAGAGATGCCGACGGCAAGAGCCCGAGCGAACCAGGGAGCATCGATGCCTCGTCGGTGAGGATGTCCCCGAAGAGGTTCCCGGTCACCACGACGTCGAAGTCCTTCGCTCGTGACAGCAAGTGCATCGCCATTGCATCCACCAGTACGGTCTCAAACTCGACATCTGGGAACTCTTCAGCCATGACTCGGTCTGCGGTCGAGCGCCACAGCCGCGATACGGCCAGGACATTGGCCTTGTCGACAGACGTGACCTTGCCCCTTCGCATCCGGGCAGCGTCGGCTGCCATCCGCACGATTCGCTCGATCTCATACTCGGAATAGGTCATCGCATTCGAGACTGTCCTTCCGTCATCTGAGGTCGTCGATGCACCGAAGTAGATACCTCCCGTCAGTTCGCGATAGAACAGGATGTCGACATCCTCGATGAGTTCCCGTTTGAGCGGCGAGGCGTCAAGGAGCGCTGGCTGGGTCCGAACCGGTCGAAGGTTGGCAAACAGGCTCAGCTCCTTGCGGATCCCGAGCAAACCGATCTCAGGTCGTGTCTTCGCCGTGGGATCGTCCCACTTTGGTCCTCCAACGGCACCCAAGATGATGGCGTGTGATTCCTTTGCCGAGGCGATCGTTGCTACTGGCAGGGGATCACCCGTCTCGTCGATGGCGATGCCCCCGATGAGCTGAGCGTCGTAGGCGAAAGAATGTCCGAATCTCGATGCCACCGCATCAAGGACGATCCGCGCCTGCTCGATGATCTCTGGGCCAATTCCGTCGCCTGGCAGCAGCGTGAAGCGTGCGTTCACGAGTTGACGCTCCTGTCAGTTGGCTGTGAGGGCTCCGCGGTCGAACGCGGCCTTGTTCAGGGCAGACACGATGGCCCGTGCTGAACCCTCGACCACGTCGGTCGAGACACCCTGACCCGAGTACGTTGAGGACATGACCTGGATGATCACGTTCACCTTCGCCATGGCATCAGCACCCGAAGTGAGTGGCGAGACGCGGTAGTCGACGAGCGAGGCTGCAATCCCGTAGGCGTCCTGAAGGGCCACGAATGCTGCACTGATCATGCCATCACCCTCAGCGGAGGACGTCACCTCTTCGCCAGCGCGGTCGAGCACCACTGTGGCGATCGGGGCCTCGTGAGAGCCTCCCGCGACGTGGAGCGACACGAGTTTCATCTCGCGCGTGGTCGTGTTGGTCTCCTCATCCACGATGGCACGGATCCCCTCCTCGGAGATCTCACCCTTGCGGTCTGCGAGCTCCTTGAAGCGTTGGAATGAGCGCTGAAAATCCTCATCCTCAAGGTGGATTCCGAGCTTGGCGAGGGCATCGGCGAACGCTGCTCGACCCGAATGCTTGCCAAGTACCAGCGTTGAGTGCTGGCCCACGGTCTCAGGATCCATAATCTCATAGGTCTCACGGTTGCGAAGAACACCGTGTTGGTGGATGCCGGATTCATGTGAAAAGGCGTTTCTTCCCACGACGGCCTTGTTGTACTGCACCGGATATCCGGTGAGGGACGACACGAGTCGTGATGTTTCGAAGATCTCCGTTGTGTCAGCACCGATCTCGACACCGAAGTGGTCCGCTCTCGTTGTCAGCGCCATGATGATCTCCTCGGTGGAGGTGTTGCCAGCCCGTTCACCGATGCCGTTGATGGCGCCCTCGATCTGTCTGGCGCCTGCGTGAATGGCGGACAGGGAGTTGGCGACGGCGAGACCAAGATCGTTGTGACAGTGGGTCGAGATGATGATGTCCTCGTTGCCACCGCGAACGTCGTCAAAGACACGTGTCAGGAGTTCGACGAAATCCTCCGGCATGGCGAAGCCGACGGTGTCGGGAATATTGATCGTGGTCGCCCCACATTCCATGGCGATGCGGCACACTTCGACGATGAAATCAGGGTCGGAACGGGTTGCGTCCTGTGGTGAGAACTCGACGTCATCGACGTACCGCTTTGCCCGGGTGACGCCTTCCTTGATGGACTTCTTCACCTCTGATGGGGACATCCTCAGCATCTGCTCCATGTGGATTGGTGAGGTCGACTGGAACACATGGATCCGCTTGGAATCGGCGCCTTTGAGCGCATCCGCGGCTTGGTCGATGTCGTCGGGATGGGTCCGTGCAAGGGACGCGATCACCGGTCCTTTGACCTCGTTGGCAATCCGGGACACGGATGTGAAATCACCGGGACTCGACGCTGCGAATCCGGCCTCGATGATGTCCACCTTCAGCTTGGCAAGCTGGGTGGCGATCGCGACCTTGTCGTCAGGGGACAGCGCGATTCCTGGCGCCTGCTCGCCGTCGCGAAGCGTTGTGTCCAAGATGATCAGTTTGTCAGACATCGGTCACTCCTAATTTCTGACGTCTGACGTCTGACTTCTGAAGTCTGCCTCATACGTCGTCCTCGGGGGTTTTGGCGACCATGAACGTCATCATGTCGCGCAGATTGCGTCCGGTGGTTTCGACCGGATGGTTTGCGATGGCTGCTCTGGCGGCCGCAAGTGTGGGGGCACCGTTTGCATACTCAGCCATCCATTCGCGGGCGAAGGCGCCTGACTGGATTTCACCGAGGATGGTGCGCATCGTCTCTTTCGTCTCGTCAGTGACGATGCGCGGACCGCGGGAAATGTCGCCATACTCGGCGGTGTCGGAAACGGAGTGGCGCATCCACTCGATTCCACCCTCCCAGAGAAGATCGACGATTAGTTTGAGTTCGTGGAGTACCTCGAAGTACGCCATTTCAGGGTCGTATCCACCCTCAGTGAGGGTCTCGAATGCCGCCTGGATCATCGAGTCGATCCCACCACAAAGGATCACCTGCTCACCGAAGAGGTCGGTCTCGGTCTCCTCGGCAAAGGTCGTTTCGATCACACCGCCCCGTGTGCCGCCGATGCCGTGTGCATAGGAAAGCCCAAGCGCGAGGGCGTCTCCGGTCGCGTCCTGGTGGACGGCGACAAGGGTCGGGACGCCGGAACCCTCGACAAACTGTCGGCGCACGAGGTGGCCGGGTCCCTTCGGAGCGACCATCACGACATCGACATCGGGTGGGGGAGTGATGAAGCCGAAATGGATCGAGAAACCGTGGGCAAAGAACAGTGCGTCGCCACTGTTGAGTCGCGGTGCGATGACCGACTCGTAGACCTCGGGCTGGACCTGGTCGGGAACGAGCATCATGATGACGTCTGCCCATTCGGCAGCCGTTTCGGGATCGACGACCTTCAGGCCGGCATCGGACGCTGCACGTACCCGCTTTGAGCCTTCCCGGAGTCCGACGACAACGTCCACCCCGGACTCCTTGAGGTTGAGGGCGTGTGCGTGGCCCTGACTTCCGAAACCGATGATCGCCACCTTCCGACGCGTGATGAGGGCGGGATCGGCATCAGCTTCGTAGTACATCTTTGCCATGGTCAGTCAGCCCCCTTAGGCCGTTCGTTTTTGTTTCTTTGTCATGGATTTCGAGTCCTTGGCCAACGCGATCCGGCCAGATTTCACGAGGCTCGCAATTCCATACGTCTTCATCATTTCGTGGAAATCCGCCAACCTTCCGGGTTCACCGACGACCTCGAATGTCACGGTCGTTGCACCAACGTCCACTGCCTTTGCCTCAAATACATTGGCTGCTTCAAGGATCTCGGAACGACGTTTGGGATCAGCGTTGACCCGGAGCAACATGATCTCGCGTTCGACGGCTTCACCCGGTTTGTGTTCACTGACCTTGAGCGTGTGGACCAACTTGTAGAGCTGCTTGACGATCTGCTCCATCTCGGGCCCATCCACAACGACCGTCATACGTGATCGGCTCGGGTCCTCCGTGGGGCCAACGGTCAGTGAGTGGATGTTGAAATCGCGCCGTGCAAACATCGACGCCACCCGCGCAAGAACCCCTGGCTTGTTCTCGACGGTCACCGATATGACATGGTGCATTTGGTGTTCGCTCATGTGGTCCGCCTCATGTGATGTCCTCAGGTCCCATGAGGATGAAGTCGTTGCTTCCCCCAGCCTTGATCATCGGAAAGACCATCGCATCTCGATCGCATCGGAATTCCATGACAACCGGACGGTCGGTGACCGCGAGTCCTTTCTCGATGGTTGGGATGACCTCGTCAGGTGTCTCTGCTCGCAGTCCGACACATCCCATGGCTTCAGCGAGCATCACGATGTCCGGGTTTTCGTAGGACAGGTCTGTTGCCGAGAACCGTTCATTGAAGAACAACTTCTGCCATTGGCGAACCATGCCGAGACTGGCGTTGTTCATCACCACGATCTTGACGGGAATGTTCTCGGTTGCAGCCGTGATCAGTTCCTGAAACGTCATCTGGAAGCATCCATCGCCGTCGATGCAGATCACGGTTTCATTCGGCATGCCAGCCTGTGCTCCGATCGATGCGGGGACCGCGTACCCCATCGTTCCGAGGCCACCCGAGTTGATCCAGGTGTTTGGCCTTTCGAATCCCCAGAACTGGGAGGTCCACATCTGGTGCTGACCAACGCCTGCGACGACAATTGCATCGCCCCCCGTTGCCTTGTGGAGTTGCTCGATCACGTACTGTTGCTGGATCGGTCCGTCCTCCTCTTGATTGAATGTGAGCGGGAAATCGCGCTGCCAACTCCGGATCGTGTCGAACCATGCTGAACGGGCTGGCGCTTCGTGCCCGTCGAGTCGTTTGGTCGCAATCTCGATCAGTTGGGTGAGTACGGCTTTGGCATCGCCAACGATCGGCACATCAACGAAGCGGATCTTGCCGATCTCGGCAGGATCCACGTCGACATGTATCACCCGAGCGTGTGGAGCAAAGAACTCTGGATTGCCGGTCACCCGATCGTCGAAGCGCGCCCCGATGTTGATGAGCAGATCTGATTTCTGCATCGCGGTCGACGCGGTGTAGCACCCATGCATACCTGGCATGCCAAGGGCGAGGTCGTGCGAATCGGGAATCACACCCCTCGCCATGAGCGTCGTCACCGTCGGGAGGCGCAACAGCTCGGCAAACTGCGTCAGTTCCCGAGATGCTTCCGCTCTGATCGTTCCCCCACCCGCGTACAGGACCGGCCGTTCCGATTCCATGATCAGATCGATTGCGGCCTTGACTTGGCGGGAGTGACCTTTCACCGACGGCTTGTATCCGGGAAGATCGATCTTCTTGCTTCCGGTGAAGGAGGCCGTTCCCACCAAGGCATCCTTTGTGATGTCAACGAGCACGGGCCCTGGACGCCCGGTCTTGGCGAGGTGAAACGCCTCATGGACCGCGCCCGCTATCTCGGAAGTCTCCGTAACGAGTTCATTGTGTTTTGTCACAGGCATCGCAATGCCCCATGTGTGGGTTTCCTGGAATGCGTCGAGTCCGATTGAGGTGGATGGAACCTGTGCAGTGATCGCCACGACGGGGATTGAGTCCATGTAGGCATCCGCGAGCGGTGTGACGAGATTCGTCGCCCCCGGACCTGATGTGGCGATGGTCACGCCGACCCGGCCGGTGGCGTGAGCGTAGCCGGAGGCCATGTGCCCACCGCCCTGTTCATGTCGAACGAGGACGTGTCGGATTGGGCTGTCATAGAGCGAGTCGTAGGCTTGCAGGATTGCTCCACCCGGTATTCCGAATACCAGATCGACCCCCTCAAGTTCAAGGCTCTTGAGAAGAATCTCTGCTCCACTGATTTCATTTGGCATATGTCGGCTCCGAGAAAGAGAAAACCCTCCGTGGCACGGAGGGTAGGGCGCATCGGTTTGGCTGATGCGCCTACATGAGAATAAGTACGAGTGTCGCTGTTTGCATTCCTGCACCTTGTTGCTGGTGTGAGATGGGAGTATGGCATCGTGGCGGTGCATGTCAAGATGAGAGACCGCGCGGATGCGACTACAGGAGTCGAATGTGGCGAAAAACGATGATCTCGCCGTACTTCAGCAACTCATCCGCGTTGTGCGTGACGAGTTGGCAGACCGCGACGCCGATGCGATTCCCAACAAGCTTCGCAAGGCCGCAACCGCAACCGGCAAGCGGCTTCCGAGGCCATACCAACGCGCCGTCATCGACCACCTGATTGCCGATGACGAGTTTCGTTTGGCAGTCGCACAGCGATGGGCGGAGATGGGTTTGACGAATGAGATCGTTGACACGTTCCTGGCTGATCCCGCTGCGGCTGCTCCTCTTGTTGCACTGCGCACGATGGAGAACGCCCTCGCCGAGGTGGTCGCTCAGCGTGACGGCGCTCGCGCCGATGCGTCTGATCTTGAGCGCAAGCTTCGGGAGGCGAAGGCCAGGCTCGAAGAGGCCAAGGACGATGCGAAGGTAGCTCTGCTCGCACAGACCGACTCAGACAAGCGGTCACGCGTGGGACTCCAACAGGCGGCCGACCGCGCACGCGCCGAACGTGACACCGCTGTATCGGAACGGGATCGGCTCCAAAAGGAGCTGGCTGATCTCGCCTCGGCCAACGAACAGCTTCGACAGGCACTGTCGAAGGTTGCCGAGCGCGAGGCACGACGGGCGCGGCCTCGTGGTCAGCGAACGCCCACCGAATCGGGGGCGGCGGCGAGCTTGCCGACCGACCCATCCGAGCTGGCCGTGCTCCTGGATCGGATCGAGCGAAACCTACGCCCGTACCGGCCTCCACGGACCAGCGACGGATCCCATAACGTCGATGCACTGCCACTGAGGATGCCCTCTGGGATTGCGCCTGACACCGCGGCCGGGCTTGCATCGATGCTTGATCAGGAACCAGACCGGATTCTGATCGACGGCTACAACGTGGCAGGGGCAGTCCTCTTTGATGACTTCTCGTCAAGGGCAGGCAGAGCCGCTGCGATCGCTCGTGCTGACATGGTGAAACGGGCGACGGACGCTGCGGTCATGGTGGTGTTCGATGCCGCGCAGGCCCAAGGTCGGGGCGGCTTTGAAACCGATCACGGGGTCGTGGTGGAGTTTGAGCCCGAGACGACGGCCGATGACGCCATTGTTCGTCTCGTCCGCTCTGCCGATGACCGGTGCGTTGTCATTACAAACGACCGAGATCTGCAGCTGAGGGTGGCGCGAGACAATTGCGTCGTCGTGTACACAACAGCGCTGATTGATTGGAGCGAACACCTCAACGATTGAACTCAAAGGACCGATAGAGATGGGAGCGACCGAAGGCCATACGTGGCAACCACCCTCCAGAGACCTCAACTGAACAGTGCCATCCAGCGCGAAGCGACGCGTGCTTCGGTGCTGATGCAATGGCACACCCTGCGCCGTGCGGTTGCGGCGTTCTCGGCAACGACGGCATTCGTTGTCGGCCTTGTGTTGGTGTGGCCAACGCTCATCGGGATATCTCTGGTGACCGCTCTCGTCGCCGCTGATGCTCATCTTGCGATCAAGACACGTCGCAAGGGGGCGGCGCTCACGCTTGTGGTCGACATCACGATTGCGGGTGCGGCCTGCGTTCTGTCGGGGGTCCCTCCGGTGGGTGTCTCGATGGTGACTGCCTACTTCGTGGTCCTTGTCGCGGTACTTGGAAGATCGACACGGGCATGGCCGGTTGGGTTCTATGCGCTGGCGATGGGTGCGTTCGCGACCGTCGCGCCCGCGTTGTTCGACATACCAGAGCCCCCGATGGAACGGATGGTTGCTGCGGGAGCCATGGCAGTGGTTGTGTTCGGCGTCGCGACCATCGAGATCGTCAGACGATTCGTCTCGTCGATCCGACAGCGGGCGGAACAGGAGGAACGGCGAGTCAAGATGTCCAACGCGGTTGCGGTTGCGTCGAGGGCACTGGTAGCCGAGGACGACGCACGAGCACTCGCGTTTGCCCTCGAGGCGATCCGTGAAGCAATCGGCGCACCGATTGCCTTCGTCGAACAGAACGTTGAGGACGGCACTGATGGTCTCAACGCGGTGGTCGTCGAAAGCGTGACAACCTCAGATGCCGTCCATCCAACGTTTGTTCGCAATGCCAAAACACCTTGGCGCTCAATGCCTGAGGCGCGTTCACACCTTGAGGGGGGCGCACCGTTCTTGTTTCGTGTTGCCGAGGCATCCGGAACCGATCTCGATCGATCCGGTGAGGGCGGTGCTCGCAGCGAGGTCAACGTTCCGATCTTTGCCAACAACACATGGGTCGGCGTGATCGGCATAGCGGACGCTGTGGCGGATCGTCATTGGAAATATGACGAACTCACGTTGATGCGCACACTCGCTGATTTGACGGCTGCCTTTTGGCAGCGTGTCGAGGACCTACGGGTTCGTGACTCGTTGATTGGTTCGCTCGATGGACGTCTCCGATATGAGGAGGCACTTGCAAAGGCGTCGACCTCTCTATTGGGGGAGCGAGGTGTTGGCGTTGACGGTGCTCTTGAGTCGATCGGTATCGCCGCTCGTGTCGATGAGGTGTACATCACCCAAACCATCCATGTGCCAGATGATTATCCCTCGGCGCGGGTCACGACGAATTGGGTGCAGCCGGGACTGGTGCCGATCCATCCCGTCGGTGAAACAACCTCGTACGGCACCATGCCGACGGTGCAGGACGCCATCCACCAGGGGTCGCTCGCCCGCACGATGGATGGAACGAATGCCGAGCTCATCATCGGGATCGAGGTCGCCAGTGGTTGGTACGGATCCGTTGGGTTCCTTCGAAGGCGGGCATCGCGGTCATGGTCGAAGCGGGACGCGGCATTCTTGCGGACGATTGCTGACATTCTTGGTGCGTACTACGAACGATCTGAAAGCCGCGTCAGGCTCGAATCGCTGCTCAATTCCAAGGATCAGTTGATCGCCTCTGTCAGCCACGAGCTTCGCACACCACTGACTGCAGTGGTCGGTCTCGCCGAGGAGCTCCGTGAGAATGACGTTGGAATCGACAGCACGGAACGGGACCAGCTCATCGGAGTGATCGCTGACGAGAGCCGCGAAATGGCGGACCTTGTGGAAGATCTTCTGATTGCCGCACGATCCGGGGAAGGATCCGTTGCCGTGTTTCCTCAACGCACCGATCTTTCATTGCTCGCGGCGAGCGTTGCCTCGTTACTCGCCGTACCCGAGGGAGTTGATCTCAGCGTGGATGACGTGCCTTCGGCGGCGTTCGCGGATCCTGTTCGGGTACGTCAGGTCATCAGGAACCTGCTCACGAACGCCATGCGCTATGGCGGCAAACGGGTGCGTGTGTCGTTCGGTTCTGATGATGGGTTCACCTACCTTGACGTCTCTGACGATGGGCCGGGGATTCCTGAGCATGATCTTGAAGCGATTTTTGAGCCATACGGACGGTCATCGTCATCTCAGGTGGTTCCCGGATCAGTCGGACTCGGACTCACTCTGTCGAAACGCCTGGCTGAATTGATGGGAGGATCGCTCAGCTATGTACCGTCGGAGGGCTGCACCTTCCGCCTGTCGGTTCCCAGCGCGGAGGCCTCGAAGGCCAGAGCGGCTTCCTAGCGTCCTTGTACCAGTGCGAGCTTGTACCAGTGTGTGAGTGTTTCAGCGTGTGAGTGCGTCAGATCACTCGTGGCTCACGCCGACGCGTTGAGTTCCGCGATCGTGCGACCGGTGACGATGTCACCGGTTCCAAGGATCATGGTTGTCACACCCGCTTCCCGCCACACCTCAAGACGATCCTTGATTCGGTCGCGTGATCCCACGAGACACACCTCATCGACGAGGGCATCGGGCACCGCCATGGTGGCCTCCATCTTCTTCCCATCGAGATAGAGATCCTGGATCGTTTCGGCTGCTTCGCCATAGCCATAACGATGGGCGAGATCGTTGTAGAAGTTTCGTCCCTTGGCTCCCATCCCACCGATGTAGAGAGCAAGTGCAGGCTTCATCTGCATCCGACCGGCCTCAAGGTCGTCGGTCACGAGGGCCGACACGGTTGGGGCAATCTCGAATCGCGCTGCCTTGTCTGGATCGCCGGCTTTCGAGAAACCACTTGTCAGCTGAGGCTGGTACACCTCACCGGAACGTTCAGGGGAAAAGAACACCGGCAGCCAACCGTCGGCGATTTCCGCCGTCAGCTCCACGTTTTTGGGTCCGATCGCAGCAATGTAGATCGGAAGATCCGGATTCTTGGGCTTCGACATGATCTTGATCGGTTTCCCGAGACCCGATGCGCCTTCACCGGTGAACGGAAGCTGGTAGAACTCGCCGTCGTAGGTGACCGGATCGGTGCGAGCAAGCATCTTTCGGACAATCTCGACGTACTCGCGGGTAACACCGAGTGGTTTGCCGTACGGGCGACCGTGCCATCCTTCCACCACTTGAGGTCCCGAAACGCCGAGGCCAAGGAGGAACCGACCGTTTGAGAGGCGGTCGATGGTCATTGCGGTCATTGCGGTCATCGCTGGGGTCCGCGCCGGAATCTGGAGTACTGCCGTGCCGAGCTTGATCCTCTCGGTACGTCCTGCGATGAAGGCGAGCGGCGTTGCGGCATCCGATCCATACGCCTCGGCTGTCCAGACACTGTCATAGCCGAGCGCTTCGATGTGTTCGATCAGCGCAAAGTTGTCGGCGACCGCAGTTCCGAAGAGTCCAAGATTGAGTCCGAGCTTCATGGGACTGGAGCTTACGGCTTTCAGCTCTCAGCTTTCAGCTGAGCGGAGCGGAGTCTGATTGGTGAGACGAGGCCGATCTTGCTCATCTCTTCGATGGCCAGTCGTTCGTCATCGGCAAGATCGAGAATCCCATGATCCCCAACCAAGGCGGTGACGATGCAGTCGTCGCAGGTTCGCGTGTGCCGCATGTCGCATGTTTCGCAATCAATGATCATCGGTGCCTCCTCATGTGAAGACACGCTATCGAGCGGGTATGACAGTTTTCTGGATTCCGAAGGAACTGGCGAAGCCCAGTTCCCGTAGTCTTTCGCCAATGGTCACGCTTGCCGATCTTCAAGCCGTTGTTGGTGACGATGTCCGTTTGGGTGTGACCGACTGTGCGCCTTTTCCCGAGGTCGCCCAGACCATCGAGGCCCGGGTGTCGGAGGGACTCAATGGAGGGCTCGGCTTCACGTACGCTGCACCCGATGTTGCGACCCGGCCCTTGGTGTCGTTCCCGTGGGGCAGGTCCATCGTCGTTGCAGCCGTTCCGTACCTTGTCGATGGCGATGGTGACGATCCGAGGCGTTCGGTTGCTCGCTTTGCCGATGGGGACCGTTATGGAAACGTCAGGGAGACGCTTGCGCTCATGGAAGGTGTTCTTGTCGACGAGGGACACCGTGTCGAGCAGGTGTTTGACGATGACCGGCTGGTCGATCGTGCGGTCGCGGTCAGGGCAGGAGTTGCGTGGAGTGGCAAGAGCACGATGGCTCTGACTCCGGGTCACGGTCCATGGTTCCTCATCGGCTCCGTGGTAACCGACGCAGTCCTTGCACCGAGCAAACCGATGGTGCGCACCTGCGGAAGCTGCACGGCTTGTCTTCCAGCCTGCCCAACGGGGGCGATCATCGCACCCGGTGTGCTCGACGCGTCGAGGTGCCTCGCCGCTGTTCTGCAACGACCAGGGAGCATCCCGATCGAACTGAGGGAATCGGTTGGACACCGAATCTATGGCTGTGATGATTGCCTCGTTGCCTGCCCTCCCGGCGATCAGGCTCTTGTGCCATTGTCTGTCGGATCGTTGTCTGTTGCATCGTCGTCGTTTGGTGGCGGTCGACTTGACCCAGCATCGGTTCTCGCAATGACAGACGACGAACTCAACGGCATAGCCAGTCACTGGTATGTACCGAAGCGAAACATGCGCTTCGTGCGGAGGAACGCGTTGATCGCCGCTGGCAACGCGGCATCCGAACGGGACGTCGCATTGTTGTGCGGATATCTCGGACACCCTGACCCGCTGCTTCGGGGCCATGCAGCCTGGGCACTCGGACGAAGCGATTCCGAGATCGGCCACGCGGCCCTCGTAGCGGCTCGTCGCCGTGAACGTGATCCGGATGTCTGTGGAGAGATCTCCGCCGTGTTGGCACCATGAGGGTGCATCGCCGAGCGTGTACCTGAGAGTGCCGTCAACCCTGTCTACGCTGGTGCTTGCGACAGGACCCCCGCAGCGACCGAGGACACGCAACATGCACATGCAACCACGGCCAAGCCAATGACCGCCCTCTACGGAATCATTCTGTTGATCGGTCTCGCCCTGATGCTCGTCTGGCTGGTTCTGACAGCGATCGCTTCGGGCGTTGAAGGCTGGGATGGGGTTGATCCTGAGCGTCGATGGGGGATCACTGGGCGATCGGTTGTCGCTGGACTGATCGGGTTCGGTATGGCCGGCATCTCGGTGCTGTACACGACGGCGCCCGAGGTCTTGAGCATCGCTGGAGCCGTCGTCGGCGGTATTGCTCTCATCGCCGTTGCGCGATGGGTCGTTCCACCAACCGAACAATGACGTTTCACGTTGTCGCCGACGTTCATGGTGCCCATGAGGCCCTCGCCAGGGTCGCACCCGAAGGATCCACGGTGCTGGTTCTCGGCGATCTCGTGAACCTCGTTGACTATCGAACCAACGAGGGCATTGTTCCCGATGTCGTTGGGGTCGAGATGGTCAAGGAACTGGTTGCTCTTCGAGCAGCGGGGCTGTTCGACAAAGCATCAGAATTGTGGACGCAGCTCATGGCACAACGCGGGGGTGAGATTCGGGCTGCGATCAGTGCACGGATGCAAGCCGAATACGCGGATGTTGCACGCGCTTTGGCGCGGTACAAGGCATATGTCACCTTCGGCAATGTCGACCAGATTTCGATGCTGAAGGACTCCCTTCCGTCAACGGCAACCTTCATCGACACCGGTGTCGTTGAGATTGACGGACACACCGTTGGGTTTGCCGGAGGAGGTGTGCCGCTCATCGGATCACAGGGCGAGGTCTCCGAGGAGGAAATGGCCAAGAAGCTTGCAACCCTCGGTCCGGTTGACATCCTGTGCACCCATGTACCCCCGGCAGTGGATGTGCTCTCGTACGATGTCGTTGGTGGCAGACCAAAAGCATCACAACCGATCTTGGACTACATCAAGGAATACCGACCAGCGATGCACTTCTTTGGAGACGTGCACCAGCCGACAGCGCTCACATGGCGCGTCGGAACCACCGTGTGCCGCAATGTCGGCTATTTCAGGGCAACCGGTCGCAGTGTCACCTATCCCTGAGATCGATCTCGACGCACTTGCACGGGGATATCGGTTCCGCCCGATCTCTCGTGCGGCGATGCAGCGCGCAGCAAATGCCGCGCGGGCATCACTCGATCCGCTGCTCGACATTGGTGGGGGCACGGGTGCACACGCAGCGGTCTGGGCGGCAGCCGGTCGGAACGCCGTCGTTGTTGATGCCTCACCGGACATGGCGACACAAGCAAGCACAAAAGCACACGTCGACGTTGTGCGTGGGGATGCGGAGAACCTCCCATTTGCGCGTGATTCGTTCGGTCTTGCCTATTTCCACACGTCGGTTCACTACGGCGATTGGCGCCTGACGCTCCCGGAGGCGGTGCGCTGTGTGCGCACCGGTGGGCGGATTGAGATCTGGACCTTCGCTCCGTCCGAGATCGAGAAAACCTCACTCGGGTATTGGTTTCCCACAGTTGTGGAAGTTGACACTCCTCGTTTCCCGAATCCGAAGCACCTTGCAGCGTTACTTGGGGAGCTGTGTCGATCGGTGTCTGTCACAACTGAAGTTGAGCTGATCGAGCGAACTGCCCGGTCGTGGGTCCAGGGAGTCCGTGGACGATTCGTCAGCACCCTTCAACTTGTTCCCGAAGAGGAGCTCGAAAGGGGGATAGCCGCCTTCAGGCGGGCCTATCCCAACGATGATGATGTGTATCACTATGAGGTCCGGTACACCTCGGTCGCCTGTGTCGTCTGACCGCTACGCTTGGCCACTGACCGAACCGTGAAGGAGAATCAATGGCCGTCGAGGGGACCGTGCAGCGAGTCGAGGTTTCGGCTGAGCCGCAACATGTATACGAAGTCGCGCTTGACCTTGAGGCATATCCCGAATGGGTCGATGGCGTCAAGTCTGTTTCCATCGTCTCAGAGGATGACCAAGGAAGGCCAGCCGATGTGGAGTTTGTGGTCAATGCGATGATCAAAGAGATCTCGTACACCCTCCAGTACGACTATGACTACGACAACGGCTTTGCATGGGCAGCGATACCGAACGAGGACATCACATCGCTTGTCGGACGTTACGAGTTCAATGAGCTCGAAGACGGCGGGACCGAGGTTGTCTATGCACTCAAGGTTGACCCGGCGTTTTCCGTACCGGGATTCCTGCGTCGACAGGCGGAAAAACAGATCATCAGCACAGCACTGCGTGGGTTGAAGAAGCGAGCAGAAGAGAGCGCTTGATGCGCATCATTCTTGTCACGGGCAAGGGCGGCGTTGGAAAGACAACGGTGTCGGCCGCGACCGCGATCATGGCAGCGGACCGTCAACATCGCACTCTCGTCATGTCGACCGACCCGGCTCATTCGCTTGCCGACGCGTTTGATGTGCCGCTCGGTGATTCTCCCACGACGGTTGTCGAGAACCTCGATGCCCAGCAGATCGATAGCCAGATGAGGCTTGAGGAGTCCTGGGGAGTCGTTCGCGATCATCTGACTGAGTTGTTTGATTGGTCGGGGCTTCACGGCATCGAGGCCGAAGAGCTCACGGTGTTCCCCGGCATGGACGAGCTGTTCAGCCTCGCAGCGGTTCGCGAGCACGCCAAGTCTGGGGACTATGACGTGATCATCGTCGATTGTGCGCCGACGGCCGAAACGTTACGGCTCCTCAGCCTTCCCGAGGTCATGTCGTGGTATATGGACAAGTTGTTCCCTGCATCGAGGCGGGTCGCGAAGGTTGTTCGCCCCGTCCTGTCGAAAGTGACAGGAATGCCGGTTGCCAACGACGCCGTGTTCGATGCGGTTGCATCGTTCTATACACGTCTGGACGGGATCAAGGAGATCCTCTCGGATCCTGAGGTGACGTCGGCACGTCTGGTGATGAATCCTGAAAAGATGGTGATCGCCGAGGCGAGGAGGACCTATACGTACCTCGGGCTTTTCGGGTACGGCGTCGACTGTGCGATTGTGAACCGTGTCCTTCCTGACACGATTCAGGACCCATACTTCGAACGATGGCGCAAGATCCAGGAGGGACACCTGAGCGCCATCGACGAGGGATTCGTCGGCACCGACATCCGAAGGCTCAGGCTCTTCGAGGAGGAGATGGTCGGTGTCGACCGTCTACGCCTGGTTGGGCACGAGCTCTACGGCGACACCGATCCAACCTTGCAACTTTCCGACGCACAACCACTGCGCGTGGTCGACACACCCGATGGCAACGTCGCGTTGATTGTCACGGTTCCCTTCGCCGAAAAGGGTGAGGTCGAGGTGTTGCGCCACGACGATGAGCTCTTTGTCACCGTCGGCCCGTACCGACGAAGCCTGGTGCTTCCGGATTCACTGAAGCGTCGAACCGTCAAGAGCGCCAAACTCGACGAGGGACATCTCAGTGTCGTGTTCACACTGGAGGGAAAATGACCGATGAAGCAAAGGAGGGGCCGTCGGGCCCCGACCCACTCGTCACGGGCGCTCGGCGTGCAGCGATTCATCTTGGCAAGGCAGGCTTTGAAGTGTTCGCAGCCCTGAGCGCCATGTCAAGAGGCATTGTTGAAAAGGTACGGCCACCCGATGGTGACGACGAAGACGGTACGGGGCCACAACACATTCGGGTTGATTGAAGTCAGAAGTCAGAAAGCGGACATGACAGTCATTGGTGTGGATATTGGCGGGACAAAAGCCCTCGCTGTAGCGATGGACGATGGCCGGATCGTTGCTGAACAGCGGTCGGTGCTCGATCGATCAACTCCGACGATCGATGCCCTGATTGGGGCGATCGACGAAGTGGCCGAAGGTCCCATCGACGCCATCGGTGTTGGCGTTGCAGGGCTCGTTCGTGTTGCCGATGGTGTCTTTGTGTGGGGACCGCACGTTCCCGGCACCGAGATTCCCATTCGATCGTTGCTCGCAGCTCGATACGAAGTCCCGATCGTCGTCGACAACGACGCCAACGTGGCCGCCCTCGCAGAGTTCACGACGGGAGCAGGAGTTGGCTACCGCAACGGACTGCTCGTGACACTTGGTACGGGTATCGGGGGAGCGATCGTGATCGATGGCTCCGTGTATCGCGGCGAGTCCTTTGCGGGAGAGTGGGGACACGTCCGGGTCGCAGAAGGAGGTCTGCTCTGTGACTGTGGCAAGCGTGGATGCTGGGAGACCAGGGCATCGGGTCCGGCTCTTGCCCGGTTGGCCAGGGAAGTCATTGCTGCCAACCCTGATGGCTCCCTTGCAGGAAGCCTGCAGGGGAGTGAAGTCATCGGCGAAACGATCGTTGCCGCAGCAGATGCCGGGGAAGAGACGGCTCGTGCTCTTGTGGCCGAGGTTGGACGGGCCTTCGGCAACGGACTATCGGATCTCATTGCCATCTTTGATCCCGAGATCGTGATCGTCGGCGGAGGGCTCGGTTCCGTCGGGGAGTCGATCGTTGGGCCCGCAAGACGAATTGTGGTGGATTCGGTGCATGGCGGGAACCTGAGGGTGCCACCAACGATTCAGGTTGCATCCCTTGGCCCCTCGGCGGGAGCGATCGGTGCGGCGATGGCGGCGGCGGATCTTGCTCGTGTCGGTTGAATCCGGTGCCGACCTCGGTGCGGTTGATGCAAGCCCCCCCGTGCCGCCCCGTTCGTGGCAAGACATTGCAGGTGAGGTTGCCCTCGTGCTCCCAAACGTGACCAAGCTGTTCGCTCGGCTGATGCGGGATCCACGGGTCTCAATCCGCCGCAAGATGGTCGTGGGCGCCGTTGCGGGATACGTCATTTCACCGATCGATGTGATCCCGGACTTTCTGGTGGGAATCGGCAGGCTCGACGACGTCATTTTGATTTCACTCGCCATCGACCATCTCATGCATGGTGTAGACGAGACGATTGTGCTCGAACATTGGGACGGCTCAATCGATTCCCTTGACATGGTTCGGTCCCTCTTTGCATGGGGGGCCGGGATACTCCCCGATGGCGTGAAGCGCTTTCTTCCTCGGTAGGGATCCGCACGGGTGTGTCTGTCGGATGTGTGCGGGAGTGATCTATTGTCATGCCATGGATTTCAGACGTATCGACAATCTCCCGCCGTACGTCTTTGCCGAGGTGAACCAGCGCAAGCTTGAAGCACGCCGAGCCGGGATCGACGTTGTTGATCTCGGGTTTGGGAATCCTGACATCCCGTCGCCAGAGGGGGTCGTGGACAAGCTCGTTGAAGCGGCACGACAATCCAAGAACCATCGGTATTCAGCGTCGCGTGGCATCCCGAACCTGCGCAAGGCTGTCGCCGAACGCTACCAACGGGCATACGGTGTTCAGCTCGACCCCAACACGGAGGTCATCAACACGATTGGTGCAAAAGAGGGCCTGTCCCACCTCATGTGGACCCTCGTGCAACCCGGCGACGTCGCCCTGGTCCCCGAACCGTCGTACCCCATCCACATCTATGCACCCGTCCTCGCCGGTGCCGAAGTCCGGCGAGTTCATCTCAGCACCGACATCGATTTCTTTGAGCGACTCACAGCGGCTTTCCGCACGTCGTGGCCAAAGCCACGGGTCATCGTCACGTCGTTTCCGCACAACCCAACAACCGTTTCGGTCGATCTCGACTTCTTCAAACGTCTCGTCGATTTCGCACACCGCAACGATGTCGCGCTCGTCCACGACTTCGCCTATGCCGACATCGCCTTCGACGGCTATCAACCCCCATCCCTGCTCCAGGTGGACGGTGCAAAGGATGTGGCCGTTGAGCTCTACACCCTCTCCAAGTCCCATTCGATGGCTGGGTGGCGTGTCGGTTTCGTGGTCGGCAACGCAGAAATGGTGGGAGCGCTCGGTCAGCTCAAGTCGTATCTTGATTACGGAACCTTCCAACCGATCCAGATCGCATCAATCATTGCACTCAACGAACACGATGCCTACATCGATGAAGTCGTCGACGAGTACAAAATCAGAAGAGACACACTGGTCGAGGGGCTGGCGAACGCCGGATGGATCGTTGATGCTCCGGAAGCAACGATGTTTGTTTGGGCGAAGATCCCCGAGAGTCATGCCCACATGGGAAGTCTTGCGTTCACCCTTGATCTGTTGGACAACGCCGCCGTCGCGGTCAGTCCCGGCGTCGGATTTGGACCGTCAGGTGACACCCATGTGCGGTTTGCACTTGTCGAGAACTCGATGCGGATTGGCCAGGCGGTGCGCAGCATCCGTCGATACCTGGCACGCGACCCGTCGCGATAACAGGGAAAGGACACCACTTCCCGTGCATCGTTGGTGGCCTGTGGAAAGTGTGGAGCCCGCCATGCCAGACTGGAGCGGATGACGAAGATGAACTACGCCGTACTCTTTCCCGGTCAAGGAAGTCAAGCCGTTGGTATGTGCCAGGACGTTCGGGCGGCTCGCCCCGATCTGTTCGGCGATGCTGCCAACACAACGCTCGGTTGGAACCTCAACGAGCTGATCGAGAACGGTCCGCAGGAGATCCTGACCGAGACACAACACGCACAACCGGCGCTGTTTGCGACCTCCTATGCACTCTATGACGAGTTCGCATCGATGGTGTCGGCCCCTCCCAGGGCGGCTGCGGGTCATTCGCTCGGTGAATACACCGCATTCGCCGCAGCGGGCGCTTTGTCGTACCTTGACGGCCTTGCGCTCGTCGCAAAGCGTGGGGAGGCTATGGCGAAATGTGCCGCTTCTCAATCGTCGGGTATGGCTGCGTTACTCGGTATGGACGCTGAGACCGCCGAGTCTGTTGCAGAGAGGCGGCGAGCCGATGGAGGAAAGCTCTACGTCGCGAACCTCAACGCCCCGGGTCAGGTCGTCGTTGCTGGGGGCTCGGACGACATTGCATGGCTTGTCGAAAATGCCCGTGACCTTGGGGTGCGGCGAGCGATTGCCCTTGACGTTGCCGGGGGATTTCATTCACCGTTCATGGCCGATGCCGCCCATGCACTTGACGAGGCATTGCGGTCAACCGAATTCGCACCGGCGCAGTTTGATGTGTATGCAAACGCAACGGCTCAAGCAACGACCGATGCCAGACAGACGCTTTCGGATCAGCTCACGGCACCGGTGCGATTCCACGAAACCCTTCTCAACATCGCCGATGCCGGGATCAAAACCTTCGTTCATGTCGGTCCGGGTGACGTGACGGCCGGACTCGCCAAGCGAACCGTGCCGGGGTCGGATGTGAAGATTGTTTCAACAATCGAAGAAGCACGCTCGGTGGCCGAGGAGCTGTCCGTACAATGACCTTCCGTACAATGACCCGGACTGTCAGGGAAGGGATCCGATGAAGAACGCGACGATCACCGGTTGGGGCAGATGTATCCCGCAACCGTTTGTGACCAATGCCGAGCTTGCAACGGTTGTTGACACCAGCGACGAGTGGATCACCACACGATCGGGCATCAAGGAGCGCCACGTGGCGCACGTTCAGAACTCAGACATGGCGACGCTTGCTGCCAAACGGGCGCTTGCGGCGGCTGGAGTCGACGCCACAGATCTTGACTATGTGGTCGTCGCAACGTGTACACCTGACCGACAGATTCCCTCGACTGCGTGCTATGTCCAGATCAAACTGGGAGCTGTCAACGCGGCTGCTTCGGACATCAACGCAGGCTGTACCGGATTCATCTATGGCCTGTCCGTGGCACACGGCCTCATTGCAACAGGAACCGCAAAGACCGTGCTTGTCATCGGTTCGGAACGCCTCACCAGCTATCTCAACCTTGATGTGCGTGAGACCGCCGTGCTCTTCGGTGACGGTGCAGGAGCCGTCGTCGTGGAAGCCACAGATGATCCTGTCGGTGTTATGTCGATGGTGCTTGGAGCCGACGGCGGCGGCGCACCCGCCCTGACCGCGACCGGTTTGGGGACCGAGTTCATCGGATCGGATGCTGCCCTCGCGATCATCATGGATGGTTCGGAAGTGTTCAAGAACGCCGTCGTCAAGATGGGCGAGTGCACGATCGAAGCGACCGAGAAGGCTGGCTGGACTGCTGAGGAGATTGATCTGGTAGTGCCGCACCAGGCCAACGTCCGGATCATTGACGCCGTCCGCCGGAGGATCCGTGCCGACGAAGACAAGGTCTACATCAACATCCACAAATACGGCAATACGTCGGCCGCGACCATCCCGATCGCGTTGTCCGAAGCTCTTGACGAGGGTCGCGTTGCACCCGGGGGCAAGTTGATCTTTGTCGCATTCGGCGCCGGTTTCACATGGGGTGGGGTAGCGATCAAGTGGGGGAACCGGATCACACCGATCAGCACGATTGACGACGAGCTTCCTGAGCCTGACATGACCGGCCTTGAGATCATGCGTTCACGTCACCTGGTCTTTCAAACGTGAGCAAGGTTGCCCTTGTAACAGGCGCATCGCGCGGCATTGGTCGCGCCATCGCCCTGCGACTCGCGTCGGACGGTTTCGCAGTCGGCGTCAATTATGCATCGAGCTCGGCCAAGGCCGAAGAAGTCGTTGCACAGATCGTCGCCAGCGGTGGGAGGGCCGTTGCGATCAAGGCCAATGTCGGAGACGTCAACGAGGTCGATGACATGTTCACGACGATTTCCGAAGAGCTTGGCCCGGTCACGGTGTTGGTCAACAATGCCGGAATCACCGACGATGGCCTGGTCCTTCGGATGAGTGTCGACCAATGGGATCGGGTCATCACCACGAACCTACGATCCGTGTATCTGTGCACAAAGGCTGCACTCCGTGGCATGATCAGGGCGAAAGGTGGTCGCATCATCAGTGTTTCGTCGGTGTCGGGTGTTTCGGGCAATCCCGGTCAGGCGAACTACGCGGCGTCAAAGGCAGGCATCATCGGGTTCACAAAATCGATGGCGAAAGAGGTCGGCTCACGTGGCATCACCGTCAACGCGGTCGCTCCCGGATTCATCGCAACCGACATGACCGATGCGCTCGGTGACGAAGTCATCGACGCTGCAGCACACCAGATCTCCCTTGGGCGGCTCGGGTCGCCTGAGGAGGTCGCTTCCGTAGTTGGCTATCTTGCCTCCGACGAAGCGTCGTACATCACGGGCCAAACGATCGTCGTCGACGGTGGTCTGGCACTCTGAACCAGCAGGAGGGCGAAAGCCATGGACAGGAACGACATCGAATCGAAGATGAAGGAGCTTCTCGTTGAGGAACTTGGTCTTGATGAGGACAAGATCACGATGAGTGCAACCTTTGAGGAAGACCTTGAGATCGATTCGCTCGGCGTTGTTGAGCTACTCATGGCACTCGAGGACAACTTCGGCGTACAGATTCCCGACGAGGAAGCGGAATCTCTCGTAACGGTTGGCGAGGCAGTCGACCTGGTCGAAAAGAAGCTCAACGCCTAAGGAATCATCATGACGCAACGGCGAGTCGTCGTTACCGGTCTTGGGACCATCACGTCGCTCGGTGCGGATGTCGACACCTTCTGGTCGAACATCCTTGCCGGCAAGAGTGGAGTCTCGACAATCGAAAACATCGATACCTCGGACATGACAACCCACATCGGTGCTGAGATCAAGGACTTCGACATCGAGTTGTTCATGTCACGGAAGGACGCCCGCCGTCTCGACCGAAGTTCCCAGCTGTTCTGGGTTGCCACCCAACAAGCGCTGAACGACGCCGGTCTTTCCTACGAGGAGGACGACCCAGAAGCACTTCGAGCTGGAGTTCTTGCCGGAACGGGTATCGGCGGTATCGACACCATGGAAGAGCAGATGAAGGTGATGTTCGAACGGGGGCCGAGCCGGATGTCTCCACTCGGGATCGCAAAGATCATCTCCAACATGGCTGGGGGCGTTGCTTCCATCGACTTCCATCTGTACGGACCCAACAGCACGACGGTTACAGCGTGTGCGGCGTCGGCGAATGCGATTGGGGATGCCGCAGCGGTGATCCAGCGAGGTGCTGCCGATGTGATGGTCGCCGGTGGGGCGGAGGCAAGCATCACACGTTTCGCGATGGGTGGTTTTGCCCAAGCGAGAGCCTTGAGCACGAACAACGACGACCCGGCCGGTGCTTCCCGTCCTTTTGACGCAGACCGGGACGGCTTCGTCATGGGGGAGGGTGCAGCCGTGGTCATCATGGAGGAATATGAACACGCCTTGGCGAGGGGCGCCACCATCTACGGGGAGCTTCTCGGCTACGGCATGTCAGCCGATGGCTATCACATCACGCTTCCTCGACCCGGGGGAGCGGGCGCAGCCAGAGCAATGCAAGGTGCACTCGCCGAGGCTGGCATGGAGCCCGGTGAACTTGACTACATCAACGCCCACGGAACCTCGACCGAGGCCAACGACAAGACCGAGACTGCTGCGATCAAGCTTGCGTTCGGGGAAGCCGCCTACACGATCCCAGTGTCATCCACCAAGTCGATGACCGGACACCTGCTCGGAGCGGCGGGTGCCATCGAATCGGTAGCGTGTCTCCTTGCGATTCGCGACGGCATCTTGCCCCCAACGATCAACTACACGACTCCGGATCCGGACTGCGACCTCGACTATGTCCCGAACGAGGCGCGGAAGATCGACATCGCAACGGCGATGACGAACTCCTTCGGATTCGGTGGCCACAACGTATCGCTCATTTTCGGAAGGGTCTGAAGTCAGAAGTCAGACGTCAGACGCAGAGCTTCTGCTAGTCCTGTGATTCTGGGAGCTCGCAGCCGGGGGTTGGGGGTTCTTTGCCAGCGGCGACGCTTTCTTCGTACTCATCGAATGATCGGGTGACCAGCGCGGCAACCAGACCGACACCGATGAGTGACGCAATCCCTACGACGAGCGCAGCGCCGATCTCAAGGCCAACGCAGGAATCAGGGAGACAGATGGTTTCGACAATCGAGGAGCCGATCAATGCTCCAGCAGCTGCCCCAACGAAGGTTGTCGTTGCCACCATGGGGCGAACCCGAGCCTTGGCCGCGCCGAAGGCAAACAATCCGCCGATCACCGCTCCGACGACCGCACCTGACCAATCGAAGATGAGAAACCCTGCAACCCCGCCGAACGCCGTGCTTGTCGCGATCGAGAGCTTGTCAGTCGTCAGCATCGGCGCGAACCTTGCGTAGCGGCCGTGGGGCAGGGAGGGGAGGTGTCGGTGTTGCCGTGACGGCTGCGGCACCCGGAAGCCACGCGAGCAGCCCAACGGCCAGCGATCCAACCCCGACCAACAGCGCAGAGGGTAGTGGGCAGACCGTGAACGCGGCGATTCCCGACACGGGAACTGCGAGCCGAAGGAGCCAGAGTCCCCCCGGCAAGCCGCGTGCGTAGAGGAACGACGATCCGACAGCAACCACCGCTGCCAACCAATGGAGCCAATGGGATTCATCGTATGCAGCAAGACCAACGATGAGGGGGGCGACGGGTGCGACGGCAACCAACGAGACCGCAACCGTGTTTAGGCCATCAGAAACCGGCTGTTGGCGAACCCAGAAGCGGACCCACGGCCCGGCAAGTCCGACAATGGCGACTGCCCCAAGCGCCATCACACCGAAGACCATGGCGGTCTGGTTGGTGGTCGCGAGAACCATGGCGGCGCCGGTGACTCCACACAATCCCCACCGCCCCCAGGGTGCCCGCACGAGAAGAAAGCCTGTTACTGCAGTCATCGTGCACAGAAGAAGCCCGAGCGATATGAGCGCCACCGAACTGCCCGAGAACCCTGCAGGCTCGAAAGCGAATGCAGTCAATCCGACCACGATTGTTGCGGCCGCAAGCGATGCGAATATCAATGAAAGACGACGCACTGCCCTCTCATCCGTTCTGTTGAAGATGTCTTTACCTCGAGGACTGAACAGATGGTAGTGAGCCTGCCCGTCGTCGAACGGCCGAGCTCACCCGATGTTCGGCTCCCAGCGGTTCTGTACGGTCCAACCCGATGTCACCGATCCGACGATGCGGGTCACCGAAGCATGGGGTGGTGGAGAATTCAGCAGTGCTGACAGTGGTTGACCGGTAAGAGAGAGAATCAGTGAGGAGATGGGATCCTGATGAGACACGATGACGACCTCCGATCCCGGGTACGGGACGCTCCGGAGAGCCCCGAGACGCATTCGGGTCGCGAGATCCTCAAGTGTTTCGTGTGCAAAGTCCAATCGGTCGGGTGTCGCGAGATACGCCGCGAGCTGGCCGGGGAAGGCGGTTGGTAGGTCTTCCCAGCACACACCGATCCAGGCGGGATTGAGGTTCCATTCGGTGAAGTCAGGTTCAATGGTGAGGGGGATTCCGACGCGATCTGCAATTGCCGTTGCGGTGGACACCGCTCTCGTCAGGGGTGAGGCCACAACGGCGTCAACGTTGAAATTCGACAGGTATTCGGCCGCTGCTTGGGCCTCAAGCACGCCTCTCGGCCCCAGATCGAACCCGGGGAGATCCCCATAGACGACATGGTTTGGATTCGCGACCTCGCCATGGCGAACTGCGAGCAATGTGGTCATGGTGTCCATCGTCACAGGCTACGGGTGCGGGATCAATGTGGGAACTACGAGCCTGTGTCCATGCGTTATCCGGTCAAAATCCCTGCAGGCGGTCACTGCGTGGGAATGTATACTGACCGCAGGGAAGTCGATTCGAGCGACGGAACACGATATGCCATTGGATGAACACGAGCAGAAAATCCTCGACGAAATCGAGCGACAGCTCTACGAAGAGGATCCCAAGCTTGCCGAGATGGTCGCGAAGGCCGTGCGGGGTGATGCAACGAGATGGCGGATGCGTCTCGCGGTTGTTGCCTTTGTCGCTGGTGCCGTGTTGATGTTTTCATCGTTTACCGCTTCGTGGATCATCGCAGGAATCGGGTTTCTCATCATGGTCGGATCTGCAGGGTGGATGGCCCTGACCGTTCGATCGACAAGGTCCCTTCAGACGGGCCAAGGTACCGTCGATGCCTGGGTGGGACAGTTCAGGCGCAAGTGGCGTCGAGACGAGTAAGATGGCCAACCCGTGCCTCCCTCCGAGGCGTGGGGTCTTTGGACGGAGCGGGCAACCTCATCACGCCCGTGATTGAGATAGATAAGGGAGAGGGTCTTGGAGGGATTTACCGCCGCACAGGCGTGCGAGCTCACGGCATGTACGCCACACCAGCTTCGATACTGGGACAAGGTCGGTTTGGTCAAACCCTCGGTACAGACGACGGACGGTCGCCCCGGTCGTCGCCGCATCTACAGTTTTCGCGATCTGGTCGGTCTCCGAGTCGTCAAGAGCCTCCTCGATAATGGTCTTTCGATCCAACGCGTCCGCCGAGCGTGGGACTATCTGCGGCGAACCGGCAACATGGACGATCACCTCGCCGAAGTCAGACTTGTCACTGATGGCCAGTCGATCTTTGCGGTTGCACACGACGACGCCGAACTCCTTGACGCGCTCCGTCAGGGGCAGCTCGCGTTCTTCGTCAAGATTGATGAGATAGCCCTCAGCGTCGAAGACGACGTCACCAAATTCGAGTTGGATCGTGAGAGCTTCCGCCAAATGCTCACCGTCGTGAAGGACGATGTGATCTCCGAGGCTGAGACGGGATAGGGCTCGCTTCGCTCGCGGCTTTCATGGAATCCAGGTTGCCTGGATTCCCAAGGAACCCGACAAAGTCGGGTTCCCGCATACAGCTTTCAGCTTTTTCGGAAGAGCTGGCGGATTCGTGTTCTCAGTCTTGTTGGGCGGTACATCGCCATCGTGCGCTTGGTGCGTGAATAGTTCTGTTGAAGATGTGTTCCGGCCCGTTTGTGGGCGGCCGTCGCCCGTTCAATGACCGCGGCCGTTGCTGCCTTTTCGCCGTACACGACGAGGCCATATTGCTCGGCGAGAGGCACGAGGGCCGCATCGAGCGACTCGGCCGTTTCGTATGGCGTTGCAGCAGGATCCACGCGCTCGCCGAGGTCGGTCAGCCGTTCGGTGATGTCTTCCCATGCTGCGGTGATGTCGCCCTTTGCGAGACGCCGCATCCTGCGTTTGCGTCGGACCCACTTGGTCAGGGGAACGGTGGAAGCAATGAGCACCAAGATTCCGAGAGCGATGGCTGCTGGGCGCACCCATTCGGGGATCGCAAAGCTTGCAGACTCAGCCGAGCTCGTTGGATTGGACACGTCGACGCTTTCGAAGTCATCCCGTGGATCGATGGCAGGATTTGTGGGATCGTTGGGGTCATTGCTCGCCGTGATATCCGTCCCCTCAGGAATCAAGGACGCGTAGTCGGCTGCTGAGAACCCGAGTTGTTCAACAATCGCATCGTTCGTCGATGGGAGAGCAAAGTCGTCTGCCCTCGGTGTTGGATCGAACGTCATCCAGCCATGGGAGGGGATCCAGATCTCGACCCACGAGTGCGCATTCCGGTCCTCGACAAGAACGGTGTCATCGTTGATTGGCCTCCCGGGTGTGAAGCCAATTACAACTCGTGACGGCATGCCAACGATACGTGCCATGACAGCCATGGTGAGGGCGAACTGCTCGCAGTAGCCGTGGCGGGCGAATTCGTTGGTCTCATCGAAGAGCCAATCGCTGATCGAATCGGTGGTGAAATCTGAGGGGATCTGCGTGTCGTAGGTGAATCCACCCGAATCCCGAAAGTAGTTCTCGAGAGCGAGTGCTCGCTCGAAGTTCGTATTCAGGTTCTTCGTGATATCCCGTGCCTCTTCCGTGACGAGCGATCCGACATCCTCGGGATAGTCGGTCCAATAGTCACGGTCAGGTAGCTCGGCCGCAGCTGGGACCTCGGGCGGCGACACGATGACGTGACCATCTGCCTGGGCTGCAGCAAAGAGTGGGCTCAGCCGGCCGTCTTCGGAACGGGTGAGTTGGGCGAGGTCGGAGCCCGTGAATGTGGGAACCTCCGCCGTGACTGCGTATTCCTGACCGGGGTGTGAGAGGTCTCCGGGAAGGTAGAGGGATCCATCGAGTGGTCGATTCCGGAGTGCTCGACGATCCGACTCGTCGTCAGTGAAGACCGCTGTCGGTGTCACCGGGGTCGGGAGCCACGGCATGGAGAGATTCTCGATGCGGATCGCAGCGGTGACGTCGGTCGTTGGTCCCCGATACTTCTGTGCTTCGTAGATCCACGGATCCTCATCAACGGGGAATGCCTGGATCCGGCCGGTCCTCCACCGCGAGCCATCAAATCGGTCGAGTGTCACCATGCGGAAGCGCACCTTCGTTGGGTCGATATCGCCGCTGATGGTTGCCGTGAACAGCGGATTGTTTGACTGGCTGATGAGGTTTGCCCTGATGTCGGTGAAGAGGTTGTAGCTTTGGGAGCCCGAGTAACCATCCGTGTAGCCAGAGGGTGATCGCCAAGCGAGCATCCCTGCATCCGGCACGGACTCCCCGAGTGTTGAAACGGCAACCAGAGCGGCGACGACCGTCGCACTGACAAGCACCGCGATCCCGAGCGACGGGATCTTCTTGGGATGCGATGTCGTATTCGTTCTCGAAAGACGTCCGGTCCCATGGTCCCGTTCGTCCACTCTGACAGCGACCAACGTGAACGCCACGACACAAACGAAGACTGCGATGTGCACGAGGCTCTTTGGTATCCGGTCGATGATCACAAACTGGAGTGCGATGATCAATGGAGTGATGGTCGCCACGAACGGTCGTCCGTTGAGCAGGCCACCCACGAGCAGGAACCCGAGAAGCCAGAACAGGCCCGCAAGCATGGCAACCAATCCGGGTACCGGTCGCACGGGTTCGACACCGTGTTGAATGAGCTCGAAGGCACGAGCCAACTCAGTCTGGATGGCACTGATCGTTTCACCGGTTGGAAGGAACACCCACAGAGTGTCGGGCGCCACGAGAATGCCGACGATAAGGCTATATGCAACGACGTTGGCGACTACGGCGATCCAGACATGGGCTTGGTAGGCAAGAGCCGTCCAGGTGATCCCCATACTCAGCAACACCGCGACAAGGATCGCTATTTGCCAATTTGTCCCCGTCGACGATGGGCGGAGCAGGAAGGAGAGCTCCCAGAATGCCAGACCGATGCCTGCAATGCCTGCTATCCAGCTGAAGCGGTAGACCATCGGTGCTCCATTGCGTTTCTCCACGGTGCGGACCAGAACCCTTCCGGCGTCGTGCGTACCACGAGGGCTCCCGCTCTGGCAAATCCCAGTATTACCTCATTCTCAGACTCGGCAACCGACATGACAACCGTCCGGTAAAAGTCTTGACTGAGGAGTTGCATGGCCGACAAGTCGGCAGTGTCCGGCTTTCCAGTAACCATGACGAGGACGCCACCAGCCATTCCCGATCTCCGCAGCCTTGTGATCAAGTGACCGAGGTCGATGCCACGGCTCGGTTTGATCATTGCGAGTTGCTCCATGGCGGAACGGTAGGAATCCGTGTTTCCAACCATGGTGCCGTTTCCGGCCCCCATCCAGATGGTTGGGGTGTAGCCACTTGCGAACAGGTGATGGAGCGCCGAAGCTGCCCCGCGAACCGCCTGCTCGAAGCTTTCGGTTGTGGCGTGTGGTTCGGTGCGGGGATCGAGCACGATGAATGCACGTGATTGCCAGGGCATTTCGAGCTGCTTGATCATGAGTTCGTCGCGCTTGGCTGACGAAGGCCAGTGAACCTTCCGTAAGTCGTCACCCTGGTGGTACTCACGTAACGTATAGAAATCCTCTCCACCGCTGTGCCAGAAACTTGCCCGTGACGTGTTGGTTGTTGGATCCTGACCTCGGCCCGTCGGGACTCCTTCGAGGTTCTCGATTCGTGGGTACACCACAATCCGATCCTCGATCCCGAACACCGAGGTCGATACCGTGAAGCCAAGGGGATCTCCGATCGTGACATGTGAGGGTCCAACCCGGTAGACGCCTCGTGGCCTGCACAACACCTCATATCTTCCTGCCATGGTGTCTCCGTCAGCGACGCGGTCTGCAACGAACGTTGCCGATCCAAGTCCGTGGACTTCGTCTTCGATCGTCACGCGGTACACCTTGCGTCGCGATGTGAGCACCAGATCGACGATCGCCCGCTCTCCATCGTGGAGCTGACTCGGGTTCACAACCCGCCTCAGGGTGAGCCTTGGTGCGGCCAACCGAACATAGGTCGTTCCCGCTATGACGGCAGTGACGAGGAACACCGCAAGTGCAAAGAGAAGGTCTTCGCCGAACACGACCCACAAGACGACGAGAGCAAGTGCGGCCCCTACCGCAGCCCATCCCCGTGTTGTCGGCATCAGCTTGCCGGGCGCGAGCCGGGGACGGGGACGGACGAGATCACGTGGTCAAGCACATTGTGGACCGAGATCCCACGCATCTGAGCCTCGGGCCTCACGACCAGTCTGTGGTTGAGCACGGGTGAGAGGATCTTTTTGACGTCGTCGGGATTTGCATAGTCTCTTCCCTGAGCGGCAGCAACAGTACGAGCAGCGCGCTGGAGAAACAGCGTGGCACGGGGGGAGGTACCCAGAAGTATGTCTGGATGCTGGCGCGTTGCTTGGGCAAGATCGATGAGATATCCACGAAGTACGTCGGCGAAGTGGATCTGACTGGCGATCGATGTCATCTTGATGATGTCCTCTGCGTGGACGACCGCCTTGAGGTCGTTGAATGTTGAACCGGCACCCTGGGTTTGGAGCATTGCGAGTTCCTTGGTGCGCTCTGGGTAGCCCATCGCCAGGCGCATCATGAATCGATCGAGCTGCGCTTCGGGAAGCGGATACGTCCCCTCGTGCTCGATTGGGTTCTGTGTTGCAATGACGATGAACGGGGCGTCCAGTACGTGTGTCTCGCCATCAACGGTGATCTGCTGTTCCTCCATTGCCTCAAGGAGCGCTGACTGAGTTTTTGGGCTCGCCCGGTTGATCTCGTCTCCAAGAACGACGTTGGCGAACACCGGTCCTGCTCGGAAGCTGAACGAGCTGGTTTCGCGGTTCCACACCGAGACCCCGGTGATATCGGCAGGGAGGAGGTCGGGGGTGAACTGGATCCGCTGAAATGAGCAGTCGATCGATCGGGCGAGTGATTTCGCCAGAAGTGTCTTGCCGACGCCAGGGACATCCTCGATCAGTACATGTCCCTCGGCAACCAAGCTGGTAACGACGAGCTCAATGGTGGACCGCTTGCCCTGTATGACATGTTCAATGTTGTCGACGACCGTGGCGTATCGGTCGCCGTACCATTCGAGATCGTTCGGCGTCAGCGACACGCTGCCTCCTCGGATGTCAGATTGAAGCACCGCAACCATACCGTGTCGGACGGATTGCGCACACGATGACGCCGCGAATCACCACTAGGTTGGCCCCAAATGTTGTCCATGCGAGCGATCACAGCCATTGCCGTGCGGCCGCTTCTTTGGCCGGCGGCGATCGGCGCAGTGCTGTCGCTTGCCCGTCGGGGATGGTGGCGACATTGGCCGTTCCTGCCGTTTCCGGACGAATCGGTGGTTCGCTGGCGGGTGACTACTGCGTTTGGACAGCCAGATATGGCTCTTGCCACCGAGGACATCCTTTCGTATCTTCGCTGGAGACGAAGTCATGGGCTATGGCGATGAAAGGGAGTTCGGCGTGAATACGCGTTCTTTGCGCGAGGACTTACTCGCCATCAGCGGTGTCGAAGGCGCCGAAGTTGATGGAGATGCATCAAGTCCGTCCGGGCTCCGTGTCCGAGTCTCTCAACATGCCGATCAAAAGCGAGTTGGAGAGTCCATTCGTCGAGTCCTCTCGGACCACGGGTTTGGGACCGATACCCAGCTACCCGGAGAACCGGCACCTCCTCCGCATGCTGACCATTCCATGGCATCGGTCTCCGAATCAGACGTTGACTCGGCGTCCCTCTCGGAGTTGGCCACGGAGTCGAAAACCCCAGTCTCCACCCTCGTGTCCGTGCCCCCCGACGAGGATCAACGTGGTCATGCTGATGACGACGACGAGATGGCCAGCGTGCCCGAGCCGGAAACCCGGCGGGTGATTGATCTTGTGGCAGAGGAAGCTGCTTCGGCACCCGAGCCCGAACCAGAATCCGAATTCTCCGTGCAGCCTTCAACCGGCACGTCAAGGCGCACCACGATTGAGCGCGTTGCGGTCGCCGAGGGAAGAGGCGGTATCGTCGTCACCGTCGTTGCCTCAGACGGGGAGTCTGAGACAGAGATGGCCCACGCAACCGAAGGTGGCGTTGAGCAGGCCGTGGTTCTTGCCACCGCCCGCCTTGCCGCACCCGGAGGTCCCGCACCGGTCGTCATCGACATCGACGACCGGCGCATCGAAGGAACTGATATTGTCATGATCGTTCTTGACAACAATGGCGAGATCACGACCGGGAGTGCGGTGGTCGGTGCGGGTCGGGCCTTCGCCCTCGGTCGGGCAACCTGGGCCGCAATGCTGGTGTAGAGGGGCAGGGGGGCTTCCGACCTCTACCCGGTGGGGGCGATGAGCCTTACGACGACATCGGTGGTGTCAGATGTGCCGTCCTGGTCGACGTCCGGTGTGTCGAATATGGCGGACCCCTCAACGGTCGGCTCGCCAGAACCGGACAGTCCGAATGCTTCGTGGTATTCGGCGAGTCGAGCGACGACGTCTCGTACGACGATACGTGTGTGGTCATCTCCACCATCTCGGAGTATTGCGAGATCCTCTTCCCCGGTGGCGATCACGGTGACGCCTGCTGCGCGAAGATCGGTGATCATGATCTCCTGCATGATCTTGTCAGGTGAGAGCGCCGAAAGTGTGGCGATCACCACAGCATCGATCCCGCCGGATCGTACCATGTCGAGGAGCGCCTTGAATCCGGGTCTGTCGGTTGGTGCGGACGCGGCGTGATGATCCTGACACACGGCAATGAGTTCATTTCCTGTGTCGCGGACCCAACGACGCACACGCTCACTTTGTGCGAACGCGTTGTCGGGACCCAACAGACCGGGGGTCTGTCGTACATATCCAGCGATGCGCATGATGCCTTCCTCGTGCAACGGCAGTATCGCAGCTGCGCGTATGGTGGTCAACCATCAGCACAGAGTGGTCGCCGTCGGTGCGGTGGTGGTTGCACGTCGAGATGGTACGATTTCGGCCGCATGAGAACGCTTGTCCTCAACGCATCGAATGAGCCGCTGTCCGTCGTGCCGGCACGGAGAGCGCTGGTTCTGCTGCTCCGAGAACGTGCCGTGGTTGTTTCAGAGTCAGAACGCACCTGGCGCGCCGAGAGCCTGTCTCTCAACGTTCCTTCTGTTGTCCGTCTCCGTCGCTATGTCACAGTTCCGTATCGGCGAACGGCGCCACTGTCGCGTCGGGCGATCTTTCTTCGTGATGGGCATCGTTGTCAGTACTGCGGAAAGCATGCCGAGAACATCGATCATGTCATACCCAAGACGCAGGGTGGTCAGCATCAGTGGGACAACGTGGTCGCGTCGTGTCGGCGATGCAACACACGCAAAGGTGGTCGGACGCCCGCCCAGGCGGGCCTCCAACTTCAGCGGAAACCATCCGTACCGGGTCGATTCGACTGGGTGCTTGTTGCGGCGGGTGGCCGCGCCGACCGATCATGGGCGCCATTCCTTTCGATGGATGCCAGGATCTCGATGAGCGAGGGAACGCGGTCGCGCGAAGAGTGGACAGCCCTGAGTGTGGCTATCTGAGCACCAAGACGGGGCAGGGGGAGCGTCGAACGAGCTTGGCTCCGATTGACCAAAGGAGCCCCGGCATGGTGGCACCAGCTCGTGCACCGACGATGATCACGCTGGCTTCGATCTCGTTGATGAGCGCGATGAGGTCGTCAGCGACGTCGTCTCCCTCGCGTACGATCGATTCGGCGGTGCCGCCGCCTTCTCGGATCGCTGTGACGATGGGTCGACAGCGCTCGATCCGTTTGTCTCCCAGATATCGGGCAACAATCGCATCGTCTCCCGGCCAACTGCGCGGGGTCGGGCTTTCGGCTCGTATCGTGCCGACATACTCGACGTCGGCACTGCCAACCGGCGATGGCTGTGATCCGAATTGTGCGCGAAGGTCTGCCAGCATCGTACGCGGGACCCGAACGATTGTGGCGACGGTGGTCGTGCCCTTCGGACCTGCGAGGGACAACGCAAAAGTCGCCGCCGCCGCCGGATCGAGCGATCCGTCCGTGGCAACCAATACGTGCATGTGTGTCCTTCCGCCGGGTCGTCTCACTCCCGCAGGCTAGACATCAAGGCTGTGTGCCCGCGCAATTTCGGTCAACGTGGGCACTTCAATGCCGGCATCGCGAGCGTGTCCGAGTGCACGTTGGAGTCTTCGCGGGGCAGAGCGACCTGTCGTTCCATGTTCAGGATCACCATCGAACGCGGCGATCATTGACCGGTACGCGGCATCCGCGTCCACCTCGGATCCCACCAGGTACTCCTGAATGGCGAGTACCTCGGTTCCGACACTGCGCGCAAGGTCTTCGTGTGAAGCCCACAAATCTCCGACCGATCCACCGGTTTCGAGCCCTGCGATGTTGGCAACGAGGATGTAGAGGTTCTTGGCCACAAGCTCGTCGATGATCTCGTCGGATCCAACGACGTGTGCATCGATGTGGTCGCCATTGAGGGCGTCGACAAGGAATTGTGCCCGGGGGCCCGCGAATGGGCTTGATACAATGACCTTTGTATCGGTTCCTCTCTTCTTCTCGAACCAGATGACCCCGACCGTCGGATCGGTGATCCCATGGCGAACCCAGTCTCGAGGAAGAAGTTCATTCTGGATGAGGACAACACGCTCTTTCCACGGCGTTGGTAGCGACGAGAGAACTCCGTCGAGATCGTCCTCACCAACCGCGATGAGCACGAGTATCGGTTCAGGGGTTCGCGCCGCCACTTCCACCATCGGTGTCGCACGGATTACGGGAACAACGGTGTTGCCGGCTTTGAGGAGAGCACGCGCAAAGACGCCGCCCATCTCGCCGACACCGATGAGGACTACGGGGGGGTGAGGATCATTCATGAACGAGAGCGTAGGGGAAGTGCTCGCTTCGCTCGCAGCTTTGAGCTTTCAGCGGTTAGGTTTTGGCGGCTGCTCGGCCATATCGACGGACTGCGAGCGGGACGAACACGATCAGGATGATCGCGATCCACACCAGCGTGTAGAACACAGGGTTCTGGAGTGGCCACGCCGTTGGCTCGGGGGTTCCAACGGGGATGTTACCGAAGAGCTCCCTGACGGCCTGCGTCAGCGATGAGACCGGGTTCCATTCGGCAAACGTTTTGAGCGGCTCAGGCAAGTTGTCGGATGGCACGAATGTATTCGCGATGAACGTCAGCGGAAAGATGACCATGAACGATGCGTTGTTGATGACCTCGACACTTGGCACCGAAAGCCCTACCAGGGCCATGATCCATGAGAATGCATATGCAAACAGAAGAAGCAGTGCAAACGCCAAGGCGGCACTGAAGATGCCATTGTGGATGCGCCATCCCACGATGAGTCCCGTCAGCACCATGATCACCAGCGACGCCACGTTGTAGATCACATCGCTCGCAGTTCGTCCAAACACCACCGCTGATTGGGACATTGGAAGTGAACGGAACCGGTTGATGATGCCCTTTTGCATGTCCTCTGCGAGTCCAGCACCAGTGAACGTCGCGCCAAAGATCACCGTCTGGGCGAAAATGCCGCCCATCAGGAACTCCTTATAGGAACCTCCCGGTATCTGGATGGATCCCCCGAACACGAAGGCGAAGAGGAGGACAAACATGATCGGTGAAACCAACACGAACATGAGGATCTCGGGAACCCTGATGATCTTGATGACGTTTCGTTTGGCGATGACGTGACCATCGGCCAATGCAGCTCGGAGCCTCTGCATTAGTGCGGCTCCCGCTCACTGGTTGTGTCTGACTTGGCGTACTCACTCGTATGGCCTGTGAGTGCCAAAAAGACATCATCGAGGGTCGGGCGTCTGATACCGATGTCGCGAATCTCGATATCTGCAGTATCGAATGAGCGGATGACTGCCGTCAACGTGGTGGCGCCGCCGGTGATCGGCGCGCTCAGCGCGTGTGTTCGTTCGTCGATATGAATGTCTTCTTTTGTATGCGGGCGCAGAAACGTTGCGGCAACTGCGATGTCGATACCGGCACCTACGGTCACGGCAATCCTCTCGCCTCCCACCTGGGTCTTGAGGTGATCGGATGATCCGTGTGCGATTTCGCGGCCATGGTCAATGACGATGATGTCGTCAGCCAGTTGGTCGGCTTCTTCGAGATACTGAGTCGTCAGGAGGAGGGTGGTTCCTTGTGTGACGAGGTTCCGGATGACTTTCCAGAGCTGGATTCGACTCCGTGGATCAAGGCCGGTCGTTGGTTCGTCAAGAAACAGGATTGGCGGGCGAGCAACGAGTGCACCAGCGAGGTCGAGACGTCTCCGCATTCCCCCTGAGTACGTTTTGACCGGACGATCACCGGACTCGACGAGGTCGAACTGCTCGAGAAGCTCTCTACTGCGTTTTCGGGCCGGGGTCTTACCGAGGTGATACAGCCGTCCGATCATGTCAAGGTTCTCAAAGCCGGTGAGGTGCTCATCGACAGCTGCGTACTGACCCGACAACCCGATTCGGCTCCGCACCTCGTGTGATTCGGTGAAGACATCGAGACCGTCGACGGTGGCCGTGCCCGCATCCGGAACGAGCAGCGTCGTAAGGATTGACACAACGGTCGTCTTTCCTGCACCGTTGGGACCGAGGAGGCCGACCACCGTCCCCTTCTCGACGGTGAGATCGAACCCATCGAGCGCGACAACGTCGCCGTAATGCTTGACAAGCCCACGTGCCTCGATGACTGCTGCCATGGTGAATGCCTCCTTCAGAAACACGGCGCTGCAGGATATCGGGCTGGCCGAAGTCTGCTGACCGGCCGTGACGAACAGGTCAAGCCGGATAATCGGTCTCGTGACGTCGTCCCCTTTGCCGTCCCCCCGCTTGCGGGGGGACGCGAGGAGCGCAGCGACGCTGCAGGGGGCTTTCTGAGGTCTGACGTCAGACCTCTGGAGGACGGGGCTCGCGGGCTCGCACGCCTCCCTGGCTCGTTTCACTCGCCCCTCCCCCTGAAGGGGGGACGGTTTGTTGGATTGTGTTGACAAGTGGCGCGGAGTGGGGCATAGTGGCAGCCTGTGGGAGATGACCACGGGATGGAGACCAGTGGATGATGGAGATGCCACGACATGTTTCTCGGCGAATACAGCCATTCGCTCGACGACAAGGGCCGCATTGTGATGCCCTCGAAGTTTCGCGCGGACCTCGAACGTGGGCTGGTCGTGACCAAAGGTCAGGAACGATGCCTCTATGTCTTCCCCATGGATGTGTGGGACCGCGAGTCCGAGCGTGTCCGCAGACTCCCACGTACCGACAAGCGGGCACGCAACTATGCACGATCCTTCTTCGCCTCGGCATCGGATCAGTCACTGGACCGAACCGGTCGTTGTGCGATTCCCGAACCGCTCCGTCTGTATGCAGGCCTTGGGAAGGACGTCACCGTCGTCGGAGTCTCCGATCGGGTCGAGATCTGGGACACAGAGACATGGAACTCGGTCGCTGCGGAGGCGGACGAGTACTACGCAGGCATCGAGGAGGTGCTCTCCGAGGAAGGTATATGACTTATCGAAATGACAACCGATCGATGTGGGCTGGCTCGTGGTCAGTCCCCCGGATGCCAATTGGGAGGCCCCTTACTCCGCCCGCTTCCATCTTGGCGCCAGCGCTCCGGGGGACTGACCATGGCTCAGCCCACACCACGCGACAGGACATACCACACCCCGGTGATGGTCGCCGAGACCGTATCGTGGATGGCACCAGCCGCCCACGGTTGGATCGTCGACGGCACCTTCGGTGGGGGAGGTCATAGTCGTGCCCTTCTCGATCACTATCCCGACGTCAGGATCATCGGTCTTGACCGAGACCCTGATGCGGTCGCCAATGCTTTCGCCGATGATCGACTTACGGTCATTGGTGCCAACTACCGCGACATCGGTGCTGTACTCGACGACCCACAATTCCCCGACCTCGTCGATGGGATCTTGCTCGACTTTGGTGTGTCGTCGCACCAGCTCGATGTCGCGGACCGAGGTTTCTCCTACCACTCGGCCGGGCCACTTGACATGCGGATGGGCCCTGATGCCGAGCGGTCCGCTGCCGAGCTCGTCAACAGCGAGGGTGAGGACGAACTTGCCCGCATCTTCAGGGTGTACGGCGAGGAGCGTTTTGCTCGCAGGATTGCAAAGGCCATCGTCACGAATCGACCGTTCAACACCACCACCGATCTCGCATCCTGCATCGCCGACGCGGTCCCGGCCCCCGCGCGGCGTGCCGGTCACCCGGCCAGGCGAACGTTCCAAGCCCTCCGAATCGCCGTCAACGATGAACTCAGTGCGATCAGCGACTTCATGTCAAGCGGTATCAACTCACTCGCAGTCGGGGGACGACTCGTTGTGATGGCGTATCACTCTCTGGAGGATCGCATCGTCAAGAGGGCTTTGATCGAGCGCTCCAAGGCATGTACCTGTCCGCCAGATCTTCCGGCCTGTGCCTGTGGCGCAGCCCCCGACTTCGCACTGCTCACCCGCAAGGCGATCAAGCCATCCGAACGGGAAATTGAAAACAACCCACGAGCGCGCAGCGCAGTCATGCGAGTCGCGGAGAGGATCTCAGCATGACATCTCGAGCCGTTCCCTATTCCTCGCGTCGGGCGCTCCGACGAGCGAGATCCGAAGCCGGCCGAGGTCCACGACTTCTCCCACTTGCGTTCTTCATCCTTGCGGTCATGACGGTGTTCTTCCTGATGATCTTTCTTCGTATCGCCCTTGACCGGACGGCATTCGAACTCGATGCGGTCGAGACTCGGATTACGAAGGCTGAAACCAGACAACTCGATCTTCGACTTGAGCTTGCGAAGCTACAAGATCCGCTCCGAATCGACTTTGAGGCCAGACAGATGGGTCTGACCTATCCCGATGAACGCGTTGCCGTCGTCGTCGAAGGTCTCACGTCGGGTCGTGCCGAGATCGCCCCACCGGTTGTTGAGCTCCCCGTTCAAGCTCTTGAGGGAGAACAGCCTTAGTCGTCACCACTGTCCCACGACCAATCTGAAAGAAGTAACGCATGCACACGACCCGGCCGAGCGCTGACGGCCCGAAGGCAGTCCACCTCTGTAATGCCTTCGCCATTGTGAGGGTGCTGCTGTGAGCGCTGCCAGACGTGGGAATCGGGCGAGGATCTGGAAGCCGGGAGACCTTCGGTTGCTCGTTGTCGGCATCGTATTTGTGCTCGTCTGGGGCGGCATTGGATTTCGTCTTTTCGATCTGCAGGGAAACCAAGCGGTTGCCCTCGCGACGGTCGGTTTCGACCAGCGAATCAGTGAGGAGACCATTGCCGCGCCCCGGGGAACCATCTACGACCGTGGCGGCGTTGAGCTTGCACTGACGATTGATGGGTGGAACGTTGTGGTTGACCCGATGATGCTCGATGACACTGTCATGGCTGCAACGGTGCTTGCACCCTTTGCGGATACCAGTTTTGAGGAGCTCGTTACTGATCTCACCGAGGGTCAGGCGAAGGAATCCCGATACGCGGAAATTGCCATGCGGATCGATACAGCACACAAGGAAGCCATCGAATCGGCGGTTGCTGAATACAACGCAGGGGTCGACAAGAAGGATCGTCTCACCGGTGTGTTCTATCGCGAGCAACCCCTTCGGGTGTACCCGGCCGGATCGGTTGCGGCACAGGTGATCGGACTGACCGCATACGACATGAATGACGGGATTGAAGGCCTTGAACTCACATTCAATTCAGAACTCGAGGGTGATCCGGGCCGCCTCATCGTCGAGCGAGATCCATCGCGCAGGATCATTCCCCAAGGTCAGGTCATTGTCGAGCCAGCCATTGCTGGCTCTGACATCGTGACCACCATCGACCGCGAGATCCAGTTTGCAGCCGAGCAGGGCCTGCGCAAGGCAATGCAAAAGACGGGTTCCCTCAGTGGTGCGGTGGTTGTGCTCGATCCCGACACGGGAGCCATCCTCGCCATGGCCAATGCCCCCGACTTTGACCTCAATGATCGGTCGTCGGCGAGTCCTGAGGTTCTGAGGAACCGGGCCGTGTCTGATATGTATGAACCAGGCTCAACCCTCAAGGTTCTCACGATTGCTGCAGCGCTTGAAGAGGGGCTTGTGTCGGCGCACACGATGATTGACACCCCCCATTCCATCGAGATCGGGGATTTCACCTACTCAGACGACGGCTACAACCCACCTCAAATGTCGGTCCGCGACGTGGTCGCCAAGTCGTCAAATATCGGCACCATCCACATCGAGCAGATGCTCGGAAACGATCGGCATTACGACTACCTCACCAAGTTCGGCCTCGGTCGACAGGTTGGGCTCGATGTCGAAGGTGAGCGCCACGGAACCTTGCCTCCGACATCGCAGTGGACAGCGACATCGGGGTCCTCCATTGCAATTGGCTATGCCGTGCACACAACGGCTTTGCAAATGGCGGCCTTGTACGCAACCATCGCAAATGACGGTATCTGGACAGAGCCATACCTCGTGGATGAGATCATCCAACCTGACGGGACACGAATCACAACTGTCCCTCGTGCGCACCGCGTCCTGTCACCAGAGACAGCATCGACCGTTCGCTCGATGCTCGGGAGAGTCATCGAGGAAGGAACGGGAAAGCGGGCCGCCCTTACCGACTACACCGCTGGTGGTAAGACCGGTACGAGCTTCAAGTTCGATGTCGAGCGCGGGGTCTATTCGAAAGACACCTATGCATCGTTCATTGGTATGGCCCCCCTCAACGACCCACGGATTGTCGTGGCAATCGTTCTGGACTCGCCTCATGGCGAGCTTCCTGACGGTGTCAGCCTGAGCCATGGTGGGGCTTCGGCAGCTCCGGTATTTGCGGAGGTGGCTCAGAACGCATTGCATCAGCTGGGTGTCGCCCCGGATCGGGACTGACGTGGCTGAGGAACGTCCACTCGCCTCGCTGACGGTGGGCATTCCCGGACTTGTCAGCGTCGACACAGCCAACGTGCGAGTTGACGACGTCACCCATGATTCGAGGGACGCAGGCCCCGGCGTCATCTTCGCTGCAATCAAGGGACTCACCGTGGATGGCCACGAGTTTGTGCTCCAAGCAGCAGAAGCTGGCAGCCCCGCGGTGGTGGTGGAACGCAGGGTCGCCATCGACATCCCTCAGATCGTTGTCTCCGACTCACGAACCGCCATGGCACATCTCGCTGCAACCGTCCATGGCAGACCCGCAGACACGCTGACCATGATCGGCGTCACCGGCACCAATGGGAAGACCACCGTCAGTGCGATGTGTGAGGCAATCCTCTCGAAGGCTGGGAAACCCGTAGGCATCGTTGGAACCCTTGGTGCACGACTGAGTGGTGAGCCGATCCCACTTGAGCGAACAACACCAGAGTCCACCGACTTGCAGCGTCTTCTCGCTGCCATGCGAACTCGTGGAGTCGACAATGTGATCATGGAGGTGTCGTCGCACGCGATGGAGCTCGGGAGGGTCGATGCCATCTGTTTCGACGTGGCCGCGTTCACCAATCTGTCACAGGACCATCTCGACTTCCACGGTGACATGGATTCCTACTTTGCCGCCAAACGCAAGCTCTTCGAACCCGAGCGCTGTACCAGCGCAGTCGTCAACATCTCAGACAAAGCCGGGCGTCGTCTTGCTGGCGAGATCAAGGTACCAACCACGACCGTCGGGCTTGCAAGAGATGCCGACGTATCGGCCGTGATCGTGCACCAGTCCGATACCGGATCGGAATTCGACATCGTGGAAGGTGGGGTACCGACACGTATTGCACTTCCCCTCGCGGGATCCTTCAACGTTGAAAATGCTGCCATTGCTTATGCCATCTGTCGGTACCTGTCCGTGGAGGCTGCCACCATTGCCGAGGGTCTCGGTTCGCTCGAACCGATCCCCGGCCGGATGCAACTCGTCAGTGCTCGTGCGGAGATAGCGGTCATCGTTGACTACGCCCACACGCCCGCCGCGGTGGAAACCGTTGTCAACGCCGCACGATCAATGACCGTGGGAAGAGTGCTTGTGGTGCTTGGTGCCGGAGGAGACCGTGACCACCGAAAGCGTCCTGCCATGGGATCGAGTGCAGCCACCTACGCAGACCTGACAATCGTGACCACGGACAACCCCCGATCTGAGGATCCGACAGCCATTGCGTCCGCGGTTGCACAGGGAGCTCGCTCGGTGCAGGGAGCAACAGTCGAGGTTGTCCTTGATCGTATCGATGCCATCAGGTACGCCATTGCAGCAGCCGAACCCGGCGACGTCGTGCTCATCTTGGGACGCGGGCATGAGCAAGGGCAAGAGGTCAAGGGAAATGTCATCCCGCTTTCGGATGCTGATGTAGCGGCAACGGCACTCCACGATCTGGGTCGTCTCTCATGAGCAACTTCACATGGTCCCTTGACGAGATAGCCCAAGACGTCGGAGGCACCGTGATCGGCGACGGTGCCACCCTGATCACAGGGGTGACGACCGATAGTCGATCGGTGACACCCGATGATCTCTTCGTTCCCGTCGCTGGTGAACGCTTTGATGGCCACGACTTCATCGCTTCGGCTTTCGCATCGGGAGCTTCAGCCACGATCGCTGAGCCCGATCGAACCGAGGCAACTCCCCGAATCGAAGTTGCGAACGTGGGGCAGACACTGGTTGACCTCGCGGCGAAACGGAGGCGTGAACTGTTCATCCCCGTGGTGGCAATCACGGGATCAACAGGAAAGACGTCGACGAAGGATTTGATCGCGGCGGGGATCGCTGACTCATGGGCCTCTCCGCGCTCATTCAACAACGAGGTTGGGGTGCCCCTCACCGTCCTCGGCACACCGTCAGAGGCCTCGGCCCTGATCATCGAAGTCGGCTCACGGGGAACTGGACACATTCGATGGCTCGCACCCTGTATCAAACCCAATGTCAGCGTTGTCACGAATCTTGGTGTTGTTCATCTCGAAACATTCGGATCCGAGAATGGCCTTGCAGACGCCAAATATGAACTCATCGAGTTGCTTTCCGAGGATGGAGTTGCGGTGCTGCCTGCTGACGAGCCACGCCTCCGGCGCGACGAGAGTGTTTCGACGATCACTTTTGGAGCTGATCCGGATGCCGATGTGACCGTTGATGTTGTTGACATGGATGCGATGGGACGCCCAACGCTCGCCATTGACGTCGGGGGTGAACACCTTGTGGCGAGCCTTTCGATGTCGGGTCGGCACCAGGCGAGCAACGTTGCTGCTGCTGTTGCTGCTGCTGTAGCGCTCGGTCTCGATGTCAAAGCCTTCGTCGCGTCGATGACGAAGGCAACGGGATCGCCGTGGCGAATGGATGTCCACCCTGGTCGATTCACGGTGGTCAATGACGCCTACAACGCGAATCCGCAATCCGTTGCTTCAGCGTTGAGGACTGTTGCTGGCATGAAGGGAAGATCGGTTGCCGTGCTTGGCCCCATGGCCGAGCTTGGCTCCGCGTGTGAGTCCGAGCATTCCAAGATGGGAGCCCTGGCAGCAGAACTCGGTTTTTCCGAAGTCATCGTGGTAGGGGTCGACCATGGATACGCTCTCGGTGCTCCCGAGCTCATCTCGAATGCCAGCAGTGTTTCCGATGCCGTCGATATTCTTGCCGACACGTTGCAGCCAGGTGACGTGGTGTTGGTGAAAGCGTCACGCTCGGCAGGGTTGGAGCGACTCGCCCTCAAGCTCATCAAGGACGCAACACAATGAAGCACGCAGCGCCATGATCTCGCTCCTCATGTCCTCGACGATCGCGTTCGTGCTTGTGATCCTCCTGACACCGCTTGCGATCCGGGTACTTCGGCGTCGCAACATCGGCCAGTTCATTCAGGCAGATCTCGAGGGCCATATGCACAAGCAAGGTGTGCCGACGATGGGCGGACTCGTCATCGTCTTCGGAATCGTGGCTGGCTATCTCGTTTCGCACTACAAGCTGTTCAGTTTCACGGAAGGGTTCGGATTTGAAGTATCGGCCCTCGACGACAAGGCGATCCTTGCGATCCTTGCGATTGTTGGCATGGGGATCATCGGCTTTTTTGACGATTTCACCAAGTACGCCCGGAAGGGAAACCAAGGCCTCTCGAAACGATGGAAGTTTCTGGGTCAGTTGATCATCGCTGCTGGGTTTGCCTGGGGAGCAAATGCCGCAGGTGTCAGCACGGAACTCTCGTTCGTTCGCCCGCTCGGTATCGATCTCGGGCCTCTCCTGTTTTTTGGTCTCGTCCTCTTCATGCTCACGGCCACGGCAAACGCGGTGAACCTCACGGACGGACTCGATGGTTTGGTTGCCGGCTCCAGTGCTTTCGTGTTCGGGGCCTACGTCCTGATCATGTACTGGCAGTCGCGTGAAAATCTGTTCTATGGGATCGACGGTGCGCTTGATCTTGCGGTCTTGGCCGCCGCTGCACTCGGCGGAGTCCTTGCATTCTTGTGGTGGAACGCCGCGCCAGCCCAGATCATCATGGGAGACACCGGATCACACGCGATCGGCGGTGGCATCGCAGCATTTGCGTTGTTGACGAACACCCAGCTGCTGCTCGTCATCTTGGGTGGGCTGTACGTCTTGGAAACGATCTCAGTGATCATGCAGATTGTCTCATTCCGTGGCTTCGGAAAGCGCATTTTCCGCATGACCCCGATTCACCATCACTTTGAGTTGAAGGGGTGGCCAGAAACGACCGTCATCGTTCGATTCTGGATTCTGTCAGCGATCATGGCCGCGATCGGGGTCGGCATCTTTTATGCCGACTGGGTTCAGGGTCCCGGTTCGATCGTGCCATGACGACACTCGTGCTCGGCACTGGAGTCAGCGGTGTGGCGGCGGGACGCCTTGCAAAGAGACTCGGTCACGATGTGGGGTTCTACGATGAGCAACCCGATGGATCGATACCACTCGATCTTCAGGCATCGCTGGTCGCCCGTGGACACTGGAGCGACCACCTTCTCGATGGGGTCGACCTCGTGGTGACGAGTCCCGGATTCAAACCGAGCTCTCCGCCACTGACCGCGGCGGCGGCGCACGGTGTCGATATTGTGACCGAGGCAGGGTTTGCCCTTGAGCACCTCGACACGCCATATATCGCAATCACCGGTACCAACGGCAAGTCGACGACCACCGAGCTGACGACCAACATGCTGGTTGCATCGGGGATCGATGCGGTGGCCGCTGGCAACATTGGAACTCCCGTATGTGACCTCGTGGGATCCAGCCATCAGGTGCTTGTTGTCGAACTGTCGTCCTTCCAACTGCACTGGATGAGCCCGAAACCGATCGCAGCAGCATTGCTCAACGTGGCTCCAGATCACCTCGATTGGCATGGATCCTTCGCGGCATACGCCGCAACGAAGTCGAGAGTGTTCTCGTTCATGGACAAGGAAGGAGTTCTCGCGTTCAATGCCGATGATGATGTCGTCGTTGGCCTCGTTTCCGACGCTCAAGTAAGAGCGGTGCCGTGCTCGGGACTTCGTCTGCCGAAGGGAGGCAACGGGGTGCAGGATGATGACCTGTTCATCGACGCCATTGCCTTCTCCCCATCGACGCAGGACGCGTCATACCGGCTTGACATCGTCGCCGCGGCAACCGTTGCCGTTGCCGCAGGAGCCACCCCTGACGGCATCCGGCGTGCGATTAAATCATTTGGGCCCGCTGACCACCGAAGGCGGCTTGTTGCAACAATCGATGGCGTCGCGTGGATCAACGACTCAAAAGCGACGAATCCTCACGCGGCGATGGCTGCTGCGAACGCGTTCGAATCGGTGTTGTTGCTCGCCGGCGGCCGCAACAAGGGTCTCGACCTCACCCCCATCGGGAAGACGGAATCACTGCGGGGTCTCTACGCGTTTGGCGAATCCGGTCCCGAGATTGCAGCGGCGGCAACCGTCCCGGCAACGGTGTATCAAACCATGTCCGAAGCGATACGAGCCGCGGCCCGCGACGCCAAGGCCGGTGATGTCGTGCTGCTGTCTCCGGGATGCACCAGTTTTGATGAGTTCACCTCCTACGCTGATCGCGGCAGGGTCTTCTCCGAGATCGTGATGGCGATGAAAGGGGATGAGACACCATGACCGAGCTCGCAGAACGTTCAACTGCGCGCCTGCATCCGCGGACGCGTGCAGCCGTACGCTCCGCAGGTGGCCGCCGGTCTGTTCTTCTGCTCGTCATTGTTGCCATGCTGCTGACCATCGGACTCGGAGCGATGATGAGTGCTTCGTCCGTCATCTCCATCAAGGCCAACTCGGATCAATTCGAGCTGTTTACCAAGCAGGTGCTATGGGTGGGCTTCGGTTTGGCTGCCATGGTCGTCACTGCGCTGGTGCCGTATCGAATATGGCAGAAGTACTCCCTTCCACTGTTTGTCGCAACCATCATCGGATTGATCGTGACTCTCGTCGTCGGGTCGCGGCGAGGCGGCGCGACCCGATGGATCGAAATGGGACCGGTCACCCTGCAGGTGGCCGAGTTCGCCAAGTTCACAACGCTTGCCCTCCTCGCGACCGTGCTGACGAAGAAGGGGCGATTGCTGCGCGAGCTGCGACATGTGGTGTTACCGGTCGGCACGATCCTCGGCGTGGTGACCTTCCTTCTCCTTGCCCAGCCCGACTTCGGCAACGTGCTTCTGATTGCCGGTCCAGCGTTTGTCGTGCTGTTTGCTTCGACCGTACCCCTCCGTTTCATCTTTGGACTTGGGACCCTCGGTGTGATGGCGATGGCCGCAATCGCGATGTCTGCCGACTACCGCAAGGCCCGACTCCTCAACTTCCTCCATCCATTCGCCGACGCCCAAAACACGGGACTCCAGGCCGTGCAGTCCATGGTTGCCCTCGGGACCGGCGGATTTTTCGGGGTCGGGCTTGGTCAATCGCGGGCACGATGGTCGTGGCTGCCCAACGCTCATACGGACTTCATCTTTGCAATCATCGGAGAAGAGACCGGGTTCGCGGGGGCAACCATTGTGATCACTCTGTTCGCCCTCCTTGCCGTTGTCGGTGTCTCGATTGCCTACCGGGCCCCGGACATGTTCGGAAGGCTCTTCGCGATCGGGATCGTGTCCTGGTTCACCCTCCAAGCGCTTGTCAACATCGGTGGAGTCGTTGCCGTGCTTCCCATCACCGGTGTTCCCCTTCCTTTCATTTCGAGTGGGGGGAATGCGATGCTGGTGAACCTTGCAGCGATTGGCGTGTTGGTCAACATCGCAAGGACACCACGGGTCGCTACCGCGGAGGCGGTGAGCGTCTGATGCGTGTCGGTATTGCTGCCGCCGGATCAGGCGGCCATGTCTATCCCGCGCTTGCCGTGGCGCAAGCCCTCGTCGAGATGGGTCTCGACATGGACGACATCGTGTTCTTTGGTGGAAACCGGATGGAGGCAACCACGATTCCTGAAGCCGGCTATCGATTTGTTGAACTCGACGTGCACGGATTCAGGCGTTCTCTCTCCGCCGACAACCTCAAGCTCGCCCTCAAGGTACGGAAGGCGACGAAGGTGATTGAGACGGTCATCACCATGCTCGACCTTGATGTCATGGTGGTATTTGGCGGCTACATCTCGGGACCGGCTGCCCAGGCGGCAAGGCGCAAGTCCATCCCGCTCGTCGTTCACGAGGCGAACGCAGTTCCGGGCATGGCGAATCGGATGATCGCCGGGCGAGCCGCTCTTGTGCTGGTTGCGTTCGAGGAGGCGACAAAGAAGCTGAAGGGTGCCATCGTCGTTGGTAACCCGCTGCGAGCTTCATTCGATGGGTTCGATCGATCGCGTGATGGTGACGCGGCTCGCCGTCGATACGGTATCGACCCCGGTACCGCGGTGCTTGGCATCGTTGGGGGAAGCCTTGGTGCATCGAAAGTCAACGTGATTGCACAGGCAATTGCTCGAACACCGGACCGTCCATTTCATGTACTCCATCTGTGTGGTCCGTCCCATGCTGAGGAGCTCACGAGACAAGCCGCGTCAATCGACGACTGGACCGTCGTTCCCTTCGAAGACGACATGGTCCATTTCTATGCGGCGAGCGATCTGGTGATCTCTCGATCCGGTGCGCTCACCGTTGCTGAGATACAGGAAACGGCCACACCTGCGATCGTCGTGCCTCTGCCCGCTGGGAAGGGCTATCAGGAACGGAACGCAGCCGCTCTCGTTGCTGCTGGTGGTGCGGTGATGATGGATCAGGAAGACCCAGACGCCGTTGTCGGCGCTGCGTTTGCTCTGATGGCCGATCAGCCACGCCGCGCGGAGATGTCGGTCAACGCAGGGCGGATGGGATATCGACATGCAGCGAAAGAAGTTGCCAAACGCATCATGGAGGTGGCTGGTGGCTGAAGTCGTCATTCCTGATCGGATCCACATCGTGGGTGTCGGAGGTGCCGGCATGTCGGGGCTTGCCAAGCTTCTGAGTCAGCGTGGTCATACCGTGTCTGGCTCCGATCTCAAACCCGGACACATGCTGGTTGGACTCGCTGATGTCGGTGTCAAGACATGGGTCGGGCACCAACCGTCCCGAATGCACGATGTTGATCTCGTTGTTGCATCCTCCGCCGTCCCGGAATGGGATCCAGAGGTATCAGAGGCTCGCCGCGCCGGTGTCGATGTATGGCGCAGGCCCGCGCTCTTGAACGCGTTGACATCACAGATGCCAACCACGGGAATCGCGGGAACCCATGGCAAGACAACATCAACCGCGCTGATGGTGACGGCCATGCGAGGAGTGGGGCTCGATCCGACCTTCTTGGTTGGAGGTCACATGATCGGGCTCAACACGGGTGCTCATCTCGGAGATCCGTCACGCCTCGTTCTCGAAGCTGATGAAGCATTTGGGACCTTTTGGCATCTCGTCCTCGATTCGATCCTCGTGACGAACATCGAAGCGGATCACCTTGACCACTACGAAACGCTGGCAGGTCTTGAGGATGCATTCACCCAGGTCGTCGCTGACGTCTCGGGTCCACGGGTCGGCTGCATCGACGACCCTGGCATCCGTCGACTTGCCCAAAGGGTTGATCTGACAACCTATGGCTTTGACAAGGCTGCAGACTGGGTTGTGTCGGACCTCGGGTATGCCGATGGATCGTCGCGGTTCACCGTCTCGTCGGCTGATCGAGTTCTTACGGTGACACTTCCCAGGCCGGGTGCACACCTCGCATTGAACGCAACCGGCGTGATCGCGTTGCTTGACTCGTTGGGAATCGACCCAGAGGCTGGCGCGAAAGCCCTGTCCAAATTCAAAGGAGTCAGACGCCGCTACGAGATCGCTGCCCGTGTCAGCGACATCACGATCGTCGATGACTACGCGCATCATCCAACAGAGGTCGATGCCACCATTGCAGCAGCGCGGCAAGGTACCGAGGGTGCCGTCATTGCGGTGTTTCAGCCACACCGCTACACGAGGACAGCGAATCTCGCACCGCTCTTCGGGCGTCCACTTGCAGCAGCTGACAGGGTGTTCGTCACCGACGTGTACGCCGCTGGCGAACGCCCCATCATCGGGGTTTCGGGTCGGATCGTTGCCGAGGCAGTGGAAGCAGCAGGTGGACGAGCCACCTATGTGGCAAGAGTCTCAGATGTGGCCGAGCGGGTGGTTGCGGTTGCCAAACCAGGTGACACCGTTCTCCTCCTCGGTGCGGGGGACATCAACACGGTGGCAACGGACATCGTCTCGATTCTTGGCGGTCGCGAATGACGAGCCGTGGGTCTGGCATTGACCATCGTGCCGTTCGCTCTGGCGTCGCGCTCGCGCCCCTCACGACATACAAGGTCGGCGGGGAAGCAAGATGGTTTGCCGAACCAAAGGACCTTGAAGATCTCCGTTCAATCCTCGAAGTCGTGCCCCCCGATACGCCGACGGTCGTTCTGGGACGAGGGTCCAATGTCGTGGTGTCCGATGATGGAATCGATGGCCTGGTGCTGCGACTCGGCCACGGCTTCTCCTCGCTCGACATCCGTGCGGACGGAACCATCGTCGCCGGAGGGGGACTTCCCCTTCCCAAGCTTGCACGGGCCGCCGCCGAGGCGGGGCGCTCGGGACTCGGATTCTACGTCGGTATCCCAGGATCCGTTGGTGGGGCGGTACGAATGAATGCCGGTGGCCATGGGTCCGACACCGCAGCCGTCCTGGTGTCGGTCGTGGTCGTCAATATGGGGACCGGTGAGCTCACGACACGGTCGTCGGCAGATCTCGATCTTGGGTACCGCTCATCGAACCTTGCTGATTCCGACATTGTTGTTCAGGCGTCGTTTACGACCACGGACGGTGATCAAGCGATCTTGATGGCCGAGCTGCGCGAGATCACCCGCTGGCGCAAGGAGCATCAGCCGGGGGGCACGCTGAACGCCGGAAGTGTGTTCAAGAATCCTCCCAACCGCGCCGCCGGTGAGATCATCGATTCTCTCGGACTGAAGGGATACGCGGTGGGGCCTGTCCGTGTATCCGAGATCCATGCGAACTTCATGGTCGCCGAACCAGAGGCCAATGCCACGGACATCTGGACCTTTGTTCATAACATTCAGCGAACCGTCCACGAGCGAACCGGGATCTTCCTCGAGCCGGAGGTCAAGTTTCTGGGCGCATTCTGTGAGAAACACATCTGATGACTGTGATGGAACCAAAGCTTGCGGAGCGCCGAAAGGGCGTGAGCGAGGATCATGCGCGAAGGCGCCTCAAACGGATTCTGGTCGTCATTGTTGTGTTGATTGTCGGTGTTGGTGCGATCTGGCTCATACGGAGCCCGGTCCTCTCGATCCGCTCGGTGGAGATTTCGGGCGCGGAGCTCTCGAATCCTGAGGGTGCGATTGCTGACCTTTCGATGGGACAAGGGACCCCGACCATTGATGTTGATGCCTCGGCAATCGAGGCCGCAATCGCCGTCGACCCATGGGTCAAGGACGTCAGCGTCACGGTGAGCTGGCCGGGGAGTATTGCCGTCACGGTCGTGGAATACACGCCGTATGCGTCTGTGATGGCCGCCGATCGCTGGATCGCCGTTGCCGATGATGGTGCCGTCCTCAGCGTTGGTGACCCACTCATCGCATCCCCCCGGATCGAAATCGACGCCGGACCGGTATCGGCCGGGTATGACATCACCAACCCCCTCATCGTTGGTGCACTTCGCTTCTCAACTGCACTTTCGCCTGATCTGGCGAGCCAGCTTGTCGTGACAACCGACGGTGATGGTCTCGTCGCGATGCTGGCTGGGCACACCATTGTCCTGGGACGCCCCGTTGACATGGAGGAGAAGGCCATCGTGTTCATGGCGTTGATTGACGCAGGGATCGAAGCCGGTTCACAGGTCAACCTGATCGCCCCATTGCGCCCTGCAGTGGACAACCTTCAACCTCTACCTGAGCCTGAGGAATAGAGTCTTCGTGTACCTCAACCCGATGACTAAGGTTGATCAACACCTTCGGAGAGAGGGATGGTTGTGATGGAGAACAGGGGACCGAGCACGTACCTTGCGGTGATCAAGGTGGTTGGTGTCGGAGGCGGTGGTGTCAATGCCGTGAACCGCATGATTGATCTCGGTGTTGGCGGTGTCGAGTTCATCGCTATCAATACGGATGCCCAGGCACTGCTCATGTCGGATGCTGACCTCAAGCTTGACATCGGTCGGGACGCGACCCGTGGTCTTGGCGCGGGTGCCAACCCGGAAGTCGGACGTGAGGCGGCTGAGGAACATCGCGACGAGATCGAAGATGCTCTCGAAGGTTCAGACATGGTCTTCATCACTGCCGGCGAGGGCGGCGGCACAGGAACAGGGGCTGCCCCGATCGTTGCTGAGGTGGCACGATCGATCGGTGCCCTGACGGTGGGTGTCGTCACACGCCCGTTCGGGTTTGAGGGACGCAGACGATCTGTGCAGGCGGAACAGGGCATCCAGGCACTCAAGGCAGCGGTCGACACCCTCATCATCATTCCCAACCAGAAACTGCTCGAAATCGCCGACGAATCGACCGCGGTCACCGAGGCGTTCCAGATGGCGGATGAGGTTCTCACATCGGGTGTCCGAGGGATCACAGAGCTGATCACCACGCCAGGGCTCATCAACGTTGACTTCGCCGATGTCAAGACGGTGATGTCTGATGCAGGGTCAGCTGTGATGGGAATCGGCACATCGACAGGCGACAACAGAGCTCACCAAGCTGCCGAGAAGGCGATTTCAAGTCCGCTCCTTGAATCCTCGATGGAAGGTGCCCGCGGTGTGCTGCTTTCCATCGCCGGTCCGCGCGACATGACACTTCACGAGGTGAACGAGGCCGCGACGCTGATTGCAGATCACTCGGACGCAGATGCAAACATCATCTTCGGCGCGGTGCTGGACGAGACCCTCGGTGACGAGATGCGTGTCACGGTGATTGCAGCAGGGTTTGAACGCAAAGGCGGATTCTCCACGCAGTCGTCCCCATCACGATCTGGTCGACCGTCACCCCTCGACGGTGTAGGGGATGAGACGGACGATCCGGGGGATGACACGCTCGACATCCCTGGATTCGTCAAGGGATGATCCTCACTCCCGGAGTTCCGGGGGTTGCATTCGGAACGATCGCTGACGGCGACGGACGCACCGACCTCAACGCCAGAGAAGCGATTGCAGCAGAGCTGGGGATATCAAGCGATTGGGCACTCATGAATCAGGTCCACGGCAGCCGTGTTGTGTCGGTGTCCACCCCAGGTTCCGTTGGAGAGGCGGATGGTCTTGCTACCACGGTCCCCATGCTCGCACTCGTTGCAGGTACCGCCGATTGCGTTCCGGTTGGTCTTGTCGGCGACCACTCCGTCGCCGTTGTCCACGCCGGATGGCGGGGCGTCGCGAGTGAGATCATTGTCAATGCGATCGATGCGATCGTCGGGTTTCGTGATCACCCACACACGGCGGTGATTGGCCCTCACATAGGCCCATGCTGTTACGAGGTCGGCGACGACGTGGTCGAAGCCATCGGTGGTTATACGTCGACCACCACATGGGGCACCCAAAGCGTCGATCTCGCTGCGGCGATGCGCGACCAACTCGGGGAGATCAAGACCGTGCACGTGGGCGGATGCACGAGAGACGATGTCCGGTTTGCGTCTCACCGCGAGAATGGAACCAAGCGACGTCAGGTTGCAGTGGTATGGATTCCACAAGACTGACCGAGGTGCTCAACCGCATCGATGCGGCGGCAGCCGCCAGTGGCCGAACCGGAGACGCCATCACGCTTGTTGCTGTCTCGAAGGGTCGACCGGATTCGGCGGTGCTTGAGGTCTACCGTCAAGGGCACCGCACATTCGGAGAGAACCGCCAGCAAGGGCTCGCCTCGCGCATCAAAGCCGGGCTTCCCGACGACATTTCGTGGCACTTCATCGGTCCACTCCAGGGACGCAAGGCACGCTTTGTGTCTGAGCACGTTGCACTGCTCCACTCATTCGATCGGCTCGACCTCATCAGACGCTGGGATCACAGCGACACGCCCGTCCTCCTCCAGTTCAACATGGCGAACGAACCGCAGAAGGGTGGATTTGCCCCCACAGAAGCAGAACGGGCGCTCAATGAGGTCATGGCGGCCGGTATCACGGTACGAGGTGTCATGGCCATCCCTCCTGCTGTTGATGATCCGAACGATGCGAGGAGATGGTTCGCCGGTTTGAGGTCTATCTACGACAGACTTCGCTTCGTGTCACCTGAGATCGATACCCTCTCGATGGGGATGTCACATGACTTCGAGGTTGCCATCCAAGAGGGTGCCACAACGGTGCGTGTCGGAACGGCTATCTTTGGGCCCATACAGATCTCTGAACGGAACGGGTAAGTCACGATGGCGACACTTTGGAACAAGACACTCTTCTACCTTGGTCTCGTCGACGAGGAGCATCAGGGTGCCGAGCAGATCGATGGATCGGTCGGTGCGGTGCATCCGATCGACGCGCCACCGCCGGCCGAGACACAGTTTCAGGCCCAACCGCAGCCACATCCCGGTACACACCAAGGGTCCGCAACCGCTTCGGTCAGGCCTCCCGGGTCACTGGCGGGGCGTCGAGTCGAGCCGCCGTCCGCAGCGAGACGGTCTGTTTCGTCGGATCCACGCCATGCCGAGGCCGGTCTCTACGTCTATCCAAGTCTGGGCGACACACCCACGACCGAGATGTCGGCACGAAGGATGGAGCCCGAATCCCAGATCATTGTGGCCCGTAATTTCTCAGATGCACAGGCTCTCGCAGACGCGATTCGAAGCGGCCGAGCTGTGGTGCTCGATCTTCGGTCGACGGAACCCGAGATGGTCCGCAGAATTGTCGACTTCGCCTCCGGCCTGACGTACGCGCTCGACGGCAAGATGTCCAAGACGGCACAAGGAGTCATCCTCGTGACGCCGAGCGGCGTCGTTCTCGGTGTTTCAGAACAGGAACGACTCGCCAGGCTCGGACTGTTCGGGGTCGATCAGTAGCGTGGAATTCGTCTACTGGGTCGCGAATCTTCTCACGCTCGCACTGATCGTTTGGATCGTTTTGTCCTACATCGTCCTCTTTGGGCGCGTGGCATACGATCACCCTGTCCGCAGGCTGTATGAACTCTTCAACCGGATCATCGATCCCATGTTGCGACCCATCCGAGCGGTCATTCCACCGGTTCGGGTCGGCGGTGCCGCCCTGGATCTGTCGCCGATCGTCCTGATCTTTGCGATCCGCTTCATCCCGATCATTCTGGACGTGTTCATCTAGATCACTCGTGGCCTGACAGATCACTCGGACGAATTGCCAGCTTCACGGTCGCATCCCCCAGGTCCACATCGACACTGCTGTCGATCTGATCGGATCGATCGATGGCCTCGGCGAGTACCTCTCCGCCGATGAGAGCAGCATGGTTCATGAAGGCGTCGACCACGTCGTCGTTGTCCGTTGTATAGGAAACAACGATGTGATCGGTGACGTCGAGATCGAGATCCCGACGCATGCCCTGGAGTCGGTTGACAAGCTCACGGGCGAGACCCTCGATATGAAGGGTTCGGTCGACGGCACAGTCGAGGGCGACCGAGAGTGATCCTTCGGAGGCGACCACCGTTCCAGCACGGGGTGTTCGTTCAACGACGATGTCGGCATCGGTGATGGTGAACTCGCCGACCGTGACAGCTTTTCCATCCATGACAGAGGCGATCGTCGCGTGGTCAAGAGACGCAATGGCCGAAGCCACTGCCTTGGTGTCCTTGCCATAGCGGGGGCCGAGAACCTTGAAGTCCGCCTTGGCGGACAGATCGATCAAACCGGCCTCATCGGCATGGACATCGACGGACTTGACGTTGAGCTCTTCCGCAATGAGCTGTGCATGCTCGCGAACTGCAGCGCGTTCATGCGGTGTTCTGGTCACGACGGTAACTCGTGCAAGCGGTTGCCTGACGCGAAGCTGCTCACGCTTGCGTAGCCCTCTTCCGAGGTTCACAACCGATCGGACAGTTTCCATTGAGCGTTCAAGCTCGACATCGATGGCCGTTTGGTCTGCAATCGGATAGTCGATGTGATGAATGCTCACGGGCGCATCGGGATCTGTGGGTCTGACAAGACCCTGATAGATCTCTTCGGTTACGAACGGCAGAATCGGAGACGCAACCGAGGCAAACGTGGTGAGTGTCTCGTACAAGGTCGCAAACGCGGCAAGCTTGTCGCGGTCGTCGTCGGCACCGCGGTGGGCCCAGAAGCGTCGCCTGCTTCTGCGGATGTACCAATTGGTGAGATCACCCACGAATCCGATGATGGGCGGCACAACCGAGAACAACCGATATGCCTCCATCTCAGTATTGACGGACGCGATGAGGCTCTGGAGGACCGAAATCACCCAACGGTCGATCTCTGGTCGCTCAGCCAGCGGCGGTGCCGACAACAGGTCATCGGGTGTGATGTTGTCGGCGTCGGCATACGTCGAGAAGAAGGAATACGCATTCCACAGCGGAAGCAATACGGTGCGGACAACGTCCCGCACCCCATCCTCGGAGAACCGAAGCGGTTCGCCACGTACGACGGGGGAGTTGATGAGGTAGGCGCGCAGTGCATCGGCACCGAATTCGTCGATGACGTGGGAAGGGTCGGGATAGTTCTTGAGAGACTTGGACATCTTGCGTCCGTCCTCGGCAAGGATCATGCCCGTGACGACACAGTTCTGGAATGGTGCCTGATCCATGATCGCCGTCGAAAGCACCAACAACGTGTAGAACCAACCACGCGTCTGATCGAGCCCTTCCGCTATGAAGTCGGCGGGAAACCGAGCATCAAACCGAGCTTTGTTCTCGAAGGGATAGTGAATCTGGGCATAGGGCATCGAACCGCTCTCGAACCAACAGTCGAGCACCTCAGGGACCCGAACCATCGTCCCCTCACATGAAGAACACGGCCAGGTGACCTTGTCAACGATGTGTTTGTGGAGATCGTCGACCATGACGCCCGACAGGTCTTTGAGTTGCTGACGAGACGAAACACAGATCTGCTCATCGCACGCATCACACTGCCACACCGGAATGCACGAACCCCAGTAGCGGTTTCGGCTGATTGCCCAATCCCGTGCCCCTTCAAGCCAGTTGCCGAAGCGTTTGGTCCCGATGGCTTCCGGAACCCATCGGATGTCCTTGTTGACGTCAACCATCCGATCCCGGAACTGCTCAACGGCGACGAACCATGTGGGGATCGCCTTGTAGATCAGAGGCGTCCCCGTCCTCCAGCAGAACGGATACGAGTGGTTGATCGTTGCCCGACTGAAGAGGTTTCCGGACTCCTTGAGGAGTTCGATGAGCCGACCATCGGCATCCTTGACGTTGATGCCTTCGACCTCGGGTACTTCGTGGGTGAAACGGGCCTCGGCGTCAACCGGGTCAACAAACGCCTCAATACCAGCCTCGGCGAGGGCGATGAAGTCGGCCTCACCGTAGGCAGGGGCCATGTGGCCGAGCCCCGTTCCCTCGTCGGAGGTGATCACGGATGACGCGATCACCACGAAGGCGCCATTGGCGCGTTCGCCGAGGAAGAAATCGAATGGCGGGATATACGACACACCGACGAGATCCGATCCAACGGCGGTTCCCACGACGGTTGCAGCTTCACCGAATACGGACTCCAAACGTTCAGTAGCCACCCAATATGTTCCGATCCGATCAGGGTGGATCACCCGGACGTAGGGGATGTCAGCGCCAACAGCGACAGCGAGGTTGCTTGGCAAGGTCCACGGCGTGGTTGTCCAGATGAGGAGCTTGTCGCCTTGCTTGACAGGTCCCTTGCCCTCAAGCACGTCAAGGGACACCGTGATGGCGGGATCATCGACGTCGCGATAGTCGAGGTTTGCTTCGAAGTTCGAAAGGGGCGTTGTCGCGCCATATGAGTACGGGAGGACTTTGAGGTCCTGGTACACCAGCCCCCGTTCCCACAGCTGGCCGAACACCCACCAGACGCTCTCCATGAAGTCAACGTCCATGGTCTTGTAGTCGTTGTCAAAGTCGACCCATCGTCCGATACGGGCTGTGATGTCGTACCAGTCTTCTGTTGTGTTGTTGACCATTAAACGACATGCCTCGTTGAACGTGTCGACACCGAGATCCTGGATCTCGCGTGGACCCGAAACACCAAGCTGCTTCTCCACCTCCATCTCAACCGGCAGGCCGTGGGTGTCCCAGCCGAACCTGCGTTCGACGTGATAGCCGCGCATCGTCCAGTAGCGGGGGACGATGTCCTTGACGACACCTTGGAGGATGTGGCCATAGTGAGGAGAGCCTGTGGCGAAGGGTGGCCCGTCGTAGAAGGTGTACTCGGGGGCGTTGGAGCGGAGATCAATCGAGGTTTGGAAGGCCCCACTCGATTCCCAGAAATCCAGGATCCGCCGGTCAAGTGCCGGGAAGTCCGCTGCAGGAACTTGGGGAAAGGTCTTGTCGGCTGTCACGGTTCGATTCCTTGTCTCGTCACCTCTCGGTGCCGGGACGGGGGGACCGCGGTACCACCCGGCTTGCTGACGATGCCAGCCACTTCATTGGCCCATGCGAGGGCGATCCGGCGGGGTCTAGTAGCGAGCCAGAAGGTTCACGTTCTTCCCACAGCTCAGAGGTGATCTCCGCCGACAGCGGTCCTCGTCAAAGCCTGCCAGGAGCATACAGCGGAGGAGCGTACAGCTTTTCAGCTTTCAGCTGTGAGCGATCGACGGACCGTGTCGGGGGAGACTCCGGTGAGAGCGATCGTCTTTTCACGGTGTCCCGCACCGGCCACAACCGTGGCGCCGCGGGCACCAGCGGCATCCCGCAGAAATCTACAGACGGCTTTGTTGGCTTTCCCCCGCTCGGGTGGGGCAGTGATGCGGATTTTGATGCGGTCACCGTGGAGGCCCACGATCTCGGTGCGCGATGCGTTCGGCACCACGAGTACCCGTACCTCGACGCCATCGCCCACCGCACGAACCGGATCAGGTGTTTCCATCTCGCAACCCTACGACCACCCACCAGACTCCGGTATCACTCTTTCCCCGTCCCCCCGGAAGACCGGGGGGACGGTGCTTGGTGTCTTCCACACCCGTCCTCCCGCTTGCGGGGGGACGCGCCGAGCGAAGCGAGGTGCAGGGGGGCTCTGATACCGCGACAGGCTGGGACGCCCCCCTGCGGCGCTGGCACGCCGCGTCCCCCCGGAAGACCGGGGGGACGGGTTTGAACGGGAGACCGGGGGACGGGTTTGAACCGACTCTGACGTCTGAAATCCGATTTCCGATTTCCGACTTCTCTCCTCCACAATCGGTCGTTCCGTGCTACCTTTCCGGCTCCCTGGAGGTTGTGAGGAGGTTGCATGGCCAGACAACTTGCGGAATCGACGCTCAAACGGCTCAGTGAGAGGCTTGAGGAGGAACGGGTTCGACTTGAGCGCATCATTGCCGAGCATGACGAAGCGCGGGAAGCATCAAGGCTTGCTGAGGGTTCTGCAGAAAGAAATGCAGATCCCGACAATGTGGATGGCGGGGCGATCGCTGTCGAAATCGAGATGGACCTTACGATGGTCCAGAATGCTCGAGATCTGCTGAGTCGTGTGCGGCATGCTCAGGACCGCATGGAGAAAGGCCTGTACGGAACATGCGAGATAACGGATCAGCCGATACCGATAGAGCGGCTGGAAGCGCTTCCGTACGCGACAACGACGGTGGAAGCAGCAAACCGCATCTGAGCGTCAGGCAATTGGCGGCTCTCGTTGCCGCCAGTGTTGTTCTCCTCGATCAACTCACCAAGGCATGGGCCCAGTCGGCGCTCGCTGACGGTCCGATCGTGTTGATCGAGAACTTCCTCCAACTGCGTCTTACGTACAACACCGGCGCGGCTTTCTCGATGTTCTCGACGGGGGGTCCGCTGATCGCGGTGGTCGCGGTTGGTGTGGTGGTGATGATCATGTTTGTCGTGACCGATACCTCGCGGCGCGGCGAGGTGATTGCCCTCGGCATGATCCTTGGCGGCTCGATCGGGAACCTGATCGACCGCATTGCGCGCGGTGACGGGTTTCTCGATGGTGCCGTCATTGACTTCATCGATTTCGACTTCTTTGCAACATTCAACGTGGCTGACATGGGGATCACGCTCGGAGTGGGTTTGCTGCTCTTGGTCACCTTCCTCCATCGCCCATGACTCATCGCAGCATCGAGGTGCCAGCGGATCTCGACGGAGATCGCGCCGATAGGACAATCGCCGTGGTGCTCGGTGTCTCGCGAAGCACGGCTCGATCCATCATCGATGCGGGAGATGCCACCATCGGGGGGAACCCGGTCGACGCATCGGATCGACTTCATGCGGGAGACATCATCGACACAGTCATGCCATCGTTCGAGATTCAAATCCAAGCAGATGAGACGGTCGAGTTCGGCATCGCGTACGAGGATGCCTCGGTCATCATCGTCGACAAGCCCGTTGGATTGGTTGTCCATCCGGGTTCGGGTCGGACGAAACGTACGCTTGCACACGGGCTCCTTGCGAGGTTCCCCGAATTGGAAGGGGTGGGCCAGAAGGACCGTTGGGGCATCGTCCACCGGTTGGATCGCGACACGTCGGGCCTCTTGGTTGTTGCTCGCACGGACGATGCGTATGCAGCGCTCACCGACATGATGCGCAGCCGCTCAATCCGACGACGATATCTCACACTGGTTCGCGGCGTGTTCACCAACACGATCGGCACCATCGATGCTCCGATCGGACGTGACGTCACAAATCGCACGCGGATGCGTGTTGGTCACGACGGTAGACCTGCCGTCACGCACTATCGCAGGCTCGCGACGTGGGAACACGGGGATGTGTCGCTGCTCTCGGTTGTTCTTGAGACCGGCCGAACGCATCAGATTCGGGTACACATGCGGGCGATTGATCATCCCATCCTTGGTGACCCGGCCTATGGAAGGACTGGCATCAAGGGCGACCCGGGTCGACCATGGCTCCATGCACGTCAGCTCACCTTTGATCACCCGGTATCGGGTGAAACGATTGATGTCGTTTCGCCGCTCCCCACTGATCTGATCGATAGCCTTGCAACGCTTGGTGAACCCGACAGCGGGGATCTTGCCGATGTCAACGGAGAAGACCTGTGAGCGTCTACTACGAACGTCTGTCCAATCTCGACGCATCGTTTCTTGCCCTTGAGACCCGTGAGACGCACATGCATGTGGGTGCCGTTGCCCTCTTCGGGCCCGGCCCTACGACAGAGTCCAAGGGCGTTGATATCGATCTCATTCGTCGGATGATCGAATCCCGCCTCGATCTGATACCGCGGTATCGCCAGCGACTCGCGACCGTTCCGATCGAGGGTGGCCCGGTGTGGGTCGACGACGAACACTTCCACCTTGACTATCACGTCCGCCACGTCGCACTGCCACATCCCGGAACGGATGAACAACTCAAGGCGCTCGCCGGTCGGTTCATGTCCCAGCAACTTGATCGTGCAAAGCCGCTGTGGGAACTCAACGTGGTTGAGGGGTTGCAGAACGGTGGGTTTGCGATCATCACGAAGATCCATCATTGCATGATCGATGGGATGTCCGGCATTGATCTGATGGCCGTGATTCTCGATTTCTCGGATACCGTTGAGATCTCGGAACCGGCTCCTTGGAGGCCACGACCGGCACCGACCGGAACCGAGCTTGCTGTGCGGGAGGTTGCCCGTTCGATCTCGTCGTTTGTTGCAAACCTCAGCGATATGAGAGCGCTCTCGACCGAGATCGGAGCCACGGTCGAGGAGTGGAAACACAAACTGAGGGCATCGTTTGCGTCGCTCAGTTCCGGATGGTTGACACCCACGGGGCGAACGGCCCTGAACGGTCCCATCGGTCCGGGACGATCGTTCGAATGGCTCGATCTCCCGCTGCCGGACGTCAAGAAGATCAAGGCCGACCACAGGGTGACGGTGAACGACGTGATGCTCGCCATCGTTGCGGGTGGTGTTCGATCCTATTTGTTGTCCGAAGGCGGGATGAGCGAGGAGGAACTGGTCGAAACCGAGTTCCGAATCATGGCACCGGTGTCGGTGCGGACGAGGGACGAAAAGGGAGTGATGGGGAACAAGGTTGCGATGTGGCTCCTCTCGCTTCCGATCGGTGAACCGGACCCCTCGAAACGGCTGCTCGCCGTGCATGAGACAACGAAGGTACTGAAGGAGACTGATCAAGCCCTCGGTGCATCCACCCTCGTTGCAACAGCGACCGGTGCACCGACGCCGCTCATATCCGTTGCGGCCAGGCTCGCATCCCGCGCCAGACCGTTCAACATGACCGTTACGAATGTTCCGGGGCCCCAGTTTCCACTGTACATGGCGGGTTCTCCGATGGTTGCGACGTATCCGTTGGTACCCCTGTGGCAGAGCCACGGCGTCGGCATCGCCATGTTCTCCCTCATGGGGAGAGTCTTCATCGGTCTCAACACCGACCGCGACCTGATCAAAGACCCAAAGTTGATTGGCGATGCTCTCACCGAGGCATTCAAGGAACTGGCAGCTGCCGAACCCGACAAACCGATGACCGATGACCGATGACCGATGACCGACGTCAGAAGTCCCCCTTCTTTTCCGTCCTCCCGCTTGCGGGGGGACGCGCCGAGCGAAGCGAGAAGCAGGGGGGCTCTCTGACCTCTGATGCCGAACGGCGGTTCACCCAAAGAAGGTCTTTGCGGTTTCGTACAGGTCTTCGGGAACTCCGCGGACGTCTGAGCATGCGACCTCGAGCGGAATGGGCACAATCTTCGTTCCCTGTACGGCGGCCATGATGTTGGTCATACCCGCCACTGTGTAGTCGGCGGCGGCCACTCCCAGTCGGGTCGCAAGGACGCGGTCCGCAGCAACCGGGGTACCTCCTCGTTGGATGTGTCCGAGAATGGACACCCGTGTTTCGAAATTGGTCCGATCCTCGATTGCCGCCGCAACTTGATACGCGACACCGCCGAGTCGCTCGAATCCGTATGTGTCTGTCTTGGCGGCTTCTCCAACATACCCCTCCGGCGCTGCGATGCCTTCACCGACCACCACGATTGAATACCGATGACCACCGCGGTGACGGGACCGGAGTGAGGCAACGACCTCGTCGATGTCATAGTCGTACTCTGGGATGAGGATGTAGTCGGCTCCGCCAGCGATCCCGGCGTGGGTTGCGATCCATCCCTTCGTCCGACCCATCACCTCGACAACAATCACTCGGTTGTGTGCCTCGGCGGTGGTCACGAGTCGGTCGATGGCGTCGGTGGCGACCTGGACGGCGGTTTGGAACCCAAAGGTGATATCGGTTCCTGCAATGTCATTGTCGATCGTCTTGGGAACACCCACCACCCCAAGCCCCTCGTTCGCCAGCCCCATTGCGGACTTGAGTGTGCCGTCGCCACCGATGACAATCAGGCGCTCGATTCCGTTGCTGTCCAGTGTGGCTTGACAGCTTGCCAGGCCATCCCCGTGGACGTAGGGATCCATTCTGGACGTTCCGAGGATCGTCCCACCTCGTGCAAGGATCCCGCGGACGGCATCCCGATCGAGCGGCGTGATGCGGTTCTGTATCAGGCCTTGCCAACCGTCCCTGATACCGACGACCTCGAAATGGTGTTCTTCGGCGCGACAGACAACACCACGGATCACGGCATTGAGGCCGGGGCAGTCGCCGCCACCGGTGAGGACTCCCACAACGCCCATCCGTGCTCCTTCATCGAATCGGAGAAAACTAACGCCCTTCATGAGTGAGAAAGACACTCATCGACGATCTGCTAGTACCTTAGAACGAGCACGTGTTGAGATGACTCGGCTGGGGTCAGGCCGAATTCTGAGCGATTGCAACAGATCACCACGAAGGCTGCTTACATGCATGTGATTCGATGAGGAACTCGATTGGTTGACAGCTTCGCACACCTTCATGTGCATACCGAATTCTCGATGCTTGACGGTGCCGCACGAGTGGCGGACCTCGTCAAGGCGGTCGCGGCCGATGGGCAGCCCGCGGTTGCGATCACGGATCATGGTGTGCTCTACGGAGTGGTCGACTTCGTCAAGGCTGCCACCCGAGAGGGTGTCAATCCCATCATTGGCATGGAGGCCTACCTCACCCCCGGATCGCGATTCGATCGACTTCCCAGAAGCGAGGACAAGCGCTACCACATGACCGTGCTCGCCGAGAATGAAGTCGGCTACAAGAACCTGATGCAGCTCGCCTCCAAGGCCTACCTCGATGGTTATTACTACAAGCCCCGTATCGATGCCGAGCTGCTTGCTGAGCATGCCGAGGGTCTGATCGGAACGAGTGGCTGTCTCGGAGGTCACGTTCCCCAGCTCCTTGGGGTCGATGAGCGAACCGATGATGATCAACGTGGTCAGGAGCGTGATTTCGACGGTGCCGTCGCAGCTGCCGCGATGTACAAGGACATCTTGGGAGCCGGCAATTACTTCATCGAGCTCCAGGACCATGGCATCCCTGCCCAGCGCAAGATCATGGATGACTTGTTGCATATTGCAAAGAAGGTTGACATTCCCCTGTTGGCAGCCAATGACTCGCACTACACGCACGCGCATGAGGCAGAAGCCCATGATGCGTTGTTGTGCATCCAGACCGGTTCGGTCAAATCCGACGAGGATCGATTCAAGTTCCAGTCACAGGAGTTCTATGTCAAGTCCGCCTCACAGATGCGGAACCTGTTTCCCCAGGACCGGTACCCAGACGCCTGTGACAACACGCTCCTCATCGCCGAGCGGGCACGCGTCGACATCGATTTCGACCAGACCCTCCTTCCACCGTTTACCGTTCCTGATGGGCACGACGAGGATTCCTATCTGAGGCAATTGGTTCTCGAAGGAGCTGCGCAGCGATACGGCACACTCCCGGCCACCCATGCAGAACGCATCGACTATGAGCTCGAAGTCATCTCCAACATGGGCTTTTCTTCGTACTTCCTCATCGTGTGGGACCTGATCGCCTATGCAGCGACACAGGGAATCCGGACCGGGCCCGGCCGGGGAAGTGCTGCTGGATCCATGGTTGCGTACTGTCTCAAGATCACCGATCTTGACCCCATCGAATTCGGCCTCATCTTTGAGAGATTCTTGAACCCTGGTCGTCGCGAGATGCCAGATATCGACATGGACTTCGACGAGCGCTATCGATCAGAGATGATCCGGTACACAGCTGACAAGTATGGCTCCGATCATGTCGCTCAGATCATCACGTTCTCGACGATCAAGGGAAAGCAGGCGATTCGTGACGCTGCTCGCGTCCTGAACTATGCGTACTCAACCGGTGATCAGCTTGCCAAGGCGATGCCGCCGGCGATCCTCGGCAAGGACGCCACGATCGATCAGTGCTTGACAAAGCCAGACAGCAATGCCTCAGCCAACGACCGGGACCACTACAACGCGGCTGCCGGTCTGCGGGATCTGATGAAAACCCTCGACGGTGCAGAGGAAATCATCGAAACCGCGCGAGGGATTGAGGGGTTACGACGCCAGGATTCGATCCATGCTGCGGCTGTCGTGATCTCTCCCGAGCCGTTGACGAACATCGTGCCGATCCAACGCAAGGGCGAGGGCGCTGAAGTGGTGACCCAATACGAGATGCACGGGGTCGAAGAACTCGGACTCCTCAAGATGGACTTCCTCGGTCTCCGAAACCTCGCAACCATCGAGCGAGCGCTTGAGCTCATCGAACGCAACACCGGTGAACGCCCAGACATCGACCACGTTCCCCTCGATGACGAAGAAGTGTTTGACATGTTTCGTGCCGGTGACTCGATGGGAGTGTTCCAGTTCGAGGGTGGACCGATGCGTGCCCTCATGCGCAATCTTGGACCGGACACGTTCGAACACCTGATAGCGCTCAATGCTCTCTACCGGCCCGGTCCTCTTGGTGCGGGAATGCATCTCGAATATGCCGACCGCAAGAACGGGAAATCGGCCGTCACGTACCTGCACGAGGACCTTGAACCCATTCTGTCCGGGACCTATGGCATCATGGTGTACCAGGAGCAGGTCATGCAGGCTGCCGAGAGAATCGCTGGATTCTCCATGGCCGAAGCAGACAGCCTTCGCAAAGCGATGGGGAAAAAGATCCCAGCGGTGATGGCGGAGCAGGAGGCGAAGTTCGTTGCCGGTTGTATTGAGCACGGCTACGACGAGGCTCTCGCCCGCGAACTGTTCGGTTTCATCGAGCACTTTGCCGGCTACGGATTCAACAAGAGTCACTCGGCTGCCTATGCCTATGTCGCCTACCAGACCGCATGGCTAAAGGTCCACTATCCCGCCGAGTACATGGCGGCGCTGCTGACATCGGCGAAACAGAACAAGGACCGAACTGCGGCCTACCTCCACGAATGTCGGATGATGGGGATCAACGTTCGTGTTCCCGGCGTCAACGTGGCTGAACGGGATTTCCTCGCACACGATGGGGAGATCATCTTCGGGTCATCCGCCGTTCGCAATGTTGGTGAAGCCGTCACCGACCTCATCGTGGCTGAACGAACCAAGAACGGGCCATTCACATCGTTCTTCAATTTCATCGACAGAGTCGATGTGCAAGCACTGAACAAGAGGGCGATCGAATCGATGATCAAAGCCGGTGCCTTCGACAATCTCCACAGCTCGCGCCGCGGTCTGCTTGAGGTGGCCTACCAGGTTGTCGACGCGACCGTGTCGCGCCGCAGAGCCGAGGAGGCTGGCCAGTTCAGCCTGTTTGGTGGTGCAGCGTCCGATATTGCCGATGTCAAGCCAGAGATTCCCGAACATGAGTGGGACAAGAAGGTGCGCCTTGCATTCGAAAAGGAGATGCTTGGGCTTTACGTCTCAGATCACCCGCTCCTCGGTGTTGAGAGGTTGATGGCATCGATGACTGATACGCAGATTCCTGAGTTGTGGGAGCGTGAGGATCGTTCCCAGGCAACCATCGGTGGGGTGATCGGCTCACTCAACCGGCGATATACCCGGGCCCAGAAGCCCATGGTGTACTTCACCGTTGAGGGCCTCACGGGGGCGGTGGAGGCCGTTGCGTTCCCGAATGTTGTCGAGGAGTACGGTCCGATGATTCGCGAGGATGCTGTCTTGGTGCTTCGGGGAAGGATTGATCACCGAGGCGACGATGTGAAGTTCATCGTTCAAGGAGTCACGGAGCCTGAGCTGACCTCGGATGCCAGTGTTCGTGTCCGAGTCTCGGCATCGCGCATGTCGGAGTCGGTTGCCCAAAAACTGAAGCTCGTTCTGGCGAACCATCCCGGATCAGCACCGGTATACATCCACATGACCGGTGACAAGGGTGAGCGTATCGTCCGCGTCAGCTCTGAGCATGCGGTGAACCCGCGTTCGGCGCTCTTTGCCGAGTTGAGAGAGCTCTTCGGTCCGACGTCAGTGATGTAGCTCAGTCTGCCAACACCGTGACGTCTGCCACGAGGTCAGCAAGATCGTCAAGCGTGGTCGGTGGCGGAACCTGCCACGTGAGTTCATGGACGGGAAGGCCGTATCGGGCAGACAGCTCACGTGCTGCCACGCTGTGTCGCCGCGCCTCAGATGCCCAGAGCGAGAGGTTTCTCGTGGCCACAACCGCGAGGTCCTTGTCGTCGATTTCGAGACGACCCGCTGTGAGATCCGATGCGATCCAGGACTGGGGAAGCATCTGGTTGAAGAGGATGGCGGTGGGGGCGATCTTGATCCCCGCGAGTTCGTCGAAGAATCGTCTCGTTTCGTGGATCGGTGTGGGATCCGCAGTAGTGGCAATGACGGTTTCGGCTGCTCGCAGGTGACGCTCGATCGCTTTGGAGCGAACGGACAGCTGGTCGTACATCGTGCGCAGATCGAGCAGGAAGTCTGCAACGTCCGAGAGCATTGCACCGCCAAGGACGGTGTCGGCGAGCCGCAGCATTGGCCTTGCCGTGAACCGGTACAGAATGGATCGTCCCGGAAGCGACGAACCGGTGAGCCAACGTAGGAGCTTGCCTGAGATGAGATCGCCGGTCTTGGCAGGTGCGAGAAAGAAGTCGATGCCGCCTTCAGAGGGAGGTGTGTCGACGATCAACACGTCGTAGTGTCCCGATTCGATGTACTCGGCCATACGTTCAGCCGCTGCGTACGACTGTGCAGCGGGGAAGCGGTCTGCCATGGCGCGAAAATACGGGTTGACGAGCAGGCGGTCAGCAACGTCCGGGTCGGCGTAACGGTGGATGATCGCCTCCCAGGAGGCAGAGACGTCGAGCATTGCTGCGTGCAGATGTGGCTCGTTTGCGACCTGTCTTGGGATATCGTCGAGTGCCGCGACACCGAGGGTGTCTGCGAGCCGTCGTGCCGGGTCAATGGTCAGAACGAGCGTCGTGTGACCGCTGCGCGCAAGTGACACTCCGAGTCCCGCTGACAGGGTCGTCTTTCCAACACCTCCGGCACCGGTGACGATCAGCGTTTTTGTCATCGTGAACTCAGTTCGTCCGCCAGATGCAGCGCGACCTCTCCCGGTGTCAACACCCCCATCAGATACGGGAGCGAAACATCCACATCGATCTCGGAGATCCAGCGGCTCTGGAGTGCTTCAATGGAAAGCTGATGCTCGGCGGCTTCCTTGATGGGGCCGGTGGGAAGGAGTTTGAGCTGGTCTGCCGTGAATCCAGCCGATCGGACGGTTCGGTTCATCACGATCGAGGGGCGAGGACAAAGGTGCTCAGCCTCGATTGCTTCGATCGCTTCAAGCGTTTCAAGGACAGGGAGTTCAGCGGGGTTCGCAACAATGATGACTTGTGTTGTTGAGGGATCGGCGAGTACCTCGGCAAGCGATGATGCCTGTCGCTTGATGGTTCCGGTCGGCACGAGGTCCGAGATTGTTTCGGGTGCACGTAGGTAGCTTTGAAACTGTCCAAGGGAAGGAGTGTCAACGATGACCGCATCCCACGTCCCTTTCCACAATTCAAACACCGGTTTACCGATCGAAATGATCTCCCGAACGCCCGGTGCCGTATCAACCAGTACGTTGAGTGCTGACGTGATGGTTTTGGTGGGCGCCCCCTGGGGCACGTGCAACTGTGTCTTGAGGTACTCGTCGAGGGCAGCAGCACGCACCATGGTCATCGCCCACAAACCCGCCCGTACCTCGGTTGGTCTGTACCTGAGGTTGGGTGCCCGCAGATGGGCCCCCAGGCCGAGTCCCGAACCGAGATCGATGGCGAGAACGCTCTGACCTCGTCGAGCCCGCTCGATGGCAAGGGCCGCGGTGACGGCTGATTTTCCGGTTCCTCCCTTACCAGTTACCAATACGAAGTCGGTCGTTAGCATCATTCCAGCGTACCGCCAGAACTCCGCGACCATGCCTACGCTCTTGAGGATCGACCAAGGACGACGCTGTGGCACAACTCGATATGGACGAATTCCTCGAACGATTCGAACGCAGGGCCAACGCCGTGCGTGAACGTGGTATCCCGCCGCTCGAAGGCGAGGCACGCAAGGTGTTCATCGAGTCAGCGGAAAAGGACTTCTTGGACTACTCGCTCATCGCTTCGGCCGCGTGGGCGGTCGAAGACGGCGAACTTGTTCTCCGGATTCCACTCGGGAGCTAGCGGACAGATCATCAGAAATCTGCACTCGGATCGGCGATACCGAGGGCGGCTCGTTTTGAGGCTGCTCGGCGTTCGGTCTCAAGCCGTGCCAGGTCGTACTCGTTGTGGTCGACAAACGTCATCGCATCAGCGATACGCCGATGCCCTGCGACGTCGCGGATCGCGGTGTGCATCTGCTGACACACCTTTCGGTAATCCGGATGCCCACCCTGTTGTGTTCGGAGCTCGAGCATGTGGAACGCTTCACGAGCATTGAGGTTCATGACGAACCGGATGTTGTGGGCGAACGGAACGACATACTGCGCAACGACGGGCGAGGTCGCTCGAGCAATTTCATCGTAGAGGGCAGCGGATTTTTCCATCGCCGCGTCCCAGATAGGGGTCGCGCCGATGGCATCAATCGATGGCGGTGTGAGATATCCATGATCCGGCGAGAGTTTCTGCCATTCCAGCGTCAACATCCGATGACGCTGAAGATCACGGAAGATTCCGTAGTCGCACAGCACGTCGAAGCGGTAGAACGTCTGTTCCATGCCACGTCCCGGCTTGTGTCTGCGGTTCGAACGTGTCCCGATGTATGCATCGAAGATCGCGTCGATCTCCGATGCAGACATGGCACTGACCATTTCACGGATCTGTGAATCGGGCAGGTTGGTGTATGAATAGAGAGCAGCTGCAGCGACCTTTCGTTCACCGTCTGGATCGAACTCGACAAGGGTCACCGATGGCGACGGTTGTGGATCGGCGTTGAGCTTGGTCGCGATCTGCGTCATGGAATCTGCAACTTCGACAAAATACCGTGTCCACGCCCCGCCGCGATCGGGAACATCGACTCTCTTCATGAACGATGGAATCATCTTTCGTAGCTCTCCGAGCATCTGTTCACCGAACCAGCGGATCTCATCGAGAGGGTGCGCCTGCATTCGGAGGAGGAGGGCTTCAAAGGCCTGGCCCGATGCAAATATTCCGACATTCGAGGTGGTTGACGCAGGCAGTAGGCCTCGTGCGTCATCACAGGCTTTGGCGCGGATGGTCGATTTCCACACAAAGTCGGAATCACCCTCCTGTTTCGGATGGAGCGCCTCGTAGTACCCAACCAATTCGCCCACGACCCTTGAGTAGGTCGCAAATACCTCATCGATCTCTGAGCGATAGCGTTCGACCATCCCGACAACTTCGAGCTCGGTCGGGGTGTGGTAGCGGAACCGCCCCCCGAGCTTCTGGTCGTAGAAGATGTAGCGAGTCGACTGCTCGAGGTATGACCCCAGCCGTCCCCACTCCAGTACCTTGGTCAGGATGTTCGAAGCCTGTTCGACGGCAAGATGAGCACCACCGAGCTGGGCCACGGAATCGTCACCGTACTGGGTGAAGACGCGATCGTAGAGCTGCTCGGCATGGGCAAGGCCGACGGGTCCACGCCCGGCGTCGTGGTGAGCGATCGTCTCGATACCGCCCTTGACATCGTTTGCGAACTCGTCGAGGAACAAGCGGCGTACCGACTTGGGAGATCGGCTGTAGCGAGCAAACAGCGCGCCCTTGACAACCTCCGGGAGTCCAATGATGCCGAAGACCGGTTTGTCGGAATTCGTGAAGTAGCGGTTGACCGTCTCAAGTTCAGATGGTGTGAACTCCTCGATGTGGAATCCGGGATGGGATGTCATCGGTCCTACCAAGAGTCCTTTCAGCAGATGCTGGCACCGTACCCGAGCCGCGGTTCGTCGGCAATCCGCAAAGCCTCAGTAGCCTTGCTTCATGGTTGCCATTCGTATCGCCATGGGTGCGCTCATAACGATGCTGATCGTTGTCGTTGGAATACCGGCGATAGCGTTGATCGACCTCATAACCGGTGGCACCGGCCTTGGACTCTGTGACACGAGTCTGAGAACGTGCGAGACATCGCTGTTCACGTTGCTTGAGCTCGCGCTGGTATTCGTCGCACTGGTCACAGCTCTCGGGTTTGCAATCGCTGGCTGTGTGCGGATCCTCTCGAGCCCATCGCGACAGTCAATTCGTTGAGGTCTGGAATGGATATCGCCGCTTCAGCCGGCGATCGCTTCTGCCGGAGGGATCTCACTGGCAACGACGAACAATCCACGTGATTGTGCGATCGTCACCGACCCTGATAGGACCTTCGCTTCGATGGAGAGTCGTTTGCCGCGGCGTTCGGTGACCATTCCCGTGAGCGTGAACGCTTCGTCAACGGTTGCCTTTTTCTGGTACCGGATGTCGAGGGTCGCGGTGAAGACGAAAACGCCTTCGGTCAGCATTGCGGACCATGCAGAGATCTCGTCGAGAACCGTTGCGAGTACCCCGCCGTGGAGGATCCCCTCGAAACCTGCCAACTGTGGTCGTGGCAGGAACGGTGCCGTGACAAGCGAACCGTCAACTTCGAAACCGTCGAGTTGTATCCCGATCTCGTTGTCGAGGCCACATCCGAAACACGTTGCATACTCGCGTCGGAGCATCGCGATCGTGTCCGTGTCGGGAATCATGGGTCAAGAGTACCGAAGTCAGACGTCAGACGTCCGATGACCGATGACCGATGACCGATGACCGATGACCGAAGTCAGAAGTCAGAAGTCGCAGTCAGAAGTGACGTTTCCCAATTGACGATATTGTGAAGCGATGAGCGAGACTCAGGGTCCGAGCACGGAGCAGAAACGGAATGCCAGCGTCATTCTGAACCGGCTCGCGAAGCGGTACCCGAAGGCGGAGACCGCACTCAACTACTCCGATGCCTGGCAACTGCTTGTCGCAACGGTCCTTTCGGCGCAGACGACAGATGCGAACGTCAACAAGGTCGTACCGGTGCTGTTCGATGCCTATCCAACGGTGGAGGATCTCGCGGGTGCAAATCCCGAGGATGTTGAGAAGATCATCTTCTCAACCGGCTACTACCGCCAGAAGACGAAGAGCATCATCACCCTCGCCGCAGACATCGTCGAAAAGTATGACGGTGAAGTCCCCGCAGATCTCGACCAGCTCGTGAAGCTGCGCGGTGTCGGACGAAAGACTGCCTCGGTGGTTCTCGCCGAAGTATGGAACGTCCCTGCCATCGCGGTCGATACACATGTCAAACGGGTGGCGCACCGCCTCGGGCTCACCACGAATACGGATCCCACAAAGATCGAAGCAGACCTCAAGGCCCTGTTTCCAAAGAAGCGATGGGCGGAGGTGTCGATGCGGATCATTCAGTTCGGTCGCGACGTGTGTGATGCGAAGAAGCCACGTTGTTGGGAATGCCCCCTGCGCGACCGCTGTGCATACGAGAACAAGACGCCACGCCCGTCATCGTGACATGGGTGGAGGTTCGGGAGGCATTCCGCCGTAACCCTCGTGACCGTGCGATTGCAGCCCTTGCCATCCCTGCACTCGGAACCCTTGCCATTGATCCGGTGGTCACCATTGTCGACACGGCGTGGGTTGCCCGTCTCGGTACCTCCCCCCTCGCAGCACTCGCGATTGCCGGAGCCGTCTTTGCTGCGGTGTTCTCCGTCTTCAACTTCGTTCAGGTCACGATCACACCATTGATCGCCGGCGAGATTGCCCGAGGCAACCGGGGGAAGGCCGGACAGATCGCGACCGGCTCCGTCTGGATCGCAGTCGGGCTTGGTGTCGCGATTGGAACCATCTTTGTGATGCTTACACCAGCCATCACTGACCTGTTCAATGCCGAGTCAGGAGTGGCCACGGAGGCAATCACCTATCTGCGTATCAGATTCCTCGCAATGCCGTTCCTCCTGACCGTCACCGTCGGTCACGGTGTCTATCGCGGTCACCAGGACACGAAAACGCCGCTGTACGTTGCCATCGGGATGAACCTCATCAATCTGATTCTTGACCCCATCCTGATATTCGGCTTCGATCTCGGCGTTGCGGGCGCCGCCTGGGCGACGGTGATTGCCCAGGCAGTGGCAGCTGGATGGTTCCTGATCTTGATGTTCGGCACGCAGAAGGCTGTACTCGGAATAGGTTCGCAAGGTGGTCGGATCGGTTCCCTTCCGATCGGTGAGGTACTTTCAGCCGGCTGGCCGATGATCGTACGTTCCATGGCACTGTTGGGAGCAGTAACGGCCACAACAATGGCAGCATCCCGGATCGGTACCGATCAGACCGCGGCTCATCAGGTCGCCATGCAGGTATGGCTGTTCTTGGCGTTTGTGCTCGATTCCTATGCAATTGCTGCTCAAGCCATGGTCGGAACCGACGTGGGGATGCATGACATTGCTCGGGCGCGCAAACTCGCGAATCGTCTGCTCGCTCTTGGCCTGGTGACGGGGATGGGGCTTTCGATTGTCCTTGCAGTCACCGCCCCACTCGTCCCAGCGCTGTTCGACCTTGAACCGGACGTGCGGGCGCTGTTGTCGGATATCTATGTCTTTGTCGTCGTGCTGCAGCCGATCACGGCACTCGTCTATGTATGGGACGGTGTCGGCATTGGGGATTCGGCCTTTGGGTATCTTGCGGCATCGATGGTCGTCGCGGGACTCGCTACGCTGATCACCCTGATTCTGTACGGAGACACCCTCGTGGGGGTCTGGGCTTCTGTGGGGGTACTCATCGGGGTCCGGTTGATTGCCCTTGCGGGTTGGTATCACTTCGGGCCGCTTTCTTTCGGACGAGATCCATCCCCTTCGTCTCAGGGAGCCTGAGAACGAGAAAGATCGAGATCACCAATCCGAGACCCAGCACGGATACGGTGATGGCGAGACCAAAACGATCGATCAACGCAGCCCCCACGACAAAACCGGTGATGGATCCGGCGATCCCGATGTTGGTGATCCACCCACCAGCCGTTGCTCGCAGTCTCGTGGGGAATAGCTCTGTGCGTTGTGCCGCGATGGATGGGGCAAGCATCGTTGCTCCGAACGTTGCGATGAAGATGGAGGCTGCAAGAAACCAGCCGCTGTCGATGAGGTAGAACCCCATTCCCCCGATGAGCCCGAGTGCAAGAGCGGCGGCAGAGGTCGGACGCCGCCCGATCCGGTCTGCGAGGCGTCCTCCGACAAGGAGTCCGATGGTCCCCACCCCCGAAAAGACAATGAGCAGAAACCGAGCAGCTCCGGCGTCCCACGACAGATCGTTGATCAGTCGTTCAAGGACGAAGTCAAAGGCAGGGCTTGAGAACGCGGCGACGAAGAAGCTCACACCCGCAATCGGCCAGAAGTGCTTGCCCAAACCCATTCCGAGGGCCTTGCCGAACGGGAAGGGAGGCGCCGGTGTGAAGGCGCGTGATTCAGGGAGGTAGCGGTTGAGGATTGGGAACGCGAGGAGTCCAAGCGACGCGATCCCGAAAAGGATTCTCCATGCATTGTCTGCTCCTTCGGCGATGGGGAGGAGTACAAGGCCGAAGCCGACCCCCATGGAGCCGGCGAGTCCATACAAACCGAGGGCGAATGCCCGCGAGCCCGGTGGGACTTCCTCGGCAATGAGCACGATGGAGATGGCGGCGATCGCCACAATGCCGATGCGCACCAACGACTGTGAAAGTACGTATGCAGCAAGCGACGGGACAAACGCCGTGAGCGCGCTCGCCAAACATACGAGGGCGAATGCACCCAGGAGCGGCTTCCGCCTCCCGGAACGGTCGGCGATCATCGTCAGGATGACGCCGAGAAGAGATACCGCTCGCACACCTGCAAACACGGAGCTCATCTGCCCTTCGGTCAGGTCAAGTGACGTCCGGGCGAATGGCAGTGTGTGTGACATCTGACTCCCCGCATATCCGGCCACGAAGCCGATGATTGCCGTGAGAAAGATGATCCGTCGAGCGGCTGGCGTGATGCCCTTCTTCGACGAAGTCTGTTGTCCATAGACGGACCCGGTCATGACGATGCCAACCATCCATGAGAGTGGGGATGCGAGCCGAGGTTAGCGAGGCGTTTTCTCATTTCGGTGCTCATCAGGATGGAGGTGTTGACCGTCCGACGGACCAAGCCGACGGACCACTGGGAACATTCTGTTGACCCCTACCGTTGAGCATGCAGGGATCGACGACGTCAGGTACCAGGTGGAAGTTTCACTCTTTGCGGCGCTCCTCGCCGGTGCGGCATCATTCCTTTCGCCGTGTGTGCTTCCACTCCTTCCCGGCTACATCTCGTTGATGTCCGGATACGATATGGCCGAGATCGCTGAGGGCAAGATTTCGACCAGGCGAGTCGTGTTGCGCACCGCGCTGTTCGTGCTCGGATTCACGATCGTGTTCGTCTCTCTCGGAGCAACGGCAACCAGCCTCTCGTCGTTCCTCAACACCTCGTTCTTCACCACCTTGGCTGGATGGCTGATCATCGCCATGGGACTTTTCATTGCCGTGACGGCGGTCTGGACTCCGACGTTCCTGATGCCGGTCATGAAAGACCGGAGGATGGAGTCGACCAAAGCCGCGAAGATGGGGTGGTTTGGAGCCCCGGTTATGGGTGCTGCGTTTGCGTTCGGGTGGACTCCCTGTATTGGACCGTTTCTTGCTTCGGCGCTCGCACTCGGTGCGAACACTGACACGGTTGGAGAGGGCATGCTCGTGCTGTTCTTCTACAGCCTCGGACTGGGTGTCCCGTTTCTGTTGACATCGTTACTGTTGACGAAAGCGTTCTCTGCGTTCGACTGGGTCAAGAAGTATCTCACCCAGATCACCGTGGTTTCAGGACTCCTGCTTGCATTCTTCGGGTGGCTCATGGTGTCAGGCAACATCGTCCGTCTCTCCTCATGGTTCTCCGAGTTGTTGGTGAAACTCGGCCTCGAGGGTCTCGCCAACATCTGATCTCTGACGTCTGACGTCTGACTTCTTCTTCCCGTCCTCCCGCTTGCGGGGGGACGCGCCGAGCGCAGCGAGGGGCAGGGGGGCTTGTGACGTCAGACGTCCGTATGCTCCTGCCCCATGCAACCCAACGTCAGCCTCGGACAGTTCGTTGATCTTGCCAATCGTTATCCGGTCGTGCCGGTCGCCATCGAAGTGCTCGGCGACACACACACACCGGTGTCAGTCTTCGACAGACTCGTCGGCAGTGCCGATGGGTTCCTTCTCGAATCCGTCGAGGGTGGAGAGCGCTGGGGTCGATGGTCGTTCATCGGTTGGGATCCCGCGTTCACCCTTTCAAGTGTCAACGGGGTGTCCTCAGTCGATGATGAGCGCATCGTTCTTGCTGATGGCGATCCGCTTACGGTTCTGGAGGATCTAACGCGTCGGTTCTCGGTTCCGTCCGAGGCTGAGATGAACCTCGCTGGCCCCACGCCGCCGCTGCATACCGGTGCAGTCGGATTCCTCGCATATGACGTTGTTCGGTACATCGAAGCGCTCGGGGATGGGCCAACTGACGATCGTGATCTCCCCGAATCACTTTGGCAGTTCACCGGCGGAATCGCGGCCTTCGATCGTCTGCGTGACACAATCACGCTGATTCGCAACGTTTTTGTTGGAGAAGACCCCCAAGACGACTACCGAGATGCCGTGGTATCTCTCACCGATGCAGCTCATCGCCTGGGGTCGGTCTCCGATTCTCCGGTTGGTGCCAGACCACGCTTCGACTCGGTTTCACCCGCAGTTGCCAACATGACGCGGGCAGCGTTTGAGACATCGGTCGCGACGGCAATCGACCACATCATTGCTGGTGACGCATTCCAAATCGTTCCGTCGATCCGCTTTGAGGTTGACTTCTCGGGTGACGCCTTCGCCGTCTACCGCGCCCTGCGGCTCGTGAACCCATCCCCCTTCATGTTCCTCGTCCGAAGCGGCGATGTCTCCGTGGTTGGATCGTCGCCCGAGTTGATGTCTCGGGTTCGTGATGGCGTTGTGTTCTCGCGACCGATCGCTGGTACTCGGCCGCGTGGGGAAACCGATGACGAGGATGCTCGTCTTGAGGAGGAGCTTCTCGCTGATCCAAAGGAGCAAGCCGAACACGTGATGCTGATCGACCTGGCACGCAACGATCTCGGACGTGTCTGCAACTTTGGCACCGTTACGGTCGACGATCTGATGGTGATCGAGCGCTACAGCCATGTGATGCACATTGTTTCGGGAGTATCGGGAGATCTCCGGGCGGGCCTGGGTCCGATTGATGTCCTTCGCGCCACCTTCCCCCATGGAACCGTGTCTGGTGCGCCCAAAGTGCGAGCAATGGAGATCATCGACGAACTCGAACCAACAGCCAGGGGTCCGTACGCCGGAGCGGTCGGTTATGTGGACTTCTCGGGAACACTCGACACCGCAATCGGGCTCAGAACATGTGTGATCAAAGGGAAGAAGGCTTGGGTGCAAGCAGGCGCCGGTGTCGTGGTGGATTCGGATCCCGCCTCCGAGTACGACGAGTGTGTTGCAAAAGCCAGGGCTGTCTTGACTGCAATTGCGGCTGCGGAGAACGAATTGAGGATGCACAGCTGAAAGCCGAAAAGCTGTTAGCTGTTAGCTTCTCTTCACACTTCTCTTACATCAGAGCCGTACTGTGCATTGACAGAATCCGGGGAGGTTCGATTGTCCGGTGGTGCCGTACTGCTCATTGAGGATCACGACGAGATCGCAGAACTTCTGCGCCTCTACGTTGAGCAGGAGGGATTCACGCTGATCCACGCAACCTCGGGTGAAGATGGTCTCGAGTGCATGCGACGACGTGCTCCCCGTGCCGTTCTGCTCGATCTCGGGCTGCCCGGAATGGATGGTGTCGTCGTCTGTCGTGAGATTCGCCAACAATCCGACGTCCCGATCCTCATCCTGACCGCGAGGGACTCAGAAACCGACACGATCATCGGACTCGAAGTTGGTGCGGATGACTACATCACCAAACCGTTCTCGCCCCGAGAGGTCATCGCTCGTCTGCTCGCCGTGTTGAGGCGGGCCGAGGAACGCCCGATCACGGCGCCGGTCAGGATGGTGAGCGGATACTCGATCGACGCGGGGCGTCGTGAGGTCGTCACACCAGACGGTACGACGATCCGTCCAACGGCCAGGGAGTTCGACCTTTTGTGGTATCTCGCCGATCACGCCGGGCTCGTACTTTCACGGACGCAGATTCTCGACTCGGTGTGGGGCTACGACTACTTCGGCGAAACACGAACCGTTGATGTCCATATTCGACAGATTCGTAGGAAGATCCCCGACATTCCGATTGAGACGGTCTGGGGTGTCGGCTATCGGATCGATCGCTGATGCAACGCCGAATCATCACGGCAACTGCCGTGGTTGCGGCCACGACCCTCCTTATCGGTCTTGTTGCCCTTGTTGTCATGCGTCGCAGCATCGACAACCGTGCCGAGCAAGAGCTGCGACGTCAGGCTGCGGTCACCGCCTCACAGATCGAAGAAGATCTTGAGCGTGTGGAGTTCCGTCCCGGTGCGAATCCGGGTGTAGCAGTCGCACGCTATCGGAACGAACTCTTGCGATCACTCAGTCGCGCGGAAAGCCTCGGGGGACACGATCGGGTTGAAGGTTCCATTTCGGTGGGTGCACGTCAGATCCCGATCACACAGCCACTCGTTCTGATCCCACTCCTCCCACCCGGAACCGGTGACGGCGATATCGTCACCATCGAGGTGGGTGACGACCGCATGTTGGTAGCGGTCGAAATACTCGAGGCACAGCGCTCGACACTGACCATCGCCATCGGCCGATCTCAACCGCTCCTGGCGGCAGCAGTCGTCACCATTCCGGTCACCGTCGCTGTCGCTGTTGGGGCGGCGCTCACCGTTGCTCTCGGAATCTGGTTTGCGCGATCGCTCTCGCGCCGGTTGCGTGGCCTTGAAACCGCTGCAGAGGCTGTTGGCGGTGGAAATCTTGATGCACGGGCGGAGGTCGACGGAACCGATGAAATCGCATCCGTCGCTGAGGCATTCAATTCAATGGCGAGCCAGTTGCAGTTCGTGCGCAATCGTGAACGGGAGTTTCTGATGTCGGTCAGTCACGATCTGAGAACACCGTTGACGACCATTCGCGGGTACGCCGAGGCACTTGATGCCGGAGACATCCCGTCCGATGATCTTTCACGGGTTGCTGGTGTGTTGAACACCCAAACGGACCAACTCGCCCGCCTCGTTGAGGATGTGATGCTCCTCGGCAGACTTGAGGCCCATCAATACACGCTTCGCCCTGAATCCGTCGATGTGTCCGCACTCGTTAGGGGGGTCACCGATGGGTTCATACCGCAGGCAGCGACTTACGGCGTGTCCCTGTCGGTGGATGCGGGTGCGTGCGGCGATCGGGTCATTGATCCCGAACGAATCGTCCAGGTGCTATCGAACTTGATCGAGAATGCCCTCCGGTACACCCCTGAAATGGGATCGATCGCCGTCACGCTCACCGACGACGCTCTTGGTTTTGTTGTTGATGTCCACAACACCGGTCCTGGTATTGCCGAGCGAGATCTTCCTCGGGTCTTCGACCGACTCTATGTCGCCGACCGCTATCGGGCCATACGGCCGTCGGGTTCGGGACTTGGCCTCGCCATCGTTGCGGAACTCGTGTCTGCTATGGGTGGAACCGTCACCTGTGAAAGTGATCCTTCATCGGGAACAACCTTCTGCGTCGTCTTCCCTGTCGTCCGTGCATGAGTGGCGATAGCATGAATCTGTGCTCTCCAAGATCATTGCATCAGCAGACAGGCGTGCGATTGCCACCGACGCGGCAATCGACCGGTTGCGCGAGACCGCGCTTGCTGCACCTCCGGCGCGAGACTTCACCCAGGCACTGACGGGGCCAGGACTCTCGGTGATCGCTGAGATCAAACGGCGATCTCCCTCCGTCGGTGACATCGACGTCGATCTCGATCCCGTGAGACAGGCGTTGGGATACGAGGCTGGGGGAGCGGACGCCATCTCCGTTCTGACCGAGCCTGACTTCTTCGGCGGTTCACTCGACGATCTCGTTGCCGTCCGCCACGCTGTTTCTGTTCCCGTGCTTCGCAAGGATTTCACCCGCTCGACATCCCAGATATGGGAGGCCCGAGCCGCTGGAGCCGATGCGGTCCTCGTGATTGTTGCGGCGCTGAGCGACGTTGCCATCGCGGCCATGCTCGATACCGCAGCCGAGGCTGGTCTGACGGCGATCGTCGAGGCTCACACCATCGAAGAGCTGCACAGAGCGATTGAGGTCGGTGCATCCGTGGTGGGGGTCAACAACCGCGACCTCCACACCTTCGAGACCGATCTCACTGTTGCAGAGGAGGCTGCTGACCACCTCCACGGTGATGTCGTCGCCATTGCAGAGTCTGGGGTGTCGACGACCCGCGGCGCTGCACGTATGGCTCGGGCAGGATACGATGCCATCCTGGTGGGAGAGGCACTGGTACGGTCGCAGGATCCGTCGGCGTTGGTGGCGGCACTGAAGTCAGTTCGATGAGAAGGTGGGATCAGACGTGTGGGTGAAGATCTGCGGGATCACTGACGAGGCGGCCCTTGACGCTGCTGTCGATGGTGGCGCTGATGCTGTCGGTTTTGTTCTGGCTCAGAACTCACCCCGAACACTCACCGTTGACCGTGCCGCCGACCTGATGCGAGCCGTCCCGATTGCGAGGTTCATCGTGACCGTCGATCTGACTCCCTCAGAAGCCCTTGCAGCCGCCGAGCTCACCGGTGCTGACGGCATCCAAAACCACGGACTTCACGCAACCGGTGTCGCCGCCGAAGCCGTCGATGCCGGGTATCTCAGCCTTCATCCGGTTCGTGTCCTGCCAACGGGGCTCGAATCTGACATTGCGAGCATTCCAGCCCAGAGCCTTCCGTTACTTGACACGGCTTCAGCTGACGGGCACGGTGGCACGGGGATCACGTTTGATTGGCACGTTCTCGATTCGCCGGGACGTCCATTTGTGCTTGCCGGGGGCCTCGGACCCCACAACGTGACTTCGGCCATCGAGGCACTTGATCCGTTCGGTGTTGATGCATCGAGCCGCCTCGAGTCAGCTCCCGGGGTCAAGGATCCGAGGAGTATCGTCGACTTCATCCACGAAGCGAAGGCGCTATGAAGCTGAACCGGCCCGATCAAGCTGGCCGTTTTGGGGCTTTTGGGGGCAGCTTTGCGCCCGAGACGCTGATGCCAGCGTTGGGGGGGCTTGAGTCGGCTTTTACCGATGCATGGGCAGACGACACATTCCATGCACAACTGGAACATCTGCTCGCAACCTTCGTCGGGAGGCCGACTCCGGTGTACCACGCTGAGCGCATGTCGCGGCGGCTTGGGATCGATCTTTGGCTCAAGCGAGAGGATCTCGCACACACGGGCGCCCACAAGATCAACAACACCGTTGCCCAGGGCCTGCTCACGAAACGCATGGGAAAGCCACGCGTCATCGCTGAAACCGGAGCGGGCCAACACGGCGTTGCCACCGCAACTGCATGTGCCCTGCTCGGGCTCGAATGTGCCGTCTACATGGGGGAGAAGGACATCGAGCGTCAGGCGCTCAACGTCTATCGCATGCGTCTGTTGGGAGCTGAGGTCATTCCCGTGTCGACGGGGGCCGGGACCCTCAAGGATGCCGTTTCGGCGGCGCTTAGGGATTGGGTGGCGAGTGTTGAGACGACCCACTACATCATTGGATCGGTTGTCGGCCCCCACCCCTTTCCATGGATGGTTCGGGAATTCCAGAAGGTCATCGGCGAGGAACTCAGGACACAGCTCGACGGGTCGCCGGGACATCCCGCGCCGCAAACCATTGTTGCGCCGGTCGGTGGGGGATCAAATGCGATGGGTGTGTTCTATCCCTACGCGGGCGACCCCGATGTCGACCTCGTCGGCGTGGAAGCCGCCGGCCTCGGTATTTCGTCCGGAAAGCACGGCGCGTCACTTGGGCACGGTTCGCCGGGTGTGCTGCACGGTGCCATGACGTACATGTTGCAGGACGATTTTGGTCAGGTGCTCGAAGCACACTCCATCTCGGCCGGTCTCGACTATCCCGGTGTGGGGCCGGAGCACTCGTACTTCAAGGATGAGGAGCTCGTGCGCTACGAAAGCGTGACCGACGATGAGGCCGTTGAGGCGTTTCACCTTCTGTGCCGGTTGGAGGGAATCATCCCTGCGCTTGAGTCGAGCCACGCTCTTGCGTGGATCATCCGTGAATCGGTCGCTTTACAGGACCGGACCGTCGTTTTGAACCTGTCGGGTCGGGGAGACAAGGACGTCCAGCAGATCGCAGCCATGTATGACTGAAACGGGACGGGGACGCCTTGCATCGATGTTTGCCACTGCTCGCAGCGAAAATCGAGCCGTCCTGCTTCCCTACCTGACGGCCGGAATCCCGAATCCGCGGGACTCGGTCGAGTTGTTCGTTGCCATGTCGGATGCGGGGGCAGACGGCTTTGAGGTCGGGATTCCCTACGCCGATCCGCTGATGGACGGTCCCATCATCATGGAGGCAGGGGAGCAGGCCCTCGCATCGGGTGTGACGGTTGATGTCGCTCTTGACATTGCGTCGCAGGTTGCGAGTCGGACCGGTAAGCCCGTCGTGATGATGACCTATGTGAACCCCGTCCTCCGCATGGGGGTTGGCACTTTCTTTGACAAGGTCAACAACGCTGGCGCATGTGGTGTGATTCTCGCTGATCTGCCGGTTGATGAAGCGGCACCGTTCCTTGCCGAGGCCGTTCAACGCGGGATGGGCCTTGCGTTGTTTGCTGCCCCGACGACCGATGCTGCACGCCTCGAAGCGGTCGTGGCAGCTGATCCAGCCTTCGTGTACGCAATCGCAGAGGTTGGTGTCACGGGCGAGCGCGAGAAGGCATCAGCGAACGTGGAAGGTCTTGCGTCGCGTATCCGTGACCGGTCTGACGTGCCGATCGTCTTTGGTGTTGGCATATCAACCCCTGACCACGCCGCGAAAGCCGCCAAGGTCGGTGACGGGGTCATCGTTGGGACGGCGATCGTGCGCCGGGTCCTTGAAGCCGACACAACCAGGGCCGCCACCGCCGAGCTATCAAAAGCCGTGAAAGAATTGGCCGCCGCTGTGCGACGGCCAAGTACCTGACCTGAAACTTCTGACATCACCTCGCGTCCCCGTCCTCCCGCTTGCGGGGGGACGCGGAGGGTCAGCGACGCAGGGGGGCTTCTGGCTTCATGCTGAAACGCCCCCCTGCGATCCAGCGCCTGCTGTGCAGGCGTTGTTCCGCGTCCCCCCGGAAGACCGGGGGGACGGGTTTGAACCGCTTCTGACTTCTGACGTCTGACGTCGGCAACCCGACTGCGTCGAGTTGCTTGGAGTCCGGCAAGCTGGACTCTTGACTTCTGAGGTCGGTACCGGGAGGGGGACTTGAACCCCCACGAGCTTGCGCTCAGTGGATTTTGAGTCCACCGCGTCTACCATTCCGCCATCCCGGCGAGAACGGCGATGGTACCTGATGAATCGGCGTATATCCATGGGTCCCCTGCGTTAGTCTCCCATCGATGGCACGCTCACCATTGGACAAGATTCGTGCAATGTCAGAGGAGATCGCCGATCTCGATCGAGTGATCGAACAGGCCCGTGCCGAACTGGGGATGCTTGTCCACATTGACGACGACGCCAGACGGGATGCTCTCGTGTCCGAGCACGAGGAGGATCGTCAGGCGGCTCGCATGACGGCTGCCGATGTCGCTCGTCTCGAGCGACAGATCGTCAAACTTGAAACACATCGTGCGAAGGTGGCAGCAAAACAAAAAAGGGCGATTGACAAGATCGCCTCAACCTGAGTTGATCCCGACCGAACACGTGATTCGTATGAATCAATGCGTTGTTGAGCTTCTCGGTTAACCTGACCCCCCGTGCCGACATACCGTCGGTGTGAAATAAGCAGACAAATCATTCACGTGAGTTTTTGTGCTCAAGTTGTGTTGCCCAGATACCGTAGTTACATATAGTGTTTAGAGCATTACTCTGCGTAGCCGAATTCGCAGAGTCTGTTGACCGAGTCGTTTGTGCGTACCACGAAGCAGAGGGAGCCCATGATGCGTTGGCGTCGCCACGACGGTGAAAAGGGTGCGGCACTCGTCGAGATGGCGATCGTGCTGCCACTCCTGATTGTGCTGGTCTTCGGCATCGTTGAATACGGCTTGCTGTTCAAGGAGAAACTCACGATCGCCGCTGCAACCTCGTCGGCAGCACGTACCGGTGCGACGATGGGGAACCGGGAAGCGGCCGACATCCGAATCCTGCAAGCTCTCGAAGCGGGCCTTTTCGACCAGGTCGACAGCAAGGTGCTGATCTCCGTGGACATTTTCAGGGCAGATCCAGACACGGGAGCGAAGATCGGCACAGAAGTGGATTCGTACGAATTCAACATCGAACTTGCCTGCCACTGGGATCCATGTCCTGATCCCGCTGTGGATCCGCACACTTTCGGGGATCCGAGCGGTTGGCCTCCGGAAGATCGCACTACGACGCTCAATGCCGCTGGAGGAGGCCTCGATCTCCTCGGGATTGAGGTGAGTTACCACCACACTGCTGTCACCGGGTTGATTCCAGGAGTCGACCGTGATCTTGTCGAACGGGCTCTCATCCGCCTTGAGCCCGACGTGTTCGAGATAACCACACCGAGTACGCCCTAGGAGAAGCTTGATGCGTCACCGTTTTTCGAAAATCAAGCACCACCTCATCGGACAGTCCGACCACAAGGAGTCCGGGGCAGTGCTCATCCTTATGGCTGGGATGATTATGGTCCTGCTCGGTATGACGGCGTTTGCCGTCGACTTCGGATGGCTTTATTGGAACGGAACCAAGATTCAACATGGCGCCGATGCCGCAGCACTCGCTGGGGTCATTTATGAACCTGACCTTTCTGCGACAGCCAAGACGAACGCCCTCGAAGTGGCCAAGGTGAACGGATATGTGAACACTCCGGGTGGCACCAAGGTCACGCCGCTCGATTACACCGACCTGGCAGCGAATCCGGGTGCCGTCTCCAACGCCAACCAACTCCGGGTCACTGTGGCTCACCCCGTTCAAACGTTCTTCATGAAAGTCTTTGGGGTTGACACCGTCACGATCGAGAAGACGTCGGTTGCAGAGTACGTGCTCCCTCTTGCCATGGGTAGCGACGAACCTTTCTTTGGCCAGGATCCCACCAATTGGAACAGCTCGAACTTCTGGGCGAACATCCACGGGTATTACACGGGCCGAACCATGGGGGATCGATTTTCTTCACAATGCAAGGATGGCGGAAGCACCAGCAGCTGTACACCCAATCCGGAGGCTCGCCCCACGAGCGCAGCTCCAGACAACAACGGAATGGCTGATTTCACCGGTGGCTACCTCTACGGCATCGAGGTCCCGAAGGGCGCAAGCGGACTCACGGTCGAGATTCTCGATGGCCCGTTCTACCGCGGCGGAGGCGACAAAGTCTTGGTGGGTGACAATCCACAAGGAGGGAGTGTGGGGCCGACCACCATCTTCATGCTCTACAGTCCGGATCCAACGCCATTGAATACGACCGACGGGAACAAGCTGCTCTGCAAGGTCGAATTTGCCCCGCGGGATGCGTACATGCCTGGTGCCACCAGCTCGACGCCCTGGACGGGTGGGGGGAGCGTTGACGAGTACCTGCAAGCGACGCCGTACACCGCCGATTCGATTCAAAACGGGGCGACATCTTCCAAGACGTATGACGAGCTTGGGGATCTGTGGGATCAGATGTGTGGGTCCTCGGTGTTCGACGCGGGGGAGGGGATCTATCCCCTACGTGTCGTCATCAAGGATCCGGGAACCGATGATGAGCGTGGGCTCAATCGTTTTTCGATGCGTGCGTCGACAGCCAGCGGACCGCACCCACGCTTCTACGGCCTCGGTGATATGGCGATCTACGCCAATTTCACCACAAGCGAGGCAACATTCAACCTTGCGGAGGTTCCCAACGTGCACGCGGGCAAGAACCTTGTCATCGACCTGTGGGATCCGGACTCGGGAAACAACGGCCTCACGGTCAAGATGCCGGATGGGACCATCCCGGATTGTAGCTGGACGACCCCATCGGGTGCCCGCTATGGGCCCGTTTCCGGCAAGCCCGGTATTGCTGACAAGTGCGCACTTTCCTTCACGGGTGATTTCGACAACGACGGTAACTCCGCGACAAAAGACTTCAACAACGACGCCATGCAGATCCGTATCAAGATCCCCGACGACTACTCCTGCGACACCAAGTGCTGGTGGACGCTGACCGTCACCTATCCCGGCGGTGCCAACGACACAACCACCTGGTCGGCACGAGTCGAGGGCAATCCCGTCAAGTTGGTTGAGTAGAACAGCACTAGTCAGGTAGCTGTCGGCTGATTTGGCCATTGATCCGTTTCGTACGAGCGGCTAGCATCTCTACTACTACTCTCGGTGTATGCCTGCGCGCTGACAGGTGGGAGGCACGATGTTGACACGGGCTCGGAAACGTGACGGAGAACAAGGTGCTGCACTCGTCGAGATGGCGATCGTGCTTCCGATTCTGGTTCTCCTTGTCTTTGGGATCATCGAGTTTGGCATGGCCTTTAACAAGCGGCTGACGATCGGCAACGCCACCCAATCCGCCGCACGGGTCGCAACGGCCGTTGCGAACAACAAATATGCCGACATCACGGCGCTTCGTACACTTGAGCAGGGCCTCATTTCGCTCCCGAACAATGGTCGAGATGTGATCAAGAGTGTGTGGATTTACAAGGCGGCGCCAGATGGCAGCCCTGCCGACTGTGGTGGCCCCTGCATCAACAAATACACGTACTCTTACAACCCCTTCGATCCCACTGCGTGTAAGTGGACTCCCTGTCCCGATCCCGATGTTCCCCCCGCTGAGACCTTCAAGTGGGATCCTGAGAAACGCAACGCGACTGTCGGGAATCTCGATGTGCTTGGTGTCCGCGTGTACTTCTCACACAAGTGGATCACGGGCGCCGTACCGATCCTCGACGTCAAGTGTGAGCTTCCTCCGGCCGGTTGTTGGGCGGACACCGCCATCATGCGTCTCGAGCCACAGCAACTGGGCGTGGGGTAAGGGGGCTCGCCATGAAGACACGTGGACGCCGAATTGCATCTTGGCTGCGGATCAGCGAGAAGGAGACAGCGGCCGAAAAGGGTGCGGTGCTGATCCTCATCGCGGCATCGCTCACCGTTCTACTGGGGATGGCTGCGCTGTCGGTCGATTATGGCTGGCTCTACTACAACCAGCTCAACACCAGGAAGGCGGCCGAGGCGGCTGCCCTTGCCGGGGTCGTTCACATGCCGCTTCCGGATTGTGCGCCGCCAGAAGCCGATACCGATCCATACAAATCTGCCATTGACGTGGCAGGGCGCAATGGCTACACCTTGGCTTCGGGTGCGACGGTGACACCGCTCCCCGGTGGGACGTGTGCCCGTCTGCGCGTTGACATCACGCGACCGATCGACACCTTCTTCCTGAGGGTGTTCGGCTATGACACCCTGAAGGTGACCGAATCGGCGACGGCCGAGCAACTCCCACCGCTCAAGCTCGGATCCGATGAGCCGTACCTCGGCGAGGATCCGACCGACGCTGGTCGAAACCGAAATTTCTTTCTTGCCATCTCCGGAGCAGATCGAGCAAAGGGTCAGGGAGATGCCGTGGCAGCCCAACGTAAGAACAACGGCAATGCCAACCCGGAATACAAGGTCCCGTCCTACTACTACGCCTTCGAGATTCCCGAGAAGAGCCCGCTTATCGGCACCAATGTGCAAGTTCAGATCTATGACCCCCAGGCACACGATGAAGGTGGACAGGGAAACCTCGGTGAAAATGGAAAGACCAACGACTGGGTCTATCCCAGAAGTGGCTCCATCGATCTCGATGGGTGGGACAGCAGAACCGTGTTTCGGGTGTACAAACCGGACGCATCCCCCAACTATTGGTTGGACAACAAGGAGCTCGTCACCGACAGCGTCAGCGGCGTTCCCTGTGAGAAGACATACCGCGGGCACTCGGCTGCCTCTGGCAAATCCAACGCTGCCTACGAGGTGGACGATGCGGACACCTGGGTGAACGTGTGCACGATTGGGGGAGCGGGTGTCGGTATCTACGTGATCGAGGTGTCGAGTGACCCGGGATCAACGCCCAGTGGGACAGAAGTTGGCACAGACATGATCAACGGTTTCTCAATTCGAGGTGCAGTATCTGACTCCGCTGTCATGTCATCTGCTGCACTCCGGGTATATGGCCTCGGCGCAATGTCACTGTGGCAGTTCGACACCGGCTCGAACCCGGTATTCAAGATTGCACGGGTGGATGAGGTCTATGCCGGTTCACGGCTGATTATCTCGTTGTGGGATGTGTCAGACATAGGAAGCACGGCGTCGATCGAGTTCGTCGGCGCCGCAAAGGGCTTTGATCCCGTTGGATCGAACCCTGGTTCACCTCCGATTGACTGCAAGATCCGGATCCAGAACGATTCGGCGAAGGTGCTTCAGAACAAGGATCTTACGGGGAACTGGGTGGCCGATAGCGGTGGAGACACGTGCTACCTAACATTCAACGACGGGGATTACAACAATCGGTGGGTGCAATTCGAACTTCAAATTCCGGCCGATTACAAGTGCATCGGTCACGGTGACGGATCATCCGCCACAAGCCCTGGCTGTTGGTTTTTCGTGTCCTACACGGTTAGTGACACGATCACCGACCGCACCGTGTGGGCAGCAGCCATTGATGGACAGCCGATCCACCTTGTCCCGTAGCACTCGGTTCTGCAGCACCTGATCCTGCCGCGGCCTGATCGACTGGTCGCGGTACGCTGTCAGGGTGAAAGAGCTTGCCCTGCTTGATGGCCATTCGCTGGCGTACCGTGCTTTTTATGCACTTCCGCCTGATCTCGCCACACCGAGTGGGCAGGTCACCAACGCGGTGTTCGGGTTCACGTCGATGCTCATCAAGCTTCTTGATGAGGAGTCACCGGACGCCATCGCCGTGGCATGGGACCGTAAGGAGAAAACCTTTCGATCGGAGCGATACCCGGATTACAAGGCGACGCGAGAGACCGCTCCGGATATCTTCCGATCCCAGGTCCCCCTTATCAAAGAAGTCCTCGACGCGCTCAAGATCCCACAGGTGAGTGTTGCCGGGTATGAAGCTGATGATGTAATCGCAACTCTGACCAAACGGGGCCGGGAATACGGATATGCCGTGATGGTTGTCACCGGCGATCGGGACGCCTTCCAACTCTCCTCGGACGACACCACCGTTCTCTACACCCGTCGAGGGATCTCCGACACCGTGCAGGCAACGCCGGCTTGGATCGAGGAACGTTACGGCATCGATGCAGGCCGATATGTCGAGTATGCGGCACTGCGGGGTGACACGTCAGACAACCTTCCCGGTGTGCCCGGGGTGGGGGAGAAGACCGCCGCCCGCCTCATCAACGCGTATCCGTCGCTTGAGGATCTCTACGAGCATCTCGATGATCAGTCACCGAAATTGCGAGAGAACCTTGCCAACGCCCGTGACCAGGTGTTCCTCAACCGTGAGCTCATGACGATGATTGATGATGTGCCGATGGACGATCTCAACCCGACGGATCTCGATCTCGAACCGTTCGACCGAGACGTTGTTCGGACGCTCTTTGATGATCTGGCGTTTCGGACTCTGTGGCAGCGACTGGAGGAGCTTGGTGGTGTCACCGTCTCCGAGCGACTGGTTGCCGAGGTTGATGTGGTTACGGCAACATCGGTTGAGGCTGCACGATCGTTGGCCTCGGATGCCGCGTTGGCCATCGATCCTGTGTGGGAGGGATCCGACCTTGCGGGTTTCGTCGTTGCAGGGGCGAAAACGACTTACGTTCCGCTTGACATGTCGGAAGGTCTCCTCACCATTCTGGCGGATGACATCGACCAATCGCCCGATCCCGGAATCGGTCCAGGAGCTACCGCGGGAATCGTCGGGCACGACGTGAAGCCATTCCTTGTTGCGCTCATCGAAGCCGAGTTACCGCTGCCGCGGCCGGTGTTTGACACGATGCTTGCGGCCCATGTGATCAACCCGGCCCAGCGTGCCCCGAGTCTTGAGGACCTTGCATATCGTGAGCTCGGAGTCGCTGTCACCGAGGTTGGACTCAGCAATGGCTCGGGTGCCCAGGGTGCTTTTTCGTTCGATGAAGCGTCCCTCGATGTTGAGACGCCTGCGCGCCGTGCCAGCGCGATCGCTGAACTCGTGGATCCGCTCACGGCCCAGATGGATGCTCGGGGAGGCCTCGACCTGTACCGGGACGTTGAGCTACCTCTCGTGGCCATTCTCGCGCACATGGAGGCTGCAGGCGTCGGCCTCGATGTTGGGTTCCTGACGGCGTTTGGCGAGGACCTTGCGGAAAGGATCGGCATCCTCGAAGGCGAGATCCATGAACTTGCCGGATCGAGCTTCAATGTGAATTCAACGCTCCAATTGCGAAAGATTCTCTTTGAACGGCTTGGTCTCCCGGTCATCAAGAAGACCCCAAAAGGTGCGCCGTCGACCGACGCAACCGTGCTTGAGAAACTCGCCGACCAGCATGAGATCGTTTCCAAGCTCCTTGAGTTCCGCGAACTCGACAAGCTCAGGTCGACCTACGTCGAGTCGTTGCTCAAACTTGTCGACGAAGACGGTCGGATTCGGGGTCGATTCAATCAGATGGGTGCTGCCACCGGCCGTCTCTCGATGGAGCAGCCGAACCTCCAGAACATCCCCGCACGGAGCGAGGAGGGCAGGGCCATTCGTAAGGCGTTTGTCGCCGCGCCCGGCAGTGTGTTTCTGGTCGCGGACTATTCCCAGATTGAACTGCGCATCCTTGCGCACCTGTCCGAGGACCCGGGACTCGTGGAGGCGTTCGCCAACGATGTCGACATCCATGCAGCAACGGCCGCTCGTGTCAACGGCATCGACCTGTCAGAGGTCACAGAGGAGATGCGACGGACATCAAAGATGATCAATTTTGGTCTGCTTTACGGCATGGAGGCGTATGGCCTCGGCCAGCGCCTCAACATCGACCGCGACGAAGCCCAGCATCACATCGACGAGTACTTTGTCCAGTTTCCCGACGTCAAGGCATTCATGAGTGGCATCGTTGATGCTGCCAGAGAATCGGGGTACACCACAACAATCCTGGGACGCCGCCGGTATCTGCCGGAACTCAACAGTCGCAGTGCCCGGGATCGTCAGATGGGTGAACGCATGGCGCTCAACGCCCCGATCCAGGGTTCGGCCGCAGACGTGATCAAGAAGGCCATGATCGATCTCGATCGCGAGCTCCGGGCGAGTGGTTCGGCCGCAGAGATGCTTCTCCAGATTCACGATGAGCTCGTTCTTGAGGTACCAAGCGATGAGATTAAGGCGGTCACCGAGCTCACCGTGACCACGATGGAACATGTGACCGAGCTGAAAGTGCCCCTGAAGGTCTCGTTTGGCGTCGGTGATACGTTGGCGGACGCGACACATTGACGTCTGCTGTTTGAGCTGGTGCCTGGTGGCACAGCACCGGGTCATCTTGTCGATTGGGTGTCTGACGGTCTATGCTGGTAAATGCCTTTACGGGTCGTGTTCGCGCGCTCATAGGCAAAACACCTTCAAGGAGACCAATCCCTACATGCCCAACGACAACGACCGAGACCTCGTCGAAACCGACGAGGACCCCACAGCGCTGACCGCAGAAGTCACCGCTGCAGACGAGACACCCGAAGCCCCGGCCGCGCCGGACGTCGAAACCCCACCGCTGCCAGAACCCGATGCGCCAGTAGGCGTGGAAGCCACGGAGATCGCCACCGACGATGTCGTGACAGACGCGACCACACCTGATAGCTCCACGAGTACGATCGAGGCGGGCGAAGCGGTGGATACCGACGGTGATGAGACGACGGCCGAGTCCGCTGCGCACATCCCCGCTCCTGATTCCATTGTCGACCTCGATGAGGGCGATGAAGATGCGGAAGGCGACGAAGCACAGCAGCGACCGCGTCCGAGGGGAGACCGGCCTGCAATCAGCGCACCCAAGACGATCGCCGATGTCGCAGACGACCTCTCCGCCGATGACTTTGCCGCTGCCGTGGAACAAACCGTTTTTGAATTCAAAGAGGGTGACATCGTCGTTGGCACGGTTGTGCGCATCGATCCGGACGAGGTGCTCGTTGATATCGGGTACAAATCGGAAGGCGTCATCCCTCCCCATGAGCTGTCTGTCCGCAACAACGCAGACCCGAACGATGTTGTGAAGGTTGGCGAAGAGATCGAAACGCTTGTCCTCCAAAAAGAGGACGATCAAGGTCGTCTGGTGCTCTCAAAAAAGCGTGCTCAATACGAGCGAGCTTGGGGTCGCATCGAAGGGATCATGAACGAGGGTGGCACGGTGGAAGGCCACGTGATCGAGGTCGTGAAAGGTGGGCTGATCGTCGACATCGGTCTCCGCGGATTCTTGCCCGCCTCACTGGTTGATCTCCGACGTGTTCGCGACCTACAGCCATTTGTTGGGGAGACGATCGAGGCCAAGGTCATCGAACTCGACCGTAATCGAAACAACGTCGTGCTTTCGCGTCGTGCTTACCTTGAAGAGGAGCAAGCCGAGCAACGTCAGGCCTTCCTGACAGACCTCAAGGAAGGCGATGTGAGGCCCGGTGTCGTGTCGAGCGTCGTCAATTTCGGTGCGTTTGTCGATCTTGGGGGTATGGACGGGCTTGTCCATGTGTCTGAGCTGTCGTGGCGTCACGTGAACCATCCGGGGGAGATCGTCACGGTCGGCGACCAGGTCAAGGTCAAGGTTCTCGAAGTCGACTACGACCGGGAGCGGATCTCTCTTTCGATCCGCCAGACCGCCGAGGATCCTTGGGACATGTTTGCCCGAGGGACCGATGTTGGGTCTGTTGTTCCCGGCAAGGTCACCAAGACCGTTCCCTTCGGTGCGTTCGTTTCTGTCGGTGAAGGTGTCGAAGGTCTTGTCCATGTCTCGGAAATCGCGATGCACCACGTGGAAAGTCCCGAACTCGAGCTGTCGCTTGGTCAAGAAGTAACCGTAAAGGTGACCGAGATCGATGCCGACAGACGACGGGTGAGCTTGTCGATAAAGCAGGCTCTTCCCGAATGGGAGGAACGCTCATCGTGGAGCGAAAAGAAATCGAACGAGCCTCGGCGGCGGGAGTTTCAGCGTGAAGACGAGACAAAGGAACCGGAGTCCGGTTTCGCAGCAGATTCATCGCTTGAAGCCATCCTTGCCGAACTCAAGGAACGGGGAATCGGCCGCGGCTGAATTCCAGGTCCTTGACCTTGGGTCGGTTCATATGCCAACCTTCGGAACGTGCGTGGGGAGTGCAGTCCGCCGCGCGACTTGGGAACTCTTGAAGAGCGTTGAGAGGAAGAACTAACAATGGGCCGACGCACTCTCGTTCTGGTAATTGCTGTCCTGCTGGCCGCAGTGTCGGGGTATGCGCTGTTTCAGTACCTGACATCCGTGGAAGATGACATTCGTGCCGACATCTCCGAGGTTGTGGTGTATCGCGCTTCGGCCGACATCCCGACAAGAACTCCGGGTGAGGATGCCCAGATCAACATCGTTGAAAGCACGGCCCTTCGCCAGTATGTGGTGTTTGAAGGATCCACGATCCTGTGCCTCGGCGCCGCCGGTGAAAATGCATCCAAGGATCCAAACGAGTTCGGCTGCGTGGGTAACCCCTCGGACCTGGCTTCCGTTCTCAACGGCAACGTTGCTGCTGGTCCTATTGCCAAGAACCAGCTCATCACACTGTCGTCCTTCGTTGACATCTCTGAGACCGAACAGATCCTGAGCGAATCGATCGCTCCTGGGAAGGTCGCGATCGCCATATCGGTCGACGTTGTCAAGTCCTCCGGTGGATTCATCAGACCCGGCGACAACGTCAACATCATTGCCTCGACGACGCTCTCACCGTTCTCCTACATTTCAATGGTGTCCAATGAGGAGCTTCGCAGCTTCTTCTTTGTTCCACCAGAACCAGACTCCGCTGTGGATCCGAACAACCCAGATGACTCAAGTGGAGTATCGGAACAGAATGTTCTCCTCGCAGCGCTGCCAACGTCGTACGACATCACCGAAACGATTTTTCAGGAGATTCAGGTGCTCGCGGTCGGGACCAACACACGACCGGCACCGGAACCCGTTGGCCTGACGCCGACGGGTGGAACCTTCGTGTTCGAGGTGACCCCGCAACAGGCGGAGCAGATTGAGTATGCAGCCAACTACAGCGGTCTTGCGCTCTCCCTCCTGCCGTCTGATGGCACCTATGTCCCATACGATGCACAGCCGGTGGTCGTTGACGACATCTTTGGACTGCTTGATAGGATTTCAGCCGAACTGGGACTGGTGCTTGGTGATCAATGACGCTGATTCAGTAACGACTCGCTCGATCCTCATCGTCGACACCGATGCGGCGGCTGTCGAGCACACCATTGGCCTCCTGGACGGTCACAAGGTGTACCAGGCGAGGAACATCTCTGACGCCCAGCGCAAGCTGGTAGAAGAGGGCATTGAGCTTGCCGTCATCGGGCCCGGTTTCGCGCATGATGCCGGGGTCGCCGAAGCTGCACTCCTTTTGGATATCCAGCCGACTCTCCCGTTGGTACTTGTGGCCCAGGGAACGACAACTGAGATCCTCCGAGCTGCCATCCGGATGGGGTACCGCGACGTACTCGATGCCCCGTTGGATGCCTCAAAGGTGGCGTCGCTTCTTGCCCACATCGAACGAGCTGAGTCGATCGTTCTGTCCGGTGGCGCACCAAAGGCGAAGATCGGCAAGGTCGTCACGATCATGTCCCCCAAGGGTGGGGCTGGCAAGACGATGACCACCGTCAACGTGGCTCTTGCCATTGCCGGAATGTCTGGAGAACCCGAGCGGGTTGTCATCCTCGATGCCGACCTGCAATTCGGCGACGTGTGCATCTCCCTCCAGGTCGAGCCGCAGCACACGATTGTGGATGCGGCACGCGACATTGACAAGCTCGACGAGGCCCTTCTCGATTCATTGCTCGCAAGCCACTCATCGGGGATGCGGGTCTTGTCGGCACCCCTTGAGCCTTCGCTGGCAGATGAGGTGTCGACGCAGGTTGTCGTCAAGACACTGGGGATGCTCAAGCGCATGTTCGACTATGTGTTCATTGACACGGCCCCGTTCCTTGACGAGCCTGTACTGTCCATCCTTGAGCGATCCGACACCGTGCTTCTTGTCGTGGACATGGACCTGCCAGCCGTCAAGAATGCCAAGCTTGCTCTCGATACGTTGAAGCTGATCAAGTTTCCCTTCGAGAAGATCAAGCTGGTCCTCAACCGAGTCAACTCCAAGGCAAGGCTCGATATCGACGAGCTTGAGCGAACTCTCGGGCTCACGGTGCAGGCTGCCGTTTCGTCAGACAAGCTCGTGCCGAGAGCCGTGAACGAAGGAGAACCGGTTGTTTCGCTCTACCCACGGTCGAGACCGGCAAAGGATCTCCGCGGAGTGGCGGCGTTGGTTTTTGAGGGAGATCCGATAGAAGACGAGGAAGAAAAGTCCAAGGGATGGTTCAGATAACCGCCCGCGTGACCCGTAACGGAGGCATCGCACCATGAGTCTCGCCGACAGGGTGAAAGCAGCAAAAACGACCGACGAAACTCCCGAAGGTCAGAGGACTGAGGTCAAGCAGGACCTTCGCAGGAAGCTCCACTACAAGGTTGTGGAGGGTCTTGGTCCCACGCTGTACAGCGCGCAGATGTCTGATGCCGAGCTCAAGTTGCGCGTCATGGAGATGCTCGAATGGGCACTTGAACAAGAGCAATCTGTCCCCCTTGCACGGGCCGATCGGCTTGCGCTCCTCCAAGAGATTGCGGACGATGTTCTTGGCTACGGACCGATTGATCCGTACCTGGCCGATCCGGCTGTGACCGAGGTCATGGTCAACGGTCCGCACAGTGTTTGGGTTGAGCGTGGAGGACGCCTGTCAAAGACCGACACCCGTTTTGTTGATGCGAATCATCTCGAGCGCATCATTGAAAAGATCGTGGGACAGGTCGGTCGCCGCATCGATGAGGCTGCCCCCATGGTGGACGCACGGCTCCCGGACGGTTCCCGTGTGAACGCCATCATCCATCCTTTGGCCATCGGTGGACCCTACGTCACCATTCGAAAGTTTGCGGTTGACCCGTTCACCGTTGAGGATCTCGTTGGAAACGGAACGATGAGCGAGCAGGTTGCCGGCCTCTTGAAACGCTGTGTCGAGGGAAGATTGAATATCATCGTTTCTGGATCCACCGGATCGGGAAAGACGACACTCCTCAATGTCCTGTCCAACTTCATCCCGGCGGACGAGAGGATCATCACGGTGGAGGACGCCGCAGAGGTCCAGTTGAACCAGACCCATGTGTTGACGCTGGAGTCCCGCCCGGCAAACCTTGAGGGAAGCGGTCTGGTGACGATCCGTGACCTCGTGAGAAACACCCTGCGTATGCGTCCTGACCGTATCATCGTCGGTGAGGTTCGTGGTGGTGAGGCTCTAGACATGCTTCAGGCCATGAATACAGGTCACGACGGTTCGTTGACAACGGTTCACTCGAACGCACCCCGAGACACCTTGGCAAGGATCGAGACGATGGTGCTGATGGCTGGCATGGATCTGCCGATTCGTGCCATTCGAGAACAAGTGGCTTCTGCGCTCGACCTCATCGTGCACGTCCATCGACTGAGAGATGGGACTCGACGGGTCACACACGTGACCGAGGTCGTTGGGATGGAGGGCGACATCATCACCTTGCAGGATCTGATGCTTTTCGACTACGGCATGGGGTTCGATGACAACGGGAAATACAAGGGCTATCTCAAAGCGACCGGTATACGGCCATCCTTCTCCGAACATCTCGAGAACATGGGTATTCACCTTCCGGCCGAGCTCTTCCTTCCTGAGGCATTCGTGACCCGATGAAACGACTCATCGCCCTCGCATGCTCGGTCTATGTGCTCTTTGGTGCTACGCCAGCGTTTGCACAGCAATCCGAGACGGCGGCTTCGTCGTCGGGGTCGCTGCTCGTTATTCTCGCCGCCGTCGCCGGCGGCGTCGCCATCTTCTTGTTGATCATCATCTTGTTTGGATCAAGCAGGAGCAGGACAGAGGCATCGGTGAGTACTCGCCTCGCCACCTACGGGGCAACAGCGGACGGATCCTCCGGCTTATTCTCTCGATTCCGTCTCCTCAGAAGGGCTGCGAAGTCAGCAGAAGAGGCAGCGGAGCGGCGCGGAGCCACCAACAAGATTGAAGGAGCACTCGAGGCAGCGGATCTACCCCTCAAGGCAGGTGAGGCAATTGTTGGAATCATCGGCCTCTCGCTTATGGCGGGTATTGTTGCAGCAGCAATCACCCAGACGGCACTTTGGGGGATCGTCACGAGTGCGCTGATTGTGGTTGCCTCACTCGTGTTCGTGAACTACATAGCGGCGCGGAGCCGGAATCGGTTCGAGAAGCAACTGCCCGATACCTTGAATCTCATTGCGACCTCTCTGCGTGCCGGATACTCGCTTCTGCAAGCCGTCGAAGCTGTTGGACACGAAGCACCTGAGCCAACCCGAAGAGAATTCGGGCGGGCGATCGCTGAAATCCGTCTCGGCAAGAACATCGATGACGCGCTTGACGACATCGCGGTGCGGATGAGCTCACAGGACTTTGACTGGACGGTGATGGCCATCAACATTCAACGTGAAGTAGGAGGAAACCTCGCCGAGGTACTCCAGACGACTGCCGAAACGATGGTCCAGAGAAATCGGCTCCGTGGAGAGATGAAGGCGTTGACCGCCGAGGGTCGCATCTCTGCCATCGTCCTCGCTCTCATGCCCATCTTCCTTTTCGGCGCAATCTCAGTGATGAACCCTGGGTATATCCAGCCATTCCTTGACAGCACGATCGGAATTGTTGCCATGATTGGTGGCGGACTCTTCATCCTTGTGGGTATCTACTGGATGCAGAAGATCGTGAATATTGATATCTAATGGACAGTCTGCTCTTTGTCACAATCACGGTCTCGATAGCAGTCGCAGCATTGGTGTGGTGGGTGGGTCTCGGCGTCATCCGAGCACAACAGAACACCTCTGGCTCTCGTCTTGCATCATTGAACACCCGACAGGACCATCTTCAGAAGGACTTTTCCCAGCGCGCGGTCGCCCCCATGATGCGGGGGATCGGTCGGTTCGCCTTGAGGTTCACGCCAACGGGCTGGGTCGCTCGGGCCCAAAAGAAACTCGTGTGGGCGGCATGGGCAGAGCGAATGGACGGCAACACATGGGCTGCGATTCGTCTGATTTCGGCTATCGCCGGTGTCGTCGCTGCGTTCCTACTCGTTCCTTTGGTTTCGGGAACGCTTATGAGAGTCGCCGTCGGTGGGCTTGTTCTGTTCCTCGGGGCGTTCGGCCCGGAGGTGTCACTCAACAGAGCGATCGACGATCGACGTAAACAGATGGAGAAGCAGCTTCCCGACATCATCGATCTTCTTGTCATTTCCGTTGAGGCCGGTCTCGGTTTCGAGGCGGCCATGGCTCGAGTTGTCCAGACGGTTCCGGGGGCTTTGTCGAGTGAGTTCCAACGCACGCTTGCCGAGACTCGAGTTGGTATTTCACGGCATGCGGCGCTGCGCAACATGTCGGAGCGGACCGATGTGGACAATCTCAACTCGTTCATCCTTGCACTGATCCAGGCAGATCAATTCGGCGTATCAATCGCCAGAATGCTTCGTGTCCAGGCTGAGGAGATGCGTGTGAAACGCCGTCAGCGGATCCAGGAGAAGGCCTTTGCAGCTCCCGTGAAGATGATCTTTCCCATGCTGTTCTGCATCTTCCCCTCAATCTTCATCATCATCCTTGGACCTGCGGCACTCAGCATCTCCCAAAACCTGAAGCTGTGACAATGTGACGGGTACGGTGGAGCCAGACGTCCCGTCATTCTCGTTGATGTCCAGGCTGCGGATCGTGCACGCCCTGCCTCTCGTTCCGGTGTTCTTGGTTGGGCTGCTTGCATCAGCCGAGATCCGGGACAATTCGTTCTTGTGGCATGTTCGGGCTGGAGACGTGCAGTCTGCTGCTGGCTCCGTCATCAACCACGATGTCTTCTCGTTCACGAGCCTCGGAATGGTGTGGAGAACGCAGTCCTGGCTGGTCGAGCTTCTCTACAACGGGATCAACGGTGCAGGATCGTCGCTCGCGTGGGTCAATTGGATGGTGCTCGTCGTTGGAGTCCTTACCATCATGTTCATCGGAACTGCGTTGTATCGATCGGTTCCTTCCCCCGTGGTTGTGGGATTTACCCTGATCGTCGCTGTGTGGCTCCTCGGCCCGTTCCTCCAGCCGAGGCCGGTGATCTTTTCTTTTCTCGCGCTGGCAGCACTCGTTGTGGTTCTCCAGAATCGTGACCGGGTCCTGTGGCTCGTTGTCCCACTCATATGGGTATGGGCCGGAATCCACGGTTCGTGGATCATCGGCGGTCTTCTTCTGGCTCTCGAATGGCTGAGAACGGGGGATCGTCAGGTGTTCAAGGTTGGCTTGGTCTCGCTCGTGGCGACATTGGCGACGGCTCATGGTCTCGGAACCTGGCTTGTGGTGTATGAGTTCTTCGGATCACAGGACGCCCTTGCGCTGATGCAGGAATGGCAGGTGCCGAACTTCGGGGAGTTTGCCCAGATGCCGTACCTCATCCTCATTGCCGGCATCATCGTCGCTGGCATCGGTGGCAAGATACGGGTGCGTGATCTCGTTGTTGTCCTTCCTTTCATGTTCTTTGGTATGACATCGCAACGAGCTGTGGTTCCTGCCGCAATCGTGCTTCTCCCATGGGCAGTTATGGCGATACCGGCCGTGCGGGTTCCCAAGTCGGCGGTCCGGCCGATCGTTGCCTCTGGCATCATTGTGGTCCTGGCGTTGCTTGCGATCATGCCGATGGTGAGCGACTCCGTCGGAACACTCGACGCTGAGCTCTTTCCCTCTGCCGGTGCCCGTTCGCAGATCCATGGCCTCAACGCCTTTTACGACGATGGCGTGGGCGGGTTCCTCATCTTCTCGGAATGGCCCGAGCGGCTCGTATGGATCGATGATCGCGCTGAGCTCCACGGCGTAGAGCGGATGAAGGAGTTGGGAGAAGCTCTCAACGGCAACTATGAGGCGGTCTTCACCAGGTACGGCTTTGAGGCGGCACTCACGAAACCCGATTGGCCGCTCACCGATCGGCTTGCGGCCGATGGCTGGGAGATGACGTACGACGATGGTGACTTTCTTGTGTTCGTTCCCTAGATTCCGCTCGATAGAGCCACCAACGACGAGCCGAGCGCTGCCACAGCAACAGAAAAGGAGGCCCGGGTGAATCCGAGCCTCCTTTTCGATTGTTTGACTCGAACCTACTAGGGAGTGACAGCGAGGCTGCTCCCAACCTTGTTGAATGTCGAGCTGACGTTCTTGCCGACGAGTGATACTGCCACGATGGCAATGATTGCGATCAGGGCCACGAGCAGGGCGTATTCCACCATGCTTGCACCTTCTTCATCGCGTGTCATGTGTGTTTGAAAGGCTACCCACAGACGAAGCATATTCTTTCCTCCTATATACAAGGCGATCCGTACAAGAATCTACGGCAGTTTGGTCGTATTCTGCATGGGTCGAAAGACCCATTCGGGGAAGTCCGATGACCGATGACCGATGACCGAGGCTGCAAGCTATCAGCTGGCGTCTGAGAGATTCTTCAGTTCCAGTCTCGATCAAGGCCAAGCTTCATGGCTTCAACGACGGCTTGCGCTCGGTCGTTGACACTGAGCTTCTCGTAGATGGATGCGAGATGGTTCTTGACGGTTTTTTGAGAGATGAACAGTTCCTCTGCCAGGTCCTCGGTCCGACTGATCCCGCGTACCAAGCACCGCAGCACTTCGCGTTCGCGGTCGGTGATCGAATCCGCGGCAGTCGACAATGTGGGCAACCGGTAGGCGTCGAGTACCGGGTCGACATCTTCGGATTCAAAAAGGTTCTTCCCGTCTGCGACCGCCCGTATCGCAGCCGCCAGTTCGGGCAAGGGCGTGGACTTCGATAGAAAACCTACGGCCCCGGCCTCGCGTGCAGCATTCCCATACTCGTCGGCGGCGTGCATCGTGACGACAAGTGTTGGGGGGAGGGTCTTGATCTGACTGATTGCCGAGATACCTGAGGTCCCCGGCATTTCCACATCGACCAGGAGAACATCGGGAGTATACGTTCCGACTGCCGAGGCGATCTGGGAACCGTCGGAGATCGACCCAACGACGTTGAGGTCAGGTATCGAGTCGAGAGCCTGGGTGAGGCCATCAAGCAGGATCTGGTGGTCGTCTGCGATCACAATCCGAATCACGCTGCTCATGTGCCGTCTCTCCACGAGATGGTCACAACCGTGCCCTGTCGCGGTGCGGATTCGATGGTGAAATGTCCGCCGATCAGGCTTGCTCGTTCCTGCATGCCGACAAGTCCGAACCGCGAATCTGAGACCGTCGTAGAGTCGAACCCGGTGCCGTTGTCCTGAATCGTCACGGTTCCACCTCCCTCGCTGATCCTGCCTCCAATGTCGATAACGCTTGCATCGGCATGGTCGAGTGCATTCCTGAAGCTTTCGGTGAGCATTGCCCTGACCTCAGCGGCGATTGCTGGCCTTGGTGGGGTTCGTTCGTCGAGGGAGATGACGACCGTTGGACCATCTGTGTCAACTTCGGCAACAAGACCGTGGATGAACTCGGTGAGGCTCTTCGATCGATCGGCGCGTAGATCTTGGACGCGGTCGCGAATGCGGTCAACAAGGGCAGCGATGTTCTGTCGCGTCGCCTGCACATTTCTGGTCTGTTCGGTGTCAAGTTGGTCGGTCAGCAGCAACATATCGAGGGTCAGCCCAACGGACGCGACGCTGGGAGCGATGTCGTCGTGAAGTTCTCTGGCAAGTCGGACACGTTCGCGCTGTACAGCAAGGCCCGCAACTTCAAGGAGCATCGTGTTGTTCTCAATGGCAAGGCCGACCGGAATGAGTGCTGTGCGTAGCAGATTCTGTTGGTCTTCGTTCGGCGGGGCGTCGGTGACCCACAATTCGAGCGACGCAGCGTCCCCGTGCCCACTTTCAACCTTGATCAGGGTGCTTGGTCGACTCGATTGCTCGGGACCGCGACGTGCAAGGACGGTGCCGTTGTGGTCAATGATTCGAGACGACACCGAAGGGAAGATCACGAAGGCGTCCCTGATGGCATCTTGAGCGGTCGCCACGGCATTGACGTTCGGGGAACTGGCGACGGCGACGAGGTCTTCGAGGAGGGAATGGGTCGCCTCGAGGTTCATCCGCCGAGACCCTGCCACATCCGCGGCAAGGAGCGCCTCATCGGTAATGGCGGCCTGTGCAGCGATGGCACGTTGGGCCTCGCTGAACGCAATGGCAGTCAACGTATAGATTGCAGCGATCCGGATCAGGTTCGCTGTGACTTCAAGGGAATCACCGATCGCAGCTGCGACGAATACGCCAATGGTTGCGATCGCTGCCACCGGTGCTGCCACTCGTATGCCACCCCCGACCGACGCAAGGAAGATTGTCGCAACCGGGAGCAATGTGTAGCTGCTATCGATTCCCCCCGTCAGTCCGATGGCAACGCAGTAAGCAGAAAGTGATCCGACCATTGCGGCAATTTCTCGTCGTGCAGACACCGGGAACGGAACGGTGGCCGTGAAGGCAAAGGCGACACCGAGCGACGCGACCACGGCAGCAACGGCATTGGATCCATCCCAACCGGTGGGAATCGCAGAACTCACGACTGCGGTCAACAGCGCGAGCACATGCAGCACATTTGACGCGAGTTTGAGCCGCTCAGTCCATGTTCGTATTCCTGTCACGCGCTCAGAGTACAGTCCTGAGCATGGGACATCAGGAAACGAAAGAGAACGCAAACGTCTATGTGCTTGGCGGTGGCATCGGTGCTGGAAAGTCGACCGTTCTTGAGGAATTCGAGAAGGCCGGATTTGCCGTCATCCAAGCCGATTTCATCGGACATGATGTCTTGGCAGCTGCAACGCCCTCAGGGCGACGGGTCATGGCTCGCTGGCCAGAAGTCGTCGTAGACGGCGAGGTGGACAGAGCAGCCCTTGCCAGGATCGTTTTCAACGACCCTGACGCCCTCGACGAACTCGAATCGATTACGCATCCAGCGATCCAGGAAGGCATTCTTGCCGCCGTCGAAGCAACACTGGACGACCCCTCGATCAGAGGGGCAATCATCGAGGTACCCCTGCTGCGAGTGCTTCCGCGCAGCGACTGGGCGCACATCGCCGTCGTCGCTCCCGAGGACCTACGGGTCAGCCGCGCGGTCGAGCGTGGGGCAGACGAGGCCGACATACGGGCACGAATCGCGAATCAAGAACCCGATGAGGCATGGGCCGAATGGGCCGACGTGATCGTCGACAACGCCGGGCCTTTGAGCGAAACCCTTGAAGCAGTGGCGCGGATCATCGAAGGTTCGTCCGCCCTCGGGGTACCAGGTCGTACCAGTTCATCGGGGGTCGCCACAGAAGTCGACAGAGAAGTTGACGACGAGTGAGGTTTGTACCGTTCCAAGTCGTGAGTGATTTCCAACCGAGTGGTGATCAGCCCGAAGCGATAGCACATCTCGTCGAAGGAATTCAGCGAGGTGATCGATTCCAAACACTCCTCGGAATCACGGGTTCAGGGAAGTCCGCAACGATCGCCTGGACCATCGAGCAGGTGCAGAAGCCGACACTCGTTCTCGCACCGAACAAAGCACTCGCGGCGCAGCTCGCAAACGAGTTTCGTCAGTTCTTTCCCAACAACCGCGTCGAGTACTTCGTCTCCTACTACGACTACTACCAGCCAGAGGCCTACCTCGCCCAGACCGACACGTACATCGAAAAGGAGTCCACGGTCAATGACGAGATTGATCGTCTTCGCCACGCCGCCACAGCGGCATTGTTGACCCGTCGAGACGTCATCATCGTTGCCTCGGTCTCCGCGATCTATGGGCTCGGTTCACCGGAGCACTATGAAGGTCAATTGCTGCGGCTGGTCAAGGGTGTCGAGTTTTCGCTTGAAGAGGCGATCAAGCGTCTCGTCAACATCCAGTATGATCGGAATGAAGTCAATCTGACCCGAGGAACGTTCCGCGTCAAGGGCGACACCCTTGAGGTGTTCCCGACCTATGAAGAGACGGTCGTGCGCGTCGAGTACTGGGGCGACGAGGTCGAACGGATCTCGCGGATGAACCCGATAACCGGGGAGGTGATCGAGGATCTCGCCGAGGTCTTCGTCTATCCGGCGACGCACTATGTGACGTCAAACGAGATCCTCGAGAAGGCGATCGTCGGCATCGAGGAGGAGCTTGATGCCCGACTGGGCAAACTCGAACTCAAGGGCAAACTGCTCGAAGCCCAGAGGCTGAGAATGCGCACTCACTATGACATCGAGATGATGCGCGAGGTCGGGTACTGCTCAGGAATCGAAAACTACTCGAGGTATCTCGACGGGAGGAACCCGGGTGAGGCGCCGTTCACCCTGCTCGACTACTTCCCAGATGACTTCTTGATGGTGATCGACGAAAGTCATGTGACGGTGCCCCAGATTCATGGCCAGTACGCAGGTGACAAGTCGCGTAAGGACACGCTCATTGAGCATGGCTTCAGACTTCCTTCGGCGTTGGACAACCGTCCGCTCACGTTCGACGAGTGGTATGCAAGTGTGAACCAGGCCATACTTCTGTCGGCGACACCGAGCGATTGGGAGCTCCAGGAGTCTGCCCAGGTGGTTGAACAGATCATTCGTCCGACAGGGCTCATTGACCCCGAGGTGCTGGTACGGCCGACGAAGGGCCAGATTGATGATCTCGTCAGCGAGGTTCAGGATGCTGCTGCCAACGATCAACGCGTTCTCGTCACCACGCTCACGAAAAAGATGGCCGAGGATCTTTCTGACTACCTCCTCGAACTGGGTGTCCGAGCCAGATATCTTCACAGTGACATCGACACCCTTGAGCGGGTGCAGATCTTGCGTGATCTCCGACTCGGCGAGTACGACGTTCTCATTGGTGTGAACCTTCTCCGTGAGGGGCTTGACCTTCCGGAAGTTGCTCTCGTGGCCATTCTCGATGCCGACAAGGAGGGCTTCCTTCGGTCAGGAACAAGTCTGATCCAGACCATTGGAAGAGCCGCGCGGAATGTGGATGGTTCCGTCATCATGTATGCGGACCGGGTGACCGATTCCATGCGGAGAGCCCTCAGCGAAACGAATCGGCGCCGCATGAGGCAGCTTGAGTACAACGAGGAACACGGCATTGACCCTCAGACGATCCGCAAGAAGGTGTCGGACATCCTGGAGCTCGTTTCGTCCGGTGGTGCCCCTTCCGTCGATAGACGTGCGAACGAACTCAGACGACGCGAGCCCCTTGACCTCACGACTCCTGATCTCCGTCGACTGATCCAGAGTCTTGAAGAAGAGATGAACGATGCCGCCGCTGAGCTCCGATTCGAGTACGCAGCTCGCCTGAGAGATGAGATCAACGACCTTAAAAGAGAGCTGCGCGAGCTGATGGATGCCGCTCACTAGTGCCCTACTCGTCGAATTCTCAAGCGGATCTCCCGGACAGGACACGAGGAATGGACCGCGAATGACGAAGGCCCGAGTGGTTGCAGCGGTGTTGCTGGCCTTGACGGTGGTGTCGACATCATGTGGAGGGGCAGTAGCCAACATGGTTGCTGATGGAAGCTATCGGGCCCTGGTGCCATCGTCGGTGCAGTTCGAACAATCTGGCGCAGAGGGGATCCCTGGCGGATTCGCTGTCCTCCGGAGTGACGGTGTGGACTCGATCGGAGTGATCGTCGACGGTGATGATGTGACGTTTGTTGTCGATGGACAAGAGGTGACGTCACTGCGTGTCCGAGAGCGCCGCATCGTTGTGGACAGCGAAGGTTCCGGGCCGTTCAAAGGTCAGAAAGAGGTCTTGATTCTCGGCGGCGAAACGCTCACGCTGGCGGGGCTCACAATCGACCGACCGGTGATCTGGCCCGGGAGCTTCGAAGGGAGCCCGGTGATCACGGTCAAGTCCGAAGACCCCGACGAACGAGGCCCGGTGGTGTCTTGCGGTGCCGATGAGGCTTGTCTGATTCTTTCGTCAAATGTGGATCCTGCGGGTCGATATGAGGATGCCAACAACCCGGAGTTGAACGAGAATCCCGTGGCGGTGATCGTGGTAGCTGGTTCGGAGATCGTTTTCACGCTCGACTCGGGCGAAGAAGTGCGGACAAGCCGCCAAGGTGAGTCGCTCATCAGGTCGTGCGGGTTGGCTGAGACCTTCGTCTGGGATGTGCCACGGGACGTCGGACTTACGATGAACGACCCCGTACTCGTTCAGGCAGCGTGTCCAACCACACCGGGAGACACGGTACTGCATATCTTCGAGCGGTCAGACATGCCCGTATTGGTCCCGTTTGATGCATCATGGGCCGGGGAGTGGTGTCGTCCGAGCGCCGACTGTCTCATGTTCGTCCCGGCACCATGAACACAGAACATCTGTGAGACCGGAGATCGAGTACGCCCTCTTCCCGCCAACGGTCTGGCGTCGGGAACCCGAAGCGGGTTCCTTGGAGTTCAGCAGCTGAACTCTTGACTTCGGTCATCGGTCATCGGTCATCGGTCATCTGACTTCTGACTTCTGACTTCTGACTTCTGACTTCTACTCCAAGCCTGCCCATAGCTCCCTCATTCTTGGCGCCAATCGGTTGAGCTCGTCCACGTGCTGTTCGGATAGCGTTGCCAGCTTGGTATTGCCCTCTGACGTCAGGTGCAGCCTGACGACTCTTGCATCGGTCGGATCCGTCTCCCTGGTCACCAGCCCATCACGTTCGGCTCTGTCAATCAGCTCGACCGTGCTGTGATGCCGAAGCTGTAGCTGCTCTGCCAAATCTGACACCGTGGGATCCTGACTCTCGGGATGCCCACGGATCGCAAGAAGAAGCTGATGCTGTGTCGGGGTGAGGCCCGAGGCTCGGGCACGGTCACCACTCCACTTGAGAAATCGTCGGAGACCCGTACGTAGTTCCAGAAGCCTTCGATAGTCGGAATCAGACAGTGGCATCGATGGTGGCTGTGTTGACATATCGTATCACGATATACTTGTCCTGGTGCTACGTACCACACCCCGCCGAATCACCTATCTGAGTGCGCTTGCCGTTGTCATCGGTGCTTTGTCGGCTGGGGCCGCTTGGATTCTGATCAAGCTCATTGGCTTCCTCACAAACCTGTTCCTCTTCGGTCGTGTCGAATTCAGCCTGCCATCGATGAGCGCGCTGCAGCCTTCACCTCGTATCGTTGTTGTGGCCGTGGTCGGAGGTCTCGCTGTGGCATTGATCGCCCGTTGGAGCCCGATCATCAAAGGCCACGGAATTCCCGAGGCGATGGAATCCATCCTCCACCATCAGAGTCGGGTTGCCCCAAGGACTGCTGTCACCAAACCACTGTCAGCCTCGATAGCAATCGGCACGGGTGGGCCCTTCGGTGCGGAGGGTCCGATCATCGTCACGGGGGGCTCGATTGGCTCGTTGGTCGGCCAGCTTCTCAGGGTGTCGCCGTCAGAGAGGAAGATCCTCCTCGCTTGCGGAGCAGCCGGCGGTATGGCCGCCACGTTCGGAGCACCGATGGCGTCGATTGTGCTTGTCACCGAACTGTTGCTCTTTGAGTTCTCGACCCGTGCGTTCATTCCGACAGCAGTCGCTGCCTCGGTCGCCGGCGCAATCCATACGTCCCTGTTCGGTTCGGGACCTTTGTTTACCGTTCCACAACATGGTTTTGCGGGTCTTGCCGAGCTCCCCTTGTTCGTACCCCTCGGCCTTCTGTGCGGTTTGCTGGCCGTGATCATTTCGAAGGGCCTGTTCGTTGTCGAGGCAGCATTCCGTCGTTTGCCTGTCGGGGAGTTCTGGCATCCGATGATCGGTGCCCTCGGGTTCGGACTCATCGGAATGGCGATCCCAGAGGTTCTCGGTGTTGGATACGACCAGATCGACGCCGTTCTTGCCGGCGGAATGGCCGCTGGTGCACTTGCCATCCTTGCGGGTGCCAAGATGGTCGCATGGTGGTTGGCTCTCGGTTCTGGGACATCTGGGGGCACACTTGCTCCGGTCATGCTCATCGCGAGTGCCTTCGGAGCGCTGGTCGGTGAGGTTACGCTCCAGATTGTGCCAGGGACTGGTCTGACGGCTGGGGCGTTCGCGCTCGTGGCCATGGCCGCGACGTTTGGTGCGGCGACTCGAGCGACCCTCACGTCGATCATCTTCGTTTTCGAGATCACGCAGGACTACAACGCGATTCTCCCGCTGATTCTTGCGAGCGTGCTTGCCGATCTTGTTGGTGCATGGCTGCTTCCCAATACGCTGATGACCGAGAAATTGCATCGTCGGGGATATCGGGTGAACACGGACTTCGAGATGGATCTGATACAAGGAGCACGGGTGGCGGAGATCATGACCAGCCAGGTCGTCGCCATCGACGAAGGCACGACCGTCAGCGATGCGATCGGGATCATCGAAAGGACAGGCCATGTCACGTTCCCGGTCATTGGTCAGAATCGGAAGCTGACGGGGATCATCTCTCGTGCCGACCTGTACGACAAGCCGCTCAGTTCGCTCGTGGACGAGTTTGCAAGACGAGATGTGGTGACGGTGATGGCGGATGAGACAGTCCACGACGTCAATCGTCTCATGATCGCTGAAGGTATCGAACACCTCCCTGTTGTGGATGCGAGAGGATGTGTCATCGGTATGTGCACGAGAACCAACATTTTGGCCGCCGCTCGACGAGTCGCCGAAGCCGAGGAACGCCAAGACGGCTGGCTCCATCGCAAGAGAGCTCCTTGACCAGCCCTCCTCTGAATGTCGGCATACGGCTTTCTGACGTCTGACGTCTGACGTCGGTCATCGGTCATCGGATTTCTGTCACTCCTCCTCGGTACACTCGATCATCGAGCTGGTCGTGGTAGAAACAGAGGCAGAACAGCGTGTCAAGCGGCAAGATCATTGTCAAAGGTGCCAGGGAACACAACCTCAAGAACATCGATGTTGAACTACCGCGTGATCGGCTGATTGTCTTCACCGGGCTTTCGGGATCGGGCAAGTCGTCGCTCGCGTTCGACACGATCTATGCCGAGGGTCAGCGGCGATATGTTGAAAGTCTCTCGGCGTATGCCAGACAGTTTCTTGGACAGATGGACAAGCCAGATGTGGATTTCATTGAGGGTTTGTCCCCGGCCATTTCGATCGATCAGAAGACGGCGAGCAGAAATCCACGTTCTACCGTGGGAACGGTCACTGAGATCCATGACTACCTTCGGCTGCTTTTCGCCAGAATCGGTGTTCCGCACTGCCCGAACGACGGCAATGCCGTGTCGCGTCAGTCGCCCCAACAGATCGTCGACCGAATTCTTGAGCTTGAGGACACGACACGTTTCCAGATCCTCGCACCGGTGGTCAGGGGACGCAAGGGTGAATACGATCAGCTGATCGAGGATCTGGTCAAGGCCGGATTTTCAAGGGCGAGGATCGATGGTGAGGTGGTCGATCTCACCGATGACATCGCATTGGCCCGCTATGAACAACATACGATCGAGGTGATCGTCGATCGTCTCGTCCGAAAGAAGGGGGTCGAGCGCCGCTTGACGGATTCGATCGAAACTGCCCTCGATCTTGCAGATGGGACAGCGCTGGTCGATATCGAGGATGGACCGACACTGTCGTTCTCCCAAGCATTTGCGTGCCCCGAATGTGGACTGTCCTTCGAGGATCTGCAACCTCGGAACTTCTCGTTCAACAGCCCTTACGGTGCCTGTGAGGCGTGTTCGGGTATCGGGACCCGATTCCAGGTCGACGCCGAGCTCGTCGTGCCCCAGCCAGACCGTTCATTGGCGGACGGGGCCATAGCGCCGTGGCGTGGTCGTCATCGGATGACGTACTACCAACGATTGATACGGTCGGTGTCGGATGCAAACGGCGTCGATGTTGATGCACCGTGGTCGTCGTTGTCCGAAAAGGAGCAGGATCTGTTTCTCAACGGCGATGATGACGCAACGTATACGGTTCGCTATGAGAACCGCTTCGGACGACAGCGTTCCTACGACGCAAAGTACGAAGGGGCGCTCGCGTGGGTCGAGCGCCGCTACGCAAGTGCTGAAACGGACAGCGCGCGTGCCCAGTACCAGCAATACATGCGCGAGATTCCCTGTGTGACCTGTGAGGGCGGGAGACTCAACGCCATCTCTTTGGCCGTCACCATCAACGACACGAACATCGCCGAGCTCTCGGCGATGAGTCTCGGAAAGTCACTGGATTTTTTGACCTCCATCAAGCTGGATGAGCGCGACGCCACGGTTGCCGACCCGATCGTGAAAGAGATAGCAGAACGGCTCAATTTCCTCGTTGCGGTCGGCCTTGACTACCTGACGCTCGCCCGCTCGGCGGCAACGCTTGCGGGTGGTGAGGCACAGCGCATCCGGTTGGCGACCCAGATCGGGTCAGGTCTCGTCGGCGTGCTCTACATTCTTGATGAGCCGTCGATCGGTCTGCATCAGCGGGACAACCAAAGACTGGTCGAGACGCTTCTGCGACTCCGCGATCTCGGTAACACCCTGATCGTGGTGGAGCACGATGAGGACACGATCAGGATTGCCGACCACATCGTGGATATCGGACCCGGTGCCGGTGAACATGGTGGTGTGATCATTGCACAGGGGAAGGTGACCGACATCGAAGCGGTCCCCCTTTCGATGACCGGTCAGTATCTCGCAGGGAAGCGCACGATCGAGATTCCCGCATCCCGCCGTGCGCATCGTGATGAGTTCGTGACCGTCCACGGGGCGACGGAGAACAATCTCAAGAACATCGATGTCTCCTTCCCGCTTGGGACACTGACCGCGGTGACAGGTGTGTCGGGCAGCGGCAAGTCGTCGCTTGTTCAAGAGATCCTGAGCAAGTCACTGCACGAGTCGTTGCATGGTTCTCGCCAGAGAGCAGGGAGGCACAAACGGACCGAGGGTCTTGATCTGATCGACAAGGTGATCAACATCGATCAGTCACCGATCGGTCGGACACCACGTTCGAATCCGGCAACGTACACCAAGGTCTTCGACATGATCAGACAGCTCTTCGCCTCCACCCAGGACGCAAGAATCCGTGGGTACAAACCGGGGCGTTTCTCCTTCAATGTCTCCGGCGGTCGATGCGAGGCATGTAAGGGCGATGGCACGCTGAAGATCGAGATGCATTTTCTCCCCGATGTCTACGTCCTGTGCGACACGTGCAACGGCTTGCGGTACAACAGAGACACGCTCGAGGTGAAGTTCAAGGGCCATTCGATCGCCGATGTACTCGACATGTCCATCGAGGAGGCGCTGACGTTCTTCGAGCATCAGCCTCGTATCGCACGGCTTCTCGGAACGCTGTATGACGTCGGCCTAGGATATGTCCGGCTCGGTCAACCGGCACCAACCCTTTCGGGAGGCGAGGCCCAGAGAGTGAAACTTGCTTCGGAACTCGGAAAGCGCTCGACCGGGCGAACGTTCTACATTCTCGACGAACCCACCACCGGGTTGCACTTTGAGGATATTCGTAAACTGCTTGGGGTCCTTCAGCGCCTTGTCGATACAGGCAACACCGTTGTGGTGATCGAACATAATCTTGATGTCATCAAGTCTGTGGATTGGGTCATCGATCTTGGTCCCGAGGGAGGTGACGGTGGTGGCGAGGTGGTCGCTGTCGGAACTCCAGAGGACATTGCGGAGGTTCCGGCGAGCTACACGGGCAAGTTTTTGCGAGAGGTGCTGACTGGCTGAGACCCTCGAAACGCAAGGACCATCCTGGCCCAGACAACGGCAAGCCACACGATCGCGATGTTCTTTGAGAGAACCTCGATTGACCACCACAGAGCCGCCGGTTCAAACACGGTGACGGACGCCAAGCCGATCGTGGCGGCGACGACGTACACCCTCCGAATCTCGGTGGAGGCGAACGCCGCGAACGGTGCCAGCCAGAAGATGAACTGCGTCGAGAACAGTGGGCTCATCAACATGATGCCGAGAACTGCAAGGCCCACGATCAACGTCAGGTCACGAAATGACGACTCATGTCTTGCGACAGCGTACACAGCGATCCCGAACAGGACGATTCCCGGGATGGCGTTGACGAAGACCGCAATGTCGGGGACCGCGACGTAGACGGCACCAGCTGCATCCCCCAATCCGAGCGGGATTGACATGAAGTGCCGCCACACGAGGACAAGGTTGCCAACGATCGTCTCGCTGTGGATACCATCGAACGCCCTTGCCCTTTGAAACCCGTCCGACGCGGCAACAATCGCCAGAAGTACACCAGATGCTGTGGTTACACCGACGGCGAGCCACCGCCTTCCGCGTTGCCACGGATACGCCACGAGCACGATTGGCCACCCCTTCGAGAGCGTTGCGACGACGGTCCAGACCGCCCCCTTGGTCTGTTCGTTTGCGGCATAGGCGGCGATCGACACGACAGCAAGGAGGACCACCCATGGTTCGAGACGAAACAGGACGAGGGGGAGGAGGGGAAGGGACACGAAAAGGAAGCGGCGACCTGTTGCTTCATTCGGATCGATCGAGTCGATGACTACGACGGAGCCGATGAATGCCGCAGCCATGGCGAGAACCCAGACCAAGACGAGACCAACACCAAGAACGTCGGCAACCCAGGACAGTGCTGCTATGGGAAGAAACGACACGGGAAGGTGTTCGATCGCAAGCTGAGTGTACGGGACAGCGCCATCGAGTACCTCGGCGCCGATCTGTTCGTATGCATTCACATCAGCGACAAGGACCGATCGCAAGACATTGTTGGTGTCGAGAACGGCGAATGCGTACGAGAACAGAAAGGCCGCGAAGCAGGCGACCATCGAAGCCATGCGGAGTCGAGCGCGCCGTTCGTCGAGAGAATGTGGTGTCGCTTGCATTGGTATGGCACGCTATACGTCTGATGACGCAAGACGAAGCACCTCCAACCGACTCATGGGACGATATTGCTGAGTGGTGGTCAGCGGAGGCAACTGACGACCCCGTCTATGCGGCAGACGTGCACCCCTTGTATCGAGAGTTGACGTCTGATCTGTCTGGTGTGATTGCCGACCTTGGGTGTGGGACGGGACAGGCGATGGGGATGACCGGACCACAGACGATTGGGGTCGACCTGTCCATGGACCTACTTGCTCACGCCAGTAGCGTTGGTCCCACCGTGCGTGCACGCCTCCCTTCGCTTGCGTGCTTTGTCAATGACGCTTTCGATCATGCGGCATCGATTTACTTGCTCGATCTGATCCAAGACGACGCAACCTTCTTCTCCGAGACCGCTCGAGCTGTGAGGAAAGGAGGCTCGTTGGTCGTCGTCATGAACCATCCGGTGTTCCTCGCCCCGGGTTCTGGTCCCTTCGCCGATCCCGACAAGGAGGTGTTTTGGCGTTGGGGTTCCTACTTCGATATTGGCTCGTCCCACGAACCAGCCGGACACAGGAAGATCGAGTTCTTTCATCGACCTCTCGACGTCCTCTTGAACAACGCTTCGGCTGCGGGATGGTCACTCGACCTCATGCGTGAGCGCCCATTGAGCCCGCAGATTCTTGACGCCTACCCTGAGTTCCTCGGTCAAGACACGATTCCCCGACTCCTCGGCCTCAGATGGACAAATATTCTGATGACCGACGACCGATGACCGACGACCGATGACCGACTGTGGGGGTCCACCCTGCTGAACGCTTGACCTCCGAAAATGCGATGGGGCGCCGTCGGTAAGCTTCCCTGATGCTCATCCGTCCAGCACCCTCTACGGTTCCCGACGGTCCGGGGGTCTACATCTTCCGTGACGAACACGGGCGTCCACTGTATGTCGGCAAGGCAAAATCGCTCCGGAAACGCACTGCGAGCTACTTTCGAAAGGACCTCGCCCCGCGCACGCGTTCCATTGTCGATCTCGCCGACGATCTCGAATGGATCGTGACCGATTCAGAAGTTGCCGCATTGATGCTCGAGTTCTCACTGGTGCAGGAGCACCAGCCCGTCTTCAACGTGAGACTCAAAGATGACAAATCATTTCCGTATCTCGCGATCACACGGCAGGACGAATGGCCTCGGGCGCTCGTTATGCGCGGTAACAAGCGAAAAGGTGTCGAGTACTTTGGTCCCTATGCGCGGGCCTACTCGATTCGCCAAACCCTTGACGGCCTGCTCCGCACATTTCCGATCCGCACCTGCACAGATGCGAAGTTCCGCAGGCATGAGGCATCGGGGAGGCCCTGCCTGCTCTTCCATATCGAGAAGTGCTCTGGCCCGTGCGTCGGGGAGGTGACGCATGGCGAGTATGACAACCATGTGGACGGCCTCGCGACGTTTCTCAATGGCGATTCTGACATGTTGATCGATGACGTCGAGGCTGCAATGGCTGAGGCGGCCTCCCACCAGGAGTTCGAAAAGGCCGCAAGACTCCGTGACCAGGCTGCAGCGATGCGGACCGCGCTTGAGCGGCAGGAACTGGTCACTGAGACTCGCGACAACCTCGATCTGATCGCGTTTGATGAGGATGATCTCGAGTTTGTCCTCGTCGTGCTGTATGTGCGAAACGGACGTGTGACCGGGCGAAAGACCACGATTGTCGACCGTGTCGAGGAGATCTCCTCCTCCGAATTCGTCGGCCGGATGCTCGGGCAACTCTACGGAGCCGAGCCGCCGCCCCGCGAGGTTCTTGTGCCAATAGAACCCGATGACCTTGCACTGTGGAGCGAGTGGCTTTCGTATCGTCGGGGAGGACCGGTGTCGCTCCGGGTGCCAAAGCGTGGGGCCAAGCGCCGGATCATGGAGACGGCACATGCAAATGCAACCGAAGAGTTCAACCGACACCGTCTGAAACGCCACTCCGACCACAACGCGCGGGCCCGGGCATTACGTAGTCTTCAAGATGTACTTGGCCTACCCGTTCCACCTCTCCGGATTGAGTGCTACGACATCTCAACGATCCAGGGGAGCCATACCGTCGCATCGATGGTGGTGTTCGAGGATGCCCTGCCCAAGAAGAGCCAATACCGCAGATTCAAGATCCGGACGATCGATGGTCAAGATGATTTCGCTGCAATGGAGGAGGTTATCCGACGCAGATTCACGGCCTACCTTGCGGAGAAGGAGCTTTCCGCTGAGGAGCAACGACGTTTTTCCTATCCGCCGAGCCTTGTTGTCATCGACGGTGGCAAGGGGCAGCTCGGTCGCGCGGTCAAGGTCCTGGATGAGTTCGGCCTTGACATCCCCGCCGTTGGACTGGCAAAGAAGCTTGAGGAAGTGTTCGTTCCGCACCAATCAGATCCAATTGTGATTGATCGGGGAGAGGAATCCCTCTATCTGTTGCAACGAGTCCGTGACGAAGCACACCGATTCGCCGTCTCGTACCACCGTCAGTTACGGAGCCGGTCAATGGTGGATTCCATTCTCGATGATGTCGCTGGGATCGGTCCGGGGAGGAAGAAGGCGTTGATCAAGCATTTCGGATCGGTCAAAAAGATGCGTCGGGCATCACAAGGCGAGCTTGCCGAGGTGATCCCGGATAGGGTTGCAGCAGAACTCTTTCACGTACTCCATGGAAGCCTGGCCAGCCAATGAGCGATCTCACGTCAGACGCCAACGTTGTCATCATCACAGGGCTCTCCGGTGCGGGAAGAAGCCACGCTGCGAATGTGCTTGAGGACATAGGGTACTTCGTTGTCGACAACCTCCCGATGCCGTTGATCCCGAACCTCGTGGTGAGTGTCGGTTCAGGTGAAGGAATGCGTCGCAAGATTGCCGTGGTTGCAGACACCCGAGCTGGCATGACCGCCGAAGGACTCGATGCTGCACTCATCGAACTGCACCGAGCGGGCCTGCGAACCACCGTGCTCTTCCTTGATGCTGACGACGCGACCCTCGCACAGCGGTTCGAGGAGACGCGGCGCCCACATCCCGTCGACAGCAGTTCGCTCGCTGAGTCCATCGCGATGGAGCGCTCTGCCTTTGAGGACGTCAGGGCGGCATCCGACATCATCGTTGATACGTCCGATCTCAGCGTTCACGACCTTCGGGACCGTCTTCGAGACGCTTTTGAGGATGCGGAAACACATCACAGGATGCGGGTCGATGTGACCAGCTTCGGATTCAAGAAAGGCCCACTCCGCGTTGTCGATCTGATGTTTGATGTGAGGTTCCTTCCGAACCCGTACTGGCGTCCCGAGCTACGCCCGCTCACCGGACTCGATGACGACGTTGTGTCCTACGTTTTCGGGCATCCTGAAGCCGGAGCGTTCCTCGCCAAGGTGACCGACATGCTTGACTTCCTCATCCCTCTCTACGTGTCTGAAGGCAAGTCCTATCTCACGATCGGCGTTGGCTGCACCGGTGGACAGCACCGAAGTGTCGCGCTCGCCGAGGCCATCGGTTTTCATCTGACGAACACGGGTGTGTCGACATCGGTTCACCACCGAGATATCCCGCACACATGACCTTTGAAGCAGCGACACCTGAGGTCTTGCTCGAAAAGCTTCAGGTTGGCACCGCTGGCCCTCACGTCGTGGCGATCGGTGGTGGCCATGGGCTTTCCAGGACCCTCCGGGCAGCCCTGTACTACGCTGGACGCGTCGACGCCGTGGTGTCCGTCGCTGACGATGGAGGCTCCAGTGGACGTTTGGTGCCTGACCTTGACATTCCACCGCCGGGTGACATCCGCAAGTGCCTTCTCGCCCTCACGCAGGTCGAATCCATCTGGAAAGAGATATTCGAATACCGTTTCGAGGAAGCCGATGTTGCCGGGCACTCCCTCGGTAACCTCATTCTCGCGGCACTCGCTGAGATTGAGGGAGGTTTCGAGCCAGCACTGGTACGCGCCGAGTTGCTTCTCAAAGCATCGGGCAGCGTCATCCCTGCCTGTCAACAGCCCCTGATGCTCGTGGCGGAAACCGAGGTTGGCCTGCTCAAAGGACAGGTGACGATCCAGCAGCACCGCGGCCGGATCGACGAGATTTGGGTTCAGCCCCCAAGTGCTGCGGCCACACCCCGAGCAGTCCTGGCCATCGAGGCCGCTGACCAGATCATCCTCGGTCCCGGGAGCCTGATGACGTCGACCATCGCGGCGATGCGGGTACCCGGTATCACCGAGGCCATCAACCTCTCCCATGCCCAGCTGATCTACGTTGCAAACCTCATCACCCAGGACGGTGAGACCCTTGGGATGGATGGCGCGGATCATCTTGATGCTCTTCTCCGCCTGACGGGTGTGCGTCCGCCCAGCGCTATCATCGCAAATGAACACGTGATAGACATCACACCTCCGCTTCAGCCGGTTGCCTTCGATGCCGAGATCCTCGCCACATATGGCGCAGATCTCACCACGGCGGATCTCGTCGACGGGTCCGAGGAGTGGCCGAGCCACGACCCTCAGAAGCTCGGGGTAGTGCTGAGCGCGACAACTCGATGAAATCCAGGAGAAAGTCATGAAGGTAGCCATCAACGGATTTGGCCGGATCGGGAGAAACTTCTTCCGAGCCGCCAAGGGCGGAACGATCACGAAAGATCTCCGCAAAGCACTCTCAGGGATCGATCTCTCAGATTCTGAGTCGATCGCAAGCGTGTGGAACAACATCACTTCGGCGGTCAGGGGCATTGACATCGTCGCCATCAACGACCTCGGCGATGTCGCCATGAACGCGCACCTTCTCAAGTATGACTCGATTCACGGCACGTATCCGGGAAAGATTGAGGTCGTCGATGGCGACATTGTCGTCGATGGTGATCGATTCCGCGTGTTTGCTGAGCGGGATCCCGAGCAACTGCCATGGGCCGAACTCGGTGTCGATGTTGTCATTGAGTCAACGGGTGTCTTCCGCACCCACGAGACTGCTTCCAAGCACCTCAGGGCGGGGGCAAAGTACGTCGTCGTTTCAGCACCGATGAGCGATCCAGACGTTTCGATCGTGCTTGGCGTTAACGACGACGATCTTGATCTTGAGAACCACCGCATCATCTCGAACGCGTCCTGCACCACCAACTGCCTTGCTCCGATGGCAAAGGTCATCGACGACGCCTTTGAGATCGAGCAGGGCATGTTCACGACCGTTCATGCCTATACGAACGACCAGAGCCTCTCCGATGTCCTCCACAAGGACCCTCGGAGGGCACGCGCTGCGGCGATCAACATCATCCCGACTTCCACGGGGGCGGCGTCTGCAGTGGGGAAGGTACTTCCCAGACTCAACGGCAAACTATCGGGAACTGCTCTTCGAGTTCCGGTGCCGGACGGCTCGATCACCGATCTTGTTGCAACGGTGGAAGAAGACGTCACTGTCGAATCGGTGAACGCTGCATTGAAGGCAGCAGCCGACGGACCGATGCGTGGAATCGTGCGTTATACCGAGGATCCCATTGTGTCATCTGACATTGTCGGCGATCCACATTCGGTGATCGTTGATGCCGCGTCAACCATTGTCTCTGGCAAGATGGTGAAGGTGTTCGGCTGGTACGACAACGAGTGGGGCTACTCAAGCCGGCTCGTAGACCTCTGTCGCAAGCTTGGTTGAGGCGCTCGCAACCCTCGATGACGTCGACCTGGTGGGGTCGACGGTGTTCGTTCGCTCGGATCTCAACGTTCCGCTTGCTGACGGCGAGGTTGCCGACGATTTTCGGATCATTGCAAGCCTTCCAACGATCGCCGAAGTTCAACGGCGAGCCGATCGTGTCGTCGTGGCAAGCCACCTCGGGCGACCACACGGACACGACGAATCGTTGTCATTGGCACCAGTCGCCATCCGTTTGGGGGAACTGAGCGGATTGGAGGTCGTCCTTGCACCAGGTGTTGTCGGGCCCGATGTTGAAGCCACAATCACCGCCGCGAAGGCCGGGTCTGTGGTACTTCTCGAAAACACCCGTTTCGAATCGGGCGAGACGACGAATGATCCAGGGCTTGCGGATCAGTTCGCTGCACTTGCAGACGTCTTCGTGAACGACGCGTTCGGTACGGCCCACCGTGTTCACGCTTCAACCGTTGGGGTGGCTCAACGCCTTCCATCGGTCGCGGGACGACTGATGGAGGCCGAGATTGCCGCGTTCGACCGGCTTCTCACCAAGCGGGAACGGCCATACGTCGTGGTGATGGGTGGTGCAAAGATCTCAGACAAGCTAAAGGTCATCGAGAGTTTGCTCCCGGATGTCGATCTGATGCTGATCGGCGGAGGTATGTGCTTCACCCTCCTGAAGGCGGCAGGATTCAGAATTGGCGACTCTCTCGTTGAGAATGAGATGGTCCCCGTTGTTGAACGACTCCTGGAGTCGACACATGGGGAGAAGATCGTCCTTCCCGTTGATGTCGTCGCCGCAGACGCGTTTTCCGAAACCGCGAATTGGCAGGTGGTTGATGTGAACGCGATCGATGACGGCTGGCTTGGGCTCGACATCGGACCGATGTCGACGGAGCGGTTTGCCGGAGCAGTGCGAGAAGCGGCATCGGTTTTCTGGAACGGCCCAATGGGTGTGTTCGAGTGGGGGCCATTCCTTGCTGGCACGGCAGGGATTGCCGAAGCAGTCGCGGAGTGCACGGGGTATACCGTTGTCGGTGGGGGAGACACGGTTGCAGCGATCCGTATGCTCGGTGTTGAGACGTCCATTTCCCATGTGTCAAGTGGGGGAGGAGCCGGTCTCGCGATGCTTGAAGGTGCGGTGCTTCCCGGAGTTGCAGTACTGATGAAGACGGACCACCAAAAGGGGATTGCATGACTCGCAAGAATCTCATCGTTGGAAACTGGAAGATGAACGCAAACCATCTTGAGACGATCCAGATGGTCCAGAAGCTCAGCTATCGCCTTGATGTCGCCGACTACGACCGGGTTGAGGTTGTGATTTGTCCACCCTTCACGGCTTTGCGTTCGGCACAGACCGTCATTGAGACCGACCACCTCTCGATCAAGCTTGGAGCCCAGAATGTTGATTGGCACGAAAGCGGGGCATTCACCGGAGAGGTGTCCCCAAGTATGCTCGCAAAGCTCGGTGTCTCCTTTGTCATCGTTGGTCATTCCGAACGCCGCCAACTCTTCGGCGAGACAGACGACACGGTCAACAAGAAGGTGAAAGCGGTACTCGGCGCGGGGATGACACCCATCCTGTGTGTCGGTGAAACGGAAGAAGAACGCGACGCCGGGGAGGCTGAGTCCAAGGTTTCGACGCAGGTGAGGTCGGGGCTCGCCGGAGTTTCGGTCGATGACGTTGCTGCCATGGTGATTGCCTACGAACCAATCTGGGCGATCGGAACAGGGAGGACAGCCAGTGCTGACGACGCAGGAAAAATGTGTTCGTTCGTGCGTACCACGGTTGAGGCGGTGGCACCGGGAGCATCCGATCAGACACGAGTGCTCTATGGGGGTTCCGTCAATCCCGGAAACATTGCAGGGCTGATGGCAAAGCGCGACATCGACGGTGGACTGGTTGGGGGTGCATCGCTCGATCCTGACACGTTTGCGTCTGTGATTCGATATTGGGTGTGACGATGGCCGAGTACACGATCGATGGCGAGTTCGACGTCCTTCGTCGTTTCGGATGGGAGGATTCGGACGATCTTGCGAAGCACCTCGACGAGGTGGCGGAGGTGTTGACCCGTAACAGTGAGGTCACGCGTGTCGAAACCGACGGAAACCTTGAGACGGGCCGGGTGCACCTCACGATTCATCTGGATTCGTGGGAGGTCAACCGCGTGGAACACAGTCGTTCGGTCGTCGGGGTGGCCATCCGTGCGGCAGGTGGCCGGCACGAAGGACTTCTTCCCGAGCGAGAAGTCTCCGGTGGTGGTGCGGAGAAGGAGTTGTGGTCCCCGTTTTGGGGTGCCACCTGGACCGTGAGACGTCTTGAACTCTTGACCGATTCCCCCGAGTGATGAAGGGACCCTGATCAACATGGTCACAACACACACACTTGTCTTGTTGCGACACGGGCAAAGCACCTGGAATCTTGAGAACATATTCACCGGATGGACCGATGTGCCTCTCTCGGGCGCAGGAGAAGATGAGGCACGTACCTCAGGGCGTTTGATGGCACACGCCGGTATTGAGTTCGATGTGGTCCATACCTCGGTGCTGCGACGGGCAATCGACACAGCGTCGCTCTCCCTCAACGAGATGGGTCTCGGGTGGATCCCGGTTACCCGCCACTGGCGTCTGAATGAACGCCATTACGGTGATCTGCAGGGTTTGAACAAGAAGGAAACCGTGGCCAAACATGGCCAGGATCAGGTACACCTGTGGCGTCGAGGATACACCACGGCACCACCGCCACTGGATCTCACGGACGATCGTCACCCCGCCAAGGACCGTCGATACCGAGATCTACCCCCGGAGCTCTTGCCTTCGAGCGAGTGTCTGGCTGATGTCGTCGAGCGCATGCTTCCGTATTGGTACGACGCAATCGTCCCCGATCTGATGGATGGGAAGACCGTCCTCGTCGTAGCGCACGGAAACAGTCTTCGTGCCCTTGTCAAGCATCTCGACGGGATCTCCGACGAAGAAATCCCGAGTCTCAACATCCCGACCGGAGTACCGCTTCGCTACGACCTTGACGACGATATGCGTGTGGTTTCGTCTGGATATCTCGGAGATCAAGCGGAGATCGCTGCTGCCGCCGAAGCAGTTGCGAAGCAGGCTGGCTGACACGCCCGGTGCTCATGCCCGGCCACGGCGACCGGTTCTCGATGTAGTTGCGGTAGCGCGGGGTGCTCGCCATACTTCCTTGTGGTCGAACCCGCGTCGTGCGCGGGTTCACACGTGAGAAAGGTTCCCACAGTGCTCGATGGACTCTTTTCGGTTCTCCATCTCCTCGTATCACTCGCATTGATCTCCCTGATCCTGCTCCACGCGGGGAAGGGTGGAGGCATGGGTGATATGTTTGGCGGCGGAATGAGCAGTGGAAATGTCGGTGGCTCAACGGTGGTCGAGAAGAACCTCGACCGACTCACCGTCATTCTTGCATTGGCGTTCACGGTTACCACCTTTGTGCTGACCTGGCTCCTCGCAACAAACTGATCTTGTACACGACCGAGGGTCACCTCAGCAAGACTCGGAACGTGATGTCCATGGCAACGAGACCGATCACGGCAGGCTTCTCTGCAATGGTCGTGCTCGCCCTGATCCTTTCCGCATGTACGTCAGCGGCGCCCACCACCACGACCACCACTACACAGCCCGCAACGACCACCAGCACGACGGCTGGCACCACCACGACCTTGGAACCGTTGCCGCAGAAGACGGTTGGAGGGGAGGTGGTCATTGCGGTGGACGACGAACCGCCCACCTTGAATCCCTTCCTTCCGGGTGGAGATCGGGTCGTGGGGGCATTGATATCGCAGGGCTACGCGGCAGGTGCATACGACATCGATGGGGTGACGCTGTCCTACCTCCCCGAGCTCATCACCGAGATACCCACCGTTGCAAACGGGGGTATTGTCATGACAGCCGACGGAAAGATGACGGTCAAATATCAGATTCGTCCTGAGGCCCGATGGGATGACGGCACGCCCGTGTCGGGAAGCGATTTCCAGTTCACACTCGACACCATCTTGAACCCGGACTATCCGATCAGCAAACAGAACTATCAGGATATCGATTTCGTCTCGGTCGGCGACAAGTCCTTTGAATTCACGATGCGGTTCCCGACCGTTCAGCACGAGCTGA
>DIDS01000032.1:4864-144000 GCA_002418265.1 Acidimicrobiia bacterium UBA5794 | reverse complement strand
GCTCAAACTTTGCCTTCGCCATGGTCTGGTCCTCCCGAACCGATTTGTTCTGTTTGTCATGTGTGCGTAGCGGCGGGCAGACTTGAACTGCCGACCTCGCGATTATGAGTCGCGCGCTCTCACCAGCTGAGCTACGCCGCCTTGTTCGCCGCTTTCGCGATGATTCGCCGGACACGCGCCCGACACGTCACGGGTTTTGCCGAGACAGCACGCGAGTATATGCCGTTGAGAAACCAGAAGTCAGAGTTCAAAAGTCAGAGTTCAGAAGTCAGACGTCAGACGGCCCCCCTGCGTCGCTGACGCTCCGCGTCCCCCCGCAAGCGGGAGGACGGGAAGAAAACGCAGCAGTGACGCATCGATGGAGCCTCCTCCGGGATTTGAACCTAAAGTCTCGAGCATCAACTCTCGGTCCCACCACAAAATCTTGCGCATGAGTCGTCTGTGGTGGAAATCAAGTACAGACGGTACAGATTGAACCGGGTGGACGCGAGCAGTGACGCCTCGATGGAGCCTCCTCCGGGATTTGAACCCGGGACCCCCTCCTTACCATGGAGGTGCTCTGCCACTGAGCTAAGGAGGCACGATATTCAGTTCTTCCAGCCCCGGGTAAACCCGGAACCCCCTCCTTACCACCAGCGTTCACCGCTCTTCGCCATACGGCTCATCGCAGCTCTGCCACTGAGCTAAGGAGGCAATGCTTCCGACGACCGAGTCCGACCAGACTGCTGAGTCGGTCAACGGTCATCGGTTGTCGGATACGTGCTGGGAGGAGGATTTGAACCTCCGAAGGCTTAGCCGGCAGATTTACAGTCTGCTCCCTTTGGCCGCTCGGGCATCCCAGCGAAGAGGCGAGGATACTCCGCTTGATCTCGTGTCGCTTCTGAGGATCCTTCGCCCATAGTCTAACTTCTGCCTCCGGCAACCCCACTACGTTCGGTTGCTTCGAGCCCGGCAAGCTCGACTTCTGACGTCTGACGTCTGACGTCTGGGCTACCGGATGCCTGATGCCATTTGGTGGAGGCGGGCGATGCGTGCTTCTACGGGCGGATGGGTCGAGAACATCTTCGACATCCGGCCGGGACCCTTCGACCCGAACGCCTTGAGCGGATCGGCAATGAAGAGCTGGGAGACCGCTGGGTTCACATTCATCGGGATCCGAGCCGTCCCTGCGCTGATCTTCTCGAGCGCTGACGCCAGAGCAAGGGGTGAACCCGTTGTTTCGGCTCCGTCGTGGTCAGCCTCGAACTCACGTGAACGGCTGATCGCCATCTGGATGAGCGCTGCGGCGATGGGGGCGAGGATCATCGCAATCAATCCGACGATGGCGGTGGCCCCGTTGTTGTCGCGTCGACGGCCCATACCTCCCCAGAACGCCATCCGCGCAAGAAGTGACAACGCCGCGGCGAGTGTCGCAGCGATCGTTCCGATGAGGATGTCACGGTTCTTCACATGGGCGAGCTCGTGCCCGAGCACACCCTCGAGTTCGCGGTGGTCGAGTACCTCCAAGATGCCTGTGGTCACCGCCACTGCTGCGTGCTTGGGACTCCGCCCGGTCGCGAATGCGTTCGGCTGGGGTGAGTCGATGAGATAGATGTCGGGCATCGGCATATTCTCGCGTTGTGCAAGTGATGACACGGTCTGATACACATCAGGGAGCTCATGGGCTTCGACAGGTCGAGCTCTGGCAGACTTCAACGCGATCTTGTCCGAGAAGAAGTACATCGCAAAGTTGAACACGATCGCAAACCCGAGAGCGATGACCCCACCCGTTGCACCATTCAAGAGGTAACCAACACCAACGAACAGGGCTCCGAGAAACGCCAAAAGAGCAGTGGTCTTGAGGTTGTTCACGACTTGAGCGTATCAACCAGAACCCGATAATCGAACGGTCAAACCACCGGTCAATGCGACGTCAGTCAGGGCATCGTGTCCCGTTTGCGGACGATCGTGATCACTTTGAACGAGCCGAATCCTGGCGGATCAAGGAGTGCGCGCAGCTCGACACCTCGCGACCGCTCCCTGAGCTGACCCATCACGTCTCCGCGACGTGCAAGGGCAATTTCCGATGTCCGCAACTCTGAGAGCATCTCATCGGCACCGAGAGACAGCAAAAAGTCGCGTTGGGTCATGACCTCGACCTGGGTGCCAAGCCGTTCGGCTATTGCAACAATGGCGTCGGTGTTCACGTCAACCGTAATGTCGGTCTGCCCTGGATGCGTTAGGTAGTCGAATCCACTGCGTTGATGGCGGTACGTACGAACGACATCGGCATCAGACCTCCCCGCGAGCTCGGCGGTCGATCCCCCGTAATCGATCACGCAGATCGCAACGTCGTCAAGTGCCTCAACGATGCTCTCAATGAGCTTGCCAGCCGCGATCTGCACAGAAGCCATCGCTCCGACCGGTAGATCGGTGAGATACCGCGACGCCCATTCGACCACGGCATTTCGGGGAGGCACGTCCACCAGCTTCAGCACACCGTCGTCGACCCCAACGGCAATCTCGCTCCACCCCTCGTTCTTCTGGCTTTGGTCGGTCCGTTGCACCAGCGCGGCTGGCACATTGTCAAGAACTTCGTTGAGGATGACAACGGCACCAGACGCATCGACATCGACGATCGAGTCAGCAACGGTGACCGTTGGAAGGGCCTCTCGGATGATCCTACGAGCAGATCGAGATCGCTCAATGGCGAATGTGGTCGTTTCCGACATCGAAGCGATCATTGGCCCGAGCAGAGCTCCCGAACCAGCCCCGATCTCGACCGTTGCCCACGCACCTCCCCGCACCCTATTGGCCCATCTTGCGATAAGTTCTCCAAAAAGTGGCGACACCTCCGGTGCTGTCACGAAGTCGCCCTTTGCACCGGGTCGAACCGCACCAGCCGAGAAGAAGCCATCGTCAGCGTCATAGAGGCAGCGTTCCATGAATTCATCGAACGGCATCGGACCTGATGTGCTGATAATCTCAACAAGCAGCGGAAGCATCCCGGGAAGTGTAGGTTCGCACCATGACCACAGAAGATTGTGCCCTTTGCGCTGGCTCGGAGATGGATGATGCGCTCATGCGCACCGAAGTCTGGTCTGACAGCCTGTGGCGTTTGACCACGGCCGAGTACACCGAGGTGGCCGGATTCTCGTATCTTGAACCGCGTCGGCACATAGCAGACATCACCGAACTTGACGGGGAGGAAGCGGCGACACTCGGTTCAACGATTGCCGCAACCTCCAAAGCAATCAAGGATTCCACCGGCGCCGAGCTCGTGTACGTCTATGTGTACGGAAACGGGATTGATCATCTGCACATCCACCTTGCCCCATGGCGTGAAGTCGGAAGTCCTCTCGTAGACGAGATGATCAAGGGAAACCGCCATATTGCGCGGCTCCCATCGGGGGCAGAGGTGCTCGTATCAGACCGATATCCGCTTGTGGATCACGAAATCTCGCTTGCGGCGATTGATGACATCCGGACGCGGCTCAACTCTTCAGGTTGATCGGGTAGTGACAACGCTTGACTCAGAGTTGTTCTGCGAGCAGGCGTCGATAGTCGTCCGGAGTGTTGACGTCGATCGGTTTCGGAGCATCAAGGTCAAGGACAACCACATCGTCTGAGTCAAGGCTGGTCAGGTAGCGCCACACCGGCCTTCTCCCGGTGAGAGCGGAAAAACCGGCCAGACCGTGTCGGGACAGCACCATCGGATGCCCCATTTCATCTTCCCCGCGGTCATCTTCCCCGCGGTCATCTTCCCCGCGGTCATCTCCCCCGCGGGTATCTCCGTCGTGTTGGTCGCCGCGGTACCGCACCCATCCGCCAACGGCACCTGATGACACCACCTGGTGCGCAAGTTGCTGCACGGTTTCCGATTCGATTTCGGGCATATCGCCAAGCAAGATCACCGCGGCATCGACGTCACCGGCTGCCGATACCCCGACTCTGAGCGACGACAGATTGCCAGATGCCGCATCCGGATTGTGGACGACCGTGGCAGTATCCCCGATCACCGCTGTCACCGCCTCGTGATAGAAGCCTGTTACGACGATGATTGGTTCAAGGCGAGCGGCTGATGCGACAGACACGACAGCTTCGACAATGGTCGACCCTCCGTAGGGAAGCGTCACCTTGGGCTCGCCCATGCGCGTGGCCTCGCCAGCAGCCAGCACGATCCCAGCGACGCGCGGGTTTTCAGCGGACATGGAGTCAGTCCCCTTTACGCGAGAACATCCTCAAGTGCCCTGCGAACGTACACACCGGCAAGATGGGTACGAAACGCAACCGTCGCGTAGAGATCCTCGAGCACGTTGACTCCATCAGTTGCATGGGAGGCGGCCGAAGCAATCGCGTCCGCGGATCCGTCGGACCCAACAAGTGCCTCAGCGCTGCCGACGGCAAGGTACGGCGTCGATGACACCCCGTTCAAAGCTATTCGGGCATCTGAAACCGACCCATCCGATACGTCAACCCACACAGCGGCCGCGGCGATGGGGTAGTCGGAACTACCTCCCCTGCGACCGAGCTTCCGATAGGTGGACACGCCACCTTTGGGGATCGTGATCTTGGTCAAGATCTCGTCTGGTGCAAGGGCGGACGTCATGGCGTCCAGAAAGAAGTCGGCAGCTGCGATCTCACGGGTCCCGCGCACTGACGCTGCGTGCATTGTCGCGTTGAGCGCGAGCGCTGCCCCAGGCTGATCTGCTGCAACAGCGTTGAGCGCCAACGATCCACACGTGGTACCTCGATTGCGCACCAAGAGATCAGCGGTTCCGTTCGCTGCCTCGGCAAGTGCCGACGCGTGCTCTTGGACCAATGGGTGTGATGCCGTTGTGGCGTGACGCACCATTGCACCGATCGTGATGTGGTCGCCGTCGTCGGTCACGTCATCCAAACCTGGAATCCGGGAAATGTCGACGACCGTGGTCGGGCGAACGAATCGCATCTTCATGAGGGGAATCAGGCTCATGCCGCCGCTGAGAACCTTGGTATTCTCCGCACCGGCGAGCGCGGCAAGCGCCTCATCGAGCGATGTCGGAGCGACGTAGTCAAAGTTTGGTGGGTACATGGCTACTCCTTTGCATCCTGAATCGCCTGCCACACCCGCTTGGGTCTCAAAGGCATGTCGATGTGTCTGACGCCGAGATGTGCCACGGCGTCCACTACCGCGTTGACGATGGTCTGTGCCGAACCGATTGTTCCAGCCTCGCCAACACCTTTCACACCAAGGGGGTTCACATCCGTCGGCGTGACCGTTCGGTCGAGACTGAACAAGGGCAGACTCGTCGATACAGGCAGGGTGTAGTTGGCCATCGAACTCGTGAGCAGGTTGCCCATGTCGTCGTAGATGGCTTCTTCATAGAGCGCCTGGGCGATACCTTGAGCAATACCACCATGGAGCTGTCCGTCAACGATCATCGGGTTGATGACATTGCCACAATCGTCCGTGGCCCAATACTCAAGGAGATCGACGTCACCCGTCTCCGGGTCGACCTCAACGAGTGCCATGTGTGAACCGAAGGGCCATGTGGCGTTCGGAGGACTGAACACAACCGAAGACTCAAGGCCACCCTCGACGCCCTCTGGCAACGTGTGTGGCTGATACGCCGACTCTGCGATCTGTCCCCATTCAACTGCCCGGTCGGGAGAGCCAGCAACGTGCGCACGGCCATCTGCGAATTGGATGTCTTCGGGTGCAGCCTCAAGCAGATGGCCCGCAATGATTGCAGCCTTCTTCCTGACCCGTGCTGTGGCTTCGAATGTCGCGGTTCCGTCAACCGCGATGGATCGTGAACCGAAGGTGCCGATACCCATCGGCAAGTCGACTGAGTCGCCATGGTGGACCTCGATGTTGTCCATTGCGATTCCAAGCCCGTCCGACACAATCTGTGCCCATGTCGTCTCGTGTCCCTGACCGCTCGGTCCGGTCCCGATCGTGACCGTACACGTGCCATCTGGCTGGACTCGGACCACACCAGACCCGTTGAACGCGGTTGGTAGACCGTACGCACCCCATGAGAATCCGAGTCCCGCAAGAGCAGAGGGGCCAAATCCACACACCTCGACGTATGTGCTCAGCCCAAGCCCCAGCAGTCTGCCTTCGGCACGGGCAGCGTCTCGTTTCGCCTTGAGGTCCTCGTATCCGACACGATCAAGCAGCGCATCAAGGTTCTTCTCGTAGTCGCCGCTGTCCATCGTGAGCCCGATGGCTGTCTGTACGGGGAAGTCCTCGGGCTTCCAATAATTCGCTTTGCGAACATCGGCCGGATCCATCCCGATCTCTCGAGCGAAATGATCGACGATCCGTTCGAGGTAGTAAGCAGCTTCTGGTCTCCCCGCACCTCGATAGGCATCGGTGGTCTGGGTGTTGGTTACGACGCAGTGGAGTGCATAGGACGTTGGGAAGTTGTATTGACCTCCGGCGATGAACAGCCCGAGCAGCGGGACCGCCACGGTGAAGTTGTGCGAATAGGCACCCATGTCACAGATCGCTTCAAGCTCGTATCCAAGGATTTTTCCATCGGCGGTTCCGGTGATCGTTGCGGTACCGACCCAGCCGCGTCCCTGGGTGGATGCAAATCCAGCCTCACGCCGGGTCTCGGTCCAGCGCACCGGCCGACCAAGCTCCTTGGATGCAAAGCACACGAGGATCTCATCGGGATAGACGTTGAGCTTGACGCCAAAGCCACCGCCAACCTCGGGTGCCACGACCCTGACCTTGTTCGATGGAATCCCAAACGTCACGCCGACAGCGCCCGCGACAGCATGGGGAATCTGGGAGCTCGACCACAGTTCAACCGATCCGTAGCCGCTGTTCCAATCTGCGAGTACCGCGCGAGGCTCAATCGCCGTGGGGAGGAGCCGCTGGTTGACCATCTCGAGGCTGACCGTGACGGTGTCGTCGCGTTCCTTGGCCTCCTGAATGCCGGGGGAAGGATCGGGGAGGTCAATCACGCCCTCCCACCAACCGTGCCCGTGCCATGTCAGGAGGATGTTGGAGGCATCGCCATGCACCTTGACCTTGTCGGCAAAGGCATCCTTTAGATCAACGACTACCTCACCGGGTTCGTAATCGACAAAGACGAGGTCGGCGGCGTCTTGTGCGAGATATCGGTTCTCGGCAACCACCATCGCCACCGCTTCACCGACATGTTTGACCGCTCCGTCAGCCAGGAGAGGACGAAGCGTGCCGACGGCAACCTGTGCAGGATTCGGTCCGAGGTGCCGGACATCGTCTGCGGTGTAGACGGCGTGTACACCGGGGGCTGCTTTGGCGGCCTCGATATCGATACTGGTGATGGTCGCAGCAGCGAAGGGACTGCGCACAAAGACCGCAGCGAGTTCGCCGGTCCTCTTGACGTCGTCCACATAGGCACCTTTTCCCTGGATGAGAGATGGATCTTCCTTGCGACGGACAATGCCGCCCATCACGCTTGTGCTGGTCACGATGCCACCTCCGATGATGCACCTTTCGGATCTTCACCACGCATCTTCGCCCCGGCATATTGGACAGACTTGACAATGTTGTGATAGCCGGTGCAGCGACAGAGATTGCCCTCAATTCCCTGTCTGATCTCGGTTTCGGAAGGGTTGGCGTTCCTTTCAAGCAGCGCCACGGAACTCATGATCATGCCAGGGGTGCAGAATCCGCATTGCAGCCCGTGACACTCCCAGAACCCCTCTTGGACCGGGTGGAGCTCGGGACCGTTTGCAACGCCTTCAACGGTGCGAACCTCGCAGCCGTCAGCCTGAACGGTCAGCATCGAACACGACTTGATCGGGATACCGTCGACGATGACGGTGCAGGCGCCGCAGTAGCCAGTGTCACAGCCGACATGCGTTCCGGTGAGTCCAAGAACCTCTCGGAGATAGTGGACAAGCAGGAGGCGGGGTTCGACTTCCGAACTGTGCTTCGCCCCGTTGACGGTAATGCTGACTTCCACGACACAAACCTCCGAATCGATCGAAACCACCTTTGGCAGAGCCGCAGACCCTGCCAGACCCCACGATACGCCAAACGAGAGCGGTGTGCAGGTGCAACGATGAGCAGTCTTCAACGACTACGAACGGCGACGAGAAAACACGCGCTTGAGCCATCCGATGAGAGAACTCCAGGTGCTCGCAACGACGAGTGAGAACCCCTTGACTTGACCAGCGGTCACCGCAGCAGCCTCTTCCGCTGTCTCGGCATCAAGCTTTGCGTGCACGCATTGGGAGAATTCATCGATGAGTCGTCGGGACACCTCGCTCACCAACCCGGTACTTCCGAACTGCGCGATCGGACCGACGAGCGTCACTTCCGCATCGATTGACACCGCGGTGTGGTGCTCCTCGTTCTCATCCAACGCGATATCGACCATCACCTGACCCTGGCTGCCGCCGGATCTGTCGACGCCTCTGCCCTTGATCTTGGCGGTGTGGGCAGATTCATCGAAATCAACCGTTGCCTTCCCCTCGAAGGAAGTGGCAATCGGGCCAAGCTTGACGGAAACCTTCCCGTCATAGCTTCCGTCTCCGTGGTCCGCGGTCAGTTCAGCACCGGGAAGACATCGGGCCAGTTCCGGGACATCCTTGAACAGCGGCCACATTTCCGCGATCGGCCGTTCGACGACGAATCCCTCATTGATCTTCATGATCGTTTCGTTCGCTCGTCAATGAACCGGGGCATCAGAACCTCGTAATGGAGCAGCGGAGCCCGTGCCGTATCGAACCTGGATGATCTCGGCAAGGATGGATATGGCCGTCTCGGCCGGCGTCTTGGCCTTGAGGTCAAGACCGATCGGACCATGGATCGCAGCAACCTCGTCCTCGGTCCATCCCGCTGCCTTGAGGCGGTCCACTCTGAGCCCATGGGTGCGTCGTGAACCCATTGCGCCAAGGTAGCGAACGGGAACACCGTGGATTGCGTCGAAGACCGGGATCTCGAACCGGCTGTCATGACTCAACAACACGACGTAGGTTCTTCGGTCAGGGACGACTGTTTCGAAAACCGTGTTCGGCCACGCCACGATCAGGTCATCGACGTGTGGAAAGCGCTCGGGTGTCGCCCATGCCGCTCGTGCATCTGCCACGACGACACGGAATCCGAGCTCGCGAGCGAAGAGCGACAGCGGCTGAGCAATATGACCAGCCCCAAAGATCATCATGACCGGCGATGGGGCGATCACGTCGATGAAGATGCGTCTGTCGTCGTAGACGAGCGCCTTGCTCTCCTCGGAATCCATCAGCACAGTGGCATCGGCATGAACGGCATCGCTGAACCAACCAGGGGTCTCTCCTGTGACGATGCCGTCATCGCGATCGATGACGACTGCCTCACCAATCCCGGGACCGTCAATGACCGAGATCATCGCCCCGAGGCGCTCTGCCTTCTTGAGACCGGAAACCGCCTCAACGATCGGGTTCACCATGGTGCAATGAACACTTCGATCGTGCCGCCACAGGTCAGCCCGACCTCAAACGCGTCGTCATCAGCAATGCCGTATGTCACGAGTCGTGGTTCGCCGGTAGAAAGCACACCTGCAGCGTGTTCGCGCACATCGTTCTCGACGCACCCGCCAGACACCGAACCCTCCATTTCGCCATCGGAGGAAATCAGCATCTTGGCCCCCACTCCGCGTGGTGCGGAGCCTTTGACAGACACAACGGTGGCGACGGCCACCTCCTTGCCCTCAGCCGTCCATCGGTCCCTAACTTCAAGGATTTCTCTCATCTGACTGCGATGCTCCTTCGCTCTGTACGGTCCATCTGCAACAGATCGACCAATTCGATCAGGCTACGGGCAGTGCCACCAGCCAACAAATCGTCGACGAAAGGGGCAGCTGCCGCCATACCCCTCGCTTCTGGTGTGAATTCTACGTGGCCAGCGAGGGGGTTCAGCCAAATGACCCTGTGAGCAGATCGGGCGAGACGCCGCATCTCGACCGCGAGTTGCTCGGGATCGCCCGTGTCCCACCCGTCGGAGATGATGAGGACGATGGGCCCTCCCCCAATCCGCCTGGCCCAATCTTTGTTGTACGAAGCGACTGCATCACCGATCCGTGTGCCCCCAGACCAGTCGTGAACGACTTGAGACACATCTTTGAGGGCGTCGCCCGCGTTTCTACGGCGCAACTGACGGGTGATCCGCGTGAGGCGAGTGGCGAAAACGAACGACTCGACGGATGAGAACCGGTGTTGGGCACCGTGGACAAAATGGAGCAGCATCTCGGCATATCGCTCCATGGAACCCGAGATATCTGCCAGGACGACGAGCGGCCGCTGTTTGGGTCTTCGCGTTGAGAACGCCAGAGGCATGAGATCACCCTTCGGTCCGGTCACCATGCGAAGGGTTCTCCGCATGTCTGGAACCGATCCACCGCTTGCCCGCATCCACCGCCGCGATCGGTAGCTCGAAGGAGTCCACACCATCGATGCGAGCATGTCGGCCATCGCGGCAGCTTCCTCGTCGTTGAGGTCAGCGAAGTCGACGTCAACAAGGCGCTCACCGTACGAGCCCCCAACGACGTTTGGCACTTCGACGACTTCGTCCCCGTCAGCCTGATCGAGGCTACCGGCGACCGCCAATCGTGGCATTCGGCGGTCGGTCTGCTCTTTGGTCGCACGATCCATCACGTCATCGAGCCGGTACACGACCCCACCTGAGAAGAACTGATCGAAGATCTCGTTGAAGCGTCCGATCTGGGAGTGGCGCGTCACAACAACGCCACAGAACGCGTTTCGTACATCGTTTCCCACATGGAGTCCGATGATGGAAGCGACCCTCACAAGGTCTCGGGTCGTTTGTGGTGTGACGGCGAAGCCTGCGTCGTGAAGCGCCCTCGTGAACATGACCAAGTTCACTTCCGCGGTCTCACCGATCGACATGGAATCGGATGTCATCGGATCATCATTCCATCGATCCGACGCCAAAGGTTCTCACCGCGGCAAGGTCCTCTTCGTACTTCACCACGACACCGAGCGTCGCATCGATGGTCTCGGCGGCAAGGGTGTCAGCCCCCAAGACGGCAAGAGCCTTCGCCCAGTCGATCGTTTCTGCCACACCGGGCGGTTTGAAGAGGTCAAGGCTCCGGAGCTTCTCCATGGCCATGGCAAGTTGCTTCGACAACTCGTCGGAGGTGCCAGGTGCCTTGGCCTTCAGAATCTGGATCTCACGCTCAACACTCGGATAGTCGATCCAGTGATAGATGCACCGTCGCTTCACGGCGTCGTGGATCTCGCGCGTCCGATTGGACGTGATCACCACGATCGGGGGTGTTGTCGCCGCCACCGTTCCGATCTCGGGGATCGTGATCTGGAAGTCGGACAGAATCTCAAGGAGATACGCCTCGAACTCCTCATCAGCCCTGTCCAGTTCATCGATCAGAAGCACTGTCGGCTCGCTGGCCGCCGCACGCCGAATTGCTTTGAGAAGCGGACGAGCAACCAGATACTCCTCACTCATGATGTCCGTCTGCGAAACATCCTTGCCGGTGGCTTCAAGCATCCGGATCGCAAGCATTTGCTTGGCATAGTCCCATTCGTAGATGGCATGGGAGGCATCGAGACCCTCGTAGCACTGGAGACGGATGAGTTCAGCACCGGCGATCGCTGCGAGCACCTTTGCAATCTCGGTCTTACCGACGCCAGGCTCACCCTCGACGAACAGAGGACGCCCCATTTGGATGGCAAGGTGAATCGCAACGGTCAAACCACGGTCCGAGATGTAGCCATGCTGCATCAATCCCGCTTCAAGCGCATCGACCGTATCAGGAATCGCCATACCTACGACCCTAGTTGCATACCTAGAGCGATATGACCTGATCGGGCGGGTTACCCGCAAGGGCCGCGTACAGGTCAGGGAAACAGCCCACGTGGGCACCGTCGACCATGCCAGCCGGTTCGCACTCAGCAGGGTTCTCCCGACCCTCGCCGGTCGCGGGGTCGCACCAGCGTGGTTCACCTTCGGCAAGGTTGCGTTCAAGAGAGCACATGTCACATCCCATGAGCAGCATGCCTGTTTTCTTAGCGACCGCTGCAAGACGTTCACCGATCGGGTCACCCTTCCGGAGTGCCCAGACGTTGTCATCGAAAAAGAACATCCCGACCACCTCGACACCATGTGTTCCAGCTTCGAGCTGTGGGAGGATCATCTTCTGAACCTTGTAGCTCGCCGCCTTCGGCATGTTCAATATGTATGCGACTTTCATTGCTGGCCCCTTGGATTGCACGTAATGCGGTTGACCATACCGGCAGCGCTGACCGCTGAGATCCGTCACCGGGGCGCAGCCAAAGAAAACGTGATCGCAGCGTCCTCGGGTGAAAAGCCTCTCTACCCGCCGGCCATCCATGTTGAGATCAGAGAGAGCATCCGTACAATCGCCGTACACGAGGAGTCGAGATGACAACACCGACAAAGCACACCAAGAGCGAACGGATTGAGGTTCGGCAGGCCAAGGGGTCGACGGTGCGTGGCTTGCGAGGGCAGGGTTTCTCCTCTTCGGGCTCGCTGTGCTCTGGATTGCCCATCAGTCGCGTAACAGGTGGGGGCAACCCGGAACCGCCTTCCATGTCGTGTTCGCAGTCTCCATGTTCGCGGTTGCGGCATTCTCGCTTCAATCATGGATTCCTGACGCTCCGTACGACACGACCGAGGATCTGTTGCACTCGGTCTTTGCGACGGCAATGGGGTTCGCGTTTGCCTTCGGCGTACTCGCCGTTGCGGTCTGTCGCCACCAGAACGAACATCACTGGCGATTCCTCGATGGAGTGGCGGTGCTCGCATCCGTCGTTCTCCCGATTGCGATGTCGATCTACGGAAATGCAGACGGCGTCCTCCAGCGCATCATGTTTCTGATCGCCTACATCTGGTACGGGATCGAGTCCCTTGCTCAATCCTCTCCAATCTCCTGAGATACGACTTCAAGAAAACGGGCTTTGCGGCCGAAAGTCCTGCCAGTCGGTTACTTCTGTCACTACCGCGAAGGTGTCCGGTCCGTGAGGATTGATATTGTGAGCACCCATGGCGAACGGAGATTGACATGAGCGCCGGAAAGATGAGTGCGGGAAAGGTTCTTGCGGCGGTGGTTGCATCGCTGATGGCCCTTGTCGCGGTCGGGTTCGTGTTTGGTGGTGGCGCATTGCTTTGGGCAGACGCCACGCAGCGTGATGACGACGGCTACTTCACGTCGCCTGTTGTCGGTTTGGCGGTAGATAGCTACGCGATCACATCGCCTGCGGTTGACCTTGTCGTTAAACCCAGGGGATGGTTTCCCTCCGGACAGCTCGGGAACGTCCGCTTTCATGTAGCAGCCGCAGAGGCACCGGTGTTCATAGGGATTGGACCGTCCGATGCGGTTGACAACTACCTCTCGGGTGTCGCACACGACCGTGTCGTCCGTATGAGTTATGACCTAAAGAACCCCGTATTCGAAGTCGTTGATGGTGTCGGAACACCCGATCTCCCAGGGTTGCAGTCATTCTGGGTTGCGTCAGCTGAAGGGAGCGCCCCGCAGACACTCACCTGGGATACATCCGACGGCGACTGGAAAGCGGTCATCATGAATGCTGACGCAACCCCTCGCGTGGCAATCGAGATGACAGCTGGCGTGGCCACAGACCTTTTGGTTCCGATTGCCTGGGGTCTCCTCGTCATAGGACTCATTGGATTGTCGATTGCCGCTGTACTACTCATGGTCGCATTTCGCCAGCCGCCCTCAGAGCCACGTGCCGATGCAGAATCGCGTCCTGTGGGTGAGGGCCGATACCCGGCCAGGCTCGAGGCCACACTCGATCCAGACGTGAGCCGATGGCAGTGGCTGTTCAAATGGCTGCTCGCCATCCCCCACTTCATCGTGCTCTTCTTCCTGTGGCTCGGATTCATGGTCCTGACCGTGGCCGCAGGGTTTTCGATTCTGTTCACCGGACGCTACCCGCGGTCGATCTTCGACTTCAACGTCGGTGTGTTGCGCTGGACGTGGCGGGTCAGCTACTACACCTACGGGGCGCTCGGCAGTGACCGGTATCCGCCGTTCACCCTTGCTGAAACGGACTATCCCGCGACCTTCGATGTTGAGTACCCCGAAAAGCTGTCCCGAGGGCTCGTCCTGATCAAGTGGTGGCTCCTGGCAATACCCCAATACCTCATCGTCGGATTCTTCACCACCGGTCTCATCGGGTGGGCAACGCGGGCCGGTGGTTCGGGACGGGTTGCGATCACGTTCGGAGGTGGTCTGATCAGCCTGCTCGTTCTTGTCGCAGCGTTCATTCTGCTGTTCACCGGTCGTTATCCACGTCCGCTGTTCGACTTCGTGATCGGCCTGAACCGTTGGGCCTACCGAGTCTGGGCCTACGCCGCGCTCATGCGAGACGAATACCCCCCGTTCCACCTAGATCAAGGCGAATTCGAACCCGTCCTACCGCAAACAACCCCATCGATGCTCGATACCGACTCAGCGTCCCCACAGGAGGGCCAACAATGACGGATACAACCGCACGGGACAGCCAGTGGGTCAGAAAAGCCAAGTACGCCGCTGTGGCGATTTGGTTTGCGTTCGTTGCCTACAAGCCCCTGTTTGGGACCCACCGAGCCGACCAGAAGGCAGCACAAGAGCCGGGAGTTCCGGCGTGAATGGCAAGTCCACGAACAAATGGGCTGACTCTGCGGCGGGAATCGGGATTGTCATCGGAGCAGCCGCGGGCGGCTCAATGGGGTTGATCCTTGGCGGGGGATCAGGCCTTGCAATCGGGGCTGGCATCGGGGCAGGTCTTGGTGTGGTCGTTGGCGCCATGATCCAGTGGCTCTTCGACACGAGGAAATGAGCCGATTCGGTGAGGTTGGTCGATGGTTGACGTCGGTGAGACCTACGGTCTCACGATGAGAACGTTGCGATCGGCTGCATGTACGACGCCATGGCTCACCGAACCAAGGAGCAGGGAGCCGAATGCTCCCCGGCCACGGGATCCGATGACGATCAGATCTGCATCCACACTCTTGGCATAGTCGACAATGGTGGATGCGGCATCACCCTCAATCGTCACAGCTTGTGCATTCTGTGGGAGTTCCCCAACTTCTGCCCATACGGCGTCCGTGTGGGCTCTTTGAATTCTCTCGAAATCGACGGGTGGACCGCCGTCAAGCGCGCCGTACGGATAGATGGCGTAACTCGTCACGTAAACAAAGTGGATTTCGCCGTCAGCGGCGTACTGAACTGCTGCATCGACGACCGACTTCGTGTGTTCCGACCCATCAACTCCTGCCACGACAATCATCATGAACCTCCTTTGCACATGAGTAAAGCATCGTTGCCCATCGGGGTGCTAGGGCATTTGGGCCCGTCGCTACCTCCGTTCGACCCTAGTGTCAGAGTTTTCCAGGAATCTCCGAGGAGACCGCACCTGGCTGAAAGGTAGAACATGAAATACGAACACCACTTCGGAACAGATGACCCGGCCGCTGCGGTTCAGCTGTACTGGATACCACTCGGAGCAGGCGGAGTTGGCTTTGTTCGATTCAACGGGCGTGTCTATGAGGTTGTCCAAGCTCGGCTTGAGCACCGTCGTCGACTTGATCTGTATCACACGGCTCTTGAGGTGCATTTGGAGGGGTGCCGATACACGATTGAGAACGGGTGGCCAAGTCCCAATGCGGACATTGCCTCCCGTGGAGTTGTTGCCGAAGGCCCAGTCTTCAGTCGCGCCCTCATGCGTTATCGGCTTTTCCGATACGAGGTCCGGTGCTGGCACGACGGCAAGATACCTGACGCTCACCTGGCGGTTGACAGCCCACAGCTACTCACCGAAGACCCCCAACAGGCGCGGCGAGTCCTGGACTGCGTGGGATCGACACCAACGTTGACTTGGGGTCGGGACGAGATCGGAGCTGGCGAGATGTGGAACTCGAACTCCGTCACGGCCTGGGTGCTGGGAAGAAGCGGGCTGCCGGTTGACACGATTCACCCGCCGAGCCACGGGCGTGTGCCCGGTTGGATGGCAGGCATCCGAGCAGCAAACCTCTCGAACCCAACCGAGCCCGACGTCGTTGGTCGATGATGAGCCAAGAGGAGTTGCAAGCCTGTGCGGACCATGTCTGAGGGGGGACGGCTTTGTCGGGTTAAAGGCCGAGGGTTGCTAGGAAGTCAGAGCTGAAGTCGCCGAGGTTGGCTGCGAGGCCGGGGAAGATGCCGAGCACCAGGACTGCCGCTGCGGTGAGACCGATGGCAAAGCTGGTCGGGCCAGGGACCGTGCCTGCCTCCAACGTCGCAACATCAAGATCCGCAGGCACCGTATCGAAGAACGCGGACTTGAGCACCTTGAGGTAATACACGAGGGCAATCACCGCGTTGAGAGCCGCAACGATGGCAATCGAATATCCCCACCAGCTGCCAACACCAATCGTGGCGCTGAACATGACGAACTTGGCGAACCACCCTGCAAGTGGCGGGATCCCGGCCAAGGACATGAAGAACGCTGCCAGCGACAACGCAAGGCCGGGGGCCCATGTGTTGAGTCCCGACCAGCGTTCGAGTTCGTACGAGCCGACGCGGGTTCCAACGATGATCACCACGGCAAAGGCACCGAGGTTCATCACGGCGTAGATCACGAGGTAGGTCACCGTTGCGCTGAATGTCTGACTCAGATCGGCACCGGTGGCGGCAGCCGCTCCGAATGGTGCCAGCATGAACCCCGCCTGGGCGATCGACGAGTAGCCAAGCAGTCGGATCACGTTCGTCTGTTTGATGGCGACGATGTTTCCGATCGTCATCGACAACGCTGCAACCAGCCACAGCACGGGTCCCCAGATCTCGGTGACGGATGGCAGGGCCAGGTAACAAACCGATAGCAGGCCCACGAACCCGGCACCCTTGGAACCCACCGAGAGCCAAGCGGTGACCGGAGGTGGCGAACCCTCATAGACGTCGGGCGTCCAGAAGTGGAATGGGACAGCCGAAACCTTGAACCCGAAGCCGAGCAATACGAAAATCGCTCCGAGGTTGAACAGTGCAATGTCTTCCACACTGGAAGAGGCTGCAGCAATCTCGCTGAACACCTGGGTGCCGGTGAGGCCGTAGATCAACGACACACCGAACAGGAGCAGCGCAAGGGCAAGTACCCCAATGATGAAGAACTTGAGCGAGGCTTCGTTTGATCGGGCATCTCCCTTTCGCCAACCAGCGAGCAGGAATCCCGATCCCGACACGATCTCAAGGGCGACAATCATCGAGATGAAATCCCGAGACGACGCCATCACGGCAGCGCCGAGTACGGCAGAGACGATCAGGAAATAGAACTCCCCCTCGTAATACCGGTCGGTTTCGAGATAGCCGACGGACATCAGGACCACGATGAACCCGGCAAAGATGAACAACCCCTGGAGAACGATCGCATAACCGTCGACGACGAACGATCCTCCGAAGAGGACTCGATCACCCGTCGAAGTACAAAACGTAAGGTTGTCACAGAATGCAAGCGTCAAGATCGCAACGAATGAGGCAAACATGCCGATCATCGCGGTTATGGCCGCAAACGACTTCCTGCTCGTGAACAGGTCGACCAACAGCGTCGCCAACACAGTGACCGCAAGGATGATCTCTGGTAGCAGCGCGTGGTAGTCGATGGCGTCCATTGTCAGGCTCCGAAGGCTTTCTGGACGAGGGAGACAACGGCGTCGTTGGTTGCGCCGAAGACGATCTTCGGGAAGATGCCGATGGCGATGATGCCAGCAATGAGCGGTGCCCATGCAAGCCACTCGGCGGTGTCCACGTCGTGGAATTCCTGACTGACCCACTCCTCGGCTGGTTCACCGAAAATGACGCTTCGCAACAGATACAACATGTAGGCAGCGGTGAGGACCGTGCCGACAGCACCAACCACCATGAAGCCCCTGAACAGACCCGTTGCACCAATTGCTTCGAGCGGATCGAACGATGCCATCAGCGACATGAACTCACCCCAGAAGCCGGCAAGTGACGGCAACCCGAGCGATGCCATCGCGGCGAACCCCAGGATCAGACCCATCCTTGGCAGGGACACCATCGCGCCACCGAGACGGTTCATGTCTCGGGTGTGATATCGATGCGACATCGAACCGACAACGAAGAACAGCAAGCCGGTGATGAGGCCGTGGGCGACCATCCCGATGATGGCGGCGTTGATGCCGATATCGGTCAGCGTGGCAATGCCGAGCATGACAAAGCCCATGTGCCCGACCGATGAATAGGCGATCAGCCGCTTCATGTCGGTCTGGGCCAAACATGCAAGCGAACCGTAGATGATCCCGATCACTGCAAGGACGCCGATGAACGGGGCCCAGTTGATCGCTTCGTCCGGGAGAATCGGCAACGCTATCCGGATGAACCCATACGTACCGAGCTTCAGGAGGATGGCAGCAAGAATCACCGAACCGATGGTCGGTGCAGCAGTATGTGCATCGGGCAACCACGTGTGGACCGGCCACATCGGAACCTTGACGGCAAACCCGAGGAACAGCCCGAGGAATACCAAGAACGCAAATGTTCCCGTGAACGCACCCGCCGGACCGATGTTGGAGAGCTCAACCATCGAGAACGAGTTGTAGCCAAGTGTGTCACCTGATCGGAAGTACAGGGCCAGGAAGCTCAACAGCATGAAGGCCGACCCGAACAGGGTGAACACGAAGAACTTCAGGGACGCATACAGGCGCATCTCCATCTTCCAACCGAATATCGGGACATACCTGATGCCTCGGTCACCCCAGATGCCGATCATGAAGTACATCGGCAACAGGACGATCTCGAAGAAGACGAAGAACAACACAAGGTCGAGTGCCACAAACGTGCCAGCCATTCCGGTGCCGAGGAGGAGCGTCATCGCCAGGAGAAGCTTCGGGTTGTGTGGTTCGGGCAAGTGGTTGAAGGAGTAGACGATGCACAGCATCGTGATGAGGGTGGTGAGCACCACCATGGGTAGCGAGATGCCATCCACACCGATGTGGAAATGGGCGTTGATAGCCTCAATCCATGGCGTATCGATGGCGGTCCCGAACTGGTACGTGTCCGCAGCCGAATAGTCGAACTGCACCGCCAGCACGACGGCGAGGGCGAGTGTGACCAGCGAGACGATGAGGGCAGTCCATTTGATTGCCGCCTCCTGCGCCTTCGGGATGGCCAGCACGATTCCCGCGCCGACGACCGGTAGGAACACGACCAGGCTCAGCGCCAAGCCGTTATCTAACCAATCCATCTTGTTGCTCCTCCTAGATGATGACGAAAAGGACGACGATCACGATCACGCCGACAAAACCGAACGCCGCATACTGCTGCACGCGGCCTGTGAAAGACCTTCTCAGAACGGATCCCGAGGCACCGGTTACGGCACCCGATGCGTTGAATACCCCGTCGACCACGTTGTCGTCGATCACCAACACACCCTTGGAAAGAACCTTGCCCGCGGCTCCTGCCCCGTTGACGATGCCGTCAACCACGTTCATGTCGAACCACAGCACCGTGCTTGCGATCGGCCCCATGACAGGTCGAACCACACCACTCATGTAGAGGTCGTCGATGAAGTACTTGTTCTCCAGAAGTGGCCACAGAACGGGGATCCGGAACCAGTCACGGGCCGCATTTGTCTCCGCGTCCTTGTTGTAGATCATCCACGCGATCACAACACCAACGAGCACAAGGCCACTCGACACGAGCACGACCGGCCAGTCGAACCCTTCTGCGTGGTGATCCCCCATCCCCACAAGTGGGACGCGAGTCGCCACCCACTCGGTGAAGCCGGTGTAGACACCGGGGATGTTCACCCATCCGGCGGTCACGGCAAAGAACGCAAGAACGATGAGGGGATAGGTCATGAGCTTCGGGGACTCGTGCGGATGGGCCGCACCCTTGTACTCACCGAAGAAGGTGAGGGCGATCACGCGCACCATGTAGAAGGCTGTGATGAACGATCCAAGCAGGCCGAGGATGAGAATGGAGTTCGCAACGTCCTGACCAGACCCACCCGCATACTTGATGGAAGCCAGTATTTCGTCCTTGGAGAAGAACCCGGCGAATGGAAACACGGCAACGAGGGCGAGGGTCCCCAAGATGAAGGTCCAGAACGTGGCCGGCATTTTCTTGCGGAGGCCACCCATGTCTGACATGTCGTTGGAATGCACCGCATGGATCAGCGAACCAGCTCCGAGGAACAACAGCGCCTTGAAGAACGCATGGGTGAACAGATGGAACAACCCAGCGGTGTACGCACCCGCTCCCATCGCGGCGACCATGTACCCGAGCTGTGACACGGTGGAGTAGGCAAGAACCTTCTTGATGTCATCCTGGACAATCGCAACAAGACCCATGAGGAAGAGTGTCAACCCACCGATCACGATGATGATGTTCCTGACATCGCCCCCGAACATGCCACCGACATCGAGATAGAACGGGAACAGCCGGCCGAGGAGATAGACACCCGCGGTCACCATGGTTGCAGCGTGCATGAGAGCGGACACCGGTGTGGGGCCCGCCATGGCATCGGGCAACCACACGTGCAACGGGAACTGTGCCGATTTGCCCATTGCCCCGATGAAGACGGCCAGACCTGCCCAGAAACCGAACTGGGAAAGGGGTCCGGCCTCGCCGTGCATCACGACATCGATGATGTCGTTGAAGCTGAACGAGCCGACCGATACCGCCATGATGATTGCCCCGATGAACAGCGCAGCATCGGCAACCTTGTTGACCATGAACGCCTTGTTGCCCGCATCGACGTTCTCGAAATCCTCCCAGTAGTGCCCGATGAGCAGATACGAGGACACACCAACGAGCTCCCAGCCGACGATGAGCTGCAGGAAGTTGGGTGCCGAGACCAAAACCAGCATGCCGCCGGCGAACAATGAGAAAGACACGAAGAACCAGGTGAACCGGATGTCTCCGTCCATGTACGACTTGGCGTACACGAACACGAGCGTTCCCACGACACCGACAAGGAAGTACATCATGATCGACAAGCCGTCGACCATCCAGCCCCACTCGATGATGAAGTCCCCCATCTTGGCTACTTCAAGATGTCCTTCGTAGAGAATCCCCTCCGTCGCATTGAGGATGAACAGGATCGTGCCGTAGACACCGACGAAGCCGATGGATCCCACCGCGAGCTCCCAGCCCTTCATCGGCAGTTTCTTGCCGAAGAACAGGATGAGGAATGTGGCGACAAGCGGGACCACAACGATGAGCCAGGCCCACTCCACCAGTGCACCCGATGTGATGCCAGGTTCGATGCCCGAATGGCCGCCCGTGGTCTCCTCGGTAGCAAGGATGAGTTGCTGGGCAAATGTTGCGAGTGGGAGCATGCTCAGCCCTTCATCAAATCGAGGTCGTCGACATCAGCGGACTGACGATTGCGGTAGATCATCAAGATGATCGCAATACCAATACCCACCTCGGCGGCAGCAAGTGCAATGGTGAACAAGGTAAAGATCTGGCCCGAGTTGAGGGGATCGTCAAGGTACACGTCGAATGCGACCAGGTTGATGTTGACGGCAGCGAGCATCAACTCCACCGATGCGAGAACGAGGACCGCGTTCTTTCTGGTAATCACTCCATAGAGGCCAAACGAGAAGAGGGCTGTGGCAACGATGAGGAATTGGATCAGCGTCATGACACCACCTCCTCATCCTGTCTGGCGATGGCGATTCCACCGATGAGCGCGGCCAGGAGCACAAAGGACACAACCTCGAATGGGATCACGAATCGATCGAACAGGAGCAGTGACAGATCCGAAGTGGCTGTGGGCTCGAACGGTGGAATCATGTTGTTGCCGAAAGCATCGATCATGGCCCAGGTGATGACACCGAAAACGACCGTGGAAAGTAGCGCAGCAGGAGCCTTGACATTCATGGCGTGACTGAGGTCGGCCTCCTGACCCAACGGCGCCCTGGTGATCATGATGCCGATCAGGAACAAGATGATGACGGCGCCGATGTACACAAGCACGACTGTCCATCCCACGAACTCGGCTCCGAGCATGAAGAACAAGCCAGCGGTGCCGCCAAGGGAAACCACCAGATACAGAACCGCACGCACGATGTTGTTGCTCGTGACGGTCCGCCACCCCGCAAACAACGTCGGAACAGCGATTGCGAGAAAGGCCCAGTTGGCTGATTCTTTGAAGAACTCAGAGATCGTAACCGTCATGATTTCTCCAGCGGTGGCTGGTCGGGGACGGTTCCGAGCCAGTACGTGAGCTTGTCCATATTGTGGAGGAGGTTGGTGATTTTCGGTTCGCTGTACTCATATTCGGGTGTCCAGAAGAGGGCATCGAATGGGCACACCTCAACGCAGATCCCGCAATACATGCACAGTGAGTAGTCGATGTCGAACCGGTCGAGCGTTGCACGGACACGGGGCCGACCGCCTGGCTTGGACGGAGGCTGCTCTTCTTTGTGACCCTCGATGTAGATGCACCAATCGGGACATTCTCGGGCGCACAACATGCAGACCGTGCACGCTTCGACGTCGAGTGCGATGACGCCCCTGGCACGGGGGACGGGTTCCTCCTGGACCTGGGGATACATGGTGACCGGTGCAGGTTTGAGCATCGTCTTGAGCGTCAACCACATGCCTTCCCAAAGGCCGCGGAATGGGAATCTGATTTGCTTGTCGCTCATCTAGAACACCACTTTGAAGATCGCGACAACGGCAATGTTGGCAAGGGCGATGGGGATGAGCCAGAACCACGCCAACCGCTGGAGCTGGTCTTCTCGAAGTCGAGGCCACGTCCATCTGATCCAGATGATCACAAAGACGAGTAGGGCGATCTTGAGCAGCATCACCCCGGGCCCCACAAGGTTCGCCAGGCCGTCAGGAACGCCAGGAGCTGCGTATCCGCCAAGGAACAACGTTGCGGCAATGGCGCTGAAGGCAATCATCGATGCGTACTCACCGAGGAAGAACATCGTGAACCGGATTCCCGAGTACTCGGTGAGATATCCCATGGTCAGTTCAGATTCGGCAATGGGCATGTCGAACGGGATTCGGGAGAGCTCTGCGACCACAGCAATCATGAAGATGATGAAACTGATGATCTGTCCCTTGAGCAGGAACGGCATCGCAACGTCGATTCCGGCGACCGTGAACCACGTTTCCGATTGGGCAAGGACAATGCCGTTCATTGACATCGTTCCCGCCTGCACCACAACCGCAGCAGCAGCGAGGACGAGCGGGAGCTCATAGGCAATGAGCTGGGCAGCGGCACGCAAACCACCCATCAGCGAGTACTTGTTCGCCGATGACCAGCCGGCCATGAGAATGCCGAGGACTGAAAGCGACGATATGGCAAGGATGAAGTAGATGCCCAGATCGAGGTCACGACCCACCATGTCGGGGCCGAATGGGATCACCACGAACACTGCAATGGTCGACATCATCACGACGTAGGGTGCAAGCCCATAGATGGTGCGGTCTGCTCCGGTGGGTGACAGGTCTTCCTTCTGAAGGAACTTGAGACCGTCGGCAAGAGGCTGGGCCCATCCCCAACGAACCCCTGCGTAGTACGGACCTATCCGGCCCTGCATGTGCGAACCAGCTTTCAACTCGGCATAAATGACGACGAGCGCGCCGGTCAGAACGAACCCGAGGATCGCGACGAGTTTGATGATCAGCTCAAGCCAGAAGTTCATCGATCAACATCTCCGAGGACGAAGTCGAGTGAACCCATGATTGCAACCAGGTCAGGGATGAGGGCATCCTGGAGGATCCAGGGGAGAATCGAGAGGTTCGAGAAACTCGTCGAACGGATCTTGAGACGGTATGGCATCCGTGCGCCCTCAGAAACGATGTGGTACCCGAACTCACCCTTCGGGTTCTCGCCCCGTGAGTAGACCTGACCGCGGGGTGCCTTCAGGACACGGGGTACCTTGGTCTGCAACGGCCCGGAGGGGATCTGGTCAACTGCCTGACGGACGATCCTTGACGACTGCCGGACCTCCTCGATCCGCAGAACGTATCGGTCATAACAGTCCCCGCCTTGGCGAACGGCGATGTCGAAGTCGATCTCATCGTATGGCAAGAGATTTTCGACCTTCCGCAAATCGTACGCCACTCCCGAAGCCCGTAGGTTCGGACCCGTCAACCCATACTCGAGCGCCTTGTCGCGAGGAATCACACCGATACCGACGGTTCGCATCTTGATGAGCTCGTTGTCGCTGACGAGGGTGTCGATGTCGTCACAGATCTGCTCCATACGATCCATGGCATCCCGTGCCCGCTGGAGGAAGCCCTCAGGGAGATCCAAGGACCACTTCTTGGTCATCGATCCACCGCCATAGACCGGCTTGACACCCCCGACTCGGTTGAAGTTGGGGTGGAACCGGCCGCCGGTCACTTCCTCGATCAGCTCAAGGATGTATTCACGTTCACGCAATGCGTACATGAGGGGGGTCGTGGCGCCAAGTTCAAGGGGGTAAGACGACATGAAAACAAGATGGGACGCCATACGGGCAAGCTCGGTGAGGATCATCCGAATGTATTGGGCACGCGGAGGCGCTTCGACACCCATGAGTTTTTCGACACCGATGATGAACGGAACCTCACTGGCAAACCCTGCTACCCAGTCGATGCGGTTCACCAATGTGGTGATCTGGGCATACGTGCGAACCTCGGACAACTTTTCGTACCCACGATGCATGTACCCGATCACGGGCTCGACATCGGTGACGCGTTCGCCTGCGACCTTGGCAATGAGCCTGAGGACCCCGTGCGTGGAGGGGTGCTGGGGTCCGATGTTGAGCGTCATGTCAGGTGTCTGGAGTTCGATGGAGACCGCCGACTCGGAGCGATGGATCATGGCGAGGTCAGTCATGATTCCTCACCTTCGGTGTCCGATTCAACGTCGTCGGTTGCTTCGATCTCGGGCAGTTCGGGCATCGGTTCCACGTCGACGTCGCCCGGCCACGGCTTGACCTCACGGCTGAGCAGGGGGTATGACTTGAGGAGGGGGTTCCCGATGAAGTCGTCGGGGAGATAGAGCGGGATCAGATTCGTGTTTCCGACAAAGTCAATGCCGAACATTTCGTGTGCTTCGCGCTCGTGCCATTCGGCGCCACCGATTGTCGGCATCAGCGAGTCGATGAAGGGGTTCTCCCGGTCGATCACAGCAACGAAGATGGCACCATCGGCGTTTTCGACCGACGAAAGACGACAGAGGACCTCGAAACGTTCCTCCAATGTGTCGACATCATCGACCGGATCCCCGACCTCGACATCCTTTGACCAGTCGATTGCCGACAGCCACGAAAAGAGTTCAAGTTTCTTACGGGCCTGATTGATCGTTTCGACCCACCGTGCGGGATCGACATGGATGCGGACCGTGTCGAACTCGACCGTTGAACCGAGGGCACCGAGTTCCTCAACGAGTGCATCGGCCCACTGTTGAAGTGCACCGGTCTCAACCCCGTCATGCTCAGCCGCTTCGACGACGTCGGTTTCCGTGGTTGGCGTGTCAGGCGTGTCGCTCATCAACCCCACTCCACTTCTTTTTCAAGTCCTCGTTCTGGATACGTTCCTGAAGCAGGATGATGCCCTGAAGGAGTGCCTCTGGGCGGGGAGGACAACCAGGGACATAGATGTCGACCGGCATCAACTGATCAACACCCTTCGTCACCGAGTACGAATCCCAGTAGGGACCACCAGAATTCGAGCATGATCCCATCGAGATCACGTACTTGGGTTCGGGCATTTGATCGTACAGACGACGGATCGCAGGAGCCATCTTGTCGGTCACGGTCCCTGCGACGACCATGAGGTCAGCTTGCCTGGGTGAAGCGGGGAGCGGGGTGATCCCGAAACGCATGAAGTCGTACCGTGAGCTCGACACGGCCATGACCTCGATTGCACAGCATGCAAGCCCGAACTGGAAATACCAGAGGGAATACTTGCGGGACCAGTTGAGCAGCCATGACAGAGGTTTTGGGGTGTTGAATCTGTCGATCACTCCCATTTGAGGACGCCCTTCCTTATGGCGTAGAGCAGACCGGACAGAAGAATCAGAATGAAAAGGAACATCTCGACAAGAATGAAGACACCGCGCCCAGCTGCTTGGAACGCATCAAGTGTGATCGCCCACGGAAAGATGAACACAGCCTCGACGTCGAAAATCAGGAACATCAGGGCGAAGATGTAGTACCGGATGTGACTCTGGTTCCAGCCCCCACCAACAGGCTCGATTCCAGATTCATACGCAACATCTTTGAAACCACCCGGATTCTTGGGGGCAAGGAGTTTCGACGCACCGACTGCCCCACCCACCAATATTGCACCAACCGCGATGAACAGCGCGACGGTCAGGTAGTCGCCGTAGTACTGATTGAGCACCCCGAGTAACCCTTCGAAGCAGACAGGTTGGTCGTTCCCTTACGGGTTGCGATTCTATCGCAGTCCGTGGAGGCACTTGTAATTAGACGAAAGCCGATCGACGCAGGCCTAGGGCTCGCAGCCCATGACTGTTAGTTTCCGCACCGATGGATGTTCCTCAAGTACCCAATTATGTCGGGCGTGGGCTGGTCAATCTCGTGGCAGAGATCGAACATCGGCTCACGGGAGCCGCCCCGTCGCCCACGCTGGATCCGGACCTGGCAGATTCCATTCCTTCTGCTTCAACCTGCGTCCTCGTGCTGTTTGACGGTCTCGGAGCACACCAGCTCAACCACCCAAATGCACACGATCTGGCTGCCGCCACGACAGGCGTGCTCGACGCTCCGTTCCCTGCAACAACCACCGTGAGCCTCGCGACGGTCGCAACAGGGCTCCCTCCTTCCCAGCACGGTTTGATTGCATACAAGATGTGGATGCCCGACATCGGTTCGGTGGTCAACACGATCCACATGACAACACCGATCGGGGAGCCGATTCCTGACCTCGATGCGCCCGGGCTTCTTCCGTCACCGAACCTGTGGGAACGGCTCAATGCGTCAGGGATTGAGCCAGTCGTGATACAGCCTGGCAACTTTGCGTCGACCCCCCTCACGAAAGCGCTGTATCGGGGCGCCAGATTCGAGGGCTACTGGAACATCGATGAGATCGCCACGATCGCGACCGATGTCGCTTCGATCGGCAAGCGGCTCGTGTTCGTATATGTCCCAGACGTTGACTTTGCCGCACACATCGCTGGACAAAGGTCCGAGATGTACGACGAGGCGATGACACGCGCAAACACAATCTGGGCCAGTCTCGCAACCATGCTCCCTTCCGATGTGTGTCTGATCGGGACCGCCGATCACGGCCACATCGATATCGACGAATCCTCACGCCATCTCATCGATATGGACGATCTGGACGGAGGCTTCGTTTCTGAGGATGGCCGAGTCGTGTTCGTTCATGGCGACGGATCAAAGCTCGCCGATCGTCACGGCGGAGCATGGTCACCGCTTGAAACGGGACCCGAGTGGTGGGGGCCAGGCCCGATGCACCCTCAGTTCGTCGCCAGAGCACCTTCAGGGATCGTGTTCCTGCCGCAAGGGACCACCGCATTTGGGCCCCAGTCAAATCGGAAACTCGTCGGACACCACGGCGGAGCCGAACGAGCGGACGTCGAGATACCCTTTCTGGTCCGACCGTCCGAGGCGTGAGGATTTCGCCGGACATCGGTGCTGTCGCTCTAATTTGCCCTACGAACGTAGTGAATATAATCTTGCCTAATTAATTCATAAGGCATAGCGAAAGAATCGGAAGGTCTTGGATCATGAGGCGAATCACACTGCTTGCGGTGGTGGCCGCAATCGTCGCATCCGGGTGTTCTTCGTCAGGAGATGCACACATCACGTTGTACTCGGGGCGGAGCGAGGATCTGGTTCAACCGGTGATCGATGCGTTCACGAAGGACACCGGCATCAACGTCGTGGTCAAATATGCCGATTCAGCCGATCTCGCCGGAACGATTCTTGAGGAAGGTGCCGCCTCCCCCGCCGATGTGTTCTTCGCCCAGGATCCCGCATCGCTCGGAACCGTTGCGCTCGCGGGATTGTTCGAAACGCTCCCAAACGAACTACTTGGGAAGGTGCCGTCCCGATTCTCCGATGATGCAGGGCATTGGGTCGGGACATCGGGGCGAGCCAGGGTCGTGGTCTACGATCCGACGTCGGTCAGCGAAGCCACGCTTCCTCCGACAGAGGATGCCTTTGTAGACGAGCAATGGAAGGGTCGGGTCGGAATCGCGCCCACCAACGGTTCATTTCTTGCGTTCGTTGCCGCCAAGATCCTGATCGACGGCGAAGAGTCGACCCTCACGTGGCTCAAGGGCATGGCGGCGAACAACTCGCCCACCTATCCGAAGAACTCACCAATCGTTGCTGCGGTCAACGCTGGCGAGATCGACGCCGGACTTGTCAACCACTACTACCTACTACGAGCGTTGTCTGAGAACCCGGATGTGGTCGGATTGAACTATTTTTTCCCCGAACCGACTGCTGGATCGCTTGTGATGCCAGCTGGAGCCGGCATCCTCTCAAGCTCAGAGCACAAGGACGAAGGTCGAACGTTCATCGAGTGGCTGCTCAATGACGAATCCCAGACCTACTTTGCAGACGAGACGTTCGAATACCCGATGGTGCCGGGCGTAGCCGCCAACCCTGCGCTGCCACCGATCGACACGATCGCGACGCCGGATATCAATCTTTCGGATCTCGCGGGCGTCCTCGATCTTGCGACAGATCTGGTGGCTGACGCCGGGCTGTTGTGACGGCGAGGGAATGATGATCGACATCGATCCGAATGCCTTACCGCAGACGGATCCGATCCGTCGGTCACGGGTATCAGCCGCCAAGGCACCTTGGTGGCTCTGGGTCGCTTCACTACTGATCGTTCTCCCGCTCGGACTTGCCATCGTCGCGCTCCTGGTTCGGGTTCTCGACGCGACGGACTCGGCATGGTCGACGCTGTTGTCGATCCGCACACTCGAGTTGGTGTGGCGATCCTTTGCTCTCACGGCCCTCGTTACGATGGCCGCAACCGCCATCGGCGTGGCCGGTGCGTGGATCCTGGCAAGGACCGATATTGGGTTCAAAAGGATGTGGGGTGTCGCGTTCGCTCTCCCGCTTGTCATTCCGTCGTATGTGATTGCGATGGTCCTCGTCTCGTCGTCGGGTCCACGCGGACTTGTCGCTCAGCTCGTTGGCTTCGAGATCCCCAGACTGACGGGGTTTCCCGGGGCGTGGGTCGCCCTGACGCTTGCCACGTATCCGTACGTCTACCTCATCACGGCCGCCTCGATCGGACGGATCGATCCCGCACTTGAGGAGGCGGCTCGCGGACTTGGGGCATCACCGTGGCGGGTGTTCCGCACCGTCGTGCTTCCTCAACTTCGACCTGCAGTTGGCGCGGGTGCTCTGCTTGCCGCGCTCTACACGTTGTCGGATTTCGGCGCGGTTTCACTCATGCGTTTTGATGCCTTCACGAGGGTGATCTACGCCCAGTACTCGGGTCGTATCGACCGATCACCGGCGATCGTGCTCTCGATCGTGTTGATTCTCTTTGCCAGCGTGATCATCTGGGCGGAGCGGCGAACATCGGGTAGGGGCACGACGTTCTCGTCGACACCGAACCGGCCCCCGGCCTTGCATCGGCTCCGAGGAGCGAAACATGTCCTCGCCGTTGCCGGTTTGGGAACAGTCGTGGTCATCGGGACGGTGATTCCCATCGGGGTGTTGACGACCTGGGTGGCGCGCGGGGCGTATCACGGAGCGGACATCTCGGTCCCGTGGAATGCCGTTGTTGGATCGTTGACCGGTGGCTCACTCGCTGCGTTGGTGGCCATGGTGTTCACCGTACCGATCGTCGTCCTCGCCGTTCGCTACGCGTCGAAGCGAACGATGCTCCTTGAGCGATCGGTGTTCGTGATCTTCTCGCTTCCACATATCACGATTGCCATCGCCGTCGTTGCCTTCACCATCAGGTGGGCACGGCCGGTCTACCAGACCATGTTCGTTCTCGTAACGGTCTATGCAGGCATGTTCATTGCCCAATCAACCAGTGCGGCGAAAGCGTCGCTCCTCCAAGTCGACCCTGCCGTCGAAGATGCATCACGATCGCTCGGGCGTGGCCCTTTCGCGACCTTGATGCGAGTGACCGTTCCATTGATGGCGAAGGGCCTTCTGGCCGGTGGCGCCTTGGTGTTCGTCACGACTCTCAAGGAGCTTCCCGTCACACTGCTGTTGAGTCCGCCAGGATTCTCGACACTCGCTGTTCGTGTGTGGGCGGCCGCCGACGAATTGCTCTACACACGAGCAGCGACTGCTGCGCTTATCCTCATCGCCATGTCGGTGCTTCCTGTCTATTTCCTCTCCATCAAGCCAAAGGCTGTTGTCGAGCGATGAGCGATCATGTCATCTCCGTGCGCGACGTCACCGTGACATTCGGCGAAGCCAAGGCACTTGACCGGTTCTCGCTCGATGTGCCGACCGGAAGTCTCCTCGCCCTCGTGGGCCCATCCGGATGTGGCAAGACCACGGCCCTGCGGGTCATCGCTGGGTTTCAGGACGTGGACACGGGATCGGTGTCGATCCGAGACACCCCGGTCCTCGACGGAAAGGTCAACGTGCCACCCGAGAAGCGACGGGTCGGCATGGTGTTCCAGGAATATGCGCTGTTTCCACATATCTCCGTCGCTGAGAACGTCGGGTACGGGGTACGGGGGTCCGACCGAGTGCATCGCGTGGATGAAGTGCTTGAACTGGTCGGGTTGAGCGGGCACGGATCGAGGTTTCCGCACGAGCTCTCGGGCGGCGAGCAGCAGCGCGTCGCGCTTGCACGCGCACTCGCACCCGGTCCCGATGTCGTACTCCTTGACGAGCCGTTCTCGAATCTTGATGCACCCAAACGCGAGCGCATGCGCAGGGAGATCAAGGAGATCATCCGGGCCGCTGGCGTCACCGCGGTCCTCGTGACCCATGACCAGGCAGAGGCACTTGCGATCGCAGACATCGTTGCGGTCATGCATGAGGGTGCGATCGTCCAAATCGGTAAACCAGATGCCGTTTATCGAGTACCAGTCAACCGATGGGTTGCACATTTCCTCGGGGATGCGTTGATTCTCTCCGGTACTGTCGAGTCGGGGTCGATCCCGACCTCTATCGCGGAGATCGAGACCGACCTCTCAGATGGGACCGACGTGACCGTGATGATCCGACCAGAGTGGATCAGTCCAACCGTTTCGCCAACAGGCACACACCGTGTGGTCGACACTGAGTTCTATGGGCACGACCAAAGGGTTGAGATCGAACTTGCCGAGAGCGCCGACAGAGTTGAGGCCCTCGTGTCGTCACTCCACGCCATCCACGTTGGGGACACCGTCGACCTTGAGGTTCTCGACGCGGTTGTCTACCCGAAGGCCCGATGACGGGCTCAACGGCGGCACCCAGTCGTCTGGTACCCGGTCTTCAGCTACGAGCCGCTCTGGAAGCAGAGAAAGCGGAATCTCATCACCACGGCGGGTCTCAACGAAACCGATGATCCAGGCGCCGATGCCCCATACGAGAGCGATGACGTAGAGGACCCCGCCGACCACAGGGATCAGCCAGATTGTGGCACGCCACAGAACTGCACCGACCGCAAACGCCGCAAGAATTCCGCCCTTCTTCCACAGCAAGCGGTTTCCGAGAGCCGCGACCGCAGGCACGGGTCCAACGATGAGCGACGCAACCATTGCCATGGCAAGCATGATCGCAAGAGGAAGTCCCACGAGCGTCGCAGCGAGGACGACGACAGCGATCGGAGCCACCACCACCGCCACCAGTCCGTAGAGGAAGCTCCGGATTGGCTTTGTCACCACGGCGCCGGTGGCTCGACTTGAAGATCCACGCAACACGAACAGCACGACAAGACCCGACAACAGGAATCCAAGGAAGCCAACCAGGTTGGCAATCGTGAGAATGACCCCGTAAACGAAATTGCTCTGAGAGGGAAGCCTGGTGATGGTTCCCAGAATCTCGGCGCCGTCGTCGATCGACGCCCCGGTTGGAGACCGATACAGGACATCGCCGTCCACCATGGCACTCGAACCGGCCTCAAAGCGCTGCGTGGCGACGTCAATGTCTCCACCAACGCTTCCGTCGATGACGGTCCTGATCATCCGTCCCCGCACGTCGCGTCCGACGTCCCCTTCAACCCGCACCACGCCACCGAATGCCATGACATCACGAGCCACCGTCCCCGTTTCTTCGACAACCACCGATGCAGCAGACGCGAACACATCGGCTCCGATTTCACCGCCGACCGTGACATTGAGTGCGGCGCCGCGAAGGGAACCACCGATCTTGGCACCTTCGTTGATCGTCACCGATCCAGATGAGAACACCTGGACGGTGCCCGTCACCTCGCCGTTGATCACGAGATTCCCGGTAAAGATTGTCAGATCACCATCGATGACGCCATCGACAACACCACGCGTCGATGTGACGTACACATCCTCAGAGATTGGATCATTCTCCGACACGACAAAGATGTTTGTTGTAACGAGCGACCCGACAAGTGACCCCAGCACGGCAAGAAGTCCGACGAAAGCCAACCCGAAAAACGGGACGCTACGCCTTGGACGACTACAACGGGAGTGCGTTTCTGACGACATCAAGGAGCGGCCACGGTACAACACCGAACACCACCGTGACGGTTGCACCGATGATGACTGCGAATCTCGCCGACATCGACACGTCGAGGGTTGCGAGCTCCACTCCCTCATCGGAACTGAACATGGTCAATATCACGCGCAGGTAGTACGCAAGCCCGATCACGGTGGTCACCACGCCGATCACAACGAGCCACACGTAGTCGGCATTTGCCGCGGAGGTGAACGCAAGAACCTTGCCGACAAACCCGGTAAAGAAGGGGATGCCTGCCATACCGAGCATCAGCACGGCCATCAGCCACGCCGCTTCTGGATTTCGTTTGCCAAGGCCCTTCAGGCTGTCAATGGACGTCGCTGAAGAACCTGGTCCACTGACCATCGACACCACCGTGAAGGCACCAACCACCATGAATGCGTAGGTTGCGAGATAGAACCACATGGCTGAATATCCACCCGATCCCGCGACGATTGCCGTAAGTATGTATCCGGCATGTGAGACTCCCGAGTACGCGAGCAGTCGCTTGATATCGTCCTGGACGAGCGCCATCACGACTCCGACGATCATGGAAATCGTTGCAATTACCGCCACGATCGGTGCCCATGTGTCGATTTGGCTCGCCATCCCCTCGACAAAGATGCGGGCAATGGCTGCAAAACCCGCAATCTTGACGCCAGCGACCAGAAGTCCGAGGGCGGCATTCGGGGCTCCCTGATACACGTCGGGTGCCCACTGGTGGAACGGTGCCGCCGAGATCTTGAACATCAAACCGACCAGCATCAGGCTCATACCGGCGAGCAGAATGCCCGGCTGCGACACGATGTGTGACGACAGGAAGTTGAGAATCGAGTTCTCACCGTACAACGACAGCGAACCTGTGGCTGCGAACGTGAGGGCAACGCCGTACAAGAACATGGCTGATGCGAGTGACCCGAGGAGGAAATACTTGAGGGCGGCTTCGTCGGAACCGTGCACCGTGCGGGTGAAGCCAGCAAGGACGTAGAACGCGATCGATGCGGTTTCAAGCCCGATGAAGACGACGACCAGGTTGGGGGTCGCGGCCATCATGTGAAGTCCCGCAACACCGAGCAGCATCAGCGAACTGAACTCGACCGCTCGCTTGCCGAGACGCACTTGCAGATCCCATGATCCGAGGAATGCCACGAACCCGACCAATCCGAGAATGACCGCGGCAAACGAGGAGAAACCATCCATGACAACCATTGGCGACCGCATGATCGGAAGGTTCTGAGTGGAGAAGTAGAGACCGCCACCATCGGCCTGAACCTCAAGCCATTGCCAGAGTCCCGCTACTGCAGACAGCAAAAAGAACATACCCACGAGCGGTCCCCACACAGAACGGTTTCGTCCTGCAACCACACCGACCAGAATGGTGACCAAGGCCCCGGTAAGGAGAACCACTTCGAAGGCGACAGCGATAAATGATGCGTTTCCCATCAGCCGTCACCGTCCCCGTGATTCGTCCCGTTCACACTGTCCGCCGAGACCTGCACGGACAGATCGCCGTCACGCCCGAACTCGGGTGCTTCATGTCCGGTAATCCCCTCAATCCGATCGAGGATGATCTCGACGCTCGGCTGTACCCGGTCCAAGACCGGCTTGGGATACACGCCCAGGCCGATGATCAGCACGACAAGGGGAACCATGATTGCGATCTCACGGAAGTTGAGATCCTTGAGGGCTTCGATCTTCGGATTCACCACCGGACCATGGAATATCCGCTCATACATCCAAAGGAGATATACGGCTGCGAGGATCACTCCAAATCCGGCGCTGATGGCCAAGACCGGCAGAGTCAGGTATGAACCGATGAGTACCAGAAACTCACCGATGAAACCGGACAAGCTTGGTAGACCGGCCGACGCGAAGACCGCGAAAAGGAAGATGCCTCCGTAGATGGGCATGGTCTTTGCGAGGCCGCCGTAATCAGCGATCACACGGGTATGCGTCCGATCGTAGATCATGCCGATGAGCAGGAACAAGGCACCAGTGGTCAGCCCATGGCTGATCATCACGAAAATGGAGCCCCCAAGGGCTTGGCTTGTCAAGGCAAAGGTACCGAGCAGGATGAAGCCCATGTGGCTCACCGAGGAATAGGCGATCACTCGCTTGAAGTCGGGTTGAACGGTTGCGGCAGCCGCGCCGTAGATGATTCCAATGACACCAAGCACAGCAAGGATCAGACCGAGCTGCACGGTGGCGTCAGGAAACAGCGTCAGGTTGAAACGAATGAATCCGTATGCACCGAGCTTGAGGAGGACGCCAGCCAGGACAACGGATCCCGCAGTCGGTGCCTGGGTGTGGGCATCGGGCAACCAGGTGTGGAATGGGAACATCGGGACCTTTATTGCAAATCCGATGCCGAATGCCAGGAACAGCCAGAATTGTGCAGTGTCGGACAAATCGGTCGCCAGCGCTGCGAAGAAGCTGAAGGACGAGGCCGTACCCACCGTATCTCCAGCCAAGATGGAAAGTACGATGATTCCTGCGAGAAGGAACGCTGAACCGAACGCCGTGAACAGCACAAACTTCAACGCCGCGCGCGAGCTATCCCCTGATCCCCAGATCAAGATGAGGAGATACATGGGGATCAGAACGAACTCGAAGAATGCAAAGAACACGAGGAGGTCGAGCGCAAGAAAGACACCAATGCAGGCAGCCTCAAGCACGAGGAGGAGCGCCATGTAGGTTTTGGTCTTGTGTGTGATCGACCGTGAAGCGGCAATCGACAACGTGAACAGAATCACCGTGAGGAGAACCATGAACAGTGATATGCCGTCGATTCCCAGGGTCCACGACAGACCGAACGTGTCAGAGATCGAATGGAATTCGCCAAACTGCACTCCAGGGCTTCCAGCATCGAAAACCCAGAGGATGTAGCAGGCGAGACCCAGCGGTGCAGTCGAAACCCCCAAGGCCACAGGGAAGACCACTTCAGGTCGTCTTGCTGGCAGCAATGCAACCACGATGGCACCCAGCAGCGGCAGGACGATCAGCCAGCTGAGCAGCGGCATCAGAACCCACCCCCGATGATCACCATTGCAACGATCAACACGATGCCTGCGATCGCCAATACGCCGGCATAGGAACGCACCTTGCCGCTCTGGACTGGTCGAAGTGTCGTTCCAAGTGACTTGACACCGGATCCCAAACCGTAGGCCACACCGTCGAGCGCCTTTTCATCCGTCGTGACCGCGAGATCAGCCGCTGCCCTACTGGGTGCAACAATGACGTCGCCGTAGAAATCATCGACAAAGAATCCACCGAGCGCACGCCTCCACCACACACCGCTCTCGGCTGGGAGTTCGGACCGGCGATAGCGGGCCCAGGCCCATGCGATCCCACCAAGGGTAACGACCGTGGTCAGAGCAGCCAGAGTCCAGATGAGTGCTGCTGACATCTCTTCCGGATGGGCAACGCCCTGGAACGCAGGATCGAGAAAGTGCTCGAATCCCAGCCGGAATGGCGTGTTGATGAATCCGATGCCTACGGTGAACAATCCGAGAACGATGAGCGGAATCGTCATGGATGCGGGAGATTCGTGGGGCTCAACCCCTTCATCCCAACGCCCGGAACCAAAGAACGTCATGACCATGAGACGCGTCATGTAGAAGGCGGTCAGCAACGCAACGACGACGCCGACCAACCAAAGTACGTAGAACACACCGCCCTCGTTGAAGGTCGCTGCAAGGATCTCATCCTTTGACCAGAAGCCCGAGAACGGGAAGATCCCCGAAATCGCGAGCCAGGCGGCAGCCATGGTGAGGAACGTGATCGGCAAGAGCTTGCGGAGCCCGCCCATCTTGGGCATGTCCTGCTCACCGGCCATTGCGTGGATGACCGATCCGGCACCAAGGAAGAGCAACGCCTTGAAGAACGCATGCGTTGTCATGTGGAAGATCCCGGCGCTGTAGGCACCGACACCGATGGCCAACACCATGTAGCCGAGCTGGCTGATCGTTGAGTACGCAAGCACCTTCTTGATGTCCTTCTGCGCCATCGCTATGACCGCGGCGAGCAGCGCCGTCGCCACGCCGACGATTGCCACGACCACCCCCGTGGCCGGAGCGAGTTCGAAGAGGACAGCCGAGCGCGCCATCATGAACACACCGGCAGCCACCATTGTTGCGGCGTGGATGAGGGCAGAAACCGGTGTGGGGCCTTCCATGGCGTCGGGCAGCCACACATAGAGTGGGATCTGGGCTGACTTACCGGTGGCTGCCGCAAACAGCATCAAGGTGATCGCTGTCGCCATCCCGACGGAGAGCACGGCGGGTGCCGTGGCAAAGATCACCCCGAAATCGAAGGTACCGAAGGAAGCAAAGAGCAGCATCAAAGCGATCAGGAAGCCCCAGTCGCCGATTCGATTGACGATGAATGCCTTCTTTCCGGCGGCCGCTGCTGTTGGCTTGGTGAACCAGAATGAGATGAGGAGATATGAGCACAGACCCACGAGCTCCCACCCGATGAACATGATGGCGTAGTTGGCTGCGAGCACGAGGATCAGCATCGAGCCAATGAACAGATTGAGGAAGGAGAAGAACCGTGGGAATCGTTCGTCTCCGTGCATGTACCCAATCGAGTACAGGTGGATCAGGGCACCAACTCCCGTGACGATCAAGGTCAGCAGCATCGAAAGCGGATCCCATAGCAGTTCGGCCTCGACGCCCATCGTCGGTATCCAGGTGAACAGCCTGATCGTGACGGGTTCGCCGGTTCCTGCAATGAAGTCAACTGCCGGGATGGCGGCAAGAACGAACGACACCCCGACAGCCACGGTGGCAAGGATGCCCGAAAGGGGTTCACCCAATCTGCGACCAATGAGGATGTTGATCGTGGCCATGGCGAGTGGGATGGCGATGACGAGCCACAAGAGATCAGTCATGGTCAGCCCTTCAACTCTGCGAGTTCGTCCACATTGGCGCTTGAGCGCTTCCTGAAGACTGCAACAATGATCGCGAGGCCGACCGTTACTTCAGCTGCGGCAACGACCATCACGAACAGCGAAGCAACCTGACCTTCTATCAACCCGAGATCTTTGCTGACGGCCACGAACGTGAGGTTGACGCTGTTGAGCATCAACTCGATCGACATGAACATCACAAGGGCGTTGCGGCGAACCACCACGCCAGCGACACCGATGGCGAACAGCGCTGCGGCAAGGATGAGATACCACGATGCCGTGACTTCGAGACCGTCCATTACAGGGTCGCCTCCTCGTCTTCGACTTCGTTCCCGAAATAGGCAAGGGCGATCGTTCCGAGTGCGGCAATGGTCAGAAGCAGCACGGTCGAAAGGAACACGATCGTCCAGGTGCCGAAGAGTTCGTCAGCCACGTTCTCGATGGTTCCATTGAGGTCGGGTGTTCCGAACAGATTTGTTCCGGTGATCCAGGCGCTTCGACCCGCGAGAAGAATGGCCACGAAGAGCCCAAGGGCCACCACGGTGGTCATGATCCGCTGTGCCGGTGCGACGATGCCGTATTTGTCCGTCGTGTCCACGCCGATGAGCATGATCACGAACAGGAACAGCGTCATCACGGCACCGGCATAGATGATCACCTGGATAACAGCAACGAGGTGGGCATCAAGGAGCACGTACATGACAGCAAGAGAAAACATCGCTGCAAGCAATCCGATCGCTGAGTACACAGGATCCGGTGCGACCAAGATGGTGATCCCACCGATGAGAGCGACCATGGCGAAGATGATGAACACGATGACCTCAGCCATCCGCATCCTCCGAGACCTGCGGCGTTCCAGACGATTGGCCACGCTCGGCTGGCAGCTCACCCGTTCGGGCGGAAGGGGTCCACGCGACGATCCCCTCATACTCCCTGCGTCCCGATGGCGACGTCGCACGCATCCATCCGTCGCCCTTTCTCAGTTCCTCAAGGTTGGTCAGAGGACTGTCTTCGTGCGGGGGATAGTTCGGTGTCCCGTCACGATCCACGAGCAGCTCTGTCCTCGTGTAGATGGCATCGTCGCGGTTGGTGACGGACATCTCGAACAGGTGCGTCATCGTGATCGCCTGGGTGGGACATGCCTCAACACACATCGCGCAGAAGATGCAACGCAACATGTTGATTTCGTAGACGAATCCCCACCGTTCACCCGGGCTCACGGGATTGTCAGGTGGGTTGTCCTTGCCACGCACATAGATGCAATTCGCCGGGCACACGCCTGCACAGAGCTCACAGCCGATGCATTTCTCCATCCCGTTCGGGTACCGATTGAGGGTGTGGCGACCGTGGAACCGTTGGGGCTTGACTCGTTTCACCTGTGGATATTTCCTGGTCACAGGCCCCTTGCGGATCTGACGCAACGGAACGAGGAACCCCTTCAATGGACCGAGAAGATCACTGAGCCAACTCATTTCTGCCTCCTCATGACCACGGCGCTCCAAATTCTCGGAAGCCGATTGCCACCGCGCAGAGGATGATCCACGCCAGTGACACGGGGATGAGCCGCTTCCATCCGAATGTCATCAGCTTGTCGTATCGCATGCGTGGAAGCGTTGCCCTGACCCATACGAACAGGAACACAAAGGCCCAGGTCTTGAGCAGGAACCAAAAGACGGGAACGAGCCACTGGATCCAGGTCGGGAGAAATGATGGAACAGGACCAGCCCAGCCTCCGAGAAAGAGTGTGACGGTGAGGGCTGACATGTTGAAGACGTTGATGTACTCCGCGAGGAAGAACAATGCGAAAGCGAAGCCCGAATACTCGGTGTGGTAGCCGACGATCTCGGACTCCGCCTCGACAAGGTCGAACGGAGGCCGGTTGGTCTCGGCGAAGCCTGCAATGAGGAAGATGATGAATGACGGGATCAGGACGATGTTCCATGCCGGGATGAACGATCCGAAGGTTCCTTGCTGGGCATCGACAATCCCTGCAATCGATGTCGTACTCGTCAACAGAACCACGGGAACGAGGGCGAGTCCCATTGCAGCCTCATATGAGATCATCTGGGCAGAAGCACGGACCGCGCCAAGAAGCGGGTACTTCGATCCGGACGACCATCCGGCAAGCGTGATGGCGTACACGGCAAGGGACGACACAGCGAGCACATAAAGCAGTCCAATGTTGAGGTCCATCACCTGAAGTGTGTACGTTGTTCCCCCGATCTCGATTGGCGCACCGATCGGGATGACGAGGAAGATCAAAAGTGCCGGTATGAGGGCGGCGATCGGGGCAACGAGGTACAACAAATATATGGATTGTGTCGGCCTGATGGATTCCTTGAAGAACGCCTTCAAGCCATCGGCGAGGGTCTGAAGAATTCCAAAAGGACCGGCACGATCGGGTCCGATGCGGTTCTGGAGATCCGATACCCACTTCCGCTCTGCCCAGACGAGGACGAGGGTTGTCAACATGATGAACACGAACGCTACGGCAACCTTGATGGCGGCTTCGATGAACACCGTCATGATTCATCCCGGATCGGCTCGACGGTTACGGCAGGAACTGCCTGAAGTCCCTTGGTGGCAGCATGGTTGAACGGCAACACAACGGAACCTTCCGGGACGGCTTCGTCGATACGGACCGGCAGTTCAACACTGCCGTCCACGACAACGATCGAGCCGTTCGCAACTGCGAGAATCGAGGCATCCCTTGGGTTGAGGCCCACCGTTGGGTCTCTGACCAGATCTGCGATCGACGGGGCATGCCGGGTGATGACGCCGTCGTCGTACATGGCAGGTGCATAGTGCAACGTGTAGCGGTCGGTGACCATCGGAACCGCCTGATCGGTTGGAATGTATCCGAGGGGCTGAGTGCCTTGTGCCGGCACGATGACGGCCGATCCCGAGGCCTCCGTGGGAACCGCGTCCGGTGCCATGCTTGCGTATCGTGGTGCCATCTCGACGATGATCTCCGCCTCCTGGGACGGAACGACGATACCGGCACCTGACGATGTGAAGACAATCCCGTCTCGAGTGATCCCCTGGTACGCGGGAGCAACCGTTGCGATCTCTTTCGATACCACTGACACGTCGAACGACGTCAGCTCTGCACCCATGGAAGTGGCGATGTCGTTGAGCATCCCAATCACCGACCGAGCCTGTCCCTTCGGGGGAAGTGCCGCACCGACGACCTGAACCCTCCCTTCGAGATTCGTCACGGTCCCTTCGACCTCACTCCACAGCGCAGCAGGCAGGATGATGTCGGCATGGCGACTCGAATCGGTGACGAATGCGTCGATCGCAACCACAAACTCTGCTTCTTCGAGTGCCTTTTCTGCTGCTTGGGGATCCGGAAAATCGCGTACTGGGTCGGCACCGACCAGAATGAGTGCCCTGATGTCACCGGAAACGGCACCAGACAGCATTGCGGCGGTGTCGCGCCCCAAAGCATCGGGCAATGGCCCCCAGGTTTCCTCAATGTGGGAACTGGCATCGGTGTCGGTCGTCGAAATTCGGCCAGGGAGAAGGTTCGGTGCCAGCCCCATGTCGAGTGCACCGAAAACATTCGCCCGCTGAAGGAGCGGCATCAGCTTGGCGCCGTCAAGAGTTCGTCCGTATGCAGCAACCGATTCGGCAAGACGGGGATCCTCTGCGATCGACGTTCGTCCGAAGAGGGTGACAACCGGCCCTTCGGCGAGGGTTTCAAGAATCGCCGTCATGCTCTTGTCGGCGTTGGCGAGCTTGCGAATCACGTCCTGACCAGACCCGGCCCGATACCGAATGACATGAGTTGCGATCGCATCGAGTCCGGTACGGGTGGGAGCAACGACAACGAGGTTGGCGCCGTTACGCACGGCCTTTCGAACCCTGAGGTACAGGACGGGGAGTCGTTCCTTCAGGTCGGGTCCCCACACAAGGATCGTTGTTGCAGCATCGATATCGTCGATCTTTGCCCTTGGAATCACGGCGGCGGCAAGCTGGGGTTCAAACCCGTCACCGAGCTGGGCATCAACGTGGGGGGATCCAATGACGGTTCGCATGAACTTCGAAAGGGCGTAGGCCTCTTCGTTGGTGTTGTTGGCTCCTCCGATGGACCCCACCTCGGTGCCGATCATCGCACCGAGTCTGGCCGAAACCGTATCGATTGCATCTGCCCAGGTGATTTCCTCGAAACCGGTTCCTGTCTTGCGCAGCGGTGTCGTCACCCTCTCGTCCGAGTTGATCGCCCCGAACGAGAAACGATCCTTGTCCGACAGCCAGCCGTCATTGACGTGGTCGTTGGTTGCCCCGTAGACCCGGATCACTCTGCCTCGGCTGGTGTTGATTTCGGCGTTGGAGTGAACGGTGTCACGAAGCGAGACCGTGGGGGTGATCTCAAGGTCCCATGGGCGGGCACGGAAGCGGTAGTCGGTCGAGGTCAGGGCCCCAACCGGGCAGACCTGGACGGTGTTTCCCGAAAAGTACGAAGCAAATGGCTCGTTGGGAAAGGTCAGGATCTGTGTCTGATTCCCGCGCTCGTTGAACGTGATCAGCGGATCACCGGCGATCTGGTCGGCCACCCGCACGCATCGGTCACAAAGGATGCAGCGTTCCCGGTCGAGGAGGACCAGGTCGGAGACAGGGATCGGCTTCTTGAACTTTCGTTTTGCCTCCACGAACCGACTTTCACCAGGCCCGTGGGTCATCGTCTGGTCCTGAAGCGGACATTCGCCTGCCTTGTCACAGACAGGGCAGTCAAGGGGATGATTGATCAACAAATACTCAAGCACACCCTTTTGTGCCTTCTTGACCACATCGGACTGGGTGTCGATCACCATGCCATCGGTCACGTAGATGGCACAACTCGGCAGCAGCTGTTTGCCGCGGGGTCCTTCGACCTCAACAAGACATTGGCGACACTTGCCGACCGGGTCAAGCTTGGGATGGTGGCAAAACCGAGGGATGTACTCGCCCGCCTTTTCGGCAGCAATGATGACACGCTCCCCCGCTACGGCTTCGTGCTGGATCCCGTTGATCGTGATGTTGACCATCTCTGGGGCGTTCTTTGTATCAGACAACGGCTGCCTGCCTTCCTTCGATGGCGGCATTGACCTCATCGAGGAAATACTTCGTGATTGAGATGATCGGTGCAGTCGCCGAGGGACCGAGGGGACAGATGGTCGTCATTGCGGGCGGCCACACGAGTCCTGGAGAGATGTTGTCCGACACGTCGAGGAGGAGGTCGACGTCCTCGGGTCGCCCGTTCCCGGCCATGATCCGTTCGAGGATGTCCTGAAGCCATTTGGTGCCCTCACGACACGGGGTGCATTGTCCGCACGATTCGTGAGCGAAGAAGCGAACGATGCTGTGAGCTGCTGCAACGACATCGGTCGTTTCGTCCATCACCACAACGGCGCCCGAACCAAGCATGGTCCCAAACTCGACAACGCCATCGATCGTGATGGCCGTGTCGAGATGTTCAGGGATCAGCCATGGGGAGGATGCACCACCGGGAATCCAGGTCTTGAGTTCATTGTCATCCCTGATGCCCCCACCGATTCCGTATATCAGATCGCGCCATGACATACCCATCACGATCTCGTAGTTTCCCGGCTTCTTGACATGGCCCGACAGCGAGAACATGCGTGTCCCTGCGGATCGTTCCGGTCCGATTGCTGCGTATGCCTCGCCACCGTTGGCCACGATCCATGGGACATTGCTCAACGACTCGACGTTGTTGACGATCGTCGGCCTCGCGTACAAACCCTCAACGGCTGGGAAGGGTGGCTTGAGCCGCGGTTCTCCTCGGCGTCCCTCGATACTGTTGAGGAGGGCCGTCTCTTCACCACAGATGTAGGCGCCGGCGCCGAGGTGAACCGTAACATCGAGCGAGAATCCGGACCCGGCAATGTTCTCTCCCAGGTAGCCCGCTTCATGGGCTTCCTCGACGGCACGCTGGAGTCGCCTTGCTGGTTTCGAATACTCACCACGGATATAAACAAATGCTCGGTTGACGCCGAGTGCGAAGCTGGCAATCGCTATTCCCTCGATGAGCTGGTGTGGATCGCGTTCCAGAAGCTGACGGTCCTTGAAGGTTCCCGGCTCTGATTCGTCAGCATTGACAACGAGATATTTCGGGTCGCTGGCAGCCAAGAAGCCCCATTTCATACCCATGGGAAAACCAGCGCCGCCACGGCCACGGATGTTCGATGCCTTGACCTGCTCAACGATGTCTTCTCGCTTCGACGAGGCCACGGTTTTCTTGAGCGTCGCGTATCCCCCCGTATCGAGATAGCGCTCGATGGTGTGGCTGTCGGAAGGGTGAGCTTCCATCCGTGCGGTGAGGATCTGGGTCGTCATTGGTCGCCCCCAGCCGATCCGTAGGGACCGAATGCAGGGACGGGCGCAATGGCCCCGGCATGTTCTGCGGGCCCCCAGTCAAAGGATCGTTGACCTCCGAAGAGCTGTTGCATCTCATCGGCGAGGACAACCGCTGGCGTTGTCTGGGTGAGCCATTCAACGAGAGCCCGTGCCTTGTCAGGAGTGACGCCTTCGATCAGTTCGTAGTTGACCTGCACGGCTGGCGCCCCACCACATGCACCGATGCACTCGACGTGTTCAACGGATATCTGTCCATCTTCGGTGGTTTGGTTGTGCCCGACACCGGCAGCATCGGAAACGGAATCAAACACCTCGTTCCCACCGAGGAGGTGGCAGGAGATCGATGTGCATACCGACACAAGATATTTGCCGACCGGTTCTTGTTTGAACATCGTGTAGAACGTCGACACTGACCGCACCTGTGAGGGTGTGATGCCGATGAGTTCGGCCACCTGACACATCGCCTCATTGGATGCATGGTTGTGCTCAAGGCTGGCAAGGTACAGCAGCGGCATGATTGCTGAACGCTTCTCGGGATAGGTGGCGAGGATCTTGTTGGCTCGCTCTTGATTCTCCGGCGACCAGTTTGCAATGGGACTGGTCATCGATCCACATCTCCCAGTACCGGATCGCTTGAGGCCAGTGAGGCGATGACGTCTGCCACAAGAGAGTCTGTCAGCATGACGGGCAGGGCCTGCACGGCTGCAAACGACGGGGCCCGCCAGTGCATCCTCCATGGCCGTGCACCGCCTTTGGAGACCATCAGACATCCAAGCTCACCGCGGGGACCCTCAACGGATTGATATGCGGTGCCCGGTGGAACAAGTATCCCCTCGGTGAAGAGCTTGAAGTGATGAATGAGCGCCTCCATTGACTCATCGATGCGTTTGCGCGGTGGTGGTGTGATCTTGCGATCCTCATGGCGGTAGTCGCCCTCGGGAATCGTGTCCATCACCTGTTTGACGATCTTGAGCGACTCGCGGATCTCGGCCATACGAACGAGCCAACGGTCGTGTACATCTCCGTAGCGGCCGAGCGGTACGTGGAACTCATACTTGTCGATACCGCTGTAAGGGGCCGACTTGCGGAGATCCCAGTTGACACCCGATGCGCGTGCAATGGGTCCCGTGATGCCGTACTGCTTGCATTCTTCAGGGGTGATCACACCGACACCCAAGGTGCGGTCGAGGAAGATCGAAGTGTCGTTGAGCAGTTCCTCATATTCGTCCACGCCGACGGAAACCTTTGCGATGAGGTTGGTCACGCCGTCCTCCCAGCCATCAGGAAGATCGGCTGCGACACCCCCGGGACGGATGTAATTGTGATTCATCCGAAGCCCAGTCACCGTCTCAAAGAAATCGAGACAGATCTCACGCTCGCGCCAGCCGTAGATCATCATCGAGACCGCCCCGATGTCCATGCCCTGGGTGGCGGCCCAAATGAGGTGGCTCGCCACCCGGTCCAGCTCGGTCATGAGAACGCGGATGGCTTGGGCACGTTCGGGGACGTCGATACCGAGGAGCTGCTCGACCGTCAGAGAGAACGTGAGCTCATTGTTGAACGGGGCGAGATAGTCCATTCGGGTGACATTCGTTGAGCCTTGGGCATAGTTGAGTGTCTCGGCGGTCTTTTCCATACCGGTATGGAGGTACCCAATGATCGGTTTCACGCGCTTGATGGTTTCGCCCTCGAGCTCCAGTTGAAGCCGGAGCACGCCGTGCGTCGAGGGATGCTGGGGACCCATGTTGATGATCTGGCGTTCGCTTGGGTCATCCTCGCCTTGGGACACATAGTCGTCGTCGACCACGATTCCACCCTGGAGACGGGCGGTGGGGTCGACGTCCGCTGGCAGCATTTCTTGGGCGCCCTCACCGGTTTCAGCGGCGAAGGGGTAACGCTCCTCCGTCCCACTGACCCAGATCGTATGGATGTCACGACGTCGGGTTTCACCCGACTCCCGATCGTGCGTCCCGGCACTGTCATCGGTTGCGACCGCGGCTGCGTCGATCATCTCATTGTCCGGGATGTTGGTGGTGTCGCTCATAGATCAGCGCTCCCGGCCTTGAACTCGACAGGGATCGGTGTTGCTCCATAGTCCTTGAGAAGCGGATGTCCCTCCCAATCGTCTGGGAGGAGAATGCGTGTGAGGTCAGGGTGTCCGACGAATCCGATCCCAAAAAGGTCATACGCCTCACGCTCATAGAAGTTGGCACCAACGAACAGACCGGTCGCTGATGGGAGCGTTGGCTCGTCATAGGGGACTCTTGTCGAAATGATGAGTCGCTGGTTCATCTCCATTGACACAAGATTGATCCCAACCTCGAAACGGGGAGCCTGGGAAAAGTGATCCACCGCATACAGGTCAATGAAGAAGTCGAACCCGGCATCCTTGGCGCCCGCGATGGCGTCAAGCCACGACCTTGGGTCGACGTGGGCAAAATGGTATGTGGTGTCGGATGAGGCGTACTTGTGTTCGGTTACGTCGTCAACACCAACCACCTCGGCAAACGCAGTTGCGATCAGAGCATTCTCAATGGTTGGTGACATCGGTTCTTGCTCGGTGCCAGCGTCTTGGTTTCCCGCGGCATCAGCGGGCGTCGATGTGGCATCGGTCATTTCACAGCACCCCTGTGGAATTCTGAATCTTGCCGTCCATGATCATTTGCTGGAGGGTCAGGATCCCGTGCATGAGGGACTGGGGGCCCGGCGGGCATCCGGGGACGTACATGTCCACAGGCACGACCTGATCGACCCCCTGTACGAGCGCATAGTTGTTGAACATGCCTCCCGTCGAGGCGCACGCACCCATGGAGAGGACCCACTTCGGTTCAACCATCTGGTCATACACCTGTCGGAGAACGGGAGCCATCTTCTGCGATACACGGCCTGCCACGATCATGAGATCTGCTTGGCGGGGTGAGGCCCGGAAGATCTCCATTCCGAATCGTGCCAGGTCGTTGTGGGCCGCACCGGTCCCCATCATCTCGATTGCGCAACACGCAAGTCCGAACGACGCGGGCCACATGGACTGGGTCCGTGCCCAGTTGACACCCTTCTCAAGGGTGGTCATGAGAATTCCCGGTGCGGTTGATTGAGAGGCCATCACGCAGCCTCATCGAGCGTGGCGACAGGTGCTACGACACGACGGTTTCTTGCGCGTCTGGCAACGTTCCAGTCGAGTGCACCACGTTTCCAGACGTACCCAAGCGTTTCGATGAGCATCAACATGAACAGGACGACAGCCCCAATGCCGACCCATCCGAACTGATCCATCCGGACCGCCCACAGGAACAGGAAGACGATCTCCACATCGAAGATCACAAACAGCATGGCCACGAGATAGAACTTGACCGGGAAACGGATGACAGGATCCTGTAGCGGAACGATCCCACATTCGTACGGAGCAAGCTTCTCTGGAGTCGGGTTGTGAGGGGCCAGTTTCTTCGACAGAAATATCGACACTCCGGCAAAACCAATACCGAGGATTGACATCAGTGCGATGGGTAGGTAATCGGCGAACTCCATGAAGTGTGAGGATACTGGTGCTCCGGCTCGACCAGAAATCATCGGAACTGGATTCAGCGTCAGCAACAAGCCGTCCTAACCTCAAACAGATGACGACACGAATCCCATCAGCGACCGTTGCGAGGCTGCCGCGATACCTCCGCTGTTTGTCCGACATGGCTGAGACCGCGTCAGGGTGCTCCTCCGAGGAGTTGGCTGAAGTCGCTGGTGTCAACGCGGCACAGGTTCGCAAAGACCTGTCCTACCTCGGGAGTCATGGCACCCGGGGAGTCGGCTATGACATCGGCGAGCTGCGTGCCCAAATCCGCAAGGCACTCGGAATGCTCAACGACCATCCCGTTGTGATCATTGGTGCCGGGAATCTCGGAACTGCGCTCGCGAATTATGGTGGCTTCGAGAACTGGGGTTTCGAAATTGAAGCGATCGTGGATGTGGACGAGGACAAGATCGGCACGCGGGTGGATGGACTCATCGTCGAGTCTCTGCACCGTCTCCCCCAGATCGTCAAGGCCAAGGCGATCAAGATCGGAATCATCGCCACTCCCCCTTCCGCTGCCCAGAGCGCCGCGGACCGACTCATCGAGGCTGGCGTCAGATCCATCCTCAACCTGGCACCAACAACACTGAAGACCCACGAGGACGTCTCCGTGCGGAGGGTCGACCTGTCAACCGAACTCGGAATCTTGGCGTATCACTTGAATCGTCCGTGAGCCATCGGCTCACGGACGATTCAGCTGAAAGCCGGAGTGAATCGCCTTTGGCGATTCATTCCTCCACATCTGCCTCGTAGCGGGTGAGGGCTACGGAGAACATCAGGAAGAGAACGAAAGCACCAAGGGACATCGCTATGGCCGGGAGACGCATCTGGAGGGCACTGAGTCCCTCGAGGTTCGCGGGTCGGATACCTCGCGGTGCGTACACGGTGAACAAAATTCCGTTGACGGTCAGCCATCCAAACGTGGCGGCTCCGGTGAGCAAGAAGGCAAGGCGTTTTCCCACGTCGGTCCAAAGAATCAGCCAACCGGAGCCGATGAAAACGAGGACGGCGCCAGCCACGATCACGATCCCGCGTGCTGCAATGGACAGGTCGCTGTGCTGCCCCGTCTCTTCGTCAAATTGATCGAAGACCGTTCCCACGAGGTTGATCGTGAAGTCTCTGATGAACGGGACCATGGCGAGCAGGGACAGGATGAAGGCAATCAGACCGAGCATTTCGAGCTTCGAAAGCCCTGACTCGTCCCTGCGAATGACATCGATGAAGTCGCGCTTGGGGTTCGGCATCACAATGTCCTTTCGTACTTGGCGATGAGCTCAATCTGTGTCACCGACAGGATTTCACCGAACGCAGGCATACGACCGGATCCGAGCCCATTGATTCCGTACTTCTTCGCGTCCTCAGATCCATCGATGATGAAATTGATGTGATCTTGGATCTCGGGAAACTGGGTGACTGCGCGGTTGTCGAGAAGGGAAGGACCCCACGCTCCCGACCCGGCTCCCTGTTCGAATGCCGCACCTGCAGAGTATCCACCGGTGTGGCAGCGGGCACAGTAGGCGTTGAACAACCCGGCTGCCTGCTTTGCTTCTTCCAAGGTGACGTCCATCTCGACTGCCTTCGCGTCATAGTCGACGTCCCACAGTTGGGTCTCGGCGGCCGCGTTCAGGAAGTCGAGTCCCGAAACCAGATCGGCAAGAAATGCGTCTTCACGGTCGAACGTGACTCCGAGCAGTAGCACCTCTGTTTCGACGGCATTGAGGAATTCCTTCGCCGCTTCAAGGTCGGGCAGAGGCGCCTTCGCAACAGGATCTTCGTTGGTGAAGGCATTCGTTGGGTCAAACGTGAACGAGTAAATCGCCTGAGCAGTCGCCGGGGCTCCCACCACGGCTTGAAGCGTGGCGTTTGCCATCGCCGTCAGGGGTCCCTCAACGACATCTGCCAGCCCATCCCTGTCCGCGTCAGGAGCGGGATTGGCACACGTAGCCGTCACGAGTGCCGCCGATTCGACAGTGCATGAACCATCAGCTTGGAACAGATCCTTGATGTCATCAGGGAAGCCACCGATGATGTCAAGTTGGCGTCCAGCATCTTTGACCAACGCGATCTTCGCCTCTTGGGCGGCGATCAGATCCCGGGTAGCGGTCGCACCACCCTCTATTGCCGCCAATGCGAGGCTGGTGGCGGATTCTGCCTGTGCGAAGGCTTCCTGTTGAGTGATCTGGATCGACTTGAGGTATGCCATGACCTGATCGACTTCCTGAACGGTCATGGCACCGCCACCCTCCAAACCGTTTGCCGGCATGGGTGTACCGTCACGTCCAAAGACGATCCAATGCTTGACCTCATCATCGGTGTATCGAAAAAAGATGTCGTTGAGTGATGGAACCTTCCAGCTGGTGGCGACACCAGAACGAGGCTCCGTGAACGGTGCTGCACCACCCCCGGCAGACGGTCCATGGCAGTTGACACACTGGAACCCGTTGATGCTGTACCAATGTGCCCCGGCCTCGATGTCAGCATCAACAATCATCTCGGCAGCCTCAGCTTGGCGGTCAGGCTCATTGAGGGCATACCACGGCATGGCGATCGCAAGGAGGATGGATCCGAACAGCGCTGCACGAAGCACACGGGTCAGCTTCACGTTCTCGAACTCGTCGTCCGATATCGGTTGAGCGAGGTTGGGCGGCGCAGCCTCATTCGCTGCTGCCCGCTTTCTCCGAGTGTTGACATACAGATAAGCCATCCAACTGAGCAGGAGGATGACTGCCAATGTGAGGACGAGCGCACCCATGCCAACGCCACCGGTTGAGACCGGTTCGGAGCTTTCGGTCGCGAAAACGAAACTCAGTGTGTGAACCGCCGCGCCATCAAACACAGAAGGGCCCTTGGGGATACAGGATCGTGAAGTGCTTGGACCGAGAGGTTTGGACGATGTTGCCGGTCTCGACGATCAGTTCGCCAGCGTCGTTGACCGACACGCCAAAGCGGTCGAGATTTCGTGGGGCAGGTCCCTGTGAATACTCTCCGTGACCGTTGTATTTGGATCCATGACACGGACATTCGAAACCCTGGGATGACTCACATGAAGGAACCCGACACCCAAGGTGGACGCAGCGTTGCCACAGCGCCATGAGACCGACACCGTCCGATTCACCCCCAGCGACCACAAAGGGAACCGATTCAAACGAGGAGCCTTTGAGTTTCGACATCTCGAATGGAACGATCCACGCCTGGGCTGGTGGCACGAACTTGGGCACGAGAGAACCAGCAACGAGGACCTCAGCCTTGAGATCGGAGACCTTGCCAGCATTGATGGGTGTTCCGAAGCCACCTTTGAGCTTTGGCCACATGAACGCAAGGCTCGCGAGCGTAAACTGCAACATGAAGAGACCGAACACAGCGGTAAGCGCACGATTGAAGAACTTGCGACGGGTGACGCCGTATTCCTCGGAGGAGATCTCCTGTTTGGGAGGATCATCGTCGAACTCGGCAGGAGCGGCGACCATCGTCGCAACGCCACCACCGTTTCCGCCTTCGGCCTGGGCCTCGGCAAGTCTCGCCCGACGAGCACGATCAGCCTTGACCGCCTTCCGATCCAGCTCGGCTGGGGTTGCGGCACCCTCCGATTCGGATCGGCGCGCAGCGACAACAATGATGCCGGCCAGGGCAACAACGCCAGCGCCAATCAGGATGAGGATGAAGGTGGTCGTGGTCATTCGAGTAACGTCTTTAAGTCGTCAAAGAATATGCCATCGCGCCATGGGAACACAAAGTTGAACCCCGGTCCTCGGAAGAATGATCCGAAAATGGTGAGGATCGAGGCAGCCATGAAAAAGACCGTGAAGATCGAGAACGCGAGCTTGCGATCGGACGGGCGGACGGATGGGTTCCGGTCCACGTAGGGAATGAACATCAACGCAATCATGCCGAACGTGGGTAGCAGGACGCCTGCGACCTGAGGGTCGAAGTATGCGAGCAACTCCTGGAGGCCGAGGAAGTACCACGGTGCCTTCGACGGGTTCGGCTGCTGGTTGAAGTTTGCGAATTCAAGCAGTGGTGCGTCGATGAATGCAGACATCAATGTGAGTAGCGCAAGCATTGCCAAGAGTGCGACAAACTCGATGGCGAGCAGATGTGGCCACACGTTGACCTTGTCCTGGGGCTCTTTCGTCGTTCCTTGGATGGCTCCTGCTTTGACGACGGTCAGGAGGCGCTGCGTACGCACCCCTGGAGGAGGACCTGCAGCGGGAGGTGGACCACCTGGCGCAGCAGGGGCAGCAGGAGCGGCTTTGCCGGCGGCAGGGCTAGCGGCTACAGCCGCGCCCGCCATTGCCGGTACCGCGGTTCCGTCCTTTCGGGCTCGTGCGCGCATGCCACGGTCGAGGAGCGGTCGTGGCACACCGAACTTCGACGATTCTGCGTCGAGATCCCGAACCGGCCCGCCAGAGGCGGCAACGGGTGCCGGTGCCCCGGCCGAAGGAGCGGCGGCGTCGGCGCCAGCCGGTGGTGCTTCACCTTTCATCTCAGCCAACGCCTCCTCGACTGGGATGCCTTCGGCTTTTGCTCTCGCCTCGGCTGCACGCCTCAGGAGATTCTCTGGTAGCTGTGCCACACGATCTCCTTACAGGGGTCCTGATATGCCGCCATCTTTACGGACCCGCCAGAAGTGGACGGCCATGAAGATGACGATGACAAACGGAAGGAAGAGGACATGGAGGACATAAAAACGCAACAGTGTGTCGGCAGTGATCTGCACCCCTCCCACAAGGATGAAGGACACTTGCTCACCGAAAACCGGTGCATAGGCGCCCATGTTCGAGCCGACAGTGACCGCCCACAATGCAAGCTGATCCCATGGCAGGAGGTAGCCGGTGAACGACAGGAGAAGTGTCAACAGCAGGAGGATGATGCCGACCACCCAGTTGAACTCGCGGGGCGGTTTGTATGCACCGTGATAGAACACGCGCGTCATGTGGAGGAACACGGTGATGACCATGAGGTGAGCACCCCATCGATGCATGTTGCGCACCAGCTGACCGAATGCAACGTCGGTTGCAAGAGCTTGGAGATCAAAGTATGCCGCTGGCGAGGTGGGTCGGTAGTAGAACATCAAGAAGATGCCGGTCACGGTGAGGATGATGAAAAGGAAGAAACTCAATCCGCCGAGACACAGCACATACGAAACCTTCAACCCGTGACGCTTCACCTTCACCGGGTGAAGGTGGTACAGCACATTGTTCATCACCACGTAGGCGCGGTTCCTCGGAGAATCGGTGCTGTCTGCTCGCGCGGGAGAGCCGGGCCGAAAGATCGAGTTCCACACCTGGGAATTGCGAAGATGGGTACCCATCCCCTTCACAGCGGTGAGTACTCCGCCTTTCCCGTTCCCGTCTGCCACGTGCGTCTTTCTCCTTCTCAATCCCTACCAGCGAACACCATACGCGACACCGCTCTTGGTGTCTCTGGCACCCGTGTCGTATTCCCATGGCGCTGAGTCGTATTCACTGACCTGATCCGCAACGGACCCGCCGAACTTTCCGATCGTGATCACGTTCGTTGGGCAGCGATCGATGCATAGTTTGCACCGTGTGCATTCCGTGTCGTCAATCAGGAACAATGCTCCGTTCTCTTCCTTGGCACTTGGATGTTCAACACCGAACGTTTCCGTCACGATGTCGGGAGTGAGGAAGTGGATGCATTTCCACGGGCAGATGTCCACACAACCGGCACAGAGGATGCACTCTGATTCATTGATGTGAATGAACTGCTTTGGCTTGACGGCAGCAGTCATGTATGCCGTATCCACAATGGCAAGTTGATAGTCATCGCGGATTGGCGGGGTTTCGAGCCAGGCTTCTTTGGCCATCAGCGCTCCAATCGCATTGGTCGTCCGTAGTCCGAAACCGGGGCTGGCTTCGGCACGTCTGTTCTTTTCGCCCGCTCTTGGATCTGGTACATGACGATTGCTATGACGATGAGCATCGTTGTGACATAACCCGCCGAGATCATGTCCTTCAGAGCAGCGTACGAAATCTCCACGGTGTTGTTGAGCACAAGAATCGGCGGAATGGTCACGAAGACCTTCTGCGGAGTCCACTCAAGTGTAGACTGCGCGAGAGTGAGGAATTGGTTCGGGATGACCGCGAACAGAATCATCATCAAAGCAGAAAAGAGGACGGCTCCGAGCATCGCTCGCGCCCAGGTGAGCGGTCGCTTGTAGATGAACCCGAACGTCGCACCAGCCATCGCCAGAAGGACACCGCAGAGCGCGACGGATTGGAAGAACGTCACGATCACCCAACCCCGTGGCATGAACGAATAAAGGGCCTTGCCGAATTCATCGAACTCGGGGGCTTCCGACATGTGTACACCCACGGAAGCAAGGATCGTCGTAGCGATCCCGACGAGGATCGCGAGATATCCGATGACAAGTCGTCTGCGTTCGTTCAACCGTGTTCCTTCGTGATGGCGTCATTGTAATGCTCCGCGATCACTCACCAATCATGAACAGCATCGGCTACCTGTCCTCGAATGCCCTGCTGGCCAGCAAGCCGGCGGAATACATGTGACCTCCGTCGCACGGCTAGAGTTGCGACGGCCGAAAGTCGGCAGGGCAACACACCGTATGCAGGAGGAAGCCCCCAGCGTGACCGCGGAAACTCCGACCATAGACACTCCAACGGGAGAGTCGACGACGACCGATTCGGTCACCGCGAAACGGTTCCTGATGGTCGCAGCCGCTTTCCTGATCCTCGGACTCATCCTGGCAGGCATCGCCGCGCTCCAGGGCGTGCTTCCCGATCTTTTCTCCGGATCGGCCGCGACGTCGCCGGGACGACTCGCACCGGCGGGCCGCACCCTCTTGATGAATGGCTGGATCATTGCTGGCCTTCTCGGTGCATCGCTGTTTGCCATCTCGCGGTCGACCCAGACCGACATCAAGCGTTCAGCACTTTCAACGGCTTCACTGCTTCTCATCGTCGTTGGAACGCTCGGTGGCGCGATCGGGATCATCGTCGGCCTGCAATCCGGAATCGCTGGCTTCGAAGCCCCATTATGGGCACGAGCCATCACGGTCGTCGGATTCATCCTCGCCGCGATCTCCATTGCTTCAACAGCGATGGCTGCGAGGAACAGACTCGGGGCAACCGGCTGGTATCTGACCGCTGGCGCTTGGTGGCTTGCTTTGTCGAGTGCGGTCAGCCTGGTCCCTCCCATGGACGGAATCGGTGGCTCGGTCCAAACGGCTTTTGCATCGGCGAGCATCACCGGTCTGTTTGTGATCGTCACAAGCGTCGGGCTCATCTACTTTGCGGCGACGTCGCTCACAGGGACGGACCCGAGCGCTCCACGCCCGCTCGGGGCAATCGGGTTCTGGTCACTTGCGTTGGTTTGGGGTTCCATGAGTGCAACGGGCCTCATGTTCTCCGCGGCACCCGATTGGTATGAGACTCTTGGTGCTGGATTGGCGATCACGGCATTCGTACCGCTGCTGGCCATCGCAACAGATCTGGGTTTGATGCTGAATGGATCTGTGACACGGATTGCCGACCGCGCGACGTTGCGGTACGCAACCGTCGCGTTCGTGGCTCTCGGCGCTGTGACCATGGTCAACGTGCTCCTCACATTCCGTTCCACGAGTGCAATTGTTCAATCGACGAGCTTCAGCCAAGCAAAGGACCTCCTTGTAGTCCTCGGTATCGGCTCATTTGCTTTGTTCGCCACCCACTCGATCATCCGAGGCGGCAGCAGATCCGGTAGCCCACTTCACTTCAGCTGGTCAGTGGCTGGACTCACGGGCGTGGCATTCGGAACCATCGCTGGGGGTGTCGTTGCTGGATTTTCGTGGGCCTCCGGACCGGCGAGCGGATCCTTCGCCAACAACGGGAGTGCATGGGAAATCACGACAGTTTCGATGGAGCCGTTCCTTTGGATCACGGCCGTTTCCCTCCTGTTGTTTGCGGCAGCCCAGATCGTGTTCGCCTTCTCCCGGCTTGGGAAAGGCAATGCCACATCGGTCGGCACCGGCGACGGTGCGATCGATTATGACCTTGAGTTTGAGGGTGATGTCATTGCGCCGAGCTGGAAGCGGTTGGCGTGGGGAGCCGCGTCGGTGTGGATCGCAGCAGCCTTGCTCACAGGGGCATTCCCCGCAATCGATCCGGCGAATACAGAACCGACAATCCTCGGTGATGAGGCGCGCATATACCCGGCCGGTTCAACTGAACTCGCTGGTCGAAACATCTACATCTCTGAAGGTTGCGGCGAATGCCACACACAATCGGTTCGACCGGTCGGTACAGACGTGGGGCTCGGACCGGTCAGCATCGCAGGAGACTATGTCCACGAAAACCCCGCCCTCCTCGGCCACCTCAGAGTTGGCCCCGACGTCATGCATGTTGCAAGCTCGGAAGGTTTCAACTCTGGATGGCTCAAGGCGCATCTGAACGATCCACGGATTTCGAGAGATTGGTCAACGATGCCGTCGTATTCATATCTATCTGACGCCGACATGGATGCGTTGGTCAGCTACATCGAGACGCTGAGGTAGAGCGATGGAAGAACTCCTCAACCAGGTCGCCGAGATTCGTGGGATGCCGGCATCACTCGTGAAGCGATCTGCCGAGGCTCGGGCCGAGAAGGAGGGCATGACGCTTGAGGCCGTGCTGGCCGAGTGGGCTGGCGTTGAGGTATCTGCCGAAGATGTCCCGCCAGAACCTGAGCCTTCGACTCCTGCTGAAGCCTCTCCGTCGCCCGCCGATGAACCTGCCGATGAACCTGCCGATGAATCGGGGGTGCCGGGTGAAGTGACGACCGACTACTTGATCCAGCTGGCGGCCGATGCCAAGAGGATGCCACCCAAGCTGATCCTGAGTTCGGGAAGGGCCAGGGCCGAGCATTCAGGGACACCGCTCGATGAGGTCCTCGCGGGATGGGCTGGTGTTGATCTTGATGAATTGAAGCAACAGGCCGCAGCAACGACCGAAGCCCGACCACCGGAACCCGACGACCGAGCACCGGCGACAGACGACCAACCGGCAGCGGAATCCGAGCCTGTGGCTCCAGCCTCACCAGCCGCAGCACCGGTAGCCGCTGCGGCGCTCGGCGGGATAGGAATGGATGAGCTGTTGGACAAGGTCGCCGAAGCCAAAGGGATGCCTGCAGCACTCGCAAAGCGTTCAGCTGAGGCACGGGCCAAAAAGACCGGTGAGTCCCTCGAGGCGGTCCTCGCCGAGTGGGCAGGGATCGATCCCGCAACGGTCGCGTCAACCGAGTCTGCCGCGAAACCCGCTCCCGTCGATCAAGTCAAGACAACCCAGCCGGCTGATTCTGAACCTGCCGACACCGACACTGACGCATCCTCGACATCCCACGAAATCGAGATCATCGAACCAATCGGTGGAGACATTGTGGAGGAGGATGTCGAGGCACCGAGTACCAAGATCGGTCGATATCCCGCTTGGCTCACGGCAGCATTCCTGATCATTCCACTCCTCGCCGTGACCTACATCCTGATCTCACCAAACGGACCCCAATGTGGAACATCAGGACAACTCCTCGTCAATCCGGTCACGGGCAATGCCGTCAACTGCGATGGATCTGCCTATGGCACTTCGACTGCCGATTACTTTGGTAATGGTGCCGCCGTCTATGCACAGTGCCAGGCTTGCCATGGCGCTGACGGATCCGGTGGTGCAGGACCCGCCTTTACCGATGGTGGGATCCTCACAACGTTCCCGGCAGGCTCGTGCGCAGATCAGATCGAGTGGATCACCCTCGGTACGAGTGGTTGGCCCGATCCGACGTACGGAGCCAACGCGAAACCCGTCGGGGGATTTGGCTTGATGCCGGCGTTTGGTTCGACACTCGACGAAACCCAGATTGCCGAGGTTGCGCTGTATGAGCGTGTCCAATTCGGTGGCGAAGACCTCGCCGAGGCCGAAGCCGACTGCGGGTTCACCGACGACGGCGCCGACTCCACCGACGGTGCCACGGTAGAAGCCGCGGGATAGAGCTTTCTGACTTCTGACTTCTGACTTCTGACTTCTGACTTCCCCTCATTACCCTCATCACATGACCTCCCTCCCATCTGCACCATCTGTTCTTGTCGTCGGGGGCGGCCCAGGTGGTGCATCGGCTGCGTACTGGCTTGCACGCAACGGTCTGGAAGTTCACCTCGTGGAGAAAAAGCGCTATCCCCGCGAAAAGGCCTGCGGCGACGGTCTCACACCGCGGGCCGTACACCAACTGCTCGACATGGGCTTCGATTTCGACGGTCTCGACCTGCACCGAATCGACGGTCTGCGGTCCTATGCAGGCGATCTTGAGATTGAGCTGACATGGCCCAAGCATTCGGTGTTCCCAAACTGGGGAGCAACCATGCGTCGAGCCGATCTTGATGGGACCGTGGCTGGGCTCGCCGCGGCACAGGGCGCCGTGGTGGAACAGGGAACAACGGCGACACCCATCCTTGAGAACAACGCAGTCACCGGCGTGAACCTGATGACCGACGACGGCAGTCGTGTCGTTCATCCCGAATTTGTGATCATTGCCGACGGTTCGAACTCCCAGTTTGGCCGGAGTCTGGGGGCGAGCCGTCGACGGGACTATCCCTATGGGCTTGCCATCCGTGCGTACTATGAGAGTCCGAACTCGGACGATCCGTTCATCGAAAGCCAACTCGACATCAGGGACAAGAAGGGGCGTGCGATGCCGGGCTATGGGTGGGTGTTCCCGCTCGGTGACGGTGAGATCAATGTGGGTGCAGGACTCGTATCGACGTTCAAGGGTTGGAAGGATGTCAACACGAGTCACATCCTCGAGGCCTACTCGGAGGCGCTGCCAGATCACTGGAAGGTTGATTCCCTGACACCCCACACAAAGCCAATCGGAGGAAAACTCCCCATGAGTCTGTCGGTCGGACCGAAGGTCGGCCGCAATTGGCTACTCGTGGGTGACGCATCGGGTGCGGTGAACCCGTTCAATGGTGAGGGCATCGACTATGCCTACGAGACCGGCCGGATGGCCGCAAGGCATGTCGCTTCGGCCGCGGCCGGTGGTTCGTTGAGCGATTATGCGGTCGAACTTGAGGATGTGTATGGCGACTACCACCGGGTCGCTCGGGTGTTTGTCAGGGCCATCGGCAACCCAACGGTGATGAAGACGCTGACGACCGTCGGTCTCCGGTCAAAGCCACTGATGGAATGGACGCTCAAGGTCATGGCCAACCTTCTCGATCCCGAGGAAGCCAAGATGTCCGAGCACGTCTACACAGCGATCGAACGAGTGGTCAACGCCGGACGATGATTTCCGATGACCGAAGTCAGAAGTCAGATTGCCGGTCAGCGACTATGGATTTCGGAGCGCGGACTCGACGGTTCGGGGAGCAATGATTCCTTCATCGACCACCGATCCGTCCAAGGCTTCGATAACAGGTACCCGATCGTTGTAGCGCTCCAGCAGTGCGAGGTCGAGATCGATGTCGATGATCTCGATTGTGTAACCGGCACCTTCGGCAATTGGTTGGAGGACTGCCAGTCCTTTGTCGCACAACGGACATCCGTTACGTGTGAAGAAGCGCAGCATCGAGCCGGAGCCGGTCACCGTGGGTCGCTCACTATCGTTTCGGACATGAGACCCGTCACCTCAATCGCCGTTGTTGTGCTGCTTGCGTTCATTGTGATCGCATTCATCGTCAAGTTGTTGACTGGCGGGCTTTCACCGTAGCAAGCGTGGATGCTCGGCGACCATCTGTCAGGGAGGAGCTCGGGTTCCCATGGGATCGGAACCATTGTCAACTGCTGGCACGTCGGGAGCGACGGCATCAATGGCCGCGGCATTTGGGAATTGGTCGTCGTCTGGTGGTTGTCGGTAGGCGACACCGAGCGGTGATACCCAAACGTAGTCGCCGACATCATCGATGAAGTGTTTCCACCCGGCATCGTGACGGATCACGTGATCATGTCTGCAAAGCGGTAGAAGGTTGTCGACCGTCGTAGGCCCATTCCCCAACCATTCGATGCGGTGATCAAGATCACATTGCGTCGCTGGCATGCGACAGCCTGGGAAGACACACCGCAGGTGGAACATCTCGACGAGCCGTCGTTGCTCAGCGGTCGGACGCCTCCGGGTGGTTCCATGGCTCACAAGCTGGCGGGTCTTGCGGTCGGTCACCATGAATCGAAACTCGGCATCCGGGTTCTGTTCCACCGTCTGGCGGGCAATGTCGGCCACGACGGGTCCGTACCCACCCAGATCACCGGAGCGTTGAGCAAGCCCGGTCAGTGTTTCGAGGTCGACTCGGATGTCCACAACTCCTCGTCCCACCGTCGTGTGGCTTGTGCCCGCAAGCAGGTCCATGAACACATCGGCTCGTAGCTGGTCCATGGTTCGCGTCTCGCCGCCAGTACGCAGAGATTTTGCGATCTTGTCAATGCGACGCGAGATCGCTGCGACACGATCGGGAGGAAGATTTCTTGCATTCACACCAGCCGTGTTGGCCTCACCGGGGTACACCACAACAGAACGATGCTCGACGGCGGCTTCGTATTGGTCCTGAGCGGCTTCCGGCTCCAGGTCGATGATGAGCTTGCGTATTCGTGCACCCAACTGGCCGGTTGTCAGGTGCGGTGCATCGTCAATGATCGCATCAACAACGTTTCTTGCGTATTCGTCCGGTAATCCGAAGATGGCGTAGTCAATTGCCCGTACACGAGGGAGATCGAGATCCCCCGAATTGAGGAGGGCCAACAGGTCGGGGAACTCGTTTCGCAGACGAAGAGCGAGATGTATCCATCCGTCCGCTGCCCGACGTGTTAGATGCAGCGCCGCGCGGAGCTCAGACGCTGCATCGTCCAACACGATCTCATCGGTGGGCTCCAAGCGACACTCCACAGCGTATGCATCCACCACCCCGGCAATGTCGCGCAGGAGTGACGCCGTCACGTGAGAGGCGAGGCGAGCCCTGGCCTGGAGCAGCCTGACGCGGTCACCGCTTTCGAGTTCTGACGGATCGAACTCGGTCAGGTACGTCCCCAGCTCGACGGAAGGCTCCCACTCGCCAATATCGGACGGGAACCAACTCGTATCGAAATCCCAATCAGTCGGCGGGGTCGTGGATGATGTAATGGGTGGCGCTTGAGTGACCATGAAGACACCGTATCAACCGGGTATGACACTTTTTTGCCCAACAGGCACGACCCTTCGAGGGTTTCCGCCTACTAAGAGGAGACAATCTCAAGGTTGATTCTGTTGCCGCCATCTGGTCGTCCGAGGACGATTGGGTCACCAACCACCAGGTCGAAATCCTCTTCGGCACTGCCACCACGAACTCCGAGCGCCATCTGACCGTGCGAGTCGACGTGGACAACCGCTTCGCCCTCCTCGACCGATCCGTATGACTCGCCCCACGTGATGCGGAACTCGTGCATGGCAGCACTCACCAACACGTCATCACCTTTTGACAGGCCAAGGGCGTTCAGGTCCTCGGGTCCGATGTTGATCTGGATGTTCCCGTAGGTGTCGATCCACAGAACCGCACCTTTGATGGAACCGCGCCCGGTCGGCTCGGAGAGAGGTATCAAAAGCGGGGTGATCGCATCCGGGTTGACGGCCGGTCCGAGGTCACCGATCTCGGCCTGACCCGCAGCCAGGACCGCGGCAGCTGGCCCGAAGATGTCCCTCCCGTGAAAGGTTGACCCCTGGCGTGGCAGCTGAAACTGCTCGTCCTCGAGAGAGACAATCAGATCGGCGCCGCCAACCATCGCAACTGCGGGTGCAAGCAGGCCGTTGTCGGGTCCAACGAAGTACCCGACCGATGTCCGCGCCGCGATTGCCAATCGGTCAGTTCCGACACCGGGATCAACAACGGCGAGGAACACACCGTCAGGCATGAACTGGACAGCACGCGTGAGTGACATCGCCCCTCCGTGGATGTCGCCGCGTCTGATCCCGTGTGTGATGTCGATCACCCTGGTCGTCGGGGCGATGCGTGCGATGACGCCGTGAACCACACCGACGAACTCGTCGACGTACCCAAAGTCCGAAAGAAATGAGATCGGTTGGTTCATATGGAGAGATTACCGACAGGGTCGACATGGGAGTCGGGTGAACGCCAAGTCGGGCAACGCCAGGTCGGTATTGTGCACGGGTACGACGAACGCCGGCAGGAGGAATCGTGAGCAGCGACGAAAGCGACTCCGAAACGATCGAACGGTCGAATCGTGCAAGGCCACCAAAGCTGAAGAACAAGTATTACCACTCGGAACTCGCGCGTCTCCAAACAGAACTCGTCAAGCTCCAGAGTTACATCAGAGACGAGGGTCTCCGCGTTGTTGTCGTGTTTGAAGGCAGAGATGCAGCAGGGAAGGGCGGTGCGATCAAGCGAATCACGGAGCGGCTGAATCCGCGGATCTGTCGGATCGTGGCTCTGGGAACCCCAACAGAACGGGAAAAGACGCAATGGTGGTTCCAGCGGTATGTCGCCCAGCTTCCGGCGGCACGCGAGATGGTCCTCTTCGACCGATCGTGGTACAACCGGGCGCTCGTTGAACCCGTGATGGGGTTTTGCACGGAGGAGGAGTACCGGGAGTTCCTCCGATCGTGTCCCGAGTTCGAACGGATGCTCGTCCGCAGCGGGATCATCCTCATCAAGTATTGGTTTTCGGTGAGTGACGAAGAGCAGGAGCGCCGTTTCCAAAGTCGGATCAATGACAAGACAAAGCGCTGGAAGCTCTCGAGTATGGATCTCGAATCACGGACCAGGTGGGTCGATTTCTCACGGGCAAAAGACATCATGTTCGACCACACCGACACCAAGCAGGCGCCTTGGTACGTCGTGAACTCCGAAGACAAGAAGCGAGCACGCCTCAACGTCATCAGCCATCTGCTTTCGCTCATCCCATACGAGGATCGGACACTGGGATGGGTTGAGCTTCCTCCCCGTCAAAAGGATTCGGCATACATCCGCCCCCCGATTACCGAGCAAACCTTCGTCCCCGAAATCTACTGATCCGACAACCGACACAGCGAGGCCCCATGACTCTTGTAGGCACCGAGATATTCTTTACACTTGACACCTTCCAGCGACTCGACCTTGGCCCAAGTTCGAGAGGCCACTAGTGCTGCGTCACCGCGGGAGCATGCATGAGACTCGTCGTTGATGCACGAACATCGGCATTCGCTGCCCTCGTTGACTATGGCGGTGTGTTTCCTCCAGCGTCGCTGAGTGTGGGTGATGCCGTTGCTGGTTACCGCGAAGCACGTGCCTCGGAGGCCTCGTGGGTTGTGGGCCGATTCCTCATCCGGGCCTCGCAACTCGAAGAACTCGCCGCAGTGGCCCAGGCAACGATGGTTGCTGGCGAAGTGCCGTGGGAGGTAAGCGCCACCTTCGATCTCGATGCCCCGCAATCGGCCGACCTCGCCGCGGCGTTCCACGCTGAGATGGAGCCTGCGATGACCGTTTCAGCTGCCGAAGCTCGCATCATTGATCCGACGATTGATGGAATCGAACGGCTCTTCACCACGGTTGGTTCGATCAGCCCCGACGTTGTTGCGTTCCTGGAGGTGACGCCGTCGGCGAACATCGAAGGACAGGTCCGCAGCATTGCTGACGTCATCAAACGAGCAGGGCGAGTCGGTGGAGCGAAACTCCGATGCGGCGGGGCGACCTCAGACCTTTTCCCCACCGCAGAGGAGCTTGCCGTCTTCATCAAGTCCTGCGTCGATGCCGGTCTTCCCTACAAGGCAACCGCAGGTCTCCATCAACCCGTCCGTCACTTCGACGAAGCCCTGAGCATCTACCGCCACGGATTCCTCAACATGTTGATGGCAACGGCAGCCGCTGCCGATGGGGCGGGACTCGGGACAATCATCGAGATCGTGTCCGAAACCGATCGCACTGCCTTTGCGATATCTCCGGCGTTTGCGACATGGCGCGACATCACGATGCCGGGATCGGCTCTGCGACGGGTGAGACAGAACCTGTTCATCGCCTACGACGCAACCGATTTCGATGAGCCGATCAGCGCGCTGCGTGACATGAACCTGCTCGGAGGCGGCACATGACAATCCGAATATGGGGGTGACGACACAATCATCATTTGAGATTGCATGACACCTGATTCACGGCCGCGATCGTGGATGGCGCTACGCTTTGGCCATGGCCACACTCCGACTCTTCGCCAATCTCCGCGAGTCAGCGGGAACCGATTCTGTAGACATCGATGCCTCCACCGTCGCGGAGCTGCTCGACAGCGCATCGACGCAATTCGGTGATCGCTTTGCGGCCGGCATCAAGTCGGCCGGAGTGTGGGTCAACGGCGAACAGGCTGAACTCTCCACGGCGATCTCCGCGTCCGACGAGATTGCGTTGATCCCTCCCGTATCGGGTGGAGCAACTACCACTGCGTCCGTAGTCGACATCCCCGGAATCCTGTCGGTTGCACTGATTGCTGCCCTCCTCGCGGTTGCCTGGGCAGATCCGCAGTGGTTTGTGGTCGTTGCGGTTGGCGCAATCATCGCCTGGATCTGGGATGCCTTCGAAACCGCTTCAACATCGCGAGACTCGTTTGTCGTCTACCCGCCGATGATCGGAGTGACGGTCGCGGCATCGGCCGCCTACGCGTGGGGGTTCGACGGATTTGCCGGTGGGATCGCGTTCGGGTTCATCGTTGCGGTGTCGTGGCCAATCTTCGACAAGGCGCACCGGGACTTTCGAACCACAGCCGCAACCGCGCTGGTCACCATCCTTGCATCGTCAGCGGCTGCTGGCCTCGTACTCATCAGGCTGATCGGTTCGTACGCAGTGCTGGCCTTCGTACTCGTCACGGCCTTCGCTCTCGTCGGATCATTCCTCGCCGGCGCCTACGGCGACTCCATCCAATCAGTCGATCCAAATGTGGGAGCCCTTCTTGGTGCCCTCATTGGTGGATTGATTGCCGGATTCGCTATCTCCGAGCTTGACGTCGCCGCTGGACTTCTTGGCGGCGTGGCTGCAGCAGCCGGCGTGATCGGGGGACGTGCTCTCGGATCGACCCTTCGAACCGGATCCATCGTCCACACCGAGAACGCACCTGGCGCCCTTGCCATGTTCGACGGGGCAGTCCTGGCCTCTCCCCTGTTCTGGATGGCGGTCTGGTTCTTCGGGTAGACCACCAGAAACCTGGTCCGGTTCCCGAACTCCCTCGCTAGCCTGCCTTGGGCATGTCACGATTCAGCGTTCAACGCGTGCTGACACTCCTCCTGGCGATCGCCCTCCTTTCGATTGTCCCGATCGCCGCGTCCGCCCAAACCCAAAGCGACGTCGATGCTGCAGCCAGAGCCAAGGCCAGGGCGGAGGCAAAGCAGTCGGCTGCCTACGCCGAGTACGTTGCAGCGTCCGAGCGCCTTGACGCTGCAATTGCTGAATACGAGGCGATTCACGCCGAACACACGGACCTCCAATATCGACTCGGCAAGATGGATGAGGCTGTGACTCGGTATCGCGGTGAGGCAGCCGATATCGAAAGGACGGCCCGCCAGCTCGTCATCGATGCCTATACCGGTGGACGTCAGACATCCATGATCGGTTCCGCGTTCTCGGCCGGAAGTATCCAGGAACTCGTCACGTCACAAGCCCTCATGGACCGAGCAGCCGAATCGGAGCTTGCAACACTCGGGAATCTTGAAGCCATCTCGCGCCAGGTTGACCGCTCAACGGTAGAGCTCGAGGAACAGAAGGCCGTCGTCAAGGTCGCCGAGGACAAGGCCGCAGCCCTGGTGGACGAAATCAACCAGCTTTATGAGGAGCGGCAGGCCATCCTCGACAACGCCGACGCTGCACTCGCTGACGCAATCGATGAGCTGCGCGCAGAGATCCGGAAGAAGCAGGTCGAGGACGATCGTATCAAGCGACAGACGGCAGAAAAAGCGGCCAAGGCACCCGGAAGAGCTGGCGGAGCCGACCCCGCCACGACGCCAGGATTCATCTGTCCCGTCCAGGGTGGCGCATCGTTCTCAAATACCTGGGGTGCTCGCCGCTCCGGTGGGAGAACCCACAAGGGTGTCGACATGTTCAACGCTCGCAACACACCCGTTCTCGCGGTCGCAGACGGGCGCGTCAAGTTCTCGTCCAACTCTCTCGGGGGACGTTCAACCCACCTCTATGCAGACAACGGTGTTGTGTATTACTACACCCACCTCGAGGGACATCCCTCGAACATCAGTTCAGGCCAGCGGGTTTCCAAGGGAACCGTTGTTGGATTCCTCGGAAACTCCGGAAATGCCCGGTACACCTCACCGCACCTCCACTTCGAAATCAGACCGGGTGGTGTGGCCGTCAACCCCTATCCGACGGTCCGCTCGGTCTGTTAACGGCCAGGGCGCTGACTCAGTCAATGGTGTCGAGGTCGGTCGTCCGGCTTGCTAACTTGTGAGGGTTCAAGGAGCACAGATGGAACAGCACCGCAGAAGAATTGATCAGGTCATGGACCCAGCCTTCACCGAGGGGCTTGACGAGATTGCTCTTGACGAGATCCGAAACCGTCGGAAGATGCTCGACGAGCTCGACACCGAATTCTCCTATTACCGGCGAGTGCTCCATGGTCGGATGGACCTCCTCGACTTCGAAATGCGACGCAGAGCGGGCACCGAGTCCCGGTCACTGATCGAGGCGCTTCCCGAGATCTTGAGCGATGGATCGGCGAGCCACACATCGAATCCGCTCGACCGCGAGCTATCGGTCGATACGCCCGAGTTTGCAGGGGCAGGGCGGAGAGAGGTCGACAGGGCACTTGCCGATGACTTCCTCGCCAGACTCCCCTTTCTCCAAGACAGTGAACTTGTCACCATTCGCGACGGGCTCGGGGCTGCTGAACGCGAAGTCTCCGATCAGCGGCGTGCCGTGTACGACGCTTATGAGATCATCACGACGGAGTTGACGCGTCGCTACCGCGAAGGTGCAGCGGACGCAGACGAACTGCTTTCGGCGAACTGAGCTGTCATGCGGTTTGCAAGGGTCCGATCCGGGCTTGCCGAATCGTTCGACGACGTCGACGCCATCGCTCTTGATGCCAATGGGCGGGAGCTGTTCACCTCTGGCAATCCCGACCGACCCATGTACTACCGATCGGCGATCAAACCGTTTCAGGCGCTCGCTGCCAGACGAACGGGTCTTGTCCTACCGCCAGAGCACCTTGCTCTGACATGCGCCAGCCACCATGGCTACCCCGTTCATATCGCGATCGTCCGCCAGATTCTCAGCAATGCGGGTATCACGGAGGCATCGTTACGCACAACTCCAGACCGTCCACTCGCACGGCGCGCAAATGCCGACCTGATTTCAAAGGGGGACCGCTCCAGGCGGTCCATCCTCCATAACTGTTCGGGAAAGCACGCCGGGTGGCTTGCCGCATGCGTGCACACAGGTTGGGATCTCGACACGTATCTGGAACCGAACCATCCGATCCAGACATCCATCGTCGAAATCGTTCACGAGTTCACCGGCATCAACCCATTGCCAGTTGGCGTTGACGGCTGCGGAGCTCCGACGTTGCGTGGTTCGATCCGAGGACTCGCAAAGGCGTTCATCAGGCTCGACACCGAAGAGGAGATGGAACCCATTGCGGATGTCATGGCGCGGTTCCCATCGCTCATCACGGACAACGTTGCTGCAAATGGCCGAATCGGGGCCATGTGGGGAGGGCCACAGAAAGGTGGCGCAGAAGGATCATATGCAATGGTGAGACATGGCGTCGCGATCGCGACCAAGTCCATGTCCGGCGACGGCGACGTGGCTTGCTCAGCTGCGCTCCATGTCGCTGATCGGCTCGGCATGTTGACCGATGCCATGCGCACCACGTTGGATCCACAACTCAACCAACCCGTCATGGGCGCCGGACGCAGCGTCGGCAACCTTGTGCTGGTGAATGCGTGATTCCCCTCAACATTGCCAGTGATTGGACACACTTCCCGACTGAAGGGGAACCGACGGCCCCTCGAACAGGGCCCTTCCCGTTCAAACCATTTCTCGAAACGGTGTGGAAACATCGAACCGATCCAACGTCGGAGCTCGTCGTTGCAACGACCAAGGACTCTGCGGTGGCTCTCGCAGTCTCTGAGGACCTCGTTCAGTTCGCAGGTGAACCAGAACTCACCGACTATCACAGTCCGATCGGCAACAACACTGCTGACCTTCTCGCGAGCGCACTCTCGGAGCATCAAGGAAAAACGTTCCGTTTCGATTCCTTGCCGCGGGAAGCTACCGCAGGAGTCGTCCTCGCCCTCGATAAGATCGGAGCACATTCAACGCTGACCGAGCACGAGGAAACCGCGGTGCTTGATCTTCCTCAAACGTTCGATGAATGGCTCATGGGGATCGGAAAGAAGGAACGTCACGAGGTTCGGCGGAAGCGCAGACGGTTCGAGGCGGAGTTTGGTCCAGCGAGCATTGTCCCCGGTGGAAACAACGCGCTCGCCACATTCTGTTCCATGCATCGCGAATCAGAGGGCGAAAAGGGCTCGTTCATGACGGGTTCGATGGAACAGTTTTTCTCAGATCTCATGGAAAATGCCGGTGCTGTCGTGCACGCATTGGTATGCGAGGGCCGCACCCTTGCCACCGCCTTTGGCTGGGAAACCGAGGACGGCTACTACTTCTACAACTCGGCGTTCGACTCCACAGCAGCGTTCGCCTCCCCTGGTGTCGTCCTGTTCTCGTCGATGATCGAGATGGAGATTCAACGCGGTGCAAAGGTGTTCGACTTCCTCAAGGGCGATGAGTCGTACAAGTTCAGACATGGAGCCAAGGCAAGGCAGCTCTTTGTCATCGAAGGACAGATTCCATGATCACTGACGTCGCCTATGTCGCCATGCATTCATCGCCGTTGATACAGCCCGGATCGGGAGACGCGGGGGGCATGAACATCTATCTGGATCGCCTCTCACGAACCATGGCTGCCCGCGGGATCAACGTGACGACCTTTACGCGTCGCACCTCTGTGATCAACCCAACCGTCGTCGAGGTTTCCGATCGGTACCGCGTCGTACACATCGAGGCTGGGCCTCTCGGTTTGATGTCCCTCGCAGACATGAAACCGTATGCGCCCACGTTTGGATCCGGGGTCATCGCGTGGATTGATGAGAACGACGCTTCGTTCGATCTCGTCCACAGCCATTACTGGCTCTCAGGGCGCGCTGGTGTGCGCATCAAGAACCGTTACTCGATCCCGCTTGCGAATTCATTCCACACGCTCGGAAAGGTGAAGGATCGCTCCCGAGGTCCGAAGGAGGCCCCTTCCAGCAATGAGCGTCTCTTGAGAGAAGCGGAGGTCATCGCACAATCAGACTGCATCATCACCTCCACTCCCTACGAGTTTGAGGATCTTCTGGAGCACTACGGAGCAAGCCCCGAACGACTGTGTATCAACCCACCGGGGGTTGACCATGCCGTGTTCAAACCGGGCGATCAATCTGTGGCTCGGGCCCACCTCGGTCTTCGGGAAGGTCCAATCATCTTGTGCGCAGGTCGAATCCAGGCGCACAAGGGAACATCGATTGCGGTGGAAGCCTATGCGATGCTGCGGTCGCAGCTCGACCCGTCGCTCGGGGTGCCACGTCTCCTGATCGTTGGTGGGGCGAGTGGGGAAGACGGTGACAGTGAACTGGAAAAGTGTCGATCGATTGCCCGCCGTGAGGGTGTGAGCGATGGTGTCGACCTCATCGACCCGGTTCCACATGACATCCTCGCCGACTATTACCGCGCTGCTGATCTCGTCATCGTTCCTTCGCGATCCGAATCATTCGGTCTCGTTGCGGCCGAGGCCCAGGCGTGTGGAACCCCTGTGGTGGCTGCCAACATCGGTGGCCTTGCCTATGTCGTGTCCTCATCGGAAAGCGGCCTCCTTGTGGACCACCATGTTCCCGAGGCCTTCTGTACGGCAATGAAGGCGATTCTCGAGCATCCCAACTTTGCCGAGCGGCTCTCGGAGGGGGCGGTTGCGTTCTCGCAGCGTTTCTCGTGGGACACGACCGCGACTCGCCTTCTCGAACTGTATGGCGGGATCACAGCTTTCTGAGCCTGGAATTCGAAGGTCGCAGAGCGGGTGAGCCGCGAAATGTTTCGGCGGGGAACTTTCACACAGGACGTTGTGCACAACCACCTGTGGATAGCTGTGGATATGTGGAAAATCCTCGTGCTGATCGACCAACTAGTATCTGTAGGCGTCATTTGTGTTGCGTGATGTCGCTCAGAACGCGAAAACCAGCGCTGTTGGACCTGTTGATTGCACGGACAGATCTTCGATACATTGGCCATCGAAAGGCCCGATGTGCCACGACAGAAACACCTCGTTCGGGGAAGTGCGGGGCGCCATGTCAGGGTTCGTCGGGCCTTTCTCATACCGACGTCAGACGTCAGACGTCAGATTTCTGAGATCGGTTATCGGTCATCGGTAATCTGCGCACGTGGCGCACATCACCGGCATTGAGCTTCCGATCGGATGGTCCGAGTTTGGGTGGCCAGCAAATCCGAACCTCAGCGGGATCACGCTGACGACGGGCGACCCCAAATGGACCTGGGATCCTACCGCACCGGCCTTTGAAATCCACACGCTCCCGCCGCATGAAGGCGAGCCCATCGAAGGCTGGTCCGTCGATCATGTCGTGGTGCTCGTTCCGTCACTTGAGGCCGCGATCGCCACACTCGGCGGAGCAGGACTTGCTCCACGCCTCCGCATGAACGTCGGGGACAGGCCCGCCGCCTTCTTCCGCGCAGGACCCGTTCTCGAAGTGATCGAGTCGCCGGTCCGCGGGGCGGTGATCTATGGCATAGCGGTCACCACCGAGGAGCCACTCGAAAACCTCGCTCTTGCGTGGAGATCGCGCGGGCTGTCGATCGGACCAATCAAGGGGGCGATCCAACCGGGACGCCGGATCTTCACGGTACATGATCTCGATGCCGGCTTGGCGGTCATGACCCCTGACCGGGATTTCCGATGACCGATTTCCGATGACCGGTGACCGATAACCGACATCCGATTCTGAGTACGGACTTCGGTAATCGGTAATCGGTTCCTCAGACGCCGAGGATCAGTTCTCGGAGTCGGACACGGGTGGTTGCAAACGTCTCGAGATCCATACGAATCGATCCCAGCCGAAGGCCGCGCATCGCATCACCGTGCCTTGTAGCAACCTTCACCGTTCCTTGGCTCTGTTCGAGAACCCCGAGACCGAGACAGCCACCGTGTTCGTCCTGGACTCCCACAAGCATTCCATCGAGTCTCTCAACATCAAAACCGGCAGGCAACGTAGGGGCAAACACCGTCGTTTGGATCCGCCAGCGTTGTGGATCGTCCCCAAGCTCCCGATGAAACGACGAGGCCCTCATTTGAGCACGCTCCACGGGCGAGCGTGGTATGAGATCGGGTATCGGAGCCACCTCCGCAATGCGCAGACCAAAGAACCTGCGGAGCATTGAGATGATTGGATCCAGTTCGTTACCGCGTTGCATCGCCACGACGAGGGCCGGTTCTGTCAACTCCGCAAGGTGATACTTGAGCGTCTGGCCCACGACACCAGACACAACCCCCGTTGTGTCGATGACGATGAGGTCTGCAGATTGCCTCGCAGCCGTGACCATGGATGCGACAGCAACAACGTGCGCCAACACGACGCTGTTTGGTTCCGTCGATCCGACGAAACGGAGGGCATCTGGTTCCCCAAGATTGGCAAGATCGTCGAGGGTGTTGATCAATTTGAGTCCGACGCACGCCGCCGGTCCGACCGTTGAGACGGCGACATCGGCGTCAACGTATGCAACGGACCTTCCAGCACCCACCGCATCGCCAATCAAGAGCTTGGACAAGCTCGTCTTCCCAGTGTCGATGTCGCCGATCACCATGACCACGCCGGAGAGTTCCTTCATCCGCTCGCGGAGCCCACTGTAGGTAGCGATGTATTCGGCAGTTTCCACGATGGCCTCCTGAGGTATCGGCCGAGTCTACGTCCTACGAGCAACGCGTCGGGTCTTCATGTCGACGCCGATGAGGCGAGAATCGCCTGCGCTTCGGCGAACCAGCTCGTGAAAAACGAGTGTGCAACATCAGCCATCTCGACCCGCGCCTGTTCAACGTCCCACCGAACGTTCGACCGTGACTGGCCTGTCTTTTCGACGATGTTGTCGTTCTCTGGCGACTCGATCCACGCAATGGCATCATCGGTGGTGACCTCGGGATGTGCTTGCACACCGATCGCCGAACCAAACCGGAAGGCGTGGCCGATACCGTCACCGGATGCGATCAGCGTTCCGCCGGGAGGAACGTCGAATGTGTCGTGATGAAACTGGAATGTTCTTTGAGAACACAGCGCGGTGGCGAGCGGATCGCCTTCGACTTCGCACCGTGATTGGATGAGTCCGGCCTCTGGGACGTCTGCTGCATACGCAGCCCCACCAAGTGCAACGGCAAGAAGTTGGGACCCAAGACACAGGCCAAGGACCGGAACACCGTGTTCAACGGCAGAAGCGAGAAGGCGCTTCTCGTCTGCAAGAAAGGGGTGCTGGCTGTCGTCGTTCGCACCCATCTCACCGCCAAGGGCAACCACAGCATCAAAGGACGCGAAGCTCGGCAGCGCTTCGCCACGATGGAGTCGGACCACATGGAGATCGTGTCCTGCAGCCGATGCTTCTTCGGCAAGCCGGCCGGGCGGACCGCTGGCATCGTTCTCAAGTACCAGAATCCTCATTGGCGATAATCCGAGCGCAATACCCGACGCATGACCTTGTGGGAGGCAGTCCTCGGGAGGGCGTCGACAGTGACGACATCATGAACCTTGAAGAGAGGGTTGAGGCGTGCGCTGATCCGTTCCTGCATCATCGAGGCAAGGCGATCAGTGTCGAGAATCGCCCCATGTTTGGGCACGATGAAGACCACGAGGCGATCAGGACCGCCGGTCGCGGGAGAACTGGCAATCGCTGCCAGTTCAGCGACACCTTCGATGGAGCCGATCGCTGCCTCAAGATCCGCCGAGGCGACCTTTATCCCGCCGATATTCATCGTGTCGTCTGCTCTTCCGAGTGCCTGGAGCGAACCATCGGGGAATCTCCGAAGCTGGTCACCGTGTCGCCGGAGTTGCTTGTTCCACTTCGGTGTACCCCGGTAGTAGACCGCGTCGTGATCCTGATTCAGAAGCTCAGTCGACAGCCCAATCGATGGTGGCACCAAGAAAACCTCACCGACATCGGACTCTCGTCCTTGCTCGTCGAGTATCACAAGGTCGAGACCGAGTGTTGGTGTCGCAAACCGTGAAGGAACAGAAGGATGCACCACGGTCCCTGCCATGTAACCACCCCCGATTTCGGTTCCTCCGCAGTACTCAACCACCGGAATCTGGCCAGCGGTTTGCATCAGCCACGAATAATCATCAGGGTTCGACGCCTCACCCGTGGACGACAGAACCCGCACCGATGACCAATCCCCCTCAGTGAGTACCCCGTTTCCTCGCCAACTCGAGACGATGGACGGAACAACACCAAGCATCGTCACACCCACATGCTCAACGAACTCCACAAAGCCGCGTGTCGTTGGTGCGTCGTCGTAGAGCGCCATTGCAGCGCCGTTGAGCAGTGAGGCATATATCAGCCACGGACCCATCATCCATCCAAGGTTCGTTGGCCATGCAACGACATCACCAGGGTGAATGTCGTGGTGATAGCGGCCGTCCATGGCTGCCTTGAGTGGCGTGGTCTGGGTCCACGGGATCGCCTTTGGCTCACTGGTCGTACCCGATGAGAACAGCACGTTGGTGTGCGAACCTGCCGACTGCATGACCGGATGGAAAGGTGCACCGGGGACCACAAAATCGTCCCACCAGACATCACCGTCACGCAGTGTGACCCCGGGACGGGTGGACACGACGATTGCCTGCTTGGCGCCAGCCTCGACACATTTGGCATACATCGGCAGCACGCGCTCCAGGCGCTTCGCTTCGTCCTGTGTCACGACTGCGACCGGTTCGGTGATACCACACCGAACTCGAATCTCGTCAGGAGCAAACGAGTCTGCAACCGAGACCACGACGCCACCTGCGGCAATGATTCCAAGATAGGCAACAACGGCATGGAGATTCATCGGCATCACGATCGCGACGCGGTCGCCGCGCTCGAAACGAGAAGCGAATCCAGCAGCAAACCCCGCGACCAACGCTCGAAGCTCGTCGACTCGGATGGTCTTGGCGACACCCGAATCGAACGTGATGATCGCCATCGCGTCATCATCATGATCAAGACAAGAAGCCACGATGTTGAACATCGCTCCCGGCAACCAGTCTGGGTCGGTGACATCGGGTGACCCGCGCATCGTCATTGGCGGGGTTTCAAACTCGATTGACAGCTCACCGATGACGCGCTGCCAGAAGTCATCGACCTGGTTCACCGACCAGGCATGGAGATCTTCGAACGTCTCGACACCAACGTCATGCACCAACGCGGTCAGGTTGGCGTTGGCGACGGTTTCCCCGGTGGGATTCACGACAAATGGGGGTCGGTCGGTGCGCTCGCTCACCGGCGCGAGGCTAGCAACAGTCAAAAGGGTCGCACATCGCAGGTGCATTCGCGTAGGGTGGTGGAAACAAGTGGAGGCCAAACCATGCGAAAACGAAGGCGACTGTCCGCCTTGAGTGTTCTTGGGGGAACGGTTCTGCTCATGGTGGCTGCTTCGGCCGCCCCCGCAAGCGCCGAGGTGATTCAGGGACCGTGCACCGGAAGCGCAACGTTCGACAACGGAGTGACCGTTACGGAAGCGACGCCGCTGAGCCAGGTCGTTGTGATTCCTCCTGAAGGCGACGTCGACTATTCAGGAGATACACACTTACCCCCGACAGACGAGGAAGAGCCATTCTCGGGTTCCGCCTCGATCGAAACTGCCTTGGGTGTGAGGGCTCCCATCGTCAACTGGCCCGAACCACCTGGCGAGACGAAGCTGACACAGAGCTCGGGAACATACACATACGAGGCACCAGCATGGGTGCCGCGGGGCACCGGAGCCATCAAGGTCACAGCCACGCATACCCAACGCGGCCAGGTTTGTACGGCAGCATTCAACGTGGCGCTCGAAGGTGACCCGGGTACCCAGGCAGCGGTCGCCGTCGGACTCACCGCTGTTGCTGGGGCAGCAACGCTCGCCGCCGGAACGAAGAGGAAGGGCAAGTGATGAAGGGAAGACCAATCCTCGGTGTCGTAGCCGGATTCCTGTTCGGTTTGCTCCTCGGACCCACGCTCTGGCTGTGGGGCGTCATTGAGCTCGCATCGCCGCTGATGTGGATTCTGCCGATCGTCGGGATTGTGCTTGGCCTACTCATGGCGGCATGGGCACCTTTCGGAATGGATTCGACAGACGAACCCGCTGACGAGCCAGCAGTTGATACAGCTCCGCCCGCACGAAGCGACGCCCTCTCAGAAACCGCACCGGAGGCACCTCCGACATCCGGCCCAGACAGCAAAGACGAATCCAGCTCATAGCTCAAGGATCCGTCAACACCCATGCGACAGTCACGTACGTCGCCCGTTCCGGGCCGTGGGCTGTGAGCTTTCAGCTGACAGCTCTTATCGGTAAGCCCCGCAACCCATGAGTCGTGACACTGCTCCCGAGGCGCACTTCGGCTCAAGAGCCCACATCATCTACACGATCGTCGTGTTCGTGGTGCTGGCTTCGCTCGACAATGCGGCGATCGCCCTGATTCCCTCAATGGTGCCCCAACTCGAGACGACTTTCGATGTGGGAAAGGCCGCGGTCGGAATCCTGACGGCGGCCCAGATCATCGTCACGGCAATCACAGCCGTCGGATGGGGGTACCTCGCCGACTCTCGATCACGCAAGAGGCTCCTGCTGTGGGGGACCTTGATCTGGTCAGCGGCCATGGCGGTTTCGGGACTCACCGAATCGTTCTCGACACTGTTCGGATTCCAGCTCATCGCTGGCATCGGGCTCGGATCGATCGCGTCGGTCGGATTCTCGGTGATCTCGGACTTCGTGGCTCCACGACGCCGCGGCCTGGCGATGTCGTTCTGGGGACTCTCCCAAGGGATCGGAACACTCGTCGGTAGCCTGCTCGCAAGTCAGACAGGAGCCGGGAACCACTCTCGTCCGTTCTTCATCATCGCCGCTGCAGGCATCCTGTTTGCCGCCTTCTACCTTGCAGCGTACGAACCGCCCAGGGGCTTCCGTGAACCCGAACTGGCCGAGTTGCATGCAGCCGGCCACGACTACGAACACGCTATTGATCCGAGTCAGCTGCCTGCCATCGCAGCGATCCGTACGAATCGTTGGCTCGTTCTCCAAGGACTCACCGCACAGGTGGCCTACGGATCGCTCATCTGGGTTCCCCTGTTGTACCAAGAGAAGGTGATCGCTCAGGGTTACAGCGATGTCACGGGCCAGAAGGTGGGTGGTCTGTTCGCTGCAATGTTCACCGTCGGTGCACTGTTCTCAATCCTTGCTGGACACGTCGGCGACCGTTGGCAGCGCCACAACTTGGGGGGCCGTGCATATGTTTCTGCCATAGGAATTCTCGGAGCCATCCCTTTCTTCTTGATCTTCTTCTGGATCCCACTCAACGGATTGAACGTCACCGAGGGAGCCTCGACCATGACCTACATCGCAGAGGTTCTCGGTCAGCTCGTCACCAATCCTTGGATCGCTGGAGCATTCGTGTCGGCGTTGACCGCTCTGGCATTGACGTCGGCCGATTCGCCGAATTGGTTTGCGTTGATATCTGATGTGAACCTCCCTGAGCACCGAGGAACCGTCTTCGGTTTCGGCAACCTCGTCAACGGTGCGGGCCGCGGAATCGGAACCGCCTTTACGGCCATCACTGCCCAGACGCTCCAGAAGGCGATCGCACCACCACTGAACCTCGCTCTCAGCCTCACATTGTTCCAGGTGTTCTTCCTCCCCACTGGCTGGTGCTATTGGAAGGCAGCCCATAGCGCACCGCGAGATATCGAGGCGGTTCGTGCAACCCTGCGTGATCGCGGGTGATTCAGCCTTCAGCTCACCGCCTTCCGACGTCTGATACCGGTCCTCGCGAAACAATCATTGAACCGCGAAAACTGCCTAGCTGATGGCCTTGCGCTCAGGGTCTCAAGAGGGGTACAACTACCGTGCTTCCCCCGCAAACATGACATCTGAGTGGTCGGTGCGGAAGGTATTTGACGAACCACATCTTTGTAATTACACTCGTGCAACCACACCCAACATCTTGGGGCTGTACTGATGAGCCGAGCCCCATATGTTGTGTGTGTGGACAAGTTTGTGGACAAGTAGTGATCGGGTCGCCAGCTTTGGTGACCCCGTATGAGGAGATTGTGTATGGCACAGGGCCTGAAGATTGAACGTCGTTTCACCACCGAGGGCGTCAGCCCCTACGACACAGTCGAATGGTCAAAGCGCGACTCGCGCATCACGAATCCTGATGGATCCGTGGTGTTTGAGATGGCCGATGCCGAGATTCCCTCTGACTGGTCGCAGGTTGCCGCGGACATCATGGTGTCGAAATACTTCCGCAAAGCCGGTGTCCCCCAGATCGATGAAGCGGGTGTTCCTGTTGTCGACGCCAACGGAAAGCCAGTCCTCGGTCCTGAGCAGTCAGCACGTCAGGTCATCGATCGCCTCGCTGCAACGTGGCGTTGGTGGGGGGAAGAGCATGGCTATTTCGACTCAGCCGATGATGCCCAGGTCTTTGAGGACGAAATCGCCTTCATGCTCCTCCACCAAATGGCAGCGCCCAACTCGCCACAGTGGTTCAACACGGGGCTCAACCACCGTTACGGAATCACGGGACCAGAGCAGGGCTTTTGGTTTGTTGATCCGGAATCCGACGAGCTCTCGACATCGCCGGACTCGTACAGCCGACCAGCACCGCACGCATGTTTCATCCAGTCTGTTGGTGATGACCTCGTCAATCCGGGTGGGATCATGGATCTGTGGGTTCGTGAGGCCCGACTCTTCAAGTTCGGTTCCGGAACGGGTACCAACTTCTCGAGTCTGCGTGCGGAAGGTGAACCACTCTCGGGTGGAGGAAAGTCGTCAGGGCTGATGTCATTCCTCAAGGTTGGCGACCGTGCTGCAGGGGCGATCAAGTCCGGTGGGACAACGCGTCGTGCAGCCAAGATGGTCATTCTCGATATTGATCACCCTGACATCGAAACATTCATCGCTTGGAAGGCAAACGAGGAAGAGAAGGTCAAGACGCTCATTGCCGCTGGGTATCCGTCGGACTTCAACGGTGAGGCGTACGCCACCGTATCGGGTCAGAACTCAAACAACTCGATCCGCATGACGAACGAATTCCTCGAAGCGGTGATGAACGACGACGATTGGCACCTGACCCGTCGAACCGATGGTGAAATTATGCGCACCGTCCGAGCCCGCGACTTGTGGGACCAGATCGCGCAGGCAGCGTGGGCATCAGCAGATCCCGGCGTGCAGTTCCACACAACCATCAACGAGTGGCACACCTCCCCAGCCGGAGGTGAGATCAGAGCTTCCAACCCCTGTTCTGAATACATGTTCCTGGACAACACAGCATGCAACCTCGCGTCGCTCAACCTTGGAAAGTTCTACAACGACAAAACAGGGGTCTTCGCCCTCGACGACTACCAGTATGCGATTCGACTGTGGACGATGGTGCTTGAAATCTCGGTCACGATGGCCCACTTCCCATCTGCTGAGATCGCTCAGGGTTCATATGACTACCGCACACTTGGACTCGGATATGCCAACCTCGGCTCCGTCCTCATGCGCATGGGCATCGCCTACGACTCAGACAACGGTCGTGCGGTCGCCGGAGCCCTCACGGCCATCTTGACCGGCTATTCCTACGCAGCATCGGCAGAGATGGCAGCCGTCGTCGGCGCATTTCCCAAGTACGCCGAGAACGCCGAATCGATGAAGCGGGTGATTCAGAACCACCGACGGGCAGCATACGGAGCCGAACAGTTCGAATACGACAACATCGGTCACAACGTTGTAGGTATCGACCAGCGGATCTGCCCGGAAGCCATGCTTGAGATGGCCCACGACGCGTGGGACTCAGCGTACGAACTCGGCCGGATCCACGGATATCGCAATGCCCAGACCACGGTCCTTGCACCGACCGGCACGATCGGTCTCCTCATGGATTGCGACACGACGGGCGTTGAACCCGACTTCGCTCTTGTGAAGTTCAAAAAGCTTGCTGGCGGTGGGTACTTCAAGATTGCAAATCAGTCGATTGCCCCGGCACTGGCCAAGCTCGGATACACCGAATCCGAAATCGCGGACATCATTGACTATGTGGTGGGCACCATGACACTTGAGACTTCGCCCCACATCAACACGCGTACATTGCTCGCTCGAGGTTTCTCCAAGTCGGACATTGCAAAGATCGAGGTGACCCTTCCCGGAGTCTTCGAGCTGGGGTTTGCCTTCAATCAGTGGACACTTGGCGAGGAGACCATGCAACGACTCGGGTTTACACCCGATGAGTACAACAGCATTGGCTTCAACATGCTGGCGGCTCTTGGCTTCACACAGGATGAGATCAATGAGGCGAACGACATCATCTGCGGTCGACAGACCATCGAGGGTGCTCCGCACGTCAAGCATGAACACCTCGTTGTGTTCGACACGGCGAATCGGAACGGAAAGATCGGCGAGCGGTACATCCACCACACCGGACACATCCGGATGATGGCGGCTGCCCAGCCGTTCATCACGGGCGCCATCAGCAAGACCATCAACCTGCCGAACGAGGCGACGGTCGAAGACATCAAAGAGTCGTACGAGATGTCTTGGAAGCTCGGACTCAAGGCCATGGCGTTGTACCGAGACGGCTCAAAGGCCTCCCAACCCTTGTCATCGACGTCGGATGAAGGAACAGGTGACGATGAATCCGAGGAGATCACCGACGCCATCAACCGCGAGGTCGACATCTTCGCCGGGCTGTTTCAACCGGGTATCTCCCCGACGCAGGCATATCACTCGGTGCCACGGCCTCGTTTCCTTCTCCCCGCCCGCCGCTCCGGCTTCACGCAAGAGGCACGAGTCGGTGGTCACAAGGTGTTCCTTCGCACAGGCGAATACGAGGACGGCACACTCGGAGAGGTCTTCGTCGATCTCGCAAAGGAAGGCGCCACACTCCGCGGCATCTTGAGCTGTTTTGCGATCGCCGTGAGTAAGGGTCTTCAGTACGGCGTCCCGCTTGAGGAGTACGTGGACACGTTCACCTTCCAGACCTTTGAACCGCGAGGCATGGTCGAAGGACACCCCAACATCAAGATGGCAAACTCAATCGTGGACTATGTGTTCCGCGCGCTTGGAGTCGAGTACCTCCACCGCGACGAGCTGGCACAGGTACCACCCGACCGAACGGGTGATCTCCCTGAGCCGCCATCAGGTCTTGCCGTGGACGCTGGCTTGCAACTTGATCTGACCGAGGCTGCCATGGAGTCTGACATCGATGCACAGATCAAGGCGGCCCAATTCGCTGATGCACCCAACGGCTACGAAGCGTCTAGCAACGGCGCGCCAGCACCCACGCACACATCAGGGCATGTGACCGTGCACACCTCGTCACAGCGGCACGCCGAGACTGATGCGATGTCAGCTGGCGCCGTCCAGACGGCGGCGGTCCAGGCACTGCTTGCCGACAAGATGGGAGACGCACCGCTGTGCGACACGTGCGGCCACATCACGGTTCGCAACGGCTCGTGCTACCGCTGCCTCAACTGCGGCGACTCCAAAGGCTGTAGCTAAGGGTGCTCCCAGATCTGGCATTGGTTTGATCGACGTGGATCAATCCTCTGGTATTGAGAAGTGATGCCTAGGGTTCTTGGATGTACCGCAACCGGACATCCGGCGAAGGACAATCTCGATGACTGGGCACACATCAGCAAAGCGGCTCATTGCCGCCGCACTGCTTGCGGTCGCAGTCTTTGGCGTGCCCTCAACGGCTTCCGCGCAATCCCAAGCCGAGGTCGATCGTGCTGAAGCCGAACTTGCACGGGCAAAGGCCCGAGAATCGGACGCATTCAAACGGTGGGATACGGCAAAGACCGCACTCGACGAGGCGATCGCCGACTACACAGACATCAACGCCCGGCGTGAGGAACTGACCATCACGATTGACAAGCTCGAGGGTCAGATCGAACAGTACACAACGGAAGCCGACGCTGCCGATGCGCGTGCGAAAGCTCTCATCATCGACGCATACACCAGTGGCGGGAATGCTGGCGTAGAGACGGCGATTGCGCTCGACTCGATTCAGGACATCCTCCTCAGTCAGATTCTTCTGGATGAGGCAGCAGTTCAGGGGCTAACGGATCTCGGTCAGCTTGCTGCCCTCAACCGCGAAGTCGATCGACTCCGCATCAATCTTTCTGATCAGGAGGCCGAAGCGCTCCTCCTCGAAGGCATAGCTGAGGACAAGCTGGTCGAGGTGCAGGGCCTCTACGCCGAAGCCGACGCAGCCTACGAAGAGGCATCCGCTGCGGTCAGGGCGGCCATCGATACGGTTCGAGAGGAGCAGCGGGCCTTCGATATCGCCGAGGCCAAACGCAAAGCGGAACAAGCAGCGGCTGCGTACACGGCGGCTCATGGTGCCGCTGCTGGTCTCGCCCCCGGCACCATTCCTGGCTTCATCTGCCCGGTGCAAGGTGGTTCAAACTTCATCAACTCATGGGGCTATTCACGATCGGGAGGGACTCGTTCTCACAAGGGCACCGACATGTACTCATCGACCGGATATGGTCATCCCCTTGTGGCGGTCCAACCTGGCTACATCAAGAAGAAGACCGTGAACCTCGGAGGCATCGTTGTGTATCTCTACGATGACGCCGGGTACCGCTACTACTACGCCCACCTTCAGGGCTATCCCGATGGACTTGTCGACGGACAACGAGTCGACAAAGGTCAGGTCATCGGATACATGGGATCCTCAGGCAACGCGGGAAGTCCACACCTCCACTTTCAGATTCACCCCGGAGGCGGAGCTGCCGTCAACCCATACCCGACGGTTCGAGCGGTTTGCTGAACGCCTCGCCGATCGCCGTCGGCTATCCTTGCGTGAACACAGCAAGGGGATGCCATGGCTGAAGACGGAGGCGAGCGTCAAGTCGCCCCACAGAGCGAGTTTCCGATTGGGCTCATAGGCGCAGGAATCGTCGCCACGATTCTCGTGATCTTCATCGTGTCGAACAACCACCAAACGAAGATCAATTTCCTGTGGCTCGACACCACCATGCCGATGTGGGCCGTCATCTTGATTGCCGGTGCACTCGGCGCATTCATCGGGTGGACCGTGTCGGCTATTCGTCGTCGAACCAGGCGCAAGAGTCGGGCGACCTAGCCGCGATCGACACTGACCGAACTGCCGCGTACCAGACGCCTGTTCATGGTCGATTCACACCAGCCATATGGACCGTTGACGGCCGTTGACTGCTGGTGCACGAGCTCCGATCAGATCTGAGTTAGATCGACGCGTCTCACGGAGGCAGACAACCATCCCGACCCAGCGGCGGTACCGTGTTGAAAGGGATCATGTGCGCTATCTCGCCAGCGAGATTCGCAGCACATCCAACTTGCCAACGATTACGAATATTGATACAGTCAATGTTGGATATACGATCTACCTCAGTTCGAGACCCAGCAAGGAGAGCGGTTCATGACAACACAGGAGATACTCGATGGCCTGAAGCAGGCCGTGATCGATGGAGACGAGGACAGCGCTGCATCGTTTGCGGCGCAAGCAATCGATGCCGAGATCAAGCCAATGGACATCATCAAGGGGGCAATCAATCCCGCAATGGATGTCGTTGGCCAAGCATTTGAAGACGGCGATGCCTATCTCCCTGAGCTGATCCTCGCCGGTGATGCCGCACGAGCCGCTCTCGACTTGATCATTCCAACGATCTCGACAGACGATCTCGACGGATCTGTACAAGGAACCGTCGTCATCGGCACCATCTACGGTGACGCCCATGACATTGGTAAGAACATTGTCTCTGCAATCTTGGCGGCCCACGGCATCAAGGTCGTCGACCTCGGGATCAACGTCTCACCGAAGCAGTACATCGAAGCAGCATTCGCCGAAGACGCTGATGTGATAGCCATCTCATCGTTGATCACCACCTCACTGCCATACCACCGCGAGGTCATCAACAACCTTGTCGATCGTGGCGAACGCGACAAGTTCTTCGTTGTCGTTGGCGGTGGTCCGGTCACCGCCGAATGGACCACCCAGATTGGTGCAGATGGCTATGGCCGAGACGCTCGCGACGCGGCACTCGTTGTGACCCAGTTGCTCGAAGGACTTGCCGAGGGAAACAAGGCGCCACTTGCGGCACCGATTCTCGTCGGCGCATTGGAACATGGCTAGCGGTTAGTTGGAATCGTCATGGCGACGCGTTCCCGAGACGAAACCTGGAATCTGATCCTTACAACGATGAGCCTGAATCGGGGCTATCCACCACTCTCCATAGAAAGGGAGAAATCAGCATGAAGAACAAGCCAGACATCCTTGAGGTTCTGCACCGTGCCACAACCGGCGAGTACTGCACTCAGAAAGAGTGGGACACCAAGAAAATCCCACTCACCATCAGCAGAATTCTCAAGGAGCATGGTCTTGCGAAGACCTGCGACATGGAGAACCCTGTCAATATGGACATGGAACTCGCCGACAAGTTCTATGCAGCTGGCTATCAGGCGGCTTTGGAGCTCGGCTATCTGTGCACGGACACCGATCGCATCATCGCTGTGTCCCAGGAAGAGCTTGACGACGCGCTCAAGCATGCTCCGTCCGAGCTCACCGTTGGTGAAGGCAAGGACGCAACAGTTCTCAAGGCGAGGACACCTTCTGACCCCTATCCCTTGAAAGCTGCGACATCTCTCGGCATCACCCTGTCAGAGGACATCTATGCCGACATGGCATATCTGATTGCGAACGAACGCGAAGTAGACATCCTCGAAGCGGGTTCGCTTACGACGATCCACGGGTATGAGGTGCTGTCAGGGACACCGACTGAAACACGGATGGGCTACGAGCACGGTGTCATGCACCGCGAGGCTCGCCGCAAGGCTGGCCGTCCGGGTATGGGGGGCATGGGGAGCATCAGTGCGATCACGGAATATGGGCAGTTCGGTGCCTATGGAACGCCAGGCGGCTTCCGCAACACCGACCTTGCTCTGATTCTCTTCCCATCTGAGATGAAGGTCGACTATCGCACCCTGCACAAGGTGGTTCACACCCTCAACATGGGTGGCATCATGAAATGCGACTCCCCAGGAATGATCGGCGGCATGCCCGGTCCCGCTGAAGGTGCCGTGATCTCAAGCATTGCCTGTGCACTGCTTTCCTACGCCATTCTCCATACCCATGTCGGTGGAGGCGAGATATACGACGTTCGGTACCTCGCCACTGTCAACCGCGAAGGGCTCTGGGCTCTCAGCATGACGAACCAAGCGCTGAGTCGCAACACACATACGTTGGTTCACAACATCTCCAACCAGGTATCTGGTCCCGGCACTGAGAACCTGCTTCGTGAGATCGCCGCCGGCGTTTCGATCATTGCAGCATCCGGCGCCTCACTCACCACTGGGCCTCGCAGCGCTGGTGGCAAGCTCAACGACTTCGTCACTCCACTCGAGTGCCGCTTTCTTGCTGAGGTCGCCCATGCCGCATCACCCATGGAACTCAGCAAGGTCAATGAGGTCGTGAAGGCTCTGTTGCCCAAGTATGAGGACTCGATCAAGGAACCAGACTTGGGCGTCCCATTCCAGAAGGCGTACAACATGGAGACACTTGAGCCGACCCCAGAATGGGAAGCGGCGTATCGCAAGGTCAAGGCTGAGTGCATCGAGCTCGGCATTCCGCTCGATGCTTGATCCGATGAACTTCTGAGATTGGAGATCCAACACATATGAAGACATTGATCACCAGCCGATCCAAGAGCGTCACTATTGACTCCGAGGGTCCCGTCACCATGATCGGTGAGAAGATCAACCCGACCGGTCGCAAACGTCTGGCTGCAGCGTTGACCGAGGGAGATCTCGACTACGTCATTGATCTGGCAGTACGCCAGGTCGACGACGGGGCCGACATCGTCGACATCAACGTCGGTGTACCCGGACTCGACGAGGTCAAGGCCATGCGCGACGTTGTCGCCGCCGTATCTGATGCGGTAGATGTTCCGCTCTGTCTTGACTCACCAAGCCATGAGTCCGTTGCTGCCGGTCTTGACGCATGTCAAGCTCGTCCCCTGATCAATTCGGTGAGGGGCGAGGAAGCCTCGATGAAAGAGATCCTGCCACTCGTGAAGGAATACGATGCCTCAGTCATCGCGCTCCTTCTCGACGAGGAGGGAATTCCCGAAACGGCCGAGGCGCGAGTCGCCGTGGCCAGGAAGATCATCGAGAGAGCTGACTCCATGGGGATTCCGATCGAAAAGATCGTCATCGATCCGCTCGTACTCACCGTGGGATCAGACAGCAACGCAGGCAGGATCACGCTTGACACCATTGAATTGCTGACGGCCGAATACGGCATCAACATCAATCTCGGTGCCAGCAATGTGTCGTTTGGGCTCCCGGATCGTCATACGCTCAATCAAGCGTTCCTGGGACTGGCAATTGGTGCGGGGGCTTCGTGCCTCATCACGGATGTGGCAAAGATGGCTCCAACAATCCATGCTGCCGATCTCCTGCGTGGCCGCGACCAGCATGGGACGCGGTACATCAAGTACTTCCGAGCCCACGCACCCAAAGACGACTGACGACGATGGCCATTCGGCGAGACTGGGTGCTGGAGTACGATGTCGATGACATCCTCCGCAGCCAGTCCGCCGATCCGGCTGCAATTCGAGCTCGTCGACCAAAGCTGATCGAGCTGTCCCAGCATGCGCTTGATGAGGGACGCACCCTGATTGATTCCGTGGTGCTCATCAAGCGAATACCCGTCGAGAAAAGTCGACACAATCGGATCACGCTCGCAGGTGGCCATCATCTTTCCGGACCTCTGATCACTGAACACCTCGGGGGTGCCGACGAGATTGTGGTCCTGCTGTGTACGATCGGAGACCGACTCGGGAAACGATCCGTGGCCGAGTGCGAAAGAAACTTGAGCTATGGCTTTGCGCTTGATGCCGTCGGCTCGGCAGCGGTCCAGTCTCTCAACGCGGCTGCCTGCAACGTCATTGAGCAGGAGGCGATCAGCGCGGGGCTCCAAACGAGCCTTCCGCTCAGCCCGGGAATGGAGGGATGGGGTGTCGACCCGGGACAGCGCGAGCTTTTTGAACTGATCGAAGCAGACAAGGTAGGCGTTGCCCTCTCCGAAACGTTGGAGATGAGACCATTGAAGTCACTCTCTGCCGTCATCGGGGTCGGCACCAACATCGCCACCAAGGGAGCCATCTGCGATTATTGCGGACTTCGCGACACCTGTCGCCAACGCATTGCCTAACGAGAATTCGACAAACAGGATGGGATCACCATGACGCAGCAGGAGGCCTTTGAGGCCCAGACCGAAGCCCTTCGCTTCGGTGACCGCAAGGAGAAGGGAATCTGGAGAAAGTTCAGATTCTTTCTTCAGGATCACCCGACACCATTGGTGTGGGGTTGGAAGCTCGCTGAAGCCGTCTTGAAACGGATGGGTGGGCTGTTCGAACGAATCGGTGTCAAGCGCTCTTCAAGGTGGATGACACCTGTTGAGGAACTCATCAAGAAGCCGATCTTCGACTGCCAGATGTGCGGACAGTGCATCCTTCACTCGACCGGGATGACCTGTCCCATGACCTGTCCCAAGCAACTTCGCAATGGCCCCTGTGGCGGGGTCAGAATGGATGGCAAGTGTGAGGTCATACCGGAAGCCGATTGCATCTGGGTCAAAGCCGTCGAACGGTCGGCCAAGACGAGCTACTCGAACGAGATCGGCAAGCTCAATCCCCCTGTTGATTGGCAGCTGCACAAGACGTCATCCTGGGTGACTGTGGCAATAGGACGCGACCAGGTGGTAACGGGAAGCGGGAGCGGACCGCACCACGCTTCGGAGGTCATCTCCTCATGACAACCCCACAGACCCAATCGCCAGAAAACACCTCCCCTTCACAAAGCCGCCTCGCTCGTGTACTCGAGTCAGGTCACTTTGCCCTGACTCTTGAGATCTCACCACCGGTGGGCCCCAACCGGACGGCTGTTGAGCGTCAGATTGAACTACTGCGTGACTACGGCGATGCCTTCAATGTCACCGACAACCAGTCCGCGCGTATCCATACTTCGAGCCTTGCGGTCAGCATCATGCTGAAGGAAGCCGGGCTCGATCCAATTCTCCAGGTGACCTGCCGCGATCGCAACCGGTTGGGTATCCAATCCGACCTGCTTGGCGCATCGATGTACGGCATCACCAATGTCCTTGCTCTCAGTGGAGATGCCCCGATTTGGGGGGATCATCCACAGACCAAGGGTGTCTTCGAGATCGACTCGATCAATCTTGTGCGCGTCTTGCGCATGATGCGCGACGACCAGGTCTTCGAAAACGGCGCAGAGATCCCCAAGATCGCACCCGAATACTTCATCGGTGCCGCAGCCAACCCGTTTGCTCCTCCTCATGACTTTCGACCAGTTCGTTTGGCGAAGAAGGTTGCCGCTGGAGCTGACTTCATCCAGACCCAATTGGTGTACAACGTGCCCCGTTTCCGTGAGTACATGAAACGGGTTGTCGACATGGGGCTCCATGAACGGACTGCCATCTTGGCTGGCGTTGGCCCAATTCGGTCGGCGCGCGGCGCCGAGTTCATGAAGAACGAGGTCGCAGGGATGGATGTTCCGGATGAGATCATCGCCCGTATGAAAGGTCTCGACAAGGACAAGGCAGCCGAGGAAGGTGTCAACATCTGCATCGAGATCGCTGAAGAAGTACGCCAGATCGAGGGCGTGCGTGGCCTCCACGTGATGGCAGTCTCGTGGGCCTCGATCCTTCCTGAGCTGGTGACCCGGCTTGGACTGTATCCCCGACCAGATGTCGAGCTGCAAACCGTACCTTGATGCTCGAGCCGTAGAAGTAACTACTCGCTCATATTGACAGCACCAATACACAAATAGTAGTCTCCGACCCGCTAGCTGGGTCGATTCATTCCTGCGGTGCATCCTCTCCAAACCATCGGTAAAGACCGATTCGGGGGATCACGCACGAACTCGGCCGTAACTACCAAGAAGAAACAAAACAAAAAGGAGAGGCGTGACCATGAAGCGAATCGCAATCGTTTTGGTGGCCTTGGCCCTGGCAGGCGCTGCCTGTGGGGCAGACGAATCCACGGAGACAACGGTCGCCCCGAGTGCCGATACGACAGCAGCTCCTGCTGAAGCAGGTATTCGAGTCGCCCTTGTGTTGCCAGGCGAGATCAATGACTTGTCATGGAACCAGGTGATGTTCGAGGGTGCAGAAGCGCTCAAGACAGAGGGTCTGATCAGTGAGGTCTCGTACACCGAACTGGTACCGGAGGGAGACGCAGAGCGAGCGATCCGTGGCTATGCCGAAGACGGCTATGACCTCATCGTCGCCCACTCATTCGGATACGGAGAAACAGCCTTGGCGGTCTCCGGCGACTTTCCAGACACCGCATTTGCATGGGCAGGCGGCATCGAAGGTCAATCTGGCAACCTGGCCGACTATGCACAGCCTTTCTACGAGGCCTACTACCTGGCTGGAATCCTGGCTGGTGGAGCAACGACGACTGGTGTACTCGGTGGAGCCGGTGGCTTTGACATACCGGTTTGTCACTCGATGATCGAGGCGTTCTATCTCGGCGCACAGGAAGTCGACCCGGCTGCGACCGGCGTGACGACCTACGTTGGTGACTGGATTGATGTCGTCAAAGCCAAGGAAGCTGCTGCTGCAGCGGCGACCCAAGGCGCCGATGTGTTTGTCGCCTGCGGTGAAGGTCCTGTTCTGGGCCAGATCGAGCTGGCGAACGAACAGGGGTTGTATGCGACCAGCTACGTCGGTGACATGACATCCCTTGGACCAGACAGCGTTCTGTCATCAGTGGTATGGAACACCAAAGAACTCCTTCGCCCGATGATCGCTGATATCAACGCTGGCACCTTCTCACCGGCAAAGTACTACTCAGTTGGCGTTGCCGACGAGGGATTGATCGTGTTGATCAACCCCGCGCTTGAAGGTGAAATCAGTCAGGCCGCCATGGATCTGTACGAGCAGCGTCTCCAGGAGATCAAGGACGGAACATTCACGGTTCCCTTCATCATGGAATAGTGGGATCCAACCTTTCGTGACACGAATGCCCTTGAACGACGCGGATACCCCGGCCATCACGGTGGCCGGGGTATCCCGACATTTCGGACTCATCCAGGCATTGACCGATGTCAGCCTGGAGTGCCACTACGGTGAGATTCTTGCCGTCCTTGGCGAAAACGGAGCTGGCAAGACAACGCTCATGAGGATTCTTGCCGGCTTGGATCGAGCCAGCTCCGGTCAGCTTTTCAAACGATCCGAACCCTACAGCCCTCATTCCCCTCGGGACGCCGTCAATGCGGGAGTCACGCTGGTACAGCAGCATTTTGCGCTGGTTCCAACGATGACCGCCGCCGAGAACATCCTTCTGTTCCGTAGCCAACGCCGACTGCGCACAACCCGCGACAAGGCCGCCAGTGACCTGGAAGCACTATCGACTCGTCTGGGATTCAAGATAGATGTGGACAAACCAGTCGGCGAGATGTCCGTGGGCGCCCGGCAACGGCTGGAACTACTGCGAGCTCTTGACTCCGATCCAGATGTACTGCTCCTCGATGAACCAACGGCCGTCTTGACCGACGCAGAGTCTGACTCTCTCTTGGAAATCGTGCGGAGTCTTGCCCACGACGACAACCGATCGATCGTCTTCATCACACATCGGCTGCGTGAAGTCGTCAAAGTAGCTGACCGCGTCGTCGTGCTGCGCAATGGGAAAGTCGTTGTGCCTGCCGCACCCGTTGATCAGCGGACAGCCGCCGAATTGGCCAGTGAGATGGTCGGTTCTGAGGTCCACGATGCGATTCGTACTCCTCAGATCATCGGCAAACCCCGACTGATTGTTGACAGCCTCACCACTTCAGAAGTCGGTCCGATCAGCCTGACCGTACACGAAGGGGAGGTACTCGGAATTGCGGGCGTCGAAGGCAACGGCCAGACCGAACTTGAGAGAGTTTTGATCGGAGCCAGGCACTGTACCGGTGGACGAGTTCGCTTCGGCGAAATTGACTTGGCGGACATTCCCCCGCGCCGTCGCATTGCCAGCAACATCGCATACATTCCATCAGACCGTGAACGGACGGCCCTCGTCGGGCCGATGCGCTGCGACGAGAACCTCCTGCTCGGACGTACCACCCGACTTGCCAGGCGCCACGAGAAGGCGAAAACGCTTATGGAACAGTGGTCTGTTCTGGGTCTCCCGGAGTCGGTGGCGAACACCCTGTCTGGTGGCAATGCTCAAAAGCTTGTAGCAGCCCGTGAGCTGGAAAGTCACCCGGAATTGATCCTTGCCTTTCAACCCACCCGTGGACTCGATCCGGGAGCCACCGCCTTTCTGCGGCAAGTGCTGCTCGACATGACCGCCTTCGGCAGCGCCGTCCTATGGGTCTCGGCTGATCTTGATGAGCTTCTCGCAGTTACCGATCGCATCGTCGTCATGTACTCCGGCAGCATCGCAGGCGAGTTCAAGCAACCGTTTGATCGCGGCGCGGTCGGTCTCGCAATGGCCGGCATCGCATGATCGTCGACGATTCGAACGTCGCACGCGATCCTGAGCCACCTGTCGCTGGCTTCATCAGGCGTCTTTTTCATCGCGGGATGGAATCTGGAATCGCCATTGTCGTTGGATCCGTCGTAGCCGGACTCCTGGTCGGGGCAATCCTCATCCTGTGGGCTGGAGAGAACCCTCTCAATGTCTATAGAGTCATCTTCACGGAATCCCTCCTCAAGGGATCCGGCTGGCGTGGCACACTCCTGCAGGCAACGCCCCTTGGCATCATCGGTCTCGGTCTCGCTTTCAGCTTCCGCGCCGGCGTCTGGAATATCGGGGCAGAGGGCCAACTGATCGTTGGCACAGTCGCAGCTATTGCCATCGTTGGCGCGATAAGCGACCTGCCGGGCTACATCGTCATCCCTGTCGGAATGCTTACTGCGATGGTGGGCGGTGCAGCGTGGGGCGCCATATCAGCGTATCTTCACGTCAAATTTGAGGTGAATGCGGTCATCGCAACCCTCTTGATGGTTTTTATCGCCATACCGTTGCTCAACTGGGCAGTAAGAGTCCCTTTCAAGGATCCCGCATCGTTCCTCCCGCAGAGCCGAACGGTTGGCAATGGGGCATTACCTGAGATCTTCAACACCAACGTTCATATCGGGGTTCTGGCATTTTTTGTGTTGGTTCCGGTGGCGGCCTGGGTGATGAACTACTCACGGTTTGGCTACCTCGTGCGTGGTCACGGAGCCAATCGTTATGCGGTCTACGCCAATGAAAGCCGACCAGGCCGTCTTCCGTTCGTCCTCCTTGCGCTCAGCGGATCTCTTGCCGGTGCCGCGGGATTCATCCAACTCGCTGGTGTTCAGATGCGGGTGGGAAGTGGTACCGCCGCTGGATTTGGCTTCACCGCAATCATCGTTGCCATTCTCGGTCGAAACCGCCCGATTGGTGTGTTCTTTGCCGCCATCGGGCTTTCGGCGATGCTGGTGGGAGCAGAGGCAGCCCAACGCCTGCTCGGACTGCCGGTTGCGCTGACCCAATCGATTCAACCGATCATCGTGATGTTCGTCGTTGCCGGTGAGGCCTTGCGTGCCCGTGCTCTGAAGCGAGAAGGTGAACGCGAGGCCGCAATCGTCGCGAGCCAGCTGAGGTCTGAGGTCCAAACATGATCTTCGGTCTCGTCGACATCGTCTCGATCGCATTCTGGGCAACCCTGCTCGCTGCAGGAGTACGTCTGGCCGTCTCCGTGGGAATGGCCGCATTGGGCGAGATGATCAACGAGCGTGCCGGTGTCCTGAACCTGGGTCTTGAGGGCGTCATGCTCATCGCTGGCTTCGCTGGCTTCGCTGCCTCCTTCGAATCCGGCTCGCCATGGCTTGGTCTTGGAGTTGGGTTCATCATCGGGGGTCTTGTTGGAGCGCTCTTTGCATTCCTGGTCGTGATACTGAGAGCTGACCAGGTCGTGACGGGTCTTGCTCTCACCCTTTTTGGTATCGCCTTCACTGCGTTCTTGAATCGTGAGATCTACGGCGGTGGCAGTACCCCACCTCGGGCTCCCAAGCCGGGTGTGTGGGAGATCCCGATCTTGAAGGAAATCCCAATTGTGGGTGAAGGTCTGTTCAGCCAATCCCATGTGGTGTATCTGGCGATCCTCATCACGGTGCTTCTGATCGTGTACTTGCGGCGCAGCTATTGGACGATCGTGCTGGACGCTGTCGGGGAAGAGCCGCGAGCCGCTGACGCGGCTGGCCATTCCGTGGTCGCTGTTCGCTTCGTCGCCACCGTGGTTGGTTCTTCGTTGGCCGGTCTTGCAGGAGCTCTTCTCATCGTCGGTCAACTCGGCTTCTTCAACACCGACATCATCGCAGGGCGTGGTTTCATTGCCGTGGCGATTGTGATCTTCGGCCGATGGCGTCCAGGAGGTGTCGCACTCGGAGCGTTGTTGTTTGGCGTCCTCGACGCTTTGCAGTTTCGCTTCCAGACACTCGATACCGCCATTCCGTTCGAGTTCTTCATAGCACTGCCTTTCGCGGTCACACTCATCGCAGTGGCGTTCGGTGCCAAGAATGCACGCGAACCATCGGCCCTCGCAGTCCCGTTCTTCCGAGAGACGGAATAGGCGGTCGATCTATCGAAAGTTTGAGACAAGGCACGGAACCATCAACCTGACGGAGGAAACACAATGGGAAAGCTCGAAGGAAGAGTCGCGATAGTTACTGGCGGCGCCGGTGTCATTGGTACTGCGTATTGCAAGGGCTTTGCCAGAGAAGGTGCTGCAGTCGTGGTAGCAGACATGGCAGATCCATCGGACCTGGTTGACGAGCTGAAGGCAGCCGGTCATCGGGCCATGGCGGTAAAAGTCGATATTTCAGATGTCACCTCCACCGAGGCAATGGCCAAGGCCGCGCTCGATGAGTTTGGCAGGATCGACGTCTTGGTGAACAACGCAGCCTTCTTCAAGTCCGTCACCCGCGGACCCTTTGAAGAGATTCCGGTTGAAGAATGGGACCGAACGATGGCGGTGAACGTGCGGGGCCCTTGGCTGTGCTGTAGGGCGGTGCTACCAGCGATGAAGAACCAGGGTCATGGCCGGATCATCAACATCTCATCCAACGTCGTGTGGAAGGGAGTCCCCGGGTTCTTGCACTACACAACCTCAAAGTCGGCCCTGGTCGGCTTCACCCGCGCGATGGCTCGCGAAGTCGGCGAGTTCGGGATCACCGTCAACAACGTCGCACCCGATTTCATCCCAGATGAAGCGCTGCGCGCTCACCAGCCGGGGAACGAAGATGCAGTGAACGCACAACGTGCCATCAAGCGGACATCCGTGCCCGAGGACATGGTCGGAACCGTTCTGTACTTGTCGAGCGATGATGCTTCGTTCGTCACGGGTCAGGCGATCTTGGTCAACGGCGGATCATTCATGTACTGAGACGGAGGTATTGCCTACGGGCAAGATCGCCCCGAAAGTTTGATATGATCAATATCCCAAGTCGAGGAGGTACAGAATGACAAGCGTTACGCAGGGTATTGACGTAGACGTCTCGGAGCTGGTGAACGAACTTGATGAAGCCGGCGAGGAGCGACTCTACCAGTCGCTGAAGCACTTTTGGCATCCGGTAATGTTCGCCGACGAGCTTGGCGACGACCCCCACGGCGTCATCCTCCTTGACCAAACCTTGGCCATTGCACGGCTCAACGGCAAAGTGCATGCCTTCTACGACCTGTGCATGCATCGCGGTGCTGCCATCTCGCTCGGCGAGGTGGAAGATGGATGTATTCGTTGCCCGTACCACGGTTGGAAATACGATGCGACCGGACAGTGTGTCGAGATCCCGTCCCGTCCGCAACTCACACGTCTCCCTCATGCCAAGCTGACACCCTTCCTCTGCGAAGAGCGTTATGGCATCATCTGGGTCAGCCTGACCGACACCCCATACTTTGATATTCCCGAGCTGCATCAATGGGACGATCCGCAATTCAGGTTCATGCGCGGCCCCGTCACCGAGTGGAAATGCGCGTCACCTCGGCGGCTGGAGAACTACGTCGACTTTGGACATTTCTCATGGGTTCACGACGGTTACCTCGGTTCGCGGGAAAGCCCCGAGGTGATCGATCACGACGTGTCGATGGAGGACGGTGAGATGCGGGTCCATCAAACGGTGCACGAACCCGTGACAGGCAAATTCAAGGCCCACTTGGGGTCCGCTGGCGAGATGATCACCGCCCAGAATCACTATCGAGTGTTTCTTCCACACGCGGTCAATCTCGATCGCCACTTCGATGGTGGTGGACGTTACATCCTCTTCATGGCGCCGTCGCCAGTCGGCAGAAAACAAACCAGAAGTTTCTGGTACATCGGTCGTAACTACGCGACTGAACCCGAATACGATGCTGAGTTTCTCGACTTCGAGCTCCAGATCCTGGAACAGGACAAACCGATAGTGGAGTCACAGCGTCCTGAGCAACTGCCGTTGGATCTCACCAAGGAGCTACACATCAAGGTGGCAGACAAGATCTCGCTGAATTATCGACGAGCTCTGATCCGCATTGCCGACGAACTGGCCCCCACAACGGAAGAGGGCTGATCGAGAGATCGCCAGCACCTGAACAGGAGAAAAGGCGATGAGTGTTGCTTCTGGCGTTGATGCATGTGATCTATTACTCGACGGTGGTGTCGTCATCACCATCGATGATGAGAAGCGCGTCATCGACAACGGTGCGGTCGCGATCAAGGGTGACCGAATTGTTGCGGTTGGAGCGTCGGTGGAGCTGGCCCCCTATCGACAGAACGCGACTCGGATAGTGGACTGTGGCGGCAAGGTCGTCATGCCCGGGCTGACGGACGGCCACACCCATCTGTTCCAAACATTGGGGCGAGGTATGGGTGATGGACTGAGCCTGGTCCCTTGGCTTCGTCGATTCATGTTCCCTTATGCCAAAACCATTTCGGGTGACCTGGCCGTCGCGGGCGCCAGGCTCGGCGCCCTTCAGGCGGCCTTGTCCGGAACGACCGTCGTGGTCGACAATCACTATGGCCCGACAGACCCATCCACAACCCTCGCCGTCGCCGAAGGGATTGAAAGCGTCGGCATTCGCGGCGCAGTCGCTCGCGGCATCTTCGGCAGCCCCAACCGGGGTAGCGAGATCATGGGTGTCGCACCAGAGCTCTTCCCCTGGACCAACGACGAAGAGCTGGCCATCACCAAGGAATGTATCGATACCAGGCCGGCGGGTTCCAAGGTGGAGATCTGGCCCGGTCCTGAGAATGTCGTCTACGTCACGCCAGATCTCATTGCAGGATCAGCCGAACTCGCCCACAACGCCGGCGTTCGCTGGCACATGCACTGCTCCGAGTCTTCGTCCGAAGTCGAATTCTTCGAGTCGATCTTTGGAATGCGACCGGTTGCCTGGTTGGCCCAAGAAGGGCTATTGACACCGAGAACCACACTGGCCCACGCCATCTGGCTCGATGACGACGAGGTATCGGCACTCGGCGAGAATCACTCCACCACGGTTCACAATCCGATTTCAAACCAATACCTCGCCTCCGGCGTCATGCGTCTGCAGCGCCTGCAGAGCGCGGGTGCAAATGTCGCGCTCGGCACCGACGGTATCGCCGTCACCGGCCAGGACATGTTCGAGGCGATGAAGGCGGGCACGTTGCTCCATCGGGTTCACCACCTGGACCCAGAAGCGACCACCGTGGAGCAGTTCATGGAGATCGCGGCGGCCGGTGGCTCGGCGATGACCGGCATCGACGCCGGAACGTTGACCCAAGGCTGTCTTGCCGACCTCATCGTTGTCGATATCGACAAGGTTCGTCACACTCCATGGAACCGCCCGGTAGCATCCATCGTCCACGGTGGAAGAGCAGCAGACGTCGACATGACGATCGTCGCTGGCGAAATCATTGTTGAGAACGGCACTTCAACTCAAGTCGATGAGGATGAAGTCCGCGCCGCCGCCACGGAAGCAGCACGACAACTGATCGCCGAGGCAGATCTGTCGGGACTGACCCAGGGTTGGTTTTCACCGAACGTCAATCAATAGCACAAGTCGAGGGAGAGCAGCGATGACCATCACACCGAGTGTGAGGCATGCCTACACAACCGGGGCATCCGAAAACCGGTTACATTGCATCGATTTTGGGGGAACCGGCCGACCACTGATTGCTCTCCATGGTGTTACCGGAAACGCTTGGAATTGGTACAAGGTCGCAGAGGGTTTGGCCGACCGTCGACACGTCTACGCCCTCGATTTTCGGGGGTACGGGGAAAGCCAGTGGTCATCGGAAGGTGCCTACACCACAACGGACCATGTCGCGGATCTGGGTGCCTTCATCGACTCGCTCGAGGAACAAAACGTGGACCTCATCGGATCTTCATGGGGTGCACTGGTGGCTATCCAATACGCCGCTGAAAACCCCGATCGTGTTGGCCAGTTGGTCGTGGTTGATGTTGAGGCATCCTTCGCCACGGGGGAGACGGATCTCTTTCCACGCCCAATGAACTACCTCGGCATTGATGAGATAGTCGCCGAGGAGGCCAAGCGCAATCCACATGCCACTCCTGAAATGATCGCCATGATGGCTGCGACCTGCTACACGGGTGGACCTGAAGGTACGCTCGTCCCAAAGCACGATCCATATTTCTTCGGACGATGGCCATTTCGCTCCGACGACCACTGGGAACGCCTTGAAGCAGTAGCGGCACGAACTCTGCTGCTTCACGCAGCCGACAGCTTTGTCAACGGTGCTGTCATGGAAAAGATGGCAAACCGAATCCCCGACGCACATCTCATCGAGATCTCCGACAGTGGCCATGCCGTACCCCTGGAGAACCCGACCCAACTCGTCGCCGCGACAACCTCGTTCCTCGAATAGCCAAGATCGCGCGCTCCGCGTATTGTCTGAATCAATACTCGCGACATTGCTTAGGTCAATAATTGTGTAGTAGGCTACGGCCAGGCGGCTGATGAACCTGTGTACAGCCCACGTAACACTGTTCGAGCCAAGGAGCCACGCAATGAGTAGCCCAGATGAGTATGAGAGCCTTCGGCAAGCAATCCTGGATGGGGACGAGGAGGCAGCGGCTGCAATCGGTCACGAGGTGGCCAAAGCCGCTGAGAACCCCCTCGGTGCTGTAGAAGTCGCGTCCGAGGTGATCCGAGAAGTTGGTGACAAATTCGGCACCGGCGAACTCTTTCTGCCCGAAATGGTGCTCGCCGCCGAGGCCATGCAGGCTTTCATGGCGGCAGTTGCGGCTCGGCTGGAAGCAGACGCAGAAGGAGGCGCCAGCCAAAAACACCACAAGGTGGTGATTGGGACCGTTCAAGGCGACATCCACAGCATCGGAAAAAACATCGTTGCAACGATGCTTGGCGCTTCGGGATATGAGATCGTCGACCTCGGCGTCAATATGGGACCTATGGACGCGATTGAAGCCGCCGAGAAAAGTGGTGCATCGTTCATCGGCCTGTCAGCTCTAATGACGACGTCCATGCCATATCAAAAGGAAGTCATCGATCTCCTCGATGAACTCAACCAACGAGATGATTTCTTCGTGCTCGTCGGCGGTGGACCGGTCACGCGAGGATATGCAGACGACATCAACGCCAACGGCTGGGCACCGGATGCAGCGGCCGCCGTACGACTGGTCGATCGGTTGGCTTCGGGCGAAACCACACCTTCCGACACCACGCTCGTCTACGTAGAGGGGGAGTGACCAATGAGACTTGAACGCATTCTCGACGTGCTGGATCGAGCTCACAACGGGCCGGTGTACAAGGAACGTGAGTTCAACCTGAACGTGGTAGCGAGCACGATCGCCGCAAAGGTCAAGAAGTTCGGTCTGACCGGTACGGTCGATACGGAAAATCCCATCGGGAGCGACGACGACCTTGCTGACCGTTTCTATCAGGCAGGCTTCGAAGCGGCAGTGGAGATCGGCCTCCTTTGCAGCGACACGAATCGGGTGATTCGTTTCAGCGCAGAAGAACTCCAAGGACTCGTCGATGAGGCACCCAGTGAATTCTGGCTTGGCGAAGGTGACCAGAAAGTCCACTTCCGGCATCGTGGGCTCGACGACCCCACACCGCCGGTATGGACGGTACCGCTGAGTATTGTTGTGTCGGAGGACATCTTCGTCGACATGGTTCACGGTCTCGCCGCGATCGAAGTCGTCGACTGTCTCGAAGGCCCATCCCTCGAAACGGTCTATGGAAGGCCCCTTCGTTCCGGATCGCCCTATGAACATCTCGCTGGCCGGTATCAGGCCGATCTGATGTACGAAGGGATCAAGAGAGCAGGGCGAGTAGGAATGCCGATGGATGCGATCGGCTCATCCACGACACACTATGGGCTGCTTGGCGGTTATGGCGTTGAGGGCGGATACCGTCCCAAGCACGACCTTGTGACGATCCTCTCAATCGGGGACTTCTGGACCTCATACGAGTCGCTCTTCAAGCTGACGCAGGTATATGTCGCTGGCGGCGAGCACATCTCGGCGTCGTCTTGGGTCATGCTCGGTGGCTATCCAGGCGGCCCGGAAGGCACAGCGGTCGCGTCTGTTGCCTATACGCTTCTCATGTATGCAGTGTTCCAGGGATCGCGAGGCGGAGTACCGCCGTTCGACATCTCCTATATGGGAAACTCCGGCACAAGGGCACAATGGGCACTGAGTGTTTCCAACCAAGCGATCACGCGCAACACCAACACCGTATATCACTCGATCGCCAACCAGGTGGCTGGCCCCGGTACCGAGATGCTGCTCCACGAGAGTCTGGTCGGAATGGTCACCATGGCAGTCACCGGTGTGACCAATGTCGTAGGGACCCGCTCAGCGGGAGGCAGGCTCACCGACTACCTGACACCTCTTGAGCACCAGTTCGCTGGTGAGGTGTTCAAGGCCGCGGCGGGGCTGAGCCGCGAGCAAGGGAATGACATCATCAGAAAGTTCATCCCCATGTATCAGGATCAGCTCACGACCAAGCCAGACGGACGCCCATTCCAGGAGCTGTACAACATCGACACGATGACACCGATACCCGAATGGCAGGCCATGTACGACAAGGTGAAGCAACAGGCAATCGACGCAGGCCTTCCCCTTTAGGAGTTCCCATCAACAGAAACACGTCACCCCGGGCACGAATCCGCTACGTGGACATCATCCCAGTGGTCTCCCATGGATGAAACGACACCCACCGAGTCACATACGCTGGTCTTTCAACCTTCCGGTGTCCGAGGCAAGGTGAAAGCCGGAACCAGCATCAGACGTGCGGCAACGAACCTCGGGGTGGAGATCGAGAGCATCTGCGCCGACGTCGCCACCTGCGGCAAATGCAGGGTCGTGATCGAAGACGGCCAATTCGGAAAAATCGCGTCGTCACCGGACCATGCTTCGGCGATGCAGTCCACTGAAGAGCTTTGGATCACCAAACGGGCCAACACCTGGCGCAAGATGGGTCTCGACCCTGATCACCTCCGGTTGTCATGCCAGGCTGAAGTCCAAGGGGACATGGTGGTATTTGTCCCTGAATCGAGCCGCGGCAACCGACAGATCATTCGTAAGGCTGCAACCGACCGTCACATCGAAATCCACCCCGCCGTTCGCCGCTACTACCTGGAATTGGAACCGGCCACACTCGAGCATCCCCTCGGGGACGTCCAAAGGGTGGCCCAAAGTCTGGTTGCAGCAATGACAGTGATCCACGGCAAGCCAGGCTGGGTAGAACCCGATCCGAACGACATTTGGTTTGATTTTCCGGTCATCCGAACTATGAGTTCCGCCATACGAGCAGCCGACTGGAAGGTGTCACTGACGCTGTGGCAGGGTCGCCAAGTGATCGACATTCGAGCCGGATACAGTGACGAGCTCTATGGGATCGCTGTCGATGTCGGTAGCACCTCTCTTGCTATCTACATCTGCAACCTCATGACGGGTGAGGTGGTTGCCACCGATTCGATGATGAATCCCCAGACCGCCTATGGCGACGACATCATGTCTCGCATGACCTATGAGAATGAGCATGAAGACGGTCTCGCCGTCCTCCACGATGCCATCATCACCGGGCTGAGCAAGCTGATCGCCAGAGCACTACGGGTGAACCGCATCAAGGCAACCGATGTTCATGAGGTGGCCGTGGTTGGCAATACAACCATGCAGCACCTACTCCTCGGGATTTCCACCAAGTACCTCGGCACTGCACCGTTTGCCCCAACCTCGCAGTCTGCGTTTGACATCAAGGCTCGTGACTTGCCGATCGTGGACAACCCGAGCGCCAACATCCACGTACTACCGATCGCGGCCAGCTTTGTCGGTGCCGATGCAATGGCCGTTGCCATTACAGAAGAGCCGCACAAACAAGACGAAATGCTCCTCATTATCGACATCGGTACCAATGCTGAGATCATTGCCGGAAACCGTGATCGACTGGTGTGCACATCAACCCCCACCGGTCCGGCCTTCGAAGGTGCACATATTGAATATGGCATGCGAGCCGCTGACGGCGCCCTCGAACGGATCGAGATAGATTCTGAGACGCTTGAACCCCGTTATCGGATCATCGGAATCGAGGGTTGGGGACCGGACCACCTTGAGGTTGACGAACCAACCGACAACGGTGGCCTTGTCAAGGGTATCTGTGGCTCTGCGATCATCGATGGGGTCGCTGAGATGTTCCGGTGCGGCATCATCACGCCGCGCGGTCACTTCAACAAGGATCTGAAGTCAGAAAGGATCCGCAAGGGCGATCTTGGCTGGGAGTACGTCATAGCGTGGGCCAAAGAGACATCCATTGACAGGGATATCCCGATCACACTCGACGATGTGCGCCAAATCCAACTGGCGAAGGCTGCGCTGTACACGGCTTCGCACATTCTGCTCCGAGAGCTGGGAATTGTGACACCAGACAAGATCATCTTGGCGGGTGCGTTTGGCTCACACATCGACAAGACAAAGGCAATGATTCTCGGCATGATTCCCAACTGCCCACTTGATCAGGTCTTCTCCGTCGGAAATGCCGCAGGTGACGGAGCCAGAATTGCCCTTCTCAATCGCAACAAACGACTTGAGGCCCAAGAGATAGCTCGAACGATCACCCGCGTTGAACTACCCGTCGACCCCAATTTCCAAAGGGAATACATGCAAGCACTCAACTTCCCCCACATGGTGCACGAGTTCACTTCTGTTGCCGATCTCATTCCTGCCTACGAAGCCGACCCAATGGCAGCAAAGCTCGCCAAGTCTCGCTGAGTGCTCTTGCCAGCCTTCGTAACGATCGTTCGAGGGTTCCCATGCAGCGTCAGTGTGCCTGCAGCGACCCTGACGGGCACTTTCGGAACCAAGATCTCACACCAGCCCTTCCCGTCATCGCGGCCTTTTGAGGTCAACCCAGCTCCCCCACGAAACAACTTCACGGCCGAAACATGATCATTCTCCTTGCCGCATCGGCCGCCCTGTCATTTGCCGCCGGAAGCGTCCTCGCCAAACGTGGAATGCAGCACACCAATGCTTTCACAGCATTGTTGCTGACGTCGAGCGTGGCCGCGATCATCCTTGGGTTCGTGGTTCTCTTCGATCGTCCCGAAAATGTCACACCAACCGCCTTCTGGTTCTTCGTAATGGCCGGTCTCATCGGCGATGGCGTTGCTCGGTTTTCCATGTTGAGTGCAGTGGACCGCCTCGGACCGTCGATTGCGATACCGATCCAGACTGCGGCCTATCCGTTGATAGCCGTTACCGGGGGTGTTGTGCTGCTTTCCGAGACCATCAACATGACACAAGTGCTTGGCGCCGCTGCCGTGGTCGCTGGTATTTGGGTTCTGCTCGCCCCATCTTCCAACGACGTCCTTGGGATCGATACACCACGGCGTTGGACGGTGATTCGATGGTCGGCATTGCCATTACCACTGTTGGCTGGTGTGGCATTTGCCGTTTCGGATCTGTTTCGCAAGTCAGGGCTTGAGGAGACTCCGGACCCGGCATTTGGCGCCCTGGTTGCGGTGGTAACCATGTTGACTGTTCTGGTCGCCGCTACCGCCTCATCCCCCCAATTGCGACGTCAAGTGAAGATCGGTACTGGTTCGGGTTGGCTGATCGCGGCAGGGACCAGTATCGCTGTTGCGTTGCTGACCCTTTTCAAGGCCCTGGAGGGCGGAGCCGTTTCTGTCGTTGGACCAATCATCGCGGCACAACCCCTCGGTGTCGTCATGTTGTCGTGGGCCCTTCTGCACAACATCGAACGCGTCACCTTGAGGATGGTGCTCGGAGCCGTGATGGTCGTTGCTGGTGTCGTCCTCATCGCGGTGAGCGCCCAGCCGTAACGACCGGCAGTGGCACCCTTGGTTGGGCACTTGCATGACTGCCTCAGCGCCGGCGGGCCCGACAGTATTCCGACGCCACCTACCGCTGTCCGCGACGATATGGGATGGCCAGCGAGAGCGGGACGTTCGATCGACTTCTGTTGACAACCAACGCCACAACGGTCAACACAAAGGGGAGCGCCAACAGCAGCTGATAGGGTAGAGCGAAGCCAACGGCTTGGAGGGACAGCTGCAGCCCGTCAAGGAAGCCGAAGAAGACCGCCCCGGCGAGAATCCATGTCACCCGCCAGTTACCAAAGATCACGATGGCCAACGCGATCCAACCTCGCCCAGATATCAGCTCCGGGAACCACAGGCCTGTTGTTGACAGAGTCAGGAAGCCACCGCCCAATCCGGCCATCATTCCGCCGAAGATGGTGGCGAAATATTGCTTTTGCGGCACGCTGATACCGCGCATGTCGCAGGCGCTCGGGTTGTGACCGACACTACGAAGCTCAAGCCCATATCGGGTCTTGTACAGAAACAGCCAGACGAGAGGGACACTGAGGAAGGCGACATATGTCAGCCATTGTTGTGAGAACACGATCTCACCAACCCAGGGAATATCGGAGAGCCCCCAAAAATGGGGGACTTTGAACACTCCGACGTTTCGCATTCCAGTCGACGCCTGGTCGGAGAAGACTGTCCGGAACAAGAAGAAGCTCAGCCCGCCACCGAACAGGTTGAGAGCCAGTCCGGCCACGATCTGGTCGACTTTGACGGTGGCGCACATGAAAGCCATGATCGCACCCATCAAACCGCCTGCAAACACGGCTCCGGCGACCCCGAGCCATAACGAGCCCGTCTCACCGGTGATGGCGAAACCGGCGAAGGCACCGACAGTCATCGTACCTTCGATGCTGAGATTGAGGATTCCCGAGCTCTCGGCGACGAGTTCTCCGATGGCCCCGAATATCAGCGGTGTCGCGATCCTTATCGCGGCGGCCAGAACGGCAATGGCAAAAGCATGGGTGAAGATGTCATCCATCATGGCTAAGTCTCCGAATCCGATATTGCACAACGACTGCCCCGATGAGCACGGTGATCAACACCAGCCCCTGGATGACGTCGACGAGGGGTGCTGGGGTTCCTGTCGTGATCTGCATGAAGGTTGCCCCGTTGACGAGAGCTCCAAAGGCGAATGCTGTGGCCACGACGCCAGCAGGATGGAGCCTCCCGATGAGAGCGATGATGATGCCGATGAAGCCGTAACCGATCGAGATGTCAAGCTGGAGCCGGTGATGGATTGCGCTCACCTCGACCATTCCGGCCATTCCGGCCAAGGCGCCGCTGATCAGCATCACGACGATGGTTGTTCTTGCAACGCTGATGCCTTTGAATCGCGCAGCCACGGCGTTGATCCCGAGTCCGCGGATTTCGAAGCCGAGCGGTGTCTTCCGTTCGAGGATGTATACGACGATCGCGGCGATGATTGCGAGCACGAAGCCCCAATGCAACCTGCCGTCCGCGAAAAGTGTCGGCATCCAGGTGCTCTCGGGCATTTTTACGGTCTGGAAATAGAACTCTTCGGGCGCCTGCCATGGTCCGCTGAGAAGCCACGAGAGTATGTACAGGATGATGAAGTTCATCATCACGGTCACAATGATCTCATTCGTGCCATACCGTGCCTTGAGAAAGCCGGCAATACCAGCCCACAAGGCACCGGCCATCGCGCCGAAAACAACGATGAGCGGGAGCATCAAGAACTGGGGAAGTGTGTTTCCAGCCGCATCGGCGATCCACCATGCTCCCATTGCACCTGCGAAGAATTGGCCCTCGCCACCGATATTCCAGACTTTGGCGCGGAAGGCGACCGCGGCAGCCAGCCCAGTGAAAATCAACGGTGTGGCTTGCACCAGGCTCTCGAGAATCGAGCGACGGGATCCAACGGCACCTTGTAGCAGGGCTTTGTACGAGTCCCAAACACCAGCTCCGGAAGCCATGATGAGCAAGCCACTGATCCCCACCGCAACCAGAATGGCCACCACAAGGACCACGGCTTCGCTCTTCCACCCGACGTGGAGACGTTTTTCGAAACGCCACTTTGTCCCGAACCGGAGAGGTCTGGTCGGCGGCTGGCCGGGTAGCGGATCAGTAGATGTGTCCGGCGATTGCGACTTGGTCACGAGCTCGACCCCCCTCCGCCATTGCTGTCGTTGCTGATTCCTGCCATCAAGAGCCCGATCTCTTCATAGTTTGCGTCGGCAGGGTCGACGGCGCCGATGATTGTGCCTCCGAAAATAACGATCACACGATCACAGAGGTTGAAGACCTCATCGAGATCTTCCGAGATGAGCAGCACACCCGCGCCACGATCTCGTTCGGCTACCAAACGCCTTCGGACATACTCGCTTGCTCCAATGTCGAGACCCCGTGTTGGTTGATGGACCACCAATACCCGAGGAGGATGGCCCATCAGTTCTCGCGCCAGGATGACCTTCTGCATATTGCCACCCGACAACAATCGGATTTTGTGCACGGGTGAGGGTGTCTTGATCTCAAAGTCTTTGATGGCGGTAAACGCAAACTCGCGTATTGCTCGACGCTTGAGTATGCCTCTGGACACGAAGGCAGATGATCGGTGACGTCCAAGGATCAGATTCTCCTGAACGCTGAAGTCCATCATCACGCCTTGGTGGATTCGGTCGCTTGGAACGGCTGACAACCCTGCCGCTGCGATCTTCTTTGGCGAGACGTGGGTTGTATCGACATCAGCAATGTGGATCGTCCCCGCGGTTGGTGGGTTCACTCCAACCAGCACGTCGAACAACGCACTCTGTCCATTCCCAGAGACGCCTGCAAGACCGAGAATCTCGCCCTGACGCAACTCAAACGTCACGTCTTTGATGGCTCCCCGGTGTGATCGGCCCGGAGCTGCGATGTTGTCGACGTGGAGTACCACGGGACCCGGCACTGCAGGTTCCTTGTCAATTTGCAACACGACATCGCGTCCTACCATGAGTCGTACCAGCTCATCGGTGTCGGTTTCGGCCGTGTTGACGATGTCGATGAGCTTCCCTTTGCGGAGCACCGCGACACGGTCTGAGATCTCCGCCACCTCCCACAGCTTGTGGGTGACGAGCACGATTCCAACCCCGTTCTTTTTCAGCTCACGCAAGAATTGAAACAAGCGCTGTATGCCTTGTGGGGTCAGAACGGCGGTTGGCTCGTCGAGAATCAACAACTCGACGTCGGTGTAGAGAGCCTTGAGGATCTCGACCCACTGCTGTTCACCGACAGAAAGCATGCCAACTTCAGTGTCGAGATCAATATGAATGTCGTACTGCTCGCATAGACCCTCGAGCTTTTTGCGAGCTGCCGGCAGATTCGCCCAACGAGCATCATCCGTACCGATGACGATATTCTCCAAGGTTGACATGGGGGTAACCAACTCGAAGTGTTGGTGCACCATGCCGATGCCAAGCTCGATTGCTTCACCGGGACTCTTGATCTGAAGCGGTTCACCGTGGAAGAGGATGGCGCCGTCGTCGGGGTGGTAGACACCATAGAGCATGTCGACAAGCGTGGTCTTTCCTGCTCCGTTCTCGCCGAGAAGACACAGCACCTCACCTGCCCTGACGTCAAGGGTCACATCGTCGTTGGCAACGACGTCAGGAAAGAGTTTTGTTACGTGCTCAACACTCAGCAGCGGAGGGGGGGAATCGTGTGAAACGGTCATACTCCTTGTCCAGAACAATTCGTAGTGGTGCCGTGAGGTCGGCCCATATGGGCCGACCTCACACTGCCTCTAGCTACTCGATTGGGGCGGGGTTGAGAGGAATCTCAAGTTCACGGTTCATGATCTCGCCCTTGACCTCCATGACCTTGGCCTGGACATCTGCCGGAACCAGGTCGCTCATGGGGGCGATATCACAGCCCCCATCAGCCATCGAATATACGATTCGGTCCGAAGGGGCGTCGTAGGGAGTTCCTGCAGCCTCATGGGCATACCAGGTCTCGATCAGGAAATTCATCGCGGGGTCCCAAAGGGCGAGCGTGCTTGTGAGTATCACCTCTGGGGCGACGCTTGACTCATCAGACCAATGGCCAATGACATAGACGCCCTCGTGTTGCTTGGCCGCCTCCCATGGGCCTTCACGTTCGGCATAGATGATGTCAGATCCGGCTGCGATTTGAGCTGTAGCTGATTCTTTGGCTCCAGTTGGGTCGAACCAACTCTCAAGGTAGGTGACCTTTGCTGTGACGTCAGGATTCACCGACTTGGCTCCTGCGATGTATCCATTCAATGGCGCATTGACGTTCGGAGTCGGGAAGGCCGCAACTCCCGAGATCTTGTTCGTCTTGGTCATCATTCCTGCGATGACTCCCGTCAGATATGCAGCTTCGTGCGTGTAGGCGTCAATCCAGTATGCATTGTCACCGCTGTTTCCGTCATTACCGGAACCGGAAAAGGCAAATAGAATGTCTGGATATTGATCGTTGACCTGTGCGACCGACTCACCAAATAGGCTGTGGCCGAGGATGATGTCATACTTGCCCGAAGCAGCCAGATCACCGATCACTCTCGCACCATCTGCATACTCGATGCTTTCAAAGTACTCGTAATTCACTGTCATGCCATGAGGGCTCTCGGCCTGGATCCGATTGAGGGTTTCAAGCATTGAGGAAACCCATGACTCTTCCTTCACACCTGACAACACAAGGCCAATGCTGACCTCAGTTGGGCCATCCTCGGCCGTGCCATCTGTTGCTTCGGTGGTCGTCGCACCATCTGTTGCTTCGGTGGTTGTCGCACCATCTGTTGCTTCGGTGGTCGTCGTGCCACCATCGCTGCTGCATGCCGCTGCGAACAACGTCAACACGGTGAGCAGAACGAAGATTTTGATCAATCTCGTACGCATGTCTGATTTCTCCTATTGGGTTTCTACTTCGTTGTTTCCGATGGGTGGCCCATTGCAGCACTCCGATGGGGATGCATGGCGGAAGGACGAGGGAGGGCAAGGTGTGGGCCTGGGTGACATCCGACGTAGAGACCTTTACAGGGACCGGGAACACGAACGATGTGCGTCAACCGGCGACCGTGTGGCCCGGCATGCCGCTGCATCATTCGAACGATCGTTTGCACAGTTCTCCTGTCTCGCTTCGAACGGGAATCTACGCCCTAAATATTGATCATGCAAATACTTGCCGTTGTGGTACCCAAAATCCTGACCAGTGAACGCCAGTTGGATACCGTGTGTTGGTCAATCCGCCAGCTTCCTCGATGTGGGCGGGTCGGTTGACCATGGGGTCGCTGAGGCGACCGCGACCTGGTGATCACGGTGGGCCGCATGAACATCCATGGCGATGAACAGGTGGGTCTTGCCGATGTCAGGAGGTTCGAGAAAGAATGTGTTGTGGACTTCTGGGAGAAAGTCGATTTGGTGAAGGTTTGCGATCTGGGGGGCGGGAAACGAGACGTTGGTTCAAGAAGTCAAAGTTGTCGAGAATCTTGGTTTGGGGATCCCGGGGAACACCGACCAGGTTGTGACATGTCAAACGGATCGCGACAGGGTGAGGAGACCCCAGATGACTGAGGACGTAAAGATGGGCGCCGTTTCTGATGTGGAGGACAGTGCGGCGGTTCTGCTGAAGGACGTCGGATATCTTGTCACCTTCGATGATGACCAGCGAGAACTCAAAGATGTTGATGTGTTGCTCACCAATGGGGTTGTTGCTGGGATTGGTGACTCTGTCGTTCCGCCACCGGGTGCTGAGGTGGTTGATGCACGCGGCCTCCTCGTGCTGCCTGGTCTTGTCAATGCTCATCAGCACTTGTATCAGGTTGGCTTCCGGTCGTTCCCAGAATTGGAGCGAGTTGACATGGGGGGATGGCTGGCCGGGCTACACGGTCGGACGCTGAGTGCATGGCGTTCGAATCATTTCACGCCAGAGTCGGTGGGTTTGGTCGCGAAGGCCGGGATGGTGGAGTCGGTGTTGAGTGGTGTAACCACGATTGCTGATCAGCATTACGTCTTCCCTGGTGGACAATCGGATTCGTATCTGGAGTCGATGATTGCTGCGGCGATGGACGTTGGTGTCCGCTTCCATGCCGGGCGCGGATCGATGACGCTTGGTCGAACACACGGGGGGAGTGTCCCCGACGAGGTCTGTCAGGAGATGAGTGATGTGCTCAACCATGCCCAACAGCTCATTGAGGACCATCACGATTCCGATCCGCTCGCAAGAATCAGGATCGACCTCGCTCCGTGCGGGTTGCATGTTGATCGTCCTGAGATGTTTGAAGAGTTTGTCGCGCTTGCCGATGCCAACCCTGGTGTCGGTCTTCATACCCACGCCTATCAGGAATACGACACAAGTTTCTGCCTCGAAAAGTACGACGCAACGCCGTGGCAGATGCTCGGGGAACTTGGGTGGCAACGTCGCGGGGTTTGGTTGGCCCACATGGTTGATGTTCCCCACAGCGAGATCCAACAGTACGCCGCTGCCGGTGTCGGGATCGTGCATGTGCCAGCGCCAGATCTGCGCCTCGGGTGGGGGTTGGCTCCGGTCCGTGCCTACCTGGAGGCGGGGTGTATCTTGGGGTTTGGTACCACCGGATCGGCATCGAATGACGGGTGCAATCAGCTCGGTGATGTTCGGCTTGCAGCATTGGCACATCGCACGACGGGTCGGGACCCAGAGCGCTGGCCATCCGTTCGAGAGTTGCTGCAGCTCGCCACACGAGGAAGCGCTGATTGTCTCAACCGACCTCTGCTTGGGCGTTTGGCGGTAGGAAGTGCTGCTGACATTGCGGCATGGAGTTTGGACTCGATCGATCGGGTTGGCGTGCATGACCCGGTGGCGGGCCTTGTACTCACCGGTATCTCTGATCGATGTGAACTCGTCGTTGTGGGCGGCAAGATTGTTGTACGCGATGGCAGGTGCATCACGGTCGACGAGACCGAGCTGGCGCGCCAAGCCCGCGCCACAATGACAGATCAGACGTGAGTGCTCCGGTACCGGCATTTCGAAAGAAAAGCCCGGTGTTCCGTGCGAGCTCGCCACGAAGCTCCGCTGCCGTTCACGATGACCGCGAAACGTTCACCGGCCAGCATGTTGTGTTCGTGGATCCATACGCCAAGGTTCGAGAAGGCTTTCAAAGCCAGCCAACTTCACGAGCTGATTGGATCGTTCATTGGCTTCGGCGAATACCGCTTCCTCGTCGATGAGCGTGCACTCCCCGTCTTCCAGGATGATTCGGCCACCGACAATGGTGTATGCAACGTCAGCAGGCGAAGCCGAATAGACAACCGCGGCCACCACCCGATGCATCGGGGTGTGATGAACACCCGACAATCGCACCACCGCCATGTCAGCGAGTCGGCCAGGTGCGAGGAAACCTGCCTCAACACCCAGATAGCTGGCACCCTCACGGGTCGCCATCTCAATGGCCTCTTCGCCGTTGCTCACCGTGGTTTCCTGTGCGTGAACACGTTGGAGCAACACGGCCTGCTTCATGCATGAGAACATGTCCAGCCGGTGGCCGCTCCCGCCATCAAGCCCGAGACCAACCGTGGCACCAGCACCACGAAGATCACGAAGACGCATCACCCCAAGGCCTATGTATTGATGAGAAATCGGGCAGTACGCTATCCCGGTTCTCGAGTCGCCAACTTGTTCGATCTCGCTGTCGTCGAAGAAGATTCCATGGGCCAGGGTCGCTCCTTCCCCAAGGAGACCCTCGCGGTGGAGCCAATTGACCGGTCGGACTCCGTACTCGTCAAGGTAGTAGATCGGATCGGTCTTGGCTTCCGAACAATGGGTATGCCAACCGGTCCCAGCCTCATGGGCGAGCTCCACCGAGCGGCGCATCAGGTCTTGCTCGACATAGATCACGTTGACCGGCGCCGGCCAAATCCCCACATGGCTACCGACAGGCCGAGCCTCGATGCATTCTCGGGTCATTGCCAGTTCCTGATCAGTCGAGTAGCGAAAGATCTCTCCGGCAAGATTGTGGCGACGCGCGATGTCCGTGACATTGCCCATCATCCCCCTTGCCACCGCGCCGCGCAACCCAACTTCCTCGATGGCACCTGCGACTCCGAGAGTCGTGGCGATATCTGTCGGCGCATAGTGATGATCCAAAACAGCCGTAACACCAGAATGTGCCGCCTCTATGGCGCCGAGTTTGGCACCAACCACCGCATCTTCGCGTTGGATGGCGTCGGCAAATGGCCAAATGAACTCAGAAAGCCACGGCCACAGCTCCATCCCTTCACCCAAACCACGCATCAGATATTGGAAGAGATGTTGGTGGGTGTCGACAAAGCCGGGAAGCACCACCATTCCTGTCGTGTCGATCGTTCGTGTGGCCTCCCAATCAAGAAAGTCGTCTGCACCACCAACAGCCACAATGCGATCATCGGTCACAGCAACCGCACCCGGATTGAAGATCCGGCGCTGTTCATCGACTGTGACTACGGTGCCGCCTGTGAGCAAGAGATCACAGATCTTCGAATCTGACATGGGTACTCCTCGATTTCGATCTTGGTGGGTGTCTTCGGCCACCTTGAGTTGTCATCACCAACGGTGCAAAAAGGTCGGCAAGTGTCAAGGTTGAACATTTGTGCTTCGGTGCCCCTGATCCTGCGATCAGGGGCACCTGTGGGTTTGCTACCGGGTTTCCGTGGGTGCCTCGTTCATCTCGACCACGATTTCGCCGTTCACAATTTTCTCGCGTAGCTCGGCGATGGTCGTCTTTACGTCTTCGGGGATATCAATCGCCTCATTCCATGGTGCAAGATCGCAACCGCCCTCAGCGAGAAGGAATCCAATCACTTCATCCGACTCGGCGTATGGCGTGCCGTTGGTCTCCTTCTCCCACCAATCGTTGATGAGCTTGGCAACAGCCGGATCCCACTTTGCCAAGACGCTTGTGATCACCGTATCGGGATACAGAGCTTCTTGGTTGACGAAGTCCCCGATGCCGAGCACCCCGGCGCTCGCCGCAGCATCAAGGGCACCAAAACTGGAGCCGTAGATCACGTCGGCGCCTGTGACGATCTGTGCTCTCGCCGCTTCAAGGGCCGTGGTTGGATCAAACCAGCTCTCGATATACGTCACCAGGAATCTGATATCTGGATTGACCGAACGAGCTCCTTCAAGGTAGCTATTGGTCAGAAGGTTGATGTTCGCAAACGGGAATGCTGCCACTGCCCCTATTGTGTCGGTCTCGCTCATCATGGCTGCGGCAGCTCCGGCCAGATAGGTGCAGTCGTGCACCCAGGCATCGAACCAGTAGGCGTTGCCACCAGTGCCTTGGTTGCCGCCCCCCGAGTATGAGAACAGCGTGTCGGGGAACTCCTCGTTGACTGCCGAAATACCGTCCGAAAAGCTGCTGTTCGCAACGATGATGTCGTATTTGCCTGAAACTGCCAGTTCTCGAATGACCCGCTCAGCATCTGCAAACGCAATGTTCTCGAAAACTTCGTAGTTCACGTCCACTCCATGTGGACGCTGTTCCACTGCTCGATCCAGCGCTTGAGCAAATGTTGCATTGAACGGCTCTTCCAGCACCGTTTCAAGGATGAGAGCAATGTTGACCTCAGTTGGACCAGCCTCGGTTGTGGCCTCGGTTGTGTCGGTACCTGCCTCTGTTGTCTCGATGCTGGCCGTCGTTGTATCGGTTGTTGCCTCGGTGGTCGAGGCCCCATCCTCGCTGCTACACGCCGCTGCAAAAAGCGACAACGCCGCAAGCAGGGTGAAGATCTTGATCAGTTTCGAACGCATATCCGGTTTTCTCCTGTTGTATTTCTGTTTCTGGTGTCTCTGGTATGTGGGCGATTTCGGTGTTCCGATAGGAACGGGCGAAGAATGGATGAATGAGGGCAAGGTGTGTCCGTGGGTGATATCTGGCGAAGCGCCATTGCCGGGATTGGGCCGGGATTGGAAGCACGGATCATGCGGATCAAACAGTGGTTGTTTGGCGCAGTTGGCAGCGGCACCGTTCGAAGGATGGTCTGTACGCTTCTCCCGTCGTGATTTGGTGGGGCAATGTACGCCACACATATTGATCATGCAAATACTTGCAATCCGAGAGTCGACCAGGCCCATGATTGAACTGCGTCGTGAGATTGTCCCTGGGTATACGATTTCTGTTGAAAAGCCTGTATTGATGAAATCAATATGTTGCGGTAGGCTGCGACGTGCAGTCGAGAAATGAGTCGAGAGGAACCAATGGCCTCGATCAAAGAAGTCGTCCGTCCAACGGACCTTCAAGATCTTCTGTCCATCATTGCCGATCGTGAGGTCGAATCTCGCCTCGTCGCTGGCGGCACCGATCTACTTCTGAAGTATCGGACTCAGCCGGGTCCCGAGATCTCGATCGTGGACATAACGGGGATCACCGAACTTGGCGAGATCATTGAGGAATCCGACGGATTACGGATAGGAGCCGCGGTGCGGTTGGTCGACATCATTGCCTCAGATGTTGTTGCAGAACGGTTCCCCGTGCTTGCCGAGGGGGCGGTTGTGGTTGCCGGCCCACAAATACGGAACATGGCAACCGTCGGAGGAAACGTGTGCAATGCCTCGCCATCGGCCGATACGATCCCCCCGTTGTTGGTGCTCAGAGCCGAGGCACAGATTGTCTCTGCTTCTGGTCGGAGAAGCGTTCCGCTCGACAGATTCTTCCTGGGACCCGGTAAGACGATTCTCGATCGTGGCGAGATGCTTGAAGCATTATGGATACCGTGGCCGACAACCGGTGCGGTGGCTTCGTATACGAAACTGAGCCCACGTCGGGCAATGGACCTCGCCGTCGTCGGTGTCGCGGTCGCACTTTGGAACAATTCAGGAGGTCTGGATGCCCGGATCGGTCTGGGAGCTGTGGCCCCGACACCAATACGAGCGATGGCAGCAGAGGAAGTGATCAAGGGGTCGGTGAAGATGGACTCATCCCTTGCAACGGAAGCCGCTCAGATGGCGGCAGCCGGGATCTCACCGATCAGCGATGTGCGCGGTGGTGCAGATTATCGAAAGAAGATGGTCGAGCGGTTGGTGACCCGCTTGCTTGTCGATCTCGGTGAGCGTGTAGGCGAGCAACAGGAGGCATAGCCATGGAGATCAACCTCAACGTCAACGGAGAGATCCGAGATCTGGTCGCCGAGCCCGACGCATTGCTCATTGATACGCTGCGGGAGACCCTCGGACTCACGGGGTCCAAAAAAGGATGCGCGACGGGAGACTGCGGGGCATGCACCGTGCTGCTCGATGGACGTCCCGTAACCAGCTGCCTTGTCCTGACCGCAACGGCGCAAGACAAAGAGATTGTGACGATTGAAGGACTCGCCGGAGAGTCGGGCCTACACCCAGTCCAGCAAGGCTTCGTCGACTTCGGTGCAGCACAATGTGGCTACTGCACCCCGGGCATGATCATGATGTCAACGGCGCTGCTGACCGAAGAAGCTCACCCGACCGAAGACCAGATCCGGGACGGCCTCTCCGGCAATCTGTGCCGGTGCACCGGATACGGATCGATCATCTCCGCAGTCAATACGGCAGCCCTCATGATGGCAGAGGATGAACAATGACCACCTCAAGACAAAAACAGATTTCAAAACCCGAGTACAAGATCGTCGGCAAGTCGGAGACCAGAATCGACAGCATTGCCAAGGTCACTGGGGCCTCCAAGTACAGCACCGACTTCTACCTGACGAACATGCTGCACGCCAAGGTCCTCTTCAGCGATCGGCCCTATGCACGCATCGTCGACATCGATGTCAGCAAGGCTCTCGCTCTCCCCGGTGTCAAAGCTGTGATCACCGGTGAGGACACACCCGATACCCGCTACGGCATCTACCTCAAGGACAAGACCATCCTTGCCAAGAACGAGGTCAAGTACGTCGGCGATCGCGTTGCGGCTGTTGCTGCAGTGAGCGAAAGGGTTGCCGAGCAGGCTGTCAGCCTCATCTCGGTCACCTATGAGGATCTGGAACCGGTGTTTGATACCGATGCAGCGCTTGCACAGAGCGCTCCCCAGTTGCACCCTGATCTTGCTGACTATGCAGCAGTCTTTCCCTACATCAGGTACGGGAACGTGTGCATGGAAGCCCAGCTGGAGCGAGGCAACGTCGAAGAAGCCTTTGCGGAGGCAGACGTGGTGTTGGAGGGTGTCTACCGAACCGGTGCCATCAATCACGCGCCAATCGAACCTCACACATGCGTGGCGGGTTTTGATCAGAGAGGCCGTCTCACGGTTTGGACGTCGACCCAGCAGCTGAGTGTCTGTCACGCGGAGCTGGCAGCGGCACTGGAAATGTCGATGGGCGAGGTCAAAGTCGTCCAGCTTGAATGTGGGGGAGGTTTCGGAGGCAAGCTCAAGACCAATCTGGAACCGGTGACCGCGCTTCTGGCTCAAAAGACAGGACTGCCCGTTCGGCTTGCGATGACGCGGAGTGAAGAGTTCATTGCGGCCAACGGTCGAGCTCCATTCAGTATTCGGGTGAAGCTCGGCGCCACCCGCGACGGCAAGCTGATCGGCGGTGATGTCGATATCGTCGCAGACGCCGGTGGCTTCTCCGATCACGTGATCGGTACGGCTGGTCACGCGCTGAGTTCGTCGGAGGGTGTCTACCAGATTCCTCACTGGAAGGTGAGGGCCCGCGCGGTCTACACCAACAATCCCGATCACGGCTGTATGCGCGGCTACGGCACCATTCAGGCGTTGTTTGCGCTTGAAACCCATCTCGATGCCATGGCCAGGGAGCTGAACATGGATCCGGCTGAGCTCCGTTTGATGAACCTGGTGACGGAGGGGGACACATTGATCTCTGGATCAACACTTCATGGTGTGCACATCCGAGAGACAATGAAACAAGCTCTGGAGAACTCCGGTTATTGGGACAAAAAGAACAAGCTCGGGCCAAATCGGGGCATCGGCATCGCCAACGTGGTCAAAACGGTCGGCTTGCTGTCGTCTTCGGCGAATGTGCATCTCTCCGAAGATGGAACCGTTTCGATCACGACGGCTGCCGTTGAAATCGGAACCGGAACACACACGGTTCTTTCCCAGATCGCTGCAGAGGTGCTCGGGGTGTCGATGAATCAGATTTCGATCGCAGCTCCCGATTCCGACCACACCGCATTTGATCTCGGCTCGATCGCGAGCCGAACCGTCTTCGACAACGGGAGCGCTGTGCGCCTGGCGAGTGAGGATCTCTGTGCCAAGATCGCGGAGTGTGCGGCCCAAGCGCTCGGATGCGCGAGGAATGAGATCGTCGTGTCTGGAGGTCGCGCCTACAAGCGTTCGGATCCCGAGGTCGGGATGACGCTTCAGGCCGTGGCAGAGACTTCGATCTACGGATTTGGAGGACCGCTGATCGGCGTTGGCTCATGGTCGGCCTACGGACACCACGACGAGCCTCTTGGCGGCGGATTCGCCGAGGGCATTTATCCGGCATTCGGATTCGGAACCCACATCGCTGAGGTCGAAATCGACCCAGAGACCGGTCAGGTGACGATTCTCGGCTACACCGCGTCCCACGACGTCGGTAAGGCCATCAATCCCATGGCAGTGGTGGGTCAGATCGAAGGCGGCATCGCCCAGGGTCTCGGTGGGAGCCTCTGGGAGGAGGTGATGATCGAGGATGGACGGATCCGGAACCCGAACTTCGTTGACTACCGACTTCCCACAATCCTTGACATGCCTCGGGTAAAGACCTCGCTGGTCGAGATTCCTGATGCGTTGGGTCCGTTCGGTGCCAAAGGTATCGGTGAACATCCCATCCTCGGTCCGGGTCCTGCGATTGCGAATGCAGTTGCAGACGCCGCTGGCGTTGACATCACCCAGATTCCGATCACTCCGGAGCGATTGGCGACTGCGATTGCAGCAGGTAAGTAGAGATTCAACCGGACAGTCGGACAACGACGACAAAACCAACTCGACGCTGATTGACGTGTTGGCTCCGATAGGTCGCGATGCCAACACGAGTATTGTTATACTTGTGACTACTTATTTCTGATCAAGCGAGAAGCGGTTCAACTATTTCTATTTCGATTTCTCCCCCGGTGGATGGCGATGAGATGGCGGTGACCCTTGGCCGCAAGCTTCGAAAGCGTCGCAAGTCGCAGGGTCTCACCCTTCAGCAATTGGCGGACTTGTGTGGCTTGTCACAGCCATTTCTCAGCCAGTTGGAGAATGGCAAGGCAACACCGAGTCTCATGGCGTTGCATCAGGTGGCTGCAGCACTCGGAACATCGGCCCAAGTACTGCTCCAACCCGACACCACGAACGAGGTGAGCTTGGTTCGCGGGGCTGAGGCTCGTTGCTACCAACTGGGGGAAGGAGCGACAGCTCGCTTTCTCGTCGAACGAGCACACCATCACATCGAGGCGAATCTGATCACGGTTGAACACGGCGCCGAATCGGGCAGCCATCTTTCCCACGACGGTGAAGAGACGGTCTATGTATTGGATGGATCGATCTCCGTCGATCTGGACGGCTACGATGCGGTTGACCTCGAGGTCGGAGACGCCTACACCTACCCGTCGACTCGCCCACACGGATGGCGAAACATCGGAAAAGGCACGGCACAGTTCCTGTTCATCAGCTCTCCACCGTCCTTCTAGAAGGAGCGGTTCACAAGAGCTGTTGACAAAGGTCTCGGCGATCCTTCTTCCATGGTTGGCTCTAGAGGAACATCTCCATCGCAACCGTGCCTCCCGGATCGACGACGACGAAATCATCAGGGAGCTTCTGATGATCGATCACGAGGCGCTCGATAAAGGCGGAATCTCCGACCTCCTCCACGTACTCGAGCTGCCAACGCTCTTGGAACCAACGAACCACCGGTGCGGCCAACGGCCTGACATCAACAAGTTCTTCCTCGGAAAACGCCATGAGGCAGATCCTGTCATAGTGACCGTAGAACGCTTCGACAACTCGGTCTGCTCGTTTCTCGCCGTACTGCTCCACAAAGCGTTCGTACTGCTCGAGGGGATCGTTCCCAGTCCCGATCCAGCCCCTTGTGACGTAGTAGGTGCCGGGATTGGTCATGAGTGCACCCATGTGGGCTTCGGTGGAACCGTAAGCCATGCCGATGCAGTCGTGAGCTTTGGGCAGGATCAACGTATGTGGTCCGGCCTCAAGGCCAACCACCCCATTTCCGCACAATCCGTACCCGATGAGGACCGTGGTTGGCTCGGTGAGTGCGTCCAATTGCTCCTGAAGTGCTGGCCGCATCTGGCTGGGGTTGTCGTGCAACCCGAGGTCGAAGAAGGTGGCTGGTGTATTGCTGTCAAGGAGTGGCGTCAAGTACGCCTCAAGCATGGCGCAGCTCAGAAGTATCGTCTTCGTCGGGGGTGAAGACTTGTTATCCGACATGATGATGGTGGTTGCTCGACCGCTCTGCGGCAGCAACCGTGTTTTCGAGGAGGGAGGCGATGGTCATGGGGCCTACGCCACCCGGAACGGGGGTGATTGCGCCGGCCACCTCTGCGACGGCGGCAAAGTCAACGTCACCCACCAATCCGTCGTCGGTTCGGTTCGTGCCGACGTCGATGACGATCGCTCCCGGCTTCACGTCTTTGGCGTTGACAAGGCCGGGCCGGCCCGCAGCCACCACCAGAATGTCTGCAGTGTGGAGGAGTGCACCCAATTCAGGCGTCCTGGAATGGGCCTGGGTCACCGTTGCATCGACACCTTTCTTGGCGAGCAACATGGCGATGGGGCGACCGACGAGAAATGATCGACCAACGACGACAGCCCGTTTGCCCGCCGTCTTGACGCCATAGTGGTCGAGAATCCGCATGATCCCACTCGGTGTCGCCGGTTGCGGTCCCGGTTCATCGAGGACGAGCAGTCCAAGATTGTACGGGTGGAGTCCGTCGGCATCTTTGGCCGGTGCAATGGCCTGAACGGCCCGGCTGCCGTCAAGATGATCTGGCAGCGGAAGTTGCACGATCATCCCATCGATCCTTTCGTCCGCATTCAGCTGAGCGACCAACGATTCCACAGCGTCTTGGGTGGTATCGCTCGGCAGTGTGTAGTCAAACGACAACATACCGACCTGCTCGGCCGCTCGATGTTTGTTGCGAACGTATATCTTTGACGCCGGGTCGTCACCGACGAGAACCGTGGCCAGCCCGACGGACTTGCCCTGTTGGTTGAGCGACGCCACCCGGGAGGCAACCTGTTCTCTTACGACGTTTGCAACGTCGCGACCGGAGAGGATCTCAGCCGTCATTCTGGCTCCCATTCGTCATAGACCATCCCAACGTGATATTGATGCAATCAATAATAGCTTAGGGGTATCCGTAATCGAGACAGTGACCGTCGTCAACCGATCAGAACATTCCGAGAAACCGGAACCGGAACTTGCGAGCCATACTGGTTGGTCTTGCGACATGGACAATTCTCCCCGATATTGATAAGATCAATATCATCTATGAACCAGAAAAGTATCGGCTTGCAGAATGGGGCGTACCCCATTCCCGCGGTAGGTGTTGTCGTCATCGATGACAACCGCCTGCTTCTCGTGCAACGCTCGAAGGATCCGTTCAAAGGCAGTTGGGCCATCCCCGGCGGAAAGGTCAAGTGGGGCGAGACGTTGTGGAGCGCAGCGGCTCGCGAGGTCAAGGAGGAGACGGGGCTGCGTGTCGCAGTACGCGATGTCGTCTGGGTTGGACAGGCGATCACTGGCGAGGGAACGCCAGCGACGGGCCACAACGTCCTCATCGACTTTGCGGGCAGCATAATCGGGGGCAGTCTGGTGCCCGGTAGCGATGCTGCTGACGCAGCCTTCGTTCCGCTTTCCGATGTGCGCATGCTTGCTCTCACCCCAACGATGCATGAGCTCCTTGATGTGATCGACCCGCCTCCCCTCCATGTCGTCGCAGACCGCCATGCCCCGCTCGAACGCAGCACTCACTAGCTATCGTCCATCTACTCGCCAACTATCGTCCATCAAGGAGACCCCATGCCAGAAAAAGTCACAGTTCCGTCCGATATCGAGATTGCACAATCGGCAACGATTCGGCCGATTGCCGAGATAGCCAATAGTGTCGGTATCGAATCCGATGACTTGATCCCCTATGGGTCCACCAAGGCAAAGGTGAATCTCGACATTCTGCCAAAGGTGGCAAACCAGCCGCTCGGCAAGTATGTCGTCGTGTCCGCCATAACTCCAACCCCGCTTGGTGAGGGCAAGACGACCACGGCGGTGGGTCTCGTGCAAGGACTCGGTGTCATCGGAAAGACGGCGATTGCTGCCATCCGGCAACCCAGCATGGGACCCACATTCGGGATCAAGGGTGGTGCCGCTGGTGGGGGCTTCAGCCAGATCATCCCGATGGAAGATTTCAACCTCCATCTGACCGGCGACATCCACGCAATCTCCGTCGCACACAATCTTGTCTCTGCAGCCATCGACGCTCGCCGCTACCACGAGCGAGCGTTGTCCGACAAGAGACTCGCTGAGCTCGAACTCAAGCGCCTCGACATCGACCTCTATGGGCAGACATGGAACCGGATCGTTGATGTCAACGACCGTGCACTCCGCAACATCATCGTCGGCCTCGGCGGCAAGAGTGATGGCCGACCCCGCGAAGCTGGCTTCGACATCGCCGTCGCCAGCGAACTCATGGCCATCCTCGCCTTGGTGGATGGAGACAGCTATGCATCGGCCTTACGGAACCTGCGCGAACGCTGCAGCCGAATTGTCATCGGACCGAGTCGTTCCGGCACACCGATCACATTGGAAGATCTCGGTGTTGCCGGTGCAGTCACGGTGCTGATGAAGGACACCCTGCATCCCAATCTCATGCAAACCCTGGAGGGTCAACCGGCTTTTGTTCACGCTGGTCCTTTTGGGAACATCGCCCACGGCAACTCATCGATCCTTGCCGACCGGGTTGCGCTACGCCTCGGAGAGTACGTGGTCACTGAATCTGGATTCGGCGCTGATATGGGCATGGAGAAGTTCATGGATATCAAGTGCCGGGTTTCAGGTCTGACCCCTGATTGCGTGGTCCTTGTAGCCACAATTCGTGCCCTCAAGACTCATGGAGGAGGGCCGAAGGTTGTCCCAGGGAAGGCTCTGGACAAGACCTACACCGAAGAGAATCTCTCCCTGCTCCAAGCAGGAATGGACAATCTGATCGCCCATATCACCAACGCGAGGAAGTTTGGGATGCCGGTGGTGGTGGCAGTCAATACGTTCGCAACCGACACGTCGGCTGAAATCGAACTCGTAAAGCGGATGGCAATGGAGAACGGGGCGTTCGCCGCCGTGGTCGCCGATCCGTGGGCTGGCGGTGGACCCGGCTGTGCCGATCTGGCTGAAGCAGTCGTCGAAGCTTGTGAAGAGGAATCCAGCTTCAAATACCTGTACCCGCTCAATCAGAGCATTGAGGCAAAGATCAACACCATCGCCACCGAGATGTACGGCGCATCGAGCATTGAACTCAGTCCGATGGCCGCCGAGCAGATCGCCAGCTACGAGAAGAACGGATTCGGATATTTGCCCATCTGTATGGCGAAGACCCACCTCAGCATGAGCCACGATCCGAACATGAAGGGGGCGCCGAGTGGTTACGTCATGCCTGTTCGCGAGGTGCGGGCCTCGGTGGGTGCGGGTTTCATCTATCCGATCGTCGGCACGATGAGGACGATGCCGGGGCTGGGTACCAAGCCAGCCTTCATGAAGATCGATATCGACGAGAAGGGAAATGTTGTCGGTCTGTCGTAGAAGTCAGAAGTCAGACGCTGTGAGCTGAAAGCCATCTGCTGTAAGCCGCGAGCGAAGTGAGCTATCCCTGGCGCCAAGGGAGACCGGCTGCCTTCCATCCGTTGGCTGTACCGCGATGCCCGTGTTCATCCACGGAGCCTTCGAAACCGGTTCCGACGTTGTAGGCCTTGGTGTATCCGGCTGCGGTCGCGACAATCGCTGCACCGCGAGATCGCCATCCAGATCGACAGATAAAGTAGACAGGGTTTGACGGATCAACGCCGGCCTCTCCGAGCTGGTTGACGAACGTGTCATTCTGCTCTCTTTGGGAATAGGTCGTCCATTCGACCACCACCACACGTTTGCCGATGCCGCTCAGATCTGGAATGCCCACATACACAAGCTCGGGGTGGGTTCTGACATCGACCAACACCGCATCAGGATCGGTTGCCAATGCTTCATAGGCCTTGTCTGGTGTGACATCTCCCGCGTACATAACCGAGCGAGGGTACCCAACCATTCGACAGATCGAGGCCGTTCCACAGATCGATGCCTCTGCCCCGGTGGGACTCGCCGGTAGGATTGTGCCGTGCCCAAGACGAAGCAACCGACCGGTGATGACAATCGGCCAGAGGACATCACCGGGGAACTCGAGCCGATTTCCCAAGAGAGCCGCGACACGCCGAGCCCACTCATCGACATGACAACTGGATCAAATGGAGTGGCGAAGCTCCTGGTCCAAGGACTCGTTGGCGTCTCGGTCATTGTCGTTCTTGCAGTCAACCCGAGCAACGTCCTCGACCTTGAGGGAATAGCCGCGATCCTGCTGGTTCTGTTCGGCGGAATCGAGCTGTTCGGTGTAGTCCGGGGACGGGAGAGGTACGACCGCTACATCCAGCCAGTGGTTCTGGTCGGTGCCGGCATCCTGATCTGGGTCTGGCCAAATGAGACCCGCAGAGTTGTCGGTCTGATTCTTGGTGTGGTGATTCTCATCAGAGGTGCCGCCGATCTATGGGCGTCATTGCGACGACGATTCGAGCGCGGAGCAAACGCGTGGATATTCGTGCGCGGCCTCATCCTTATCGCCATCGGCGGACTTGCGCTCCTCATCCCCAGCGCTGCCGTTCCAACCGCGATCGTGGGCGGGGCCATCCTCATCATCGTCCGGGCGATTCTCGGAATCTGGTACGCGTCGACCCAGTCAGGTCACGACACGCCGATCGATCCCGGAGACACCTACGCGATCGTTGCCTATGTACTTGCGAGCAGAGACATGGCCAAGGAGGACATCGATCGGATCGACGACATCGTCTTCCTTCATCGAGGCGAGGCACGCCAACGCGTCACCCGTTTTGCAATCCTGATGGCCCTCTCGACGGCGATTGCGACCTTCGGAATCGCCACGGACTCCACAGCAGTCGTGATCGGAGCGATGCTGATCGCACCGCTGATGACACCAATTCTTGGTCTTTCCGCCGGGTTGATCAACGGGAAAACCCATGCTGCGCTGTTCTCGGCGGCCGTAGTCGTCGGAGGATCAGTTGGCGCCATCGGATTCTCCTGGATGCTCGGTGCCCTGATTCCGAACATCGCTGAGGTCATTGAAAACAGTCAGGTCGTATCTCGCACCGCTCCTTCGCTCCTCGACCTTGCGATTGCCATCGCGGCAGGCATCGCGGGGGCATACGGCGTATCCAAGGCCGAGACATCCGATGCGCTCCCGGGTGTCGCGGTGGCGATCGCCCTGATACCACCGCTCTCCGTCATCGGTATCACCTTGCACGCCTCTGACCTCTCGCAGGCTGCAGGTGCCACGCTGTTGTTCCTCACCAACCTGTTCGCAATCATCTTGATGGCCGGAATCGTGTTTCTCATCGTGGGGTACGGCTCATGGACCAGACTGCACTACAGACGGAACCGAATCCGAACATCGTTTGCTCTCGTTGTGCTCGCCGTCATCTTGATCTCGATCCCCCTTGCCCTCACGGCGGAAAGCGTTGTGAGCAGTTCAAGCGACCTGCGGAACGCCTCCGCAGCCGTAAACGACTGGATCAAGGAGGAGTTCCCAGACGATGAGGTCACACCGCTTCGCATCTCCACGATCGATGTCGGAAAAGACACCGTAACCGTCCAACTCATTGGCTGGGAGATCCCTCCCTCCTCAGATCGTCTTTCCGAGATCCTGACCGAATATGTCGGGAGGCCCATTGGCGCCGTGGTGCGGTGGATCCAAGAACAGATCGACTTCACGCCCGAGTCAGACCCCGCTGTTCCGTAGCCGATTACCGATATCCGATTACCGATTACCGACCATCCTCCTCTGACATCAACTTCTCCTTGCCCGCTTCTTCCGTGTCGGTCATCGGTCATCGGTTATCGGTCCTCCGACCCCAACCTCTGAGATCTGATCCCTTTTTTCTCCCGTATTCGGCCGTCCCCGCGATAGCCTCTCCCCGTTCACTGGCTGTGGGAGATACAAATGACCAGCGCTATCAGCGTTACTGATGCTGCCAAGATTTACGGCACAGGAGACGCCGCTGTAACCGCCCTTGCGGGCGTGACGGCATCTTTCGAACAGGGCAAATTCACCGCGATCATGGGTCCATCAGGCTCGGGCAAATCGACGTTGCTCCATTGTCTGGCCGGGCTCGACTCCCTCGACCGCGGCGATGTACTTCTCGGCGACGTGGAGCTTGGCGCGCTGTCGGACAAGGACCTCACGCTCGTCCGACGCGAAAAGATTGGATTCATCTTCCAGGCATTCAACCTCATTCCAACCCTGACCGCCAAGGAGAACATCCTCCTGCCGCTCTCAATTGCTGGCCACACGGCAGATCCAGACTGGTACGACGAGGTCGTTCACGCGGTCGGGCTTGAGGACAGGCTCGGACACCGACCATCTGAACTTTCCGGTGGTGAGCAACAGCGCGTGGCGGCAGCACGTGCCCTGGTATCGAGACCCGACATCGTGTTTGCGGACGAACCGAGTGGAAATCTCGATTCAAAGTCCGGTGCAGAACTCCTTGCCTTCATGCGGACCGCCGTCGACGACTTTGGACAGACGATCGTCATGGTGACCCACGATGCTTTCGCGGCTTCACACGCCGATCGCGTGATCTTCCTCGACGATGGGCAGATCATCGCTGAACTGATGGATCCAACCTCGGAACAGATTCTCGACAAGATGAAACAGCTCGGGGACTGACCATGTTGAAGGTCGCCTGGTCCTCGATTCGGGCCAACAAGGTCCGACTCCTCCTCACGTCGTTTGCGATCGTCATTGGCGTCTCATTCGTCGCAGGTTCATTCGTGTTCACCGACACCATCTCCACACGATTCGATCGACTGTTCAGCGACATCTCGGCAGGGGTCGATGTGTACGTCCAACCGGTCCAACCCGATTTCGGTACCGACTTCGGACCGATCCAACTGTCGATGCCCGAGAGCGTCTTCGACGACGTGATGGCTGTCGATGGAGTCGCCGACGCGGAGGCTGGGGTCGGGGGCACCGCACAACTCGTCGGAAAAGACGGCGAAGTTGTCGGTGGCTTCGGGCCTCCAACCCTCGGTTTCTCCTGGTCAGAGGATCCAGACATGACGCCACTGCGTATCGCACCCGAAAACGGAAGGCCACCTCAAGCTGCAGGTGAGATCGCCATCGACGTTGCGACCGCACGGGACAAGGACTATCAACTCGGAGACATGGTTGGCGTGATAACCACGGGTCCCGTCGAGGAGTTCACCTTGGTTGGTATCGCCAACTTCGGGGATGAAGACAACGTTGCGGGCGCCACGCTTGTGATTTTTGAGTTCGAAGAAGCACAGCGAATGTTCGGGCTCGAAGGACGGATCAGCCAGATCAGTGTCGCAGCCGACCCCGGTGTGACATCCGAGGATCTCGCTGGAAGGATCGGAGCGGTCGTACCTGACGGGGTCGAAGCGATCACCGCAGCACAATCAACCGCCGACCAAACCGCTGAGCTCCAAGAAGGCCTGAGCTTCCTCACGATTGGCCTTCTCGTGTTTGCAATCATCGCCGTGTTCGTAGGCTCATTCGTGATCTACAACACCTTCAGGATCATCGTTGCTCAGCGAACTCGCGAGCTTGCCCTCCTGCGTGCGATCGGAGCGACGGGTGGACAGGTCACACGCATGGTTGTCCTTGAAGCACTCATCATCGCCTTTGTTTCCTCGCTGATTGGCATCCTCGGCGGAATCGTCCTGTCACAACTGTTGGCTGCAGCCCTCTCGGCTGGTGGCCTCGGTTTCCCTGACGGACCGCTCACCCTGCTCCCCCGCACCGTGATCGTGGGAATTCTCGTCGGGGTCGTCGTAACGGTTGTTGCTTCTGTGCTTCCCGCCAGACGGGCAGCAAGAATCCCACCGGTTGCTGCGATGCGTGCAGATTTGTCGGCAACACCTCGCAAGGACCTACGGACACGGGCCATCGTTGGCGTCATCGTGGTCGGGTTCGGTGGCTCCTTGGTACTGGTGGGGCTCTTCACCAGTATTTCCAATGGCCTCGTCCTACTCGGTGTCGGTGCGGGTTTGGCCTTCCTCGGCGTATCAATCCTGGCACCGTTGGCCGCGAGACCCTTTGCGCTCTTCGTCGGGTGGCCGATCCGGAAGGCGTTCACGGTTGCTGGAGATCTGGCGGTTCAGAATACGCGTCGCCAACCTCGTCGGACCGCCTCAACGGCATCGGCGTTGATGATCGGCGTGGCGCTCGTCGTGTTCGTCGCGATCTTCGGAGCATCCATCAAGGTCAGCATCGGAAACACGGTGGGTGAGATCTTCCCCGCCGACATCTCGGCATCTTCGACCAACTTCACCAGCGGCGTCAGCCCCCAGTTCACTGATGAACTCAGGATGCTTCCCGAGATCGAACAGGTCACAACCCTCAACAGCCCGCAGGTTCGGTTCCAGGAACTTCAGATGGATGCAACTGGCTCGGCCATCGAACCCGCAACATCTGAGGGGATGATCTTCACGGGGGCCACGCCTGAGGCGATCACGAAGCTTGCCGCAACGGATGGACTCCTTGTGTTGGAGGAGATCGAAGGAACGGATCTCCTTCTCGGGGAGACCTACACAATCGAGTTTCCGAATGGTGTCACCGGCCCTGTGGAAGTGGTAGGTGTCTTTACGGATGGGAACTTCGGTGACTTCATCATCACGCGCGATCGCTATGCCACCGGAGTGGAAGTGCTCACCGATCAGTTGGTCCTTGCAAACGCTTCACAGGGTGTATCGGTCGATGAAGCTGCCGCCGCCGCGGATGCTCTCACCGCCGACTACCCAAACGTGCAGGTCCAGACCAAATCCGAACTCGTCGCTGATGCCGAGAGTCAGATCGACGGGTTACTCGCCATTTTCACTGGGCTCCTGGCGCTTGCAATCATCATTGCGATTCTCGGTATCACCAACACACTTGCGTTGAGCATCATCGAACGGACACGCGAGATTGGTCTCCTGAGAGCTATCGGCATGTCGCGACGGCAGCTGCGCCGAATGGTGCGGTGGGAATCCGTGATCATCGCAGTGTTCGGAGCCATGCTCGGAATGGTGACGGGCGCGGTCCTCGGCTGGATCGTTGTCCTTGCCCTCAGAGACGAGGGACTCGGTGATTTCGCCATCCCCGTTGGCCAACTCATCACCCTGATCCTCGTCGCTGGAATCGCCGGTGTGGTCGCAGCGATCTACCCGGCCTGGAAAGCCTCCCGCCTCAACATCCTGGATGCCATTGCATACGAGTGAGTCCGATGACTGAAGTCAGAGGTCAGAGGTCAGGGAAGCTGGCTCAGGGTCCGAGGTCGGATATCGGTAATCGGTAATCGGTATTCGGATCTATTCCCATTGATCGGCGTGTTCAACCAGGTACATGCTCACGTCGCGGACGCGATCGAGCACCTCGCATAGGGAGTCCTGGGAAAAGACAAGATCAACCAACGATCGGTCGACCTTGCCCACCACGGAGAGTCTGGCATCCATCTTGGCGTCGAGTGCACCCATCGATTGAAGACTGCTGACTTCGATCGGCAGGTCGATGCCCCCAATGCCTGCAAGCTCTGCCGACAGCATGATCATGTCGGGCTGACGGGTCATCGGCGGCATCGACCAATTGAAGAAGAACGTCACGTTGTAGTCGCCGTTCTTGTCCTCCGGGATGTCATTGAAATCGACCAGCGAGTCCTCGAATTTGAGCAGAAGCCTCGGCTCGACATCGAGCGAGATGTGCAGATCAAGGGGTCCCGCGCACGCATCCGCTGGATGCACGTCGATCTCCCACGCCTGACGCAAGGTGTAGGTCTCAACGAAGTGCCGCTCGTCGTGAACATGGAACCCGTGCTCCATGGCGTGATCCTTCAGATAGGTGATCGTGGAGGCAAGATCAACAGCCATCAGAACGCAGCCGTCTCGTTGGCGTGATCGGTGATCGAGACACCGCCCATGATCGCCTTGGCGACAACAATGAGAAGGGGGCCATCGCCGTCGTCGGGGTTGGTCTCGTTGGTGACCCCGCCCATCACTCCCACCGAGCTGGCCTCCACCCGCCATGAGGATGGGACGATGACGTTGATCCCGCCCATGATCGCTGTGAGTGTGAGCGTGGCACCTTCTTCGATCTCTGCAGCGGTGAGATCGATCTCAATGCCACCCATATAGGCCAGCGCCGACCCTTCGACGAGCCCTTCGCTTGTCGACCGGAACTCTCGGCCGTCCATCGAGGCAACGATGGCGAACCGATGACCCGCCTCGTCACCAAACTCGGGGTTCCGTCTCCGGATGACGATGGCACTCACATACGCAAGGCCACAGTAGATGGCAAACGCGAGGATGATCTTTCCGAAGCGCTTCACGCTCTGAAGGTACCAGAGATGGAACGACTCTGGTTGGGGCCTGCTCGCTGCGCTCGCGGCTCACAGCTTTCAGCTACTTGCCTGGGACTCACTGTAAGGCGCGGGCGGAAGTGAAACGGCTAGCCCTCCGCCTCCGAGTCTGGCAGTCCCCAGCGTTGGACGGTGGCAACAGAAACCACGACGACGACGACTCCAAGCCATTGCACAGCTGCGAGACGTTCGTCAAGAATCAGATGGGCCCCGATCGCTGCAACCGCCGGCTCTGCGGTGGCGATCACGCCGACGATGCTTGAGGCAAGCACACGAAGCGCAGCAAACTCCATGAGAAACGGGATGGCCGTTCCCACCAGACCGATGATCGCGAGATCACGCCACGCCGATCCCGAGATGTCAGTCGGGAATGTCCAGAGTGGCAACGCAACAAGCAACATCACTGAGGCGAAAGCAAATCCCCAAACGACAACGTAGAGCGGATCGAATTCGCCCGACACCCATTCAGCCACCAGGAGATAACTCGCAAACATCGACGCCGCGAAAAGTGCAACGAGAACACCAGCGACATCCGATGAATCCATCGACCACGCCTCGGTGACAAGCCCGACACCAACGATCGAAGCAACGGCCGCAAGCCACACAAGGGGTGACACCGCGACTTTGCGAACAACGACGAACCAAATGAGCACGAAGATTGGTCCGAGAAAATGAATCGTGGCGGCCGGTCCGACACCGAGCAGGTCGATGGCCCAATAGAAGAAAAACATCACACTGACGAGATTTGCTCCGAGAATTCCAAGCTTCCACAGACCTGCCACCGGTCGGAACACACCGCGGTAGATCGCAAACGGCGTGATGACAACAACGGCTGTGAGCGATCGCACCTGTGCCACCCGACCGGGTGACACGACATCGAACACACCACCGGCCACCGCATCCGCGATACCGAACATGATCGCAGCCAAAAGCGCGAGCATCGCACCTCTGGCTGCGTGTGATTCGCCCATCGGACGATGCTATCGGCGTCATTGGGCGCTTGTATCATCGGATCCCAAAGGAGGCACCGGTGAAACCTCAGGTCCTGTTTGTGTGTGTTCACAACGCCGGTCGGTCACAAATGGCGGCAGCACTCCTTGAGCACCACGCAATGGGAAGGATCGACGTCCGCTCCGCAGGCTCGATGCCAGGCATTGATGTGAACCCCGTTGCCGTCAACGCACTCGCTGAGTGGGGTATCGACATCAGGGATCGTCAACCGAAAATCCTCGATCCCGACGTCGTTGAGGCAAGCGACGTGGTCGTCACGATGGGCTGTGGCGACGTCTGTCCCGTGTACCCGGGTACCCGATACCTCGATTGGGATCTCATAGACCCTGCAGGGCAAGACATATCGGTGGTGAGGCATGTTCGCGACGAGATCGACCAGCGGGTGCGCTTGCTCCTTGCAGATTTGCTGGATGATCTGCAACCTTCCGACACCCGAAAGGGTTCTTCTGTGTATGAAGGCAATGCCTCTCACAACTGACAGCCACAACACAGGCAGCAATGCCAAGGGCAGCGATATCAGACGCACCCTGATCGAGGACTTCGACAACGGGTTCACCGAATTGGTGAGGGAATACCAGCCGGGGATCTATTCGGGAGCGAGACGACTCACCAGAGGGGCTCAGGATGCCGAAGATGTCGCACAGGACACATTCGTCCGTGCGTACAAGGCACTGAGCACGTATGCGCCTGAGCGGATCGCCGATCTCCGGGTTCGCCCATGGTTGTGGACGATCGCCCTCAACTTGTGTCGCAACCGTGCGAGGTCGCAAGTCACGGAGTTTGCGTTCAAAGAAGGCGACGCTGGAGGCACCGATGATCCAGAGGTGTTCGACGATGCGGCGTGGGCTGTTCGGCTGGCTTCACTCAGTGAGGCCCAACGAACGGCGGTCGTTCTCCGATACGTTCTCGACCTGTCGATCGCGGAGATCGGGGAAGCCACCGAGCGACCAGTCGGAACGGTGAAGGCAGACATCTCGCGGGCCCTCGAGCGCCTGCGTCTCACCATGAAGGCCGAGGTGCTACATGCACGATGACGTGAACCACGAAGACATGAGAGAAGTCGAGGAGGGCCTTGCTGGCCTGGTATCGATACCCCCAGACACCTTGCTTCGCAGAACGGTCGTCTCGGTCGGCTCGGCGGATGAGGCGGCCACAACCGACAGTCCCATCGGACCGGTATGGATTGCCTGGAGCACCCGCGGTGTGACGGCAGTTTCGCCGCTGTTTGCCTGTCCGACGTTTGATGACTTCGCCAAGGTCCACAGAAGAACGTCATTCGAGGCGAAGCAGCTTCCGAACGACCTTTCTGAGGCCGTCACGTCGGCGCTCCACACTGGTGACAATGCTGCCGTACCGATCGACACGACCGGCGTCGGTGCCTTCCAGCAAGCAGTGCTTGCGACGTGTGCGACCATTCCCGCCGGTGAGGTGCGACCATACGGTTGGATCGCATCAGAGATCGGCAATCCAGGCTCGGTTCGTGCCGTCGGTACCGCCCTCGGAAAGAACCCGATCCCACTGCTGATCCCGTGTCATCGAGTCGTGAGGTCTGATGGCTCGCTCGGCAACTATGCCTTCGGTCCGCAGATCAAGCATGAACTGTTGATCCGCGAAGGAGCGATCCTGGCATAGCGACGCTCACAGCTCACAGCTCACAGCTCGCAGGTCGGTCGTCGGTCATCTGACTTCTGATGTGAGTTCACCCTTGTTTCCGTCCTCCCGCTTGCGGGGGGACGCGCCGAGCGCAGCGAGGCGCAGGGGGGCCCTGACACCGCGACAAGCTGAAACGCCCCCCTGCGACACAGCGCCTGCTGCGCAGGCGCTGCTCCGCGTCCCCCCGGAAGACCGGGGGGACGGGTTTGAACCCCTTCGGTCATCTGACTTCTGAGGTCGGTCGGCGGTTGTCGGTAATCTGACCACATGGTCGACCTCATTGAAACAATCCGCGACTCGGTCATCGGGACCGAACACGCCGTACCTGGACCATTCGGGCCCCGGCGAGTCACCTACGCTGACTACACGGCCTCTGGTCGGTCGCTTGCCTTCATCGAGGAGTACATACAAGACGTCGTTCTCCCGTTGTACGCCAACACACACACCGAATCCTCCGGTACGGGACTCCAGACGTCGAAGTTCAGGGAAGAGGCACGAGAGATCATTCGCCGATGTGTCAACGGAAATGACGACCATGCCGTTGTCTTTGTCGGCAGTGGGTGTACGGGTGCCATCGATCGGATCATTCGGGTACTCGGGCTCTCGATCCCGGATCGTCTTGAGTCCGAATATCACCTCTCAACGCTGATTCCTGCCGACGAACGGCCCGTCGTGTTCATCGGGCCATTCGAGCACCATTCCAACGAGCTGCCTTGGCGCGAGTCGATCGCAGACGTGATCAAGATCGGTGAAGACACCGACGGCCATATCGACCAGGAACAACTTGAGGCCGAACTCATCAAGTACGAACACCGACCACTCAAGATTGGGTCGTTTTCAGCTGCTTCGAACGTCACAGGGATCATCTCGGATACGGCCGGCATCGCACAGCTTCTTCACCGGTACGGAGCCCTGTCCTTCTGGGATTTCGCCGCCGCAGCACCGTATGTGGCGATCGACATGGTCATCGAGGATCAACCCGGAGCACACAAGGACGCCATCTTCATTTCGACCCACAAGCTGATCGGCGGTCCCGGGACACCCGGGCTCCTGATCGCACGCAAGGAGCTCTTCCAGAATGCTGTGCCTGGCATCCCGGGGGGCGGGACGGTCACGTTCGTCAACCCCGACGATCACGAATACATCGCCGACATCGAGCATCGCGAAGAAGGTGGAACTCCTGCAATCGTGGAGTCGATCAGGGCGGGCCTCGTCTTCCAGCTGAAAGAGGCGGTCGGAACGTCTCGAATCCGTGACCTTGAGCATGGCCTGATTCGTCGAGCGATCGATTCCTGGAAGAAGAACCCCAATATTGAGATTCTCGGCAATCATGACGCCGACCGTTTGTCGATCGTCTCATTCGTTGTCAGGCACAAAGGCCAGTATCTGCATCACAACTTCATCGTTGCACTCCTCAACGACCTCTTCGGTATTCAGTCACGGGGCGGGTGTTCGTGCGCCGGTCCGTATGGACATGCCCTCCTCGGTATCGATATGGAGCGATCACGTCACCTCTCTGACGAAGTTGCCCTGGGATGCGAAGGAATCAAGCCCGGCTGGATTCGGGTCAACTTCAACTACTTCTTCTCAGACGCCGTGATGGAGTTCATCATCGATGCCGTCAACATCGTTGCCACTGATGGCTGGAAGCTCCTCCCTTGGTATGCGTTCGACGTCAACACTGCTGGCTGGACCCATGTCGATGGCCGTGGAGAATCTGCCATTTCGCTGACAGACATCCGCTACGAGACTGGAACCATGGAATACGACATCAAACCTCAGATTGTCCCCGAGCGCGAACTCACCGAGTATCTCGCCCACGCCCGCACGCTCTTTGCGACCATTGATCCTGCAACAGGACCGGTCCACGATGAGGTCAATGCGACGGCCTCATTTGAGGATCTGCGATGGTTCCTCCTTCCCAACGAGGTTCGAGCAAGCCACGATCATGCGAACCAGGATCCGCTACACCAGGTAGAAGCCCTTGACTGATGCCCCGTCTTGGTTCGTCGACGCCCTCCAGAACCGGCCCGAAACACACACGGTTTCTGTCGAGGGAACTGATATTCATTACGTCTCATGGGGCACCGTCGACAAGCCCGGACTCGTATTCGTCCACGGAGGTGCCGCCCACGCCGAGTGGTGGTCGTTCATTGCTCCATTCTTCTCGACCGACTGGCATGCGATTGCCCTTGACCTGTCCGGTCACGGAGAATCGGGTCGGAGGACGGCCTATGGACACGAAACGTGGGCGAAGGAGGTGATGGCGGTCATATCGGATGCCGACTTTCCCGGACCGCCCGTGGTGGTTGGCCACAGCCTCGGGGGCATGGTGACGATCCAGGCAGCATCGACGTATGGGGATCAGCTCGCTGGCGCCGTCATCGTCGATGCACCTGTCAGACGGCCGTCTCCTGAGGAAGATGAAGCCGCGGCCGGTCGTGCATTTCGCGCGCCGGGCGTCTATCCCACGCTTGCTGAAGCGATGGCCCACTTTCATCTCATTCCGCCTCAACCTTGTGACAACGAGTGGATCGTCGAACACATTGCACGCACTTCACTTCGTGAGACCCCCGCCGGCTGGACATGGAAGTTTGACCCGAATCTGTTCAAGGGCAACGTTGTGCCGCTGCGCGACCAACTCTCAACGGCAGCCTGTCGGATCGCTCTTTTCACAGGCGAACACTCTGCGATCGTACCCCCCGATGTGGCCGAGTACATGTATGACCTGATGGGTCGAGTTTCCCCCGTGATCGAGATTCCGCTTGCCCATCATCACCTGATGCTTGACCAGCCGCTGGCGTTCATCGCAGCGCTTCGAACGCTGCTGGCGGACTGGAACCACTCCATTCCCTTCGTCAAATCGGACGCTACGACATAGACTGCCGCCATGGAGAAACCCCGGACAGACGAACTCACTCTTGATCAGGCCTACCAGGCGGCGTTCCTGTGGTTCGACCACAAGGGTGAACCACCTCTCGAAATATCCGAGCCGGTCCATGGATCAGTCCAGCTGATCACAGAATCCACGTTCGCGCGGGTGCGATGGGCCACCTCCCCTGCCGATCAGGCTTCTGTCCTTTCTGCCATGCGGTTCGCCACCGACGACAAGCGCGTTGCGATCTTTTCCGCGTCTGGTTTTACGACCGGGGCAATTTCTGTTGCAGAGACGCAGGGAATCGCTCTGTATGCGCTCGACTCGTGGGGCGTCGCCCATGCAAAGACGACGCACGCACGCTCGCTTGCCCCCAAGACACCACCCGATCCGCCGTTTGCACCCCCGCAGCCTCAAGAGAGTGCGACTGACTATTGGATGTCGCAGACCCCGGCCCAGGCCCCGTCGCAGCATCAGGAACCTGAAGAGACCCAACCAGCGGAACCGACAGTCACCAACCCCGACGACTGGTCGGAATGTCCGACCTGCGGGATGACCCATTTCCGTACAGCCAAGTATTGTCGGGATTGCGGCACACACCTCAGATCAGGTGCCAGGCATGCTCGCGATCTATCCGTCGCCGACCTTGACCTCACGTGCGAAACGTGTGGCGGGACCGACATCAAACTGCGCGGCACCTGACACTGGCGCCACCTGGTGTGCACCACCCGGGCGAACTACCCGGGTCGTTTCTGCTTCGCTATCAGCGATCGGCGCTCCGCGACTTCCTCACCGGTGACAGACAATGGTCGGCCCGCCAGCTCCATCCGCCGCTTGAGTGCGGTCCTGAATCGCTTTGGGCACGCGACAAAGCCTGCAAGCGGAACAATCTCGCCGCGGGCGAGCATCAGTCGCTTCTCACCATCGATCAGCACTGGGGGTGGTTCGGCGAGCGGCTGACCCGGGATGGTTCCGTCGGCGACGCTCGTTATCACACCCGGGCCTTCGGGAGAGATCGATATCCGGATGTACCACGGGAGAAATGACGCGGTGTCGTCGTAGTCGAGGCTCATCTCTGAGATTGCCTCATAGGGAATCCGAAGGGCGTGGTCATCCGGGTCGGACCCGACGACAAGGAACATGGCTCGGTCTGACAACAGCCAGAACATGACGCTGCGCTCGCTCGCCCTCCGATCAAGTCCCGATGCCGAGCGATCGAGGGTCTCATCGGCAACGATCAACGGCTTGGCCTTCGCCTTGGCTTCCCCCCGGCCGAGGTCGAGCACGGATTGCTTGAACGCATAGAGGAGAGACATGGTCTACAGCTTACAGCTCACAGCTTTCGGCTGATCAGACGTCAGACGTCAGACGATCGACTTCGGACTTCGGTCATCGGTCATCGGTCATCGGTCATCGGTAGTCTCCCCCCAATGGCCAAGGATCTGTCTGAAACGGGAAAGCAGCATGCCTGGTCCTGGCCGTTGTCGGACTGGGACGCGATGTGGAGACCGTCGATGTGGCGTCGCAGTCCCCCGAGTCCACATCGGGCCCACATCTTTCACCTCGCAGCGATTTATGCGCTGGCTCTCTATGCCAATGTCGTCGCCAATGAACTCCTTGACGGTATCTGGCACATCCCATTCCAACTCGGGATACTCGGTTTCGCCCTTGTCATCTCGCGGCGAGCCGGCACCACATGGACATCCCTTGGGCTGCGTCGCGATCGCCTGAAACGGGGAGCGGTCGTCGGTGGGGTCCTCCTCGCCATCATCACCATCGGAATCGTCATCGGTATCGCCATTCCTGCGACTCGCGATCTGTTTCGCGACGAGAAGGTTGCTGAGGCATCTGCGGGTTGGGTGCTGTTCCAGGCACTCGTGCGCATTCCGATTGCGACCGCGTTGTATGAGGAAGTCCTGTTCCGCGGCATCATGTTCGGCATGTTGGTCAGGCGCCACACGCCTCTTGTGGCGGGAGTCATCACCTCGGTGCTGTTTGGCTTCTGGCACATTCTCCCGACCTTGCACACCATCGAAACCAATCCGGCTGGTGACATGTTCACCGGCTCGATCGGAATCACCATTGCGATCATCGGAGCAATCGCAGGAACCACCATGGCAGGTATCGGCTTCCTGCTCATCAGGCTGTATGCCAATTCCACGTTGGCCCCGGTGTTGGCGCACATCGGTACGAACTCTGTCGCGATGCTCGGTGCCCTTGTGGTCATCCGCTACTTGTGATGAATCACCCAACCCGAGCCTCTTGACTTTCGATCAATCCTTTGCCACCATGCCCGTCTGTGGTTCTCATGAATCACGGATCGTGATCGAGGAGGATCGATGCACAGGCTCATCTCGCCCAACTCAGCATCTCCGGTCCTCGCGCGCGCCCGTTTGCGCTGACAACCACCGCGACGCCCCCGCTCCCGAGAGCCCCCCGGATGCCAGCGTTGCCGTGTGCGCACTCGTCCTCCGATCTCCCAAGGAAACCTCATGATTCCCATCCGAGCATATTTCAGACTCTTCACCGGGTATCTGCGACCACATCGCAAGAAGGCGGTGCTGCTGGCGATCGTCCTGACCACCGCGATTACTCTTCAACTGGCAAATCCGCAGCTCATTGCCGTCTTCATCGACCGCGCCATCGACGGCGCGGACGTCAGCTCATTGGTCCCGATCGCTGTTCTCTTCATGGCGATCGCCGTCGTGTTTCAGCTACTCATCGTTTGGGCTACCTACCTTGCTGAACAGATCGGCTGGTCGGCAACAAATGAGCTTCGGACCAACCTCATGGATCACCTGCTCCATCTCGACATGGGTTTTCACAAAGGCTCAAGCCCCGGCGAGCTGATCGAGCGGATCGACGGGGACGTCACAGCCCTGTCGAACTTCTTCTCGTCAATGATGATCAAGGTTGTGGGGAATGGAGCCCTCCTTGCCGGGATCCTCGTTCTCCTCTGGATTGAGTCGTGGATCGTCGGCCTCTCCATCACGATCTTTACGCTGCTTCCGCTGCTGGGCATGATTCGGCTCCACGGCATCACTGTCCCTTGGCAGAGGGCAATTCGTGCCACGAGCGCCGAGCTGTATGGATTCGTCGGCGAGCAAATAGACGGCACCGAGGACATCAAAGCAAACGGGGCAACGAGATTCATGCTTGACCGTTTCGACTCCATTCAACGGCGATGGCATCCCCAGATCGTTCGAGGATGGACCGGATGGGCGATGATGTGGATCACCGCCATGTCTCTGTACTTCTTTTCACTCGTCATCCTCTATGTCCTTGGTTCGTGGCTCTACGGGATCGGAACGCTGACCATTGGTTCTGTCTACCTCGTGTTCCAGTACATCCAGATGTCGCATCACCCGATCGAGCAGATCCGCGAAGAACTCATCGACCTCCAGAAGGCGGGGGCCTCGATCGCACGGATCGAGAACCTGTTCGCCCGCCAGTCAAAGATCGTCCAGCGCCACTCGGCGACCTTGTCGCCGAACGCGCTTGGAGTGGAGTTCGATGACGTCACCTTCCGCTACGACGATGAAGCGGGTGATGAGCTCGTTCTCACCGATGTGACATTTTCAATCGAACCGGGCCGCGTGGTCGGACTTCTCGGAAGAACGGGATCAGGGAAAACGACCGTGGCACGCCTGGTCACCCGATTGCACGAACCCCAAGGAGGAGCCGTACGAATCGATGGGAACGCCACATGGGATATCGAGCTCAACAATCTTCGAAGTCGGGTCGCAATGGTCACCCAGGACGTTCAGCTGTTCCGGGCAACCGTCCGCGACAATCTCACGTTCTTCGACTCGTCGATCACCGATGAGGAGCTCCACGAGGTCCTCAACCGGTTGGAGCTTGATCAGTGGCTCGAGTCGCTCCCCGACGGCCTCGACACGATGCTTGAGAGTGGAAGCGGTGGATTGTCAGCTGGACAGGCCCAGCTTCTCGCCTTCACACGGGTGTTCCTGCGCGATCCGGGGGTCGTCGTCCTCGACGAGGCTTCATCTCGCCTTGATCCTGCAACCGAAGCCCTGCTTGAGCGTGCCGTCGATCATCTCCTCGACAACCGAACCGCCATCGTGATTGCCCATCGCCTCGCGACGATCTCGCGTGCCGATGACATCATCATTCTCGAGGATGGCAGGGTCATCGAGGCTGGGGAGCGAACACGGCTCATGGCGGACGAGAACTCGATCTTTTCCCAGCTCCTCGCAACGGGGATGGAGGAGGCGCTGGCATGAGCATGACACGTCAACCTCGCCCAAGCTACCGCAGCGCCCTTTTCGCCCTCATTCGTCACCAACCACTTCGATATGCATGGGCCCAATTCCTTTGGATCTCGATATGGACCATGCCGATCCTGATCGGCCTGGTGACGGCGCGGTTCTTTGACGAGTTGGAAGCAGACATCGAAATGAACATGCTCGTCGCAATCATTGTCGCGACACTGTTGTATGCGGCTGGACGATCGGTGTTCATCATGGTCGGTATGCGCAATCACGGATCGATGCTGTTCCGTGGTTCAGCTCTCGTTCGGCGAAATCTGCTCGAACGTATCTACGAGATTCCCGGTGCCCAGGCTCTTGATGACACACCGGGTGAAGTCGTCAGCAGGTTTCGGGATGATGTTGAGAACATCATCCTCCCGTTCGATCTGTCCGTTGACATCCTGGGATCCGGCGCTGCCGCAACGATCTCGTTGATCATCCTGTTCACGATCGATCCCGTGATCACCCTCGCGATCCTCATTCCGGTCATAGCAGTGGGAATCGTCTCGGAAAGGACCGGGGGGATCGTCCGGCGATACCGCATCCGTGCGCGGGAAACAACCGAAGCAATCACGGGATTTCTCGGGGAGACATTCGCTGCGACTCAATCGGTCAAGGTGGCCGGTGCCGAAGCCAACATGCTTGGGAGGTTCCGGATACTCAACGACGAGCGACGAGAGATGATGGTCAAGGACCGCACGTTTACAGCGGTGCTTGAAGCGGTGTTTCGCAACACCATCAACATCGGAACTGGTCTCATTCTCCTCCTCGCAGCAGGTCGTCTCGCCAACACGGGCGATGCGGGTATTTCGATTGGCGAATTCAGTCTCCTCGTGTTTCTCCTCGGGATGATCACCGAAGCGGCATACTTTTCGGGCATGTTCGTGGCGAGAGCCAAGCAGGGGGCTGTCAGCTTCGACAGGCTGATTGATTCGCTCCAGGGTGATGAGTGGGGGCGTCTCTTTAGACCGGTTGAGCTCTGGCTCGATGATGATCCACCGCCAAGGCAACCCTCCACCATGGATCCTGAGCCCTTTTCTCGCCTTGAGGTACGAGGACTGTCGTATCGCTACAACGGAGCGAATGTCGGGATCTCAGACGTCGACCTCACCGTGGGAGCGGGCGAGTTCGTGGTGGTGACTGGTCGCATCGGATCCGGCAAGACAACACTGCTCCGAACCATCCTCGGACTCCTGCCCGCATCCGATGGTTCCATCGAGTGGAATGGTGAAACAGTCATGGATCCTTCGACGGAGATGGTGCCACCGCGAGTTGCATACACCCCACAGGTCCCTCGTCTGTTCTCGATGTCCTTGCATGACAACCTCGTGCTGGGAGACCACGTCACGGAGGAAATGATCGATGAGTCCCTCTACATAGCCACCATGACCCGAGACGTCGACATGATGCCCGAAGGGCTCGACACGATGATCGGCCCCAGGGGTGTTCGCCTCTCCGGTGGCCAGATCCAAAGGTCTGCAGCAGCTCGGATGTTCACACGTCGTCCACAACTGCTCGTTCTCGACGATGTGTCGAGCGCGCTCGATGTGGAGACGGAGAAGCTCTTGTGGAAACGCCTTTTTGACGCCCGTTCTGATGTCGCCACGTTGATCGTGTCACATCGTCAGGCTGCCATGGCACGCGCCGATCGGATCATCGTGATGGAGAACGGTCGCATTGCTGCCACAGGAACGGCGGCCCAACTGCAAAAAAGCTCAGCCACGTTCCGAGCCATCTGGGAAGGGAAGTCAGAAGTCAGAAGTCAGAAGTCAGAATCCAACACCGTCCCCCCTTCAGGGGGGACAAATCCGACGCAGTCG
>DIDS01000032.1:0-4734 GCA_002418265.1 Acidimicrobiia bacterium UBA5794 | reverse complement strand
GACGCAGTCGGATTAGGGGGGCGGCCGCCCTTCCGGGCGGCAGCAGGCGCTGCGTGCCCCGTCTTCCACTTCGAGAAGAAGGTCCCCGTGTGATGCAACGTGGGAAGCCCCCTGCTCCTCGCAAGCGGGGGGACGGGAGAAGAAATGACCTCAGAAGTAAGAAGCTGAAAGCCAAAAGCAGGGCCGAAGGCCCATCTCACTCCGGCCTTGTCACTCCCAGGATCTCGATCTCAAACGTCAGCACCTTACCCGCGAGCTCGTGGTTGGCGTCAACCGTCGCTGTTTCACCGTCAATTGCGATGACCGTGGCCGGCTGGCCCGTGCTGAGAAACACCTGATCACCGACAGCCACGTCGGACTGGCTCGGTGCAATGGGCAAGTCGATGACACGGGACTCATCCCACTCTCCGTATCCGTCGGCTGGTTGGATCTCGGTGGTCTTGACGTCACCAACGGATAGCCCCTTCACCGCCAGGTCGAAACCTGGAATGACCTGCCCGGATCCCACAGTGAACGAGAAGGGAGTTCCTCGATCGCGGGAGGAATCAACCTTTGTACCGTCTTCGAGCGTCAAGACATAATGCAGCTCAACAATGTCCCCGTCTTGGATTGTCATGGAACCTGAACCTTCCTCGCCTGACGACGAACTTGAGCACGCCGCGACGATGAGCACGAGCGGAATGACAACGAAGAGAAGACGCTTGAAAATGATGTGACTCCTGGTCTGTTGATGCGAGGCTAGAAGCCATACACAACAACTGGCGTCTGTGCGCCGTCAACCTGATGGGCGTGCAAATCGGCACGGTATCATCGTTTCATGAGCGACTACACACCTCCGGTACGGGACATGGCGTTCGTTCTCGACACGATTGTCGGGATCGATTCGATCACAGCGCTCCCTGCCTATGACCACGTGGATCCCGAGATCGTCGAGGGTCTCCTCGACGAGGCTGGTCGGTTCTTCGGCGAAGTTTTCGCCCCAACAAACAGGGTCGGGGACGAGGTCGGCGCCACCTTCGCGGACGGTGCTGTCACCACACCCGATGCATTCAAGCCGGTGTGGAACAAGTTGCGAGAATCTGGCTGGACTGCGGTAACCGGCTCTCCCGAATTTGGCGGACACGGCTTTCCCAAGGCGATCGGCGCATCAATCTCGGAGATGATGACGGCAGCAAACATTGCGTTCTCACTCGCTCCGATGCTCACCGGTAGCGCAATCTCACTCCTCCAAAGCCATGGAAGCGACGAGCAACGCGACCGGTATCTCGAAAAACTGGTCAGCTGCGAATGGACGGGCACCATGGTGCTCACCGAACCGGAGGCCGGCTCCGATGTGGGTGCGCTCCGAACGAAGGCGGTACCCAATGACGACGGCACCTGGAGTATCAGCGGTACCAAGATCTTCATCACATGGGGAGATCACGACCTTGCCGACAACATCATCCATCTTGTGCTTGCCAGAACACCGGGTGCTCCGGCTGGGACCAAAGGAATATCGATGTTCATTGTTCCCAAGTACCTGGTCAACGACGACGGTTCAATCGGGGAACGCAACTCGGTCGAAACGGTGTCGATCGAGCACAAACTCGGAATCCACGGTTCACCGACATGTGTACTTTCGTTCAACGACGCTACCGGCTATCTCGTGGGCGAGGAGAACCGCGGGATGCGGTACATGTTCACGATGATGAATCAGGCGCGCCTTGAGGTGGGGCTCGAAGGGCTTGCGATCGCAGACAGGGCCTATCAGCGGGCAGCGGCCTTTGCCAAGGTTCGCAGACAAGGTACGTCCCCCGGTTCTGATGAGCCAAGCGCCATCATCGACCACGCTGATGTGCGGCGGATGCTCATGACGATGAAGGCCTATACCGAAGCGATGCGTGCGTTGATCTACGACGCCATGGCGAGCGAGGATCGAAAGGCCCATGCGATTTCAGAGGCCGAGCGCGAAGCGGCAAGCGACCGAATGGCACTCCTGACGCCCATCGCAAAGGCTTGGTGCACCGACCGGGGGGTCGAAGTTGCCTCCATCGGAATCCAGGTCCACGGCGGGATGGGCTTCATCGAGGAAACAGGCGCAGCCCAGTACTACCGCGATGCGAGGATCATGCCGATCTACGAGGGAACAAATGGCATTCAGGCCATCGACCTTGTGATGAGAAAGCTCCCGATGGGAGATGGAGCCGTTGTCGCTGATTTTCTTGACGAGATCGGCTCGCTCGATGCCGAGCTTGCGGCCAACCCCGATCTTGCAGACATTCGTGTCGCTCTCAGCGAAGCACTCTCCGTCGTCAGGAAAACAACGGACTTCATCAATGCACTCGAGTCCCCGAGCGACCGGATGGCTGGTGCAACCCCGTACCTTGAGATGTTCGGGACACTCTGTGGAGGGTATTATCTCGCCCGTCAAGCCGTCGTGGCACACAAAGGCGCCGATGATGATCCGTGGATGGCGGCCAAAGTCGCCACTGCCCGCTTCTATGCGACGAATCTGCTCGACAAGGTACACGGATTGGCCGGTGCGGCGACCAGTGGTGACAGCCTCCTTTATGCGATCGACGACGATCTCATGGGAGCCAGTCGGTGACAGCTGGCTCGGAAAGAACGCCGTCCCAAGACGGCGGAAAACCCGGTCGATTGGGCCGTAGTTGGTGATATCGGCGTGGTACTGCCTCAACACGGTTACCTTCTCATGAAGGGCACACCTCCTATCCGCCCTTCCTTGATGCCAGATACCGCAATTTCAGCCGACCAGAGCACCTTCACCGATCTTGGCGTGGAGCAGGCCATCGTTGATGTCCTGACAAGCCAGGGCATCACAAACCCATTCCCGATCCAGAGAATGACGCTTCCTGATGCATTTGCGGGCAAAGACATCACGGGTAAGGCCGAGACGGGGTCTGGCAAGACGCTGGCATTCGGCATCCCCATGCTCACTCATGTCGGGGTTGCCTCTGCCAAACGACCACAAGGCCTCATCCTTGTTCCGACACGCGAGCTCGCCAACCAGGTGACCCAGGCTCTCGCCCCACTCCTTGAGGTAAAACACTTGACCGCGGTTGCTGTGTACGGTGGCGCACCCATGGGTCCGCAGATCGATGCGCTTGCCGCAGGGGCCTCGATCGCGATCGCAACACCTGGTCGACTGATCGATCTTCTGGAACGAAAGGCACTCATCCCTTCGGACATCTCGATCGTCACGATCGATGAGGCTGACCAGATGGCGGACATGGGCTTCATGCCCCAGGTGCGGCGCATCATGGCCCAGCTTCCCGAAAAGCGACAGACCTTCCTGTTTTCGGCGACGCTCGACCACCAGGTCACAGAACTCATCGATCGGTACATGACCGATCCCACCGAGCATGCGGTTGAATCGGACAATGACACGGTCGACTCCATGGAGCACCGCTTCTTGAAGGTGCATTTCATGGACAAGGCAAAGGTTGTGGCAGAGATCTCTCGCCACAATGGCCGAGTGCTCGCTTTTTCACGAACGAAGGCTGGTGCAGACAGGCTGGTGCGAGACCTCACGGAGCTCGACATTGCAGCCGCACCGATCCACGGTGACCTGCCTCAGGTCAAACGTGAACGCTCTCTGCAACGATTCTCCGACGGAAAGGTCGGGGTGCTGGTGGCGACCAATGTCGCTGCACGGGGTCTACATATCGACGGCGTTGATGTCGTCATCCACTATGACCCTCCAGACGATCCCAAGACCTACCTCCACCGAAGCGGGAGAACGGCACGGGCAGGTGAGTCCGGCCTCGTTGTGACATTGGTCGAATGGGACCAAGTCAACGAAGTACTTGGGATCCAGCGCAGAGCGAACCTCAACATCCCGATCGTCAAGATGTTCTCCAACGACGAACGCCTCGCAGTCCTCGCAGAGTGGGAACCACCACCCGACGAGGTCCCGTTCAAGGCCAAATCCCTCAAGAAACGCAACCGCGGCGGGTTCTAACCCTCAAGCCGCGTACCCAGGGCTGAAGGGGACATATATGTCCAATGGAGCCCAGGGTACGCGCCATCGATCTCGTCGTCGGTCAGATCCACAGCCTCCCCTATCGTTGCGCCGCACACGCAGCGACCCGGAGACGACCATGGCCAACCAGTACAACGCCGCACCTGATCTCACGATTGACCTCGACACGACGTACACCGCAACCCTGCACACGTCCGCGGGTGACATCTCCTTCGAACTCCATGCGGCCGATGCCCCCCAAACGGTGAACAACTTCGTGTTTCTTGCAAGAGACGGTTTCTACGATGGCGTGATCTTCCATCGCACCATCAAAGGTTTCATGATCCAGGGTGGAGACCCGACGGGAACCGGCACAGGTGGGCCCGGCTACAAGTTTCGTGATGAACTCGGCCATTCCAAGTCGTCCTATCTGCGAGGCACGGTTGCCATGGCGAACTCGGGTCCGAACACCAATGGATCCCAGTTCTTCATCATGCACGCCGACTACGGCTTGCCGAACCAATACTCCATCTTCGGTCAGGTCACCGAAGGTATTGAGATCGTCGATCAGATCGCAACCGCGGCAACGGGAATGCAAGATCGACCGGTCGCCCCCGTCACGATCAACAGCGTGACGATCACGAAATCCTGAAAGTCCGATATCCGATTACCGATTACCGATTACCGATTACCGAAAACACATCCGAGACGCTCGGTCATCGGGTTTCGGTCCTCGGTCATCGGTGTCACTCCTGAAACAGTTGGTCGGTTGG
>DIDS01000030.1 GCA_002418265.1 Acidimicrobiia bacterium UBA5794 | reverse complement strand
TGTTCCTACACCTATCTGCACAGTTCCTATGGCGAACCCGACGGCCGCTTTGAAGCGTCGGTGATTGTGACGTGGGAGTTCGAGTGGTGGATCAACGACGTCTACCAAGAAGTATTTGGCACGGTTGACCTGTCTGTTTCCTTCGGGATTGAGGTCGCTGAGATCCAAGCCATAGAGACGGGAGGCTGACATGAACAGGACCACCACGAAGACATCAACGAGACGTACTGACCCGTCGGGCAACGGTCAACAATCCGAGAGTCCTTTCCAGCTGGAGGCACCCCGCCGAAAGGTGGAGATCCCACAGCTCTTGGTCGCTGTGTTCTTGGTGGCTGTGAGTGCACTCACAGCGGTGGTCCTGTTCTCGCAAGCCGCGGCCAGGGAACCAGTGCTCGCTGTCGCCCAATCGGTAGAGCGCGGCCAGACCATCACATCTGGAGATCTGATCGTCGTGTATGTGGCGAGCGACGATCCAATCAATAGCCTGTCACCGGATGCAGCCACCGGCCTGGTCGGTTTGACCGCCGTCGCCGACCTTGAACCTGGCACCCTTGTCACTTCGGCCCACTTTGTGTCGCGCAGCCTCCTTGACGCTGGTGAAGGCGTTGTTGGTATGGCGCTGGCACCGGGGGAGTATCCGACACTGCTGCTGAGTCCCGGGGACCGAGTCGACGTCGTGTTTGTGACTCGGACGGTGTCTGACGAGGGTTTCACCGACACCGGAGGCGTTGTGACGTCGGCTGAGGTGTTCGACGTTGCTGAGCTGGGGGGACAGGGCGATCGGTTCATCTCTCTGCGATTGCCTGCTCAAGATGCAGCCAAGGTCGCCCGAGTAGTGGCCGCTGGCGGGGTACGGCTCGTGCTGGTTTCGGGAGACGACCAATGAGCGTGGTATGCCTGACCTCGGCGCATGGATCACCAGGCGTGACCACCACTGCGCTGGCGCTGGCAGCCACCTGGCCGTCACATCGCCGCTGCTTGCTGGTCGAGGCGGACCCGTTTGGAGGGGTGATCGCCCCACGGTACGGTCTGGGCGACACCCCGGGACTCTCGTCGCTCGCCGCGGACTCCCGTCGGGGGCTCGACAACGACTCTGTCTGGCGCCATACCCAACACCTTCCTGGGGGAGTACCCGTTCTGGTCGGTGCCGCGACACTCGACGAGGCGTATGCCGTGCTGCGTGATCTTGCGGGGTCGCTCACCACGTGGGCTACGAACCAGGCGGAGATTGATGTGATCGTTGACTGTGGGAGGATTTTGCCGGGTCGCTCGACGGCCGGCATCATCGGCCCGGCAGGTGTCGTGATGGTGCTGACACGCCCGACGCTTGACCAGCTTCGACCCGCGACGCATCAAGTCGGTGCCCTCAACGCATCAGGTATTGATGCTGGTCTGTTGCTGGTGGGCGAAGAGCCGTACGGCGCCGTCGAAGTGTCTGCTGCACTGGATGTGGATGTTGTTGGTGTCGTTTCCTGGGATCCGCGAACCGCAGGTGTGCTGACCGGCTCACACGGCACAGTGCGGGATCTTCGCCGTTCTCCACTGGTTCGATCGGTGGCGACTTTGGCGCAGCGGCTCGCCCCGCCACCACCACCCCAACCCGACCCGATTCCCGATCCGGAGATTGCCGCCGAGTCGGTGTCGCTTGTCCAGGACCAGCCACAGGAGGCACGGTTGTGATTGGCGACATCGACCTGGGCACAGTGTTGCACCGTACGGTGGCAGAGAAACTGTCGGAGCATCTTCGCTCGTCTGACGGTGAGGATCCGCTGAGCTTGGATGATGAGCAGGCACTCACCCGGTCTCTGATCGCTGCCGAGCTTCGACGTCTTGCCGCCGACGCCTACCGCAACGGTGAAGCACCCCTCGACGCTGCGACAGAATCTGAGCTTGCCGACAAGGTCTTTGATCGGGTCCATGGGCTGGGGCGTCTCCAGCCCTACATCGATGACCCGGACTTGGCAAACATCCATGTCAATGGGTACGACAACGTGTGGCTTGTCTACCGTGACGGTACAAAGGTCCGTGGCGAGCCCGCCGCCAACTCCGATCGTGAACTGGTCGACATGATCGCCACCGCGGCCCGCAGGATCGGCAGGTCGGAGAAGCGTTGGGACCACGTGTCGTGGGAGCTGCACCTCCAACTCCCCGGTGGGGAGCGTCTCCATGCGGTGATGGGTTTGACCGGTCGCCCCGCGATCACGATCCGTCGTCACGATTTCACCATCTTCCGCGTCAAACACCTCATCGATTTGGGTGTGATCGACGAAGGGCTGTCAGCGTTTCTCGCTGCGGCAGTCCAGGCGAAGCTGAATGTGATCGTTGCCGGTGGCACGAACACGGGCAAGACCACGATGCTGCGATGCCTCTTGAACGAGATCCTGCCCGATGAACGTGTCGTGACTGTTGAGGACAACCTCGAGATCGGGTTGGAGCGCTTCACAGACCTGCACCCGGACCAGGTCATGTGGGAACGACGGGGCGCCAACATCGAGGGCCGGGGTGAAGCAACGTTGGCTGACTGTGTGCGGGCGACTCTGCGCCAGAACCCCGACCGGGTGATTGTTGGAGAGATACGCGGTGTTGAGGTGGTTGACATGTTGCGGGCAATGTCACAGGGCAACGACGGTTCCATGTCGTCTATCCACGCCGACTCGTCCAAAGGCGCGATCGTGCGGCTCGGCATGTACACCGCTGAGGCCGGGTTGGATGAACAGACCTCGAACAAGTGGATTGCCAATGCCGTCGACTTGATTATCCATGTCGGTTGGGTCGATGGTGTGCGTCGGGTCACCAGCATCCGTGAGGTGCTCGATGCCGAGGACCGCCAGATCGCAACCAACGAGGTGTACCGGCCATCAGGCGATGGGAGGGCGACACCGGCTCTGGGTCCGACCATCCGCAACGACACGTTGGATCGTCTCGTGCGTGTCGGGTTCGATCCAGCGTATCTGGCCAACCCGTCGGGGTGGTGGTGAGCATGCAGGTTTTGCTGATCGCTGCTGTCGGGGCTGTTGCCGGGTTTGGGTTGTGGTTGGGGATCACCGCAGTCAGGGGTGTCCGTGTCGTACCTGAGGCGTGGCGGTTCGTCCCCAACGAAGTACCTAAAGAACGTGCCGTTGCGTGGCTCGCGACGTCCCTCGTGGTGGGCATTGGTGTGGGGGTCGCAACGGGATGGCCGGTTGCCGGGTTCGGAGCCACGCTGGGTCTGGTGGCGGGACCTGCAGCACTCGGAGGTACAGCGAGACGTGCCGACGAGGCTGCTACGGCTGATGCGATTGCGACGTGGGCGGACATGCTCCGTGACACGATGGCTGGAGCGTCGGGTCTGGAGGAATCACTCATCCAGACGGCAACGGTTGCACCCACAGCCATCAAAACGCAACTTCAATCTTTTGCTCTGCGGTTGCGGCATCAGCCACTTGATGCTGCTTTGGATGAGCTCGCTCGTGACTTGGACCATTCGTCGGCCGATCTGGTGATCGCGTCACTTGGTGCGGCTGCACGGTTGGAGGCCAGGGACCTCGGCCCGCTCCTTGCCCGCCTGGCAGAGGCGATCCGTGGCGATGTTCGTATGCGTAGCCGCATCGAGATCGGTCGGGCACGGATCCGCACCTCTGCTCGGATCGCGGTCGCCACCACCACCGCTACGGTCGTCTTTTTGTACCTCTTCGCCCGGCACCTCCTTGAGCCGTATGACACGGCCACCGGGCAGGGTTGGCTCCTCGTGGTGTTGGCCGTATTTTTCGGTGCAGGCGTGATGCTCCATCACTACAGCCAGCTCGAGACGCCCGAACGATTCAGGCTCCGACACGCACCCGAACTCAAAGGAGCGAAGCAATGACACTCTTGGCAGTCATGGTCGCTGGTGCAGGTGTCGGGCTTGGTGTCGTCGTGGGGTTCCGGGCTCTGGTTCCTCGGCCGATACCGCTCACCAGGGCGCTGGCCGATCTTCAACGTCCACGTCACACGGTCGGAGATCCTGGGACGGTGTCGGAGACATCTGGTGTGGCCGACCGGGTCGGCGAGTTGGTGATCCGGGTCGTCGAGTCGACCGGGCTTGTCGATCTCGGTCGACTTGAGAGTCGTCTCCGGACGCTCGGCAAACCGGTCGAAGCCCATGCCTTCGAAAAGCTACTCGGCGGGATCTCTGGACTTTTCATTCCGGTCATGTTCAGCCTGGTGCTTACAGCAGCTGGAGTGTCGATATCGCCTGGCGTCATCGTGGCTGTGGCGGTGGGGCTGTCGGTGGCAGGGTTCATGTACCCGGATCTTGGGCTGTCTGACCGGATTGAACGCCGCCGTCGCGACTTCCGCCACTCCATGTCTGCGTATCTGGATCTCGTCACCATCATCCTGGCGGGCGGCGGCGGGCTCGAGACCGCCCTCCAAACGTCTGCAGACCTTGGAGACGGTTGGGCGTTCACCGAGATCCGTACAGCACTCAATAGGGCCCGGCTCACCAGCCGAACCCCGTGGGACGTCTTTGACGACCTCGGCGAAGAACTCGGAGTCGACGAACTACGCGAACTCGCAGCAGCAGCACACCTCGCCGGTGACCAAGGTGCCCGCATCCGAGCGTCACTCGCCGCCAAAGCAGACTCCATGCGTGCCCGCCAGACCGCCGCCATCGAAGCCCAAGCCGAAGCAGCCACTGAGAAGATGCTGCTGCCGGTCGTCACACTCGTCGTCGGGATGATCCTCTTCATCGGCTTCGGCGTCGTCCAAGCCATCTCAACCCCCGGCACAATCCCATGAAACGGACAATCCCATGAAACAGCCAATCTCATGAAGCCACTGAAACGAAGCCATCAGCCACACACAGGACAATCTATGAGCGAAAGGAGCATCCCATGTCCACGTACATCGACTATGCCCGTCTCCTGATCGAGGTGGGTCTCACCCGGATTGGGATCCAGGTCCGTGACGAGCGAGGCGCCATGTCCACAGAAGCAGCCGTCCTCACGGGTGTGCTGGTCGCGATTGCCGTCGCCGCAGGTGTGATCCTCATCGCCAAGATGACATCCAACGCCGAGGCGATCCCCGACAACGTCGCGCCTCCTGGCGGCTGACGGATCACCCATGACAGCAATGGACTCGGCACGGGTCACACACGAGAAGGGGCTCACGTCCACTGAGCTTGCGGTGCTCATGCCCGTTTTGATCGCGCTCGTCCTCGTCCCGTTCCAAGTCGCGTTGTGGTGGCATGCCAGTCAGGTCGCCGACGCTGCGGCACGAGAAGCCGTCGACGCCGCCCAGGTAGCCACCGCCACCGAAGATGACGGGATGCGAGCCGCCGAGTGGTTTCTCGACGCTGCCGGCAACATCACCGACGTCGAGGTAATAATCACCCGCACCACCGACACGGTCACAGTCGACGTGACGGGGCAAGCACCCAGGCTCATCCCAGGATTCGACTGGCACGTTGCCGGACACGCCACCGGCGATCTCGAACGGTTTATACCGGAGCCGGAGCGATGAGACGCCTTGACGAACAGCGAGGGGCGGTCTCGACCGAACTGGTGGTACTTGCTCCGCTCCTGATCGCGTTCATGCTCTTTGTGGTGTTTGCGGGGCGTGTCGCTCAGGCCGAAGGCGACGTCGCCAACGCCGCTCACGAGGCTGCCCGTGCCGCTTCCCTCTTCGGCGTCCCTCAAGCAGCGATAGATGCGGCCACCGAGACCGTCAAAGCCAACATTGCCGAAGGGGCCGTGGCATGCCGGCACCTCGACGTCGAAGTGGACACCTCGGATTTCGATGCCGGGGGACAGGTGACTGTGACTGTCAGCTGCGAAGCCGCATTCGGTGACATTGCGATGCTCTCTGTACCCGGAAGTCGCACCTTCGTTGCTACCGCCGTTGAGGTGATCGACGTCTTTCGAGCCGATTCGGGTTGGAGTCCGCCATGAGGCGAGTCTTTGCCGACGAACACGGAGCGGTGTCCACCTTCCTGGCCGTCATTGCCCTCGCGCTCCTCATGGCGGGCGGCCTCGCCATCGACGGTGGACGCAAGGTCAACGCATTGCGCGAAGCAAGCCACATTGCTGACAACGCTGCCCGTGCCGGTGCCCAAGCCGTCGACCTTGACACGCTGCGTACCACTGGTGACCTGCGTCTGGTTCCCAGCGAAGCGACCGACCGTGCCGAGACGTACCTATCCACCCTCGGATACATCGCCACGAATATAACCGTCAACGGCGCCACCGTCACCGTCACTGTTGACGTCACTGTTGACCCTGTCCTTCTCCCTACCGGACCGATGACCATCAGCGCCACCGAGACCGCAACAGCCATCACCCAGGAGCCATGATGCGACACGCCACAACCATCCTTCGCGCCACTGGTGCCCTCATCGCTGGCTTGGTGCTCGTCCTTGCAGTCCCCGCCGGATTGGTCTCATATGTGGGATGGCCACTACCCACCGCTATCCCCTCGATCGACCGGATCCAGCTTGCGCTGCGAAGCGGTATCGACCCTCAAGTCCTCATCAACACCTTGGCGGTCATCGTGTGGATTGTCTGGTTCCAGATCGTCATCGCCCTCACAACGGAAACCGTCGCCGCCATCCGAGGCGGCACTGCCCGCCGTCTACCGGTCGTACCGGGACTGCAACCCGCAATCGCTCAACTCGTGGCCGCCATCACCTTGGCAGTCGCCACCCTGGGCCCTCTCCGGGTCGCCCCCGCCGTAGCGAGCCCGTTGCCCGATGCAATCTCTGTGACCCACACCCACCAGACATCTCCCTCCCGAGATCAAGAACCGACCGCCCACGTCGCGTTGGCACAGCACCGAGACGTCCACACCGCATTGCCGACATACCGAGTGCAACGACACGACACCCTCTGGAGCATTGCCGAGTCCACCCTCGACGACCCTCGACGATGGAGAGAAATCCGTGACCTCAACAACGGGCGAACCATGACGGACGGCCACGACTTCACGATGGAGACGGATCGGCTTTCACAGGGCTGGCTCATCCTCCTCCCGAGTGACGCCGACACTCTCGACACCCCCCAAGTGTCACGAACGGGGAGCGAGGTGACTGTCGAGGCGGGCGACAACTTCTGGAAGATCGCCCACGCAACGCTCGAGACCGCATGGGGACGGGACCCGACAGGCAACGAGGTGTCGGGGTACTGGCGGGAACTCGTCGAGTCCAACCGAGACCGACTGTCCCCACCGCACGACCCAAACCTCATCTTTCCCGGCCAACGGTTCGAACTGCCCCCAATCCCTACCGACGCGAACGTCGAGTCGGTGTCACCCCAGGTCCCAGAGCGCACCGAGTCTCCGAACCATGACGAGGTCACGGTCGCTTCAGGTGATACCTTTTGGAGGATCGCCAAAGACACCCTCACCGATGCTTGGGATCGCACACCGACCAGTATTGAGACAGCGAACTACTCGAAGCAGCTGATCGACGCCAACCGCGAACGGTTGCTGCCCCCACACGACCCGAACCTTATCCACCCCGGCCAGGTCTTTCTCCTACCCTCGATCCCCGACGACCCCCAAGCATCGGCCCCATCCGCCGACGTCGTTGATCCTCCCATGACGTCACTGCCCTCACCGGTGCTTCCCGACGAACCTCCCCCAACGGAAACACCAAGTGCCGATCTCTTGCCTGGAGAGTCGCTGCCCGCCCCGACCCCTGAGGTATCGACACCACCAACCACGCTCAGCCAACCCCAACCATCAGAACCGACCCACCGAACCGCACCCACAGACACCACCGACGACTCTGACGTCCGTGCCGGGAGTGATCTGTTGCCCATTGCCAGCACCCTCGCGGGTCTTGGCATCCTTGCAGCTGGCCTCGTCGCTGTTCTTCGCCGTCTCCGAGGCGTACAACTCCGTCGTCGCCGCCCCGGCACGATTCCTATGCTGCCACCCGTCGACACCGTCAAGACCGAGACTGTGATCCGCACGGCGGCCGCCCCGGACTCGACCGAGTTCATCGACCTCGCCCTTCGCTCGATGGCCCAAGACGTCATCGACTCACACGCCCCAGCCCCCGAAGTAGTCGGCGTCCACCTCACCACCGAAAAGCTACGGTTGCTGTTGTGGACACCACGCCAGGACCCCCCACCGGGATGGAACGTCGACGACGAGGGCCGCAGCTGGACCATCCCCACCAACACGGACATCGCTCGGCTACGACACAAGACCAAAGGTGTCGCCGCCCCCTATCCGGCGCTCGTCAGCGTCGGTCACCAAGATCGGGCCCAGCTGCTATTGGACCTTGAATACCTCGGTGCCACCCAGATCACGGGCAACTCCGACGATGTTGCATCGACCTGTTACACGATGGCTACCGAACTCGCTGCCAGCCCAGTAGCCGACGGTATTCAGATTATCTGTGTCGGATTTGGAGCAGACCTTGCTCGCATGGAACGAGTACAAGTCGTCGACCACCTGAGCGACATCCTCCCCACTCTCGAAGCCAAAGCCACCGCCATTACCCAGATGGCATCTCGGTCACCACTCCATGGTCGGATCTCTTTACCAGGGGGCGATACCTGGGATCCGATCGTCGTCTTTGACCCGGCAGTCGACCCGCCCGAGGGGGCAGACCGGCTCCTGACCATCGCCCACGCCGGCCGAGCCGTCGCTGCCATTGTCGGCTGCCCGACAGGGAACCGGTGGCAACTCCACATCGACAACGACACCGTACGGATCGAGCCCCTCGGCTTCACCTTTGCCCGCCGCAACCTCACCCCTACCGAACAGACCGCGGTCGCCAACCTCGTCGCTGCCGCCAAAGATCTCGAAGGGCTCCCACAAGAACTCACCACCGATCCCCTCCTGCTCAACGAACCGCCCGATACACCGGTGACACTCGACGAACCTGACGAATCCGACCAGCCTGACGAATCCGACCAGCCTGACGATCTTGAGGAGACCGAGCAGGTCGCCGCCCGTGCGGTTCCTGAGGTGAAGATGCTGGGCATCCTCCGTGTCGATGGTGTTGATTCCGATCATCCGCTCCGGCGAGGTACCGAGCTCGTTGCCTATCTCACCTTCCACCGCCACGGTGTCGAGGCCGATGCCCTGATGGAAGCGCTCTGGCCAGAACAAGCACCCGACTACCGGCGTCTCAATCGACACACGTCACACACGCGGATCACACTCGGCCTGGGCCCCGACGGCGAACCCCTGGTGTGGTATGTCAGGGATGGCCGCTACGGGATCAGCCCCCACCTCCGTAGCGACATCGAACAATTCGCCGACCATATCCGCCAAGCCGACCAAGCAAACGGGGTCCAAGAGGTCGACCACCTGCAGTCCGCTCTCGAACTGGTGGAAGGAACCCCGTTCACCGGAGCTGGCAACGCCTACACGTGGGCCCACACCGACGGGATCATCACCCACGCCATCGTTGCCATCGACAACGCCGCGCACCGCCTCGCCGAATACGCCCTCATGCACGACGATCCCGTCCAGGCAACCTGGGCGGCCCGGAAGGGACTCGTCGCCACGCGAGCCTGCGAGGAGTGCTACCGCAACCTCATGCGCGCCGCCATCGCCGAAGGCAACCAAGTCGCCCTCGAAGCCATCTACTCCGAGCTGCTCGCCGTCGTCGACGCCGACGAAGGCCCCGACGCATTCACATTCCTCGACACAGAGACCGTGGAGCTCTACGAACAGGTATCCAGGAAGCGGCGTCAGGCCAGCTGAGCGTGTGGGCTCCAACGCGTGATGGCTCGTGTTGCTGGTTACAGTGTCCATCCCTGCAGCCGTAGCCTCTGTTGTTCTGTCTGCTCGGGACGGCGACATTCGTACCTCGATGACGGCCTATCAGTTGATGCTGTCGAGCCGGCCCCGCCAGTGCTACGCCTTCACAGAGCCTTTGACCGCTGGGAAAGGGGCACAGGGGTCGTTGTCTCAGGCGAGGCTTCGTGTGTTTCCCCGGTCTTGTTGGCGAGTTCTTGAGTGGAAGTGCTGGTCGACGTACATATGAACGAGGGCTTGATCGCGTCCGACACGTGCCGCTAGGTACTCCGTTGCTGCGCCACGAATGTTCGGGTCGCCCACCCGTCGAATCACCTCACCGGCGGCATGGATCGCTCGAGCCATTGCCTCGGGCTCTTCGAGGCTGTGCCTCAGCAGAATTTGATCGATCGAATGGTGTTCGATTGGCACGGCCTGGGCGATGATGTTCTCAAGAGATAGCGTTGTGGAGTCGATGAGGAGGCTCGCCGGGTCCTGACCTTTGGGCAGGCGAGCCACGAAGAGTCCCAGATCGGGCTGTCCACGATCGAGTTCGGCGACTCGATCAACTGCGAGTAGACCGGCTTCGTCGCCGTCGAACGCCAGAGTCACCTTTCTTGTGATCTGAGCCAGGCTGCCGAGGTGCTCACTGGTTAGCGCTGTTCCGGCCGTGGCGACGACGTTGGTGATTCCGGCTTGGTGGACGGCGATGGCGTCGGTGTAGCCCTCGACGACCACTGCGGTACCTGCTTCGATGATGGGCTGGCGAGCAAGATGGAGGCCGTAGAGCAGCGATCGCTTCTGGTACAGAGTAGTTTCGGGTGTGTTGAGATACTTGGGTCCGTCCCCACTGAGGAGCCGACCGGCGAAACCGCGGGCTACCCCGTGCTCGTCTTCGATGGGGAAGATCACCCGGTTACGCATCCGGTCGAAAAGACGCCCGTACCGTGAGCGGCGCGCCACGCCAGCGTCAAGGAGTAGGTCGTCGCTGAACCCTTCCTTGTCCAGAGCTGTGGTCAATGCCTGCCACGAGTCGGGTGCGTAGCCCAGCTGCCATCGCTCGATCGTTTCGGTGTCGATGCCTCGGCCACCCAGGTACTCGACTGCCCCAACCCCCACTGGCTCGTGAAGCTGGTGTTGGTAGAACGCCGTGGTGGCATTGACGACGGCCTCGAGGTCCGCCCGGGAGGCAGGCGCTGGTGTCTGTTGTGGGGCCTCTCGATCTCGTACGTCGATTCGGGAACCCACTGCAGTTGGCTCACGTTCAAGTTGGCGTTCCTGTTCGATCTGGGCGAGTACCTCGCGAGCACAGCCCGTCACCCGGTTGGCGGTGGCGGCTACCTTGGTGAGGTCGCCGCCGCTCCACGACGCCACATAGCCGAGGCTGTAGCCCGCACTGTCAATCCCGAGCCCTCCACACACCATGTAGGCGACGGATTCGGCCTCTACCTCGATGATGCCCCGACACGATGGTCGACCCTCGGAGTTCGGCTCATGCAACCGGATGTGGGCGAGTTCATGGACCGCCGTCTTGAACCGCTGGGCACCGGGCAGGCTGGCACGCACCACGACGTCTCGTTGCTTCCAGTCGGTGACACCGTTGGCTTCACCGAGCCGGTCGAGGTCGGCGACCTGGAGGTCGAAACCGGATTCGGTGATGAGCCCACGAATTTGTTCCCAATGCGAGGGGAGATCCCCCTCGACGAGCGTGATTGGCACCTCGGGGAGCGGGTCGCCGTCGGTCTGGGTGATGTCAAAGACGTGGACGACCCGGAACCCGACGACCCGCTTCTCTTCCTCCTCTCCGCTATCGGGTGTGACCTTGCGGATGACCGGGGCCAGGATTTGGAGTCCCCGTTCACCCTTGCGGACGTTGCGGCCGAGTTTCTGCCAAGCCCGATAGCCGGCAACCCGGCTCGGGGTACCCCCGCGAGCGATCGACTGGGCCCAGATCAGACGGGTGTTGGCGAACGAGTAGTCATGGAAGCGGGCAGCGACGGTCAGTGCCCGCTGCCAATCCTCGGATGTGACGAGTTCTTGGAGTGAGTCTTGGAGTTGCTGGTGGAGCTGATCCACTGCATCGTCTCGGCTGGTCTTGTGTTCTGCTGTTTCCACACATCGATCGTGCCACCCAACCCTCTCACCAAAGTCTCACCAACCCTCTCACGAAAGTCTCATCAGTCATTTCAAGAACCCTCCAATCGGGCCGTCTGCCAGGTTCTCGACGTTGACAGCGGGAAACTCGCAGAAACTGGGATATTTCTGGATGTGTCGGTGGAGCAGTGCTCTGTCGCTGTTTCTCAGTCGCTACAGGGCCCAACGCCAGATTCGAGTCATCGACGGTGTGAGATTCGGTGAGATTTGTCTCCTTGGAGAGGGTAAATGGGATTCTGGTGAGAGGGTCCTCCTCCACGATCAGGCCAATGAGTCAGATCAAGGAGACGAACCCGATGCCAACCACCAAGTACCGACAAGCGACCGCAATCGACACTTCACCGCACCCTGTCAACCGTCGCCACCAGAACCGTCCTCACCACCACACGCATGTGCAACAAGTTGCGAGATGTATACATGTAGACATGGTGGGGGTGGCGGGATGTTGAGTATCGCCAAGGCCCACAAGGACTACTACCTCCAAAAGCTCGGTGAGATCTCACCTCGTGAGGACTACTACTTGCGGGGCGGCACGGCGAAGGGTCGCTGGCACGGCAGCGGCGCCACCGAACTGGGTTTGGAGGACACTGTTTCGACCGAGGGCTTGGTTCGGCTCTTCGACGGACAGGATCCAGCGACGGGGGAGCAGTTGGGGCGTCGGATCCGCAAGGATGGGGTGTCGGCGTGGGATCTGACGTTCTCTGCTGACAAATCAGTATCACTTCTCTGGGCGTTCGGTGACGATGAGGTCCGCAGGCACGTCCTCGAAGCGTTCGAGGAATCCACCGCCGAGGCTTTGACCTATTTGGAGTCGGTGGCGTCCTCGACGCGGGGCGCTGCTCGAATCCCGGTCCTCGACGAACATGGGGAGCCGATGCTCGATGAAGACGGTACTCCGCGTTGTCGGGTGGAGACGTGGCCGATCCGCACCAAGGGGTACGTATCTGCGTGCTTCACCGAGTCCACCAGCCGTGCCGATGACCCTCAGCTCCATACCCATGTTGTGGTCGGAAACAGGGTGGAAGGTGTCGACGGGGTATGGCGTGCCATTGACGGGCGGCTGTTGTATCGGCACAAGCTTGCCGCCGGGTACCTCCACGAAGCCGAGCTACGGAGCCGTCTGACGGAACGGCTCGGTGTCCGCTGGAAGCCCGTCCAAAAAGGTATTGCTGACATTGAGGGTTTCACTCGGGCTCAGATCGTGGCATTCTCCCAGCGACGCCAACAGATCGAATCCTGGCGTGACTCTCGGGACCTTCCCGACACTCCCGGTGTGAACGAGATCGCCACCCTCGCCACCCGTAGCCCCAAACAAGATCACCCACTCGACACGCTCGTCCCGCTCTGGATGGAGCGGGGTGCCGAAGTGGGGGTGACACCCGAATCAGTGGCATCGTTGCTTGGTCGCATTAGTGAGGTCACGATGCCTGATCCCGAGCCCCTCTTCGACCGGTTGGTATCCGCTGAGGGACTCACCGCCCAAGCATCCACCTTCGGACGTCCAGATGTGATCATGGCAGCCGCAGAAGCCCTCCCCGAGGGTGGAATGCGAGCGGAGATCGAAGCCCTCACCGACACATTCCTCCGCCGTTCAGAGGTGGTCTCGATCCTCCCCAGCCATACCGCCGTGGACACTGCTGTGGATCTGCCCATCGAGCTTGACCCGACCGAACTCGAACGCCTTCTCGAACTCGTCGACTCGACCAAGCCCAGGACCCTACGTCGAAAGGACGGTGAGATCTTCCCGGGACTCGTGAATGAACGCCGCTACACCACCACCGAACTCCTCACCATCGAGCAGCGGATCATCAACCGTGCCATCGACGGGATCGAGGCCGAACGATGGACAGCTGGGGTCACGCAAGTCGAAGCCGTGCTCGCCGCACAGCCGAACCTCACCGATGGGCAACGGGCGATGGTCCACCGTTTCGCTAATTCGGGGAGCGCCATCGACGTCGGTGTGGGAGCTGCAGGTACCGGCAAGACCACGGTCATGGGCATGATCGGGGATCTTGCAGCTCAGACCGGTACACCCGTGGTTGGGACGGCTCTTGCTGCTCGGGCAGCTGCAGGATTCGAGACGGCCACCGGTATCTCATCCACCACGATCACGCGGTTCTTGTGGGAGACCAAGGCAGCCGGAGGGCTCCCATACGGGGCGGTTGTTGTCGTTGATGAATCCGGGATGGTCGGAAGCCGTCAGCTCGCCGAAATCTCAGATCTTGTTGAGGCGGCATCTGGCAAGCTCATCCTGATTGGTGACCATCATCAACTTGCCGAGATCGACGCCGGTGGTCTCTTCGCCGCTCTGGTGGCCCGCCTCCCGACGGTTGAGTTGTCTGAGAACGTTCGCCAGGACCAAGAGTGGGAACGGACCGCGCTCACCGAGCTACGACAGGGCTCGGCATCTCGGGCGGTAGCGATGTACAACCGTCGCGGCAAGATCAACGTTGCTGCAACCGACGATGACACCCTCAACGAGGCAGTCGACGCTTGGTACCGCGACGTCGAAGAGATTGGTGACCCTGCAGAGGTGCTGCTCATCGGTCATCTCAACACAACCGTTGATGAACTCAACCAACGAGCCCGCACCCGGGTTTTCGATGCTGGACTGCTTCGTGGGCCGACAGTGAACGCTCGCGGTCACGACTTCCAGAGCGGTGACCGGGTCGTGTGCCTCAAGAACCGGAGTCGGCTCGGTGTCCTCAACGGCGACCTCGGCACGGTTACGGGCATCGACGTTGAACGGCGGTCGGTCACCATCCAGCTCGACCGAACCAGTCAGCCGGTCACGGTGCCTCATTGGTACCTCGACGACGGCAACCTCGACTGGGGATACGCCCTCACCGGCCACAAAGCCCAAGGAGCCACCGCCCAACGAGCACACACGGTTGCCGGCGACGGTGTTGACCGCGAATGGATCTACGTCACAATGAGCCGAGGCCGCGAAGCAAACACGATCTACCTCACCGACCCTGATATGAACCAGGAAGAATGTGAACATCTGGCCCACCAGCACCCGGACCGGCTCCCGGCACTCATCGCTGCTCTTGCGCGCACGGCCACTGAACCCGCTGCCCACGACGCAGGACGCGGACCTGAGACCCTCACCGACGAACAACTCAAACAACGACTTGCCGAAGTGAAAGACGACCTTGCCACATCAGGCGTAGGGGAGCGATCGCCGGAAGCGAACGACGTTCAAAAGGAACCGATCGTCGAATACCTGAATCTGAAACTCGAAATCCGCAATCGGCACCGCGACAGCCTCGCGACCATTGCCTATCAGCCACCCGACTGGGTCATCAACACTCTCGGTGAACGGCCCGCAGATCCAGGTCGCCGAGCCGTGTGGGATGCGGTCGTTGACCGGGCACTCCGATACCGCACCGAACACGACATACCCGACGATGCCGCCGAGCTCCTCGGACCGCCACCCCCCAGCAACGACGTCATGAAGCGAGTGGCATGGATCGCAGCCCGACGCGCTACAGAGGGCGATCTTCGACGTCTGACGTTGACACCGGAGCACGGACGCAGCGCCATCGGCCGCTGACACCCCACGACACACTCCACGGGACCAGTTGAATTGTGCCGGAATCCGTGGGATACCCGCGACCGGCGTCCGTCCCCGCTACACAAAAGGGGCGGGCTGTGGACCATTCAGTCTCGATACGAGTCACGTTCGCTCGGCACTGGGCAAGCCGAGACGGCGAGGTCTGCGGACTCGTGATTCCCGCGCTGTTGTCCGAAGTCCAGTATCGACGACGTGATCGACCATACTTCAGGAATGGCGCAGACAGGGGACAACGCGGTTCTCAGCAATGCGGTCAGACCAGGCCGCGTACTCTTCCTCGTGCCCGATCCTCTTCCAGTGTGGCGAAAGTTGATGTTGCCGTTGGCGGGCTATGCGACCGAGTCATGGGCCGGTCGCTGGAACGCTCTGCCCGTAACCCGTTGACCCTACAGGAATGATCCCCGAGCTCTTTGAGCCAGTTGTGAGGGCGTTTGATCCGGATCACGTTGTCGCCTTCGAGCCATGGCTTGCAGAAATGCGCGATGTGGGGGAGGAGCAGCAGCTCGTCGACGATCTACGCCGCCAGGTGGATTCCTTGTCTCTCCCCGACCCTGACGCCGAGTTTGAGCGGCTTCTCGAGACCTGCCCGCCGTCATGGCCCCAGTTCAGGGATCAAGATGCAGTCAACGACAGTCTGCAGCGATCCGCCAACCCGTTTGATCAGTCTCACGGACCTCCCTGGGTGGATTCGTGTGCCGGATCAACCTCCACGCCTTCGTGGCCTCTCACAACCTGGAGTCCGTTTCTTGAATCCTCTGACGATCTGAACTCCGTCGTCGATCCGCAAAGCGCTTCTTCGGACCAAGATCTCGCTGCCCTGGTCGTATGGGGCTGCGGTCGATTGACGAAGCACCTCATTGAGAACCTGGAGCGAGTCGGCGCGCAAATCGTACCCCTTCGGATGTTCGGCTCCGAGACACTTGACTCATTGCAGTTGTCGTGCGGAGTTGACAGCTTCCGGGTTCGATCCTTTGCCTCCGTTGAGGCTGCTCTCGGTAGATCCGTGGCATGGGGACTTCCAGTAACTGTTGGTCTCTTGGATGGGGCTGTCTACCAGAGTCGGGATACGCGGCCTCTGCAAGATGAAATCGTCCTCGTGGTGGGCTCTGAACTCGTTGATTTTCTTCTTTGGGTCGGCTTGTCCCGCCTGAGAACTCAGGTCCTGTACGCCCCCAGACGGCTGCTGTCACGAGCAGTTCGTCGATCTGGAACGGACCACCTTTCAGGATTCGCGAGAAGTCTGATGTTGTTGCTCGGAAAGAGTCGCACTCAGAGCGTGCGCCTGGCGAGCGCATCCTTGGATCGTCGGGGACTGGGACATGTGAAGCGACAGCTCAAGGCAGCTGAGACGGTCTTTGTGGACCGTGGATCGGCCGTCGACTCATTCACGACGGATGTTGGCGTGGAGGCAATTGAGCGATTGTGCTCTGCCCCAGTTGTGGTGTACGAGAAGGATCCGTTCGCGACTGCGAAGACGGTTGCTTTGGATGGCGACGGGATGTCACACAGTGCTCTCTCTGTTCCCGTCCCAACTTCGAGTCGGTCACAGAATCTCGGAGAAAAGCGATGGATCACGGAAACTGATGTCGAGGGACGCCACTTGCCCACCAGCAGGCGACTCGCCGCAGGTGTGTTCGATTCGAAGCTTCTTGGCTCCGAATACGTTCGAATGACTAGGAACGGCAATCTCGCTGTGTGGAACCCGACAGTCTTCGTACCCGGAGGTGCATCGATAGCTCACACATGGAGGGCGAAATTCGTGAGTCCGCCGAGTTCTATTGCGATGCTGAGAGTGCTGCTCGGAGACGGGTTCGATGTCCGACTCCACGACAAGGGCAGGTATTCATCAGTCGTCGCGGATCGGCTCAGTATTCGGCGACTTGTCACTCTTCTTGAGGATCCAGACTTTGGTGTCCTGGTTGGCGGGTTGCTTGACTCTGACGGTAGGAGGTCTGGACGGATGGTTCCGCTGGAAGCTGCCAGGGCATCCGCGCTCTCCGTCGTAGACGAACTCGTGAGCCATGATCTCGCCCACATCGCACACAGGGCCAAATGCACAACGTGCTCCTCCCTCCATGTATGGCGACTCTCTGAATTGATGCTCAATGGCGTCTGTGGGCGGTGTGGTGCTCCGATGTTGCTTTCCCAGCTCTCGAGCGATTCCTTCTTCACGCAGCAACAGTTGCGGTTCGACGAGGTGCTCGGGCTGTTTCTTGAGCACCGCTCTGATGCCGTCATTACGGCGTTTGCTCTCGCGACTCAGGAGACTCGACATCCGGAGTACATCCCCGAGGTCGAGATCCCAGGTCGAGACGACGTGGAGTGGTCACAGCTTGACGTGGTAGCTGTTGGCTCCGGTGCGTCGATCGTCGGAGAGGCCAAGACCGGAGCGAAGTTCGGATCACAGAGACAGCGGAGGATTTGGAAGAGGACAGCACTTAGCCTGGCCGCGTCACTGTGGTCCGTCAGGCTCAAGGTTGTGAACGCCTGGACCCATCTCTTCGACGATCGGATTCGCGGCGAACTCGCCGACGACAGGATTGACGTGAGCTTCATCGAGATTCCGGTGTGGCCTTGGCACCAGCCGTATTATTCTCGCAGTAGTTGCTTGCGGCTGTCCCTGACCCTGGATCGGACCAAGAGCGATCCGATATTGCTGCCGTGGCGCACAATCATGTGGGAGTGGTCGTCGGGGAAGTCTTTCGGCCGACTTAGCCGCGGTATCCCGGAACGTCGCTGGGTCAAGGCCGATCCATCGCTTGGGCGAGTCCGTGCACAGTGCAGACGATCGGTGAAGGACTGTGGCGGCGGCATGTTGTTGTGTGGACATCATTCGCGCCCCACCGATAGGGTGAAACCATGTATCACTCTGATCCCCCGCTGCGGTTGAAGGCAGACGAACTCGAAGCGATCAATGAATGTCCGGCAAGCGTGGGTCCGGTTTCAAGGCTTCCTCGTGCTGCTCTGGACAGATGGTTGGCTGTACGATACGCGCTCGAGGCTGCGCTCTCCAATGGCGGCGATGTGGGTCGAGCCGTGAATGAGAATGCCGCATGGCTCGATCCGGTGCAACGGGAGTTGGTGACGGACCTTGTAAACAACGGGGTCGTCGTGCTGGGGGCCTCTGACGCTGAGGTGCAATTCGATCCGGACGACAACCTCGTTCTCATCGACCATCCCGAACTCAACGTGGAGCTCGCTTCCTACATTCAGCTTGTCGTCACCGATCCACACGATTCGGGAAGAATCGAGCGATTCAAGATCAAGACGGGCAGGCAGGGAACCTCGAATGCCGAAGCTGCGATCTTGCTCGGTGGCAGCGATTCCAGTGCACGGTTTGCCGATCTCATGCTTCGAGATGGCACGATCGAACCGATCGAGCTTTCGCCCGACGAGCGAGATGTAGATCTTGAGCGTCTGTACGAGATAGCAGCGCGATACCGGAACATGAAGGTCCGGAAGCCGGGGTGGCAGTGTTATCGCTGCGACCGGATTGCTCTGTGCGGCCAATACCCCGCGCCTACCGGCTATCGGGTCGGCACACGTCAACGCACGATCCGAGTTTCCAAGTCAGACGTCCTCCGCCTTGAGCAGTGCCATCGTCGCCTTGCGTGGAAGGCGTTGCATGTCATACCCAAGGACATCGACGATGTGGTCAGCCCTGCCGCAGCAGGCGGTCTTTTGTTCCACGAGGTAGTCGCGGCCGTGTTGCTCGCCGACGATCAGAATGCGGCGTTCGCGATGGAGCTCGAAGGTGTTTCCCCGGACGATCGACAGGTCCTGACTGCGCTCTACGACCGACACAAGCAGATCGAGCAGGATCACGTTTCGGTCGAGTATCGGCGAACTGAGTACCAGGTCGGGGCGACATTCGTGTTGAACGGACTCGATGCCGACCCTGATGGCAACGTCAGTGACGGGGCTCCCGTAGCTGTGACCGTTATCGCCCGGACCGATGCCGTAGGACGAGAATCAGACGGTACTCCCGCTGTCATCGAGCATCGAACGGGGAGGACTTCCGATCGTATCGACGAACGAGAGACGGCCTTGTACGCGATCTCCGTCGCTCGCCTTCTCGGTGTCGAGACCGTTGCCGTTCACCAACATTCGCTAGGCGGGCCGGGTGATCCCCAGTGTCTGCGGGTGGTCTACGACGGGGATGCCTTGGAGGAGGCCGAGCAGCTGGTTGCGTCGCTTCTCTCGCCGCTCGTTGAGTGGCATCCACTCGACGCGGCTGAACCCCAGTATTCGGTCGGCGAGTGGTGCACGACCTGTCCCTACGAACCCCGCTGTGTGAGGTTTCGCTCATGAACGCGCAATGCTGGCGGCTCTCTGTCGATTCCTCAGGCCGAATGATCGCTGAGCCTTGCGTATGCCGCTCTCGATTCGAGTAGGGCTGGCCGGGCACAAGCCAACACCAGGTGTTCTGCACGATGCACGACATCTCCGCTGATATCAGCCATCATGTAGGCCATGACCATCCCATCCGGTATCATCAGGGAGGACGTCCTCGCGGCACTTGAGGATCTCGATGGCGGCATTGAGCATTCGTTTGGGGACTCGACGAAGTACGACCTCGTACATAAGGATCGACGCTATCCACCGAAGGCAGTTGTCGGACTCGCCGCGCGACGCGTGCATGGGAGCGTTCTCCGGAACGATGATTTCAATGGTGGGGACGCACCGGGAAGCGCCAACCCGGTCCTGCGTGACCTTGGGTTTACGATTGTGCCGAAGGACGGAGGCCAAGGATCGGACGGCATGACGACTGACACACAACACATAGCGTCGACACTTTAAACTCTCGTTGATGATTGGCGGGGCTCGGGAGGCGAAGACCCATTCGCGTCTCCTGAGGCGTGGTTGGAGAACCGACAAGCAGTCGTCGATGCCATCGACCGCCTTCGAGTCGATCTAGACCTGAGGTCCTTCGCCGACTCACTCATGCAACTCCCCAAGATGCCGTCGTGGTTCAAGAAGGGGGCACATCGGACGTTCTTAGGCACATTGGCAAATCGGGCTGCAGGTCCCGAAGCAGCATTGATCGTCGCTGAGGCCTTCACGGTTCCCGGCTCGGAGCAAGACGCCAGGATCAAGATCCTGTCCCTGGTGGACCTCGCTGAGGAAACAGAGAAGATGTTCCCAGGGTCTGGCTTCTCCCCGCTGGCGACGTCGATGGTCTGGTGTCTGCAGGACCCGCTGGAGTGGCCGTGGCTGTCAGCAAGTGCAGAACCGGTTTTGCAGGTGCTTCGTCTCCTTCCGCGATACTTGGAGCCGGATGATCGGTATCTCCAGTATCGAACTCTCATTTTGGCATCCAGCCTTCCTGCGGTCGAGACGGTTCACGCACTTGCCAATCTCAACGACAGAGGCTCTCGATCATTAAGTCCGGGCTTGTATGGGCGTCTTCAGGAGAACAGCCGTCACCTCATGAGTTGGCACGAGGCGGGCGGGTACCCGTCCGACGAAGTGCGAAATCAAGCGGGACGAAACATCCACGCGGCGCTCGGTGAAATGGACATGCTCGCGCGTGGCCTCAAGGATGAGGTCGCTGCTCTGCTAGTTCGAGATCTCATGACCTCGAAGACAGATCCACGCGTGGGCTATAACGATGATCAACCATTTCGAGCAGACGCCTACGCGATCTACACGATCGAAAAGAACATGGTGATGCCTTCCATCCGCGTCTGGGCAACGCCAAAGGGTTTGGCGATCGGAGCGCACTTCGGCTCTCAGCGCAAGTACGCCGACTACGCCGAAATGGCAGTGGCAGTCCAGCAGATTGGCTTACCCGACGATGTGCAGTTCTTCGAGGTACATATGCACAAGGAAGGCGACCGACTCCGACCTGTAGGCAACGAGCTTCCGAAAGGTGAACTGTATGTCGGTGAGTGGTTCCCGGGCGGTCTCACCGGTCCCGATGTGGGTGATCAGGTGTTGGGGACAGTTGCCAAGTTACAGGCAATATTTGATGCCATGGTGGTCGCCTCAGGTGAAGCACCGAGCACCGCTGATGTAGCCGACGATCCACTCCACGATGCAGTAGCGGAGTTCCGCGAACAGACTGGTTATCCGACAGATGCGGACACCAACAACAAGGCGGAACGCGCCCAGATGGCGACCGTGATATCGGGAATGGGCTCCTCGGATTCGATTTTCCGGAGTTTCGCCGGATCTATAACACCGGTCGATACGCCCACCCTGGCCCCAGTCACATCTGAATATCTCACTTGGACAGATGAGCCCTGAGGAACTCGATACGTTCGCCAACAATCTCGAGTATCTCCTTCGTGGCAGTGATCCGCTGGAGGATCGTGTGAACGCGCTGTTAGACGAGTCCGAACGTGGTGTGAAGGGTTTTGGCGAGGCCGTGATCACAAAGCTGCTCGCAATTGAGTACCCATCCGAGGTCGTTCCCGTTTGTGTCTACCGGGGGCCAAAAGGCAAGGGACGGATGCTCAAACTTCTCGATCTGCATGAGGATGGTCTCGATAGCGTCGATACGGGTGGACGGCTGGTGCGATCCAACGAGCTTCTTGGCGATCGTCTCAGCCCATTCTTTGGTGACGATACCTATGGGATGGCTCGATTCTTGTATTGGTTTTCCGAGCGCGGGGACGGGGAGATCGAGTCTGCGGATGAGATCGACCACATCGGCAACCTGGCCGACAAAGTATTCGTCGACCGTGCGGTACTCGAGGAGTTCGTAGGACTTCTCGAGGACAAAGGCCAAATGATCTTCTACGGTCCACCGGGCACTGGAAAAACATACGTCGCCAGAGAGCTTGCCAAAGCGATTGCACCCGACCCCGCCCAGCGGATGCTCGTTCAGTTCCACCCGTCCACCTCGTACGAGGACTTCTTCGAGGGCTTTCGCCCAGAAACTGATGTGCGTGGGCAACTCACCTACCGCCTGGTCAAGGGTCCCTTGGCATTGATCGCCGATCGTGCACGCGACAACCCGTCGAAGCAGCACGTGTTGGTGATTGACGAGATCAACCGGGCGAACCTTCCCAAGGTCTTTGGCGAGCTGTTGTTCCTCCTCGAGTATCGGGAAGAGACCATCAGGTCGTTGTACCGGCCAGACGAACCTTTCGAGTTGCCCAAGAACTTGTGGATCGTCGGCACCATGAACACCGCCGATCGATCCATCTCTCTCGTCGATGCTGCCATGCGTCGCCGATTTCACTTCGTTGGCTTCTTCCCTGACCAGGGACCCATGGAAGAGCTCCTCCGTCGATGGCTTGCTGCCAATCGGGAGCCCGAGTGGATCGCAGATCTGCTCGATATGGTCAACGCAGAACTTCGAGAACACCTTGGTGGCCCTCACTTGCAGATTGGACCGAGCCACTTCATGCGAGAGGGTCTCACTGACGAGATCCTCGAGCAGATCTGGACGTACTCCGTGTTCCCGTACATCGAGGAATAGCTCTATGGCGATGAGATCGGGACGAACCGGTACCGATTCGGCACGGCCCTCAAGCGCTACAAGGCTCAAGTCGCTCCAATGGACGAGACGGAGGGCGACGGTGACGACAATCCAACTCCAGGAGTGGAGTGAGGCGCAAGACGTCGAGCTTTCTTTCGATCAGGTCGATGCACTCCGGAGAGCAGCCGGAAACGCGATCGAGATATTTCCAGGACAGCGGCGAGACACGTGGAACCTGAAGGCGACCTCGTACGTAGGAGCCGTCCGGATCGGCGATCTGGCGATCATGATTCGACCGAAGATTCCACTTGAGAATCTCTTCTACATGCTGTCGGCTCGGGAGGCCGACGTCGATTTCGGTACCTCATTGGTCGGCTTCGAGGAGGCTGAGCTACTCCCGGCCCTCGCGGCGTTCTACGAGAGGCTGGTTGCGCATACTTTGCGTCGTGGTGTACTCAAGGCCTACAAGGAGCACAACGAGACTCTGGTCGCGCTTCGCGGTCGAATTGACATCCCGGCGATGCTTCACGCTGGGGGTATGCCGGCTCCGATCGCATGTCAGTTCGACGAACTATCGATCGACATCCCCGAGAATCGGATGCTTCGTGCAGCTGCTGTCGTCCTTGCCACCTTCCCAGATATTGCCCCGGCGGTTCGCCGCAATCTTCGGCGGACCGTAGACCTCCTCGCCGGGGCGGACGCCGTAGATCCGCGAGCGATTTCACCAATCACCCTGACCAGGCTCAACCGCTACTACGAGCCTTCGCTGCGGATGGCCCAAGTGATCCTGCGCTCGGGCGGCATCAAGGATCGGACAGGAAGATTGGAGGCGTCGACCTTCCTCATCAACATGAACCATCTCTTTGAACGTTTCGTGACGATCCAGCTTCGTCGGCACCTGGCCGGCAAGCTGGAAGTCCACGACCAGGTGAAGACCTATCTCGACACCGCACACAAAGTGACGATGTACCCCGATCTCGTCTTCTATCGGCGGGGCGAGCCGATCCTGGTTGCGGACGTGAAATACAAACTCACCGAGGACGGCTTCGGGCAGAACTCCGATTACTACCAACTGTTGGCGTACTGCGATGCCATCGGCCTTCGCAACGGTGTGCTCTTGTACGGGGCGACCAGTCAGGATGATCCCGTAGTTCGGATCGAGACCTGGTCCGAGCAACGACTGGTTATCTTGCCACTCAATCTTGGAGGTCCACCAACCGAGATCTCGCAGCGACTCCACGACCTTGCGCTGGGCACCCTTGTTCCGCTTTCGAGGACGGAGGTTGAATGGGCGCCGCGAGCGATAGCCTGACCGGGCAGCACGTTCCCTCGGGAGCCTCGGTCCGGATCGAAGTGTCGCAGTCGAAGAAGTACGTATGCCACCCCACCGAGCCGACCGGAAAAGCGATACCGTTGATGCTGGCCACCGCTCGAGATTGCAGAGGCTTGGAAGGCGACTACGTTGGGCTTTCGTCCGTTGGTTTTCGGTCAGCTATTGGTCCGATTTCTGCATTCCAGGGAAGATCGACAGCGGCCTGCGCAGCGTCTGAGAGTTGCTGGCGGTCGGGACTCCCGGGGTCGCCCAGTGGCAGGTGGGGCTGCTGTAGGGACTCAAGAAGCGGAGCATTGGACGCGCCGACCTCCCGCTGGAGTGCCTTCTTCAGCTTTGCATCGGTCTCCATCTGGGCGTTGGCTGTGCGCTCCTCGTTGTCCAGCCGGATTCCTTGAGACTCATAGGCAGCTTTCGTACCCTCGTGCCAGTCCTTCCGCATTCGGATAACCTTCTCAGCCATCCTGAGGGCACCCTCGAGGAGTAGGCCGCCGATGATCAGGATCTCGATTGGGGATCTCATGGCGAGGCTGCGGACCCGCGTTAGGGAAGTCTGGGAAGGATCCGCTCGCACTAGGAATCTGTCGAGATTGAGGATGATGTCGCCAATGGCCACGAGGTTCTCAGCGCTTTCCAGAAGTTCAACGCGCAGAGAACCTGTAATCGGGGAGTCTGCTGGTGCCAGGGGCACACTCGTGTATGGATCGAACGCGATATGGAAACGACCGCTGTTTCGGTCCGAACGACTGACTGTGCCGTTCCTCTCGATACCAGTGGTGAGCAGTCGAAGCACGATGGGAGCACCTGCTTGTGGTATTTGGTCTCCCGTGACTGTGGCAGTCGAGACCCCTAGAGAAAGGACCTTGACCGCACGGACGCGACTATCCCAAATGGCTTCACCATCTGTTGGCTGAGCGATTTCGGGGTAGCGTGCCTGAAGTTCAGCGGACCACGCGTCCTCTCCGGCAAGCGCGATATCCAGCCGGTTGATCGGAATGTACGAGCTGTAGCCGTGCCGATATAGACGTTCGTAGTGCACGAGCATCCGCGGTGAGACCTCGAGCAGGCCGAGACCGCGAAGATACTCGTTGATCTCATCGAGTGAAACAGCCCCATGTGCCTGCTGAAACAATCGGTATCCCTCGGCGGCATCGATTGGTCTGGCAACCATGTCATTCTCCTCGCGGGCCGTCTGGGGATAGCTTGTCGAAGGCTTCAAGGGCGAGGCGTTTCGTGCGATATTCGCCGAGACCCTTTGGTGGCGGTTTCTCTTCGCGCTCGCGGAGCTTCGTGAAGTCGTCGAGGATGTGCTCGAACTCGTCTCTGCTCAGATCGAAGCACTCGCGGGCCACTATTGCATCGATTTCGGCTCGCAACTGGGCGCGGCTTGCTTCTTCTATTGCCGGCGGTGTTCCATGGTTGTGTGAAAGGTCGGCGCTCTTGATCACCTGTGCCCTGAAACCGTCCATGTCTTCGGACACGCATGTGAGCCGGAGAGCATTGTCGATCAAGGCTCTCCCTACGCCGGAGTCTGGGTTAATGACGGGGAATGGAAGGCCATCCATCACTGTAAAGGACACTTTCAAGACGATCTGTTTTCTGGCGATGTAATCCATGGCAATCGAATTTGCTGTTGCTAACCAGATGCAGTATCGCCACTCCTCACCATCTTCGAAGGAGATCGTCGGGACCTTGTCGCCGCATACGGTGTCGGGAGGGACTACCGCGGCCGCGAGGCACCGCGCATCTGACTTCGGGTTTGCAACGTCGAGGAATCCAATTCGATATCGCTTCCATGAGTCCTCGAGCTTTGCTGGCACATCTTGGGCAGGAAGGAAATACTGCGGGGCCACACGTTTGTCGGGTGAGTCAGAGGACAAAGATGGTGTCCACTTGCTACTTCTGCCAGCGCCCGAAATGTACGCCTTCGCCCGGTGGTCGTAGAAATCGACCATCCGGCCCTCGTATACCGGTAGGCCATTCGGGTCTCTCGTGAAAAGGTGGGCATCGTTCCCCATGTCGAGTTCACGGCGATACGGGTGCCATCCGCGGTCGCGATTCTGCTGACCGAAGGTCTCGCGATTGGCAATCAGCTTTGCCACCACGTGGGCGTCTATTCCTGGTCGGATTTCGGGAATGAGTAGTGCTTCGTCATCGATGGACCGGATCATCTTGACTGGGTAGTCGAATGGGGATTCGACGGCTGCTCGAAGATCATCTATTGAGGCGATTCCGAATCCGGCAGCGAAGGTCGGCTCGGGGCGGTTGCGTTCCGCGACGTAGGTAGCAAATGCCTTGAGCCCAACGCCGGGGAACCAGACTCCGCTGGAGTTGTCGAACCCCCACAGCACGAGGATGCGGAAGCGGTCGAGCAGTTCTTTGCGAATCGCGGCATTATTCGCACCCGCGTAAATGCCCGATGGTGTGATCTGTGAAGCGATACCACCATTTCTCACAGAGGTGAGAGCCATTTCGACGAAGGCGCGATAGATGTTGAGGTCTCCCTTGCCAAGGTTTCCGGAGGCAAACATTCGGTATCGCCAGGATCTCCGGAAGAACCGCGAGGTGGCGAAGAGATCTCGGTGATGCTCCTCCCACAGCTCACGCAGTTGGGGGCTAGCGTCAAGTGCGTCCTCAATCGCTGTCTCCTGATCCTTGCTCGATAGTGATGCGATTTGGGGAAGCCAGGCTTTGAAAAACTCCTTGCGATCCGGCGAAAGGGTGTCCCACGGCGGATTTCCCAGAACGACGTCGAACCCGCCAGCCCAGCCACATCGATCGTCCTCGCTCCCAGAATGTGAGCTACCGAAGACCTCAGGGAAGGAGAGATGCCAGTGCAGGAACCGGTATCGAGACGCCTGATCATGGACTCGTTCAATGGCCGCGTCGGGGATCTCTGAATCCGGATGATCCCTGAGTTGGTAGAAGACGTCATACGGAGCCACCATCCATGATGCCGAGTCCTTGGTGCGAGGGAACGTGACTGCTGCGCAGTAGGCATCTGCCATGAGTTTCTCCCGGATGAAGTCAGCCGAGGATGTGAACTCCCTCCACGAGCGGCTCTTCTGCGCGATGTCGTCCAGCGAATCGCTCGGAAGCGAAGAGATCCGGGCGGCATCGGCTGATCGGTCAACTGGTCGCCATTGAGTATCCGCGGTGAATAGGCTCGTCTGCCCAGCTCGCGCTTCTTTGTTGCGGTTCTTGTGTTTCGTACAAGACTTGCGGTCGTCGCCTTCGTTGGGTTTGGCGAGGAAGGCGCCGTCTGGGATTCCGCCGATGATCATCGCTGGCGTGGCTCCAACGATGCCGTTGCCGCACACTACGTGGTGGTCGATGAATGTGAGCGGCTTGCCAGGTTCCATCGCTTCAATCCAGAGCGCTACTTTCGCAAGCTCGATCGCCATCGGGTTGATGTCTACGGCGTAGATACACCGGCCGATGACATCGCGAATGGCCGTGCGGAGTTGATCAGGGGACGGCTCATCGTCTCCGGCTCTAACCCGAGCAAGTCGGTCGGCAATGCGATTGGCAGCAGCGATGAGGAAATGGCCGGAACCGGCGGCGGGGTCCACGACCTTCAGGTCGAGTATTGCCTGCTCAGGATCATCAGATCGAGCAGCGTCGTCGAGAACAGGATCGAGCGCGGAGTTGAGGATCTCGCTTATGAGGGATGTCGGCGTGTAATACGAGCCGGTTGTCTTCTTTTCATTGCCGGCAGTCGCTTTCAGCTCGAACGTTCCGGCGACAGGATTGACTTCTGGGATGTACTCGAGCAATGCCTCGTAGATCGATCCCAGTTCCTCGGCACCGAGGTTGGCATAGTCGACACGCTGGGGCAGCTCCCCTGGAGGTCTGACCATCGTCAGGGAGCGGACGGCAGATAGCAGTGCTTCGTTTGGGATGACGGCGTTGTTGAGAGCGGCGGTTGCCTCACTTGACCACAGGAAGCCGCCGAGGGGGAGGAGCCCGAGTTCTGGTTCGCCGGTCGCCTCGAGAGCTTGAGCGACGGTGAGGTGCTGCCTCCACAGGTCGGAATGCAGCCCGCCCCTTGTCGCTTCGGCGAGGTCGCGGAGCCGAGTGATGGAGTAGTAGCGCTGGTATCTGGTTCGGGTTGCCGGTTTGGTTGTTGGGTCGAGCAAGAGGTCTCTGCCCTCGGCGACGAAGAGGAAGAGGAAGCGGTATACGACCCGGAGGATCTGTCGGTACAGATCCTGAGCATCCAACGTGCTGCTATCGAGGTCTTGTCGGAGGTTGACGTTGTCGGGATTGGCCACCGCGGCGCTTCCGAGAGTTTCGATGGCGGACTCGACTCCGTTGCGGAGGGCGTCGAGGGCGCGGATGCCTCGTGTTGCTGCGGCCTCGCGCCACCGTTCCAGCAGCTCTTTACCGGCGGGTCCTTCGAGTCGTGAAGCGTGGCAGGTGAGCCAGAGGAGTGCGAAGTCGGAGTAGGCGTCGCCTTCGAACGTCTCACGCAGGTCGAACTCGACATATGCGGTGCGGGTGAGGCTGGCGTTGTCACGTAGGAGGCGTAGCTGATGTCCGTTCGCGACGATGCCCCAGAGGTGGTCGTCGGAGCGGTTGAGGAATTCCTGCATCAAGCCGTGAGGGGAGGCAGAGGCAGCGCCAGCGACACCCGGTGTGCGGCGATCGAGATCCACACCTATGCCGACGAGGTGGATGGGTGTCGACTCCCACAGGTGGGAGATTGGGTAAGTCTTGCCTTCAATCTCGAACCCTGACGCCGTGGGAAGGTGGCCGAATCCGAGCTCCTGGAACAAGGGGAGTAACCATTCCTGTCGGGTGGGTCCCGTGAGTGCGCCGGCTTGCTCGGTCCGTTCAGAGAACCGCTCCCAGAGGGGCCGAAGGCGGTTCCACGATCTCGTGATCGCCTCCCCGAGCCGCTCGCCGGGTGCGAGATCGTAGTCGACCGGCGTTGAGCCTTCGAGGTCCGGATCCTGTGCACCGATACGTTCGAGCAGGTCGGAGGGGAGGAGACCTCCGAGGATGCGCACGGTGTGGTAGGTGGCGTTTCGTGTCATCGTTGGTCCGGAAGCAGCACGTAGATGCCGAGCACGTCGATGGGAATGAGCGCCTCGACGCGGTAGCGGGCAGAGCGCCCTGCCTCCCTCTTACGGAGAGCCGCTTCCCTTGCGACACGATGCTCATCGAGGAGAACCTCGGCGGCGTCCTGTAGGAATCCTTCGAGCCCCACCATCCACGAGTCGGCAGAGTCGACTACCTCAGCGAGGAATTCGGCCGCCTGGCGAGGGCTGATGTTTCCAGATGGCTCGGCATTGAGGAGATCGAGAGCGCGCTGCGGGTCGAGCCAAACGGGGTCGTTGGGCGGGCCAGTAAACGCGTGAACGGCGGCCTGCTCGGCGAGGAGTTGTCGCTCGGTGCTTTCGCGTATCGTCGTGAGATGGAATCGGAAGCGCGCCAGGACCAAGGTGGTGCGATGCGAGACCGCGGTTGTCCGAATCGTGCCCGACCGGGCAGCGATCGACCGGTTTGAACCGGAATCGAGGGTTGTGGATAGTACGTAGTCAGCGAGGCCTGCGACGAGTGGATGACTTCGGGTGAGGAGCATTCCATCGCCTCTTGCAGGTGGTTCGAATTGGACACGTACCTTGGGCTTGTTGACGTCCACGCCTAGGTAGGGAATGACTGCCGAAGGTGTCTCGGAGAGATCGAGTGTGGTGGTCCGGCCTGGTGTGATCACTGCGCCGAGTTCGCCGAGAGCGGTTGTGACGAAGTTCTTGATGTCGGCACTCGAGCCCAAGGCTCGTTCCGACGCTGTGAAGAACTGGGCAACGTCTTCGGGAGTCATCGCGAGCTGAGCGAAGAGGCTACGGCTTGCCTTCTCCCGGTCTGCTGCGTCGTCCCACGCACGAATGAGCTCTTGAGCTTTCGGTTGGACCAAATCTTCAAGGCCAGGCAGGATCCGTTCGGAGCCGGTCTCGCCCTGATCGATTACCGCCTGGCTCACCGCCTCCATGACCTGAGATGTGCTTCCCGGAATCGGGATCGAGATGCCGGTGTCTCGGCGAATGGTGCGGTGCTTCTCTATCAGGACGTCGAGGACAGCAGGATCGACGACGTTGTCTCGGCCGTAGTAGGTCACGATCCGGACGGTCGGGTGCTTCTGTCCGAAGCGGTCGACACGGCCCTCGCGCTGTTCGAGACGGGTGGGATTCCAAGGAAGGTCGTAGTGGAGAACGGCCGTGAACGAGTCCTGGAGGTTGATCCCCTCGGAGAGACAGTCGGTGGCGACCAGTACGCGCTTGGGAGCTTCGCCGAGATCAGCAACTCGTCGTTCTCGCTCGGCGGAAGGAACCCGCCCAGTGACGGCCGTCACAGCAATATTGCCGGTGAGCCGTTGCCGAAGCTCTTCGGCGACGTATTCGGCGGTTTCAATAAACCGGCAGAAGACGATCGGCTGGTGGCCATCATTGAGGAGCTGCTGAACCAGCACTAGGGCGCCAGACAGCTTTGAGTCGTGGTCACCACGTAGCTCGTCGGCCATCTGCGCCATCTTGCGGAGTCGCCTGCGGGTCGAGTCGGTGTCCTCATCGGGGTCCGAACCCGGGATAGTGTCGTTCGTTTCGAGGTCGTCGTCTCCGATATCAAAGATGAAGCGTTCACCGAGATCGTCAGCTTCGGCTTCGGTTTGTGAGTCAGCGGTCACCGACCTCGTGCGCAGGGTCGCAGCTGCGGCTGCCGGACTAGAGGCAAGTGCTCGGAGAAGGGCGAGCACCGACCACCAGCGAATTCGTTGGCGGCGACCATCCCCTGAGGGATCATTCACTGTCTCGCGGGCGAACTCCAGGACCCGATTGAAGAGGTCGCGGTAGGGTTCCGTCAAGTCATACGTCGGGTCCTTGCCGGGTTCTTCACGTGTGGGGAACGGGTCATCATCTTGATATTTGCGGATGTCCTGGCGACGGCGTTGCACGAGGTGCCGAGCAAGGCGCTCGCGGTTCTTTCGGTTGTGATCTCCGCCAAGATTCTCTGGCAGATCGGCAAAGTCGGGATCGAGGAGTCCGATGAGTGAACGGAACGCGTCTGTCTTGCCCGAATGCGGCGTAGCAGTGACTAGCACAATGTGCCTGTCCGGGTCTTCGGCCAGGCCCTTCACGAGGCGGTAGCGCTGGTGTGCCCCCTTTCCGGCAGATTGCTCGACACAGGTATGGGCCTCGTCGACGATTACGAACTCGGGACAGGTGCGGAGGAACTCGTCGCGTCGCCGGTCCGACTTGATGAAATCTGTAGACACAATCACAAACGGGTGTTCGTCGAAAACGGTGCGGTCGACGGGGAGATTCCGTTCGAGACGGCCAGCAGTGGATGAGAGGATGAGCTCCGCGTCAATGTGGAACTTGGACGAAAGTTCTTCCTGCCACTGTTCTGCCAGATGTGGCGGGCACAAAACGGCAAGCCGCCTGATATCGCCCACGTCCAGTATCTCGCGGGCGATCAGCGCTGCCTCGATGGTCTTGCCGATCCCGACATCGTCTGCGATCAGGAGTCGGATCGGGTCGAGCTTCAGTGCCATGAGCAGGGGAACGAGCTGGTAAGGCCGGGGTGTAACCGAGATGTGGCCGAGAGATCGGAAGGGCCCAGCAGTGGATCGGAAGCCGAGCTGGAGGGCGTCGCGTAGCAGTCGTGCCGACCGGAAGTCACCTGGGCGGGATGGGTCGGGGAGATCGAACGTGGCCGGTTTGACCTCTTCGAGCGATGTGAGGATTCCGGTGGACTCGGCTTCCGTGCCGGCAAGGGGGCGGACGAGGAGAAGCGCTTCAGTGCTCTCAGGGAGCACGACCCATTCCCGACCGCGCGCCTCGACAAGCGATCCCACAGCAAACGTCATGTCGGCCGTCCGAAGATATCGGGGTACTCAGCGACGATCTTGTCCCAATCGTCTCGATGGCCGAATCTGATCACCGTGTATCCCAGGTCACGAAGAGCCGCCGATTGGTCGGTATCTCGTTGATGGCGGTCCGGGAAGTCGTGGATCGGCCCATCGACGTAGACGGCCGCGTAGTCATCGTCATAGAGGAAGTCCGGTCGTGTACCAGCTGCTTCGATCAACCGCTGAGAGTCGCCAGGTCGGCGGAGACGGTGGGCCGTGATGTAGCTGAGCCACTCTTCCTCGAGTGTCGACTGTGTGCGAAGAGTTCGCTCTGGAGCGACAGCGGTTGTTGACTTCGTCAACTCAAGAAGCATGTCGGTTATGAGGTGTCTGTTCATCATGAGATGGTCGGCCTGGTTGCGATAGCTCAGCAAGCAGTCGTAGCAGGCGATAGCGCATTCCTCGTCGGCATCGGCGTTTGGTGGCCAGTGGACATTGTCGCCATCGGTGTCGAAATGGAGGATGTCGAGGGCCCTCTCGGAGACACGGGCAATGGCGTCGGGTTCCTCGATGAGACGGCGCAGCACTCCGGCTCCACCCTCGGCCGCCTCGATGAACAAGATTGCTCGTCGGCGACTCTCGTCGGGGAGGGGGACAGCGTCCAGCTCTTGATCCTCGAGCTGGAACTCTGCTTGGATCGCATTCTTTAGCGCCGCCCCGAGCGTGGCCATGAATTCGGTGGATGGCTCTGGCACAGGTTCGAGGATGAGGCAGTTCCGGGAATCCTGCACGTAGGGGATCACCCGTTCCACCTTCTTGCCAGTGTCCTCTGGCGAATCGGGATCGGTGACATGTTCGAGCTGATTCCGTGCCCAGTCGCCAGTCTCGACATCAATGAGGAATCCAAGCTGGTTGGGGTTGCTGCGCCGGCGTTCGCCGAGATTGATTCTCCAGATATCCGCTGTCTCCCCATATTCAAGCCGCAGAAGAGTGGAGCCGCCGAACACTGATTCAGCACGAGTGCGGCTGAGCTTTCCGTCCCTTTCAGAGAAGCGGATCGCCGTCTCCAACTCAAAGCCTTGGCGCTGGCGCTCCTCCTCGTCGGAGTTGATCCGCTGTCGGCGACGGGTAGAGACATTGTGGAGGCGGAACATCTGCTTTCGGGATTGTGTGAGCAGTGTGTCGCACCTTTCGCATCGGTCGGGGTTCGCGTGGTCGCCAGTGATATGGAGATAGCCACACTCGGTGCATCGCTTGATCTGCGCCGTGAGCACACCGGGGTCACCCGGGTCCTTTCTCACCGCGGGTGGGAGGATCACCCTCGTGATCTGATAGCGGGCACCTTCGTAGTACACGAACGTACGAGGTCCGAACTCGGTGATTGCCAGGAATCTGGGTCTTGAGACAAATCGCCCGCGCTTGTCTCTCCCGACTCCCGGTATGAACGCAGACAGCGGGAGACGCGGGAATGAGTATCCGGGAAGGAATCCCTCAGTGGCAAAGTATCGGTAGCTATAGAAGTCTGAGTCGATTGCTGACTGGTCGGCGAACAGGAGGCTGAGCTGGCGCTCCGCCTCCATTCTGATTCCTCTTGCTCGATCGCGTTCGTATGGTGGGCGCTTTGGGTCTTGGGCGACACGGTGGTTGTGATCCGCACTCTGCTTGGCAGACTCGTACATCTCGATCCAACGCTTGCAGGCGGCGTTGAATGCGTGGCTGACGCTGTTGATCTGTCGGTCGAGCCACTCCGGTGTCCACCACAGTGACTTGCTCAGTAGTGACGACAGGTCGGCCAGGACGTCACGAGATGCGGCAAGGGCTTGAGCGCGGATGCCCTGATCCTCGAGTTGCGATTCGACGCTTGGAAGAAGGGACGGTGGTGACGTCTCCACGTCAAGCACGTCGGTGAGTGAGCGTCCCAGGCTCATCTTGCTCTCGCTAAGCCACAAGGCGTACACGTGGGATCGGATGAGATCTTCGTTGGTGAGGTCGAGGCGTGGCGGTGTGACCTGGCCGGAGACCATCAGTTCTGGCCGGCGGAAGAAGTACTGGTCGTGCTGAGATCCGCGTGAACAGTACGTGAAGACAAGCGCCGGCTGCCCACTTCGACCTGCGCGGCCGCTGCGCTGTGCATAGTTCGCTGGCGTTGGCGGTACGTTGCGTAGGTTGACGACGTTGAGCTCTGCGATATCGACACCGAGTTCCATGGTGGGTGAGCAGAACAGCAGAGGCAGATCACCGGCACGGAACCGGCCTTCTCGCTCGATGCGGTCCTCGTTCGATACCTGGGCGGTGTGCTCGGCGGCTTCCATCCCCGCCAGACGCTTCGCGGTCCATTCCGATGAACCTGGGTCTATGTCGGCAACGGTTGAGTAGAGCGACACGAAGAATTCGTTTGCCTCTCCTCCCTCTGCTGGGGCGTTGGGCGTTCTGATCGGATCTCGGAATGGACTGGAGCCATCCCCAGCCTTCCAGATCATCGCGGCGGATGAAACCTGATATCCGGCTATGTCGTCAGTGTCTCTCGGCGGAATCACCTCGACGACAAGTCCAGCGCGGTTGAGGAGTTCGAGGAGGTCCCTGATGATGTCCTGAGACTCGTCAACCGTGATCCTGTGGTCATAGGAAGCGAAGGTGGTTGTGCGACGCAAGAAGTTGGCATATGCGCTTCGTCCGGAGAGGAAGGCGTAGAGTCGATCATCCGACTTAGCTCGGGACCGGGGAAACACGATCTTCGAGAACGTGAGCTTCTCGTTCTCGTCAAGTGCCCAGGGTCCGTAAAGCAGTTGTTGGGACCTCCGCAAGAGCTGCTCTTGCTGCTGCTGGTTCAGCGTTGAGGCTGATATGGCGAGTTCCCGCCGCATCCAGTCGAGCATGGCTTTGGCAACCGCCAGCCGCTCATCTGGCGTGGCCGTCGACAGAGCCTGGTGGAGAGCGTCGCCTGACCAGTACTCGTCAGATGCGCACAGGTCTTCAAGCGATTGGTACTCAACAGACAGAAGGCCGACTTGCTCAAGGTTTGGGGCCGTGAGGCGCCAACCTCTCTGAAGATCAACGTAGAGCCGGTACTCGAGGACATCCCGGACCGCAGCGTTGGTGTTGTCTCGTGCGTGGAGAATCAGATCCTTTGTTCGTGCATACTCTTCGAATTCGAGACCGAGTGCATCGAATACCTGTTGAGGTAGTTCATCGTGTACGAGGCCAGAACTGCCAGAAACTCGGAGGGCTCGCAGGAGTGCACCGCGCTGTTGAATGACTTGTACGAAGTCGTTGAAGTGTCCTGCCTGGAGGCTGGCGTCCTGCCGGTTGTCGGTGAACGACAGCACCTTCTGGGCTTGCTTGGGGAGGCTGCTGGTTGCTCGAAGGGAACGGATAGCGGACATCGTGAGGAGTGTGGTGGCGGTGCTGCGACCCTCTGATCCGAGTGTGCCGAGCTTGGAGAACTCGCTCGATGCTCGCCCACCGTACGAAATACCACATGACAGGCAGAACTTGAATGGTGCTCGGACAAATGCAGCAGGTGTACCGATCTCACTCTCCGAACCCGTCTTGTCAATCCGAACCACTTGAGGCACAAACTTGCGTTGGTGGTACTTGATGCGACCGTCGACTTCCTTCCATTCATCAGGCAGCCGTTCGCCTGCTTCGGCCTCGGCAGCGGGCCAAGGCTCATTTTGGGACACCATCAGATAACCGCACTCGATGGTCGTGCTCTCATCGGGTGTCTGATCGGCAAGATCCGTCGGCTCGTACACAGCCTCGCCGTTGGGGTGGGTCTTGCGAACCACCGAGTAGTAGTCCTGCCCGCACGCTCGGCAGAAGACAAGTGGGAAGATCAGGGTCTCACGGTCTTCCGGCATACGAGTCTGCGCTGTGAGCGTGATGAAGCGCTTCTCCGGGCGAGCGATAGAGGAGTAGACCGTATCGCCCTTGCTGATGAACTGGTGAAGACGGAACGCGAAGACGCTGAAGCGACCATCGGGCCGCGCGATCTGGTTTCCTTGCAGAAGCCACGCTTCGATCGCGCCTACGCACGACGGCTCATCGGCGCCGGTGAGGCCAGCAAGCGCCTTGCTGGCCCCCTTGGACCCTGTGATCGAACGAGGCGTAACTCGCACGAGTCGATTGTCAACGTCTTCGACGCCAAATATTCCTTCAATCCATGAGGAGAGAGGAGACTGGATGAACTCGCCGTAGGTTGTGGGGGGCGTGCCCGAGCGGACTTCTGCCGCCACACCCTGTTTAACAAGGGGGTCCGTGAAGTCGAGCTTGCTCGTGGCCCGTTCGAGGGTCTCGCCGACAATGTTGTCTGGGCCGACCGGGGCACCGAAGAGGAGGCTGGCGACCTTGGCAACCTCTCCCCGTTGTTCGTGCCACGTTCCGCCGGATGCCAATGTGGCCGACGTGCCGACAATCTGGAGATTTGGCGAGTTCGTCGCATGGCGGAGACGCCGAACGAGAAAGCCAACATCGGCACCCTGCCTGCCCCGATAGGTGTGGAGCTCATCAAGGACGAGGAACTTCAGGCCCTGTGCCGCCTTAACCAGGTCGCGGTCTCGAACCCGGGTCAGAATGAGCTCCAACATCACGTAGTTGGTGAGGATGATGTCGGGGGGGTTGTCCTGGATCTCCTTCTTCCGCTCATCGGATTCTTGGCCGGTGTATCGGGCAAAGGTGATCGATTGACCTTCAACTCCCTGGTCGAGGAACTTTCTCAATTCCTCCTCTTGGCTATTGGCGAGGGCGTTCATGGGGTAGACGATGATCGCTTTGGTGCCCTTGCCTTGGTTGCGAAGAACGTAGTCGACGATGGGTACCATGTACGCAAGGCTCTTGCCAGAGCCAGTCCCGGTCGTTAAGACGTAGTTGTGTCCATTGCGAGCTTGATGAATGGCATCGACCTGGTGGCGATATAGACCCATCTGTTGGCCGGCAAGGTCTTTCCGCGACCTCCCCGTCCGGAAGATTTGCGAACACGCCGGGTGCAGAGTGCCGTCTGAAACCAGATCGTCGACTGTACCGCCTGAGGCGAAAGTAGGGTTGAGGCCGACCATCGGATCAGGCCAGAGCCGCCCCTGGTCGAACCAGGACTTGACCTTCTCGTCGATGCGGGTGTCACGAATCTTGATAAAGCTGGATACGTAGTCGCGATAGTCGTCAATCAGGTTTCTGCGTAGATCAAATACGTCCATGTGGCTAGATAGTCCTCCCTGCCACCGACATAGTAGATCCGACCAATGCCTCAGATCGAACTCCGGTCTCGGATTTCGTTATCTGCCGCTTTCGCATGTTCCGCGTGGATCGTGAGGGTCCGGTTCGGTCGGTCTGCACTTGAGCTACCCCCGTGTTGTGGCTGACGGCGTGGTGGGCGAATCTTCGATCCAAGACTGAACGCGTTCGATCGAGCCCTCCATGTCATCGCGTATCTGATACACCCAGAAGCGCTGTACATCCCAGCCGAGCTCGAGAAGCCGCTGATTGCGGATTTGATCTCTGCGTGCGAGTTCGCCGCTCCAGGTTCGGTGGTAGTGCTCGCCATCGACCTCGATGTTGAGGCGCCGGGCTCCGGCAAAGACAGCGAGATCAAGTCGGTAATTCTCAACGGGCACCTGCGGTGAACAAACGATCCCTGATCTATGTAGCGCCTCATAGAACTCCCGTTCCCAGTCGGACACTTGGTCGGGATTCGCCACCGCTGGATATGTGGGGCCGAAGTCGTGGTGCTCGTCGTCGTCGAGCTCCTTGGCCTGATCGCCGATCTGGAGTGCGTAGTCCCTGAAGGAAGCGAGGTATGAGACTCGCTCAATTGAATCCGAATGGGAATCACCGACGACGACCAGCGCTGCACGCGCTCTGGTGACAGCGACGTTGAAAAGGTTCGCGTTGGAGTTCAGGAATCGGAGCGATCCTTCCGCGACTCCGCTTGCGACGACCGGTGAGAAGATCATCAAATCTCGCTCATCGCCTTGGAAGCTATGAGCTGTTCCGACTTGAAAGTCAGCGTCGTGGAGGAACCGGGCAAGCCGATCTCTTGAGTAGGCGGCATCGCGGATGCGATTGGCCTGCGGCCGGAATGGGGACACTGCTCCTACGGAGCCCTTGTAGCCCTGATCAGCGAGTCTCTCAAGTTCGGTGACCACCGCATGTACTTCAGCCGTGTTGTAGACACTGCCCTGGGCCTGCCTTTGGACCTGACCGTCCACGTGAATCCACCGTACCGCGGGACCGTCATCGCTCTTGAGCGTTTCGTACCTGGTTGCAACCCTCAGTTGTCCGTCGTAGAAATGCTGGTTTGAGAATTCGATGATGTCAGCATGGGAGCGGTGGTGGTCGCGAAGAGTGACCAGATCCTCTGGGTCACCAACCGACGAGGCGAGATCGAACAGAGACCGCCCTGAATAGGACCAGTCGAGATGGTCAAGCATGCCAGATCGTTCGAGTAGCTGTTCATCGCGGGTTGCTTCGAGCGAAGAAACGTGGCGAAGCTGCATCGGGTCGCCGATAATCACGGCTCGTTTCGCGCGGTAGAGGAGTGGTAATGCCGACGCGATGTCGCATTGACTTGCTTCGTCTATCACCAGCAGATCAAAGAAGCCCTCTTCAAGAGGTATGCGGCCTCTCGCCGAAAGCGACGTGACACCCCAGCAGGTCAAGTGGCGGCTGACCTGAGGGAACAGCTGGATAACCTTTGCTGGTCCAGCCCGTCGACCTCCACCAGCCGTAAGGCTCAAAGCTCCCTGGTATTCGCCGAGAAGCTTCCGCCCTGATGCCGTGAGTAGCGATGGCTGAATTCGGAGCCACTTGTCCCACACCTGTTTTGAGTTCCGCGCGATCTGGTTCAGTAGCGTGACCCGCTTTCTGGAGACATCGCTCGTCGATGGTGCTGCTGTCAGCGAGTCGAGCTCTTGGAGGTATTTCCTGGCGGCCGGCAGTACGTCAATCGAGGACTTGAGGGATGCTGCATAGGTGATCCAAGCGTCGATGTCTTCGCCCGGCGAAAGGGTCGGAGGTGCGATCTCAAGGGTCGCGGCGCTCGTAGCGATGTCTTTGCTGCTGGACAGGACTGCGACAGTGCGTTTGTTGGCGAGGAGCGACCAGATTAGACGGGTGAGTACACCCTGCTGTTTTCTATCTGCTCGGTCAACTGCTCGCGATAGGGCGATGACACCGCGCAATGCGTTGGGGTCAGACGTACGAGCTGAAGCAAATGCGGTCGGTGTCAGTTCACGCCGAGCATCTTCCGCGCTGCGTTCGAGCTGGTCAACCCGGTTCCGGTGAGCGACGAGTGTCGAAAGCTCGAGCTCAAGCTCGCTGAACTCGGAGTTGAGCAACTCGTGCTGAGCCACCGCGTCGTCGTATGCATCCTGGTCGGCTTGAGTCGATCGCAATGCCAGGAGTTTGGACAGGTACTCGGAGAGCTGGCTCTGATGGTCTCGCGAGCCAAGACGAAGTAGCACCGGGCGTGGTCCCAGGGCGTTCACTCTCTGTTCGACAACGTCGACCGCCTTGTTGTTCTTAGATGCGAATAGCACCGATGTACCCCGAAATGCAGCATTCAACAGGATTGTTGAGACGACTTGGGACTTCCCTGTACCTGGTGGACCCGTGATGACTGTCAAATCCTGTGACAACGCCTTCTGCACCGCCTCGCGCTGCTCGCTATTCAGCGGGAGAGGCTCTAGCAGCATGCGACTCTTGTTGTGGCCGGACGAAGAGTCGCTGTCTCCGGCCACCAAGCTGTTCTTGGCAGACTCCGGATCGCCGACCGCTTCGTCAGCGGAGACCGGTTTCTCGTTTGTGATTCGTAGCCAATTGTCTATTGCAGTCGCAGAACCATCGGGGGTCGCCGGCCGAGGCTTCCGGAGATCCGCGAGCTCAGATTCGAGGCCTACAGTGAATTTCTGCGCTTCACCGATCAGAAGTGTTGCTCGGTTGTATATGCCGGCTTCCGTTGCTCTAGCAAGAGTCGGGCGTGGAGCTGCGGAGTTGGCCGGCAGCCCGGGAATAACAAGTTGTTCGGGATCGGGTTCCTCGAGCCAGTTCCAATCGGGATGTTCCGCCTTCAAGCGGGAACACACCTCAGAAAGATCCGTATCGACACCGAGCCCAGATAGGCCGACCGCAGCTTCAAGGTCTACGAGCTCCTCAGCAGAGAACCGACCGCCGTCGCCTCCCAGGAGATATTTGAGCGCCTCTGGATTGAACGACGCCGGGAGTTCCGGATTCCGGGCTGGACGGACTATCAGAGGGTAGATCCGGTGGATCGTGCTCCCCTTCTTCGATTTGAAGATTCTCAAGAAGGCGAGATAACCGACGTAGAGCTCCTTGGAGCCGTCCTGTCGAACCTGAATCTCAAGCCTCGCTGAATCAGGAACGTTGCGTGTGAACAGCTCGTCGCCGTTGATCGGGTTGGCCGATAGCTCGACGTAGTCGAGATCCCATTTGGAGCGTGCCCAGGCGCTGACCTCCGGCCGACGTTCGTAGGTGAGGCAGTGCAGGTAGTAGTCAGCGAGCTGCCCAAGGGACAGATCGCTAGGTGCGTTGAGTATCAAAGATTCTTCGGTCATCTCCAGGCGCTCCCAGCCTTTACTTCAACAGACTGTATCGGCGGCCATTTGGAAGCGCCGTAGGCATATTGGGCCGCAGGGCTATAGGCAGCCAAACCGGTTGTCGTTCCTATATTGAAATTTCGCAGTGTTGCCGACAATCGGACGGCATCGGGTGGAATCCGGCTACATGCACCCTCGACCTATGTCCTGGATTCACGCCGATCAGCTGGCACGAGTCCGCCGAGACCGAATAAGAGGTGTAGCAGGTCCCCGGTCAGCGTTCGTCGCAATGCTGCTCGGCGCTGGTGGGACTGGTACCAGGTGTACACATCGTCGATGAGCTCGGGAATGGTCATCCAAAAGATGCGAAGCTCGGCCAGATCCTGGGTGAGTTCGGCACGCACCGCTGGGTCGAGGGCATGGACGATGAACAGCCGATCGAAGTCGTCGGTACCGAAATATGCGGTTGCACGCTCGGCGTGCTCCTGGCGCAACATGACGAATCGAGACCAACATTGAAGCATCCGCACGGCTTGGCGAACGATCCGATCATGAACGGACATCCTGAAGAGGTTCAGGAATGATATCTCTCAAGACGACCATCTGTCTGCGACAAGCGAAACAAACAACCCCGCCGCGTCGAAAGTGGCGTTAGCGATTGTCGGTGCTCTGGCGGAACAACAATTGCATGAGAGCCGACGGTGCTTTCAGTTCCACTAGATCGCCATCGGGTCGCCTCAGCCATCGGTTTCCCCGGTTGTCAGTAAATCCGATTTCCAGAGCCGGACGTACGGACGTGTCATCCTCGTACCCAGAGGAGGGAGGCATGGAAATGAATTCACTCTCGGAATTTGGTGAGAGCACAGGAACAACCCGGGTCACCACGGGTACTTCGTCATCGTGCCAATTGGGAGGCAGGAGAGCGATACACACGTTGTACACCGGCTGCTTGCTGCCGTTGCAGACGACGGCGTCGAATCTGGACATTTGAAGTTCTTTCGGAGCTTCGACATCAAGGTTCCATTTTTCAGGCCACACGCTGATCAGGCTGGCTTGGGCCTCATGTCGCTCTGTGATAGCGGCGCGGTAAGTCTTTGAGGTGTACCAGATTGCCAGAACAGCCGCCGCGGCCAGGACGAGCGAAACAATGACAGACCACTCGTAGAGATAGGGTTGACTCACATTGCTAACCAACGCTGGACCTCGTCGAACGGGTACATCTAATCAGGATACTCAATCCCAACGAACCGTCGCCGGACCAACGGAGTGACCCTCTTTCAAGTTTCTTGGCACACTGAACCAAAAATTCTGGTTCCACGAGTGAGGCATGTTCCCTTCCGATAGTGCTGCTGGGAGCCAAGTTGGGAGCCATTCGCTCTGGACGGCTGCGGACCGGTGTGGACGCTGGTGGAATCGAAAGCCTATCGTTCCTTGCTGTGTGGACTGCTGTGGACGTTTGTGGACAGGGTTTGGATACCTACGGATCAGGAGGTTGGATTGGCATCCCACGATAATGCTCGTCGCCGCTGATCCGCCTCGGACGATCGTTCAACGGACGGCGGATCGCGCTATGAGGATGCATGTGACCGCATCACTCGATCTTCGTACCATGGCCTGAGCCTGACTTGCGCTGGGTGGAAGTTGCCGTAGACGAGCACGCCGCTTCCAGTGGCGGCACGTCGGAGGTCGGACGCGGGGGCAAGGGGTCGGTGGCGTACAGATTCGGTGACGCTCTCTCGTCCGTCGGCGTTGCGGCTTCGGGATTCTTCGACTGCGGCCTCGTCGCCGATGAGTCGGCTGATGTAGTCGAGGGTGGGGGTGTCGGAGACGCCGGCAAGGATGACTTTGGCGCGGTGGTTGTTGATGACGGTTTGGGCGAAGGTGCCGTATCGGGCTTGGATCTGGGCGAAGTCTTGCCAGACGGTGACGAGTTGGATCCCGACGCCGCGGGCGGTTGAGGCGATCTGGGCGAGGTCGGGGAGGGGTGCGATGTTGGCTGCTTCGTCGATGACGAGCAGCAGCGGCTTAAGGAGCCGATCGGACGTGCGGTTGGCCCGGTCGTAGACCCGGGCGACGGTCTGTTCGATGAGTGCGGTGAAGAGTGGCCGGAGCCGGGCTTGTTCGTGGAGGGGGCCGCAGATGTAGAGGGTGTGGCTGCCGCCGTCGAGGAGCCTGTCGGGGTCGATTGAGGGTTGGCGGGTGGTGGTGGCCAACACACCGGGGTCGGCGAACGCGGCGAGAACGGTTTCGGCGGTGGTGTAGGCACTGGATCGGGTTCGTTCTTCTCGGTTGATGGAGGCGGCGAAGGCCTGGATCGCGTCGAGGTTCTGGGCATGTTGGAGGGCGCGGAGTGGTTCTTCTTCCTCTTGGAGGTCGACCCAACGCATAACGTCGGCCATCGTGGCGCCACTGTGGGCCGCGGCGAAGAGCAGCGGTGCGAGAAGTTTTTGGGCAACGGCGTACCAGAAGTCGGAGTCTTGGAGGCCGCCGCGTTCCCCGGCTCGGGCTGTGGAGGCGAGCCAGGCTGCCATCCGCAGGGCTCCTTGCCAGTCGCTGGAGGTGTTGAGGGGGGACCATCCGGCGGAGGGTTCGGCGGTGGATCCGACGGGGTCGAAGACCCAGGTCTCGCCGAGGGTGCGACGGTGGGTGATGGTGTGTTCGAGGAGATCGCCCTTAACGGACGTGGCGATGACGGGTCCGTCCCACTCGAGGAGGGCGGGAATGGCGAACCCGGTGGTCTTACCGGTACCGGCCGGGCCGATCACAGCTACGGAGTGTTGGGCTTCGGTGGCTACGAGTCTGCGGTCGACGGTGCCGAGGGTGAGCCGTCCGGGTTGGGGGCGGCGGATGAGGAGCGGTTTGAGGTCGCGTGGTTTCGCCCATCGGGCCGCGTCGCTGTCGGTGGAGGTGCTGTGTTTGTGGTGCCATCGCCAGCCAGTCGCGGTGGCAGCGAGGATGACGATGCCGAGGATGGCGAGGACCGTGTAGTAGGCAGTCGGAGCGGGGACGAGCGTCACGGCCTCAGGCGGCCAGGCATCACCGGGCCGTGCTGGGTCAATGGCGAGCCGCCACAGGATGCCGGGGCTCTCCCACATTGAAACCGGCAGCCAGACTCCGGCCCAGATCCGGGCAGCGATCTGGCCTGCGGTCCACACCGCAACGCAGCCTGCGGCGAACACCGCGGCAGCGACTGTGAGGATCTGCTCACCGTCGGGCGTGTGCGCCTGGTCGGATGCCGTCATCGTTGCATACCCTCTCCAGGTGACGGGCGCTCGAGCGATCGGCTAGTTCGATGTCGTTCGTTCAGCTTTGCTTCGAGAAGCGGGGTTTGGCAGGCTCCGCACCGGCATGCCCTGGGTGTGGGCTGGGTCCAGCCGTCGGGCCAGTAGGGGATGGTGGTGACACAAGACGGGCACAGGGCGTAGCTGCCGAGAACGGGGATGAGCGTGTACTCGTTGTTGGCGGGGATCTGGGTGTTGCAGAAGTCACAGATCCACAGGCTGTTGTCTTCGGGGACGCTGGTGATGACGACCACGCCGTGGCGTTCCATCTCGGTACGGATGCCAGCTTCGGCGGTGACCCGTCGACGATAAGCCTCACGATGTGCGGCGGGCCGGACGATGAACCGCAGGTCGTCCCGACACCGATGGCAGAGACCCTGTGGGGTGAGTTGGGTTTCCTCGTCGCAGCTCAGGCAGGCAGTTGCGCCGAGCCTTCGGTTGGTGAGGAACTCACCTGGATCTGTCCGAGTGGGGTCGTCAGGTGTCATGTGATGTCTCCTTTCAGCGGGTACAGCCGGATGTGGGTGCGGCGATGGGGCTGAGTCCGATGCCGTTCCACCAGGCTTCGAGGATGGGTTGGGGGCAGAGGAGGGCACCGTTGGGGTTGCGGATCTGGAAGTGGAGGTGCGGGGTGTCCGAGTTGCCGGTGTCCCCGGAGGCCATGATCAGCTCCCCGGCGGTCACGTCGGCTCCGGCTTGGACGAAGGTCCGGGTGCCGTGGCAGTACGTGTAGGCGTACCCGTCGGCACCGGCGATGTGGACGCCCCATCCGCATCGGCACCGTTGGGTGTCGGCACACGGCGTGGAGATGCGGGTGACGGTGCCGGGGTGGGCGGTATAGACGGGGGTGCCTTCAGGCACGAGGAGGTCGGAGGCGGGGTAGTCGTGGTGGGTGCGGCGGATCTGTGCGACAGTGACCGTGTCGAGGGGGAGGGGGAAGGCGTAGACGCCGTTGGCGGTGACCTGACCTTGGGTGAAGCTGAACGACCGGTAGTAGTCGATCCACCCGGTGACCCTTTCGACGTACTCGGTGGAGTTGTTGTACCGGAGGAGTGCTGCGGCGAGGTCGTTGGGGTTGGTGTAGTCGCCGGGGGCGGTGAGGCAGAGGTGCGCAACGGTGGCCAATGCGGCGTCGAACACGTTCTGGGGATCCTTTTCGCCGTCGTTGTTGCCGTCCTGTCCGTAGGCACGCCAGGATCCGGGGAGGAACTGTGCGGGTCCGACTGCCCGGTCCCATGTCGGGTCGCCGTCGAGGACGCCACCATCGGTGTCAAGGATCCGTGCGGTGCCGGGGGTTGACCCGTCCAGTGTGATGCCGTAGAGGGGCGGGGTGACGATGCCGTTGGGGGTGACGGTGCGGCCCCGGTAGGTGGCGTGGTTGGATTCGACCTTCCAGATGCCAGCGATGATCGGCCAGTCGACGACACAGCCTTCGGCGACGTCCGGGGCGTTGGTTTCGGCGGCGACGTAGGCGGAGAACACCACCGGGGGGATGCCGAGCGCCCCGCTTGCAGCAGCCGCGGGGCCACCGGCGACGACGGCCGCTACCCCAAGCATCAGCATCAGGAGGATCAGCGCTACGGGTGCGGTGACGATCCCGATAGTGATGATCACGTGTTTGAGTCCCAGCTTCGTGCTGGCCTCGGTGGCCTTGTCGGCGAGTTTGCGTTTGGCGATGTTGGCCGCGACTTTGGCAACAATATGCCAGCTCATGTCGAGGTCTTCCGCTGAGCGTGACGCCACGCGGCAGCTGCCTGTGCCGCAGGTTGGCCTTGTTTTCTGTGTGGCAGGGCGGGGATGTCGGTGGTGGCTTGTCTGACGGTGTGGGTGACGCCGAGGCCCGTGATGCCTCCGGCCTGGTAGGGGCGGATCCAGGTGGCGCCGTGGGCCCCACCGATTTGGCCGCCTTCGAGACGTTGGAGGGTGGAGTCGGCGAACCGGGCTGAGATGTCGATGAGTTGGCGGCGCCCGACCGCCATGACGGCCATGAAGAAGATCACGAGCAGGAACCGGGTCCACAGGCCACCGTCGGTGTCGAGGAGTCCGTTGAGGCCGGTGACCAACATGGCGAGGAAGACGCCCATCACGACCACGAGTGCCACGACACGCACGAGGGCGGCGACCCAGTGCCACAGCAGGCTCCGCCCGGCCCCAGGGAAGAGCCCGGCGTACAGGGCGATAGGGAGGAGCGCTATTAGGAATAGGGCGAGGCCCTTGGCGACCACGAGGGTGAAGGCGGTGACGACGAACAGGGCAAGGGCGGCTACGGCAACCACGAGATACAGGAGCGCTCCGACAAGACGGCCAGAGGTGGCCTCGGCGTTGAATCGGGCTTGTGGTTGGCATCCAGCTGTTTCCATCAACAGTCGGGGAGCGTCATCGAAGCCGTGGGGCCCCGACGCCAGCGCCTGGTTGCGGGCGTCGGCGCATCCGGTGCCTTCGAGGAGCTGCCCCCAGCTGATCGTGTCGTAGGGGTCGCGGACGAACCCCGCCATCAACGCCCCGCTCAACTTGTCCGAGACATCGGCGCCGCGGTCGGTGTCGGCAGCGAGGGCGACGATCTCAGTTGAGATCCCACCAGCGGTCTGCATCGCTCCGCTCACTGCTCCACCGAAACCGGGTCCGGTGGTGATGTGGACGAGCACGGCAAAGATGATCAGTGTGAGGGCAAACTCGCCGGCACCGGCACCGATCCGACCCCGGAGGAACTGCCAACCCATGTAGAGGGCAGACACGACCAAACCGAGGTGCGACAGGCGCATCGGCCCCATCACCCGACCGTCGAGGAGGTCCGCAACCGTGGTGGCCGCGTCGGTCAGGGCTCCTTCGATGACGAAGCCGGTGGCGGCCTCGAGCAGCCAGATCGCCACCGCGACCAGCATCTTGGCGATCGAGAAGATCAGGTTGGTGGCGGTGCCGATGGTGAGACAGCCGATATCGCCCACGAACCCGTCGTTGGCACAGCCGATGTCGTAGCGGCCGATCCCTACGATCCCGCGGCTGTCATCGGTGGGGTAGTCCGTTGGTGGGTATAGCTCGCCACCCAACTCGATATCGGAAGGTGCGTTTCCGGTTTGGGCGTATGCAGGGGCTACAGATGCCATCACGGTGACGACGAGAATCGAGACTACCAGCACGACGATCCACGGCCACCCGTCCAGCATCGAGGTCTGTTTGTGTTCCTGGGAGCCTCTTGTCGGGGTGCTGTTCATGGTGTGATCCCGTCTACGACGAGTGGGGAGGCACCGTCTTCCTCGCTGAGGGACGGCCACGGGCCGACCGCCACACGGTTGGTACCAGGGGTGGTGGAGAACGCGTCGGCGACGGCCGGATCGTCCGGGACCGTGATCCGGATCAGTCCGAGACGACCCGACGGGTCCCGCATGAGGCACTCGCCGGTTCCCAGGGTCGTGACTGTCTCGACGTTGTCGTCTCGGTCATCGGAGCCGAGGAACCGTAGGGCATCGACCGCGGTTTGGGTGGACTGGCGGAACACCACCCGATAGCCCAACAGTGCGTCGATGTCGTCGGTGTCGGATTCCCCGGTCAGGTCGGTGGCGAGCTGGCTGAACGCCCACACCGCAGCGAAGTGTTTGCGGCCGTCGCGGATCAGGTCCATCACCAACCCGTGACCCTGGGCACTCGCAGTCAACGCATGGGCCTCGTCGAGGAGGAGTGCAGCGAACCGGTCCGGATGCCGGAACAGGACCTGTCGGGAGAACGCCGCAACGAGATACAGGATTGCGTGACCCAGCAGCTCCTCGGAAAGCTGATCGTCGCGTTGACTGTGACGCCGCGGGAGACGCAGGCCAGGGACGTGGAAACACACATAGTCGGCTCCCAAGTCAACCGGCGGCCCCGGATCCCCGAACACCAGCCGACCGTACGAGATCTGTGACAGGGCCCGCAGCTTGTCCGCCACGTCCCCCCCGGGTCCACCGGAAGTTTCGAGGTCGTCGATCACATCACGCAGACGAGCCGGTAAGCCGGACTCGGAGGCTTGTTCGAGGGTGTGTTGGGCGGCGCGGTAACAGTGGGTTCCGGCAGTCGAGCCGGGCGGGGTGGCGGTGAGCAGGGTGATGAAACCGACCCCGTAACGGAGACGCAACTCGTCAGTGTCGAACACCTGGAACGGGTCGAGGCACACCTCAGCGTCAGCCGAGATCTCCACTACTTGGGTGGTACCGGCCGCCACCTGGGCGAGTCGGGCGTATTCACCGCGTTCGGTACGGTCGATGGCCACCACCTGGCCGCCCATCGCCACCGTGTTGTGGGCCAAAGTCTTGGCTAGGAAACTTTTCCCAACGCCGAGTTCACCAATAGCGGCGAGGGATCCGGATCGGTTCAGGTCACGGGGGCCATGTCCGGGATCCAGGAACACAGGACGCCGGTAGAGGCCATCTAGCGAGGTACCCAACAGCATTCCTCCCGGGTCACCTACGCCTGAACCGGCGAACGGCATCGCCGAAGCCAAACCATCGGGGAGGAGATCCTGTGCATACTCGCGGACCACCGGTAGAGGAGGAGCCCCGGGGAGCATTGCGGTGAAGCACGCCAGTTGCGCCCCGGTGGGTCGATAGAAGTTGAACTCGGCCGCCCGGAACGCCGACTCGAGGACGGCGACGCGGTGTTCCAGATTGTCGAGGTGTCGGTGGGCGAGGGCGACGATGGTGGTTGCCCGCAGCGCCGGGAGTGCCGGGTTCGATTCGAGACGGGCGCGGTGTTCATCCACGGCGTCAGCGGCGGCGGCCAGTGTGGTGGCGGGCCCGGCCGGGTCGCTGCCGGGTTCGGTGAGTTGGCCCACCAGGTTCCGTTTTGCACGCAACGCACGGCGGCGGGCGGCCTGGTTGTCGATTGTCTCGATGCGCACCGCCCAGTCGAGAGGGAAGGGGAGTTGATCGTCGAGATGCCACAGCCACTCGCCGGACCCGTAGGGGAACGTCCATGCCGACGGGATCTCGGCCAGACAGCAGAATGCCTGATGGCCAGTGCCGTGGTCTGGGTGTTCGACGGTTAGGTACCGCCAATGAGATGGCCGATCCGGGTCGGTTCGGCGGCCACCCTCGAAATAGATGGCGTCACGGTCCAGCCGGACCACCGACACACGATCCACCGTTGAATCCGGATGGGGGAGTGGCGGGTCGATGAGGCCACGAAGCACCGCCCGCTCATAAAGCCACCGGACCTCACCGGCGTCGAGTGCGCGAATGCCGAGATGTTGCGATAGCTGGTCTGCCAACAGGCTCGCCTGTGACGTCAACACCGCCAACCGACCAGGTCCTGGAGGGGCCGATGGGGAACCGAACACGGACGCCACCTCCATCGACGCGACACGGATGCGCCCCATCATCGAGCGACCGCCGCCCGAGTCGGGGAGGCGGAGCGCGAGGAACCAGCGGCGCTCATACACAGGCTCGGCGGCGAGCCGGTCACCAACACGCCGAGCCACACCCACCCAGCCAGGCGGCCGAACCAGGTTCCGGGTGCCGCGGACCCGGCCTTCGAGTTCCTCACGTGACAGGCCATGGGCAACCGAGAGGATCAGCGAATGGGCCGGGAGCGCCAAGAGGGCCGCAGCGGTGCGGGCATGCATCCCCCGGGCGTCGCGAACCGAACGGTGCGCATATGCGAACGGCTCCACCTCAAAGCACGCCCACACCGCCCCATCGGTGCCCCACACCAGATGCCCGGCGATACTGCGAACCGGAAGCGGATTAGCCATCGGTTCGACCCCTGTCACCAACCGATGCGCACCGGATCACCGTTCCGATCCGATTGCTGGGAGTCGGTCGTGGTTGAGCGACCGGTGTCCCGTTGCGTACACCCCGCCGGCATCCGGGCGAAAACAGCACCACCGCGACACCGGCTGCGACCAGGAACGGGGAGCGACCCTCGATCCTCCAATGCCTCACCGCCCACCCGACCCCGCCGACCGCCACAGTGAACACCGCCAGGTTGCCAACCGAACCGAGGTGCGCCCACACCGGTCGGGTCGCCAACAGAAGTCCGCTCATCGCGGCGACCGCACCGAGTTGCGATGCTGATAGGGCCCATGGGAGCCGCCAGCCAGCGACGTGTCCGATGATCACCGGATGGCGTAGCGCTTGGGTGTATGAGTGGTAGATGTCGACGTCCATCGCGCACCCCTCAGATCGTCACGTCGGGAGGTGGGACGGCTACGACCATGTGGGTGGGTGGTGCGAGTGCGCCGACGTCCTCGGCCACCTTGTCTTGGAGCCAGTCGGTGGCGTTGATGGCGAACAGGACGATCGCGGCCAGGATGATCACACCAATCACGGCCGAGACGGTCCGCTTCACCAGCCACGACCACAAGATCATGCCGATCGCGAGTAGCACTGCTGCCCCTATCGCCAGATTGGTCAGGTTCCCGACCACGGTTTCTGCTGTTTCGATCATTCGTATCTCCTCTCAGTTGGCTTCGGGTTGCTTGAGGGTGGGTGCAGGCAGGAGTCGGGACACCTCCCAGCGGCCGTCTCGCTGCTCGACCACTAGGGCGTACTCGAGGATCTGAGTCCGGCCATCGGCATCCGTGCCGCGAACCAGGACTGCAACCTCGGTGAGGCCGCCCGGAATCCCGACCAGGCCGCTGCGCAGGACATCGACGTCGGTGAACGGCGGTGGCTGCACCGCAACGATGGGTGACGACGGGGAGGCGTATCGGGTCAGCTCGCCGGCACCGGTGAGGAACGCAGCGAGGAAACGGGGCAGCATCTCCTCCAAACCGGGCGCACTGTCGAGACCGTCAAAGCGTCCGATCAGAAGATCAGGTGCCGTCACCCTCGCAGGCCGTGGGACTAGGGCGGGCAGCGAGACGACGACCCACCCGGTCGTCGTCTCGACAACCCCGACCGAGAAGTAACGGACCCCCACAGGCTGGTCGCCAGACTCGGGGCCAGTGGCGACAACCTCCGTAGCGACCACCACGGCGTAGTAGCCGGGGGAGACCTCCTGAGCCCCAAGGCTCGTCGTCCTGACCACCCTCCACGACCCGGCCTCGACGCCATCGAGGGCAACATCATCCAAGAACAGATCCAGCGCATCGATCGTGTCCTCTCCGGCAGTGAGGTAGGCGGCGATGAACAACTCAGCGAAACCCTCCGCACCTGACGTATCGGGCGGCACCTCGACGTCACCCGTAGCACTGAGGGTGTCGAGGCGATCACCGATCGACGACACCTGGTTCGCCACCAAGACCGCGGCCACCGGGCCCGAGATCACCAGCATCCACAAAACGACCTGCACAGCTCGGATAGCCAAGAGAGGATTCAGCTCTCGTCGCCGAGATCTCCCCTGGGGGAGTTCTGGCTGTGCACCGTCGATAGTCATCGTATGCCGCCCGACCAACCAGAGACACACCTTCGTCGACGGCCACGGACGGCCATCTGTCGACGCAACGTCTCGACTCGGGCCTCCTCGGCACGCCAGTACTCATCCTCAAAGAAGTTCACCACCCGTCCGGCCAGATCCCGGGGTGGGAGCATCCCCCCAGCGGCTATGAGGTCATCGAGGAGATCACACCAATTGTCCATCCCGTGTCGGATCTCGGTGTTCAACTCGTCGTCCGTCATCGCATGAACATCCCGCTTATTCGATTGATCGTCGGATTGCTGTGTCCAGTCCGTTTGCATTGGCTACTCCTTGCTTCTCGTCGATCGCATTGGTCTGTCACAGATGTATGGGGCACCTGATGAAGAAGAACGCGACACGGTTTCTGACCGAGTGATCTCATCGCGAGACAACGAGGCTCTGGCGAATGCGACGCTCAGTACGCAACCGGCGCCGACGCACGGTCTGGGGATCAACGTTCTGGATTGCTGCAACTCCATCCACCGAAACGCCACCGACCCGGGTCATCACGACCAAACGAGCAGCATCATCTCGAACCCGAGCGCGTCGTCGCACCCACGCAACAAGCTAGGTACAGCTATCAGTGCCATGGATTCAGCTTCGAATTGATTCGCCCGACCGAGTCGAGGGACCAGTTTCGAGAACGTGTGAACGCCGAAGCGCGTGACGGTGACTACAAGACAATGTCAACTTCAGACGCCGCTGAGTGGTTCCTGCCAGCGAGTAGTAAGACGGCCGGATCACTTCACACCGATATTTGGCATGGATCGGCGGCCAAGCTTGCGGCACGCGGAGCGGTAGCCATCATGCCTTTAACCGGCTGGTGGAAGCACAGATCGGACCATCGGTTCCGAACGAAGCCGGCAAGGTATGGACTCGTCGTATCGATTGAAACGCCCGGCGCGGATGTCGATATCTGGACACCGGTTGCCGAGCAGATTCAGATACCGGTTGAGATACAAACAGGGCAAACAGGTATTTCACTGTCCCGGAGAGGTTCGTGATCCGCCCGGAAAGGAGTGAGTGTTCTATTAGATATTTCGGTTCGATGATGTGTGCCGTGTCAGCTCCCGTCCGTCGATTGCCTTCGACCTCCGTTGCCGCCTGTACCACGGCGCACTGGTCCGCATCTGGTCCGCGAACCGACAAGAATTAGGGCAAAACAGCGCGAAACGGTGAGCCTCCAAATCCTTGATATGGGGGCTGTCGCACAGATGGTCTCCGGGCCCGCTAGCGCCGAAGGTGAGTCAGCATCCAGATGTGTCATCGCACTCGTCTTGCTCCCTGCGGCCATCGGAGCAGGCCAACGGCATAGCGATGACTCACTGGAACGATCGCCATGCCAGTAGGCCTGCTCGCTTGAGTATCCCCACTCCTGACCGGGTCTTTTCATGCCGTCATCACCGAAAGGTACAAACGCATCAGCGAACGTCGAGGCAACCCTTGCGCCAGCCGGATTCCTGGGTGTATCCCCAGGTGACGGGGTTGCAGCGCAACGGACGCAGTGTGATGGCATAACTGCTTTTGGATCGCTTTTGCGTCTGGCTGATCTCACGGCGTAGGGCGTCGGACAACGCTGCGATGAATGGCTATACGGTTGTGTCCTCCGTGGTGTCGGCGTTCTCGTCAACTCCCTCTTCGATGCCTTTCTTGAATTCCCTAGCTGATGTGCCGATGGAGCGTGCCAGTTCTGGTAGCTTCTTTGCTCCAAAGAGCAACATGACTATCACGAGGATGATCAGGACTTCTGGACCACCAATGTTTTTGAGCATTCGGCTTTCCTTTCATATGTCTGTTCGTAGAGAGCCGGACGGAGTCCGGTCTGGTTGTATTGCATCGAGATGACTTCGATTCATGCCTCCCAATTTCGGTGCCGTTTTCATCTTCATCGCTTCAGAATGAACCGGATGGCAGGGATGGACAATTCAAATAGAACGTAGAGCGGAACAGCGAGGAGCATCAGCGTCATTGGATCGCCTGATGGCGTGATAATCGCTGCGGCAACGGCGATCACAAGTACGGCCCACCTGCGGTTCGACGCGAGATCCCTACTGGATATCGCTCCAGCTGCGGCAGCAGCGAACAGAAAGACGGGAAACTCGAATGCAATCCCGAAAGCTAGGATGAACCGGGTCGCGAACTTGAGATAGAAATCGGCTCCGACAACGGGTGTCAAGGCGTCTCCACCAAACTCCAGAAGGAACACAAGCCCTCGCTCAAGAGCGAAGTAGCCGATCAACGCGCCCGAGATGAAAAGGAATGCGAGGACTGCCACGATGGGATAGGCCCAGCGTTTCTCGTTCGTCTTCAGCGCCGGCGTCGTGAACCGCCATATTTGATACAGAACGACCGGTGAAGCCAGAATTACACCACCGAACACGCTCAGTCGCATGATTGTGGAGAAGGCCTCCATCGGTCGGAAGAAGGCAAGTGTTCCGTCCGGAACGGCTAGATGGTATGGCCTTGCCAGCAGAGTAAGGATTTGCTCGTTGAATAGGAACGCGACCAAGGATCCGACACCGACAGCGATCAGCGCTTTGACGAGGCGCAACCGGAACTCGACGAGATGCTCCATTACCGGCATGGTGGAGACAGTCAAGGCGCAACGTCGTTGTCAACAGCTTCGGACTCTTGAACTGACGATGATGACCTATCGCTCGACATCTGCGTGGGGTCCGTGCTGGGAAGCTTTGCCGACGTGTACGGTTTCGGCGGTACTGCACCGCCAATCGCCTCCAACGACTCGTCGAACGCGGGAGTCCTGTCGAGATCATTCATGTCGGTCTGTATGCGCTCAGGTTCGGACGACAACTCTCGACGCAACGGCTGAACTTCGTCGGCTGGCTGTTGGCTTGCTGCTGCCGCCACGTCAACGGGACGTTCTGGGGTCTTGGTGCCGCCGGGGAGCATGAAGGACGGGTTCGGCAGGGTGGGAGCCATCCCCCTAATGGCCTGTCTTGTTGCTTCGTACTCGGTCTTAAGATCCTTGATTGGAGCAGTGATCTCGACGTACTCCATGTCCATGGCTTCCGTCAGGGTCTGCGTTGCTTTTCGTGCTTGTTGGAGAATTTGGGCTGCTTTCCTAGAAATCTCGGGTAGGCGTTTCGGCCCGAATACGACGATCGCAAGAATTGCGATAAGAATCACTTCGCCAGCGCCAACACTTCCCACTAGGCCTCATCCTTTCGGAAGCAACGCCCGAGGTTGGTTGGCCGACTGGGCCGGAGATGGTATGCGACTGGGGAGCCGCCATCATCATCTGTGCCGTGTCGCCGATGCATGCCCATGTGCCGTGTTATCTCCATTGATGGTTCTTCGGTCGCGAGCTGAACGGATCTCCGCCGGACGAGGCCTCATGCCTACGTCCGCCAACGCCATCAACCATTCCTCCCGATTAACGATCAGCGCCACGGGCGATCAAGGGTCATCAAGATGACGAGAGGTCATACTACATGACATCAGACCGCGTCGCCACACATGTGGTGGTTTGGCGAGCATGTCCACCGATGCTTGTGTATCGCGAAGATACGATGGAGTCGTTGAAGCGTGTGTGGTCTCGCCGTTCTGGTCGAACATCGAGGTGGAGAGTTCGGATCCTGCCTCGGACGTGAATTCTCAAGATTTTATGACGTGCTGCAAATCTCTTTCACCGAGGTGAGAACGGCTTCGGGTTCGAATACGCGTTCGAGCCAGCCCTCTTGGAAGATGGACTTCTTCGCCTGGTTGATCGCGTGAAGTGCCCCATCTGAGAACACACCGTCGAACTGGTCGAAGGCGATCGCCAACTCGATGCCGAGGTGCCCGATAATGAAATCCATCGCCGCTTCCCCGGGTACGCCCTTTGTGATGGCCATATCGGTCGCGTCTCGGAGGGCGAGCGCCATGGTTGCGCCGACTGTCTCAGACAATGCCGGCTCGAGAATCGCCAACTGCTCGATCGTGCAGCGGTGAGCTCGCATCACTGGGCTGAAGATCGTGCGAGCTATGTCCTCGCATAGGGTGTAGTGGTCTTCTGTGCCGCGCAAAAGGCCACAGACGATGTTCTGCTCGGCTGCGTCACCGCCGAAGTAGTCGGCCTGAGCGGCATCTCCGACGTCATTTCTGAAGAGCGGTGGGTGGCACGGATGCGTCGCGAATACTGCAATATCCTCGCGGTCGGGCATCTCACCTGCATATGGAGCGGCGGCGTCGAGCACCATGATGCACGCGCCCGGCTTGAGCTTGTCGATAAAATTCGTGGCGATCCTCCCAATCAAATTGTCTGGAACCGCCATCAATACCACGTCTGCGGTTCCGTACGCGGTTTCCGCCTCGACACATTCCAAACCGGTTTCGGTCTTCAGTCGCTGTCTCCCCTCCTCGGTAACCTCCACGTGATCGACCGCATATTGCGATCTGATCAGATTCTTAGATAGTCTCGTTCCCATCTTCCCGCCTGCGCCAAGCAATAGCACTCTCGTCATGTCCTGCGCTCCTTTCGTGAGCTGCTTTCGAGACCCCTGACTGCTTCGAAGAAGTCGACTGACCCCATCTGGCCTCCTTTGAGCGTGTATTCGAGCATCGGACTGCGGCCAGACCCGGTGTCGGCAGCCATCATTGACGTCGCATGGCCCATCGGGGCAAGGAAGGTCAACGTGCGTACGCCGATCGCCCGCGTCACATGTCCTGATGTATCCCCGCCAACGACGGCACATCGTGTGATCTCGGCTTCTACGATGAGTTGATTGAGGACCTGGCCCAAACCGATGCCGATTCGCTCGCGAATGGCAGCTGCCGAGTTCCCAGAAGCATCTATCTCGATACTCAGAGCAGAGACACTGGGATCGTCCGGGCCAAGCGCTGTATACACAATCGGGCTTCCGCCGGCCTCGATGCACTCCACCGCTCGACTGGAGACGTCGTCAATTTCGAGTGTCCATTCCATCGTGTCGATTGATGCGGCAACGTCCATTCTTATCAGTTCGAAGCCTTGTTTACCTGCCCTGTCGATCTGGGAAGCAGTGACAGGCGACACAGACGCCGACACGGCAGCGAACCGCTTTGCTGGTTCAAGATCGACCGGTGGAGCTTCGCCTTCGATCAGGCCCATCTCGTGCCAGTAGCGAACCAGTGCGTACTCGACTCCTTGGGAACCGATCGCAAGGATGCGATCACCTCTGGTCTCCCATATGAGTTGCCCCACCTCGAGCAGCATGGCATCGTCGGTGACGTCAAGAGAGATGATGCGGCCGCCCGCATTGATTTCACGCTGGAGGGTGTCCAAGGCACGCCCCGTGTTCAGGGACACGGAGTCAACGAGACCGATAGACGTACCTGTCTGTGCAGCAAGATGCACCCGCAGATCGGCCTCGTGCATGGGAGTTACTGGATGCCTGCTCATCGTTGGATGGCGGTCCAACCGATAGATAACGCCGTCGGCGGCGGCGAACAGATTGCCAAAGCTCTGATATCTGCCAATAGGTGGAGCAGCGACAAGTAACGGCGTCCACTCCCCGCCGAGCATGGGCTGCGCGAGCTCGAACGCCTTGCCGATCGAACCGACTTCGGGAGATGAGTCGAACGTCGAACACACTTTGTAGTGGGCGATCGGCGCGGAAAGGCTTGATAGAAATTTGAACACCTCAGGTAGGTGAGCGTCCATCCACAGGGGATCTCGATGTCTGGCCGTGCCAGCGATACCGATTCCGGGCCATGACGCATACGGTGCCAGTTCCTCCTCGGTCGGAATATCCATGAACAGAACTGATGCCATGCCTGCCGACGCAAGAACCTCAAGCACTGCAGCCGCGCCTGTGAGGTCGTCGCCGTACCACGCCACGACCTGTCCATCGGGAAGAGCGGCTGACCGTGCGGGTGCCATCACATGAACGCCTCGAGTGCCCTGGCGAGAGGTGGATGGTCGAGTGAATAGGTGTCGAGTGGAGTCCCGGTCATCGCCGCGTGCCATGCGTCTCTCAAGCTTGCGACGCCAGCACCGGGGCCGTCGGGGTGCGCCATCACAGCCCCTCCTGCCGCGTAGATGAGGTCATTGGATCCCAACGCAGCATACGTTGCGGGCGGCTGGCGGACCGTCTGTCCCGACGAGAACACGGGCATTGCGAGACACGGGCTCGAGTCGAACATCGGTGTGAGGCACTCTTTCGCCGATGCGACAACGCTTTCATTGCTCTCGGCGAATTTTGAGTCGAGGCCATTGACATGCAGATGATCGACTCCTGCCAACCGCCAGAATTTCTGCCACGCGGTGTACGACCATCCGATGGTGGGGCACCGCGAGAGATAGCCCCAACCATTCCGATGACCGTGAATTGGTACTTCGGCGAAACGTCCAAGTTCGATCATCCCAACGAGGCCGACAGAATTGAGGCTTGCCATGATGCAGGTGCCCTCGAGGTCGACGACGGTATTGTGCCTCCGACGAATCTGTTCGAGATCTCCGGTTACGTTGAACGCATACATCACTTTCTTGCCTGTTCGTTCGGCATGTTCGTTGATCGCTCGCATCACGAACCGTGCCCGTTCCTTGAACCGGTTCAAGGGCGCGTCCGCCTGTAGCTCATCATCCTTGATGAAGTCGATTCCTGCGTCGCACAATTCTTGTACAAGATCCCCTGTTTCTTCAGGTGTGAGTCCAACACTCGGCTTGACGATCGTCCCAATGATCGGCCGGCCGTGCACGCCAGTGAGCCGTCGGGTTCCCTCAATCGAGAACGCTGGTCCGGCGTATGCAGAAGCGAAACTGTCAGGAAGGCGCAGGTCGACGATACGTAAGGCTCTCACCTGATTGAGCTCGAAGAGATTGCCTGCGACCGTGGCCATGACATTCGGCAGAGACACATCGACACTATCCAACGACCACGAGAGGGTGAGTCCGACCCGGGTGTGACTCTCGTCCCTTCGATTTCTGGACGAGGCGACGGGCACCTCATCGAGATGTGTCAGGGACTCAACGCGCGCAGCGACCCGTTGCCTCAGCTCAGGTGTTTCCGTTGGTAGTGTAACAAAGGTGCCGCTTGATTGCTCGCCAGCCATGAGCTCGGCTACGTCATATGGATCGAGCATCGTCTCGAGAACGTAGTCGGCTTCGATGCGGTCGGTTCTGGCCGTCGGCGCATCGAGCGATGAGTTGCCGACCACTTCTATCGGATGGCTCATTGTCAACCTTTTACTCCACCCATTGACAATCCCGTAACGGCGTGTCTGTAAAACAGCAGACCGATCAGAACTGCCGGGACTGCGGATATGAGCACCATCGCGGCGAGGGGACCGAGGAATGTGGCCTGAACACCGAGCATGTGAGAGATGACGACAGGGAGAGTAGTGGACTTGGTGCGTGTCAAGATGGATGCGAAGAGGAACTCGGTGAATGAGACGACGAACGCAAACGCTCCGCCGGCAAGGATGGCAGGGACGCCAAGCGGCAGCATTATGTGCCAAAGCACTTGAACGCGGTTTGCTCCATCGATGCGGGCTGCCTGCTCATAGTCATCGGGGATCATGATGTAGAAGCTCCGGACCACCCACGCGGTGAACGTGATGGTGAAGACGCTATATATCAGGGTTAGTCCGATCAGGTTGTCCACAAGTCCAACGGTGTTGACGAGGAGGAAGATCGGCACGAGAATGGCAAGGGGTGGCATCAGCCGCTGGGAAATCAACCAGAACGAGAAGTTTCGTCCGCCAGTTTTGTATCGCGCAATCGCGTATCCCGCCACGGATCCAAAAACGACGGAGATCGTTGAGGATGCCAAGGAGACTATAAGACTGTTGCGAAGTCCTGTCCATGCGTTGAGGCCATTGAGTGACTTGAAGTGCACGAAGGTGGGTGCGCTCGGCAGAATTCGCGGGGGAGTGGACACAAAGTCCTCGGGTGGCTTGAACGCTATGGTCGCTGTCCAGAGGAACGGAATAAGCACAAAAAGGCCATAGACAACCAACACGAGCGAACCCACAACATACGTGGGTTTGATTCGGACCCATCTTTTTCGATCGGCATTCATGCCAGGACCCTCCTTTGGATAATCCGATAGAACATCAGGGAGATCAAGATGAGGAAGATCCAACTTGCTGCAGCGCTCAATGCGAGGTTGAACGATCCACTGAATCCTTTCTCCACGAGATAGAACGAGATCGTGCTTGTCGCACGCCCGGGTCCGCCACCGGTAAGTACAACGATCTTGTCGTACAACCTCAGTGCGTCTGCGAAGCGGAAGAAGGCTGCGGTAGCGAGCGCCGGAGCCATTAGCGGGAGTGTTACATAGCGGAGTCTGTTCCACTTGTTCGCACCGTCAACCTCGGCCGCTTCGAGAACCTGCTGGTCTATCCCAGTCAAGCCAGCGAAGATGATAAGAAACGTGAGTGCCGTCCATTGCCACACGTCGGCGACGGCGATGGTGATCATGTTCCACGGCGTCGTTACCAACCAGTCGATGGTCACGTCGGTCCCTGTCACCAACCCGAGATAGTGGTTCAACGGTCCAAACGTTCTTGCAGAGAAGAGTCGCCATATTTGCCCAACGACCACACTGCTGATGAACATCGGGGCGACGATCAGCGGAATCATGATACGTCTCCATGCTTTGGACCTCTGACTGAGAATCAGAGCGAGTATCAGCCCAAGACCAACCTCGATGATGGTCACCGTTGCTGCCATAGCAAAGGTGAAGATCAGCTCGGAACGAAAGACAGGATCGGACAGTACTGCCGTGTAGTTGTCGAGGCCAACGAAAGGATGCCCACTGACTCTCAGATTGTGCGTTACCAGTGACGCCCACACGGAGTAGATGAGCGGGATGATGCTGGCGACGATCAGCAGGACCACAGTAGGCGCTACGAGAATTCTTCCCCATCGTCTATCTGCTTGGCGGAGCCCATGTCCACGCTGCGGTGTGGTCGAAGTCATGTCTGTATCGGCTTTGTCGGTAGCGGCATCGATCAATTCCTCCTCGGGAGCGTGTAGCACCAAGCGGCCTCTGATTCTCGGAGAGGGTGGCCGTCAGACATGCGCCGTCTGACCACCGTCTACGGGTATCACTGCACCGGTGATGAAGCTGGCATCGCTCGATGCGAGGAACGAAACGACCGCAGCGATTTCCTCGGGTCGCCCCAATCTCTTCATCGGAATGGTCCCTGCGAACTCCTCCCGGTCGTGCTTGCCTGGGACCGCAGTGCGAAGCATCGGTGTGTCGGTCGGCCCCGGAGCGATAGCGTTGACTCTGATCCCATCGGCCGCATAATCGATAGCCAGCGCCTTGGTCAGCATTGTCACGCCACCTTTGGATGTCACATAGCTGACCAGCCCTCCGATAGCGTCATGGGCACCGGTTGATGACGACGTGTTGATGATTGCCCCTCCGCCATAGGCCAATATTGCGGGAATGGCTGCTCGACAGGCATGGAAAGTCCCGGTCACGTTGACCGAAATCGTGCGATTCCACGAAGCGAGGGTTATCTCGGTAGCGGTTCCGGGCTCCAGGATGCCGGCCGAGTTGAAGAGAGTGCTCAGCGACCCGAATCTGGATACCGTTGCTTCTACGAGCTCAACTACAGAACTGAGATCGGTGAGATCGACGCCGTAGGAAACGCACGTACCACCATGTTCACCGATCGTGGCGGCTACCGATTGTGCCTGGGCCTCGTCGATGTCAGCGATCACCACGCGATTTCCATCCCGCGCGAAACGAGCTGCGGTCGCCGCCCCGATTCCGGATGCTCCTCCTGTGATCAATGCGACGCCGGTTGCACTTGTCATTTCAGTCCTCCAGATAAGGTTGAAGTCTGCGTCCTCGGTCCGACTTCTTGCACCGCTAAAGCATATGTGCTACTGTATGCAATCATACAAGTAGACCATCAGAGACAATACGAGGTCTGCTCCCATTACACAAGCTACTACGCCTATGCGGCGCTCCATTGGAGGAACATCGTGCTACGGACACTAGAGACAAGGCGACGACAAGGACGACTGATGGTCCGTGTGTTGGTCGTGATCGCGGTTCTCGCGCTGGTTGCGACTGCATGCTCGGAAACCAATGCTGAAGACACCACCACAACGGCGGCCACGAGCAGTGACACCACAACGGCGGACAGAAGCGGTATGACGTCAGCCGAGATCGCTGTCGCCGAAGCTCAGCAATACAGTGGCATCACGCTCGATGTGACGTGGGAAGGGGGTCTGCAGGCCATCGATCCGCTTACGTTTTCGGGGCCGAAGTGGGAGGCCCTCACTGGCATCAAGATCAACGTCATTGAGCTCGATCATGCTACATTGTTTTCGACGCCCGTGGCCGACCATCTCGCGGGAGGAAGTTCGTTCGATGTCATCAGTCTCTTTCCATCGATCATGCCCGACTTCGTGTCGGGAGGCGTGATCGATCCGATCGACGACTTCGTCGCCAAATACATGGTGCAGGCCGATCTAGACGACTATCACCCTCTTTATAGCGGCCTCAGTGAATACCAAGGCAAGCGGTATGGACTGTTCGACGATGGCGACGTTCTGATTCTGTACTATCGCAAGGACATCTTCGAGAATCCAGACCTACAGGCGGCTTTCCAGGATGAGAAGGGCAAGATACTTGAAGTTCCAAAGACCTGGGACGACCTCTCTGAAGTAGCCCAGTTCATCAGCGATCAGATGGGGCCGGATGTATACGGATGGGCAACATGGCGTAATGCCGACAACGACATGTTGTTCTTGCAGCAGTTCCGTGCGAACGGTGGTATTCCATTTGACATTGACAACAACATGCGTGCAATGATCAACTCGCCGGCCGCGATTCTGACCGCCGAACAGATGCTCGCCCAGAACGCTGCTGGCCCTCCTGGAGCCGAATCGTTCGGTACGTTCGACGCATTCGGTTCGTTCCTCGAAGGGAAGCTGGCCATGACGACATTCTGGGCACCACTTGGGCGGTGGGCGGCGGCCTACGGGACCGAGGGAAATGAAAACCTATCCTTCCTTCCCAAATCACAGGTCAGGGACGTTACCGGTTACGCTGTGATGCCTGGAGGGCACGGTGAACACGCTGGCGCGTTCAATCTTGCTGTGTCTGCGGATTCGGATGCAAAGGAAGCTGCATACTTGTTCATTCAATGGTTGACGAGTCCAGAGATCTCGCTCCAACGCGTTCAGCTCGATACGGCCCTGCGTGATCCGTACAGACTGTCACACTATGACAGCAAGGAGTACGCGAGCTTGTGGCCAGATGCCGCCGAGTACCTCAAAGTTCTCGAAGATGCAGCAAACGTCGCTTTGATTGATCTCGTTATCCCGGGAGCATCCGAATACAACGCAGCGATCGACCAGGCGATGACCGCGATCTGGGCGGGTACCGATCCACAGTCCGCGCTCGATGCTGCGGCTGCCGAGTGGGACCGGATCACCGACGAGATTGGTGTCGATGCTGCCAGCAAGTCCTGGCTCGCGTATCTCGATCTGCCGGGCTCATCCGTTGAAACAACGGTGGAGAGTCTCGGGCTATCGCGCTGAGCCTTGCCTGCGATGTGAACTGGCCGGGGACTTGAGCCTCGGTCAGTTCACATCAGGCGGCATCCAGATGTGAAGGTGTGGCTGGAGATTTGCTTGCGGGGTCACCCCCGAACTAGCGGGCCCCGAGTCCGCCCCTCGTGGCACAGTCCATCTATCAGCTCAGTATCCGGTCGGAAGGCGTCCCAAGAGAGCCAGAACGGGTACGCAAACGTCAAGGGATCGAGCCTGCTATCCACCAGTTTCCCGTGGGTCGCCGCACTGAGGGTTATGATTACGTCATCGTTCTCTATCGCGACGATACGCTTTATTTCCTGGCGCGAGTAGCAACGTCGCCGTTGAACAACATGGTTGGCCGTTCGGATTGTCGAGGCTGATATAAGGATTCGTTTCGTCGGCGCGTTCGAACCCTGTTCGATTCTGATCCAGCACCTTGGCGTCTGGTCGTGACTTCATAAAGGTGCTCCACGAAACCGTTGATGCGGGAATCTGCTGCAACACCTCGCAAGCAAGGACGCTGGCAGTGTCGTTCACGATCTCGTGCCACATCAAGACCTGAAAGGGGATAGGCGCCGACATCACTGGCAACGTTGACTAGCAATACGGGTGCCACATCGCCCAACCATTGATCGGCTTCGAGTATCACCGGTGAAAGGTGGCTGGGTGGATTCCCTCATGCCCCCCACCGGCGGTCGACGCGCATGGCGAAGCAACGACTGCCACGGATACAGCGAGACCGACGAACTTGGTCCTGGTGACTATGTGAACGCGCATGGGTGATCCCGCAACGCAATCTGTCGAGATCACGTCACAGATGTGTCGGAGATGCCACACTGTGGCGAAACAATAGGGACAGATCTACCGGTGCGGGTCGGAGCTCGGATCCTTGTATCCGTCTTTCATCCGCTCCAGCTCGAGAAACAGCGCGGAATGATCGATGTCGTTCTCCCCGGCATCGGCCATTGTCTGGAACAGTCTGGTGACTTCCTCAGTGAGTGGAAGCAGAAGGCGAAGCTCACGTGCTTTTGCAAGCGCGATATTGAGGTCCTTCAGTTGCACGTCGACAGAACCGCCCGGAGTGAAGTTACGGTCTATCATTCTGCGACCGTGTTCTTCGAGTATCCTTGAGTCCGCGAACCCTCCCGCGAGAGCCTTCCTGACGATCTCGGGATCGAGTCCAGCAGCGATTGTGAGCAGCAAAGCCTCTGCGACGCCTCCGATAGTTGTTGCGACGATAATCTGGTTGGCGATCTTGGCTACCTGACCTGCTCCGGCTGGGCCGATGTATGTGGGCCTTCCCATTGTTTTGAGGACTTTGAGACAACGGGCATACGTATCGGGCTCACCGCCAACCATGATCGATAGCGTACCCGCAGCGGCTCCGAGCGTTCCTCCGGACACTGGTGCGTCAAGCCACGACACACCGAACGTACGCAACTTGTCGGAGTATTCGATCGCTGCATCAGGGGAGATGGAACTCATATCGATCACGATTGCTCCAGGCCTTGCTGCTTCAGCGACACCCTCGTTGAATAGGGCCTCTCTCACCGCAGTATCGGTTTTGAGCATCGTGATGATGATATCGGCACCGCTCACGGCATCCGCGGCCTCCCGAGCGATTGAGGCGCCAACGGAACTCAGGGATTCCACGTTCTTGTACGTTCGGTTCCACGACGTGACTTCGTACCCGGCACGAGCCACGTTCGTTGCCATCGGTACACCCATCTTCCCCAAGCCGAGAAACGCGATTCTTGGTCGGCCCATTGGCCATTCTTCATTTGTCATGGTCATATCGTGAGCCGATCTTTTCTTCCATACCGCGACTGACAGCGTTTCCACCGTAGGCCCGCTACGATGACTAGACGTCATACTACACGACATCAGACCGCGTTCCCAACCGTCACCAACCAAACCCAAAGTGGGGCCAAATCAGACGAAAACAGTGGGGCCAAATCAAGTTGACATTCCCCACCGGATCATCAACACCGCCCCCACATCGATCTCGACGGACGCAGCTACCGACCCACCCAGCGATCAAAAGGAGCCACTACCGACTAGATGTACCCGGCCATCAGGTTGGTGACACTCGGCTGATGGGTGGTCGACGTCCGAGTGAGCTGTGTTTGCGTTGATGGTTGTAGTACTCGAGCCATAATGGCAGGGCTTTGGCGCGTTCGCTGTTTGATGTGTAGATGCGGGTGTAGGCCCATTCTGTTTGAAGGGTCCGGTTGAAGCGTTCAACTTTGCCGTTTTGCCAGGGGCAGTGGGGCCGGATCGTGATGTGATTAGCACCAATGGTGTTGAGGGCATTGATGAAGGCGTCACTTTTTGTGTAGGACCAGTGGTTGTCGGTCATCACCTGGCTAATCTTGGGGATACCAACGGACTCGAAGAACTCGGCGGCTCGTACCAAGAATCCTGCCGTGGTGTTGCCTTGTTCATCGTCACAGATCTCTGAATACGCGAGCCGTGTGTGGTCTGAACCGGTCCGGGTTTTCCGGAGGCTCCATTTCCTGAGAGGATGGGGTCTATGTCAACTGCAAACAGATATTCACCAGAGGTGCGTGAGCGGGCGGTTCGTCTCGTGTTCGAGCATCGTGACGAGTACGACTCGGAGTGGGCTGCAATCGGGTCGATCGCGGACAAGTTCGGGTGTTCAACTGAGACGCTGCGCAACTGGGTCCGTAAGGCTGAGCGTGACTCGGGGCAACGTCCCGGTTTGACCAGTGCCCAAGCCGATGAGCTCAAGGAGCTCCGGCGTGAGGTCAAAGAACTCCGGCGTGCGAACGAGATTCTGCGCAAAGCGTCAGCATATTTCGCCCAGGCGGAGCTCGACCGCCGACCGCAACGATGATTACCTTCATCGACGACCATAGGGCCGAGTTCGGGGTCGAGCCGATCTGTGATGTCATCAAGATCGCCCCTGCCACCTATTACGAACACAAACGTCAACAACGTGATCCCGATCACAGATCGAACCGGGCGAAACGCGACGAAGTGTTAAAAGTTGAGATCCAGCGGGTCTTTGATAACAACTATCGGGTCTATGGGGTCCGCAAAGTGTGGAAACAGCTCAACCGGGAAGGCATCTTGGTGGCCAAGTGCACCGTGAGGCGTTTGATGGCACAGATGGGGCTCCGTGGCGCCACGAGGGGCAAGGCGTACACGAAAACAACGATCCCAGATGACCTGTTGGCCCGACCTGTGGATCTTGTTGATCGGGTATTCATTGCTGAGGCACCGAACCGTCTGTGGATTGCTGACATCACCTATGTGCCGACCTGGGCAGGGTTCGTGTATGTGGCGTTCGTCACTGACGTATACAGCCGTCGAATCGTGGGATGGCGAGCATCACGGTCCCTTGAGACCGGCCTGGCACTCGATGCCCTTGAACAGGCGATCTGGGATCGCCTCGACAGTGACACGACCGGTCTGGTCCATCACTCCGATTATGCCGAGGTTTTCGTTAAGCCGAGGAATCGTAGTTTGGCCGGTGTTGGTGGGGATTGTTGACTGATTCTTCGGTTTAATGAAACGGTGCGTTCGTAGTGTCGGTCGTGTCCATTTGCCTTTGAAAGGAGCTGGTCATGGATGCGACGGTCAAACGGATCGGTGCGGTTGTGGTCGCTGAGCTGCGGGCGGCGGGTTACATGGAGTCGACGATCGGTCAGTACCAGAAGACGATCAGGGTTCTGGCTGATTTCGTCGAGGGACGAGGCGGGGTCTACACGCCTGCGTTGGGAGCGGAGTTCGCGTTGTTGACGACGAGTCCGCGAACTGGACGGTTCAGCGTGGCACGCAGGATGGCCTACGGGCGGCTGGTGAGGGTGTTCGACTCTTATGTCGGTTCGGGGCGGGTGGATCTGTCGGTGCGTAAACGCGGCGGCGGGGGTCCGCGTCCGGCCTCGGGTGAGTTCTGTGTGCTGGTGGCGTCGTGGGAAGCTGACATGGAAGATCGTGGCCTGGCGCCGGCGACGTGCGACGCTTATGGTCGGGTGGCTGCGAGCTATCTCGTGTTTCTCGAAGAACGCGGGGTGGTTCGCTTCGGCGACGCTGATGGCGCCAGTGTCTTGGAGTTCTTGGAGTCTCTGTCAGATAGGTGGGCGAAGTCGTCGCTGTTTTGGGTGGTGTCGAACTTTCGCCCGTTCTTGAAGTTCACAGACCGTGGTGATCTGGTCGAGGCGGTGAATCTGGCCGGCGTGAGGCGTTCTCATGGGATTGTTTCTGTCCTTGGTGACGACGATGAAGAGCTGGTCGTGGCAGCCTGCACGTCAGGGGTGGTGTCTGCACGGGATGCGGCTATCACACTTTTGGCGTTGGTGACGGGACTGCGAGCCTGTGACATCATTGCTCTGCGCCTCGGAGACGTCGACTGGCGTACACAGACGATCGGGATCGTGCAGCAAAAGACGGGGAACCCGTTGACGTTGCCGCTACCGGCATTGTTGGCAGGCAAGCTCGCTGACTACGTGCTTTCTGAGCGGCCCGCTTCTGACGATGATCACGTGTTCTTGCGCATGGTGGCTCCTTACACCGGGCTGGTTGACCACGGCTCGGTCTATGAGGTGACAGCGAAAACGTTCCGCAAGGCCGGGGTCACCTCCGTAAAGGCGGGGACTCGCTTTCTGCGTCATAGTGCCGCTTCCAGGTTGCTGCGAGCCGGGGTGCCGCTCGAAACGATATCGGCTGTGTTGGGCCACGCCGACGCCGACTCGACCAACCTGTATATGAGCGTCGACGAACAGTCTCTGGTCGGATGCGTGCTGGCCGTCCCTCAAGGGGCTCGGTCATGAACGGCCACGGCTTCACCAGTGTTTTCGCCACCGACCTGGACGCCTACCTGGCGTTCAAAGAGAAAATGGGATTTTACGGCAAGTCCCGGATCTGGTATCTGGGAAAGTTCGACGCCTACTGCACCGAACACGATCGGAGGGTCTTTGACCGTGACACCGTCGAAGGGTGGGTGACAGCCCAGTTGGAATACTCGGGCCGCTACCGGTCGTGGATGTCATACATCCGCGACTTCGGCCGCTGGCTCCAAACTCAGGGAAACAATGACACCTACGTGCTTTCGAGCCGATGGAAAGCCCCGTTTGTTCCCGCCACCCCGTACCTGCTCACCACCTGTGACATCGACTGCTTTTTCGCCGCCGCGTCACAGCTCAAAGCGCAGTCGCCGTGGCAGTGGCAAGCCGTGGCGTTCTTTACGCTGATGCATTCGTGTGGGCTCCGCACCGGGGAGGCCCGCGCCCTTGGTGCCGACCACGTCGATTTGGACGGCGGGCACATCGACATCCACTGGTCAAAAGGCAAACGCAGCCGCAGACTGCCTCTCACCGGCGAAGTCGTAGATGTGCTTGCCGCTTGCGAGCAGACAACACGGACGCGCTTTGCGTCGCGTCGAACCTTTTTCGTGTCAGCCGCCGGAAACCCGGTAACGGGGACAGCGGTCGGGACGATGTTCAACCGTATCTGGGACCAAGCAGGGCTTCGTCGTCCCCCAGGAGGCCAACAGCCACGGCCCTACGACTTCCGTCACCACTTTGCCTACGCCAACGTCGAGAAATGGATGGCACAAGGCGTCGACGTCACCGCGATGTTGCCGTACCTGGCCCGCTACATGGGGCACGCCAGTTTGGACTCCACCTATTACTACATCCACACCTCTGGCGACTTCCTTGACGCCTACGCGCACATCACCTGCCAGAGCCAATCACTACTACCGGAGGTCGGATTCGAATGAAACGCCACCCGAGAACCAACACCCCCAACTTCTGGGTTTTCGCCAGAGACTACCTCCACGGCTACATGCCCAAAGTCCAAAGACTCTCCCCCAAGACGATCGAGGCGTACCGGATCAGCCTGGAATGCCTCCTCGGCTACCTCACCCGAAACGAACATGTTGAACGTGAGGACGTCGGCTTCGACCATTTCGAACGGCGATACCTCAAAGGATGGCTGGTGTGGATGACCGAGGAACGTCGCTACGCCCCAAAGACCATCACATTGAGGCTCAGCGCCATCAAAGCGTTCCTGTCCTACGCCGCTGGCGAAGACATCACCCTCGTCGCGCTCAGCCAAACAGCCAAGGCCCTGAAAGCCCCTGCCGCTCCCAGGGCACCCATCGAATACCTCACCGAACCCGAAACACGTGCAGTCCTCGCCGCCCACACCGGCAACACAGCGAAATCGCGAAGGAACCGGATGCTCCTCATCCTCCTGTACGACACCGCTGCGCGGGTCAGTGAGATCTGTGACCTGACCCTCCAGGACCTGGCCCTGACCAAACCGGGGCGGCTGACCCTCACAGGGAAACGGAACAAGACCCGCGTCGTACCCCTGACCGACAAAACAATCCAGCATCTCGGCGTCTACCTTGCCGAGTTCCACCCCAACCACGTCGAGCTACCCGCCACCAGGCCGCTGTTCTACAGCCACCACCACGGAAAGCCAACCCGGCTCTCGACCGATAGCGTCTCCGCCATCCTGAAAAAAGCTGCCGCCGCGGCACGAATGGACTGTCCCACCGTCCCCCACAACATCCACTGTCACATGCTACGCAAAACCAAAGCCATGGACCTCCACCGACAAGGTATCCCCCTGCCGCTCATCATGCGTCTCCTCGGCCACGAGAACACCTCCACCACGTCAGCGTTCTACGCCTTTGCCACCATGGACATGATGCGAGACGCCCTCGACAAAGCCAACCCCGCCATCAACACGCCCGTTGCCGAACGGCTCACCGACGACAAACTCCAAGCCCTCTACAGCCTCCAATAACCCCAGAACGTTAAGCCGAGGAATCAGTCAGCAATCCCTCACCAGCATGGGCAAACTGCGATTCCTCGGCTTAACGAAAACCTCGGCATAATCGGAGTTAAGCCGAATTCGGCTTAACAGTGACCGAGGGGCTCAATACCTGTCGATTCGCTACTCAGAGCGCCTCGCCGAGGCAGGGATTGAACCATCAGTGGGATCCGTTGGCGATTCGTACGACAACGCGATGGCCGAGACGATCAACGGCCTCTACAAGACCGAAGTTATCCACCGCAAGGGACCATGGAAAGGACTCGACGACGTCGAATACGCCACCTTGGAATGGGTCGACTGGTTCAACCACCGACGCATCCTCGAACCGATAGGAGACATCCCACCAGCCGAATACGAAGCCAGCTACTACCGTCAGAACAGCCCAGCCCAAGAAGCTGGACTCAAACCAAACAGTCTCCGATAAACCCGGACGGGTTCAGTCATCAACGGCTGAATGGATGAAGTCGTACCCGACCTTGGCTTTGCGCTTGACGTTGCCACGTCCCCATGCGCGCCACCCGCCACCGTCAGGGATCTTCCCAATCTTCTTGACATCAACATGGATCAACTC
>DIDS01000020.1:279066-394511 GCA_002418265.1 Acidimicrobiia bacterium UBA5794 | reverse complement strand
GTCGACAACAGATGCCGCAACGGGGCAAGTTCCCGCTTGTGATACTCGCCAACCCGTAGCAACAAGCCGGCCTGCAATGCGTCAATGCGTTGTTTGAACTCAACGATCGACGCCTCAAGATCATCATCACTCAACAAACCAACATCAACAGCGATATCAGCCACAAGATCACTCGCAAGATCAGCTGCAAAATTGGTTGTGATGTCTGTGTCGGCAGACCCTTCGGCCAACACCCCAATCTCTGGCAAAATGTCTGACAAAATGCCATGCACCGGTGTGCCGTCGCCGCCACCGAAGACCCCGCCCGATGAGGGGGCCGGATTCTTCATACTCCCACACTATCGAACATACGTTCGACTGTCAAGAGATGGGTTTCCACGGATTGTTGACAGAACGCGGGCTACGTGACCACAGCGGTTACGACACCTTGACCTTGCGTTCCGAGAGGTGCCTGACGATGTGTTTGGCGTCGATGGGCATGCCGACCAAGGTCTCGGACCACAGTGAATGTTGAAAGAACAAACCGCAGAAGTAGAAACCTGGCTGGGATTCCACAATCCCACGCTCGTGCTCGGGCCTGCCGTCACGGTCAAAGACAGGTACGTCAATCCAATCGAATCCGGGGCGAAATCCCGTGCACCACACGACGTTTGCGACGTCGAGGACTCTGCCGTCGGCGAGTTCTGGGCGACCACTGTGGACACCGGTGACCCGATCAACACGTTTGGCGCCGGCCCTCACGAGATCAGCCGGTTTGACCCTCACCAAAGGGGCCGTGGGATGTTTCAGCATCTTCGGTCGCGCTTTCCGGCCGATCGGCGTTCGGGTGTTGAGCAGCTTCACGGCGGCAAAGCGAACCAAGCGAACCCCGACATTACGTCCGATCCAGTGTTCAATCCGGAACGGAATGACGCCGTTCGGGGTACCCGATACAAAGGTCTGGTGGGTTTGTGCGAGCTCCAAACCAATGTCGGCTCCAGAGTTCCCAAGACCGACAATGAGGACCGGACCGTCGACGAGTTGGGACGGTTTCTTGTATTGGGACGAATGCAGCTGCACGATGTCCGGATCGAGGTCAGGTGCGAAGTCCGGGACATGGGGAATCTGAGCGTCTGCCATGGCCACGATCACGTTTGCCGAACGGAGGGTTCGGCCGCCTGTTTCGACGACATAGGTGTCGCTATCCGTACCGACTCGGGTCACTCGGGTGTTCGATCGTATCGGGAGGTCGTTTGCTTCGGCGTAGCGCTCGAGGTAGTCAGCAACGGCGTCCTTGCCCACGAACTCATCGCCTTTGGCGGGAAACGGCATACCCGGCAGGCTTGCATACCTCGCCGGCGTGAAAAGGACCAGCGAGTCCCATCGTTTGCGCCATGCATCGCCGACTCGGCCGCTTGCATCGAGAATGACGAAGTCAATCTGTCGTTGCTTGAGTTCGTAGCCGACGGTTAGCCCTGTTTGTCCGCCGCCGATGACGATGGTGTCAAAGGAGTCGGTGTCCGAGTTCGTATGTGCCATGGTTGGTCCTTTCGAGTGGCGTGAGAACAACGTATGGCACAGAAGCCGTCCTCGCATCGCCAGAACCACCCAATTTTGCATGGCTGCACATATGGGTATTCCTACCCATGCACGGAATCGGTTGTTGCAATCGACTGCCTATGCCAGCCCGTTCCTGATTGCCCAGGCCGTTGCCGCGGCTCGTGTAGAAACGTCGATCTTCGTGAAAATGTTCGAAACGTGCCGATCGATCGTCCGTTCACTCACGACGAGATCCGCAGCGATCGCGCGATTGGTCGCACCCGATGAAACCATTCGCAGCACTTCGACTTCCCGGTCAGTCAGCCCCGCGGGCCACTCCGAACGGGGTGGGTTGACCAGCATGTCAATCGTGCGGATGTCAGGCATCGCCCCCAACTCGACAAAGGTTGAACGTGCAGCCTTGCACTCGCGGACAGCACCGGCGTCATCGCCGCGGGCTTTGAGAGCTCGAGAAAGATCAACCCGGCATCGGGCGAGCTCATAGGGGAAAGACAGGGACTGCCAAACACCCTTTGCCCTTTTGAAGTGAACAACCGCCTGTGTGAGTCGGTTCTCTGCCAGCGCCAATCTGCCCTCCGCCTGTGCAGCCCAGCCGACGTGCGCCTCGGTTCCGGTGGACTCGGCAATCTCGGACAACTCCGATACCGCGCTGGCCGCATCGGACAGGTTGCCGACGGCGATGGAGGTCTCGTTGAAGGCGGCGAGCAGCTGGATCCGATCGAAAGGACTCGTTGCCTCGCTGAGCGCTTCCGCAAGCAAGGTATGTGCAGCTTCGGGATGTCCTTCGGCGAGTTCGAGGAGCGCGAGACCCGGCATCGGCTCTCCGCCATCGAGAGCGACCTGGTGGTAGGTGGCCTCGGCAGCCGCGAATTCGCCGCGCATGCGCTGGATCTCCCCGAGCTGGTAGTGCGCCTGGGCCGCGATCTGAAACCGTGCTCCAGCGTCTCCGGCACGCTTTGCTTCGGTTGCTGCCTGGGTCCATGCTCCTTGGAGTCGGAGGATTTCGGAGCGATGGGCGAGACACTGGTCGTTGAAAGCGACGAGGTCAGGTTGTTCGCCACACCAATCGGTGAGTGCTTGTGTCCATTGCGCGGCACGGGTGAACGCGTGAGTCTCGTAGCAGCCCTCGAGGATGGAGCAATACACGAGACCGGTTGCCATCGGCGACAGCTGCGAGCCTGTCACCGAAATCATTACCTCGTCGAGAAGCCGAAGTCCCTCGTCCGTCCGTGACATGTGCAGCAGGGCCCGTGCACGGGTCTGGGCAGCGAGAGCCGTGAGGTCCGCGTCGTTGAACTTTCGTCCGATGTCCGCTGCTCGTCCTCCGAGATCGGCTACCTGTTCGAAGTCGCCCATGGCTGCGCTTCGAAGCATCGCTGGCATAAGGGCGTAGCCATGCGCAATGCAGTCATCCGGTTCAGATTCGAGGAGGCGTTCCGATACTTCCACCCAGCCACTGGCTTGGGGGAACTTCCCGCGACTCGCAAGGTTCATGGCGAGCCATAGTCCGGACCGGGCCGCGTTCAAGCGATCACCTTTCTCCAGATACGCGTGGTGGGCACGTTCCTCGATGTCGAGCATCTCCCGGACCCGTCCGAGCATGAATGCGGTCATGGCGAACAGCTCCATGTCGGCAGGATTGAGCTGCCCGGATGAGTCCGCGGACGAGAACGCGTCGAACGCCGCTGTCCATGAGCGTTCCGCGTAGGCGGTCTGAGCTTGTGTCAAAAGGTCGACGTCGGAGGATTTATCTCGTGACGGCATACCCAAACGGTACTCCAGCTTTCGTGTCACAGAGGTCTTCGTCGACGATGATGCTTCGTCACATGACGAGCGAAGTGATCTGTGCAACGACCTCGTCGATTGTCATGTTTCCGGTGTCGATGATCACGGCATCGTCGGCGGGGCGGAGTGGCGATGCGGCACGACTTGAGTCGGCATGATCTCGCTGTGCGAGGGCGTCCGCGATCTCTTCGATCGACTTTCCTCCAGCCTCAGAGTCGGTTGCTCGTCTGGTTGCCCGCACCAACGGTGAAGCGGTCATGTAGATCTTGAGCGGAGCGTCAGGAAACACGATGGTGCCGATGTCCCGCCCTTCGACGACCGCCCGACCGTCGTGGTGCTCGACCCATCGCCGCTGCATGTTGACCACCTCGGCTCGCACCAAGGGATGGGCAGACACGGCGCTCACAGCCGAGGTGACGGCATCTGATCGGACATCGAAGGCCACACTGCGCCCGTCAAGGAGAACACCACGCTCGTCATAGTCGATGGAGTGACCCGACAACTCCGAGAGCACCTCGGACTCGTCTGATGGATCGACTCCGGCCTCGAGAACCGCGAGCGTCGCCGCACGGTAGGTTGCGCCGGTGTCGAGAAAGGCCAGCCCGAGGTTCTTGGCGACAAGTCGGGAGACCGTCGACTTTCCGACTCCGCTCGGGCCATCGATGGCTATGACCACATGCCCTCCAACGTTTCATAGAAGTCCGGCCATGAGACGGCAGCGACCTGCGAATCGACGATCTCCACATCACCCGAGCAACGCGTTGCGGCCACGGCCGCAGCCATTGCAATCCGGTGATCGTTGAATGTCTCAACGGTTCCCCCGCTAAGAAATCCGGTACCGACGATACTGAATCCGTCTTCGGTCGTTGAAATTCCTCCATCGAGGGCCACAAGCATCTTCTCGATTGCCTCGATCCGGTCTGATTCCTTCACCCGGAGCTCGCCCGCATTTCGGACCGTCGTGATTCCCTCGGCGTAGGCACCGACAACGGCGACAAGGGGTAGCTCGTCGAGCGTCGAAGCGACGAGATCACCAGCCACCTCCACACCACGAAGCGATCGACCGGTCACCTTGACATCCCCAACGGGGTCACCACCGACCGCATCCGTCACGACAACTTCGATATCGGCCCCCATGTTGTCGAGGATCTCAAGGAAACCGATGCGGCCCGGATTGATGGATACTCGAGGTGTGACCACCTGTGACCCGGGAGAGATGGCCGCAGCGGCCCACAGAAACGCCGCAGACGACGGATCACCGGGGACATCGAAGCGCGCAGGGGGGATCATCCCTGGATCAATGCGGAACCTCGTTCGCGTCTCCCAGTCACCGAGGCCGATCGCTCGTAGCCAGCGTTCGGTATGGTCACGAAACCCCGGTGGGCTGTCGATCGTTGAGCTGCCGATGCATTGGAGCGCGGCGAGTTCGAATGCAGTACGAACTTGTGCCGACGCGGTGCTGATCGCGACATCAGCTGGGGAAACCACCTCGGCCCTACCGACGGTGAGAGGTGGGAATCCATCGCTCGTGGCGATCACTCCCCCAAGACTCTGCAAGGGATCCACCAGGCGGGTCATTGTGCGCGCCGTCAGCGAAGCATCGCCGATCAGCGTCGCTGTCACGTGGGAAGTCGAGAGAACTCCGGCGAGCAATCGCATGGTGGTGCCCGAGTTTCCACAATCGATGGGGTCGGTGGGTTGCAACCAAGCGTGGACTCCGGGTGAGCGGACTTGTTCGCCGCCTTTTCCGGCACGTATCTCAACACCGAGTGTACGCAACGCCGTTGCCGTGGACCCGACGTCCAAGCCCGTGGAAAGCCCTGTCACGAAGCTGTCTCCCTCAGCCATCCCGGCAAACAGGAGGGCACGATGTGACAACGACTTGTCGCCAGGCACTTGAACGGATACCGCGAACGTATCCGTTGTCCCGGTGATGGTTCGATTGATCATCCGGATGCGTCGGCTTTCTGGTAGATCGACCGGATCTCGTCGATGCTGAGGGGTCGATAATTGCCAGGAGTGAGGGTTCGATCTGTGATTCCGGCTATCGAGACACGAACGAGCCGGTCAACCTCAAGCCCTACCGCTTCGAAAAGTCTGCGGACCTCTCGTTTGCGACCCTCGGTCATCACCACCTCAACGACCGAGCGGTCGCCGTGCGTCGACACGATCCGTGCCTTTTTGGCACGAGCAAATCCGTCATCAAGATCGACACCGTCGAGCAACGCGGTCGTGTGTCTGGAGGTCGCAGCTGTTGTCGTCATCACCTGATAGACCTTTTCAATCCCGTAGCGGGGGTGGGTGACTCGCAACGCGAGGTCGCCGTCGTTGGTTAGGAGCATCAGTCCCTCAGAGTGCAGGTCGAGTCGACCGACGGGCTTTGTGACGGGTTCCTTCGGCACGAGATCCGTGATGACAGGGCGACCTTGCGGATCATCCATCGTGGACACCACACCAGCGGGCTTGTAGATCAGCCACGTTCGCAGCTGAGGGTCAAGCGGCAGACGGACGCCGTCAACCTCCACCACAGCGTTGGCTGGATCGATACGGTCTCCGATCGTCGCCGTCTTCCCATCGACCGTCACCCTCCCACGCTCGATGAGGATGTCAGCCTTTCGACGAGAGGCGATACCTGATCGTGCAATCAGCTTGTTGAGTCGTTCGATGATGGCTCCGGTCGCATCGGCATCTCAAGCGTCTCAACGATTTCGGCGGGTGGCACGTGATCGGCAAGTGGGGGGAGGTTGGCAACGGATGGAACACCCATCTTTTCGAGAAACAATGATGTGGTTCCGTAGAGGATTGCTTGGCCGGGTCCCGGAGCAGTTCCGATCTCGTGAATCAACCCGCGACGTTCAAGGTTCTTGAGTGCATGATCTGAATCGACACCCCTGATCTCGGTGACCTGGCCACGCGACACCGGCTGCTTGTAGGCAACGATTGCCAGTGCCTCCATTGAGGCGTTTGTCAGCTTCCTCGCCCGATCGGAGGTCGCATACTTGTCGAGATACGGAAGCACCTCGGCATCGGTATACAGGCGCCAGCCACCCGCGACATTGCGCAGCACGATGCCGTGATGTTCTGCCAAGGTATCGCCAAGTTCGATCAATGCTTCATGCACCGCTGCAAGGGGCATCTCGACGACCTCGGCAAGTTCCTCAGCAGAGACGGGTTCTTCGGCGACAAAAAGGATCGCCTCGATGATTCGGGCCAGGTCGCTCACGACGCCTCATCCATTCCCAAGGCAGCCTCAAAACGATGGTCAGCGGCTGTCTTGTCATATCGAATGTCGATGGTCGCTGAGACCTCGTCTTGACTGATTCGCACGATTCCCCACCGTGCAAGTTCAAGCAACGCGAGGAAGTAGGCAACAACCTCGGCATCACGGGTGCAGTGGGCAACGATCTCGTCAAAATTGGCTGTCACGATCGATGCCATGCGGCCCTGGAGGTCGACCATTGCATCCGAAACAGATGGAAGGTCGAGATCGAGGTGACCGACATCAGGATCAACGATCGGCATCGTAAACACTCGTTCGGCGATGACGGCAAATCCCACAAGATCGGTTGGAATGATGACTTCCGGTGTGAGCCCGGAACCTATCCCCTCAAGCCCGACGCTGCGTGGCAGGAAGCGATCGGAAGCCTCCATGCGATGTCGGATCACCGCAGCAACATCTTTGAAGGTCAGCGCGGCAAGAAGCCGTGCAAGGAGCCGGTCACGTTCCTCGGCGAGTGCGAGCTCCTCATCGAGATCAAAGGGCTCATCGTCCGGGAGGAGGTGTCGTGCCTTGATCTGAATCAGTGTGGAGGCAATCAGTAGAAACTCGCTTGCAACCTCAATGTCGAGAGCCTGCATCTCATCGACAAAGGCCACGTATTCGTTGACGATACCCACAAGACTCAACTCGGTGATGGCGAGTTGATGGGAAGTGATCAGCTGTAGGAGGAGATCGAGGGGACCCTCGAACACCTGAGTCTTGACTTCAAATGACATTGGGAGCCATGCTATTGCTGTCGGGTCTGTTGACCGCGTGTTTCCCACATTTCGGTCAGCTTCAGAGCCGATCTGCTTGTGCGAGGCGCTCCCATGAATCAGTATTGATTCCCGCTGGAGGGGGGTCAGGATGTGTGCGGGTGAAGGTCACCGTGAAGTCAGACGCGCCGACAGCTGCGAGCATTTCGGCACCGATCGGGCCGTGATCGCGATAGATCGCCCATGATCCTGTGAGGGGAACATGGCATGCGGCCAACACGGTGGCGAACGATCGTGTGAGAGGTCCAATGGGTGCCGCGACCTTGCCGATGTCGTGCATGAGGGCGGCCTCGGCAAGCCGGGGATCGCCTCCAGTGCGCAGATACACGTCGAATGCGTGCCGTTGGTCGGCCACCGTCATGGTGAAGAACAAATCGGCGAGGGGTTCAGGGAGCAGCATCGAGACGTGCTCAACTTCTGCAGGTGTCAGTGCTTTTGCTGAGAGGTGTCCAACAAACCGTTTGATCAGATGAATCACGGAGTCAGGAGGCTGACGCCTTGCACGAGACGCATCGAGTGGAGTTCGGCCTGAATTCGAGGCGAGCAGTGGCGATCGGTTCGCCACAGTCGACACAGATTCCGTAGGTGCCTTTATCCATCTGTTCCAGTGCCGCATCGATATCGTCAAGCTCTGTCTTCAGGTTCGCAATGATGGTTCGTGTCTCATTGCGCTCCGCGGTGGCGGCCCCGGCATCGGCGAACGCGTCCTCGAACTCCATCTCACCGGTGAACACACCCCTCTCATCCGCGCCGAGCTCCTTGAGTTGGCGGACGAGCGCGGTCCGCTCGTTGTCGAGTGCTTTGCGTGCCCGATCAAGATCGACGAATGTCATCATTCCCTCGTGGTCATGGCCGGTCTCTGTCCCTCCCAAGGGTACCGTGGCGGCTGTCTGAACAGGGTTCCGATGTCTGAACATCTCTCAGGTTGCTCTCGGGTGGCTGGTGATGAGCACCTCTCGGAGATGTTCGGGTGAGACCTTGGTGTAGATCTGGGTTGTTGAGAGACTTGCGTGTCCAAGCATCTCTTGGACCGTTCGTAGGTCAGCGCCACCTTCGACCATGTGGGTGGCAGCGGAATGTCTCAGTACGTGGGGTGACAGGCGCTTGTCGTCAATCCCGGCAGCTGAGCCGTGGAATCGGACGATCCTCCATATGGATTGGCGTGAGAGCCGATTACCCCGAGCGGTGAGGAACAGCGCCCCCGGGTCGTTTCCGGGAACCCGCAGTTCGATCCGTATCGGGAGCCATGCAATCGTCGCTGCAATTGCGTAGCTACCAACCGGAACGATCCTCTGCTTGTTGCCCTTCCCGGTCAAGAGCACCGTCTTGGTTTCGAGATCGACATCGTGGAGATCGGTTCCGGTCAATTCCGACACCCGACACCCGGTGGCGTACAGGAACTCGAGGATGGCGCGGTCCCTGATGCCGAGCGATGTCTCGACATTTGGAATGTCGAGAATCCTTGTGACCTCTTCGACGCTGAGCGCCTTGGGGATTGCCAACGGTCGCGTTGGGGCACCGATCGTCGCTGTCGGGTCGTCTGATCGAAGACCCTCAACCACCATGAATCGGTGATACGCCCGGATGGAGGCAAACTTGCGGGCAATGGACGCGTCTGCGAGCCCTCGTTGGCGAAGTGATGCCAAGTGCTTCTGGACCGCGTCGGATCCCGCTGTCACATCGAGGGCGCGAATCGTCGCCTCGTATTGCACGAGGTCGCGTCGATAGGCGACCACCGTGTTGGTTGCCAGTCCCCGCTCCGCTCTGAGCGATGCGAGGAAATCATGGGCGTGTTCAGGGAGTTCGTCGGTGTGCATCAGCGATCATGATGCCCACAATGGTCTTGGAGTCGGTGATTTCCCCTGAGATGACCATGCGGGCTGCTTCGTCGAAGGGCACCGTTGCGATGACGGCGGCGTGCTCCTCGGCACCCTCTGGGTTTCGGGTTCCCGCACTCAGATCGGTCGCGAGGAAAATCGTGATCTGCTCGTTGGAGAACCCGACAGCGGTCCACATCGTGGTGAGCTTCCTCCAGGTCGCCGCACGGTATCCCGTCTCCTCAAGCAGTTCACGTTCGGCGGCTTCTTGCAAGTTGGTGTCGGTTGGATCCAACTTGCCAGCAGGAATCTCCCGAATCACCTTGTTTGCGGCAACTCGATACTGCTCGATGAGCACGACGTTGTCTCCCGCCATCGCAACGACGGCGATCGCCCCGGGATGGGTGACGACGATGCGCTCGACCGTATCACCAGTAGGAGTCTGGAGCGTACGGCGTTCGATTCCCAAGAACCCGAAGTCACCCACATGGACGACATCGGTGACCTCGAAGTGATGCGGGTCACTCACGCCGTATCCGAAGCCACCTTCGCGTCCGTTTCGGCATCCGCGGGCCGTGCGGGGGTGGCGGCCGCCGACAGGAATCCGGTGAACAAGGGATGGGGTCGGTCAGGTCGTGATATGAGTTCTGGATGGGCCTGGGTTGCGATGAAATAGGGGTGTGACGGCAACTCGATGAACTCGACGAGCCGCTCGTCTGGCGAAACTCCAGACATCATGAGACCAGCACCCTCGAGTTGTTTGCGATACGCGTTGTTGACTTCCCAGCGATGTCTGTGGCGTTCGTAGACGACCTCTTTGCCGTACAGCTTCCGTGCGAGGGACCCTTCGCGTAGTTTTGCGGGATACAACCCGAGGCGCATCGTGCCCCCTTTGTTTTCCAGATCCTTTTGCGTCTCCATGAGGTCGATGACGGGGTCCGGTGTCATCGGGTCGAATTCAGTTGAGTTTGCGTTCGACAAGCCGAGCACATTGCGGGCATATTCGATGACGGCAGATTGGAGTCCAAGGCACAATCCGAGAAACGGAATCCGGTTCTCACGTGCATATCGAATGGCCTGGATCTTGCCTTCGACGCCTCGATAGCCGAAGCCCCCGGGAACGAGGATGCCGTCGAGGTCTGATAGGTAACTCTCAGCAAGCAATCCGTCAACAGAGTCTGCCGATATCCACTTGATCACGGGCTGCACACCGGCGCTGGGGCCTGCATGGCGCAGGGACTCCACCACCGAAAGGTAGGCATCGGGAAGATCGATGTACTTGCCGACAATGCCGATCGTGACCTCATCGGTTGCTTCAGACATGGCGTTGACCATCTGGCGCCAGTCGGTCAGATCTGATTCGGGTGCCTCGAGGCGCAGTTCCCGACAGACGACCTCATCGATTCCGGCCTCGTGAAGCGTGAGAGGCACGCCATAGATGTTCTCCTCGTCGACGAGGTTGATGACAGCATCGGGCGCCACGTCGCAGAACAGGCTGATCTTGCGTCGTGCGGCATCGTCGACGGGCCGATCGGATCGCAGAACGATGATCTCAGGGAGTATTCCGCGAGAGCGAAGTTCCGCAACGGAGTGCTGAGTAGGTTTCGTCTTCAGCTCGTCTGAGGTGGCGAGGAACGGTACCAATGTGACATGGATGTAGCAGGTGTTGTCATGGCCAATGTCGTTGCGAATCTGGCGAATGGCCTCAAGAAAGGGGAGGCTCTCGATGTCGCCCACCGTTCCGCCGACCTCGGTGATCACGATGTCAACATCGTCACGCTGACCGAGTTTTCGGACACGTGCCTTGATCTCGTTGGTGATGTGAGGAATCACCTGGACGGTGGCTCCGAGATAGTCACCACGACGTTCCTTGCTGATGACCGACTGGTAGATCGCCCCCGTTGTCACATTGGAATCCTGAGAGAGGCTCTCGCCGACGAAGCGCTCGTAATGTCCGAGATCGAGATCCGTCTCTCCCCCGTCGTCGGTGACGTAGACCTCACCGTGTTCGAAGGGGTTCATCGTGCCGGGGTCAACGTTGATGTAGGGATCGAGCTTTTGGAGAACGACACGATAACCGCGGGCCTTGAGGAGTCGACCGAGCGACGCCGAGGTGATGCCCTTCCCAAGGCTTGAGGTCACCCCGCCGGTCACGAACACGTGCTTGGCCACACAGTCCTCCAGCTCGGAAGATGTGATGATACCAGCGAGGTGTCGATCAGCACCGTTTTGCGAGTGCAAGCAGTTCCGCAGCGTGCTGTTGCCCAACATCGGAACTGCCAAGTCCGGCGAGCATCCTGGCAATCTCACTCACTCTGGCGTTCCCCTCGACCGGCGAAACGCTGGTAACGGTCCCTTTGCGCGTCACCACAAGGTGTGCGTCGCCATGTGCTGCAACTTGGGGAAGGTGGGTGACACAGATGACCTGTCGACTCTCGGCGAGGGTCGCGAGTTTTCTCCCCATGGCGAGGGCGGTTGTTCCGCCGATCCCTGCATCGATCTCGTCGAACGCAACGATCCCGGCATCGGCTCCACCGGCCGCGAGCGTGAGTGCGAGCACCAGCCTGCTGAGTTCGCCACCCGAGGCAACCGCGCTTGCCGGTGCCGGTGGCAAGGATGCATCCGAGGCAAACTGCAGCACGACAACATCAGCTCCGGCGTGGGTTGGATCCGCGTCCTCGACACTGATCGAGACGATCGGATCGGTGAAGCCGAGATCGATGAGATGTGCCACCGCTTCCGATGCCAAACGCTCACCAGCGACTTTGCGTGCCTCGGCAAGTTCAGCGCCTGCCGCGACCACATCGGCAAACGTCGCAGCAAGCCTGGTCTCGATATCGGCGGCCGATGAGAGCAGCGTGGTCAGGGCGCGGGCGCGGGTATCGGCTTCCTTGCGAAAGGTCAGGATGTCTTCGACGGTGTCGCCGTACTTGCGTTTCAAGGAGCCAAGCAGAGCAAGGCGATCTTCGGTCTGTGCCAGCCCGTCGGCATCAGATGTGAGATCGTCCGAATACCGTACAAGATCGGCAAGCAGGTCGCCGATGAGATCCATCGCCGCGTCTCCCTGGGCCGCTGATGCATCAAGACTCGGATCGATGGCGTTCGCTCGGCGGATCGAGCGGAGAGCGGTTTCGAGGCGTGCCTGGACCCCTTCATCGCCGAGTTCGTTCATGGCCCTGCTGATCTCGGACGCAAGTTCCTCGGCACTCCGCAGTTTTGCGGCACTTGAGCGAAGGTCGGCCTCTTCACCGACATGGAAACCGGCATCATCGATCTCACTGATTTGGAACGACAGCATCTCTGCTTCTCGTTCCAGTGCACGAAGGTCTCCACCGAGCGATTCAGCTTCAGCGGTTGTCTGTGCATGCGTGGCCCACGACCCGTCGTAGCGTTCCAATGCTGCCAGGCCGGCGTCATCGAGACAGCGGTCGACGAGGCGACGAATCCCTGCCACAGAGGTGATGGTGTGCTGATCGTGTTGACCGACGATGGCAATCTCGTCGCCCATGGCTTGGGCAAGTGTCGAGGCTGTGACGATTGCCCCATCAAGGTACGCCTTGGAACGGGTAGCCGAGACCGTGCGGCGTATCACCGTCTCACCCGTGTCGAGCGAAATCATTGCCGATACGTCAAGGGTGTTGCCATGAGGTCCCACGAGACCTTTGGGTGCGTTCTCTCCCTTGAGGAGCCTGAGTGCACCGAGCATCAGGGTCTTTCCGGTACCCGTTTCACCGGTGACGACGGTGAGTCCGGGACCGAACGCAACAGATGCCGATTCGATCAGACCGAGATTGCTGACGGCCAATTCTTCAAGCATGGTCCAGACCGAATTGTTCACGGACGGCTTGTGGAAACGGGTGTTGTCCGAGGCTCAGGAACTGTACGTTTGGCTGCCCTCTCTTGATGTGGATCGGTGTTCCAGGTGCCACTTGCATGACATGTCGCCCGTCGACATTGATGGAACCCGGGCGTTCTCCTTTGAGGGTGAGCTCGACCTCAGCATCGGGCGCGAGAACGATTGAGCGCGACAAAAGACTGTGGGGAGCCACGGGTGTGAGGACGAGAGCATTGAGTTCGGGCGATACGATCGGACCTCCAGCGGACAGGCTGTACGCCGTTGATCCGAGAGGGGTCGCTGCGATGATGCCATCTGCGCGGTAGGTCGCCAGCGGTTCACCGTTGATCCGCACGGCGATCTCGATGATCCGTTGCGACATGACCTTCTCGACGACGATGTCGTTCACGGCGTACGAGGTGGTTTCTCCGACGGTCACCCCGACGGTTGCACGTTCATCGAAAGAGAACGAGTCCGTCCTGAGAGCGGTCACCAACTCCGAAATCTCTGACGGTTCGAATTCGGCGAGGTATCCGACCCGTCCGACATTGATGCCACATACGGGAAGGCTGCGCTCGATTGCTTGGGCGGCAGCTCCGAGCACGGTCCCATCACCACCGATGGCCACGATGACCTCTGCGTCTGCAACGTCGGGTCCAGCCTGCATACCGGCTTCAACACATGCAGCGATGAACCGGGAGGCTGTGGCCATGGCCTCGTTCTTGTGTCCACGTACGACCGTCAAGATCCGGTTCATTGTCCTGGTTCCTCGATGCTTGCCAACAACGTGTTCACCGACGCGGTTGCTGGCCCGCTGGTAAACCATGCTACGTACTCGACGTTGCCAGTGGTGCCGGTGATCGGAGACGCGATCAGACCGTGAAGCCCGAGTCCGTGACCTTCCAGTTCCTCGACCACGTTCATGACAGTGTCATGTCGTACATCTCGATCCCGCACGACGCCTCCTTTTCCGACCGCACCTCGACCGGCTTCGAACTGAGGTTTGACGAGGAGTATCCAGTTTGATGTCTCCGTCCCAAACGCTGCAAGCTGCTTGGCAACGGTACGCAGAGAAATGAAGGAGAGATCGGCGACCACGACGTCGAACGGTGCGCCGAACTGGTTCGGTTGGACCGTACGGACATTCGTGCGCTCCACCACCTTGACCCTTGGATCCTGTCGAATACGCCAGTGCATCTGTCCGTATCCGACATCAATGGCAACCACGCTGGCTGCACCCGATTGGAGGAGGCAATCGGTGAAACCCCCGGTTGATGCACCGACGTCGACGGCCCGTGCCCCCTTGACATCGATCGGGAACGCCTTGAGGGCGGCGGCAAGCTTGTGTCCGGCCCTGCTGACGAACCGATCCGGTCCCGCGGTGACGTGGACGGGTTCGTCCGGCGCGACGAGGGTCGATGCCTTCGGCTCGGGATTGGTACCGACACGAACGAGGCCAGCATCGATCGCGCGCTGTGCCTCACTGCGGCTCTCGACCAGCTTGCGGCGCACCATCTCGGTGTCGAGCCTGCGTCTGGTCAGGACTGCGACCCTCCGTTGTTCTGAACTGCGGGATCTGCTGTGTCTGGACCTCCGGTTGTTGGATCTCCTGCCTCCGTGGCGTCGAGTGCGTCAGAAAGAATGGCTGCGATCTCTTCGGCGATCGCAGGAGCATCAGCGGGGTCGGCCTGGTCGAGTTCACGCTCAAGAGCGTCAAGACGGGAGGACGATGTTTCGTGCGTTGTGTGTTCGTCTGTCATCAAACCATTATCTCCCGGGCAGCCGCTCCCCGAACCGTTCAATCACCGTAGCGAGAAATTCTGTTGTCAGTTCCACGCTTCGTTCGGAAACACGTTCATCGACGCCATGGAACATGGCAAGCATCTCGGCGAACGTTGTCGAGGTATCGAACAGCCCGACACCGTACGCTGGAATACCTTTGGCGCGAAAGAACCGAGCGTCGGTTGTTACGGGGGTCATCGTGGGTGCCAGGTCGCGGATACCGGTGTGAATCTCAGACGCGTCGGCCATTGCTTCCCACAGTGGGCCTTCAGGGCGAGATCCGTTGGCTTCCATTTCGAGAACAGGTTCGACTTCAATCTGTTCGTAGAGATCAGGACCGAGGATCTTGCGTAGGTGATCGTCGATATCGGAGGCATCCTGGCCAGGGAGAAGCCGAATGTCGATGTCCCCTTCTCCCCAGTCCGGAACAACATTTATCTTCCCCCCGCCCGAAATCGTGTTGGGTGAGAAGGTGAGATGGGTGCAGGCGTGGATCCAGCGAGCAAGCGTGCTGTCGGTTGTCGCGATTTCGTCGATCGCTGCATCCAGTGTGTTCGCGTCCATCAGCCGTTGGGCCAAATCGTCTGAGACTGGGAGATACTTGACACTGCGCATCCACTCATCGGTGATCACCACCGGCTGAGCCTGTGAACCGATACGATGAAAGACCTCCGAAATGGTGAGAACGGCGTTTGATCGGAGGTAGGGCTGACTCCCGTGACCTGCGATACCACGGCTGGTCACGTGTCTCCACGCCGGTCCCTTTTCAGCGACGGTCACCGGAATGACTTGCGCACCAGGCAAACCAATGCGTGGACCGGCAACTTCGGTGAGAACGTAGTCGCATGCCACCAGTGGCCAATGGTTTTCCACGAGGTTGATTGCGCCGTACGCTCCACCTCCTTCCTCATCGGCGACGGCAGCCAGGATCACGTCGCCCCGCGGTGGATGAAGCAAACCGTCACGGATTGCCCGAAAGACCACAACCATTGCGGCTGTGACGTTGAGCATGTCAACGGCACCCCGGCCCCACACATAGCCATCTGTGCGCACACCTCCGAACGGGTCATAGCGCCAATCACTCGCCTTGGCAGGGACAACGTCGAGGTGCGGGATCAGGAGGAGCACCGGTGCATCAGGATCGGTACCAGGGATCCGGTAGATGACTGAGGCGCGCCCGGGCCGTGGTTCAACGATTGTTCCCTCTTCGCCGAGGTACCGTTGGATGGTCCGCACTGAGCGGATTTCACCCCCTGAGTCGGGGTCACCGGTGTTGACGCAGGCGTTCTGGATCATCTCGACGAGGAGATCGACGGCATCCGAGGGGTCAAGTGGGCTCGACATCGCTCCTCACAGTTTCGGGATCGTCGGAGTGATGCATGACGAGTGACCGGGCTGCGAACTCGTGTCCTTCGAAGAAGTTCTTGGTGAGACGCTGACCTGGTCCCACGGGGGCATCGAAATGGGTGATACCCATCTCTCTGAGATCGGCGAGCACATCCTCAAGCATGTGGTCACCGACCCCGACGCCGCGTGCATCGGGGTCCGTGTATATGAGGTCAATGGTCCCGATTCGGAGTCCGTGCGAACGACTGAGTGTGCCACGGACTGATGCCGAGATGAACCCAACCGGTGCCCCATCGATCTCGCCGACGTGCAACCAGACGTCGTCGCTGCTGATCATCTGGGACAGGGTTTCACGGAACGGTTTGTCCAAACCGTCGATCAGGGCCCAGATGGGTTTCCGGGAAACCTGTTCGGCCTCCATGGCTTCATAGAGGTCGACCAGTACTTCGATGTCGGCGTGGCTGGCTTTTCGGACGGTGACCTGCATCAAGCGAGCGTACTGCGGGCTGTGGATTGTCAGAAGACAATCGGCGGTGGGGGCCAGCCGTCACGCGGAGCGGCTACGACGGAACAGTCGCCTGAATCCCCATCGTGTGATCAGAAGAATCGCTTCGACAGCGATCCGTCGATCCATCTTGGATTCCCCCACGACGCGATCCTTGAAAGTGATTGGCACTTCGACGATGTCAAGACCGGCTGTCTCCGTCTTCCACGCCATCTCGATTTGGAATCCATAACCGGAGGCTTCACACCGGGACGGTTCAACTTTTCTGATCGTCGTGTCGCGAAACGCCCGGAATCCTGCGGTCGAGTCCTTGACCGCGATACCGAGCATCATGGCCGCATAGACGTTTCCGGCTCGGGAAAGAAAGCGTCGGTGCCAGGGCCACCCAACCGTTCCACCACCCGGAACATATCGTGAGCCGATCGCGAGGTCAGCCCCTGCTTTGATCGCCGAAACGAGCCGTGGCAGGTCAGCGGGGTTATGGGAGAAATCTGCATCCATCTCACAGAGGATCTCAGCGCCAAGTTCGAGACCCCGCTGGAATCCGGCAGCGTAGGCTGGTCCGAGGCCCTGTTTCTCGCTTCGATGCAGTACATGGATGTTCTCGTCAGTGGCGGCAAGCTGATCGGCGACAGCGCCGGTTCCGTCGGGTGACCCGTCATCGACGATGAGGAGGGCATATCCGAGGGAACGAACGGCCTGTGCTATCGGCGTGATGTTGTCACGCTCGTTGTAGGTGGGGACGATGACGAGGACGCTCATACCGAAGTCTTGCATGTCTTGATCATCGGTGTGGTTCCGCCCCTTCTTGAGCGGGACCGCGACCGGTCAGGATGCGCAGTCGAAGCAGATCTTCTTGCGACGGTTCGCCATCTGGGCATTGCGTTTGACGAGGAAGCAGCTCGTACAGACGAATTCACCCGATCTCGCGCCATCGACGCTTTCATCTTCGAGAGATATCTCTGCACGTCGGATGGCCCGCATCTCGGCAGCCTCATCGACCACGAGGACCTCGACGCTTTCATCCTCGGTCAACATCTCGCGCTCTTCAGCCTCAAGCTCGTCGAGCGCTTCATCATCATCGTCGTCATCATCATCGTCATCGACGACCGACTCGTTGTCGACGTCCTCATCGTCAACCGACTCATCGTCGAGTGGGTCGACCTCGATCTCGTCGATGTCGTCGATGTCGTCAATGTCGTCAAGATCCAGGTCGTCCGGCAGATCATCTGGTAGATCGTCTGACATCTCTTCTGACATATCGTCTGGCAGTTCGTCGGTCATTTGCCTCTCGGTTTCGATTCGACGGCGCGCAGCATACCCAGTTCTGGGGGGAGGTCAACGTCGTTCAAATGACAAGATCGATCGCACGAGGCAAAACGTTGATCGTGGGACCACCGCGACCGATGAGTTCTCCGTCGGCTTCGACGAGAACGTCCGCTTTTCCCGACACCGCAATCTCCTTCCCGACGTAGCGCTGAACGGAGTGATGCGTCAAGTGGGTGCCGCGCAGCACCCGAGGCATGACCGTGAAGGCCTGCCGTTTGGGACCCATGAACACCTGAATATCGAAGAGTCCGTCCGCCATTGATGCTCGAGCAGCGATGTTCATGCCTCCGCCGAAGAACTGTCCGTTGGCCACGACCACATTGATCGCCCGTCCGCGGAACTGATGTCGGTCGACCGTGACGGTCACGGCACGGGAGCGATATCGCGCCAGTGCAATCCAGAATGCGATGATGTAGCGAAGCCCGCCGAGAAACCGTGGAAGGTGTACCGCCACCGCGGCGGACGCGGCTGCCACCCCAACATTTGCCGCATTGAGGAAGTAGGTACGCTGCTCGTCGAGCACGATCACCCCGACGTCAATGGGGTACCGATCGGGAAAGATCAGTCTCTGGAAGGCCTCCTCGATGCTTCGGCTGTGTCCGAACGTGCGGACCAGATCGCTCCCTGACCCCGAGGCGACCACGGCGAGTGCGAACCGTTGTGAACCCTGCAGAGGCAACAGGGTGTTGATGAGAACATGTGCGGTTCCGTCACCACCCACGGAGACGAAATGGGTGAAACCGTCGGCCACCGCACGGGTCACTGCCTTCACCGCGTCGGCAATCGAAGACGAAGCGACAAAGGTCACGTCGAGCTCGTACCGATCGGCGATTTCCCTCAGATGCGCAACGGGCAGACCACGACGCCCAGCCGTGGGGTTGATGACGGCAAACCACCGAATCATCCGAAGCCGCCGACTTCGACGATGCCCCGATCAATCGCGTGAATCGACATCGAAGCGACCTGTCGGTGTGCATCGAAGCCATCCCGGATCTGTCTGAGCAGATCGAGCAACTGTCGGCTTGCACGGACGAAGTCTCCGGCCCTCACATCGTCGTCGTCAAAGATCTCGTCGAGATCGTGGCCGGAGGCCCAACCGTGGATGACGTCCACGAAGCCCACATCGATTCGACGTTGTTCGTCGAGCCCATGGGTGTTCTCGATGGAGATGATCGTGTCGTGGAGCGCTTCCACCCGTTCGACGACCGGTTGGATGAACGCTGCGTGTTGGATCGGCGCAACATCCCCACCGCGTGTTTCGAATGTGAAGAGACTCACGGCTGCGGCGAACTCCGGCGGCTCCAGGTCATCAAGGACACCGCTTCGGATCGTTTCAGCGAGCAGCAGATCCAATTCGTTGTAGAGCCTGCGCAGCGACCTGCCGCGATCAGTGAGATGCCAGCCATCGACATATCCCATCTCGGCCAGCACGTTGCGCAATCCGGTGAAACGGCTGACAATGTCGTCTGGCTCGGTGCGGGCCATCCGACGTTCAAGACGTTCGATCTCACGCTGGACGCGGCGAGCCCGATCTGCCCAAGCGATGTGCATGTCGAGATCCGGACAGGAAGCAATGTCGTTTGCATCTGCGCCAAGGAAGAGTGGACGAGGTTCTCCTTCCGGGACATACGCTTCAAGCATGCCCGCCACCTCGGTTCGATACGCTGGGTCAGAGACTCGTACCGGTCGTGGCATCGCAAAGAACCCGACCAGCACCGCCGAACGCGGTAGATCTGCAGAACGCATGGCCGGCCTGCGCCCGGTTTCGTCGATGAACTCAAGCTTCGGGTGCCCCCCACCCCACGACCGGTTTGCGAGCAGAAACGTCTCTGATGCAAACGAGATCACGGCCCCGGGCTGAAGTGAATGGCGATCCAGGATTGGTGTCTCCGGACGGGTTGAGCCGTCGTAAAACTCCCAGATATCACCACGGTCGCATGCAGCGGCCTCACGGAAGGTTGCAAGATCCGATTGACGCTCGAGCAGATTCTCTGCGAGCTGGTCGTTGCGTGCTCCGCGTGCGAAGTTGGCGAACGAAGCTGCAAGTAACTCCGTCGCGGCGGTTTCGCTATAGCGCGCAATCAGATTGACTGCCATGTTGTACGTCGGGGAGAACGATGAACGCAACGGATTCGATCCTGAACCGGCGATACCGGTCGCCCGATCAAAAGGGACATATGGGCTGTAGAGCACGACGGCGGTCCCTTCGGTGTCTATCCCTCTCCGGCCTGCCCGGCCCGTCAATTGGGTGAAGTCACTCGGCTGGAGCAGTTCGTGCCCTTCGCCGGTGAACTTGCTCAACGAATCGAGCACGACGGTGCGCGCCGGCATGTTGATACCAAGGGCAAGGGTTTCGGTCGCGGCAACGACCTTGACCAAGCCGCGAAGGAACAATTCCTCGATGGTCTCCTTGAAGGCTGGGACCAGACCTGCGTGGTGGGCTGCCGCGCCTCGTTCCAATACCGAAAGCCAACTCGCATACCCAAGCACCGCGAGGTCCTGCTCGCCGACGTGGGCTGTCCTTCGCTCAACGGTGGCCCTGATCTCTACTCGTTCATCGGCCGTTGTCAGCTGCAGGGAGGAATGAGCGATCTGCTGTGCCGTCTGGTCACATCCTTTGCGCGAAAAGAGGAAGTAGATCACGGGGAGAAGACCGTGTGACGCGAGGTGTTCGACGACATCGGTTCTCCGAGGTGTGCTCAGCCTGCGGTGTCGTGTCTTGGAGGATTGCATCATTCTTGTGATGGTTGTGTTGGGACGTCCATCTCTTCCGAACATTGGCATCATGACCGAAGATCCACCCTCGTACCGGTCCCGCCACATGAACATGGTGGTGAGGGGCACCGGTCGGATCCGTTCCACAACCAGGTCGGTTGGGCCGCGACGCGCTCGAATCCAATCGGTGAATTCGTCAGGGTTGGCGATGGTTGCCGAGAGGCACACGAGCGGAACCGCTTGGGACAGATGAATGATCACTTCCTCCCATACCGATCCACGGCTGCGGTCAGCCAGATAGTGCACTTCGTCGAGAATGACGACGCCGAGGGTGTCGAGCGCCCGTGATCCCTCATAGATCATGTTTCTCAGGACTTCGGTTGTCATGACGACGATCGGAGCGTCCCCATTGATGACGTTGTCACCCGTCAACAGGCCAACGGAATCATCCCCGTATGCCAGGCGGAGATCCGAAAATTTCTGGTTCGACAGTGCTTTGATCGGGGTTGTGTAGAACGCTCGTCTCCCGGTCGGCACCACTGCTGCAATGGCTCCCTCGGCGATGACCGTCTTCCCTGCGCCCGTCGGAGCGGTAACGACAACCGACCTGCCCTCCGCGAGAGAACGCAGAGCGCTGATCTGGAACGGATCAGGATCGAACGGGAGATCCGCGAGAAACTGCCTGATGTGTTCATGAGCCTGCATCGAGAGCGATGCTAGGAACAACAGACTCCGTTAGCGGCTTTCTGTCGACTCTCCCGCCGAGACCAGCCGGGAAAACCAATCCTCGGTATCAAGCAGGGCGATGAAGCGGTCGACTTCTGAAGAAGTGATCGGTCCAGTCTTGGAGATGGAAATCTCGTAGGAGACGCCGGTCGCAAGAAGGATGCTTGTCACTCGTTTCGTTGCAGGACGCCGCTGGATCGTCAAGCACTCCGGACACACGAATCGATAGCTGCCCTCGGTGCCGTCCCCACGCAGTTCGAGTGAGATGTCGGAGGTTCCGAGATGAACCTCTCCGCAATATTCGCAGGTTGTCTTGATGGTTGTCATGGCGCCTAACTCCGTGTGCCAGCCTCTCTGTGACATCGGCAGGAGCGAGCTTCGGTAAAGGACTATTCCCTACATAGTCACTCCGGGGGACCGACGAATGGCACCCCGTCGGGTCACGATTCCTTGTCCCGGCTCATCGGATTGGGCCCTCGGCTTCAGGCATAGCGTGAAGCGATCCGACCTCTCAGATCGTGAAGTGCCGTCGCCACCGTCTCCCCGGTCTCCAGCTTGGCGTCACTGCCAAGGCGAAGCAGCAGCCTCGCTGCCACAATCGGATCGCTGACCCGCATCGTGAAGCGTGTCTCGCCAGACTCGAGCGACTCGGTTTCGCCCGGGTAGTACTCACTCACCCAACGTGATGCTGGACCGAGCGTGAAGGTCACCACATGGTCCTCAGGTGTCGGTTCATAGCGCACGATCGATGATGCATCGGCGACCGAGGGTTCGTAGAGCTCGTCAAGGACGACGACGTCGTCGATGCGATCAACACGGAAGAGTCGTTCTGCCCCTGCGTGACGACAGAAGCCGGAGAAGTACCAGTTTCCGAGATTGAAGAATACGGACTCACCCTCCACGACCCGCTCGGACCGCTCGTTCTTTGCCATGCCCACGTACCCAATCTGTACCAGGCGGTTGCTGTCAATGGCCTCTCTGAGCGCCGATACCGCATCGGGTGCTTCGATATCGAAGAGCACAGCGTCGGTGGCGTCAGCCCCGACGGCTGCCGAGAGCTTGTCCATGGCGCTTGCCAGCGCAGGGGGCGCCTGGTGTGACGCAAGAAACGTCGAGCCTGCGGCGAGAAGTCCGAGTGCCTCAGCAGGTGTGAGCCTCATGGGTCGGGAGAAGTAGTCTGCTGAATCAATCGTCACCTCGTCGTCGAAGATGTCGACGTCGATCAATTCTCCAGGGCCGTATCCGGGAAGGCCGGTGAGAAACACAAGCTGTAGGTCCTTGACGACATCCTTTCGGTCAGCGTATCCGAAACGTTCTCTCAGCTCGTCGATTGTCACAACCTCATGTTCGACAACGTAGGGGATCATCGCGAGGATTCTCGCAATACGGTTTGCGGTCCGATCGCTCATGCCGAGGCTCGTATGTGTGCGATGAGACGGTCCCGAAGCTCCTGTGGCTCCACAACGACGGCCTTTTCGTCGAAACCGAGCACCCAACCGATGAATGCCTGCTCAACACGAACCGGTAGTTGCAGGGTGGTTGTCGTATCACTATGACTGATCACTTGGGCGTCGCGGACCTGCCTCGCCGCGATCTGAGCGACCTCGTTGTCGAATTCGACCACGGCGAAAGACGTTGCTTCGCTGTCCTGGCCGCTGCTTGGGATCACGTCCGCAGCGTCGAAGTCTTTCGGTCTTGTGAAGGCAGACGGCTCGCCAACGAGCGTTGGATTCTCCATACGATCGACCCGGAACGCCTTGACCGTTGTCTGATCCCCGACTTCGGGCGCCGCAAGATACCAATGCCCGAGGCGGTGAGCGAGTGCGTACGGAGTGGTGAGCCGCGCGGTTCCCGTGTAGTCGAACGCGAGAAGCGTGCGAGACGAGACACCATCGAAGAGAAGTCCAAGTACTTCGAGATTGTGACCGAGGTCGGCTGCCACATTCGGAGCGTCAAGCACCGGAGACGCTCCACCAAGCTTGAAGATTGCAGACAGCGCAGTTGATTGACCCGCGAATTGCACTGCTTGTGCGGCAATGAGCAACGCTGAGCGTTCATCTTCGGTGAGCCCGGGATCGTCGATGGCGTATTCATCGGGCGGAATCACATAGCCGTCCTCAACCTCCCAGATATCGACGGCGCTCATCGTGAGCGGCACGCCAAGTGAGCGGAGAAGGTCCTTATCCCGCTCAAAGGTGCGGCGAAACGCATCATCGGTCTCCTGGTCGTACCCCGCCACGGTGTTCCTGATCTCGTTCGCCGTCACCGGACGACCAGCCGTCAAGAGGAACGCGAGAAGATTCAGGATCCGTTCAATGACGCGCTGCATGAAAGAGAGACTACCGATTCCGCCTGCCGGATTACAGACTCCCGATCAGCCGATCGACTCGCTCGTCGTATGCCTTGAACGGATCCTTACACAGCACGGTACGTTGGGCCTGATCGTTGAGTTTGAGGTGCACCCAGTCAACGGTGAAGTCCCGACGCTTCTCCTTTGCAGCTCGGATGAAGGCACCGCGCAGTCGCGCCCGAGTTGTCTGGGGCGGCTCGACCATGGCTCGGGTCACATCCTCGTCAGTCACGATCCGGTCAACCAGTCCCGCCTTCTCCATCTTGTAGAACAGACCTCGATCTCGATTGACGTCGTGATAATTGAGATCGATGAGAGCAAGACGCGATGAGGACAACGCGAGTTTGTGCCGCTGTTGGTAGCGCTCCATGAGGTGATACTTCGCAACCCAGTCAACCTCACGATTGAGCGTCATCGGGTCCTTCTCAAGCCCCGTCAGCAGATGTTCCCACATGCTCACCGCTCGTTCGATCTCGGGCGAAACCCCGGTCGTCCGGGTGTAGCGCATGACACGCTCAAGGTATTCCCATTGGATGTCGAGTGCGCTGAGTTCACGGCCGTTGGCGAGTCGGACCTTCCGCCGACAGGTCATGTCGTGGCTTATCTCACGGATCGCCCGGATCGGGTTTTCAAGGGTCAGGTCGCGAAAGACGACCTCGTCTTCGAGCATCTGGAGAAGGGCGATCGTGGAACCCATCTTGGCATAGGTCGCGTATTCGGACATGTTCGAATCGCCAGCGATGACGTGCAGTCTGCGGTATCGCTCTGCGTCGGCATGCGGTTCGTCTCGCGTGTTGATGATGGGCCGACTGCGAGTTGTCGCTGATGAGGAACCCTCCCAAATGTGTTCGGCGCGTTGGGCAAGCGAATAGATCGTCCCTCGCGCCGTCCCGAGCAGCTTGCCTGCTCCAGCCCAGATCTGGCGGGTCACGAAAAACGGAACAAGGGTGTCGATGGTGCGCTGGAAATCGGCGTGTCGTCTGATCAAATAGTTCTCATGGCAGCCATAGGAATTGCCTGCAGAGTCGGTGTTGTTCCGGTACAGATAGATGTCGCCTCGTATTCCTTCTTCGGCGAGCCTCCTCTCTGCAGATTCAACGAGTCCCTCCAGAATGCGCTCACCCGCCCGGTCGTGGGCCACCAAGTCATAGAGGCTGTCGCATTCTGGGGTCGCGTACTCGGGATGGCTGCCGACATCAAGGTAGAGCCGTGCTCCGTTTTCAAGGAAGACGTTCGACGACCGACCCCAACTCACAACTCTCCGAAAAAGGTATCGGGCGACCTCATCGGGTGAGAGGCGTCGTTGCCCGCGCAACACACACGTGACGCCGTACTCATTCTCAAGCCCAAAGATTCGTCTCTGCACGGTGTCAGCGTACCCGTTGAGAGACGAAGTCTGACGTCAGAGGAGCGATATCCGATGACCGATGACTGATGACCGATGACCGTTAAGAAGGGGCGAATGAAAACATCGGACGTCGGGCCGCTAGGAACGGGCGGATGTGATCTCGTCGGTGGTGAGTCTGCGGAAGGTCCTTCTGCCAGCGGTTCGGTCGAGAAGAGCGATCTCCCAGTCGTGGGCTTCAATCGGTTCGCCCCCTGCCTCTTCGATCGCCGCGCATGAAAGGGCAATGGCCTGCTCAAGCGTGGTTCCCTCACCGAGGGCTCCTTCGAGCGCAGCGCTGATCTCGTCAACGTAAGCGCCGAGGACTGCGAACCCCTCAGCGTCACGGAGTGTCCCATCGAATTGGATGCGGAAGATGCTGTCGTCAGCCCTGGTCTCTCCAAGCTCGGCAACGATGATGTCCACTTCGTACGGCTTGATCTCGTGGCTGAAGACCTGCCCGAGTGTTTGGGAGTATGCATTCGCAAGTCCTTTGCCGGTGACATCTTCGCGGGAATATGAGAAGCCTTTGAGATCGGCGTATCGAATGCCTGCGACACGGAGGGTTTCGAATTCGTTGAACCGACCGACACCGGCAAAGGCAATGCGATCGTAGACCTCACCGATCTTGCGGAGTGATGGGGAGCGGTTTTCTCCAATGAGCAGGATGCCGTCGTCGAGTTGCACGACCACGATGGGTCTCCCCCGGCTGATCCCCTTGCGTGCGAAATCTGCCCGGTCTTTGACCATCTGCTCCGGCGGAACATAGAACGGCATGCTCATGGTCGATCCGCCACGATCGGGGCAGTCATGGCTGCGAGGGTCTCGTCATCGATCTCCTCGACACCGTCGGCAGTGACCACGAGAACATTGGGATAGATCCCACGCTTGAGATCGGGGCCACCTGTTGCTGAGTCCTCCTCGGCGGCAGAAATGAGTGCTTCGATGGATGCGGCGAGTGCCTCGTCCCTGGACAGGTCCCGACGCCACACACCCTTGAGAAAAGCCCGCGCCTCGGCCCCGCCCGAACCCGTCGTGGCGTAATCGAGTTCGTCGTATCGCCCACCGATCACGTCGTACGAAAAGAGCCGGCCCGTGGCTTCCTTGGTGTCGTATCCACAGAACAACGGAATCACGATGAGGCCTTGGAAGGCAAGGGAGAGGTTGCCACGAATCATCCTGGCAAGAAAGTTTGCCTTTCCCTCAAGACTCAAGGACGCTCCCTCGATCTTCTCATAATGTTCCAGTTCCGTTCGGAACAGCTTGATGAGCTCGACCGCCATGCCTGCCGTACCGGAAATCGCTACGGCAGAGTGGCGATCAGCTTCATACACCTTGCGCACACGCGTATGTGCGATCAGGTTTCCCGCCGTAGCCCGCCGGTCGCCGGCAATCACCACTCCATCGGCCCAGGTCAGAGCCAGAACCGTCGTGGCCTCCGGAACGGCGATGCCGGATGCATCGGCGGTATCCCACCGAGGGTCGACGCCTCGGCGTTGGAGGACCGAAAGGAACGAAGCATCGGCAGTTGGTTCACCAAGATGCAGCGGCCCGAGGAACGCTTCGGTCACTGTCCACCCTTTTGGACGTAATTCTTGACAAACTCCGCGGCGTTCTCTTCAAGGACGGTGTCGATCTCGTCGAGGAGATCGTCAATCTTTTCTGCCACCTCTTCACCTCGATTGGTGACAGCGTCTTGGGTGACATCTTCGGTTTGGTCTGCCGAGCGCTTCCGCGCCCTCTCCCGATCAGTCATTGCTACCTCCGATGTTGTGGATGAGCGTTGCGGCGTCTGGACTTGCGGCGAACAGGTCGTCGACAAGATCTCGTGTTCCTTTTCGTGGTTCCATCATAGGGAGGCGGACAAGAGTCGATGCCCCCGTGTCGAATACAAGTGAATCCCAGTTTGCTGCAACAACCGATGATCCGTAGCGGCGGAGACACTCGCCACGAAAATACGCTCGTGTCGATTCGGGAGCATGCTGGGTCGCCTCGACGACCTCGGCGTCGCTGAACAAACGACGCATCCGGCCTGCTTGCACGAGGCGGTGATAGAGACCTTTATCGGGGTCAATGTCGTGGAATTGGAGATCGACCAGGTGCAGCTTGGGATCGTCCCACGCAAGGGAATCCCTCCGACGATAGCCCTCGACCATGGTCATCTTTGCTGCCCAATCCAAACGGTCCGCGACCGCTTCGTATCCTTCTGCGATGTCGGTGAGGAGACTGCGCCACTCACCGATCACCTGCTTGTAGGCGGGTGCCAAATCGTGGGAGGCAACGTATTCCTCGGCGATGTCAAAGTAGTGCCTCTGGAGTTCGAGAGCTGTCGCCTCGGTTCCGTCGGCGAGCTTCACCGGTTGCTGCAACGTCGTGTCGTGGCTGATCGCCGTGATCGCTCCGACCGGATCGGCGAGCAGGATTGGATCACCAAGCACCTGATCCTCAAGGGCCATGAGAACAAGAGAAGCGGCACCGACTTTGACAAAGGTCTGGATCTCAGATTGGGTGGCGTCCCCGATGATGACATGGAGTCTTCGGTACTTCTGGGCATCGGAATGGGGTTCGTCGCGAGTGTTGATGATGGGACGCTTGAGGGTGGTCTCAAGCCCGATCTCCTCCTCAAAGAAATCGGCGCGTTGCGATATCTGGAATCCCACGTCGGGACGGCCGTGTTCCGAGCCAACCTTCCCTGATCCGGTGAGGATCTGGCGGGTCACGAAGAACGCGGTGAGGTGTTGGGCGAGCGCTCCGAACGGGACGGATCGTGAAACGAGATAGTTCTCATGGGCACCGTACGAATTGCCCTTCCCATCGGAGTTGTTCTTGTAAAGCAGCAATCGCTGTCCTTCGGGCAGCAGTGTGTTGGCCGCTTCCGCTGCTTGGTGCATCACAAGCTCACCTGCCTTGTCGTGCAGTGTGGCTTCAAGAGGGTCGGAACATTCGGGTGTCGAGTACTCCGGATGGGCATGATCGACATAGAGCCTGGCACCGTTCAACAGCACCGCGTTGACCAATCCAGAGTCATTTTCGTCAATCGGCTGCATACCAACGTTGAAGCCTCGTGCATCTCTTCCGGGAGTTTCATCGTCGTAGGACCACCGGATCCGGCCCCTCCCACCGCCATATGCATTGACGACAAGTGCTGATGCCGTGACCGGATTGAAGGATTCATTGTTGGTGACGGTTATGCCGTACTCGACCTCGGTCCCGATGATGGGTTCAATGGCCACGAGCTAGAGGTACTGCCCAGGCGATGCGGTCTCGATTGCTCGTTGCTCTCCATTGCCCTCGATGAGCGTACGAACGTACACGATCCGCTCGCCCTTCTTGCCCGAGATTCGTGCCCAATCGTCAGGGTTGGTCGTATTCGGTAGGTCTTCCTGCTCCTTGAACTCCTGCGTGATCGCAGCGAGGAGGTCTGCTGCTTTGAGACCAGTCGTGCCGCCCTCGATCTCGCGTTTGATCGCATCCTTCTTCGCCCGACGGACGATGTTCTCGATCATGGCACCCGACGCAAAGTCCTTGAAATACAGTTCCTCACGATCGCCGTTCGCATAGGTCACCTCAAGGAAACGGTTTTCCTTGTTTTCGGCGTACATGGCCCCAACAGCAGCGTCGACGACATGATCGACAAATGCCTCGACTGAACCGGCTTCGGCAACCTCGGTCGCATCGAATGGCAAGCCTTCAGCGAAGTAGATCGCAAAGATCCGTCTCGCAGATTCACGGGTCGGTCGTTCGATCTTGATCTTCACGTCAAGACGGCCGGGGCGCAGAATGGCGGGATCGATCAGATCCTCTCGATTCGACGCGCCGATCACGATGACGTTCTTGAGGGATTCGACTCCGTCGAGTTCGCTGAGGAGCTGTGGAACGATCGTGGACTCGACATCTGAGGACACACCGGTGCCCCGTGTGCGGAACAGCGAGTCCATCTCGTCGAAGAACACAATGACCGGTACACCTTCGTCTGACTTTTCTTTCGCCCTCTGGAAGATCAGTCGAATCTGGCGCTCGGTCTCCCCCACATATTTGTTGAGAAGCTCGGGCCCTTTGACGTTGAGGAAGTACGAACCGATGTTCTCGTTCTCGGAGAAGTCAGCGACCGCCTTGGCAAGCGAGTTCGCCACCGCCTTGGCAATGAGGGTCTTGCCACATCCTGGAGGACCGTACAGCAGCACTCCCTTGGGAGGTGTCAGGTCATAGGCCGCGAATCTCTCACGGTGAAGATATGGCAACTCGACGGCGTCACGGATGACCTCGATCTGGTCGTCGAGGCCACCAATATCGGAGTAGGTGACGTCAGGCACTTCTTCAAGGACGAGCTCCTCCACTTCGGGACGCTCGATCCGTTCGAGCACGAAACCGGTTCGTGGGTCGATCCGCACGTGATTTCCTGCACGCAGTTTCAGGTCAGCGACCGGGGCTCCAAGGGTGACCACCCGCTCTTCATCTCCTCGGCCGATGACGACCAAGCGAGATTCACCGAGAATCTCTTTGACTGTCGCCACGTCACCCGTGACCTCAAAATCGCGAACATCGACGATGTTGAACGCCTCATTGAGTATGACCTCTTGGCCAGGCTCAAGCTCTTTGATCTCAACGGTTGGTTCTACCGCAACCCGCAGCTTGCGTCCTGACGAGGTGATGTCGACCGTGCCGTCGGCGTTGAGTTGGAGCACGGTCCCAAACGGATTCGGAGGAGCCGTGAGCTTCTCGACCTCATCACGAAGGAGTGCCAGCTGTTCACGGGTCTCGCGAAGAACGAGACTGAGTTTCTCGTTCTGGCCTTGTGATTGGGCCAGCTGGTTGCGCACGTCAACCAAGCGGTCTTCAAGCAATCTGACCCGGCGCGGTGCATCTTGGAGTCGTCCTCGCAGAGCGTCGATCTCTGCTTCGAGCGCGCGTATATCTGCACTGCGTTCAGACCGTCCGCTGTCTGACATCTGCGACCTCCTCGATAGCCATACGTGACATCGTCGCGCCGATTGTAGGACCTGACCACCGTACCGACGGCAATGTCGCCGTCAGCAGCGCTGGTGCTGTGTCCACCAAGCACTAGAGCCGGCGCCGCCCCACCGTGATGAACCCGGTATGCCCGACCATCCGATGCTCAGGCCGCACACTGCGACCGGACACATTCCACGAACGCATCAGGATTTCGAACGTGTCGACCTCAATGAACGTGCCCGTGTGATCCATCGCATCACGCAAGCGTTGTACCTGGGGCACTGTTGGAAGGTATGACGCAAATACGCCCCCGCCAGCGAGGTGCATCGCTGCTGGCACCACGACCGACCAAGGCTCCGGGAGATCGAGTACGACGCGATCGGGTTCTACATCTGCCACGACATCTTCGACGTCACCCACTCGGAAGTCGATGTTGTCAGGCATCGTCCCCCGGAACCCCGCAACGATGCGTTTGGCGTGTGTTTGATGATCGTGTCTCCGTTCAACCGTGACGACCAGGCCATCCGTACCCACCGCACGCGACAGGGCGAGCGTGAGTGCCCCTGACCCAGTCCCGGCCTCAAGGACACGACTCCCCGGCTCGATGTCGGCCCAGGTGATGAGTGCTCCCGAGTCTTTCGGATACATGACCGCTGCTCCACGTTTCATCTTCAGCACATAGTCGGCGAGGCGAGGACGCATCACAACGGCTTTGGAGTCCTTGGTCGAGGTCACGGTCGAACCATCGGGAACTCCGATGATCGCGGCATGCGGAATCGCACCTCGGTCGTAGTGGAACAGCTTGTCGGGGTCGAGCGACAGAAGGTGCTGCCGACCCCGATGGTCGTACAGGATGCATGACTCTCCCGCTTTGAAGGGTCGAGCTGGCACAGCTAGCTCCCAATGGCGGGGCGTACCATTGGTGTCACCGTCACCGGTTGTGTGGTCATGTCAAGCTCGGCAGGAGCGCCGCAACGAATGTCAATGTCATCATCGCAACGACAATCCAGATGACGATCTTGACTATGCGCTGTCGGTTCCGAGCGACCATCAGTTGGCCACGGTCGTTTCTGCGAGCAAGGTCTCACCACGCATGACGTTCAGCTTGACAACCTTGCCACGTCGAACATTCACCGCGTACAGGAGCGATCGCTTCTGGGAATCCTTGAGATACCAGCCGAGACCGATGAGGGACAGCCCGAGATAGGTCTGGCCCGCGCTTGAAGAGCTCTTTGTGACGTTGTATCCAATGCGGGTGAGGGGATGAAAGCGACGTCGAATGGAGAGACGAATCATCGAGCGCACGGTTGCGATGGGCATCACTGTTTGTAGACCTCGATACGGATCTTGGAGCGCCGTGATCGCCACACGACCAGGACCACGACCGCCAGGACGGCAACACCGGCGGCAACTGCCACCAGTTTGGCGCTCGAGCGTGCCTCGTCTTCGATGTCGGTGACGACACCTTCAATCTCACGTAGCTTGGCTTCAAGTTGAGACCTATCGATGGTGGTCACGGCGACTCCTCAGATATCGGCGCGGGTGGGCCGTCGTGGACGCCTCGGGTTGGAACCAATTTGACCAGGACTGCGCAAAACGCAACGAGCACGATTGCGTAGCCGACGTAGGCGAGTGATTGCCAGTACTCACCGTCGGGGAGGACACCCACCAGCGCCCGCAGTCCCGCCACGGAGAGCAAGATCAGCGCCGCCACCCACATGGCGGCGGCGGCAAGGGACATGCCTGCGAAATAGCCGAGCTTCTTCGCCGGTTCGACGGTTTCTTGCAAGAGGTATTCCTTTGCAAGACGAGTGAACTCGCCGACCAGCCGGGGGATGTCTTGGATGTCTGCCATGTGTACCTGCAGGGTAACGCACCAGCGACGCCAGGCGGACACGGCCAGCGACACTTGTCCCGACTACGATGCGTGCCCGTGGAACCATTCTATTCGGTCGGGGGCGTAGAACCCGCGTCCAGTCTCAGGGCCAGACGGAACATCGGACCGCTGGTCGCCGGGCAAAGCGTCTCCCTTTTCGGCGACTACATCGCGTTTTTCACACTCCCCTACTTCATGCTCTCCATCACGGGTGAAGCCCTCGCTCTCGGGTTGACCGCTTTTGCCGAGACCCTCCCGATGCTGTTGTTCGGACTCGCTGCGGGCGTGTTCCTGGACCGTCGTCGCCGTCTCCGACGGACCCTGATCGGTGCAGACCTCGTCCGAGCCGTGGCGTTCGGGTTCTTGGCGTTCGTCGCCTCTCCTGCGGGACCCGACATGACGGTCCGCATGACCGCCGTCAGCCTCCTCGCAGTCGCATTTCTGGTCGGTTCGATGTCCGTGCTGTTCGATTCGGGACTCCAGTCGTACATGACGCAATCCCTGCTCGAAGCGGATCTGATCACAGTGAACACGCGCCTTGGGTTGGCACGGACCCTTGCTCTTTCAGCCGGTCCCCTCGTGGGAGGGCTTGCGGTCACCATGAGCGGGGGGTTTACGATCGCGTTCACGCTCAACGCAGCAACGTTCATCGTCTCGGCATTCTTCCTCCGATTGGTACGCCCCATCAAGTCGATCGCTGCACGCACGACGGAACGGTTTCGGTCTGCGATCACCGTTGGGCTCCGAGTGTTGTTCGCCGACGGACGACTCCGATGGGGAACGATCGGCGGAACCATGACGAACTTTGTGTTTCAACCGCTCGAAGCGTTGCTTGTGCTCTTCGTCGCCCAAGAGATCCTCGGTATCGACAACATCACCGATGTCGCTTCGCGTGAGGGTCTGGCCGTCGGCTCCTTCATTGCCATCCAAGCTGCGATTGGTTCGATTGGTGTCGGTTTTGCGGGCCGTGTTGCGAGGAAACTCCCCCTGGGAACCATGTATGTGCTTGGGCTGTTCCTCCTCGGTGTCGGCTTCTTTTCCGTGGTACTCCTCCGCAGCTGGGTTGCTGTCATCCCTGCGGGTATCGCGATCACGGGAGTGACGTGGGTGAACGTGGCCCTGGTGACCTTGCGTCAGAAGCTTGCTCCGCCCCAACAGATGGGAAGGGTCATCGCGGCGTCACGCACGCTGGCATGGGCAGGGCTTCCAGCCGGAGCGGCACTTGGGGGGATCCTCGCAGGCATCTACGGTATCGTGCCGGTCTATGTTGTTGGGTCGCTCTCCGTCATCGGTGTCGCACTTTTTCTGACGCAGACGGCGCTCTACCGTGACAAGGTGATGGCTGATCCAAGAAGTACCGGCTAGAACTTCCTTCGTCCTTTGCGCCGAGCACCCCTTCGGGAATGGGCCGCCCAGCCAACCGTGAAACCGAAGACGGCTGCCACAATGATGAACAGCAGGATTTGACTCGCGACATAGCTCATGGTGTTGCATCCTCAAGCAGAGCTCGGAACTCGATTCTCCGGTTCCTGGCTCTGCCCTCTTCGGTGTCGTTTGACGCAATCGGTTGCGTCTCACCGAACCATAGAAGATCGAAGCGATCGGGTGATTGACCTTTGGCGACGAGGTAGTTGAGAACGGCGAGTGTTCGATCCTCCGAAAGCTGCATGTTTGCTTCCTCGGTGCCCTGCGCATCGGCGTGACCTGAGATTTCAACCCTGATGGTCGGAGCGCTTTCGAGCTTGGTCAAGATCTGGTCGAGAAGGGCCATGCCTTCCGGGGTGATGACGTCACTCTGCGTCTCAAACTCGATGACCTGATCGAGAACCAGCTCGTCGAGATCTTCCTGAAGGGCGTCGACCTCCTCCTGTGTCGGAGGTGGCGTCGCGTCCTCTGGGACGCGTATGGCGGCGTTGGCGTCGAAACCGATCGTGAGGGCAGCTTCGTCAATCTGGGCGTTCAGCGAATTCCGTAGGACCTTGTCGTCGACTTCTCCGGTGACAACAAGCACCTCGTCGGAGGGGAAAATGAGCAATCGGCCGGTCTCGACCTGATTTTGAAGACTGATCACGAGTCCAAGGATGGTCCCGATCCAATCGGATTCGTCAGGGATCTCATCATTGACTTCGAGATCGTCCACATCAACGGTGCCAAACGGCGCTGCGAGTGTCTCGGCAATGAAGTTTTTGCGTTCTTGATTCGATATCTCACCGACGACCACCACCGAGTTGGCATCCCATCGGACTTCAATCGGGTCACCTTCGACCACGAGATCCCCGAGACCGGTCTCGCTCACAACCCAAAGCTGACCGTCGACCGATGTCACACCATCAAGTTCGCCGACCGCTGCAAAGATTGCTTCCTGGGTCGGTGATTCCCCAATCGCTCCCTTGAGTTCCACGCTTGTCCCCGACACCTCCACCACAACGGCGGACAACCCGTTCGCAGCCAGGAGATCCGATGTTCGTTGGCTGATGTCGGATTCGATCTTCGAAGTACCGAATATGACTGCTGCGACCGACAGCACAACGAATCCAATCGCAACACTCGTGTTGAACGCAGCTTTCGACATCACCCGATCGTCGTGATCAGATTCGACTCCGGGTCGAGGATTGTTGAGTGATGAGAGTCGGTGTGTCATGGCCGTCTTGAATGGTCGCCGTTATTGGTGCCTCAATGGTATCGGCGACTTCTCGTACTCATTGAAGCGATTCGGACGATGCACGGTGACCCGACTGCGTTGCCGACAGATCGACGACGTCGACCATGACCTCGACGTTTGCTGCCGCACTTCTTGCTTGCTCCACGATCTTGCGTGCGGCAGCTGCGGCATCAGCCTTCATCCGCTCAGCGATGGCCAAGGCGGCAGCTTCGATCGCTTCTGCCTCCTCAAGCGCTTGGATGAAGGGTGAAACACCTCCGGTTTTTGCATCTCGCCTGGCATTGGCGAGGATCTCATCGGCCTGCTTTTCCGCAGCTTCCAAGAGGCGCGACTTTGCCTCGGCCGCCGAAAGAAAGACACCACTCACATCGGTGTGCGAAACCTGAAGTTCCGTCAGTTCTCGTTCCAGGGTCCGCACCCGTACACCTTCGGAGCGAAGCTCGGTGAGCAGATCTCTGACCTCGTCGGCAACACCTTGGAGAAAGATGTCCACAGTTTCGGGGTCATACCCTGCGCGTGGAGAACTCGACGGTTCGGATACGTTGATCAAGGCTTGGCATCGTTCGACCCTTCGTTCGGTCGCCTTCCCAGCCCCCGAGGGCCGACCATACCATCACAATCCGCGTTCGTACACCTACGCTCTGTGTCGGGCGCTGCCCGGGTTGATCAACGGATATCAGTACCGTTCTCCCATGTACACAATGGTCGTCATCCTCGCTGCCGGAACGAGCGATTGTGAGGTAAACAACGACGGCATGCTCATCCAACCGGTGAGCGCCGTTTCAAGCCTTGCTTTTTCGATCGCGGGCGTTGTGATCCTCGCGTGGGCACAAGCCGTCAAGGGGCATGAACGGATCGTCAGGATCCTGTTCGGGTTCGCGATGATCGCAACCGGGATTGGCAGCTTCCTCTTTCACGGATATGACAGCGTCGTCGCACATTTTTTCCATGACATCACGTTCCTCGCAACGGTGTGGCTTCTCGCGATCGTCAATGTGTCAGAAGTGCGGGCATGGCAACGATTCTGGGAATGGCTGATCGTGATCGTCGGTATTGCAACGCTGTCAGTGGTGTTGCTCGTTGCACCGGGAATCACCAACATCCTCACCATCGTGGTCACCGTGGTCCTCATCGCATCCGATTTTGCACTCAATCGTTCGGGTGGTATCGCACGTCCATGGTGGATAGCGTCTCTCGTCGCCATGGGGCTGGCAGTGGCCCTCTTTCTTCTGGGACGGACGGGTGGTCCGCTCTGCGATCCGGGTTCTCTCTTCCAGGGTCATGCACTGTGGCACGCCCTGAGTGCGGCTGCGCTTGCGTTCTACTTCGTTGCCACCAGTACGGCACGGACACGACGAAGGGCAAGAGGATGATCCACATCACCCAGGCAGAGATCGCAGCGGCGCATCGCAGAATCGAACCCTATGTCCATCGCACCCCGATTGTGACTTCATCGTTTGTCGATGATCTCGTTGGAGCCAAGGTGTTCTTCAAGTGTGAGAACCTCCAGAAGGTTGGCGCTTTCAAGGCACGCGGGGCAACCAACGCGGTGCTTTCGCTTGATGCTGCGACCGCGGCACGGGGTGTCGTGACCCACTCATCCGGGAATCACGGCCAGGCGGTCGCATACGCCTGTGGGATCCGTGGCATTCCGGCAACCGTCGTGATGCCAGATGATGCCGCCGCGGTGAAGATCGACGCGGTGCGCGGCTACGGAGCGGACGTCGTGCTTGTCCCCCGAGACCAGCGTGATGCACGGGTCGCCCACATCATCGCGTCCGATGGCTTGACGCTGGTGCATCCCTTCAACGACACCGCCGTGATCGCAGGCCAGGCGACAGCTTCCCTCGAACTCATCGAAGATGTCCCGGATTTGGACGTGATCCTCGCTCCCATCGGCGGTGGAGGTTTGATGTCTGGCACCTCGCTCGTTGCGGCTGCGTTCGGGATCGAAGCGGTCGGAGTCGAGCCGGCCCTCGTCGATGACGCGTTTCGATCACTACGCGACGGCATCCGATATCCCGCCACGGGTGAGCTCAGCGTGGGAGATGGACTCCTCACCGGACTCGGTGAGATCACGTTTGCCATTTTGTCGGCGGCAGGAATCGAAGTGATCTTGGTGTCAGAAGACGAGATCCTTGACGCCGTGCGCACGATCGCGATGCGGATGAAGCTGGTCGTCGAGCCCTCAGGTGCCACGGTTGTCGCGGCACTCCTCACAGAACGGGATCGCTTCAGTGATAAACGGGTCGGCGTGATCCTCTCTGGCGGGAACCTCGATCTCGCCAGACTCGCGCCCTGAGTGGCCTGGTAGGGGACTGTGTCCCGGTCTCAGAGGATGGTTGAGAGGTTCGTCAGAGCCTTGGCGTAGTCGCTCTTGGCGCGGTTGAAGTTTGTTGATGCACGCACCTCGCGGTCGCGAGCTGCCGTGAGATCCGCTGACGTCTCGGTTGTCGCTGCCTCCGCCGCTCGATATGCAAACCGCGATTCTGCCCGCGCATCGAGAGCTGCACGAACCCCGAGCATGGTGGTGACCGTTGCACGAGCCATCTCAGCGGTGGCAGGATCAGGTGCAGCCGCCTCAAGTGCGTAGAGATTGTCGCGGGCTCGGTCGAGGCGACCCGAAAGTTCACGCCACGCCTCGGCCCTACTGGTTCCGGCTGTTGCTCCGACATCGGTGGTGCCTTCGAATTGGGCATTTCCGCGCCACAGTGCCATGTCCTCACCCATGGCGTCGTAGAGCCACCGTGCATCCGCATAGCCAGCTCGGGCGAAGTCCTTCCACGTCTTGGCACTCGGTGGAGTTGCGGCAACCACCTTGTCCTTGTTGCCCCGAGCAGCAAAGGAGACAATCAGGAGCAGCAGGGCCACGCCAAGCAGAATCAGAATCCACCACGGTGCGTTGTTCGTTTCTTCGGCGTCAGCGGGTGCGGTCGTGTCTGGAGAGTTCGTTGTGTCCGGAGCCAGCGTCGCGTCCGGAGCCAGCGTTGAGTCCGGTGCGTCCGTGGGATCCGGAGCGTTGGTGGCCTCGGGCGCTTCGACGGTGGTTCCGGGAGTCTCACCGGGCAGCGTCGGTAGGGGCGTCCCGTCGCAGGCAGCGGCGAGGGTGGCAAGAACGAGCGTGACGAGCAGGAGTGCTCGTATTCGGGTCATCGGTCGGGCTGTCATCGGATCGATCCTACTGTAGAACGCGATCTGCCTCGGGTTGTGCGAGCAACAGACCCTAGAATTGCCCGGGCGTCCAGTCCCGCAGCTTGAAGGCCTTTTGGGTTGTAATGGCGTCTGCCATCAACATGTCGGGGATCGCATCAACACTCGCGTTGATGACTTCCTGCTCGGCCCTGGTTGCCACCGGTCTTCCCTCAGACAGATCGCACACTTCCTGTGCCCGAGCCGAGAGCTCAGCGGTGCCGACCCGTCGTGCAAGGTCGATGATTGTCTCCTTTGGTAGCCCGACCAACGGTCGAAGAATCGGCGTCCGAGATGCGTGGGACACGGCAACGAGGTGTGGGAGCGTTTGGGACGACACCTGCCCCATGGCGTCTCCCGTCACGAGCGCGGTGATCTGGGAATCTTCGGCTATCTGGGAAGCTGCCCTTGCCATCATCACCTTCAAGGTCACCTGGCGTAGTCGGGGTTCGACATGTACATAGAGGGCGTCCTTCACCGGCTGGAACTCAACAAGGTGCACCGTTGGATCGGTTCCGTGACCCCATTTCGCCCACATCTCTCGCGCGACCGCAAGGGCATGGTCCGATTGTGCACAATTCAGCGTGAAGTGCACAAAGTCAACGGGACAACCCCTCGACATCAACATCCAGGCGGCAACCACTGAATCGAAGCCACCGGAGACAAGACACAACACGCGATCCTGTGTCCCCAGTGGTAGCCCTCCTGCCCCGACGGCGTGATCAACAACCAGATAAGCAGTCTCATCGAGGACGTTCACCGAAACGGTGACGTCGGGATTTGAGAGGTCGACTCGACCTCCGGTGGCAACGATGTTCGATCCGATCAAACGAGCCAGATCCATGGAATTCCAGTCGTGGACACCTCTTCGCTTCACGCGTACGGCAAATGTTTTCGTTCCAACGCGAGCGCGGGATCGATCTGCAATGTTCCTGGCGAGGTCTTCGATCCCTCTGAACGGGACAGCGTTCACCGTATCAACCGAAGAAATCCCGAAAACAGTCCGTGCCGCGGACCGGATCGTTTCGATCTGGTCCGGGTTCGGCCTGACAACGAATCGGTGGGTTCCGATGCGTTCCGGCTCTTCTCGGTAACCGGTCGCGGCCAACGCGTTTTTCAGGTTGGCGCGAACCTTGCGAATGAGCCCTTTTTGCGTCTGGCGCGACTTGAGATACACGTCACCGGAGAGCGTGATGTGAAGAACATCTGCGGTACCGGTGTCTTGGGTGGAGCCGATCGTCATGTCCCAAGGATACGGGCGGGTACCCCGAAGCGAAACCTATTGGCTGTCTGAGGTGACAATCTGGGAGGGGAAATACTCGACGGTCACCGTCACGTCTTCGTTGAACTCACCTTCCAGGTCGGACTCGAGTTCCTCGATCGAAGGCAACGTCCCCTCACCGGTCACAACGACCGCAATATCTGAGCCATCGACGGTAACCCGGTTCACGGTCAGTTCCGATGCAGGTTTCAACCACTCACGCGTGAGACGCTGCGCCGTTGACTGTCTCGCTGCCGAAACGATGATGCCCTCGGAGGTGAAAGCCAGTGGGACGATGATGATCAGCGCTCCAAGGAGCACCGTTCCAATGATCGTGCGCATTTTGGCGGAGTTTTCCCGCATGCTTTCAATCGGTGCGAGCCCCCCGACAAGGAACACCACCGACGCGACCAGGATGATCGAAACGAGGTTTGTTGCAAACAGCAGGAAGGCTCCGAGGGCATCGGACCCCGAGCCGTCTTTGAGCGTTACGCCGACCACCGCAAGAGGGGGAACAAGTGCGACAGCGATCGCAACACCGGTGATCGAGGAGGAAACACGCTTGTCGATCGTGGCGTACGCGCCTGCTGCACCAGCAGCAACGGCGATCATCAAGTCGATCAGCGTCGGTGACACACGAGACAACACTTGGGTGTTCGACGAAAGCGGTATCAGTTGGGGTGTCCATGCCGCGATGATCCACGAAACACCGATCGCAACGGCGACACCACCAACGATCGTCGCAAACGATGTCGAGACTCTCCGCATCCAACCGTTGACGATCGCGACACTGACTCCCATGATCGGGGTCATGAGCGGGGCGACAAGCATCGCTCCGATCACCACAGCGGTTGAGTCCGCAAGGACACCCAGCGTCGCAATGGCGACCGACAGTACGAGAAGCACCCAGAACCCGACCTGCTTTTGTACGGAATCGGGATCCTCGAAAAAGAGGTTGTCCACGACCTCGTCTCGCATGTCGTCGCCGAGGTCTCGCTCCGTAAGCCAATCCTTGGCAAACGCACCAAGCTCTCCCGGGCTGATGTCACTGGCGTCAGGGTCGGTCAATCCAATGGCAAGTGTGAGTGCTCCAAGGATGATCGCACCCGCGGCGGCGGCAAGAATCAGGGATGAGGCGATCGCGTCCGGGAGCAGGGCAACAACGAGACCTGCCGCAATGTAGATTGCTCCCCGCACGACGTTGAACGTCCAGTTGATGTCTGAGCGTCTGCGGCGAAGTGCTCGCATGATCACCACGAGACCAACGATGGCCATGATGAGACCGATCGTCTTGGCGACGATACCGACGGCCGCATCTGAAAACATCGCAAGCCCAACGCCGACGACCATATAGACAATGCCGACTGCGATATCGGGATACCTCATTGGCTTGCTCCGGAGCGCAGACCAGAGCGTCGATGCGCCGAGCATGACGAGTACGACGACCACGACCCACTGGAGCATCCTCTCGGAGAACTCGGGAACCGTGAGGGTGATGAGGCCAGCAAGGAGCAGCACGAGGCCGCGTGCCGTGACAGGATTCACCCATTCGGGAAGAAAAGGATGTGGATCCGTTGGTGTCTCCGGACGTATCGTCATCAGGCAGGCACACTAGCGCCGACAAGACGACGGGATGATGCCAATGGCGGATCTCGGTACCGGTCAACCGTAAGGTGGTCTTCGTGTCAAAGTCACCAATGATCACACTCAACGACGTGAGCAAACGTTTCGTCGGATCGGTCGACGACGCCGTCACCAACCTCAGCCTCACCGTCGATGACGGCGAGATCGTGACGTTGGTCGGACCATCCGGGTGCGGGAAGACAACCACGCTTCGGATGATCAACCGTTTGATCGAACCAAGCTCTGGGACGATCACGGTTGCGGGTTCTGATGTTGGCACGGTTCCGGTGCACGAGCTCCGCCGTACGATCGGATATGTGATCCAACAGGTCGGTCTTTTCCCTCACCGTACCGTGCGTCAGAACATCGCCACGGTCCCCTCGCTGCTTGGTTGGGACACCGACCACATCGGGTCGCGGATCGATGAGTTGGTGGATCTGGTCGCCATCGACCGGTCGATTCTGGGGCGCTATCCATTGGAGCTGTCTGGGGGACAGAGACAGCGCGTCGGTGTGGCGAGAGCCCTTGCTGCTGATCCACCGGTCTTGTTGATGGATGAGCCGTTCGGTGCGGTCGATCCGGTCGTGCGAGGGCACCTCCAGGGTGAACTGCTCGACCTTCAATCACGCCTCCACAAGGCGATCGTCTTTGTCACTCACGACATCGACGAGGCAATCCTCGTCGGTGATCGCATTGCCATTCTGAACACGGGGGGCATTCTCGAACAGTTCGGGACTCCGGGTGAGCTGCTTGCACGTCCTGCCAACCAGTTCGTTGCGGACTTCCTTGGGAGCGATCGAGCCATCAAGCGTTTGTCTTTGCTTCCGATCGATGTATCGCTCCTCGAGCCCTCTCTCCCCGGGACGGCCGCCGACCAATGTATGGCCGCCATTGACGTTGGGGCGACCCTCAAGGAGGCACTTGATGCGATCGTGTCGGGGAATGGCCGCGATGTCGCGGTGTGCGCAGAAGATGTCTGTGTCGGCACTGTCACGATCGACATGATCCATCGACGGCTCACGGAATGAAGAACATCCAATGAGCCTGGTCGCCCAGACATCGAATCAGCCCCTCATCGTGTGGGACTGGATCGGCCGCAACCTCACAAACATCTGGGATCGCACCGTGGAACACATCGTCCTCACCGTCATTGCCGTGGGCATCGGCGTGCTGATCAGTGCGGGACTGTCGCTGATTGCCCTGCGGTGGCGACGCAGCTATTCCCCCATCACGTGGGTTGCTGGCTTGCTCTACACGATTCCGAGCCTCGCGCTTTTCACATTCTTTGTGCCATTTACCGGTCTTTCGGTTCTCACGGCTGAGATCGGTCTGGTCTCATACACCCTCTTGATCCTCGTGCGCAACATGGTGACCGGTATCGTTGAGGTTCCGTCTGAGGTTCTCGAAGCTGCCGACGCCATGGGATATTCCCGTCGAGGCCGATTCCTGCGGATCGAGCTGCCCCTTGCGCTCCCTGTGATCATCACCGGCATCAGGCTCGCGACGGTGACGATCATCGGCTTGGTGACCATCACATCGCTGATCGGTCTCGGCGGACTCGGATACTTCATCAACCGCGGATTGCAAACGTTCTCAAGCCCCATCGGAACGACACAGATCTTCGTTGGCACGGTGCTGTCGATTGCCCTTGCCGTGACGGCGGACCTCAGCCTTGTTGGAGTGGAGCGAATACTCACTCCGTGGCGCACGAGGAGGATTGGCCGATGAGCCAATTCGTGGGCGACGTCGTCGCTTGGTTCGCCGATCCTGTCAACTGGACGGGTTCCAACGGGGTCCCGAACCGAGTCTGGGAGCACGTCCAGATGTCGGTGTTGGCGATGGTGATCGCAACAGCGATAGCGGTTCCCATCGCTGTTTATCTCGCGCATCGGAGAATGGGGGAAACGTTTGTCGTGGGCATCGTCAACCTCGCTCGAGCGATACCGTCGTTTGGGGTCATTGCAGTGGCGCTGCCGATCACGATCAGGATGGGGCTCGGACTTGGCTTTTGGCCGACATTGCTGGCACTTCTCTTCCTTGCCATCCCACCGCTGTTCTCGAATACCCATGCGGGGATCTCTGGGGTGGACCAGGCAACGGTGGAAGCGGCGGAGGGCATGGGCATGACGAATCGACAGGTGATGACAGGTGTGGAGATTCCTCTTGCGATGCCCATCATGTTGGTCGGTGCTCGTGTTGCTGCCGTTCAGGTGGTCGCGACAGCCACGCTTGGTGCCTTGGTTGCCTGGGGAGGACTCGGGCGTTACATCATCGATGGATTCGCCACGCAGGATCTTGTGGAGGTCTTTGCGGGTGGGTTGCTCGTGGCGGTCCTTGCGGTGGCAACCGAGCTGCTCTTTTCGCTTGCGGAGCGTCTGGTACGGCGTCGCTATCACAGCGAGCAGTTGACCCGTAGCACGGTGTAGCGATCGTCAGGGACAGATTCCACGACCGGTACCGTTTACGTCGTCGCCATCGAAGCGGCACGAAACACGGACAACCCATGTGAAGGGAGAACCCATGCGGATATTCCGCAATCGGGCCATCGGGGCGATGTTCATCGTTGTGGCGCTTGTTGCCACAGCATGCTCATCGGGTGGTGGCTCAAAAGATGGAACCACGATCGTGATCGGATCTGCGAACTTTGGTGAATCCGAACTGATCGCCGAGATCTACGCCCAAGCCCTCGAAGCCAAGGATTTTCCGGTCGAACGCAAGTTCAACGTCGGAACGAGAAATGTCTACGCACCAGCTCTTGAAGCGGGCGAACTTCATCTTGTACCCGAATACGTCGGCTCGGCATTGACCTACCTTGGAGGGGAGGCGACTTCGGACGTCGAGGCGACCACCGAGGCGCTGCGTGCTGCCTGGGCCCCCAAGGGAATCTCCGTCCTTGAACCGGCGCCCGCCCAGGACAAGAACGGATTCGTTGTCACGAGAGAAACGGCAGATTCTCTCGGTGCGGTCAACGTCAGCGATCTCGCTGCAGCCAATGGATCCCTGGTCCTGGGAGGACCCCCCGAGTGTCCCGATCGGGAGTTCTGTTTGATCGGACTTCAGGACACCTACGGTTTGACTTTCGCCGCGTTCAGGCCCCTCGATGCCGGTGGATCGTTGACCGTGTCCGCACTCAAGGAGGGCGAGATCGACGTGGGGGTGCTCTTCACGACGGATGGTGTGATTGCTGCGGAGGATTTTGTGCTGCTCAACGACGACAAGGGCCTCCAACCAGCCGAGAGCGTTGTTCCTGTGATCGCCACGTCGATCGTTGAGGAATACGGGGACGAGATCGAAACCGTCCTCAACGCGGTGAGCGTCAAGCTGACGACGGAGGGTCTCACGGAGATGAACCGTTTGGTTGGCTATGTCGGCGATGATCCCGCCCAGGTGGCAACCAACTGGCTCAAGGACAACGGACTCGTCGGATAACGCAGCGACAGTAGATAAAAAGACGTGCGTTCTTCCGTTCAATCCACAAAACGGACAAATCTTCGTTTCCCGACCTGAACGACGGTGCCGACGATCGCTGATCTCGGCACCGTCTCGTCGTCTTGGCGCTTGCCGTCGATCTTGACAGCACCCTGTTCCAGCATTCGTCTGCCTTCGCTGTTTGATGCGACGAGCCCGGCGTCACAGAGCGCGCCCGGGAGCCAAATCTCATCACCCGCCCCGAGTCCAGCAACGGGCACCTCCTCCGGAATCCCCCCTTCACGGAATACCCGGTCGAACGCCGCCTCAGCCGCTTCACCCGATCCCTCACCGTGATATCGCTCGACGATCCGGCGTCCAAGAAGACGTTTCTGCTCCCCGGGATGGAGCGATCCATCACGGAGTCCGGCCTCGATCGCGGCAACCTCTTCCAACGGAGATCCAGCAGCCAATCGGAACCACTGGGGCATGAGTTCATCGGGAATCGACATCGTCTTTCCGAACATCTCGTCAGCATCTTCCCGCACCGAGATGTAGTTACCGATCGACTGGGACATCTTCATGGCCCCGTCGGTGCCCACAAGGAGCGGAACGGTCACAACCGACTGGGGACGCTGCCCTGCCTGCTCCTGGAGCTCTCTCCCCATGAGAAGGTTGAGCAGTTGGTCGTTCCCTCCGATCTCCACATCGGCCTCGACGGCGACCGAATCGGTCGCCTGGAGAAGTGGATACATGAACTCGATCAGCGATATCGGCTCGTTCGCCCGGTAGCGAGCTGCGAAGTCTTCTCGGTCCATGAGCCGGGAGACCGTCACGCTTGCCGTCATCTTGAGAACATCTGCCATATCCATCGCACCGAGCCACTCGGAGTTGCGGCGAATCTCAAGATTCTCCTCAAGGAGCAGCGACTTGATCGTCGGAAGGCAATGCTCGGCGTAGGCGTTCACCTCAGCATCGGTCAGGCGTTTGCGGGTTGAGGACTTCCCAGACGGATCACCGACCTGCGCGGTGAAATCCCCGAGAATGAGAACGGCGGTGTGACCCATCTCCTGGAAGCGACGCAGCAGGTCGAAAACGACCGCCCATCCGAGCGTCACATCGGGTGCGGTCGGGTCGACACCGAGTTTGACGCGAAGCGGAACGCCGGTTTCAACCGAGCGTTCGAGCTGGGAGAGCAATGCTCCTTCCGGGAGCGCGACATCGACGGTTCTCGTGATGTGGTCGAACTGTTCGGCTGGGGTTGACATGGCAAGGAAGCGTAGACCAGCCTCGTCATCTCTCGGTGGTCACGCGGAATCTCCACGGGATATCGACGGCCTTGGAGATTCCGATCCTTGGTGTCGCCTCCCACTCGGCAACCGAGCCGAGCGGACCATCGAGACGCAATGGACCGCTCCATGTGTTCGTTCCCGAGAGCTCACCGGTCAACCCCAGGGCCTGACCGAGTTTCCCGGGACCATCAACAAGGTGTGTCGTCCTGCCACGCCGCTCGTGAACCGTTGCAAGCCCGAGTGTCACCACTCCCCCACGCATCAACACTGCATTGGGTTCATCCTCGGGTCCAACGACGATGTTGGCGCACCAGTGGATGCCGTAGGACCGATACACGTAGAGCGTTCCGGGTGGACCCCACATCGGATCATTGCGGTCGGTCCTTCGACCGAAGGCGTGACTCGCAGGATCGGAGCGACCTCCGTAGGCCTCAACCTCGGTGAGACGCACCGATACCCTTTTTCCATCGATTCTGGACGTGACCGTGGATCCCAGAAGAGCGATGGCACACTCGGGTGGTGTGCCACTCAAGAGCGACGCGATCTCACTCGGTCTCAGAGTTCGCCCCGCAACTCTCCACCGACCGAATCAGCCACCGCCTCTGCGATCTGCTTGCGAATCGGCGCCACCTCTTGGTCGGTCAGCGTCCGGTCGGTGGCTCTCAGCGTGAACCTGATCGCGATCGATTTCTTGCCTGCACCAATCGAATCGTCTTCGAACACGTCAAAGATGTCCGACCGCTCAATGAGATTTGACACGGCGCTGGCCGCGACAACCGAGGCCCCCGGCACAGCACCATTGACGATGAACGCCATATCGAAGATGGAAGGCGGAAAGATGCTGGGAGATTTGTATTGCCACGGCCCACGATCGATCAGGAGCTCGGCAAGATCGATCTCGCCAGCGACCACTCGTCCGTGGAGTCCGAACGATCGCGCCACCGAAGGGTGGACCTCACCCAACGTGCCGACCACCACGTCTCCGATGAGCACTTCGGCACATCGACCGGGATGGAAGATCGGGGCCGATGCCTGCCGCAGCGACGCATCGGGGATATTCAACGCCGTGGAGAGGACTTCCCATGTTCCGGTCGCGTCGTAGATCGTGAACTCGGACGATGGCACGTCCCATGTGGCTGTGGTGCGACCAGCGAGAATGAGCCCGAGCCGATCGGGCTGGTCAGGGAGCTTGGCACCACCCGAGAGAAACACCTTGCCGATCTCAAAGAGGCGCGACTCACCAACCCCTCGGCCGAGTGCAGACGCCGCGGCCTTGAGCATGCCGGGCAGCAGTGTGGTACGCATCACACCTTCGGTGTCGTTGAGTGGGTTGACCACCGCAATCCCCGAACGTGCAACATGACCCTCAGGGAGAGCCAGCTTGTCGAGGTCGGTGTCTCCGATGAAGGAGAAGGTCATCGTCTGGAAATAGCCAGCACCCACCATCACCTCGCGGATTCGCCGAAGACGCCGCTCCTCGTACGGCAGTCCACCACCGGGTCCGCTTGGTACCGAGTCCGGGATGTCGGCAAATCCGTGAAGGCGCGCAATCTCCTCGACGAGGTCGACGGGTCTCTGCACATCGGGTCGCCGCGTGGGAACCGTGACCGTGAGGGGATCTGTCCCCGACACCACGAACGACAAGCGCCCCAGGAGATCGGTTGTCGTCTCGGCATCAAGTGCCACACCGAGGATTCGTTCCGTTTCGCTGAGTGGATACGTGATCGTCCACGGTTGAACGTCTGCCGGGTTGACATCCACAGGGTCGGGGGCAGGAACACCCCCTGCGATGTCGGTCAGTAGTTGGGCGACTCGGTCCGCTCCCTTCGGGCAGAAGGAAGGATCGGCACCGCGCTCGAACCGCTTGGATGCTTCACTTCGCAGATCGAGGCGCTTGGACGACACAAGGATGGTCGCCGGATCCCAGTAGGCCGCCTCAATGAAGACGTCCGTGGTTCCATCATGTACCTCGGTGGATGCGCCACCCATGACGCCGCCAATGGCGACAGGTTGTGAACCATCCGTGACAACGAGGTCTCGTGAAGTGAGGGTGCGCTCCTGGTCATCGAGCGTCACAATCGACTCCCCCTCCGTGGCGAGCCGCACCGAGATGGTTGTGCCGAGGCGGTCGACGTCGAAGGCATGGGTCGGATAGCCGTATTCGATCATTGCATAATTGGACGCATCCACCACGTTCGAGATGGGCCGGACGCCGGCCTGCGTGAGTCGCCAGCGGATCCAATGAGGTGAGGCTCCAACAGTGATTCCCCTCACTCGGCGTCCCGCGAAGCGGCCACAGAGTTCGGGAACCTCGATGGTCACCTCGACATCGTTGGGTTCCCCCGATGCATCAACCGAGATGTTCTGATCGCGGATGGGGACCTGATACAGCGCTGCCAAATCCCGGCATAGCCCGTACACGGAGAGGCAGTCCGGTCTGTTGGGGGTCACATTGATTTCGTAGAAGATGTCAGGGAGACCCATGAACTCCGCAAAATTCTCGCCGATAGCGTCAGCCGACGCGGGGTAGTCATCGTTGAGAACCATGATCCCGTCAGCCTCATCGCCGAGTCCGAGTTCGATCTCGGAACAGATCATTCCGTTGGACACCACGCCCCTGATCTCGCGGCGAGTGATCTCGAAGTCTTCCCCCAGAACCGCACCGGGCACGGCGACGGGGACAACGGCACCCGCTTCGAAGTTCCATGCTCCACAAATGATCTCGAGTGTCTCGGATCCGACATCGACCTGTGTCACACGTACCTTGTCAGCATTTGGGTGGGGTGCCACGTCAAGAACCTTTCCAACGACAACGCCACGGAATGCTGGCTCGATGGGGTGCCACGCTTCGATCTCGTGGCCAAGCCTTTCGAAGGCCTCAAGCAGTTCGACGGGGTCATCGGTGGGAACGGACACGAAATCATCAATCCACGAGCGAGTCAGTTTCATTGGTACTGCTCCAGCACTCGTCGATCCGCATCGAGAAGGGTGCGTAGATCGGTGATCCCGTGTCGCACCATGGCCATGCGCTCCATCCCCATGCCGAATGCGAAACCGGTGTATCGCCCCGGGTCATATCCCACGTGTTCAAAGACGGCCGGATGCACCATGCCGCATCCAAGAAGTTCGATCCAGCGGCCATTCGTATAGGCATGCATCTCCGCAGACGGCTCGGTGAAGGGGAAGTAGTGCGGGATGAACTTCACTTGCGTATCGGATCCGAAGAACTGCTTGGCAAAGGCCGCCAACGTTCCTTTGAGGTCCCCGAGGGTGATGTTCTCATCGACCGCGAGACCTTCGAGTTGGGTGAACACCGGAGAGTGGGTCGCATCCACGGCATCGGCGCGAAAGACCCGACCGGGGACAACGACATAGGCCGGTGGATCGTGCTGTTCCATGTACCTCGCCTGCATCGGTGAGGTGTGGGTTCGCAGAAGAATCTGGTCCTCGTCATCACCGTAGTCGAGGTACAGCGTGTCGCTTTCTGCACGTGAAGGATGCGTCCGTGGAATGTTGAGTGCCGTGAAGTTGTAGAACTCGGTTTCTGCCTCGGGTCCGGTTGCCACGGTGTATCCGAGGCCGACGAAGATGTCGACGATCTCATCAGTCGTCGACTGGATGACGTGGTGCGTTCCCCGTTCGGGTCGCCTCCCCGGCAGCGTGACATCAACAGCATCCTTGACCAGCCGATCCGATTCCTCCGCAGTCTCGACAACGGCACGACGAGCGTCGATCATCGCATGGATCTGGCTGGCCACGTCGTTGATCTCTTTTCCCGTCGCCGCGCGTTCCGCGTCATCATTGATCTGACCAAGGGTCCGGCGGGCGGCGGCGATCGGCGAGGTACGACCGATGAGATCGTTTTCGCATACGTCAAGTTCGGCAATCGTCGCGGCGCCGTTGATACGTGCTGGCGCATCGGCAAGGAGTTTCTTGAGAGCTTCCATCGGTTTCGGCAGATTAGTGGTCATGGACCCTCCGACCGTTTTCGTTGTTTTCGCTGGTTGTTTCTTGGGGAGTGTCGTTTCGACATGAGAAAAGCCCGGGCGGGTCACCCGGGCCGAGATCGTGGTGCGATAGAACGAGTCAGCGTGCCAGGGTTGACCCCGGGAAGAACTCGTTGGTAAATCGCTTGTCATGCATGAGACGGGCAGGGTATCAGAAGGGAGCCACTCCGTAAAACCAATGGTGGCACGTCATGACAGCGTGAACATGGCGATCGAGGCTGCAACCGCGGCGTTGAGGCTTTCGAACCCACCGGCCATCGGGATCGTTAGCGCCACATCAGCAGCTGCGACCTGTTCGTGAGAGAGTCCGTGCGCCTCTGAGCCCACCAGGAGTGCAAAGGGTCCGTCGTTGGAAACCTTCGCCTCTCCCCCATGGACGACCGCCGCCACCACGGTGTGTCGCAGCCCTGAGAATGTCGTTTCGACATCATCGATCACAACGATCGGTAGCGAGAAATGGGCACCGGCGCCCGATCTGAGGGACTTCGGGCTCCAGATGTCCACGGTATGAGGCGTGACACCAACCGCCCATCCGAACGACGCTGCACTCCGAATGATCGTTCCCGCGTTCCCCGGGTCGGCGAGGTCCACCAACACCACGATGTTGACGTCAGGAACCGACCCGAAACCTGGTTGCTCAAACACCGCAATCGGGGATCGCGGATGTGCGGCATCAGCCACAGAGGCCAGAACCGACTCGGTGACCAATGTGAGAGGCACCCCGAGCCGCCCCGTGACTTCGGCTGTCGCAGTGTCGGTCTCTGTTGCGAGGACGATCTTCGGAAGAAGCCCGGCGTCAACGGCCGCTCGGAAGAGATTGGGGCCTTCAACGAGAATCTGCCCCGTCCGACGACGCTCCCGTCCCCGCTTGAGCTTCGCCACGGCTTTCATCGTGTCGTTCTTCGCCGATGAGATCACGCTGATGAGAAGCTCCAGAACATGCAAACCAGCGTAGAGTCCGACTGATCTTTGGCGTTACGAGAACGTGTTGTTCTACTCGGCGGCTGCTGAGGATGCAACCTCCACGAGCGCCGTGAACGCCTCCGGGTCACGTACGGCCATCTCGGCGAGCATTTTGCGATCAACCTCGATGTCGGCAGCCCTGAGACCGGCCATCAGACGAGAATACGTTGAACCATTGAGACGTGCCGCTGCATTGATCCGCTGAATCCAGAGACGTCTGAACTGGCCCTTCCGTGCACGACGGTGGTCGTAGCTGTCCTGCATTGCATGCATGACCTGCTCACGTGCGGTGCGATACCGTCTCGATCGGGCCCCGGTGTAACCAGAGGCACGATCCATTACTTTCCTGCGCTTCTTGCGCGCGTTCACTGAACGCTTTACACGAGCCATGCGTGCCTCCTATTTCCCGAGCATGCGGTCCATGCGCTTTGCATCACCGCCGCTGAGGATTCCGGTGCCCGCGGCACGACGCCATCGAGTCCCCGACTTCTTGTACCTGTTGTGACCATGCCACGCCTTCTGGTGCATGATCTTGCCGGTCCCGGTTCGCTTGAACCGTTTCGCAGCTCCCTTGTGGGTCTTCATCTTTGGCATTGTGTCTCTCCTGTGCGTTCCGACCTATTCGGACTCGGATACCTCATCCGTGTCTTCGTCTCCCACATCGGCGGAAGCATCTTCTCTCTCGCTGACTTCATCGACTCCTTGGACCTCGTCGACCGAGTCGACCGGGTCAGCCGCTTCACGTTCACCGGGTGCGTATTCCTCGTCGTCCTCGGTGGCATCGGACTCAAATTCGTCGTCCTTGGGCATGTCGCTTGCTGGCACCAACACCATGGTCATGTTGCGACCATCGAGGCGTGGCATCGTCTCGATCTCGGCATAGGGTTCAACCTGTTCGTACAGCCGTTGGAGGATGTCTCTGCCGAGTTCGGGGTGAGCAACCTCACGTCCACGGAAGCGCATGGTGCACTTGACCTTGTCCCCCTGGCGGAGGAACTTTACGACCCGCTTGCGTTTCACCTCAAAGTCGCTCGCCCCGATCTTCGGACGAAACTGGACCTCTTTGATCACGGTGCGGGTCTGGTTCTTGCGAGCTTCACGCGCCTTGACGGACAGATCGTATTTGTACTTCCCGTAGTCCATCATCCGCACAACCGGCGGTCTGGCATCGGGAGCTACTTCAACAAGATCGAGACCGAGCTGAGCCGCAAGCCAGCGAGCCTCATCAATGTCCTTCTCTCCGATCTGTCCACCGTCTGGTGCGATCAATCGGACGCGCTTGACGCGAATGCGTTCATTTACCCGTGGCTCCGTGATGGGAGTACCTCCTGTGTTCCGTGGCTGAGTCACGCGCCTACGGGAACAACACCGGCACTCCTGTGCCGCCGGGTAGTTCGGACCTACTGCACCTTGTGCCTTTCGGCATGGGTCGGTGAGAAGGTGGGAAGCAGGCGCCTCCTCTTGCTCTTTCTGCTGACATGAGAGTAGCGAACCTCAAACCGTAGGGCATCGAGTATGTGGCGGCCGGATCCGACAGACCACTAGGAATGGTCAAGTGTTCGTAGGACGTTGGCAGCCATGACGGCGGCGGTAGCCGCCTCTCTCCCCTTGTTGTGCTCCCCTGGTTGTGATCGTTCCACCGCATGGGGGAGGCTCCGCACCGTCAACACACCGAACCCAACAGGTACCCCGGTGTCGAGCTGGACACGCATGATGCCCTCAGACGTGCGGCCCGCAACGTGTTCATAGTGATCGGTGTCTCCTTCGATGACCGCACCGAGGCACACGACCGCGTCGTATCCGATTTCTGCCAGCTTCTTGGCGATGAGAGGCAGCTCGAACGCCCCTGGGGCATCAATGACGAGGATCTCGTCCGCGTCGGCCTCTTCAAGCCACGCGACGGCACCGGCCGTCAGCCCTTTGGTGACCGACGCATGGAACAGGCTCGTTACAACCGCCACGCGCAGACCCGAAGCGCTCACATCGGAATGTGAGGATCCGTCAACCCTCATTCGCTCCGCTCCGTGGCATCGGTAGCCGGAATGTGCCCCATCCGCTTCGCTTTGGTTGCGAGATAGTCACGGTTCTGAACGGTTTCGCCGACCCACAATGCTTCTCGACCACTCACCTCGACTCCGAACCGTGTGAGTTGATCGATCTTGTCAGGATTGTTCGTCAACAGACGAACACTCCTGACCCCCAGATCATGGAGAATTTGGGCATCGACGCCGTAATGGCGATTGTCGTCTGCGTGGCCGATTTCACGGTTGGCATCAACCGTGTCCAAGCCTTGGTCCTGAAGGTGATAGGCCGCAATCTTGTTGATGATCCCGATCCCTCTGCCTTCATGGGAGGTGTTGTACACGACGACACCTTCGCCGACTTCGGCGATGCGTCGCATCGACTCTTCAAGCTGAGCCCCACAATCACACCGAAGGGACCCGAACGCGTCGCCCGTGAGACACACAGAATGCACCCTGGTCAACACATTTCGCTTTCCGGTGAGATCCCCCATGACAAGAGCGACATATTGGGTCGTGCCAATGGTGGACTCGTACCCAATCACCTCGAAGACACCATGACGCGTCGGGAGGGTTGCATGCGGACCACGGCTGACAATTCCCTCGGTCTGCCAACGATATGCGACGAGATCATCAATGGAGATCATCACGATGTCGTGCTCGGCAGCAAATGTCGCCAGGGACTCTCCTCGCGCCATCGTCCCGTCGTCGTTGACGATCTCACACAAAACGCCAGCGGGTTTCAAGCCAGCAAGCCGTGCCAGGTCAACGGCAGCCTCGGTGTGGCCGGGACGTACGAGCACGCCGCCCTCCTGATATCGCAGTGGAAAGATGTGGCCCGGTCGCGAAAAGTCTGAGGCTCGTGCCTCATCGTCGACAACGGCACGGATCGTGTGCGCACGATCGGCTGCTGAGATGCCGGTCGTCGTGCCCTTTGTGCTATCGATCGAGATCGTGAACGCGGTGCGGTGTGTGTCGGTGTTGTCGAGCACCATCAGCGGCAGTTCCAGTTTGTCGAGAAGCTCACCGGTCGTTGGGAGACAGATCAAGCCCGAGGTGTAGCGAACCATGAACGCGATCCGATCGGCCGTCACCTTCTCGGCCGCAATGATCAGGTCTCCCTCATTTTCACGGTCTTCACTGTCGACGACGAGGACGAACTCGCCACGAGCCATGGCCTTGACGGCGTCTTCGATCCTGCCCAGATTCATCGTTTCATCTCCGTCATGCGTTCCGCGTACTTTGCGAGAATGTCAACCTCGATGTTGACCCGATCCCCGACGGTTCGAGATCCCAAGACCGTGTTGTCGAGTGTGTGGGGGATGAGGGCAACCTCGATCCACGTTGCATCCGCCAACGGCGGGGACACCGCGGTCAGGGTCAGGCTGGTCCCATCAATCGCAACCGAGCCCTTCTCCACGGTGTAGCGAGCGAGATCAGACGGGATGTCAATGCGGATCCGATGTGAGGCACCCTCGGGAACGACGTTCGCCACCGTTCCGACGCCATCGACGTGACCCTGAACGATGTGGCCGTCGAACCTGCCTGCCGCAGCCAGCGGGCGTTCAAGGTTCACGAAGGAACCTGCTGCCAGATCACGGAGCGCGGTTCGCTCGACCGTCTCGGGGATCGCCTCACAGACAAATCCGGAGCCGGTCAAGGCCGTCGCCGTGAGACAGACACCGTTGACGGCAATGGAGTCACCGATCGTGGCGTCCCGGGCCGTGTCCGGTGCCTTGATGTCGAACCGCAGTCCACCGTCGGTTGGTGACACATCAACGATGCTTCCCACTTCGGTCACGATTCCTGTGAACATCAGCTGCTCCCCCATTTCGGTGTCGCGGTGATGCGAAGGCTCGATCCAAAGCGGGTGACGTCTGACACCGTCAGGTCCACCGCATCACCGAGCGTGTTGAACGTGCCACCAATCGCAGACCGTCCCGCCCCACCTGCCAGCTTGGCACCGAGGTACCATACGACTTGGTCGACGGCGTGGGCATCGAGGAACGCGCGTGAGAGAGTCGGGCCAGCCTCGACGAGAACCGACAGCACGCCCCGTGACCCCAGGTCCTTGATCACAGCTTCAACCTCGACATGGCCCGGTGAATCTGCGCCATAGACGATCGGATCACGCAGCATCACGTGTGCATCTGCCGGGAGCGAACGGTTGCCCACGACAACCACCGGGCGTGGCTGGGGTCCTGCAAAGCTCGCGTACCGGACGGTGAGGGTCGGATCGTCCGCCAGAACGGTTCCGGAACCGGTGAGAACGACGTCGTTCTGGGATCTGAGGTGATGAACGTCTGTCCGTGCCGCTTCGTCGGTGATCCACTGTGAGGTTCCGTCGATTGCTGCTGCTTGGCCATCAAGGGTGGTTGCCATCTTGAGGGTTACTCGTGGGAGACCCGTGGTTCTGTGATGGAAGTACGCCGGATCGGCTGCGACGACAGCATCGGCTGCGACCCCAACGATGACGTCAATTCCAGCATCTGTGAGCTTCCGAATGCCATTGCCGGAAACCTTTGGATCAGGGTCCTGTGCACCGATGACGACTCTTTCCACGCCTGCGTCGACGAGAGCGTCGGCACATGGCGGCGTTCGACCGTGATGGCTGCAGGGTTCAAGGGTTACGACAGCGGTTGCTCCCCGAGCCAAATCCGTATCGGCAAGGCTGGCAAGGGCGTTGGCTTCGGCATGGGGAAGGCCGTCACCATGGCACACACCGACCGACAGCACGTCGTGGTTGGGTGTCACGATGATGCAGCCAACACGTGGATTCGGATGCGGATACGTCGAGGCGGTTGCGTCGATCGCAGCATGCATCAGCTCTTCCACGTCGAGGCCGTCAGCTATGTCGACGGCGCGACGCACAAGCGTCCCCTTTCTTCCATCCGGACTCTTACCGTCGGTCCCGGAGTTTCACCGGGTCGGCCCCAAGTGGGGTTCGCGGACTTTCACCGCCGGTCGGGGATTGCACCCTGCCCTGAAAGGGTATTTGGGAGAGGATATCAGACCTGATCGGTCTGAAAGCCGCGAGGCGAGCTATGCCCTCCGGTCCACCTGGTAGTTGGTGCCGGGGAGCCGTTTGGCGACTTCCTTCATCTCTGAGGCAACCGATGATGCCTCCCACTCTGAGGTCAGGACCTTGTGCTCACTGGTGGCAACACCCATCGAAAGGGAGCACACGGGATATGCGTGGCGCTCCCCTTTTCGGTCTGTCACCTCGATATAGCCCTGCAGTGCATCGGCTGTGTCGTAGTAGTCGAGGATCCCGTCGTCGAAGAGCACCATGATCCGTTCGCAGTACGCCTTCATGTCGTCTGCATGAAGCACCGATACGAAATCGTCGCCACCGACATGACCGACGAACACGTCGCCATTGACGGTTTCCTCAGCAGCCTCGAGGAGGACCCGTGCGGTGAACTTGATGACCGTGTCACCCCGCATGAACCCGTAGTGGTCGTTGAATGCCTTGAAATTGTCAAGATCGGCGTGGACGACTGCGATCGGTTCACCCGCATCGATGCGGTCCTCAAGTTCCGCCGTTATTCGAAAGTTTCCGGGAAGTCCGGTCAGCGGAGAAAGGTCACGCATCTGACGTGAACGTCGGAGCACCGTACGTACTCGGGCCACGAGTTCTTCGAGATCAAATGGTTTTGTGATGTAGTCGTCCGCACCGAGGTCAAGACCTTTCACTCGATCTTCGGCGAGCGACCGTGCAGTCAGGATGATGACCGGGATGGAAGCGGTGGGTGGATCGCTTCGCATGCGCTTGAGCACCGTCAGCCCATCGATCTCGGGCATCATGATGTCGAGCAGCATGAGGTCTGGTGGGTTTGCGGCAGCCTGTTCCAGGGCACTGCGACCACCATCTGCGGTTTCGACGCGGAATCCGTCGAGTTCAAGATTCATCTGGACGAACTGAAGAATGTCCGGGTCGTCATCTACGACAAGGATCCGTTCGCTCATGTCACCTCACCTGTTGCTGCTTTTCTGATGTTCTTGACCGCTTCCACCGGATCTTCGGCCCGGAACACGGACGTTCCGGCAACAAAAATGTCCGCCCCTGCATCTCCTGCAAGGGTGGCGGTACGACGGTCGATCCCACCATCGACCTCTATATCGGTCAAAAGTGCCGAAGAATCAATGATTTCTCTCAAACGTTCAATCTTGGGCACCACAGCCTCAATGAAGGCTTGACCGCCGAACCCCGGCTGCACGCTCATCACCACCACCATCGAACAACGCTCGAGGTACGGTTCGATCGCTGCCACGGGTGTGGCAGGGTTGATCACCAACCCAACGTCGAGCCCGAGTTCCTCGGCACGATCCATGACCGGATGGGGATTGGGAATGGCTTCGATGTGGGCTGTCACACCGTTTGCACCGGCCTGTTTCATCGCGTCGAGATACGACAGTGGGTCGGTGATCATCAAATGGCAATCGAGGTAGAGGTCGGTCGCTTTCCGCAGGGAGGCGATGACCGGTGGACCGAGCGAGATGTTCGGAACGAAATGCCCATCCATCACGTCGACATGGAGCAGGTCGATCACGGGTGCAATCCGCTCAATGTCTGCGGCAAGGTTGGCGAAGTCTGCCGCAAGAATGGAAGGCGCTATGCGCACATCGTCTCTCATGGTGTGCGAGTGTACGACCAATGGGCTCCAGATGGAGACAAGCTGGCGACCTGCCAACACCACCGGTGTGGCGCGCCTTACTTCTCAGGGTTGGATGAGCCGGATCGACCTGCCTTGCCGTCCCCGCATCCATGCTTCGGCGGGCATTCGCGACTTGCCCGCCGGTTGCACGGTCACCAATCTGAGTCCTCCGTCCATCAAACCGAGGACCGGGAACCCGTCGACCATGCCGATCTCTCCGGGCATGTTGTCGGAGGTCTCGATCCACGTTGCAGCGTGGATTCTGATGTTTCCAACATCGGTTTCGACCCAAGCCCCGGGCCTTGGTGAAAAGGCTCGTACCATCCGTTCAGCGTTGGCAGCTGGTGTTGTGACCGACAGCTTGGCTTCATTCTTGGTCAGTCGGGCAGCATGAGTCGCCCCGGTGGTGATCTGGGGCACTGGGATCCGTCGCCCGTTGAGATAGTCTGGAATGGCATTGTCCACCAGGCTTGCTCCAATGTGTGACAACCGTGCGGTCAGACTCCCGCCGGTGTCAACCGCCGAGATGTCAGTCGCCCGCTCGGCGATGACCGGGCCCGTGTCAAGTCCCTCATCGATCTTCATCAGAGTCACGCCTGTGGTCTCGTCACCAGCAGCAATCGCCCTCTCCACCGGTGCAGCTCCCCTCCAGCGTGGCAGCAGCGAGAAGTGGACGTTCACGAAACCCATGGGGGGTGTCGCCAGCATCTCGGCGGTGAGGATGCGACCGAATGCCACAACGAGTCCCATGATGGAATCCGACTTCTTGAGCAGTGCTGCCAACTCGGTCGCTGTCTCAGGTTGCTGGATCGGAAAACCGAATTGAGTCGCCGCAACCTTCACCGGCGATGGGACGGCTGCAGACGATCGCTTCATCGGCCGATCTGGTTGGGTGATGACCAAGTCGATGTCTTCGACCTCGGCGAGGGCACACAAGCTGGGAACCGCAGCCGCCGGAGTGCCGAGAAAGATCACACCCATCAGGGCACTCGTCGGACGCCGAGAGGATCTTCTCTGAGTTCCTTGAGCGCTTGATTGCGAACTCGTGAACTGAGGTGCGCCAGCAGGAGCGTCCCGTGGAGGTGATCGATCTCATGCTGGAGTAGGCGTCCCATGAGTTCGTCGCCCTCAAACTCGACCGTGTTTCCCTCGAGGTCGCGACCGACAGCGCGCACGTAATCCGATCGTTTGATCATCCAATAGCGACCGGGAACCGAGAGACAGCCTTCCTCATACTTCCATTTTCCGTGGGTCTCGACGATTTCCGGGTTTGCCATCACGAAAGGACCCTCGCCGATGTCGGCAACAAAGAAACGCTTCGAGATACCGATCTGTGGCGCAGCAAGGCCGACCCCGGGTGCGTCATACATGGTCTCAAGCATGTCATCGGCGAGCTTGCGGAGCGGATCGCCGAAGTCGGTGACATCGGAGGCGTGCATGGCAAGAACCGGGTCGGGAAACGTTCGGATCGGATAGATGGCCATGGGAGGAAGCGTAACCGAGATCGAGGTGTCGATCGATTGCCCTCCACCGCCTTCCAACACACAGATCACCGTCACAAGTCAATCGGATCGGCGTCGACACGGACCTTTGCACCCCTGGCTCGGAGAAGGCCGACGGCCGTTCGCAGGACGATGCGGGCGGTGTCGAGATGCTCTCCCTGGATCAACCATCGGTCACGGTCTTGCATCGGAGCCGGCCCAAGAACGGTTGCGGTGTCACCGAGTGACTCCCGCAACACCTTGTCGGCTCCTTCGTGTTGGGCAACCTCAACGGCTATCAGCTCGCCATATGGTGGGAACCCGGCTGCTTTCCTGGTGGCGGCTTCTTCAGCAAGGAATCGGTCTGATCGACCGGCGACCAGGGCCTTCACGACGCGTGAGGCGTTCGGGCCTGTTTGGACCATCATCCGGTGGCCGACCCCGCGACTGACCTTTTGCGCGGTGCGTGCCATGAGGCGAAGAGCGTCTTCGCCTGCCCGATAGTGGGGAGCCCCTGCCATGCCGTCGGCATCGATGACGACGGCGAGCCCGACGGGTCCACAGTCGATCAGGTCTCGCTCGGATCCCACGGTGATCAGCGCATCGTCCTTCACCGATCCGACAACCCCGTCGCCTGCAAACGAGGCAATCTCGCTGACGACCCTGCCAATCCCTGCGCCGATCGGTGCAAAACGCTGCCGTCCACAGTTCCGGCAGGGACCAAGCGTGGCCCCACATCGCCGACACGCGGTTGCATCGGTGGCTACGGCCTCACACACCTCACAGCGCCGGACTCCCGAACAGCTTGTGCACAGGAATGCCGGGGCGTATCCCCGTGCCGTCACCAGAACGAATGAGGGCGTACGGGAACGTGCCATCATCGACAGCGCCTGCTTCGTTCGCCGCGTGACCAATGCCGGACCCGGTGGATCCTCGCTGCGATCCGAGACCTCGACAACGGGCCACGAGCGCCCCGGTGGACGATTGACCTGGGCGCCCATGGCGACGGCTTCAAGGGTTGGTACCGGTCCGACGAGCGCAAGAGATCCACGCCCACCCCGATGTCGCCGCGCCGCGATCTCACGCACATGCAGGGTCGGCGTTGACGGCGACTTCATGACTCTTCGGCCTTCCTCAACGATGACCCAACTACCGCCGCCAGCGAGTCGCCACAGTGCGACTTCGCGTGTACCTACGAGAATCGTGCTGGGATCCTGCGATGCTGCTGTCCAAGCAGCCGTGACGTCCTTGGCTGCCATGGAAGAGGTCGCCGTCCATACCTGGTGCGGATACCGCCGCTCCAGATATCGGGCGAGCGCGTGTACCTCTACCGCCGAGGGGACAACAACGGCTCGCGTCATTCCCTCGCCGGCATGAGTCAGGGCATCGACAATCGCCTCATGGTGAGGAGCGGCACTCACCGTATAGGTGATGTCAGAGACGGTACCTGTCCCGTTTCCGACCAATTGTTTGCCCTGCGTCGTGACATCAACCCCCGGTGCAAGCAAGCGGGGGGCATTGGGAGGCGACGTGCGTCTCAAGACGGTGGAAAGAGGCGCAACGTAGTGGATGGCTGCCCAGCGGCAGACGTCGAGCAATGTGTCGTCGAACACCGCAGCGGTACCGGTCACGGAGTCGACGGTGAGGAGCTGACGGTCGGTCGGAGTGGGAAATGTCGCTGTCACATAGCCAGGAAGGCGCCTTCCCGAGACACGCACTCGCACCTTGGATCCAACGACAACGGGCATGGCTTCAGGGATCAGATACGTGAATCCGTCATCAACCGCGAACGATGGGATCTCAGGTACGACCTGGCAGGCAAGACCGATCCGATTCGACACGTGGTCAGTCCATGCCCCGCAAGGTTTGGACTTCTTTCCACAGCGCCCTCGCGACATCATCTTTGTCCAGAAGTGGCATGCCTTTGGATGTTCCATCTGGGTAGAAGAAGGTCACCTCGTTGGTGTCGGATCCAAACCCGGAACCTTCGGAAGCCACATCGTTGGCAACCAGCAGATCAACTCCCTTGCGTTTTGCCTTGGCTGCGGCGTCTTCGAGACTGCCTGTTTCGGCTGCGAACCCAACCAGGAATGGCCGATCCGGCGACTCGTGGACACCTCGGAGAACGTCAGGCGTGGGAACCAATTCGATGCTTGTGGGGCCCGATACTCGTTTCATCTTCGTCGGATCGACGGTGGCAGGTTTGAAGTCAGCGACTGCTGCAGCCATCACCGCAACATCACACCCATCGAGTCTGGACCAAACAGCCTCAGCCATCTCGTCGGCGGATTCGACAGACACCACGACGACACCGCTGACGTCGGGATCGTCGGCTGCGGTCACCAACGTCACCAACGCCCCTTGGGCAGCGGCAACACGAGCGATGGCATTTCCCATCTTCCCGCTCGATCGATTGCCAATGAAACGAACCGGATCGATCGCCTCGCGAGTGCCGCCTGCCGTCACGATCACAGCCAGACCAGCGAGGGGGCCGTCTGCCACAACGTGTGTGACGGCTTCGACGATCGCGTCGGGGTCGGCCAATCTGCCGACACCGACGTCACCACCGGCGAGTTCACCGACTTCCGGAGGAACGACCTCGTAACCCCTTCCCTGCAACGTTGCCATGTTCTTTCGGGTTGCTGCATGTTCCCACATCTCGGTATGCATGGCAGGCGCAATCACAACCGGTGCTGTGCTCGCCAACACCGTGGCAATCAAGGCGTTGGATGATTCGCCTGAGACGAGCTTCGCGATCGTCGAGGCGGTTGCTGGTGCGATCACGATGACATCGGCCCATGCAGCAAGCGTCGTGTGCGGAGACGGGTCGCTGCCCCCAAACATCTCGACGACCGGATCGGAACCGGTCAGTGCAGCAAAGGTTGCCTCACCGACGAATCGGGTCGCTGTGGGAGTCATGACCACACGTACTGAGGCACCGTGCTCGATCAGTCTTCTGGTGAGATACGCCGCCTTGTACGCAGCAACTCCCCCCGTGACGCCGAGGACGATCCGCCGCCCGGCGAGCACGATCTATTCCTCGATCGGTGCAGCCACGACCTTGTCCTGGTAGATCTCCTCGAGCGCAATTGAAAGGGGTTTGCGCGACATCGAGTGGACCTGGGGCGGTACATAACCACCCACACCTGCACCGAGTTCGTGGAAGTATGCGTTGATCTGACGGGCGCGACGTGCCGACAAGATGACAAGTCCAAAGCGCGACTTGGTCTTGTCGACAAGTGCGCCAATGGGTGGCTCAAGCATCATGATGCGGCTCCTGTTCGCAGAGGTTCAACGGATGTACCCACAGGCTATGGCTGATCGGGGACTTTGTTGAGTATACCGATGACTTGTGTGATGGCGTCCTCAAGATCGGCGTTGATGACCACATGGTCGTACAGCTCGTCGGCTTCGGCGATCTGGGTTCCGGCGACCCCCAACCGACGCTCAATATCGGCTTGTGAGGTGTCACCGCGGCGCTCCAGACGTTGTGTGAGCTCTTCAAGGCCCGGTGGGCGCACGAAAACCATCAACGCCTCGGGGTAGGCCGCCCTGATCTGCTTGGCTCCCTCGTTTTCGATGTCGAGGATGACGTCGAAACCGGCTTCGACGAGCGGCAACACAGCGTCACGCGGCGTTCCGTAGAGATTCCCGCCATACTGTGCCCACTCGAGGATGTCGCCGCGGTCGCGTAACGCCACGAATTCATCCCGGGCCAGGAATGTGTAGTCGACGCCGTCGACTTCACCGGGCCTTGGCTCCCTCGTGGTGGCCGAGACGGAGAAACGGGCATCAGTTCGTGCCAGAACGGCGTCCACGATGCTCGACTTTCCGACTCCTGAGGGACCTGAGATGACGACGAGCCTGCCCTTACGAGAAGCGTTCAAGTAGTTCCTTGGTCTGTCGAGGGGTCATGCCTCGCAGTGTACGGTTCTCAGCGATACCGATCTCCTCGAGGAGTCGGATCGTTGTGATCTTCCCCATACCGGGCATTGCCCCAACGACCGCCTTGACACGGGTGCCTGCGACAAGATCGTCCTCGGCTGCTCGTTCCAGAACATCTGAGAAGGTCAGGCTTCCCGTTTGGAGTAGCGCTTTGAGTTCAGCCCTGGTTCTGCGTGCAAGCTTCGCCCGTTCGAGAGCTGCGGCGCGTTGTTCGTCTGTCATCTCAGGGAGCACATGCTCTCCTCTCTCGGTGACCATCGTATCAAGCTGATCCGGACGCTTGGGTGATATCTCGAAGGATCGTCTCGGCAGCCTTTGCGGGATCCGCCGCCGCAGTGATCGGACGTCCCACAACCAGCATGTCCGCGCCGCGCCGGATCGCCTCGGTCGGTGTTGCGATACGAGCTTGGTCGTCGTCGACGGCTACCGGTCTGATACCTGGGGTCACACGCAACAGCTCGGGTGCCGCCTGGCGTACGACGTTGAGCTCGGCAGGGGAACAGACGATGCCCTCACACCCCGCGGCGGCGGCGACCTTGGACATCTTTCCAACGAGTTGTCCCGGTGTCCGTTGGATTCCAAGTCTTTGGAGGTCCCCTGTCGTGAGCGAGGTGAGAACGGAGACACCAAGGATCCCGGCGGGCGCGAATCCTGACCCCTTCGCCAGACCGGAAACGGCGGCAGCGAGCATGTCCTGTCCACCCGAGATATGGGCAGTCACCCACCGTGCGCCGTGATTACCGAGGCGTTCAGCTGCACGTTCGACCTGACTTGGGATGTCGTGGAGCTTGGCATCTGCGAAGACCGGGCGGTCAAGTCGCACAAGAGCATCGATGGTCCCCGGACCCGGTCCGTGGAGCAACCCGAGACCCACCTTGAAGGCTCCGACGTGGGGAGCAACAGCACGAGCGAGCGTCACTGCCTCTTCCGCTGTCGGAAGGTCAAGGGCAACGATGATGGGGTTCACCACGGTTCGTAGGCTCCCACCAGATCGGCGATTCGGGTGATGCCGTTGGCTTTGCCGTAGCGATGAAGCCTCTGTGTGATCTTTCTCGCAATGCGGGGCCGGGCGAGGTGTGCCGTCCCGATCGCAACGGCTGTTGCACCCGCAAGCAGGTACTCGACCACATGGTTGGCGTCGGAAACCCCACCACACCCAACGATGGGAACCTCGGGAACGTCACGGGCAACCTCGAAGACACATCGGAGAGAAATCGGTCGGAGACCATCACCGGAATAGCCACCGACAATGCCTGAGAGGAGCGGCCTTCTTGAGGCGGGATCAAACCCGGCACCCATTGCAGTGTTTGTCACCACGACCCAATCGGCCCCGGACTCGGCACACGCAGCAGCAACGGCTGAGATCGGTTGGGCGTCTGGCGAGAGTTTTGCACCGATGGGGAGACTCGTCGCCTCTCGAACTGCCGCGACGATCGACGCCGAAAGCGTGGCGTCGAGTCCAAAGATGGATCCGTCAAGGTTCGGGCACGAGAGGTTGACCTCAATCGCCTCGACATCGGCATCGCTCATCGCCGAGGCAACCTGTGCGAAGCCATCGACGTCATGGGCCACAACGCTCCCCCATACCGGAACCGGTACGTTTCCCAGGAGTGGTCCAAACTCATGAAGCCACGCATGGATACCCGGATTCTGGATGCCAATCCCGTTCAGCATGCCGCTACCAGCTGACGCCATCCGGGGCGGTGGTCGTCCATCCCACGGCACGGGTGCCACGGATTTTGCGACCGCGGCTCCGTAGAACGAATAGTCGATCGTCTCGCTGAACTCGACGACGGAACCAACGGTTCCCGACGCTGCAATGAGCGGTGAACGGAGTGCCAACGGGCCAAGTGTCACAGCAAGATTCACGCGCCAACCCCCATCTCCTTGTGATGGTCCTGGAGGCTCGTGACACCGAGTGGGGATTCACGTGCTGCCCGGATCGATCTGGCGACGGCCAAACCCCCCTGGGCAGTGGTCACCGAAGGGACAGCGTTCCGGTTTGCCGCAAGACGTATCAAACGACCATCGCCACGTGCCTTCCCGCCAGCAGGGGTGTTGACCACAAGCCCGATCTGATGGTCTTCGATCAGCTTCACCGGGTCGTAAAGACCCTCTCCAACCTTGTCGACGTGGGTGGTCGGGATCGAGTGTCGTGCAAGGTGCCCAGCAGTTCCATGGGTCGCGTAGAGCTTGAATCCCAGACTGTGCAGTATGGCGGCGATCTCAACGCCCACGGCCTTGTCTCTGTCGGCAAGGGAGATGAACGCCGCGCCTGAGTCGGGCACACGATGCCCCGCGCCGCGCAGCGCCTTTGCGTATGCGATCCCCGGAGTCGATCCAAGCCCCATGACCTCACCCGTGGCTCGCATCTCGGGTCCGAGAAGGCTGTCCTCGTTGGGGAAGCGTTTCCATGGCAGCACTGCTTCCTTCACGGCCGTATAGGCCAGATCGGGAGTTGAATCCGGTACCAGACCCTCAGCTCGCAGCGCGGCGATTGATTCACCGAGCATGACCCTGGTTGCGACCTTGGCGAGCTGGACTCCCGTTGCCTTCGAGATGAACGGAATGGTCCGTGATGCGCGGGGGTTTGCCTCGAGAACAAAGACGTCATCTCCACGGATGGCGAATTGGATGTTCAACAATCCTCGCACAGCAAGTCCTTCGGCAAGCTTGCGTGTGTCGACAATCACCTGCTCGATCACAGTTGGAGACAGCGTCGGCGAGGGTACGACACACGCTGAATCACCCGAATGTACACCGGCTTCCTCGACGTGCTCCATGATGCCACCGATGTAGAGCTCCTCCCCGTCAAAGACGGCATCGACGTCGACTTCGATGGCGGATTCGAGAAACCGATCGATGAGCAGCGGCGCCTCGGAGAGATCGACCTCGCCCCCGGGAACCGCACCATACAGCTCCGTGAGGTAGGTCGAAAGATCCTCGACCGAGTAGATGATCCGCATCGCCCGGCCACCGAGCACGTAGGACGGTCGTACCAGTGCCGGAAGCCCGATCTGATCCACGACATCTTGGGCCTCTGACACCGACGTTGCCGTTCCATGTGGTGGCTGGCGGATTCCGTATGCAGCACAAAGACTGGAGAACTGTTCTCGATCTTCGGCCATGTCGATGGATGCGGGAGAAGTTCCCGCGATCGGAACACCAGCTTCTTGGAGGGCTCGCGCAAGACCGAGTGGCGTCTGACCACCAAGCTGAACAACCACCGCCATGGGCTGTTCTACCTTGACGATCGACAGGACGTCCTCGATGGTCAGCGGCTCGAAATAGAGCCTTGTCGAAGTGTCGTAGTCCGTTGACACCGTCTCGGGATTGCAATTGACCATCACGGTCTCATACCCGGCGTCGGTGATGGCAAACGCGGCGTGGACACAGCAATAGTCGAATTCGATCCCCTGTCCGATCCGATTCGGACCCGATCCCAACACCATCACCGTTCGATCGCCGGCAGGAGGCGCCTCGGTTTCATCCTCGTAGGTCGAATAGAAATAGGGCGTCTTGGCGACGAACTCGGCTGCACAGGTGTCAACGGTCTGGTAGGTGACTCGCAGACCCGAAAGGTCGGCCAGTTCGGCAAGCTCAGCCTCGTCAACACCCCACAGATACCGCAGTTGAACATCCGAGAAGCCCATCCGCTTCGCCGATCGCAGAGTTTCGCCGTTTGGCGACGATCCTTCCACAGCGGTACGCATTTCGTTGATCTGGGCGATCTGGTCCAGGAACCAGGGATCGATGGCGGTGAGCGCATGCACACGATCGACCGTGTGACCACGCCTCAAGAGTTCTGCGACCTCGAAGATCCGTGTCGGACTCCCCCTCTGGCACTGCTTCTCGAGATCAGCGACGTCGAGGGTGGTCACGGCTGATTCCGCCGGATCCGCGTTGAGACCGCCTCGACCGGTTTCGAGACTTCGAAGCGCCTTTTGGAGTGCCTCTGGGAACGTTCGACCGATCGCCATCGCCTCGCCAACCGATTGCATCGAAGTGCCGAGCACCGGTTCGACCGACGGGAACTTGGCGAAATCAAATCGTGGTGCCTTGACAACGACGTAGTCGAGAGCCGGTTCGAACGATGCGGGCGTAGCACCGGTGATGTCGTTTGCGATCTCGTCCAGTGTGAACCCCACCGCAAGCAGCGCAGCAATCTTGGCAATCGGGAAACCTGTGGCCTTTGACGCAAGAGCAGACGATCGGGACACCCGCGGGTTCATCTCGATGATGATGCGTCTTCCGGTGAGTGGATCGACGGCAAACTGCACGTTTGATCCGCCGGTTTCCACGCCGATGACTCTGAGGCAGGCAATGGCGTCGTCGCGCATCTCTTGGTACTCCCGATCTGAGAGGGTCATCGCCGGTGCCACCGTGATCGAATCACCGGTGTGTACACCCATCGGGTCAAGGTTCTCGATCGAGCACACAACCACCGCATTGTCCGCGACGTCGCGCATGACTTCGAGTTCGAATTCCTTCCACCCAGCCAGAGACTCCTCGATGAGCACCTCACCGACGGGACTCGTGGCTATCCCGTTTGCAACGATCCGTCGAAAGCTTGCCTCGTCGCTCGCAAGACCGGTTCCGCCACCTCCGAGAATGAAGCTCGGCCTGACCATCACTGGATATCCCAATTCTGAAACTGCCCCAAGGGCATCGTCAACGGTGGTGACGTACCTTGCTTCGGCCGTTGCGATACCTGCAGCGTCCATCGCTTCCTTGAAACGCCCTCGGTCTTCCGCCTTGTCGATCGCATCCAGTGATGCCCCGATGAGTTCGATGCCGAGGTCATCAAAAATTCCGGCATTGGCAAGTTCCATCGTGACGTTGAGCGCAGTTTGTCCGCCAAGTGTCGGCAACACGGCGTCGGGTTGTTCCTTGCGAAGAACCGCTTCGACGAATTCGGCTGTGATGGGTTCGACATAGGTTGCGTCTGCGAACTCAGGGTCGGTCATGATCGTTGCAGGGTTCGAGTTGACAAGGACAACTCGGTAGCCGTGTTCTCGCAGGACCTTGATCGCCTGGGTTCCCGAGTAGTCGAACTCACAGCCCTGACCGATGATGATCGGCCCGGACCCGATCACGAGGATTGATTCGATGTCATGACGTTTAGGCACGGTTGGCCTCGATTGCTTCAACGAAGCGATCAAACAAGCCCTCAGCGTCATTCGGTCCGGGCGCTGCCTCGGGATGGTATTGGACGGAGAACGCACGGATATCTAGGCACGCGAGGCCCTCGTTGGTTCCATCGTTGAGGTTCTGGTGTGTCGGCCGGATCGCACCATAGGGTGTGTCAACGATGGTGGAACGTTGCCTCGGCATGGTCAATGAACCGGGCGATGGATCCGGCTTGCCCATCGTTACAGGGCGCGACGTCCCGGCCAGTGGCCCCAGATCAAGGGAGAAACCGTGATTGTGGGCCGTGATGTCGACCGTTCCATCGATGAGGTTGCGCACGGGATGATTCCCGCCATGGTGTCCAAAGGGGAGCTTGAACGTTGACGCGCCGAGTGCGAGGCCGAGGATCTGGTGTCCCAGGCAGATACCGAAGATCGGTGTTTTTCCGAGCAGGCCCCGTACGGCACCGATCGACTCGGTGAGTGGTTCGGGATCGCCCGGCCCGTTTGCGAGGAAGACACCGTCTGGGTGCCGTGCAAGCGTCTCGTCGGCCGTCATCGTTGCTGGCACCACAGTCACATCGAGACCTCGCAGGTTGAGACTTGTGACAATGTCTCGCTTGATCCCGAAGTCGTACGCCACGACCGAGCCGACACGCTCCCGTGTCGCGGCCGAAAAGTAGGGTTCCGTCGTGGTGACGCTCGACACAAGATCCTGACCGGACATCGAAGGAGCAGCGGCTGCCAAGGCAACGAGCTCGGCTTCATCAACATCGGACCCAACGGCGACCGGCATTGCACCACGGTCACGAATGTGGCGTGTGAGGCGGCGTGTGTCGATGTCGCTGAGAGCCACGATGCCTCGACTGATGAGATAGTCGTCGAATGGCTGATCGGCTCGCCATGAAGAAGATCGACGGCTCAGCGACCGGATCACAAGCGCTCGAGCATGAACGACGTCGGCTTGGTCGTCGTGTGCCGTTGCCCCGTAATTGCCGACGTGTGGCGACGTCAGGACAACGACCTGACCGGCATAGGACGGATCGGTGATGATTTCTTGATAGCCGGTCATGGAGGTGTTGAACACCGCCTCACCCACCGCGACGCCATCGGCACCTGCCGCCACTCCCCTGAACAGAGCACCGTCCGCGGTGGCGAGAAGACCTCTTTTCACGATCCCACCACGTGGGTGACCTCGCCGCGGAGCATGGTCATGTGCACGCGGCCAGTCATCTGCATCCCCAGGTAGGGTGCGTTTCTGCTTTTGGACGCTGTTGTCGCCGGCTTCCAGACCTCAGATGGGTTCACGACAACCAAGGTCGCATGGTCTCGAGCAGCGAGCGGTCTGCCGTGGTGTTCGAGCGCAGCGATCGACGCTGGTCGAATCGACATGCGATCAAAGAACCGTTCCTGATCCAGACCGGCCACTCCGATCGCGACCGATGCTGCCCATTCCAACCCGAGCATGCCGTTGGGTGCCTCCTCGAACGGAACCTCTTTTTCGAGCGCTGCATGCGGTGCGTGGTCTGTTGCAACGGCGTCAATCGTCCCATCACTGAGACCTTCGATCAACGCGGTCCGATCTGTGGGTTCACGCAGAGGTGGCATGACCTTGAAGTTCGCATCGGTGGATGCAACCGCCGTGTGGTCGAATGTCAGATGGTGAGGGGACACCTCCGCGGTGATCCGGACACCTCGGTTCTTGGCCGAGCGCACCAACTCGACCCCCGACGCCGTCGAGAGATGCTGCACGTGGTAATGCACGCCGGTCATCTCAGCGAGCGTGATGTCGCGTGCGATGGTGATGTCATCTGCCTGGCTGGGAATTCCATACATGCCGAGTCGGGATGAAACCGACCCTTCGTGCATGAACCCAGCAGCACTGAGGTCGGGATCGACTGCGTGTTGGGAGACCACACCACCCAGCGAAGCAACATATTCCATCGCAGCACGCAACAAGGCGGTGTCTTTGACCGAATCGCCGTCGTCGGTGAAGATCCGGACACCGGAGTTCCACAGGTCGTCGAAGTGCGACATCGTTGCCCCACGACGAGCGAGTGAGATACATCCGGATGAGAACACGTCGACAAGTCCGACATCGATCCCGCGGTCGCGTACAAACCGTGCAAGATGTCCGGCGTCGATCGGCGGATCGGTGTTCGGCATTGCAACGACTGCTCCATAGCCTCCCGCGGCGGCCGCTCGGGAACCCGAGGCGATGTCCTCCTTCCACTCGTGGCCGGGCTCACGCAAATGCGTATGGATGTCCACAAGGGCGGGGCCAATCCACATGCCGTCACAGGTGATCGCTTCTTTGGAATCACCCAGATCGTCACCGATCGCCGCGATGCGGTCCCCCGCAATCGCCACACTCGTCCGCCTCAGGCCCTCGGAGGTCAGGACCGATCCGTTGAGGAGGATCAGATCATGCATGGTGTTCACGACCCAGGAGTCGAAACAGGACAGCCATCCGTGTGGCGACGCCGTTGGAGACCTGCTCAAGGATGAGGGCACGATCATCGTCTGCCACATCGTGGCTGATCTCGACCCCACGATTCATGGGACCGGGGTGGAGCACGACGGCATCGGGCTTGAGCGCCGAAAACCTTCGATCAGACATCCCGAAGCGTTCTGCGTACTCGGCGAACGATGGGAACACGGAAGCCCCGCCTCGTTCGGTCTGTACACGCAACAGATACACGACATCGATATTCGGCAGGACACCATCGAGGTCGGCTGTCGTGGTGACCGGCCATGACCCGACATCAACCGGCAGCAGTGTGGGAGGGCCGACAAGGGTGACCTTTGCTCCGAGGGTTGCCATCGCAAAGACATTCGACCGCGCAACCCGCGAGTGTTTGATATCTCCGACAATCGCAATCTCAAGACCTTCGAGGGAACCGAAACGTTGCCGGATTGTCTGGCAGTCCAAGAGTGCCTGCGTCGGATGTTGATGTGCCCCATCCCCACCATTGACGATGGGGATGTCGAGCCAGTCCGCGAGTCTCCACGCTGCCCCCGTCGCCTTGTGTCGCACGACCATCAGGTCGACACCCATGGCCCGAATCGTGAGCGCCGTGTCCTTGAGTGACTCACCTTTCGACAGTGCCGATGTCCCCGGCGAAAACGATACGGTATCCGCCGACAGCGCCTTAGCAGCCTTGTCGAAGGACATCTTCGTTCGGGTCGATGGTTCAAAAAACATGGTTGCGATCGTCTTGCCCCGCAAGGCCGGCACCTTGGGAATCGGTCTCGTCAACACTTCTGCGAAGCCATCTGCTTCGTCGAGGAGCTCCTCAATCGTGTTCCGATCGAGATCCTCGGTCGTGAGGAAGTGTTTCATCCGAGAACCTCGTTTCCAATCCAGACGCCGTCTTCGTCATCGTGGGGTGTGATGCGTACCGAGACGTGTTCGGTGATCGACGTCGGGATGTTCTTGCCGACGAAATCGGGACGAATGGGAAGCTGTCGGTGCCCCCGGTCAACGATTACGGCCAGCTGTACCGTTCGCGGCCTCCCGAGATCGGCAAGGGCATCGAGTGCTGCGCGGATGGTTCGCCCCGTATATAGGACATCGTCGACGAGCACGATGTCAGCACCATCAATCGGTTTGGGGATGTCGGTCGGCCCGATGCGGGTTCGGGGCCTCGAGTCGAGATCGTCTCGGTACATCCCAATGTCGAGTGAACCCGCCACGACTTCCTCGTCCTCGATCTCGGACATGGCTGAAGCGATTCGGTCGGCGAACGGCTTCCCTCGTGTCGGAATTCCGAGCAGGAGAACATCTGCTGTGCCGTGGTTTCTTTCAATGATTTCGTTTGCAATCCGGCGAACCACGCGACCGAGGTCCTCGGCGGTCATCACCTGTCGCATCGTGAACCCCTTGGCGGTACGTTGGAGCAATACGATCGATCGTGGCCAGAACCACGTGGTTCTGCACAAAAAACGCCGTGCACCTTGGCGCACGGCGGTGTCGACTGTGTCATTTCTTCTCCATCCTTGACGGCCTCACGGGACCGTCTTAAAGGTCGGTCATCGCACCCTACTACGCGTCTGGTGCTGTCGAATCACGCGCGTGGGATGCAACGGTGTCGAGGACCCCGTTGATGAATGCTCCGCTGCCTGCGGTCGAATACGCCTTGGCGAGCTCGACCGCCTCGTTGATCACGACTGCTTTCGACAGGTCGGTGAACAGCAGCTCCCACGTGGCGAGTCGCAAGATGTTGCGATCCACGACAGCCATCCGTTCGATTCGCCACGAAGCCGAGACCGACGCGATGAGTTCGTCGATTCGGTCAAGATGTTCGATGACGCCCGATGCCAGATGGGCCGCTCTCGCCGATACGTCGGAGGTGTCGATGTCACCGGTTCCGGTCACATCGTGTGCATAGAGGACGCCGAGTGCATCTGCTCGGTCGGTCTCTCTCACGTCACACGCGTGATGTAGTCGCCGGTACGGGTATCGATCTTGAGAATATCTCCCTCTTCGATGAAGAGCGGGGCCTGAACGATCTTGCCGGTGCTCAACGTGACGGGCTTGGTTGCACCCGAAACACGATCACCCTTCACTCCGGGTTCAGCAAAGGTGACTTCAAGCTCCACCGAAGCCGGGAGTTCAAGCTCCACCGGCGTTCCTTCGAACATGGCGATCCGAATGGTCATCCCTTCGGTGAGGAAGTCGGCGTCGTCACTGACCAGTTCAGCGGGGAGTGCCGACTGTTCAAAGGTTTCGCCATCCATCACGTGGAAACCCATGTCGTCGCTGTAGAGGAACGTAAAGTCGCGACGGTCGATTCGTGCGCTCGGGAGATTCTCACCCGCTCGGAAGGTGCGGTCAATAACGGCACCGGTACGGGCGTTCTTGAGCTTCATGCGTACAAATGCCTTGCCCTTGCCGGGCTTGACGTGTTGATACTCAACAACCGAGAACAAGCCCTCGGGAAGGTTGAGGGCCATTCCTGGTTTGACATCATTGGTTGAGATCATGAAAAGCTCCTCTTCGGTTTGTCGGTACGCGATGTTGTCGCGGCCGTCAGGGAGAAAGGCCGACAGCATCCAATGCGACCCGTACGGTAGCGTCGTCGACTGCTTCGACGACAGGGACACCAAACTCCTTGAGGAGCACCATCCGAAGACCGGAGGTGTCGCGTTTCTTGTCGCTTGCCATGAGTGCCCTCACCCGATCCACCTCGATGGATTGATCAACCCGGGTTGGGAGCCCGATCTTGCCAAAGAGCTCGGACTGTCGACCCTCGCCGTTGAATCCCGTGACCGCGTGTGAGGCGGCACCGGCCGAGACCATACCGATCGCGACGGCCTCGCCGTGGCTCATCCCCGATGCTGTCTCGATGGCGTGTCCGACGGTGTGCCCATAGTTGAGGATCGCTCTTCGCCCCTGTTCCGTGAAATCCTCAGTCACGACAGCGACCTTGACAGCGACCGACCGGTTGACGATGAATTCCAGGTCGACTGCGTCAACCGCCGTTGCTTCATATGCCTGAACGATCTCCATGTCCTCGATGAAACCGGTCTTGACCGCTTCTGCTGCACCCTGAACCTTGAGGTGGTGCGGGAGGGTGTCGAGCACATCGATGTCACTGAACACGATCTGTGGATGCACGAAGACACCTGCGAGGTTCTTTCCATCGACATTGATCCCCGTCTTGCCCCCAATCGATGCATCGACGGCAGCAAGCAGCGTCGTCGCAACATACATCGCGGGCACCCCTCGCAGATATGTTCCTGCGACAAAGCCGGTCACATCCGTCAACGCTCCGCCGCCCACGCCGATCACCAGATCCTCACGGGTGAAAGCTGCTCGATTGAGGACGCGATAAATGTCGTGGACAACGGCAAGGTCCTTCGCGGCTTCGCCGTCCGGCAACGTGTGACACGTCGTGTTGAGTCCGACGGACTGCAACGCGGTGGCAATCATCTCCCCATACGCCTTTGTTGAGGGCTGGCTCAGAACGGCAACACGCGTACTCACGCCGACCGCGGCCTGTGCGATCTCCGACATCAGTGATCGACCCACGATGATTTCTGAAACGGGTATGTCTCCTTCGAGGATCACATGGCGACGCATGCGAGAACCTCCTCTGCGACAGCATGTGGATCCTTGCCCTCCGTATCGACCGCATGATCGGCAGCTTCGAGATAGACCGCGTTGCGGAGATCAGCGATCGCAGCGATCGCGTCCTTACTGTGGGCAAGCGGACGGTCCGGCCCATCCGCGATTCGGTTCATGATCGTGTCCGGTGAGGCTCTCAACAGCACCGTGACACCCGTTGTTCGCATCGCCTCAAGGTTCTTCTTGGCAAGCACTGCCCCCCCACCGGTTGAAATGACCGAGGCGGGACCGCGTGAAGCCTCAACAAGTGCTGCAGACTCAGCGTCTCGGAACACCTCCTCGCCTTCGGAGAAGAGTTCGGGGATTGTGCGCCCAGTGGCGACCATGACTTGTGTGTCGAGATCGACGAACGGACGTTGGAGCTGCTCCGCCACAAGGACACCGATGGTTGTCTTTCCGGTTCCCATCATGCCGATCAACCAGAGGTGTGCCATCGCTAGAACTCGGCGAGACGTGCAAGGTACGCCGTATGTGCTGTGGCGATGTCTCGTACCGTGTCACCGCCGTACTTGCGCAGGACCTCGTTCGCGAGGACATACGCGACCATCTGCTCGGCAACCACACCCGCTGCTGGCACGGCGCACACATCGGAACGCTCTCGAAATGCCTTGTCGGCCTGCTTCGTATCAACGTTGACGGTATCGAGTGGTTTCATGATCGTTGCAATTGGCTTCATCATCGCCGTCACCCGCAACACCTCACCGGTGGTGATCCCGCCCTCAAGTCCACCGGCACGATTGGTTCGGCGCCCGAACCCCTCACCGTCGGTAGTGATCGCATCGTGCGCCTCAGAACCACGCGTCTTCGATTGCGTGATGCCATCACCGATCTCGACGGCCTTGATCGCCTGGATCGACATGACGGCACCAGCGAGAAGCCCGTCAAGCTTGCGATCCCAATGTACGTGGCTCCCGAGTCCGGGGGGAAGTCCGTATGCGAGCACCTCGACGGCACCACCGAGCGTGTCGTTCGCTTCCTTGGCGGCCTCGATCTCGGCGATCATCGCTGCTTCGGCACCTGGTGAGAACACCCGAACCCCCGATGCGTCGATTCTTGCAAGATCTGACGGAGTTGGAAGCGCTTCGGTTACCTCGACCGAAACCGAGCCGATGCGCACCACATGTGAGAACACTTCGACACCGATCAGGGCAAGCACCTGCTTTGCCAGATACCCGACGACCGTGCGTGCGGCAGTCTCTCGCGCCGACGCCCGTTCAAGGATGTCCCGTGCATCGTGGGTGTCGTACTTGAGCATTCCTGCGAGGTCCGCGTGACCCGGACGTGGCTTGACCTCCCGCTTGGAGACCGCACCGGGGTCCGGGGACATCTGCTCACGCCACTTCGGCCACTCGGTATTCCGCACAAGGACCGTGACTGGTCCACCCATGGTTGAGCCAAAGCGCACACCACCGAGGATCTCAAGGTCGTCGCGTTCAAGCGCCATCCTCGCACCCCGTCCATATCCAAGACGTCGGCGGGCGAGTGCATCAGCTATTCCGTCCGCGGTGACGACCAATCCTGCCGGAAGCCCCTCGACGGTCGCGACAAGACCGGGACCGTGGGATTCTCCTGATGTGATGAAGCGAAGCATGCAGGAAGCGTAGGCGATCCAGGCGTGATCTCAGATACTCAGCCGGTGTACCACGCGGCGATCTCCTGCCACCACAACACGGAGACGATGGCAGCGACCGTCATGAACGGGCCGAACGGGATCGCGTCTTTGCGGCCACGGATGCGGAACACCAGCAACACGATTGAGGTGACTCCTCCGATCAGGAAGGAACCGATCCCCGCGATGAGAACGGCTTCCCAACTCAAGAAGCCGGTGAACAAGCCGATCAGGGCGGCGAGTTTGACATCACCGAACCCGAGGCCTCCTCGGGCGAGGATGGCAAGAAGGTACATCGCTGCGAAGTATCCCGCCGCTCCACCGAGAGCCCGAAGGGGGGAACCCGCAGACGTGTCGAAAAGCCATCCGATCCCGAGCAAGGCACCTCCCAGTGCCAAGGAGGGCCCGAGCATTCGGTTCGGTATGAGCTTGGTATCGAGATCGGTGACCGTCAACAGCACCATTGCAGCGGTGAACACGGCATACGCAGGCCACAACCACAGGCTCGGAACGACACCCACCATGACAACCATGAGGACCGTGTTGACGACCATGACGACGAGATTCCAACGTCGTTGAGGGTGCCGGTTGGTTCTGCATTGTGTGGTCAGGACACCCAGCGGCCCACCACACTGGTCACACATGGGCGTGATCCAACGATCAGGTCGATCCATGCGGTGCGCATCGGAGATGGCGATGATGGATCTTCCTGACACAAATCCGACAAGGGCGGCAATGGCGGCAACGATGAGCATCGTATGCGAGGATACGGCAGGAGTGCTGCGATGCGAGAACTGACGTGTGGTCTGTGGTCAGCTCGGGCGGTCAGTCACTGTCTCGGGTAGAGCGAGAGATGGCTGTACGAAAAATGTTCGGATCAGGTGTGATGCCAGTGAACCGTTCAAAGGCAGACACAGCCTGAGCAATCAACATGTCGAGGCCGTCTGCACAGGGAAGTCCACGGTCCCGATACATCGCACATGCCGGTGTCTCGCCCTGTCCATAGGCCATGTCGAGCAAGCCGGAACCAACAGCGAGAACGTTATCTGGCAGTTCCTCCCCCGCCATCCCGACGGGCGTGGCGTTGATGACGACGGCACCGGCAATTCCATCTCCCCATGCCACAACCAGTGCGTCGGCGGCGGTTCGATCCGCCAAGGTATGTGCAGCTGTGGCCTTTCGTGCTGAGACAAAGAGTGATCGCCCATCCATGGCTATGACGGCAGCTGCGGCAGCGCCGCCGGCACCAAGAATGAGCACGGGAGCCGTCTCGCTCACGCCGGCCTGGGCGCATGCCTGCCTGACACCGGCGACGTCGGTGTTGTAGCCAACAAGTCGCCCCTCTACGACCATGATCGTATTGACTGCATGTGATCGCCTGGCAAACTCGTCCATCTCGTCAACTGCGCTGAAGGCATGCTCCTTGTGTGGCATGGTGACACTCACGCCTGCGAGCTCACCGTTCCTGAGCATGGCCACGACGGTTTCAAACTCATCGGTTGCGGTTGGGAGATGTTCGAAGATGGCGTCGACGTCGTATGCGGCAAATCCAGCATTGTGGATGGCGGGTGACATCGAATGCAGAACAGGATCGCCGACGACGGCGAAGCGCAGCTTCTCAACGGGTTTCACGCCGGCACCGTCTTCACGGCAGCACCCCATCTCTCACGGCAGGACCCCGTCGCGCTTTGCCCGTTCCACGTTCGCCTGGTGTTCCTCATAGGTTGCCGCAAACGCGTGGGAACCGTCGGTGTCAGCTAGAACGTAGAACAGATAGTCCGTCTGTGCAGGGTTGATTGCTGCTTGCAGGCTCGCTTGTGAAACGGTCCCGATCGGCGTCGGAGGGAGACCGTCGACCTGATACGTGTTGTATGGCGAGTCGATACCAAGATGCTCGGCGAGGACCTGGCCCGGGTTCTCCCCGAGCGCGTAGATGACCGTGGCATCGATTTGGAGGCGCATCGGTACCGCGAGCCGGTTGTAGATCACACTTGAGATCAACGGACGATCTGCCTCGGTGCCTGCTTCGCGTTCCACGAGTGAGCCGATGATGAGCGCCTCATAGCGACTGATGTTCAGATCGACGAGGGGTGTCCAGTCGACAGCTTCGAACCGCGTCACCATTTCATTGGCCATCGTCTGGAGCATTGTCGTTGCCGTGGAGCCCTCGGGTATCGGGTATTTTGCCGGGTAGAGCAGACCCTCCCAACGCTGAAGCGGATCGAGCCCGGCCGGAGCCTGCACCAACAGGGGTGATGACACGCTCCCGTTCGACAGAGCCTCCGTGAAGTCCTGCACCGTGAATTCTGTGCGGGCCGCCAATTCGGTGATGATGCGAGCAACCGTCCATCCCTCAACGATCGTGATCGTTCGCGAGTCTGGCGCCGTGCCCCCTTCCAGAAGCAGCCTGAGGACTTCTCCGGCACTCATTCCGGTCTCGAGGTTGTATGTCCCGGGTTGAAGCGAGCTCTCCGCCCCCGCCTGCCGCGCTGCCGCCTCAATGTCCCTGTACGGCACAACGCCAGCATCGGAAAGCAGCGTGTAGATCGATGCCGCTGAGGAACCCGGCTGAACAGAAACGGTCACAGGCTGGCCAGCCTCGATGCTGGTCACGCCTTCATCGCTCGACACGAGACCGGCAACACCATTGGCAAGGAGAAAAAGAACGACGATGCCTGCAAGGGCAGCGCCGCCGATGACGAGAAGCCTGTTGCGTGACGAAGCGTCGCTGTCAGGTTCGGTCTGTGTCATAGCTCTGACGGTCCAGGTACGACTGCAGCATCACTGCTGCCGCGACCTGATCTCGTTTTTCCTTTCTGGCCCGTCGCTTGACGCCACCGGCAATCAGGGCAGATTCTGCTGTGTGCGACGTGAAGCGTTCGTCATGGAACTCAACGTCCACACCGGTCACGTCCCTCACGTGTGCAGCGAACACTCGGGCGCGTTGCGCCGATGGTCCTTCGGATCCATCAAGGTTGACGGGAAGACCAACGACGATTTTCGTTGCACCTGTCGTTTCGCACAGCTCAACCAGCGTTTGATCCACGTCGTCGACCTTTGTGTCGATGTACCGCTCTGGTGAGGCGATGGTACCGGTCGGGTCAGATACCGAGACCCCTATCCGACGCTCTCCGGGATCGAGGCCGATGATGCGATTCGTCACGTCGATGGGAGTGCAGCCTTCGCCGCGTCGGTGGCTGCTGTGGTCGCGGCATTGATTGCTTCCTCCATTGCATGGGCATGCGGACCGCCCGCCTGGGCCAGCTTCGGATCTCTGCTGCCTCCTCCCCCAAGCACGGCAGCTCCCTCTTTGGCGATCACACCCGCTGAGGCTCCGGCATCGACAAGATCGTCGGTGACAAAGACAATGAGTGCCGCCTTGTTGTCTGTCACGGATCCGAGGACACCGATTCCTGAACCGATACGGTCACGAACCTGGAATGCCAAGGATCGGAGCCCGTCGGCACCCAGACCGTCCACTCGGCCCGACACCACCTTTGACGATCCGATGTCTTCGGCATCGTTGATCAGTCTCACTGAGACACCTGCGCGGTCTCGCTCCTCAAATTCGCCGAGTCGAGCTTCGGTTGCACGCAGCCGTTCGGCCAGGGATCGAGCAGCGTCGACGACGCCACCGGGCTGTGTTCGGAGCACATCAGACACCTGGGTCAGGGTGGTACGAAGGTCTGACAGATGGGAGTAGGCGGCAGAACCGGTGAGCGCCTCGACGCGACGGAGATTGGATCCGACCGAGCCTTCGCTGACCAGGACCAGGGGTCCCACCTGACCGGTCGAGGGAACATGGGTTCCGCCGCAGAACTCGATGGAGAAGCTCCCCGTGTTGACGACACGGACGGTTTCACCGTACTTGTCGCCGAAGAAGGCAATCGCCCCCATCTTTTCTGCCTCGGCTTTGGATGTCTCGATGGTCGTCACCGCCTCGTTTGCGATGATCCGTTCGTTCACCTCCCTCTCGATATGGTGGAGCTCCGCGGGTGCAACGGCATCGAAGTGCGAGAAGTCGAATCGGAGTCGGTCAGGAGCCACGAGTGACCCCGCCTGATGGACGTGTTCTCCCACAACATCACGCAGCGCCCAGTGGAGAATGTGGGTGCCTGTGTGGTTTTTGCGTATTCGTTCCCGTCGCATCCGATCGACGGCGAGCGTCGCATCCTGACCGCGATGCACGGAACCTTTGAGGACCTTCGCTCTGTGCCCATGGACGCCGGGGAGTGCAAATTGGGTGTCAAGGACCTTGAGCACACCGGTTTCGGTGGTGATGGTTCCGGTGTCACCGACCTGTCCGCCTGATTCTGCGTAGAACGGTGTCGTGTCAAGGAAGACCTCAACCTCGGTGCCTTCTCCCGCCTGTTCGACGGTGTCACCTTCCATGAGGATCGACAGCACCGTTCCCGGTGCATCGAGGTGGTCGTAGCCGACGAACACGGACTGTTCAATCCCGCCTAGGACGGCGCGGTATGTCTCTGTTTTCTCGTCACCGTGGTCGGCCCTGAAAGCGGCTCTGGCTCGCTCCTTCTGGGCGTCCATTTCGGCATCGAAGGCATCCCTATCCACGGTCAAACCTTGGTCTGCTGCCATCTCGATGGTGAGATCGATGGGGAACCCGAAGGTGTCATGAAGCTTGAAGGCGACGTCGCCCGAAATCTCGCGATTGTTTCCCATTGTCTCGATTTCCTCACGCAACAGCACCTCGCCAGCGGCAAGGGTCCTGGTGAAACGCTCCTCTTCACGCTCGGCCATCTCCTTGATGAAGTCGGCGTTCGTGATGAGTTCTGGATAGGCCGAACCCATTTCTGCAACGGTGACATCAACCAGCGCTGGGACGATGGGATCCTTCGAACCCAGGAGGTGGGCATGGCGTACAACGCGTCGCAAGAGTCGCCGCAAGATGTAGCCCCTCCCCTCATTGGACGGAACCACACCATCGCTGATCAGAAAGGTCAGGGCTCTTCCGTGATCGGCGAGAATGCGAAGCGAAACGTCGCTTCGTTCATCGGTGCCGTACGAGATACCGGTGCGGTTCTCGCCGACAGCCATGACGGCTCGAAGCGTGTCCGTTTCGAATACCGATTCGACTCCTTGAAGCACCATTGCCATCCGTTCGAGCCCCATGCCGGTGTCGATCGACTTCATCGGAAGGTCGCCGACAACATGAAACGGCTCATCTTGGACATACTGCATGAACACCAGATTGCAGATCTCCATGTAGCGATCCTCATCGACAATCGGGCCACCCTCGGTGCCGTATGCCGGGCCCCGGTCGAAGAAGACTTCCGAGTCTGGCCCTGCCGGTCCTGCGACACCCATGTGCCAGAAGTTGTCCTCATCGGTGCGTTGCAGACGGTTCGGATCGACGCCCACATCGTCAATCCAGATCTCGGCGGCTTCGTTGTCGTCGACGTGGACGGTGTACCAGAGCCGATCCGGGTCGAGCCCGTATTGCTCCGTGAGCAATTCGTAGGCGAGGGGGATCGCCGTCTCCTTGAAATAGTCGCCGAATGAGAAGTTTCCGAGCATCTCGAAGAAGGACATGTGTCGAGCCGTCGTCCCAAGCACCTCAAGATCTGCGGTTCGGAGGCATTTTTGGGAGCTGACCGCACGCGGATACGGTGGTGTCTCCTCACCAAGCAGGAAAGACTTGAACGGCACCATGCCAGCCACGGTCAAAAGCAACGCGGGATCGATCGGGATCAACGACGCTGAGTGCACGCGGGTGTGGTCGCGTGCTTCAAAGAAGTCGAGAAACGTGCTGCGCACATCATTGCTGTTCATAGGGCGCAGAGGTTAGCGACACACTGACCTGCGCATGTGACCCTCACAGGCCGGTCTGCACCCCGGTCCCGGCATCTCGTTGCGTGGAACGTTGGAGGGCTCGACCGGCAGCCTCAACGACGTCTGCTCCGTACGAGGCGACCACACGCGTGACGCCTTCGGTGTCGAGACGCTCTTTCAAGGCCCGAGCCCGCTTGATGACCATCACCGCGACAACCGCCGATATGACCACGCCGTAGAGGAACCACCTGAGTCTTATGAACATGTCTCGCAACGTACCACCACCTCGCGGGCTAGGACCGTTTCGGCTTTCCCAAGATGCGGTCAATCTTGGCGAGGCGATCGGCAAGGTTCGTTTCGGCCCCGACCAGCTTCGGCACATACACGGTGGCCCCTGCAACGGACTCGGGGAGATAGGCCTGTTCGACAATGCCACGCGGGTCACTGTGGGGATATTGGTATCCGACACCGAAGCCAAACCCTCGATCACCCGCAGTCGATCCCGACCGGAGATGCGGTGGAACCTCCCCCGAGTGATCTGAGGCAATCAGTTCCGCCGTGGCACGCATTGCCGCCTTGACGGAGTCTGATTTCGGGGCAAGGGCAAGGTAGAGCGCTGCGTGGGACATGGCATAGTTTGCTTCGGGGAGTCCAACCACTTCGACGGCACGGAACGCGTCGCTGGCGACCGTGAGGGCCTTCGAATCGGCAAGACCAATGTCCTCCGAGGCGAAGATCACCATCCGGCGGGCAATGAACTTGGGATCTTCTCCAGCCTCGATCATCGTCTGGAGCCAATACATCACTGCGTCGGGATCCGAGCCGCGCATCGACTTGATGAACGCTGAGACGACGTCGTAGTGGCGATCCCCGGCCCGGTCGTAGCGGATGATGCGCCGCTGCAGTGCTTCCTCCACAACGGCGAGACCGATCTCCGTGTTGTCCCTGCCAGCAACGATTGTGGCCGCCACGTCGAGGGTGTTGAGCGCAAGACGTGCATCACCTCCAACCCGTTCTGCAACAGCGATGCGAGCCTCATCCGTGATCGTTACGCCGGTGATCCCACGCATCGGATCATCGAAGGCAGCCTCGATCAGACGGACGACCTCTTCCGACGTCAGTGCCTCCGTACGAAACACGGTGGCACGCGAGATGAGGGGAGAGTTGACCTCGAAGAACGGGTTCTCCGTGGTGGCACCGATCAACGTGATCGTTCCGTCCTCGACGCCGGGGAGGAGCGCGTCCTGTTGTGCCTTCGTGAATCGGTGGATCTCGTCGAGGAAAAGGATCGTCTGGCCACGACCTTCTCCAAGGCGTTGGTCGGCGCGCGCCAGTACCTCCCGCACATCCTTGACGCCGGCGCTTGTCGCAGAAAGCTGCTCGAAGGAACCACCAACCGTGGAAGCTGCGATGCGAGCAAGAGTTGTCTTCCCCGAACCGGGAGGTCCCCACAGGATCACGGATCCGAGGCGCCCCGACTCCACCATCGAACGGAAGGCTGCTCCCTCTTGGAGCAGATGGTGTTGACCGATGACTTCGTCGAGGGTGCGCGGGCGCATCCGAGCAGGCAGAGGAGCGCTCGTCCGCTTTCTGTCGTCGCGTGCTGAAGCAAAGAGGTCGGAGGTCGACATCACGTGTCGGTCGTTGGTGGGTCGCTGTCGGCTTCCTCTGCCCACGCCGCGACAACATCGGGGGCGACGCAGATTCCGAGTTCCTCAAGCTGGTCCTTTTTGACCCGACTCGGCGAACCAGTCAACGGGTCAGCGCCTGTTTGGGTCTTCGGGAAGGGAATGACTTCACGGATGTTCGGCTCACCTTGGAGGATGGAAACGAACCGTGCGACGCCAAGTGCGAACCCAGCGTGGGGAGGTGTTCCGTATCTGAGCGCCTCAAGGAACCAGCCAAAACGACCCTCGGCATCCTCGTCGCTGATGCCCATCACCTCAAAGACCTTGGCCTGCATCGCTGCATCATGGATACGAACGCTGCCGGATCCAAGCTCAGATCCGTTCAGCACGAGATCGTATGCCTTCGATACGGCGGTCTCTGGTGCATGCACCAGCGCATCGAGGTCTGCTGGTGCGGTAAAAGGGTGGTGGGCGGGAGAAAGCGCCCCATCCTCGCCGACCTCGAATACGGGGAAGTCCACGACAAACACAAAGGCGAGCTCGTCGTGGCCGTCTGGCTGGCCGACGTGAAGACGCATCCGTCCAAGAACGTCAAGGACGGTGTTGGTATGGTCGGCAACGATCAACAACGTATCGCCCGGAGTCGCTGAAAGTCCCGACGCAATGTCGGCTTGCTCGGTGTCGGACAAGAACTTCGCCACAGGCGAGCGCAGGGATCCATCGTCCTCAACGACCATCCACACCAGTCCCTTGGCTCCCACGTCCTGGGCTTCGGACACCAGCGCGTCGAGCCCCGCGCGGGCAAGTCCAAGCTGACCACCGTTGATGCCGCGCACCGACCCCCCATCGGCAAGGACTCCGGCGAACGCTTTGAAGTCAGTGTCTGTGAATGCTTCCGACAGGTCGACGATCTTCATGTCAAAACGAACATCGGGCTTGTCAGACCCGTAGCTCTCCATGGCCTCGGCATAGGTCATGCGAACGAACGGATCGGGACCAATCGAATGTCCCAGATCGGCGACCACGCGCCGAGCAACGAGCTCGATGGTTGCAAGGACCTCCTCCTGCCCCCAAAACGCTCCTTCGAAGTCCAGTTGCGTGAATTCGACCTGGCGGTCGGCGCGGAAGTCTTCGTCTCGGTAGCACCGCGCGATCTGGTAGTACCGCTCAACGCCGCCAATCATCAGCAACTGCTTGAACAGCTGTGGCGACTGCGGCAGCGCATAGAACTGCCCCTGGCGTAGCCGAGACGGAACAAGCATGTCACGGGCACCTTCGGGTGTGGAGGCGATGAGGGTTGGGGTTTCCACCTCAAGGAAACCTTGCTCGTCCATGACGTTTCGCATGGCACGTATCGCCTTCGAGCGCGCCCTGAGGTTTCTTGATACCCGATCGCGGCGCATGTCGAGATACCGATACTGCAGCCGGAGTCCCTCATCGATGTCTGTACGCCCATCAAGGGGAAACGGCAAGGGTTCCGAGGTGCTCAGAACACGCAGCCGTTGTGCGACCACCTCGACTGCTCCGGTCGGGAGATCAGGATTGACGGTCCCCTCTGGTCGTTGGCGGACCGTTCCCATGACCTGTACGCAGTATTCGATGCGCAGCCCATGGAGTACGTCCTCTGGGGCCGGGGCCTCTTCAGGGTTGAGAACCACCTGTACGAAGCCTGTGGAATCTCGCAGATCAATGAAGATCACCCCGCCATGATCTCGGCGTCGAGCGACCCATCCGGCGAGCTGCACCTCGGCCCCCAAGTCGTGTTCACGAAGCACCCCGGCCCCGGTCGTCTTCAAGAGGCCAGACTTCATAAGGTCAGTGTTCATCGGTTCTTGAGCCATTGAGCGATCTCCTTGGGACCGATGAGTGATTGCTCACCCGTTGCGAGGTCACGAATGGTGACGTTGTCTTGGTTCCACTCGTCGCCAACAACCACGGCAGAGATCGAGCGTCGACGGTCGGCTTCCTTGAACTGCGCCTTGACCGAACGCTGGACATCTGACATATCGACTCTGATTCCACCCGATCGCAACTCCGAAACGAGGAGGCGTGCCTCGGAACGAAGCGACTCGTCGACGACCACAACAAAGACATCAAGCGAAGGGACATCCAAGGGAATGTCCGAAGCGAGGAGGATTCGGTCGATGCCCATCGCCAAACCAACAGCTGGCGTCGGTGTTCCCCCGAGGATCTCGAAGAGACCGTCGTATCGTCCCCCTCCTCCGACCGCGCTGTGTGCGGCATCGAACTGCGTTGCGATGTACTCCCACACGGTTCGGTTGTAGTAGTCCAAACCACGCACGAGCTTGTCATCGACAACATACGGAATGTTGAGCACTTCGAGCCCTGCCTTCACCGTTTCAAAATGCTCCTTTGCGGCCGCTCCGAGGTGGTCGATCGGGACGGGCGCTGCCTTGACGACCTCAGTGTCAGCCTTCGAGTCGAGCACGCGCATCGGGTTCGTGTCGATGCGTTTTCTTGCGTCCCGGGAAAGATCACTCTCATGAGCTCTGAGAAATGCCGTGATCTCAGCCCGATACGCAGCCCGATCCGTCGGATCCCCGATCGAGTTGAGATGCACCTCCACACCGGGCACCCGGAGTTCTTCGAGAAATCGGTAACCGAACTCGATGACCTCGACATCGGCTTCGGGTGATTCGGAACCGAGATACTCAACCCCACCCTGATAGAACTGCCGCATTCTTCCCTTCTGGGGCCGTTCATAGCGGAACATCGGGCCCCAATAGGCACCCTTGAAACGTCCCGAAATGCCGCTTTGAATGAGCGCACGAACCACCGATGCGGTTGCTTCGGGACGCAACGTCACGCTCCTGTCGCCGCGGTCAACAAACGTGTACATCTGCTTTTCGACAACCTCCGTGTCCTGGCCCACACCTCGCGCAAAAACCTCGGTGTGTTCGAACATCGGGGTCAGGACCAGGCCGTAACCGAACCGCTCTGCCAGGTCTTCGAAGATCCGATGGGCCATTCGCCATCGATCAGACTCTGGGGCAAGGACGTCGATCGTCCCCTTCGGTCGAACGAGTTGATCTCTTTTCGGTTCGGTCATAGGAGTTCTCTCAGGAACGGGTTCGAGAGGCGTTCGGCCGAAAGCGTAGTGGTGGGTCCGTGACCTGGTAGGACCGCGGTGTCTGCGTCAAGGGGCATCACAGAATCCCGCATCGATTCCATGAGCTGCTCAAAGGATCCACCGGGTAGATCGGTTCGCCCGATCGAGCCTTGGAAGAGGTGATCTCCACTCAAGAGCACGCCTTCGCTCTCGATGTGGAAGCAGCAATGGCCAGGCGTGTGGCCAGGCGTGTGGAGCACCGTGAAGTCGATACCGGCAAGTGTGAGTGTTTCGCGATGGTGAAGATCCGTCAATGGGCTGGTGACCACCGCATCCACAAGACCATCGGCTTCGGCGCCGAGGAGTGCTCGGAGCTGTTCACCTGGATGGCGTGCAAGGTCCACGTCATCGGGATGGAGGTATGTTGTGACACCACTGGTCGCGATGGCGTCGATTCCACCAGCATGGTCGACGTGGCCATGGGTAACGAGCAGCGCAACGGGGGTGAGATCGTTCGCGGCGAGGAGGTCACCTACCCCACGGGGATCGGGTGGAGCATCGACGATGACGGCTGGTCCGCCAGCGGCGGGAGCAACAACATAGGTGTTTGTCTGGAAGTACCACAGGGGTGCGGAGTCGATGAGCATGATCGACAGACTAGAGAACGAGGCGGTACGCGTCGTACACAGCCTCAACGGACTGCAATGCGTTGAGTACCGACTCAAGGGCGTCTCGGTCCGACAACTCGATCTCATACCTGAGCAGCGCGATGCGGTCTCGACCGGTCACCGATGATGATGCATGAATGTTGGCGCCAACATCTGAGAGCACTGCTGTGACATCGCGCAGCAGCCGTGGTCGATCGAGTGCCTCGACTTGAATCCAGACGAAGAACGTGCCACTTTGTTCTGACGCCCATGCAACGTCAACCATCCGTTCGGCTCCCCACGTGGCGAGGGATCCGATGTTTGCGCAGTCGGCCTTGTGGACGCTGACACCGCGACCAACCGTGACAAAGCCGACGATGTCGTCACCAGGCACCGGGCCACAACACTTTGCCATTCGCACGAGCATGTCCTCGAGACCCTCGACGATGACATCTCCCGCAAGGCGCTGCTTCCGCTTGTGCGGGGTGGGAAGACGTTCAGCTTGAACAGCCTCTGCAGCATCGTCTGGTTTCAGCCTTCGTGAGAGCCGCTGTGCAACGGTTTGTGGACTTGTCCGGTGCTCCCCAACCGACATGTACATCGAATCCGTTTCGTCAAACCCAAGTTCCGACGCGACCTTCATGAGGTCGTCTTCCACGCCCTGGAGAGGGAGGGCATGTTTGCGCAGCGCTGTTGCAACCGCCTCTCGCCCCTCGGTGAGGGCGTTTGCCCTGCGTTCCTTTGAGAACCAGCCACGGATCTTCGCCGCAGCTTTTGAAGACTTTGTGAACTCCAACCAATCTCGCGAGGGGTGGGCGTCCTGGGCTTTTGAGGTGATGATTTCCACGATGTCGCCGGATTCGAGTTCCGTCGACAGCGGCACAAGCCTGCCGTTGACGCGGGCCCCAGCGCAACGGTGCCCGACGTCGGTGTGCACCCGGTACGCAAAATCGACAGGGGTGGCACCTTTGGGGAGCGTCTTGACCTCACCCTTGGGGGTGAGGGCAAACACCTCGTCCTGGTACAGGTCGAGCTTGAGATTCTCCAAGAACTCCTCAGGATCCTCCGCATCGTCTTGAATCTCACGAATGTCGGCCATGACGGGAAGTTCGCCGGTCGCGCTGCCGTCTTCTTTGTAGCGCCAGTGAGCGGCGATTCCGGCTTCCGCCCTGTCGTGCATCTCCTTCGTCCGAATCTGCACCTCAAGGGCCTTCCCATCCGGTCCGACGACCGTCGTGTGGAGCGACTGGTAGAAGTTGAACTTGGGCATCGCGATGTAGTCCTTGAAGCGGCCCTGAATGGGAGGCCACATCGTGTGCACGAGGCCGAGAACGCCATAGCAATCCCGCAGGTCATCAACGATGATCCTGATACCGATCAGGTCGTGGATGTCGCCGAACTCGAGCCCTGACGCAACCATTTTGCGATAGATCGAATACAGGTGCTTTGGTCGGCCAGTGATCACGGCTTCGATTCCGGCATCGTCAATCTCTTCACTGACGAGTTTGATCACGTTTTCGATGTAGCTTTCCCGCTCAGGCGATCGTCGCTTCACCGCCTCTTCGAGCTCTGCCTTCGGTCCGGGAAACAGCACGCCGAAGCAGATTTCTTCCATCTCGTGTTTGATCTCTTGCATCCCGAGGCGGTGTGCAAGCGGCGCATAGACATCAAGCGTTTCCGATGCGATCCGTCGCTGCTTTTCTTCGGGGAGGGGGGACAGGGTTCTCACGTTGTGCATGCGATCCGCAAGTTTGATCACGAGCACTCTGATGTCCCGCGCCATGGCCACGGCCATCTTGCGGATCGTGGCGGCCTGGGCAACCTCTCGGCTTGAGAACTTGATACGGTCGAGTTTGGTGACACCGTCGATGAGGAGTGCGACCTCGGCTCCAAACTGATCGGTCACCCCTTCGAGGGTGAGGTCGGTGTCCTCGACGGTGTCGTGGAGCAGCGCGGCAGCAAGGGTTGCCTCGTCCAACCCGTAGTCAGCCAGGATTTGGGCCACAGCTATCGGATGGACGATGTAGGGGTCGCCCGTTGCCCGTGTCTGGCCCTTGTGGGATGCTGTCGCAGCGACATAGGCCTCTTCGATCAGGGAGATGTCGCCTCCGGGGTGGGCATCGAGATACGACGCGATGACGTCCGCCATCATCTGATCGGGTGTGCGACCTCGAACGGCAGGGTCGACGTAACGTACCGTTTGGTTTCGGGTTCTGCCATCAGTCTTGGTGTCTGTGGCCGTCTTCGTGTCTGTGACATCCGCCATCAGACAATGCTACCGACGTTTCCGCCTCTGCTTGGGTGGTCGGGCGACAGCCAAGGGGACGTCAGAGGTCGCGGCGGACTCGGCAATGTCGGTTTGGGTCACGACCGCCGACTCGCCTCCACGTTCGGCCCTCCGACGCTGACGTTCCCACTCTGGCTCCGATTCCTTCCAACGAGCAAGGATCGGAGGAGCAATGAAGATCGATGAATAGGTTCCGACACCGATCCCGATGAAGAGTGCAAGTGCAAACTCCTTGAGTGTCTCACCGCCAATGGCGAGCACACCAACCAAGAGGAGCGAACCGACGGGTATCAACGACGTGAATGACGTATTGATCGAGCGCATCAGCACCTGGTTCATTGAGAGGTTCACGATGGCGGAGAAGGTCGTCTGGGTGTGCAGACGGCGCTCGTTCTCCTTGACCCTCTCATACACCACGACCGTGTCGTACAACGAGTAGCCGAGAATCGTCAGCACGGCAATGACTGTTGCCGGGGTGACAACGAACCCGATCAACGCATACAAGCCGCCGGTGATGATGAGATCATGGAAAAGTGCAGCGAGCGCGGCAACGGCCATTTTCCATTCGAATCGCCAGGTGATGAAAAATGCGACCGCAATAAGGAATACGACCAGTGCCTTGATGGCTGCCCGTGTGACCTCATCGCCAAAGGTCGGCCCAACGGCCGACAGGTTGGCTTCATTGACATCGGCACCCGCGGCTTCTGCCACTGCCGCGACGAGAGCATCTTGTCCTGCTGGATCGTTGATTGCCTCTGTTTGGACGGTGACTGTTGAAGGCTGTGAATCATCGAGCCCGTCGTGGGACACCTGGACTCGGGCGTCTCCCTGCCCGACGTCTCGAAGATCCACCCGAATCTCCTCGACCGTTGCACCATTGACGTTGGGCGCCGTCACGATCACACCACCGGTGAAATCGATCGAAAGGTTGAATTGCAGGAAGATCATCAAAAGGATCGAAACGATGACACCAGCGATCGACACCTTCATTGTGGTGCGTGAGATCTTGACAAAGTCGAAGTGGTTCTCCCCGCGGTAGAGCCTGGTGATCACGTTCATGCGTCCACCTCGATGAGCTCGGCATCCGCTGGGTCGACGCTGCTCTTTCCCATTGCACCCTCGATTGAAAACACGCCGCCCTCACAGAGGGGGCTTCGCCCGAAGAGATATGTCATGGGACGGGTGTAGAAGTAGGCGACGAAGAGATCGACGACCGTTGCGATCCCCAGCGTCAATGCAAATCCCTTCACCTGACCGATCGCAAGCATGTACAGGAGCGCAGCACCGAGGAGGGTGACCGTATCCCCTGTCACCATTGTGCGGAACGCTGTGTCAAAGGCATGAGCGATTGACTGTCGGAGACCTCTTCCGTTGCGATGCTCCTCTTTGATCCGTTCGAAGTAGACGACGTAGGAGTCCAAGGTGATGCCGATCGACACGATGACACCGGTGACACCCGCAAGGGTGAGCGTGGTGCCCTGTGTCTGACCGAGGAGGATGATCACGGAGAGAACAAGGGAACCGAAGACGGTCAACCCGATGAATGACACGATGCCAAGTGAGCGGTAGTAGATCAACATGTACCCGGCCACGATGAGCAAACCAATCAGACCAGCCAACAAGCCGGCCTTGAGTGACTCGGCACCGAGGGTTGCCGACACCGACTCGACACGTTCGCGTTCGAAGGTCGTTGGAAGGGCGCCGTAGCGCAGGATGGCCGCAAGATCCTCGGCTTCCTGCTGGGCCTCGCCAGACGTCCCCACGGTGATGACGACGGACTTGGGATCGAGCCCCTCTGTTGGGCTGACATCCTCGGCAACAGCGGGCGCCGAGAACACGACCCCATCGACAACGATGGCGAGCTGCCTTCGTGGGTCACCGGATGGGTAGCCCGCCAAGACCTTTGTTGCTTCTCGGAACTTCTCTCCGCCTTCTGCCGTGAATTCAGGGACGACAACCCACTGCCCTGAGACCCCACCCTGGGAGAACTGCGCCTTGGCGTTGGTGATGTCTGCCCCGGTCAGGAAGGCTGGGTCAACGTCATAGACGAATATCTCATCCTGATCGTACAAATAGGCACGCACGGTGACGTCATCCACCATCGTGATTCCTGTGGCCGGGTCGAGACCGTCGGGGTGATCACCGTCGGGATCCTCAAGTGCCGGGCTTGTCAGATATTCACCATTGACAGGACGGAAGGAGAGTTCACCCGTTGTACCGACCGCTTGGAGCGCTCGGTCGCGATCGGTCACACCCGGAAGTTGGACCACAATCGCCCGATCACCCACCACGGCAATCTCAGGTTCTTGCACACCACCCAGGTTCTCGATGCGTCTCCGCATGATCTCGGCCGCTGTATCGAGCGTGCTGGCTTCGGTACCCTCGGGTGCCACCAGCGTCACCGCGAATCCTCCCTGGAGATCGAGTCCGAGCTTGGGTGCCCAGCCAGCGGCGAGCATGGCGCCAAGAGAGCCCCATGCGATTCCAACCGTGATGAGGACCGTGATGATCGCCCGTCTCTTGTTCACGATTCGTTGTCCCCATCTGGTTGAGGTGGACGCATCATCTCGGCCACGGCACGTTTGACGACACGCATCGTTGAACCACCAAGATCGAGTGTGAACGTCTCGTCATCCTCGTCAACGATGGTGCCGACGATGCCTCCGATAGTGCGCACCTCGTCACCGATCCCCATCGCTGCCTGCATCAATTTGGTCTGCTTCTGCCTCCTGCGCTGTGGCATGAGGATGAAGAGGTAGAAGAGGCCTCCGAGAATGAGAAAGGGAAAGAGAAAGGCAAGGGCCGACGATCCGCTGGTGCTCTCGGCTTCGGTCGCGATGACTTGGGCTGTGGTGAGGGCTGCAATCACGACGGTGCCTCCAGGGATCTCATACTCGGGGTTCGGGTTGCTCGCGGCGCAACGCTGGGATGCTAGTGGTCTGTCGCTCAATTGCAGTTATGAGGTTCCCGAGTTGTCGCCTCCACTCTTGCGACGTGCGAGGACGTCGTCTCGGAACGCAGCAAACGATCCATGGTTGATCGAATGTCGGATATCACCCATGAGCCGGTAGGTGTAGCTCAGATTGTGCAGCGTCAAGAGCCGCTGCCCGGTCACTTCACCTGTTCGATTCAGGTGCCGCAGGTATCCCCGTGAATACCTGCGACACGCAACACACGGACAACCCGCTTCGATGGGATTGGCGTCGTCGGCCCATTCCGCACGTTTGATCGAGATGTCCCCGTCGCGGGTAAGGGCCTTGCCGTGGCGGGCAACACGCGTCGGCAGCACACAGTCAAAGAGGTCAACACCCTGAGCGACGGCATCGAGGATGCCCTCAGTGTCACCGAGACCCATCACATAGCGCACGGCGTCGGTTGGGAGATGCTCGATGCACGGGGCGATCGCTTTGGACCTCTCAATTCGGCTTTCGCCAACGGCAAGACCTCCGATACCAAATCCCTGGAATCCGATCTGTGCCGTTTCACGGGCCGAGATCGCCCTGAGTTCCGGATCGGCTCCACCCTGGACGATCCCGAACAACGCTCGATCGTGTCGACGCTTTGCAGCCTTGGCACGTTCAGCCCATCGCAACGTGTGGTGCATGACCCGTTCGGCTACGGATCGTTCTGCTGGCAGAGCGACCGGGATGTCAAGCATCATCGCGATGTCTGAACCGAGCGCCTCTTGCACGGCGACGGATCGTTCCGGTGACAGCTCAACCGTTGCCCCGTCGTAGGAGGACTTGAAGACAAGAGCCTCCTCGGTCACCTTCGGATTCAGCGAAAGGACCTGATACCCACCAGAGTCGGTCAGGATCGGTTTGCCCCATGCCATGAATCCATGGAGTTCGCCGAGTTGGTGCACGACGTCTTCACCCGGACGCAACATCAGGTGGTAGGTGTTGGCGAGCACGATCTGGGCTTCGAGCCGATCAAGATCCTCGGTATCGATGGTCTTGACCGTCGCACGGGTTCCCACGGCCATGAAGTTGGGGGTCATGACGTCCCCATGGGGCGTCGTCATCGTCCCCGTTCTTGCGTCGGCATCCGCGGCCATACCCTTCCATGTCACGGCGTTCAACGTGCCACCTCGATGTACATTGCATCTCCAAACGAGAGGAACCGATACCCGCTGTCCAGCGCATATTGGTACACGTCGCGCCATCGAGGACCAAGCAAGGTTGCAATCAGGACGAGCAGCGTCGTGGATGGTGCGTGGAAGTTCGTGATGAGCGCATCGACAACTTGAGGTCGGTAACCCGGTGTGATGAACAGGTCGGTTGAACCCACAAAGGGTGCGATGATTCCTCCAGCGGTGGCAGCTGATTCAAGCGATCGGACAACCGTTGTTCCCACCGCGACCACTCGGTGACCTCCCGACCGTGCGAGTGCAACGGCATCCACCGTTTCAGGAGGGACGCGAACATGCTCGGTGTGCATCTGGTGATCCTCGATTGTTCCGGTTCCGTGCGCCCCGCGGTCCATCGGCCGAAAGGTGTCGAGGCCGACTTCGAGATCAACCCGTGCCGTACGGACTCCCAAGGCTTCAAGCTCGGCCATCAAGGTCGGGGTGAAGTGCAACGCGGCGGTCGGAGCTGCCGATGAACCAACGGTGGTTGCAAACATGGTCTGATAGCGGTCTGGATTTCCAAGCTGACCGTGGAAGTATGGCGGGAGCGGAATGATGCCGTGCTCGTCGATTGCCTCCTCAGTGTGTCCCGAGGTCTTGAGTGACACGGTCGCAATCCCGTCGCGTGGATCGGAGAGAAGCGTGACTGCAATCGGACCGATGGTGATCGTTGACCCTGCCACGACCTTCTTCGCCGGTCGAATCAAAGCCTGCCAGCGCTCGCGATCAACTCTGCGCGTGAGAAGGACTTCGGTACGTCCACCGGTCTCCCTCGTGCCAACGAGACGTGCCGCCCGTACCTTGGTTTCGTTGACAACAAGAAGATCCCCCGCTCTCAGAAGTGATGGAAGCTCGCCGAATGTCAGATCCCGCATCGTCGACGTGTCAAGAAGACGTGAGCTGTCACGAGGCTCGATCGCTTCCTGCGCGATCGCTGCGCTTGGCAGGTCGTACCAGAAATCGTCAACAAGCATCGGACAAGGGTACGACCTAGAGCAGTGTTCCCTGATCAATCGGAGGTGATGATTGAGGTGGTTCCATGCCGAGGTGTCGGTAGGCACCCTCGGTCGCAATGCGTCCCCGTGGTGTTCGTTGGAGAAGCCCCTCGAGAATGAGAAACGGCTCATAGGCATCTTCGACGGTCTCTGGATCCTCACCGACTGCTATCGCAAGCGTGGAGAGCCCCACCGGCCCTCCTGCGAACTTCACAATGACCGCTTCCAGGATTGATCGATCGACCTTGTCCAATCCGGCCTCGTCAACCTCAAACACCTCGAGAGCAACATCTGCCACCTCAGCGGTAACGACGCCATCGGCACGCACGGCCGCATAGTCCCGAACACGGCGCAAAAGCCGATTCGCGATACGAGGGGTTCCCCTGCTCCGGCGTGCAATCGTGTGGCATCCGGCCGCGTCTGTTCGACACTCCAGAAGATGCGAAGACCGTTCAACGATCGACGCAAGATCGTTGAAGCCGTAGTAGTCGAGCCGTGCGACATACCCGAAGCGGTCCCGCAACGGCGGAGCCACCCGACCAACGCGAGTGGTGGCTCCGATCAATGTGAATTCGGGGAGGTCGATCTTGATCGAACTTGCTGCTGGTCCCTTCCCAACGACGATGTCGAGCTGGCGATCCTCCATGGCCGGGTACATGACCTCCTCAACCTGGCGAGGAAGGCGATGAATCTCATCGATGAAAAGGACATCTCCGGGCTGGAGGTTGGTGAGAACCGCCGCGAGGTCACCGGGTCGGTCAAGAGCCGGTCCCGAGGTGGACCGAAACGCCGCTCCCATCTCGGCCGCCACGATCGCGGCGAGGCTCGTCTTGCCAAGCCCGGGAGGACCGGAAAAGAGGATGTGATCGACGGCTTCTCCGCGCCCCGATGCCGCCTCGATCAGTATCGACAGGCGTTCCTTGAGCGATTCCTGCCCGACGAACTCGACAAGCCTGCGAGGTCTGAGGCCGATTTCGATTGCAACGTCCTCTTCCGTCTGTGCTGTTGCGAGGAGTCCGTCTTCTCTCATGATCGGTTCTTCCCGAGCTCCTGGAGTGACCGCTTGACGAGGTCCTCGACGGGAAGATCAGCCGAAAGGGACCCGAGAACCCCTCGGATCTCATCGGGGGCATATCCGAGGTTCTCGAGGGCCGCCCGTGCGTCACTCATCGGCCCAGACGATGGGCTCGTTTCGCTGAATGCGTCCAGTTTCGCCTGTAATTCCAGCATGAGCTTGTCGGCACTCCGTTTTCCGATGCCGGGAACGATCGTCAGTGCGGCGGTATCCCCCTGAAGGACGGCCCGATGGAGATCGGCTGGGGACAGGGTTGCCGAGATCGCAAGCGCAACCTTCGGTCCGACACCGGACACACCGAGCAGCAGCTGGAACAGGTCGCGCTCTTCGGTGGTCAGAAAGCCGTAGAAGGCGAGCTGATCTTCACGCACGTGCAGATGTGTGTGAAGTACGGCGTCTTCACCAAGCGAAGGCAAGTCTGTGAGAGTACGCGGCGTGACGGCAACGACGTACCCCACGCCGGCGACGTCGATGACCACGGTTTCGCCATCGCGGTGTGCGATCGAGCCGCGGAGTCTGCCGATCATGGTCTGTCGATCATGGCATGGCCGCCTGTGCAAGCGGTCCGAGATGTTGCACATGGCACAACGCGATCCCAAGCGCATCCGCTGCGTCCATCGGGCCCTGGATCCTTCCCATGCCGAGGCGCATGTGCAGAACAGCCTCGATCTGTGCTTTGTCGGCGCGCCCGGAACCGGTGATGGTCAACTTCATCTGGGAGGGGGAATATTCGGTGACGGAGAGCCCCCGGTCGGCAATCGTCGCCATCACGACACCGGACGCACGGGCAACGGCCATCGCTGTCCCCCGATTTCGGTTGACGAAGACCTGTTCGATCGCCGCGAAGTCGATCGGATGGTCATCGAGAACGCCTTCGATGTCATGGCGGAGCTCAAGGAGTCTCATGGCATCGTCAATCCGCGGATCGGTCGTGATGACACCAGCTGCCACTGCGCGACTCCTTCCGGCCACCGATTCGACGACTCCGTATCCCGTACGGGTCAATCCGGGGTCAATTCCCAACACGAACATATGTTCGCATGCTACTAGGCAGTCGCTTCCTTCTCAAGGATCGCAAAAACCTCGTCGGGAATGTCGAAGTTCGCAAAGACGGCCTGGACATCGTCGAGGTCCTCAAGGGCGTCGACAAGACGCAGAACCTTGGGAGCCATCTTGGCGTCAACGGCCACCGAAATGGAAGGAAGGTACGTCACATCGCCTGAGTCAACATGGACCTCGGCGGCCTCAAGCGCTGCACGCACGGTCTGAAGATCTCCGGGTGGACACAGGATCTCCCATTGGCCATCGGAAGGTGTCACGTCGTCGGCGCCCCCTTCGAGGGCTGCCATCATCACGGTGTCCTCATCACCGGTGACGAGCAGGAGCCCCCGCTGCTCAAAGAGGTAGCCAACGGAGCCCGGCTCGCCGAGATTGCCGTCGTTCTTTGTGAAGGCAGACCGCACATCAGAGGCTGCTCGGTTTCGGTTGTCTGTCAGGATCTGGACATAGATGGCAACGCCACCGGGTCCGTAGCCCTCATAGAACGTCTCGATGTAGTCAACACCGTCAATGTCTCCGGCACCCCGTGCGACGGCCCGATCAATGTTGTCCTTGGGGACCGAATTGTCCTTTGCCTTCTGGATGGCGGTGACCAATGTTGGATTTGCCGACAGATCGGCACCACCGTTTCGTGCGGCCGATTCGATGCTCCTGATGAGTTTGGCGAACAGCTTGCCCCGTTTGGCATCTTGACGGCCCTTGCGGTGCTTGATGTTCGCCCACTTGGAATGTCCTGCCACTATTGGGTCTCCTCGACGAGTCCGATCAGCATTGCGTGGAGCCGGTCGTCGTCCGTCAGCTCTGGATGGAATGCGGCGGCAAGGATACGACCCTGACGCACCAACACCGGATGCTCACGGCCATCGGTTCCGGTCACGGCGGCGAGAACGTCGACGTCTCCACCGATCTTTTCGATCCACGGGGCTCTGATGAACACGGCGTGCATCGGGTCATCGAGGCCCGTGATCACAAGATCGGTCTCGAAGGAGTCGACCTGACGCCCAAAGGCATTCCGTTCCACGGTGGCGTCAAGGAGACCGAGCTGGGGCTGATCCTGGCCAATGGTGTTGGATGACAGAAAGATCATTCCAGCACAGGTCCCGAGGATCGGCATGCCGTCACGCACTCGCTTTCGGATCGGTTCGATCAGCCCGAACAGGGTGGCGAGTCGTCCGATGGTTGTCGATTCACCACCGGGAATGATGAGGGCATCAACCGATGCAAGATCATCGGGGGTGCGCACCTCAACACCGTCGACACCCAGGGAATCGACCATGGCAAGGTGTTCGCGGAAATCTCCCTGTAGGGCAAGGACTCCGACCCTCATGCGCCGCGGTGCTGCATCAGCTCCGTATCGGGCAGCGTGTCGATGTTGATCCCGACCATTGCTTCGCCGAGGTTCTTGGAAACCTTGGCGATCATCGCGGGGTCGTTGTGGAAGGTCGTTGCCTGCACAATCGCGTTTGCACGCTCGGCAGGGTCACCCGACTTGAAGATCCCCGAACCGACGAACACACCGTCACAGCCGAGCTGCATCATCAGGGCTGCATCCGAAGGTGTTGCTATCCCGCCGGCGGCGAAGTTCACCACGGGAAGAACACCTGTGGCAGCGACCTGTTTCACGAGGTCATACGGAGCACGCAGGTCTCTCGAAGCGTTCATGAGCTCGTCTGGTCCAAGTGTGGTCAGCCAGGCGATCTGAGCGTTCATCTTGCGCATATGCTTGACTGCCTCGATGACGTTGCCGGTTCCGGGTTCGCCTTTTGTGCGGATCATTGCAGCGCCCTCGCCGAGTCGACGCAGCGCCTCGCCGAGATCCTTGGCACCGCAGACAAACGGGACCGTGAAGGCATGCTTGTCAATGTGGTGCTCGTCGACGGGGCTCAGCACTTCGGACTCATCGATGTAGTCGACGCCGAGGGATTCGAGGACGCGCGCCTCGACAAAATGACCGATCCGGGACTTTGCCATCACCGGGATCGACACGGCAGCGATGATCTCCTCGACCTTGGCAGGATCCGCCATGCGTGCAACCCCGCCGTGTGCGCGGATGTCTGCGGGAACCCGTTCGAGGGCCATGACCGCACAAGCGCCGGCTTCTTCTGCGATCTTGGCCTGTTCTGCTGATACGACGTCCATGATGACGCCGCCCTTCAGCATCTCTGCGAGGCCGCGCTTGACCTTGTCCGTACCTTGGTGTGTGCTTGCATCAGTCATTGTCGTGACCCTTGGTTGGCGATATCTGGATTCGGTGATATCGGAATCGTGGCGATGCCTGAATTGTAGAGGGCGCACAGGTCAGCGTGGCCGTCAATGCGCAGCGATGGCATCCATGTAGGCGGCCTCGAACATCCCAGCAACCGTTTGCCCCGCAAACACCTGGGCACGTTGGCGTGCCGCCGATTGGAGTTCGCTTCGCCGTTCCTCGTTCGTAAGAAGGGTGATGATGCGCGACGCAAGCCCAACGGGGTCACCGGGAGCGACGATTTCCGCTGCATCGCCCGCAACGTGGGCAAAGGCAGGGATCCCGGACGCAACGACCGCGCACCCTGCGGCCATTGCCTCGACAAGGACAATACCGAATGACTCTCCACCGAGGTTCGGTGCGCAGTAAACCTCCGACGTGGAGAGGACATCGGCCTTTTCCTGCTCACTGACCCGGCCGAGGTAGGTCACTGAGGGCATGGGAGCGTCGCGGGCCGCACCGATCACGGTGAGGTTTGCGTCCGGAACTGCCTGAATGACAGACGGCCATGCAGAAAGGAGAACATCGAGGCCCTTGCGCGGATCGTCCCTACCGAGGAACACCACCGATGCAGATCGTTTGTCGGTCGGCCGGTACGCGCCGATCTCAACACCGTTGGGGATGATCCGTGCATCGATCATGTGGGCAATCGCCGAACGAGAAACAGGGCTTGTCGCGGTTGCCACGTCGATGTTGGACAGGATCGGACGCAGCAGCATGCCGGTGCTTCGATAGGTACGTCGGACCCATGTCGGAGGATCAGCATGGAAGGTTCCGACTTTTGGTATGTCACCGATTCGTGTTGCCGCCAACGACACGGTCGGCATGAGGGGTTCATGGATGTGGACGACGTCTGCGTCTGCCATCGCTACCGAGAGGGTCTTGCGTACGCGGGGGTTCAGCATGATTGGCGTCGACGACTTGTTGGCGGTCACCGTCCGTGTCCGGCCCATCAGAATCGTCCCGGTCGGGAGCTCGGAACCCGAGGGTCCTTCGGTGCCGGGACCAATCAACATGACGTCGTGCCCGAGATCCCCAAGCCATCCCACGAGCCGGATTGCCTGATCCTGTACTCCCCCATTGCGCCCAAGGTCATACGGACACACGATCATGACCTTCATGCCCGATATCCGATGTCGGATGGCCAGTTTGGTTGGAAGAGGTGCCATTGGGGTGGATCTCGCGAGATGATTTCCTCGAGCTTTCGTGCCATGAGTGCAGCCCCAGCTGCAACGGTTTGATCTCTGGCTTCACGTTGAGGGATTTCTACGGGCGGGTGCACCTCAATGTGATGGCCGGCACCCTCCTTGAAGTAGACGCCGACGGGGATCAGAGCGGCGCCCGTCAGGATGGCAAGCCCCACCGGCCCCGATGGCATCTTTGTTTCCTCCCCGAAGAATTCAGTTGTCAACCCACGCCCTGTCACATCACGGTCTGCAAGCAACGCGATGACCTTGCCCTCCTTGAGTCTTCGGATCAGCTTCGAACGGCGTTGTGGGTCTGTGGTCAGGACGATGTCAATGCCGAGTTGGTTCCGCACATCAACGAACCATTTCGTGATCCGTTCATTGGAAAGATCCTCCGCCACGGCAAGAACAGGTGCTCCGATCTCGTCGGCGACGAGACCGGCGACTTCCCAACTCCCAAGATGGGGAAGCGCAAAGATGATGCCGTTCCCCTCCTCAAGTGCCTTGAAAACGTGCTCAAAGCCAACCCGTTCAACCCGGCTGGCGACGGTCCTGTGTCTCCGTGGCCGAAGCCACAGCGTCTCTGCCCAATAGCGCCCGTACGACTCATACATCCGGTTGACGGCTGACTCGATCTCAATGTCGGATACCTCCGGGCCCATGACACGTCGCATGTGTCCCTTCAGGAGCGGTCGTTTGTCGCTCCAACGCCCAGCGCCTCTCCTTCCGAGCCATTCTCCCGCGTGGCGCATCCACGACTCAGGAAACGCTCCGAAGATCGCCGCGGCGAAGCGGAACCCGTAGTAGGCGAGGAGATGCTTCACGAGTCCAGTTGCTGCCAGGTCTTCCAGATGCGCTGAAGCACTGTGAAACCGGTCAGGAGAGCGAATGCCCACAGGACTGGTTCCATGACATCAAGTCCAAAGCCCACCAATCCGATCCCGGTGAGGATCAGGAGCATGCGTTCGGCTCTGCCCATCCAACCCCCCTTGCCTTCAAGCCCGAGAAGCTCAGCATGAGCTCTGACGTAGGGAACCAGGAGTGAGAACGCCAGACTGACAACGCAGAGCACCAAGAGGCGTTGGTTCGTTCGCAAATAGACGGACAGGCCGATCCATATGGCGATTTCGCCGAATCGATCCGACATGGTATCAAGGAAGGCCCCACGATTCGACGCGGTCCCTTGGTGGCGGGCAAGTGGTCCATCAAGTGCATCAAGGATGACACCGAATCCCGCGATCGAGGCACCCCATACGAGTTCACCCGTTGCGATCAGAACAGCACCCGCGATCGTGACCAGCAGACCCACAACCGTGACGACGGCTGGCGTGAAGTGCAGCTTCGCGAGGAACGCAGCGATGGGTTTGAGAATCGGGGCGACTTTCTTTCGCCCCTTGAGGTCGATCAAACGGAAACTCCTTCGGGCGAAAGGTACCACAGACGGAGAGGGTTCAACCGGCGACTAGGATCTGCGTGTCCCGGTGGGGCTTCGGCCACCGTGCATTGACTTCCGATCCCGAGGTGTGAGGTTTGACGAGCATGAGTGAATCCAAGGCCAGGCTGAACATCGGAGACGTAACCGTCGAGCTTGACACGCTCGAGGCAACGATGGGAGAACCCGCGATCGACATCCGGCCGCTGCGCGCCGATTTGGGACATGTGACTTTTGATCCCGGTTTTGCCAATACGGCGAATGCACGCTCGAAGATCACCTACATCAACGGTGCCGAAGGCGAACTCCGTCACCGTGGATACCAGATTGAGGATCTGGCACTCAACTGCAGCTTTCTTGAGGTGGCGTATCTGCTTCTGTATGGAAAGCTCCCCAATCAGTATGAGCTTGACGCTTGGAAGCACGACATTTCCACCCACACCCTCCTCAATGAGGAGATGCGTTCCTTCTTCGATGCCTTCCCGCGCAGGGCCCATCCGATGGCCGTGCTTTCTTCTGCGACCAACGCCATCTCGACGTTCTATGACGTGTATCGCAGACCGACACGCGAGCAACAGATCGATTCGGGAGCTCGAACCCTGATCGCCAAGATGCCAACGGTGGCGGCTTGGGCGTACAAGAAGTCGATCGGCGAGCCCTACGTCTACCCCGACAACAACCTCGACTATGTCGAGAACTTCCTGCACATGATGTTCACGCTCCCGGTCGAGGACACCGTGATCGATCCGACCGTGGTCAAGGCGCTGAATGTGTTGCTGATTCTCCACGCGGACCATGGGCAGAATTGCTCTACGGCGACTGTGCGGGCTGTCGGATCGTCGAGAGCGAACATGTTCACCTCGGTCGCTGCAGGGATGGGTGCACTGTGGGGTCCCCTCCATGGCGGAGCAAACCAGTCGGTTATCGAAATGCTCCAGGTCATCCACGATGACCCTGATGCCACGATCGAGTCAACCATTGCGAGGGCGAAAGACAAGAACGATGACTTCCGTCTCATGGGATTTGGCCACCGGGTGTACACCAACTACGACCCACGGGCCAGGGTGCTCAAATCCTTTGCCGAGGATGTACTCGACAGCATGGAGACATCTGATCCACTCCTCGAAATCGCACGCGAACTTGAGGCAGCTGCTCTCGCCGATGACTATTTTGCATCGCGCAAGCTGTACCCAAACGTCGATTTCTACTCCGGGATCATCTTCCGGGCATTGGGTTTCCCGTCAAAGATGTTCACCGTGCTGTTTGCCATCGGTCGGATCCCCGGTTGGATTGCAAACTGGATGGAGATGAACAGCGATCCCGACACCCACATCATGCGCCCTCGCCAGCTCTATGTCGGCGAAACTGCCAGAGATTTCGTTCCTCTCGATCAACGCTGAGGACGCTCACCACCGATGAGCGCATCCATGATGTGACCGGTCAGCGGTCGTGTTGGTCGAGGCCACGGATGTAGGCCTCGAGCCATTCGTCGTCAAGATGTCCCCAGTGGTCCTCCTCCGGCATTCCGGGAAGCGTCCATGCGTGCACCATTTCACCGGTGTAGGGGATGTTCAGAGACCCGAGAGGGCAGATCCCAAACGGCGATTCGATGCCAGCGATCGCCGGTGGTAGCAGGCTGAAGCACACATTCTCGTGACGATGCCACATGATGATCGGACCTCCGTCGGTCGGTCCTGTATCCCAGATGCCGTCGGTCTCGAACATCACACCGACGAGGATGGGTCCATGCGGAGTTTCGGCGTAGATGAGCGATTCGAGATACTCGGGATCGAGAATGCGTCCGTCACCAACGAGATCCGGATTCTGGGCGTGATGATCCAATCCACGGATCGTACCGACGTCATACCCAGCAGCCTGGGCAGCGGATGGGTCCTGGTACTTGCCAACTGCAGCGACCGTGGCCCAATACACCTCATCAGCGAATGCTGCTTCCGCCGGTGTCGGTTCGAGCCGTTCGACATATGGCACGAGGGTTGCCGGACTGGGAAACTCACCACCATGGTGTCCCCCGTCTGCGCCGACAGTGGCGAAAGCCCCGATCCATGCAGCGAAGCTCGTCAAAACCACAAGGCAGACAACACCAGCCGGTGCCATACGACGGAGTCTGCGCTGGGCGTCAGCCGTGGGAATGGCAAGAAGCGCCAGCGCAAGGAGCTCCATCAACTTTACGAACAGACCGAGCTGATCCGGTGGAGCCCCAAGGAACCAATATGCTGCAATGGACACCACAACGATCGAGACAGCAGACCGACGCCGGGCAGACACGATCGACCACGCCGCCCACCCGAGCGCCGCTGCACCTGCGGCATACAACGCCGTGTAGAAACTCACGTCGTGGCTGAAAACGAGCACGGCGTGAAGCACGGCTGACCACGCAACTGCCAAGGCGGCAACACGACGATTGAGCGGGGCATCGGCCACCTTCACCCGGATCCCGACAGCCCGCGGCATGCCACGGTTTGCGAGGACTCTCACAAATCGAATCGCCATCCACGTGAGCAAGGGGAGCAGCAGCAACATCACAACAGCCGCCAGATGCTCGTTAACAACGGTATACAACGGGTTACCGACGTTGTCCCCGATGTTGAAGCCCTCAAGTACCGTTGCACCGCCCGATCCGTCCGATGACGGAACGACAATCGGTTCGTCCGCATGGAACCAGAGGCTGGCGGCCACCCTCATCAGGTAATCGGTCCGAGCATGGAGTGGTGTCGGGGTAGTGAGCCATCGATCGTGGCTTCATCCTCGCGCAATGCCGGCTTTGCTTCGGATTCCTCAGGAAACAACACTCGTATTCGTCGCATGCCCACCAACACGGCAATCGGCATCACCACGGTCACGGCTACCGGCATTAACTGTGGCGCGGTGCCGGCCAGCGCGACGGTCGCTACGACCTCGGCTGCGCCCACCACCAGGACCAACCATTCAGTTACGATCGTGACCCTTCGAGCCCACGACCGCCTTCGCCGAAGTCCCTTGGCTGTCATGAGCGTGATGAAGGCGGCCAAGGACGTGAACAGCAAAATTGGAGCGATGGCGAATCCCGTTCCTATGTTGATCACGAGTGACTCAAGGCTCGTCGCAACCAGAATGGAGCCCTGCAGAAACACCACTGCCCACATGACGTCGAGCCAACCCTCCAGCTTCTCGGGTTCGTGTTCTTCGACTGCACGACGTGATCGTCTCGACATGTTGGCATCGTCAGACATGACGATGAGTCGCACATTGGCGCACGATGAGCGTGCGATGAGAACAATCAGCGATCTGACGGAAACCGAACGATGAACACGGCACCCCCTGTGATCGCATTGGACACATCGATCGATCCGCCATGAGCCAACACGATTGATTGCGCTATCGAGAGGCCAAGTCCATAGCCGGGCCTGCTTCGAGTGGGATCGGACCGATGGAACCGATCAAACACTCTTGTGAGATCGCCGGTCGGTATTCCTGGTCCGTCGTCCTTAACGATGATCTGAGTTTCTCCAGGCCGTTCAACAACTGCGATGGACACGTTGTTGCCGCCGTGTTTGTCCGCGTTGTCGACGAGGATCCACACCAAGCCTGCGAGTTGTGCGCGATCACCCATCACGATGCAGGAATCTGGAATTTGTACCGCCGTCTCAACATTCAGGTTTCGTGCCCGCCGTTGCACGGACCTCACAACACTGCTCAGATCCACGGGAACGTGCGCCTCACCTCCATCGGTTGCGGCATCACCTCGTGCGAGAGCAAGAAGGCCGTTGATCAGCAACGTCATCCGATCAGCCTCGTCGGAGATGTCCCTTGTGGCCTCGGCGCGATCCTGTTCGGAGGCATCTGGATTCCCACTGAGGAATCCCGCGTTGGCCCTGATGGAAGTCAGCGGAGATCGCAGCTCATGAGAAGCGTCGGCCACGAACCGCTTCTGGGCATCGATGGTGAGTTCGCGATCACGTCGTGCCGTTTCGATGCCTTCAAGCATGGTGTTGAACGAGTCGACAAGCGCACCGACTTCGTCATCTTGGGGTACGGACGGAAGACGTTGCGCGAGATTGCCGGTTGCTCCGATTTCATCCGTGGTCTCCGCCAACATCCGAAGTGGACGCAGTGCGCGACCACTCATAAACCACGCTCCGATGCCAGCTGCGATGAGCGCGATGATCCCAAAGATCACAAGGAATGCGGTGAGACCGGCGACTTGCTCTTTCGCGACACGGAGCGATTGTGCGGCAGCAACAACGCCACGCCCGAGGTTCGGGTTTTCCCAGCGTCTGACCTGCACTCGAACGCCGTCCACATCCGTCTGTGATCCGCCTGAGCCGAGTGCTTCAGCCACGACTGCGGCAGGGAGATCGAGCGGGTGTCCGTCGATGACCCCCGTCGAATGGAGAACCACGCCCGATTCGTCGTAGACCGTCGTGAACGGTTGGTCCGAGACGGTCGCATCCACAACCAATGGAGAGAAGGTCGATTCCAATGGGGCATCTTGGCTTGCGAGCACACTGGCTGCACCGCCCGCGATTCCGGACAGCAGTTTGTTCTGATCATCGCCGGAAGCCCCTGCGACGAGCACGGTGATCACGATGATGAATCCGACAAGGGAAAGCGCGGTGAACCCAATCCCGTACCACGTGAGTCTCCATCTGATCTTCAACTAGCCGTCCCGCATCACATAGCCAACACCCCGGATGGTGTGGATCATCCGAGGCTCGCCATCGAGCTCAAGCTTGGTCCGCAGGTAACGCACATACACATCCACGACATTGCTCGTCGTATCAACGTCGAGGCCCCACACGCCCTCGAGGATGCGCGAGCGCGACAGAACGATGCGCTCATTTCGCATGAAGTATTCGAGCAGCTTGAATTCAAGCGTCGTCAGCGTGACGGGCCGGTTCTCGATGGACACCTCGAAGCCGTCGACGTCTGCGACCAGCTTGCCGACTCTGAGGATGTTGCGTGCACCGGGTTCGTGCCTGCGAAGAAGGCTGCGTACCCGAGCAAGAAGTTCCTCGTATGCAAACGGCTTGATGAGATAATCATCGGCCCCTGCATCGAGCCCCACGACACGGTCAGCGATCGCGTCTCTTGCTGTCAGCATGAGCACAGCCGTATCACCCCCTGCACGGATGCGCCGACAGACCTCGATGCCGTCGATTTCCGGCATCATCACATCAAGGATCACCAGATCGGGGACCGTGTCCCTGGCGATTCGGAGTGCTTCGGATCCATCGTGTGCAATCGACACGTTGAACCCTTCATACACCAACGCTCGTCGAACGCTCGCGGCGATGCGCTCGTCGTCGTCAGCCACGAGAATATGTGCGTCCATGACCCCATGTTGCCAGACCGTGGTAGGAACCACAGCCCCCATCGGGAAACTGACCTTTGACCGATCGATCTATCGAACCGCGCCGAGCGTCATGCGATCAGGGCGCTGGCACTTCTTCCTCGTAGCTTCCGAGGACTTCACCCGTGAGACCATCGATCGTGATGAGGGCTTGGTGATCGGGGGACGGTCCTGCCGCAAAGACGAGAACTTGCCATACGGGCTTTGCAAGCCACCCTCGAAATCCGAGTGTGCCTGATCCGTGACCAACCTCAAAGGAAGCATTCCGAGAAGCAATGTCGATCGCTTCCATGTCGGTGACCCTGAGCTTCCACCCGCCGGCAATCTGAAACACGGCGAGGAGGACAATGGGGAACACGGCTGTGAGCCACATGCCGTCAACACCCGTTGCCAGAATCAACCCTGCCGCCAACACGGCGACTATCAGATAAACCAGCCCGGCACGGCGCCGGGTCGCCGTGTCAAGAACGCGGAAGGGCCCGACCGGTTCCCCGATCTGGCCGCCTGCGTCCAATGCTTCTTCTGCCATGTTCCCTCGAGCGGTTACGAGTCGCTCAACCCGTTGCCGTCGATCGCGGCGATCGATACCGGGGCGTTGCCTCGACTCATGTGCCAGCGGGACCACAGCACCAGCATCGAAGGCAGCACCATCACTGCGGCGATGAGGGCGAGCAGAATCGTATAGGCGGTCACAAACCCGAACTGTCGGAACGGGATCGTGGTCGATGTGACCAGAATGCCGAATCCAAGAATGGTTGTCATCGCGGAGCCGGCCAAGGCACCGCCCGTGTGAACAAGTGTGTGCTCGATCGCGTCGTCGATGTCGTCGAACTCGTGACGCTCTTCGAGGTACCGATGCGTGACGTGGATCATGTAGGGAATACCGATGCCGATCGCAAGTGCAGAGATCGTTGCCGTGACCGGTCCGAACGGAATGCCGAATGTGGCCATGAGTCCAAATGCCCAGACAACGACGATGGCGACGGGAATCGTGGTGATGACACCGAGCATGGGTCGGCGAGATTCGAACCAGAAGTTGGCGACCAGCAAGAGCAGTGCGGCTCCAAGTGTCAAAATCAACGACGACACCTGGGAGTCACTCAGTGTGTCCACCACGAGTCCATTGATGATGAACGTCGAAGTTGCAACTGCGGTGTCCCCGACCTCTACGACGGGGGCAAAAGCACCGTTGAGATCATCTGCCAGGTCACCAGCATCACTCTCACCCGCGAGGGTCTGGAAGTTGAACACGGTTGACCGGTAGTCGGGTGCAAGCACTGACGCCATGGAAATCGGGTCTTTGGCGTACGCCGCGTCATAGAACGACGTCAGGTCTGCATCGTCAGGAGCCATCTGATTCTGTCCGATTCCAGCAGCGATTGCGGCGTTCAGAAGGTCCGGATCAAAAGATGGTCCCGTTGGGTTCAACCATTGGAACAGATAGAACATCATCGACGTACCAGCTGGCAGCTCGACACCGGGGGCAACCTCGAAGGTTTGCACATCCTCACCGAGTTGCGCAGCGTTCTGGTAGGACGTCAGCATCGCGTTCCATGAACTCCCCGAGGTCAGGTCACCCTTGACGAGCACCGAAGTCGTCTCCGGAAAGTCGAATTGTTCATCGACCGTCACGGCGGTGTCACGCAACGGTGACGTTGTCGGCACAAAGTCAAGGAACGAGAACTGCGTTGAGAGCTTCGTCATTCCAAACGCTCCCAGACCTGCGAGCAGCAGCGAGACAATCAACGTGCCAACGGCAAACCTCCGCGGAAGCACGGACAGCTTCCCGATCGCGTTCGGCAGCACGCGGGAGTCCCCGGCCTCGAGTCCACCAATGTCAAACGTGCCCGCCCGCTCCGCCTTGCGGTCGAGGAGTTCCCTGACGGCCGGTACGAAAGTGAGCATCAACAGGAACGATGCGATGATGCCGGCCGCGGCGAGCTCGCCGAATTCGGCAAGGGCTGGGATTGAACTGGTGACGTTTGTGAGGAAGCCGACGGCCGTCGTCAGTGTTGCAAGGACGAGAGCGACGCCAACGGTTCTGATGGCCGTCGAGATTGCGGCGTCAACAGATCTTCCGGATACCAGTTCTTGACGATATCGGGTGGTCATGTGGATCGAGTAGTCGACACCAAGCCCGATAAGGAGAATCGGAAGGATCTGGACCATCTGGGACTGGTCCCCGAACCGTAGATACCCGTATCCCATCATCCATTGAATAGCGAGCCCGATCGTCAGGAAGGTGACGAGTGTGTCAGCGGTCGTTCGACGTAACCGCTTGGAAGTGAGAGCCCACATGAGGAAAGCGACGGTGAACAACGCGATCGCGCTCAGGGCGATCGGCATCAGGCCAACATCGGCCCACGACTGGGGGAAGACATCGGGGAAGATCTTGGCGAGACCCGGGGCAATGGCGATTCCCGCACCAACCACCATCAACACGACACCGAGGATGAAGATCAACTGCTCACGGCGCCCCGACGGCGTCACCACGAAGATAAAGGCGAGCACCAGCAGAATGATCAGCGACGCTGCGATCAGCAGACGGCTGATCTCAGTCTGGAAATCCCCGGTGTCGGAGAAGATCAGCTCAATATTGAATGGTGCTTGCGTGATGGACTCGGGTGAGTCAGCTGCGGCCACGGCATCGGCAATTGCAAGCGCCCGATCGGCGAGTTCGTCAAAGTCGTCCGACGACGCATAGGTGACGACATCAAGGCCAAGCTCGGCGGTCGCAGTCTCCAGGTCGGCATCCGTGCTCACGAGGGCCGTGATCTGCGATCGGAACGCTTCGGGAATTTGGGCGAGACCGGCGAGGTAATAGGCCTTGACCTCGGCGTCGGAGGTCGGCATCGGTGCACCGGCTTGAATCGCCTGAAGGACAGGCATGAGGTAGCTCAAGACCGCGGGATTCTCTGGTTGATCGACGAGGTATTGAGCGACGTCGGAGCTTCGAACGCTCTGGTCGAGAGCGATGGCTGCCCGGAGCCCATCAAGGGTGATGACGTCGCCGGTGCTGCTCGACACGACCACCTGCATGCTCGACACCACACCGAACGTCTCCGAGATCTCAGCTGCCGCGCTGAGCTCCGGGGCATCGGGGGCAAAGGACTCGTTCTGATCGTCGGCTGGGACAAATTTCGATGCCAAGCCACCAAGAATCATCGACATGACGATGACCACGGCAATCACGATCCATGGTGCACGGCGAACGGCGGTCGCAAGTGCCTTCACGAGCGTTCTCAAGGGGATCCTCCAAAGGATGGGACTGAAGCGGCAGTCGATCGAAACGGGAGATTAATGACAGGCTCGTTTCCAATTGTCTTGTGGTCGCTAACGCGGCGGCCGTGCAAGCTCGACAAGCCTGGTGATCACGGTGTCGACCGCCACCCCACGCTCTTCGTGTTCGTCGCCTCTGAGACGCAGTCCAGCAGTACCAGCTGCAACGTCGTTGTCCCCCACAACGATGACGGCTGGATGCTTCTGCGTTATCGCCTTTCGAATCTTGTCTCCAACGGTTTCGTCGGCCGTATCGACCTCGACGCGTATGCCGGCCTTATTCAGTTGCTCCCCAACGGATGCTGCATACCCCTGGTGACGATCGGCGACAGGGATGATCGTTGCCTGGACGGGTGAGAGCCACATCGGAAACGCTCCGGCATGGTGCTCGACGAGAACACCGACAAACCGTTCGACCGACCCGAGCAAGGCACGGTGAATCATGACAGGCCGTTCGCGCGTGTTTTCAGCGGTTGCGTACTCAAGTTTGAAGTTTTCTGGCTGGCCGAAGTCGACCTGGATCGTCGAGAGCTGCCAGCGGCGACCGATGGCATCTTTCACGTGGATGTCGATCTTGGGACCGTAGAAGGCTCCCTCGCCGGCGGCGATCTGGAAGTCGAGGCCCGCCTTGTCGAGTGATGCGGCGAGGTACGCCTCTGCACGTCCCCACGCATCAACGTCGCCAACAAACTTCTCGGGTCGTGTCGACAGGTCAGCCTCGAACTCCTCGAAGCCGAAGTCACGCAACACCATGAGGACGAAGTCAAGGAGCGTGTTCAGTTCGTCTGCAAGCATGGCCTCCGTGGTGAAAATGTGGGCATCGTCCTGGGTGAATCCTCGGGCACGGAGCAAACCGTGCAGGACACCCGATCGCTCGTATCGATAGACGGTGCCGAGCTCGAAGAGACGCATCGGGAGCTCGCGATAGGACCGGATTGAGGACTTGTAGACGAGGATGTGGAACGGGCAGTTCATCGGTTTGACGACGTACGCCTGTCCGTCCTTGTCGTCTGATCCGTCAAGCTCCATCTGCGGGTACATGTTCTCTGCATAGAAGTCTGCATGCCCGGAGGTCTCCCACAGGTCTGCCTTTGCAATGTGGGGTGAAACCACATAGTCGTACCCGCCGTTGCGGTGGGTACGACGGGAATAATCCTCGATCACCGTTTTGAGGATGCCTCCCTTTGGATGCCATATGGCAAGCCCGGATCCAAGCTCGGACGGGAAGGAGAACAGATCCAGCTCCGCGCCGAGTTTGCGATGATCGCGTTTGCCAGCCTCCTCAAGCCTGACAAGATATTCTTCAAGTGCCTTCTGGGACTCCCATGCGGTTCCGTAGATGCGCTGAAGCTGCGGGTTGTTCTCGTCGCCTCGCCAGTAGGCGCCTGCCGACCGGAGCAGCTTGAAGGCCGTCAACCGGCCGGTTGACGGAAGGTGCGGTCCCCGACACAGGTCGAGGAAGCCGTCATTACGATAGGTTGAAACGGTGGTGTCGTCGACTCCCTCATCTGCATCAACACCCCGAATGATCTCTACTTTGAACGGGTGATCGGCAAACTGTGTGATCGCATCGGCGATTTCGAGTTCGCCCCGTTCGAAGGGTTGATCTGCGGCCACGATCTCCAGCATCTTGGCTTCGATTGCTTCGATGTCGTCTGGAGTGAATGGCCGGTCGACGCTGAAGTCGTAGTAGAAGCCGTCCTCAATGGCGGGTCCGATCGCAAACGTGGAGCCCGGGAACAGCTCAAGAACTGCTTGAGCCATGATGTGAGCAGCCGAATGCCGCATGACATGGCGCCCGGCCTCGGTGTTCTCCGTCACGATGGACACCGCGGCATCAGACGCGATCGGTCGATGCAGGTCGTACATGACGGAATCGACGGTGACCGCGACGGCAGCCTTGGCAAGGCGAGGTCCGATATCAGAAGCAATGTCGAACCCTGTGACGCCGTCGTCGTACTTGCGTTCAGAGCCGTCTGGGAGTGTAATGAGGACTGTCACCGGATGTCCTTGTGTGATCGATGGACGCTTGCGGGATAGGCTTGTGGCATAGGCTGTGGAGTAGGTAAGGGTACCCACCGTGGTGTTTGGTGCGTACCGTAAAAGCTATCCCTCCCTCGGAGGCAAAGATGGATGCCAAGGCACTCGCTGAGAAGTTTGCAGCAGGCAGAGCTGTTCAACAGCTGACGTCGCCGACCCCTTTGCAGGGAGCAAACCACGTGTTCCGCATCTGGCAGGAACACGGAACCGTGATCTTCAAGGCCTACGGGACGGATTCGCGACTGAGGCGTGAGACACACGCCCTTGATGCGCTCCCCGACATTGCGGGGATGCCCGTCGTCGTCGAACGGGGGGTGAATGAGTCGATTCATTGGGCGATATTCAAGGACGGGGGCAAATGGAACGTCCAGTCCCTCCCTGAAAACCCGGGAATCGCCGAAAAGACCGGTGAGATCCTCGCTCAGCTTCACCGAGCGGAACCGACCGCGTTCTCGAACCTTGCACGGGGCATCGACCAGGAGTGGATTGCTGTTGACCTTCGCTCAACGCTTCGTCGCCTCGAGAGATATCGCGGGCGCCTCGGAGTCCCGGCGGAACTTGTGAGTGCCGCCCAAGCAGTGCCGGCACCCTATGCAGGAAATCCTGTTGTGTCACATACCAACCCCGTTGCCAAGAAGTTCGTGGTCGATGACGCCGGTGCCGTCACGTTGATCACGTGGGAATGGGCAACGCTTGCTCCACCCGAGTGGGATCTGTCCCTGACCACATGGTCGGTCGGGCTCCATACCGGGCCACTCGCAGCCAGCGCGGTCATGGCTGGATACGGCCGCACGTTTGAGCCGTCTCAGCTTGACCGCTGGATCGTCTATCACGCTGCACAGTCACTCGTACACCTCGCCGAACGCCAGCTATCGGCACGACCGGCCGATGTTCCCGCAAACCTGATCCCCGAGTTCAATCGAGCCGTACTCGGAGCCATCGGGGAGTAAATACCGAAGATTTTCGCGCTCCCCCTCTACATTGGCGTATCCGATGGAGGAGAGCGAATGTTGGAGATCGCCCTTGCCGCCGTGTTCGTCACCATGGCGATCATCACGGTCGGCGGTCGAGCCGTGTTGACGACTGGGATATCGTACGATTCCCCTATCGCCACGATTGGCGATGGCAGCGATCTGCCCTGTCCGTGGTGCAACGCCCAGACGTCTGACGGCGATGACCACTGCCCGTCGTGTGGTCACCGATTCGGCTAGTCGTCGCTATTTGCGTGGTCGGGACTCACGTGGCCGAACTCGCGATTGCGTGACCTGACAACGAGACCAATACCTTCGTACATGCCGACAGCGTCGGTGTTCGCCTCATCCACCCAAAGGAATCCCGTGGTACACCCACGTGCTTCAGCAAGGTAGCGATATCCCGCGAGGGTGAGGCGCCTTCCTATTCCTTTTCCACGGTGTCGTGGATCCACGCCGACGCGGTATATCTCACCCTCCCCTTCGGGGTGCACCTTGGTCCAGCAGAAGCCTGCAACTTCGCCGTCAGATTCGTGAAACAGGACACCCTGTGGGTCAAACCAGGCTTTCTGCATCAGGTCGTTGAGTTCCTTCCGGTCCAGTGAGGCAGCTTCAGGATGGTCACCAAACGCTGCGCGGTTGATATCGATCAGGGCATCGGCGTCGGTGGTAGTGAAGGATCGCACCGCTATCGAATCACCCTGCACGGGATCAGAAGACGAGCCAAGAGAAGCAACAGACAGGGGCATCGACATTTCAGCGAGTGACCGGACTGGCGACATTCCGCGGCGCTCAAGTGCCGCGTCGAGGCTCGAACGGCGACTCCACCCCGTGTAGGAGATGCCGGAGGGAATCAAGGCAAGGGTCTCATCGACAACCCGGTCCTCGAATGCAGGGAACCGCATCGAACGTGGAACAACGGTTTCGAAGGCCGCACGTTGCACGTCTTCAGAGGTTTGATAGAGCTTTACAACTCCCAGTGCAACGATGTCGTCGTCCTCGGCTATGACCATCACCTGATGCGGATCACCGAGCATCGCCTCCTTGGCCTCGCTCAACGGCGGGGCACCGTCGATGGATTCCTGCTCATTGAGAAACGTGCGAAACGATCGGGATGTCATCCCCCAACGATAGGGGTCACAGTCCGACGCCATGGACTCTCCCGCCGATATGCTGACCAACGTGAGTGAGGTAGGACTTGTATTGGGTGGTGGCGGGATCACCGGGGCAGCGTTTCACTTCGGAACTCTTCTTTCGATCCAGATGGCCACCGGCTGGAATCCGAACGACGCCGAGGTCGTGATCGGAACCTCCGCGGGATCGTTCGTCGCGGCTGTGGTCCGCGGCGAGCAGCTCAACATGGAGACGTTGACCGGAACCGGGGAAACCAAAGCGGAGATCGAGGCGTACCTGAGCCACTATCTCTACACACGTGGTGCACCTCGTGGAGCCATACGTTGGCTTCGGCGAGGTTTGGTCCCAGCGCTCAAGCGACCGAGCCTCCACGCCGCACTGGGAAGTCCGGGCATGTTTCGCACCGATGGCCTCCAGAAGTGGGTGCACGATGCCGTGGGTCCACTTGCCGACGGATGGCCCGACAAGCCAACAGCAATCGTGGCATATGCCGTACGTGAACATGTGCGGGTGCCTTTCGGCACCGAGGCGGCACCGGAGGCCACCTTGAGTGAGGCCGTCGCTGCGTCGTCGGCCGTACCTTTCATCTACGAACCGGTCCGGATCGGCGACCGTTGGTATGCCGACGGCGGGTTGGCATCGGGGACCTCCCTCGACCTCATCCTTGCGCATCCCTCGCCCCTCGATCTGGTGATTGTGATTGCACCGTTTGCGGCCACCACCCCCCGGGACGGTGGCCGCATGTATGAGGACATGTTCGATCGTGTCGGACGCAAGGCACTCTCGTCAGAATTGGCACTCGTTTCTGATCAGTGGCCTGACACCGAAGTGCTCGTGCTCCGACCAGATGAGCGAGTGCTTGCCCTGGCACGACCCAATCCAATGGCTGCCTCAGCTGCGGTACCGACGTTCATGGCGACCCTGCGCTCGATGCAGGGACAGTTGGCGCGCCGATCGGTCTGGAGTCTGCTCCGTGAGCATCTCGGCGCGGACTCCATGGTTCAGTAACGAAGACGATCATCGAGGTTGTCGCTACGATTGCTCGACTATGACAAACGAAAGTGAAGCAGAGGCATCGCCGGGCGGGTTCTCCAATCTTTGGGGAAGCAAGGATCGCATCGAGTTGATTGCAACGATCATCTTGGCGATGGCCACCGTCCTGACGGCGTGGTCCGCGTTCCAGGCTGGCAAATGGAGTGGTGACCAGTCGATCAACTTCTCCCAGGCTGGTGCTTTCCGAACGGAGTCGACCCGTCACGACACGTTGGGCGGCCAATTGACACAGATCGACGTTGCCATGTACATCGACTGGGTATCCGCTTTGTTCGAAGAAGTCGACAGTGGGCGAATCGTTCTGACGGACACGACGGCCTACGAGCCGACGCGGGGCACCGTTTCCGGTTTCCTGTATCTGCGATTTCGGGATGAGTTCAAGCCGGCAGTCCAAGCGTGGTTGGCCACGGATCCGCTGAACAATGTTGAGGCACCTCCCACACCGTTTGCAATGGATGAGTACGTCGTTGCCGAACGTGTGGAGGCAGAACGGCTGCGCGTCGCTGCCGACGAAAGCGCCCTCGCCGCACGCCAATCGAACCAGAACGGCGACAACTATGTCCTGACGATGGTGCTGTTTGCGTCGGTGCTGTTCTTTGCGGGCGTCAGCTCAAAGATCTACAAGCCCCGAAACCGCTTGATCGTCGTCGGTATTGGAATGATCATGCTGATCACCGGGATTGTGATCGACTTCAGCCTGCCGATCCTCGTCTAG
>DIDS01000020.1:124953-279056 GCA_002418265.1 Acidimicrobiia bacterium UBA5794 | reverse complement strand
CTAGTTCTGCGTCCGGCGGGGGTCTCTATGATCGCCTGCCGCCGTTTTCGACACCGCGTGAGGCACGCAGTTGATCGGCAAGGATGAAGGCGAACTCAAGACTTTGGCTGGCGTTGAGGCGTGGATCGCAATGGGTGTGATACCGATCGGCGAGGTTTGACTCTTCGATCTTCATCGCTCCACCCGTGCATTCGGTGACGTTCTGTCCCGTCATCTCAAAATGGACGCCGCCGGGATGGGTTCCGTAGGCGCGGTGGATGTCGAAGAACTGTTCGACTTCGGACACGATGCGCTCAAATGGGCGTGTCTTGTATCCGTTGGCCGACACCATCGTGTTGCCGTGCATGGGATCGACGGACCATACGACCTCCATACCCTCCCTCGTCACGGCCTCGATGAGGCCGGGCAAGTGGTCTGCGACGCCGTCGGCACCGTGGCGGGTGATGAGTGTGAGTCGGCCCGGATCGTTCTCGGGATCGAGAACGGAGATCAGGCGCACGAGTTCATCCGGGGTGAGTGATGGACCACACTTGAGCCCGATGGGATTCTCGACCCCCCGGAGGAGTTCCACGTGGGCCCCGTCGAGCTGACGGGTTCGATCTCCGATCCACAACATGTGTGCCGAACATGCGTAGTAATCACCGGTCATGGAGTCAACGCGGGTGAGTGCTTGCTCATATCCGGGAAGTAGGGCTTCATGGCTCGTGTAGAAGGCTGTCTCGCTCAGCTGCCGGACCGTGTCGGGTGTGAGTCCAATCGCCCGCATGAAGGCCAGGGATTCGTCGAGTTCTGAAGCAAGCTGCTCGTATCGCTCAGACTGGTCGGTGTCTTTGACAAACTCGAGATTCCATCGGTGGACCTGTTCGAGATTGGCCATCCCTCCTTGTGCGAATGCACGCAGGAGATTCAACGTCAAGGCCGACTGGTGGTAGGCCTTGAAGAGACGCTCGGGATCAGGAATCCGAGAATCGGCGTCGAAGGCAATCCCATTGACGATGTCGCCCCGATAGCTGGGAAGCGACACGCCGTCCTGCGTCTCGAAATCCTCTGATCTCGGCTTGGCAAACTGGCCGGCGAGGCGTCCGACCTTCACAACTGGGAGTGAGGCGCCGTAAGTAAGCACGACCGACATCTGGAGCATGACCTTGAAGGTGTCACGTATCACGTCCACATGGAACTCGGCGAACGACTCGGCACAGTCTCCACCTTGGAGCAGGAATGCCTCACCACGGGCGACCTTCCTGAGTTGTTCGCGTAGGCTGCGAGCCTCACCGGCGAAGACGAGCGGCGGCGACGTTGCAAGTGCCTTCTCCACCGTGGCGAGCGCGTCAGGATCGGGGTAGATCGGCTGTTGGAGCGCTGTCTTGGTGCGCCAGCTATCGGGTGTCCACGTCATGATTTCGAGCCCACGAGTCAATTTCGAGCGACACGTGCTGCCGCCTCCGTCGCTCGATGGTAACCAATCAGCGGTGTTGGTCAATCCGCGGGTCTTGTTCCACTAATACAGGAGCATGCCGGTCACGACTGAGGCGATCAGGAACGCACCCACCACGATCACAGCAATACGGACAAGGATTGAGGACCTTGACATCGATTAGTCATGCTCCCTATCGGGGTAGATCTTGATCTCATTCTGGTAGTCGGCGATGGCCGCCTCAACGACCAGGAACGCATGCTCGCGTCCATATCGTTCCTCGATCGAGACCGGGTGGTCCCGACCGGGAATGAGCTTGTAAGTGAGGAAGTAATGCTCCAGCCGATCAATCAAACGGATCGGTAGATCCGTGAGGTCCTCAGCACTCGCATAGATCTCGTCGTTGGCAAGCACTGCGACAATCTTGTCATCAGCCTCTCCCCCGTCGATCATCCGGAGACCGCCGATCACCTTGGCAGGCAGCAGGATGTCCGCACGATCAATCGGTCGCTCCGAAAACACACAGATGTCAAGGGGGTCACCGTCCGCAACATCGGCCCCTGGACTGAGCGCCGCCACCTGTGTGCCGCAGTATGTCTGAGGGATCAAGCCGTAGAGCGTCGGCGGAGAACTGCTGGTTTGTTGTGGGCGATCCACTTTCAGCAAACCGCTCACCTTGTCGAGCTCGTACTTGACGACATCGCGTGGGGTGATCTCGATATACGCAGTGACGAGTTGCGGCGGATCGGGACCGGGGGTCACGCCATGCCATGGATGTGCCCGTGCGTTGGGAAGAATCTGACTGCTCACAGGCCGTACTCAAGCACACTCACGGTCGGATTGGCCGTTTCGTCGGAAACGTGACGTAAAGGCAACTGCACCGCAGCACCGATTCCGCCTGCTGAACACACAAGGGCGTAGTGGTATATTCAGGCAGAGAGGGATCTGTGTCGGGTTCCGTGACACGCGAGGAGTTTCGCCATGCCACGCAGACGTGGACGAGCAGTAGGACCGGGACGGCCGATGGCACGAGCTCGTCGAGTCCGTCGGCGGAGACGTCGTCGCAGAATTCTCCTCGTTGGTGGAATGGTTGCATTCGGCGCCCACAAGATGTCCCAAAAGGATGCCGAGCGTATTGAGGAGCACACGGGAGTTAATCCCGAAGAACTTGAGGACGACGAACTCGAACAGGCGATGGCTGATCTCAACATCGAGGCGCAGCCCGTCACCCAAGAAGACCTTGACCAGGCGGCTGGCGGAGAAGCTACGGCCGACGCCGCAGCAGCAGCTCCGGGGCAAGCACCTGCGCCCACCGATGACTACGTAGCCGAGTTGGAGAAACTGGCTTCACTCCGTGACGCTGGCATCCTCACCGACGCTGAGTTCGACGCCAAGAAAAAGCAAATTCTCGGCCTTGAGTGATTTTTCGATCGGGCATGCTCAGATGAACAGTTGGACATCGGCAGTGGCCGCGTAGTCCAGGAAGGCTGCGGCGCCTGCGATGTCGCATCCTTTGATCAGGTCATCCTCGGAAACGTCCATCACACCCATCGTCGTTGCACACGCAAAGAACTTGACGTCAAGATCCCGGGTCATGTCGATGAATTCGGGGATCGTGGGCATGCCGGCTTTGTCCATCCACCTTTTCATCGTCTTGGTCGCCATCGCTGTCGCTCCCGGGATTGCCCCAACGATGTTCGGCACCTGGATCGGACCGGCAGGATTCGCAAGCGATGCAACCTTGAGACTTTCGAAGCGGTCCTTGTGGAGGATGTCGAGGCCGTAGAAGGTGAAGTAAATGCCGACCTCCCATCCGAGGCTGGCTGCGGTGAGGGCCAGGATCAGGGGCGGATAGGCCTGATCAAGCGTTCCCTTGGATGCAACAAGTGCCAGACGTTTGGGTCTCTCCTTGGTCTGTGGTGTACCGGCTTCCGGTTCGGTTGCCACGGTCATGAGCCAGGTCCCTTCTCAATCAAGAAGGTCTGGGTCGAACCCTGATCATCAACCTCAAGGAGAACGTGCCCTCCTTGGCGTGCAAACGCTGGGATGTCCGCAAGTGATCCCGGGTCGGTGCAGACCAGTCTGAGTACATCGCCCTGCTCGAGACCCTTGAGAGCCAAACCCGCCTTGTAGACAGGGAGCGGGCAAAGCATGCCCGAAGTGTCAAGCGTTTCGGTGGGTTCTTTTTGGATTGTGTCGTCTCGTGTCATGGTTGCAACATCCTCTTGGTTTTGGTGTCCTTCGTCACGAGGGCAACCCCTCGCTTCCGAGCCTCTCGGTGAAATACGAGGTGTACTTCGTACTGGCGTCCGGGGAGACGCCGACGATGAGACCATCACCGAGGCTGTCGTGTTGATCGATCGCGTGTGCGATGGCTCCCGTGGACAAACCAACCATGAGGCCGTCACGACGATGGAGACGCAGCGTCATCGCATAGGCATCATCGTCGTGGACCTTGACAACCTCGTCAATGACGCTCCGATCGAGGTTTCCGGGTTCGTTGGCTTCTGCAAAGCTCTTGAGACCCGGAAGCCGGTGCCCCGCATACGGCTCGATGGCAATGACCCGGATGTCGGGGTTCTGCTCCTTGAGATACCGCCCGGTTCCCGTGAGCGTTCCGCAGGTTCCAAAACCAGCGAAAAACGCCGAGATCTGACCCTCGGTCTGGCTCCAGATCTCGGGGCCGGTGGTCTCAAAATGGGCCTTGACGTTATCGGGATTCTCGTACTGATCGGCCATGACGTAACGAGTGCCACCCTCAGACGCGGCGAGTGACCTCGCGAGAGCGATCGCTCCATCCTTGGGATGATCGACGGGGCAGAGTTCGTCGGGTGTCTCCCACACCTCGGCACCGAGCATGCGAAGGATTGTCTTCGTCTCCTCGGGAACGCCGTCAGGAATCGTGATCGTGACCTTGGTGTCATTGATCGCACCCATCGCGGCAAGCGCTATGGCTGTGTTCCCTGATGACGCCTCGACGAGTTCACGATTGTCGAGAGCGCCCCTTTCGATCATTCCCTGTACCAGATACTGGGCTGCGCGGTCCTTGATGGAACCGAACGGATTCAACCATTCGAGCTTGAGGTAGACGTTGTCCACCACGAGCGAATTACGCACCCGCACAAGGGGTGTCGGGTTGTTCACGTCGGGGAGGAGATCACGAATGTCCTCGAAGCGACGAACGGCGTGGTCCGACACAGGGAGCGATCTGGGGGGGATGGTTGCTGTCATGCGACGGATCTCCTGGTGTGTTGCCGTTGTTGTCAAAAAGGAAAACCCGCTTCGGCGGGTGGGCCGTGCGGGTTGCGGGGTTTGGAGTTGTCTCTGGGGACTCAGTGAACCTCGACGCGCACGGCGATGTTGCAACAGCAACAGCACGCCATCGCGGAGAAGGATCGCTTCATCATGTCATGAAGCCTAGCGCCAGATTCATGCGTTGAAGCCGAGGGGCGTTCTCCGGGGGAAACCCGGAGAACGCTCGGTCGTGTCGACGACTACCGGCGTGGCTTGGCTTCGTTGACGTTGATGTTGCGGCCCTTGAGCTCGGTACCGTCGAGATCGCGGATCGCGTCCTGTGCACGTGCCTCTGCACCAAGTTCAACGAACCCGAAACCGCGGGATTGTCCGGTGTCGCGGTCATTGATGATGGCGGCAGAATCGACGGTGCCGTACTCGGCGAAGAGATCCTTGAGATCACCTTCGGTTGCGGAGAAAGGCAAATTGCCTACGAATATGTTCATGGGTATTCCTTTTGGAATGAAGAGCGACTGTGTGTCCCTCGAAAGTCAGATGCCCGGAACCGGCCCGAGTTCACAAGGTCGAAGGACGAAGAAAGAAGGGAAGGCCGCCGAAGCAGCTGAGGTCAGCATATCGACTGACTGCCGAATTCCGCCCCTTGAGGAGTGAGACGTTCAGAAGTCCCGACCGGATTCTCGATGAAGGCGTGACGGAAGCACCCTGGTCGCCGGTCATCCGATTGGGGTCGGTGGACGCGCCGCTAGGATGAGTGCTCAGCCCCGATGTGGAGGAAACCCATGCCGACATCAGCGCCCGACCCGTCCACCCATGGTCTCTCGACTCGCTGTGTTCACGCCGGTGAACAGCTCGACAGCCAGGGCGGCATTCATGCTCCGCTCTACAACCATTCCACCTTCGGGTTCCCCTCCACCGCAGCCATCCTCGATGTGGTTGAGGGGCGCTCCGAGGGCAACCTCTACACGCGATATGGGCTCAATCCCACGATCCGCACGCTGGAGACCCGGCTTGCCGACCTTGAGGGAGGTGAGGCTGCTTGGGCCTTCTCGTCCGGAATGGCTGCCGAGGCCGCCACCTTTCTCGCCCATGCCAGCGTCGGCGACAACATCGTGTGCATCGGCGACGTGTACGGCGGTACCTTTGAGCTCTTGGCCGACAACCTGCCGACGCTGGGAATCACCACCAGATTTCTGCTCGTCGATGAACTTGATCAACTGCCAGACATGATCGACGACCGTACCCGGATCGTCTTCTTCGAGACCCCTACGAACCCGACACTCGACGTGATCGACATTCCCGCCATTGCCGCTATTGCGAGATCCGCCGGAGCGCTCACCGTGGTCGATTCGACGTTTGCGACGCCGGTCAACCAGAACCCCCTGGCGCTTGGTGCGGATCTTGTTGTCCATTCGGCCACGAAGTATCTCGGCGGCCACAGCGACCTCACCGGCGGGGCAGTCATCGGTTCCGCCGAGTTTCTTGCACCGATCTGGACCTGGCGCAAGAACCTGGGCCAGATGATCGCCCCGGAGGTCGCCTCTCTGCTGTCACGCAGTATCCGCACCCTGGTTGTACGGGTGCGGGCCCAAAACGCCGCGGCGGAAGCGGTTGCAGCGTTTCTCGACAATCACCCCAAGGTCATCCGAGTGAATCACCCGAGCCTGTCGAACCATCCGGGACATGTCACGGCCAAATCCCAGATGCGAGGGTATGGCGGAATGCTCAGCTTCGTCTATGACGGCGACGCCTCCGCCGTGGTTGATCGACTCCGTATCTTCACGATCGCTCCCAGCCTTGGCGGGGTGGAAAGCCTGGTCACCCAGCCCGTCACAACAACCCATCACGGCATGACTCCCGAACAGCGGGAACGACGTGGGATCGTCGACGGGTTGGTCCGCCTTTCGATCGGCCTCGAGGACGTGGAGGATCTCATCGCCGACCTCGACTCCGCGTTCTCCTGACGGCCTTTCCTGACCGGAAGGGTCGATTCAGGACCAGCTGATTCAAGGTCAGGAAGTCCACGCGTCGCAACAGTCTTCCGCGGCCAAGCTGACCTACAATCCCGTGATGTCCCGACGATACGTAGCGAGTGATTCCCCGCTGCGTCTGATGACGAATCTCCGCGCGATGCTTCGGAGGGGATATTCACGGGACGACCTCGCCGCCGATGTTGGTGCGGGGTTGATTCTCGGAGTCGTAGCCCTCCCACTGTCGATGGCCCTTGCGATCGCCGCCGGAGCACCACCAGAAAACGGACTCTTCACCGCGATCGTCGCCGGTGCGATCATCGCGGTGTTCGGGGGCTCGATGTTGTCGGTATCTGGACCTACGGCAGCCTTCGTCATTCTCCTCGCACCTGTCACCGCGAAATATGGGCTGTCGGGCCTGTTGATCGCGTCCCTCATGGCAGGTTTCTTCCTCATCGCCATGGGTCTCATGCGCCTTGGTGGCCTCATCCAATTCGTCCCGCATCCCGTGACGACAGGTTTCACCGCAGGAATCGCCCTCGTGATCGCCATTCTCCAGATCGGTGACTTCATCGGAATCGGTACCTTGGAAGGCGAACGTATCTGGGATCGACTCGCGTATCTCATCAACTCGTTTTCGGACAGCCGATGGCCGGACATACTCGTCGGTCTCGGGACACTCGCCGTTTTGATCGTATTCCCAAGGTTCACCCGACGGATTCCCGTTCCGCTCGTGGCGCTGCTGGCCGCATCCATCCTCGGTCTTGCCCTGTCAGCAACGGGGGACGACGTGGTCACGATCAACAGTCGCTTCGGAGGCATACCCGCCATACCTCCGCTTCCGGGTCTGCCTTGGTCGAGCACCGGGGTGACGATGGACATGGTGAGAAGCCTGATCCCAACCGCTGCCGCCATAGCGGCGCTTGGCGCGATCGAGTCACTGCTGTGTGCCGTCGTCGCAGACGGTATGGCCGGATCGAAATACGACCCAGACGCAGAACTTGTGGGTCTCGGAATCGGAAACATCGTCGCCCCTTTCTTCGGTGGCTTCGCCGCAACCGGCGCGATCGCCCGAACCGCAACGGGAATCCGATCCGGTTCCCGCACCCCCGTTGCCGTCATTGTCCATTCGCTGTTCCTGCTTGTGTCGATTCTTCTCCTCGCTCGTCTTCTCGGATACATCCCGATGGCAGCGATGGCTGCACTGCTCCTCGTCATTGCTTGGAACATGTCAGATGCCGAATCGTTCGTGAGAACCACACGAACCGCCCCGCGGAGTGACGTCATCATTCTTCTCGTGTGCTTCGGCCTCACCGTCGCGTTCGACATGGTGATCGCGGTCGGCGTCGGGGTTGTGCTCGCTGCACTGCTCTTCATGCGCAGGATGGTCGAAATCTCGGGAGCGACGCTGATCGGCGGCAAACATGATCACGGCGTCTCGGGGTTACCCCCCGGCGTCATCTTCTACGACGTGGCAGGACCCCTGTTCTTTGGCGCTGCGCAAAAGGCCCTTGACGCGCTCACCATCATCGACGGTGATGTCCACACCGTGATCATCGATCTTGAGGATGTCCCTGCCATCGATGCCACCGGCCTCGTGGCACTCAGCTCCAGCATCGAGCATCTCAACGGTTCGTCCATCAAGGTTGTACTCACCGGTGTCCAACCGCAGCCACTACGTGCATTGACGAAGGCTGGAATCGTCGATCGGCCAGGACTGCTCGAGGTCACCGTGGATGTTGATTTGACTCTTGGACGATTCATGGCATGACCGATGGGTTGACCAGAATCACCAATTGACCATAACTCTGGTCATGTCGAGAACTCGTCCCCTTTCCGAGGTCAAGGCCAAGCTGTCTGAGATCATCGATGAGATCACTACCGCCAAGGAGCGCGTCATCCAAGTCATCTCCATCGACCACAGGGCAGACATCTATCGACCACGCTGATCAACCAACGGTCTTGGTCAGGGTGGGATCTGCAGTTTGTCTGGTTGTCGGTTTTGGTGGGTGGCTCGGTGGTGGGTTCTACAGAGCAGTGTCATGTTGGTGAGGCTTGTTTCGCCTCCGTTGGTCCAGTGGGTGAGGTGGTGTGCGTCACACCAAGATGGTGGTGCATCACATCCCTCCCATTGACAGCCACCGTCTCGTTGGTCAAGGGCTCGACGTATTGCTGGGGTGACGGTTCTGGACCTACGACCGACATCGAGTGGTTGACTGTCAGCGTCGAGGATCATCCGGATGATCCCTGAGTCACAGATGATGCGCCCCAGCTCGCCAGGATCAAAGACGAGCCCGTCGATGGTGGGAAGTTCTTCTTTGAGCCCAACCAGGGTCTCAAGTGACGTTGTGACAACAATGTGGGGCTTCGTGCCACCCGAGGTGCCTACCTGGTCGCTGTTGTTGAGCCAAAACGATGCCACATCACCCAGGGCATCGGCACGGCGTTGCCACGGATAACGGCCGTCATCGGATCCGTTTCGTGACGCCACCAAGTTTTCACGATCAACAATCGACCGGATCGCGGTATCGACAAGAGACCCGGTTTCAGGGTCGAGTTCGCCACTGAGATGCCACATCCCCTCCCAGGTTTGTGAGATTGAGAACCGTCGACGCTGCCGCAGTGCCTTGACCTTTGCCACTGCTGAGGGGTAATCAACTTGTTGTTCCCAATACTCAATCGCAACCCGAAGATCCTTCGTCGACAAATACTGGGCGATATCGGCAAACACCGCCTCATGATGATCAAACTCCAAGGGATGACGACGCTTGGCCTGAGTCAACAAACGCACCCCATCAGGTGTGATCGCCCCCATCGATGCAGCCTCAGCCACCGCAGGCATTGTCGTGAGTGTGCGGGCTGTGCGCACCATTGAAGACGCAGCCCCAGACGTCAAACGCAGAGCCTGCCTGATCCACCCAACGGTCGACAACAGATGCCGCAACGGGGCAAGTTCCCGCTTGTGATACTCACCAATACGTAGCAACAAACCAGCCTGCAATGCGTCAATGCGTTGTTTGAACGCAACGATCGACGCCTCAAGATCATCATCACTCAACAACCCAATATCAGCACCAACATCAACAGCGATATCAGTCGCAGCACCAGTCGCGATATCAGTCGCGATATTGGTTGTGATGTCTGTATCGGCAGACCCTTCGGCCAACACCCCAATCTCTGGCAAAATGTCTGACAAAATGCCATGCACCGGTGTGCCGTCGCCGCCACCGAAGACCCCGCCCGATGAGGGGGTGGGATTCTTCATACCCCTACACTATCGAACATACGTTCGACTGTCAAGGGGAGATTCTGCGGACAGCATGAGGCAGGTTGTGGCTTATCCGTCGAGGGAATCTGTCGACACTTACGCGCGAGTACGATCTGGGTATGAAGAGTCTTGAAGTACACAATCAGCCGCCCCCGCTCGTGGATTACAACCTGTTTCGTACGGATCCGGTACTCGAATCGGCCGTTGTCAATGAAGGTGCTGGGTCGGTCACTGAGACGCTCGACCTGTTCGGCGCGCGAGTCGGGACGGCAGAGGTCATTGAGTGGGGCTATCTCGCAAACAGAAACATCCCGATTCTCCATACCCATGACCAATACGGGAGCCGGATCGACCAGGTGGAGTTCCACCCGGCGTGGCACTCACTCATGGACCTCGCGATCACCCATGGGCTCCACAGCCTTCCGTGGGAGGGCGACGCTTCCGAGTTCGCCCACACGACCCGGATCGCCCAGATGTACATGTCGTCACAGATCGAGGCCGGGCATTTCTGTCCCATCTCCATGACAACCTCGGTCGTCCCGTCTCTGCAGATGACCGAATCCGTAGCCGATCTGTGGCTCCCCCGGATCACGACCCGTTCGTATGACCCGACCTTCCGACCTGCAGACAAGAAGAGTGGCGTCCTCTTGGGTATGGGGATGACCGAGAAACAGGGTGGCTCCGACGTGCGCGCAAATACGACCGAAGCGTTCCCGGTCAACGGTGGGGGCCCCGGTGGTGAATACCGGATCACGGGTCACAAGTGGTTCGTCTCTGCCCCGATGTGCGACGCCTTCCTGATCCTGGCCCAGGCACCCGGTGGCCTGTCCTGCTTCCTCCTCCCCCGCTGGACACCTGATGGGCAGGTCAACACGTTGCGACTGATGCGCCTCAAGGACAAGGTCGGGAACCGGTCGAACGCTTCAAGCGAGATCGAGTTTGAAGACACCTACGGCGAGCTCGTCGGCTATGAGGGCCGGGGCATCCCAACGATCATCGAAATGGTCAACGGAACCCGTCTCGATTGCACGATGGCCGGGGCGTCGTTGATGCGCCAGAGCCTCACCCAGGCGGCATGGCACGTCAAGTATCGCCATGCATTCGGGTCGGCCCTGATCGACAAACCGTTGATGCAGAACGTCATTGCCGATCTCGAGGTCGAGACGGAGGTTGCGACCCTCATGATGATGCGCTTGGCCGTTGCATTCGACCGGGCAGCGGTCGACCCACAGGAAGCTGCCTTCAAGCGGATCGCTCTCCCGATTGCGAAGTACTGGGTGACCAAGCAAACCACTCCGGTGGTGCGTGAGGCAATGGAATGTCTCGGCGGAAACGGATACATCGAGGAGTCGATGATGCCCCGACTGTTCCGAGAGTCACCGGTGAACGCCATTTGGGAGGGTTCCGGCAACGTCATCGCTCTGGATCTCCTGCGCGCGGTCACACGTGAACCTGACAGCGTCAAGGCGTTCTTCGTTGACCTTGAAGAATTCGACGACGCCAATGCTGATGTCAGAGCAGCCGTCCAACGCGCGAAGGATTCGCTCTACAACACCTCTGATCCAGAAGCGGAGGCTCGCATGATGGTCGAACTTCTCGCCAAGGCATGGGCGGCAACCCTCATCGTCCGCCACGGAGATCAGGATCTCCTCGATGCATACAGCTCCTCCCGCCTGCGAGGCCATCACGGCAGCCACTTCGGCACACTCGCAACCGACCTCCCAATCGAATCCCTGGCAAGACGAGCAATCCCAGCCCTCTGACCGTCAGAGCGTCGAGCCCGTCAGACGAGGGAATTGTGCGCTGATACTCTTGGCGACAGAATCCGAACCGGTGAGAGGAACCACACATGACGGATGGACAACGCTTTAGCGACAAGGTGGCCCTCGTGACGGGAGCTGCTTCAGGCATCGGTCGAGCCACGGCAATCCATCTTGGAAGTGAGGGCGCGACGGTGGTGGTGAGTGACATCGACGAAGCTGGTGGCACCGAGACTGTTGAGTTGATCCGTGGTTCGGGTGGTCAAGCCAGGTTTGTCGCAGCCGACACGTCCAACGAAGAAGCTGTGAACAATCTGATTGATTCAATTGTCGAAACGGAAGGTGGTCTGCACGTTGCTGTGAACAACGCCGGCATTCTCGGTAAGTTCATCCCAACTGCCGACTACCCGTTGGAGATGTTCGACCGGATCATCGCCATCAACCAGCGTGGTGTCTTTCTGGCAATGCAGGCCGAGATCCACGCAATGCTTATCAACGGTGGTGGTGCCATCGTCAACACCTCCTCAGCGGCCGGACTCCAGGGACAACCGCTCGCCGTCGCGTATACGGCAAGCAAACATGCGGTGAACGGCATGACCAAGACCGCTGCCGTCGAGTATGCAGCCCAAGGTATTCGCATCAATGCCGTCAACCCGGGAGGCGTGGAGACACCGATGGTCGCCCAGCTGTTCGAACAGATGGCCGCCGACAATCCCGAAGCAGTGGCAGCGATGCAGGAAGCACCCGATGCTCACCCCATCGGGCGTTCAGCGCAACCCGACGAGATCGCAAGCGTCATTGCCTTCTTGGCCTCGGACGACGCCAGCAACGTAGTCGGAGCATGTCTTCCCGTCGACGGCGGATTGACAGCGAAGCTCGGGTAATCAGATTTCACATCCGCACCAGCGGCCGCAATCCGTCTTGGTCTTCTGACTTGATCTGAGCCGACGCACGGCGACGCGTCCCGTCGGGGAACTGTTGTGCTGCTCACTCCGCTCGTGATGCAGCGTCCTGTGCATGGTGATGAAACTCGTGCCCAAGCCAACGAAGGCCATCAGCCACGCTTCCATGTCCCCAGTCGTCGTGCTCGAAGGACAGAGCGCTCCGTCCGAAAACGGAGTCATGATGGTCCGTATTATCACGTCTGTCATCGGTTGAATCAAGAGGGTGAACGGCGTTGGGACCGGTATCTTGACGATTCCGTTGCTTGTCTCGAAGAGTTTCCTGACCTAAGGAGTCTCTGTGGTGATTTCCGTGGTCGGCCTCGTCGTTGGTGTGGCACTCCTGGCTTGGGCCTCCGACCAGTTGGTCGTGGGCGCAGCGCGGATAGCCGTCATCAGACGTGTCGCCCCTGTCGTCGTCGGAGTCGTCATCGTGGGGTTTGGCACGAGCACCCCGGAGTTCCTCGTTTCAGCATCTGCTGCAGCGAGTGGCCAGCCAGAGATCGCAGTAGGCAACATCGTCGGATCGAACCTCGTCAACCTCAGCCTCATCTTGGGAATAGGCGTCCTGATTCTGCCACTCACCGTCGGGTCGCGGGCTGTGCGGCGGGAGGCCCCCCTGACTGTGGCCGGAATGGCTCTGTTTCTGCTGCTGGTGCGGGGTGGGTTGTCGCCGATCGAAGGATTGGTTCTCATCGCATCGATGGTGGGGGCGCTCGCGATCGTGATGCGACGCAACGGCGAGAGCGACCTTGAAGCGGATGTTCTCAAGTTCGCAGGTCCGAACCACGCGTTCAGAGTCGAGGTCCTCCGAACCATCGTTGGACTCATCGGTACCTTGGCCGGCGCACACCTGCTCCTCTGGGCATCCATCGACCTGGCCGACCGTGCCGGGCTATCCGAAGCCATCATCGGTGCCACCATCGTGGCAGTCGGTACGTCGCTCCCGGAACTCGTCACGGTCATTCAGTCCGCTCGCCGCGGGGAGAGTGACCTCATCCTGGGCAACTTGCTCGGTTCGAACCTTTTCAATGCCCTCGCAGTCGGCGGAGTGGTGGGGCTCGTAGGCGGAACGCCCCTTCTCGATGCTGCACGACTCACGAAAGCTGCCGCTGCGGCCGTCGCACTCGGCGCCGTGGTATGGGTCATGATGTCAACCGGTCACCGCCTACGAAGAGCAGAGGGTGCGATCCTCGTCGGGGTCTACCTTGCTCTCATCCCTCTCCTCGTTGGCTGAGGGATAGCCGACAGTCGAACGTCATCAACCACGAGGAATCCCGGCCATCGGCGCTGCCGGAACTGAGACGAAGGCTTCAACCCATCCCAACTGTTCACGCGGATTCCGTACTCCAACGAGGTATTGGTGGCCATCACGGGCAGCCGATTCGAGCCAATATCATGATCTCGCAGAAGAACTCCCGGCTCACCTGCCACCCGTTGTCCGTCAGGACCGCCTCACCCTCAAGATCCGAAAACGCGACGTTCCCTGCAAACAACAACGAGTAGACAACCCGGGCGTCGTTACCGTCGATGCCGACGCTGTCGGGCTGAAGGGCGATACCACCCATGCTCTCACCGGCGACTGCGTACTTCTCGACGGTCTCTTCAAGACCGGAAGCGTCGGTGATGAATGGCGCCTTCTCGTCAAAGCTCGTGGTGTTGTCGAAGACGACGTCATACATGTCAACAATGGCGTCAACGTCAGGATCCTCACCAGATACGACGGGTGATGTCTCGATTTCATCCGATGTCACTGTTGTCGGGGTCGACGGCACCGTTGTCGACGTTGCAGTCGTTGTTGGTGCCTCAGTTGTCGTGATTGGGGCAGCTTCCGTGGTCGGTGTCTCCGATGGAGCCGCTTCCTCAGAGGCGCTACAAGCCGCAGCCACAATGGCGATAAGAACCACCATCACAATCGATCGTTTCATGCTCAACTCCAGGCTTTCAAGGGTCTCAGGGGCTATGACGGCGCGAGTTCTACCAGCCTCCTTATCCGACAGTTTGTCGAAAACGGAAGCGGCATCAGTGCCCCGAGATACGCCATCATCGTTCTGGCGCGAGACGCAGTCCTCCGAAAACACAGGGAAGCCCTGTGTGCCGATCGCTATAGTCCCGCGGACAGGCGGCGGAGGGATCCGATGGGAGCGACCATCAAAGCGCGGGAAATCGCGGCTTGCTTGGTGTTGGTGCTGGTTGCCGGTGCCTGTTCAAGTGGTGAGAACTCGCTTGAATCCCTTGACGAGACAAATCCAGCCGCTACTGATAGCTCGACAGATCTCGACTCTCAACTCCAGATCCCCGATCCCCTGGAACTCATAATCGACGAGGATCCCGATAGCCCGATCGCGGCATCGGTCATCTTTGAAGAAGGCGACCACCCGGTTGAGAGGCTCGACTTCTTGGGACCGAAGCCGTCAACGAACCTTCCACCGACGACTGCGGTGGTCCATATGAAGGACAGCGACGAAGCCTTCCGTATCGACCTGGATGCGGCGGGTCAGCCGTCGGTGATGTATCTGGGTGATGTGGGTGAGCTCAGGTTCAGTTTTACTGGTACGACGATGACGGCCGAGTTCGTGGCTCCCGACGGATCGACGTCGACCGAGGACTTCGCGCTCACAAACGACGACGGCGACCTCCAGTCAATGAAGGCTCCGTCTGATAATCGGGATGTATCGGGTGCACGCGCTGCGTTCCGCAACGCCGCCGTGGATGTAAACAGAGCTGTATTTCTTGACGTTTCTGTCTGGACCCCGGACGGCGAGCTGCCGGGAAATCTTACCGCACCGTTTCTGCACTCGGAGGGGTGCAACACCACGCGTAGCAGTGTGACCTTCACCTGCAAACGAGTGGGCGCGCGTCTCATAGAGTCGCGTGGCGACCTTCGTGTGTACCAGTTGGCGATGACGCACGCCGCGAGCGCCGTTGTTGAAGGCCTCGATGCATCAATCTGGCCAAGTGCGCAGGCCTGTGAGGCTGCGTTGGGGAATGACTGGTGGATCAATGCCCCGGTGACCGCAGCCCTCGAGGTTTCGTCCGTTACGTTGGGGACGGCCTTGCTCTCCTGGATGGCTGCGAGTCCAGAGGTTGCAGCCGCGAGTGTGGCAGCGAGCACCGCGTTTCTTCCAACCGTCGCGATTGCGGGAACCGTTGCGATCTCATTCTGGGCTGGCAATTGGGTTGGCGAACAACTCTGGCAGGGAGGCGAAGGCACCTGTGAACGGATCAAAAGGCGCGTTGCCGCAATGAACATGCTTGGTGCAACAATTGGGGACATTGCATTCACCGTCGAGGTGTGTGTGCCTCCCGTCGAGGGGTGGAGGATCAAGCCCCAATGTCAGGATATTGGCCCGTATCAACCGTTCAGCCCAGAAACACAAACAACAGCAGGCGATGCCGGGAGCCTCGACAGGAATCGGCTTCCACCGGTCGACTTCGTCATCACTCCCGCACCAGGATCAATTACAGGCACCGTCGTTGACGCTGACTCAGGTGATCCCATCGCGGGCGCTGTCGTTACAGGTGTTCCCGGTGGCTCCACCGTCACCGACGAGTCAGGGCAATTCACATTCGGCGATGCGCCTGTTGGTACCCACACGATCACTGTGGCGGCCGAGGGGTTCTCAGAAGGATCCAAACCAATCAAGGTCGAATCGGCGAAGGACATCCTGGTGACCTTCGCCCTGGACAGGAAGGAGGAGGAGTTCCCCTGGAAATTCGTCGGTACGGCCGAGATAATCAGGACCATGGACCACCCCTTTGAGGCCGGTGGCAGCCCACTCGTTTCCACATCTCCGGTGCTCGTGGAGATCACGCTGCACGATGACGGCACTGCAGAGATGATCAGAGACTATTCCGGAGCCACAATGTGGGTCAACGACTGCGTTGACAAGAAGGTGAAGAGCCGACCGTGGGCGGGGGAATCCGTCCTCACGACACAGGGGACGCACGCCAACGGTACGTTCGCGATAAAGTTCCGGCCTGAGTCCGACGTCACCGGCACATACACATCCACCGAGATCCGCGGCGAAGGGGTATGGAACTTCACTTACGACGCATGCGATGACGGCACCCTGGAGACCCTCACCGAGGCACTCAACTTCGGTGGTCTACCCCGGGTGCACGACACTCCGTAGCGGCGATCCTGGGTATGAGCATAAGGTCTCGACCCGAATCCACCGCCAACCGTATTTCCCACATTGCAATGAATCGTGAAAGCCATGAGACATCGAAACACGGACAGAGTCCGAATCGATGATGATTCGAGTGGAAAGAGATTGGTGGGCGATGGCAGGATCGAACTGCCGACCTCTGCAGTGTGAACGCAGATCCGGGGTATATCCTGACCTGCCAATTCGTCAGAAAACCGTACGTAGCAAGGGTTTCTCTTCTCACTACCTTTCATTGTTTTGCATCATTTTTCGCTGGCTTGTGGGGTTTTTGTGGGGTTTTTGTGGAGGTTCTGAGGTTCGCGCCGTACCTTCAGTTCGGCCAGTCGGCAGCGTCGTCTTTGAGGCGGGAGCGGCGTAGCCGCGCTCACTCATGCCGCCAAAGCGGGGCTGGCGCTCTCTCGCCCGACGCGGCGACCGTCCATACCCGTCGACAGATTTTGACCGAATCGGACGACATAATGGTTGTAGGGCGATCGAACCTGCTGGAGGACCGGATCCTGTGAACGAGCCGATCAAGCCGATCGATGAGTCGGCCAGTACTGCCACCTTCGAGACACTGTATGAACGGCTACTGCCGGTCGTTTACGGATACTTCCTAAGACGCGTCGGCGGTGACGTTGCGCTCGCCGAGGACCTCACACAAGAAACCTTCCTCTCTGCAGTCAAGACGATGCCTGGCACCCTTGCTTCTCCGGAGGCTTGGATCATCACGGTCGCGCGCCGTCGACTGGTTGATCACATCCGTCACAAGAACCGACGGCCCCGCACCGTCTCACGAGATGTCGACGTGGCGAGTCCAGGATGGCCACCTGACTGGTCAGTCGACGAGAGACGCTTGGTCGTGGCGCTGTCGCGGCTTGCCTCTTCTCAAAGACTCGTCCTGATCCTGCACTATGTCGACGGGTTCTCGGTTCGCGAGGTTGCACAACGAGTAGGCAGGTCGGTCGTGGCAACGGAATCACTGCTGGCACGGGGCCGGCGAGCCCTGCGGTCTAGGTTCGAGGAGGTAACTGATGAGTGACGTGATCGAACTTCTGGAACGAGACGATCGGCCGGTGGTACCTTCTGAGGAGTTCCGTCGGGAGCTTCTTTCGATACTTCTAGCGGAAGTGACAGGTCAGCCAGGCGCTCGGGATCCCGATGTCCCCATCCTGGTGGGCGTTGGGTCGATAACCGTGAACGACGCTGCCACGGTCCAGCCTGTCCCCAACCGTCGCTCACGATCCAAGTTGATAGTCGCTTTGGCCGCAGCTATCACTACCGCTGTTGTGATCGGACTGCCGGTGTGGCTTGGGCTATCGCAGCTCGGAGTGCCGACACCTTTAGCCACCGCACCATCGACACTGATCGCCCCAGACCTACAGGGATCCTTCGATGGGACAACAGCGGAGTTGCCAGATGGTTGGGAGCCTGTGACTGCACGTCTCTTTGGCGGTGGCATGTTGATTCTTGCCACCCAAGATGACCGATCCGCTGGGAGTCTTCCCGCAATGAATGCGACCTTGTTCGTCGCCGAGCGAGACACATTGCGCCCGATCGCGGAGTTGTCCGATCGGCCAGTGCAGGTGGCCTGGGATGGTTCATCAATTTGGGTGGCACACTTCGAGACCGGTGCTCTTTCCAAAGTGAATCCGACGACGGGCGACATCACCGCCACGGTTCTGCCCGAGTTGGCGACACCCGTCTCAGAGTCTGGTGACCGCAGGTTCCTTCCAAACGACCTCGAAACAGGCCTCGGATACGTTTGGCTACTAACAGCCCGAGGCGCCGTCGCCCAGATTGATCAATCCACGGCCGAGATCGTCCGGGTGATCGAGTTGGCACCTCCGCATCCACAGGATCTCGCTGTGGGCACCGCCTCTGTCTGGGTCGCTCAGGGAAACAACACATTGATGCAGATTGACCCGCTCACAGGTACCGTGTCTCCATATCTGCTGACCCATGACGGTCAGCGAGTCGTGGCCAAGGATGGGTTCGTGTATGTATGGGGAGACAGGGTCAACTCGTCACAGTCTGCGGTCACTGTTGTGAATGAAGCAACAGGGCCGGTCGGTATCATTTCGTTTGGCGATCAAGGCCGGAGCTTTGGCATTGTCGGTGAAGAGGTAGGAGTCCTTTTTGAAGACGGCATGTTCCGCGAGATTCGCCCCACCTCTACGAAATCTGGGGTCTCTGTCGACTTGGGGACCCCGGTGGCCACGAACTGGGACCCGACAACGGACCTATCCGCCAGTCCCAGCACACTGATCCAATTCGGTTTCGGCAACGAAGGCGTCGCCGTGACCACAGTCGTCCCGGTCGGGGCACCCGAACGCTAACTGAGATTGGACTGGGTACCGTCGTCAGCATGACGGAAACCTACGACCTCGTTTCCTATCACCTGGCAATGGTTCTCACCAAGAACTCGTCGAGGGATTCGGGGCAAATCAGCCATGAGCCGTTGATCTGATGTTTTCGGCCAGACGCCACTGTGGTCAAACGCAGGGATCCAGGATTGCTGCATTGTCTTTGATCGCGGCCAGGACACCGTGCAACGACGGTCGGCCGATGGATGACCAAAGCACTTCTACGGCTTCCTCGAAAGACTGTGTCAAGAACTCACCGAACTCCCCCGACAATACGAACGCGTCGGACTGCGAATAGCCGCCCTCGGGTACCGGTGCGGGATCTCCGCCGAACCATCGACGCGAAATCTCTCGAACCTCTTGGTCCAACCGACTGCGAAGTGCCTGATCGTTGAGCATGACTTTGACCTCGTCCATGCCCAAGAGTGCGCCGATGTCACCGTAGTGACGTGCGAATCTGGATGGATCTTGATGCCTTTTCCAAGCGTTGCTCGTCACATCGTGGTGTAGCAAGACCACCTTCTCCCAGAGAGTTCGAGCTGGATGAAGGACATGGATGGGGAAAGCGCGAAGATCCGGATATTCGGACGGATCAAATCCCTCTTGCGTCGCGTCGGCCAGCAGCGGTCGAATATCTCGGACCACGTGCTGGGGGGCATCGCTTCCACGCACACCCATCTCTAGAATCACCTCGGGTCTGAGCACGGCTCCATGACGCGTCGGGAACGTGAACTTGACTGATCTCCAGACGTTCGTTGTTCCACCCACACGCTCTCCTTCAAGACCAGTGGAGTGGGTCACCGCCGAGGCCATCGTCTTCATGAGTCGATCGAAGGACATATCGTCAGGCTTCTCCGTGATCAGGATGTCGATGTCTTCGCTGAACCGATCTACGCAATGGAAAGCCTTTGTGAGACTGGTCCCTCCCTTGAAGACAAAGCTTTCGCTGTACCCCTCGACAAGGACACGCAGCACTTCCGTCACCCAGTAGTCCTTGAGCAAGGTCTCAGCATTCATATCGCCCATCACAGTGGCAGCGGCCTCAGCGCTGTCATCTAAGGGTGCTGAGTCACGAAACCGCATCACTCAAACACCAAACGCAGCGGCGCCAATGCTCGTTCCTCCACGGAGGTGGCAGAAGCAGCCGGCACACGATCAGCAAGATCTGGACGCCCCGCAGCGTTGAGCAAGAACCGCATCCTGACGCGCACTCGCGCTGGCTCGTGTTGTGCAGCACGGATGAGGCGATCCGTGCTGTCAGGATCGTTCTGCAATCTCACACTGAGTCTTTCCATCGCTTCTCCAGCGGGCAGCTCCACGACCTTCTCCCAGGAATCCAGCACCTCAAGAACTGCAATGTCGCTTTCAGTCAGCCGTGCCGCCCTCCTTGCTTCTCCCCGGCGACCATCACGTCTAACAATACGGATGCGATCAACATCGGGTACGGCGCCCGATACGGCGTATTCAGGAAGACGCGGTACCTGTGTCGACAAACCCAAAAAGTTGGACGCCGACAACCCGGCAGGACCACTCACAGCCGTACCAGCAAGAGTGCGAACCACCTCTCGTGGATTTGGAGGTGCCATACCCAAAGGGGTCTCGGTCCCACGCCAGTAGAGACCATTCCTCACTCGAACCAAGTCGCCCCCAGCAACAAGCCGACTCAAAGCTTTCTCGACAGCCGCCCGCGATCCCTCAAAGTCGTTGCGCCGAAAGAACCGATTGCGGGCACGACGGACCCGTCGTGCAACCTTTCCAGATGTAGTCATCATATCGTTTCGCATAGACCCTCAGTCCGAAATATAACCCACGTTTCTGACAATCGCAACCCTATTCCTATCATACAGCTGAGCCCTCTGTCGATTGAAAGCGGAAGATCGTCGACGACACCATCAAAGGCGACACCTGGACCACACCAGCCGGCGAACCGCAACCCGTAACTGCAGCCATCGCTCCAGACGGATCGGTATGTGCCGACTTCGTCATCGAAGCAACCAAAGGCCAAATCCGCCTCATCACCGACTGGCCACCACAGCCAGCCAACTAACGCCCACGACGTCGCCGCTCCGGACCACTCCCACGGAGCGGCGACGCGCATCCTCGCATCCGAAAAGCTCCCCCAACCCTCCACCCTGACCACCCACGTCATTTGACGTGTGGGGTTTTTGTGGGGTTTTCATCTCACAAGCCAAGTCCGGTCGGCCCCGCAAAACGGCAGAAACCCACACACAGTCTGGGTTTCTTGCTTGTGGGCGATGGCAGGATCGAACTGCCGACCTCTGCAGTGTGAATGCAGCGCTCTCCCGCTGAGCTAATCGCCCCAGTGGATGGCCCACATGGTACGACGCATGGACGTTCAACGGCGATGCTCGGTCCTACGATCCCATCATGAACATGGAGGAGTTTGAGGCCGAGGTGGATGCAGTGCTTGCCTCCCTTCCGCCATGGGTGAACGCGCAGATCGACAACTTGATCGTCGTGGTGGAACCACGGCCGTCGCGGAAGCAGGATCCGACAGGCAAAGAACTCCTCGGCTTGTACGAAGGCGTTTCTCTCGCCGAACGGGGTATCGACTACTTCGCCTTTACACCGGATCAGATCACCGTGTTCTATCGACCACACATGGAGCTCGGACTCTCAGACGAGGACCTTCGTACAGAGATCCGTACGACGGTTCTCCATGAATTGGCGCACCACCTCGGGATTGACGATGACAGACTCCTTGAACTCGGGTGGGGTTGAGCCTCTCCGTGGCGCTGTATCGATCGGTACAATGAGACTCCCGACGCGAGAGGACGGCGATGGAAGATCTCATCAAGCAGATCCAGGACAGGACCGGACTGCCCGCAGACAAGGTCATCGAAGTCGTCACCATCGTCACCGAGTTCCTCAAGGACAATCTGCCCCAGGACCTGATCGACCAGATCACGGCATACATGTCACAGGCTGCCATGACCGCTGGCGGTTCGGCATCCTCAGCTGGCGGCGCTGCCGCCTCGGGCGCCACCGGTGTCGTCTCCGGCGCTGTGGGTGTTGCATCATCGGCACTCTCCAAGATGTTGAGCATCCTGAGCGAAGTGCTGCCCGGTGGCGAGGATCCGGAAGACACACCGTCCAAGTCGTCCTCTGAGTAGCCGGATGATGTTTCGCGACACAGATCACGCTCCCCCTTGGCCTGACGAAGAAGGTCCGTACGTGGCCCTGATCGATGCGTCGAGTGACCTTGAAGCCGATCTGATCGCCGCCTACCTCGACCACATTGCCCAAACAGTCACCGACCCTATTACGCGCCTTCGCATCCCACCATCGAGGAGGCAACGACGATTCACCAACGTCGACCCCGCCATCAGCGAACGCCTCCGCAAGGAGGATGATCCACTTTGTGTGCCTCTTCGTGTTGCATGGCTCGCCGAAGAACACGAAGGGAGGCGCAAGGTCAGGTTCAAGGATGTCTTCATCCCCGGAGACCCGAGAGATCCGAACATCTTGCGTGCACATTTCATCAAGACGCGCTACCCCGACCGGGTCCGCATCGTCATGGGCCATCCTGCCCGTAGAAGTGAATTGGAAAAGTGGTGGACCGAGCCATCCGGGCGAACCGTCGCCGACGGAACGACTCTCGGCGAATTCGTGGCACTCAAATCCTGGCTCTCACTTGAGCGCGCCGAACGCAACCTTCGAGGGCTCCACTACAAGGTCCCGAAGTTTCTCATGGAAGACTTGTTCTGGAGTCGAGCATTCCAGACCGGTATCCAGCGTCTCGCCAGGTCCGAGAACAAGTCCGAGAAACGAATGGGGCAGCGCACCCGCAGATACCTCAAGGAGATCGCAGCTCAACATTCGCCGTACGTCATCGACATCGTCAACGGTATCACCTCAGCCATGATCGCCGCCGCACACCAGAACGTCGACTACTCCGCCGAGAAGCTCCACGAGATCTACCAGATCGGAGATCAAACACCGCTCGTCTTCCTCCCATCCCACAAGTCGAACTTCGACCACCTCGTCTTCCAGCATGTGCTCTATGAAAACGAACTCCCTCTCAACCACACGGCTGGTGGCATCAACATGAACTTCTTTCTGATCGGACCGCTTCTCCGCCGATCAGGGATCTTCTTCATCAGAAGGGAGTTCAAGAAGAACGAACCGTACAAGTTTGTTCTTCGCCAATACATCGACTATCTCCTGGAGAAACGATTCGCCCTCGAGTGGTACGTCGAAGGCGGACGCTCGCGATCTGGCAAGATGCGCGAACCGCACCTTGGATTGCTGGCCTATGTTGCCGACGCCTATCAACGCGGCATCACCGACGATGTGGTCCTCGTGCCAGTTTCGATCGCATACGACCAGATCACCGATGTGTCTGCCTACACCGCCGAACAGCGTGGCCAGCAGAAGGAGAAGGAGTCCTTCCTGTGGTCGATCAAGTTCATCACGGGTCTACGAAGCCGGCACGGGAACATCTATATCCGATTCGGCGAGCCACTCAAGATGTCAGAGCACCTCAGCCCAACCCTCGACCTGCATTCGGACAAGGGAAGGCTCGCACTGCCAAAACTGGCGTTCGATGTATCAAGCCGCATCAACGACGTAACACCGATCACACCGATCAGCCTCGTCACCATGGCTCTGCTCTCACAGGGTCATCGGGGATTCAGCCCTGCCGAAACGATCGACATTCTTCACCCTTTCGTCGAGTTCGTGCATGAACGCTGCCTGCCAACGTCCACGTCAGTTGCGATGTCGACGCCCGAACAGGCCAGAGCGGCTCTGGAACAACTGGTGGAGAACAGCGTGGTAACCCGCACGGATGGCTTGACGGACGACATCTATTCGATCACTCGCGATCAGCACCTCGCCGCGGCGTATTATCGAAATACGATCATTCATTTCTTCATACCGGTCGCGATCGCCGAGTTGGCCCTTGCCCTCGGGTTTGAGTCCGACGAGATGCTTGAGGACTCGGTCATCGCACGTACCCTTGCGCTTCGTGATCTCCTGAAATTCGAGTTCTTCTTTGCTCCAACGGAGGAGTTCGTCGAATCCATCAGGGAGGAACTGGCGCGGTACCGCATTGGAGACACGGGTCCCGACGACCCTGTCGAAGTCGACCGGCAAGCCATGCACCCTGCCAAGAGCCCCATCGTCCTTCGCCCATTCCTCGAGGCATATGCGGTCGTGGCCGAGACCCTGGTGCTTGAGGGCAACCAACCGGTCGGGGCTGCGGATCTGAAGAAGCGCTGTCTCAAGATGGGTGAGCAGATGTACCACCACGGGGATATTCGCAGCCGCGAGTCAGTTTCTACGGCCCTTTACGCCTCAGGCATCCAGCTCGTGGACAACCGCGGGCTCCTTTCATGCGACATCGAATCCCGCAGGGCATTTCAACGGGAGCTTTCCAGCATTCTGACCGCGCTCAACGCCATCACCGATGACCACTAGCCACGACGGTTGGAAAAGTCTTCGCGACCTGAACTTTTTGGCTCAACTCAACACCTTTGGCGTCCGATAGACTCCAATAGAGGCGGAATCGCGCTGTGGCGCGTATGGAGATTTGATGACCACCGATCAGATCCGGGGAATGGATACGACCAATGACATCTCGCGTGATGTCGCCGCGGTCGTCGACAAGGCTCACGAAGAAGCCAAACAGATCGTTGCAAAGGCACGCTATGACGCTTTCCGGATGGTCACGGACGCCAGAGCCGAGGCCGAATCAATCCTTGCGGAATCAGATCACGCCACGTCACCGAATCCGTCTGCAGACGTCGAGACCGCATTTGACGATGTTGCCGAAGAACTATCAACGGTCAACGCAGCGTTGCAAACCGCCAACCAGGAGCTGCAAGCCGCCAACGCAGCATTGCAAGCCGCGAACGAGACGTTGACCAACGCCAACCGAGCGCTGCGCACCGAGAACGAGGCCCTTGAACACCGCGTGGAACGAACCCGAGCACTGCTCGCCGACCTTGAGGCACGTCTCGCACGGATTGCGGCCACACCAGATCCCGTGACCACACCTACCAGCTCAGTCGATCGGGCCACAGCACCGGCGCAGCCCATCACCACCGAACCTCCTCTCCCTGCAAACGAGCCAGGACGAAAGGCCATGCGGGCATCTGCCGCTCCATCGCCAAGCGCAACACCGAGTGCAGATGTACCGCCCGTCGAACCACCAACCACCCTGGTCGACCTTGACTATTCCCCCTCGGTGGCAGCACCGGTTCCCACAGACGAACCAAGTGACCCGACGGATCCCGAGGGCTCGTTCTACAGCAGGCGCTCAGCCAAGCTTCCCCACATCGGGAAAAACGCCGGTGAGGATTCCTTCAGCGCCATCCGCTCCATGCGCGCCGGACTCGAGTAGTCAGCTCACCGCACAGCCACCTGAGTCAGCAATACTGTCGGGGTGGAACGCAACGTGCTAGGTACCGAACTCGAGATGTGCTCATTGGATCCCGTGACGGGGTTCTTCCGCGATGGGACCTGTCGAACGGATCCACAGGACCGCGGCAGTCACACCATCTGTGCGGTGATGACACGAGAGTTCCTCGAACATCAACGTGCCATCGGGAACGATCTGTCTTCCCCGATGCCGCAATTCCAGTTCCCGGGTCTCAACCCTGGTGATCGATGGTGTGTCACAGCGCTGAACTGGGCCCGAGCACACCTCGACGGCGTTGCTGCACCGGTCGTCCTTGCGAGCACGCATGAGCGAGTGCTTGATCTTGTCCCGCTCGAGGTTCTTCGGGGTTACGCCGTCGACGTCCCACCCGATACCAGTCAGCTCGGAGAAACACCCGAGGTGTGACGTGAAGTGTGCCGAAGGTCTCCAACCCAGGTAACTGGCGGCCCCTGTCGATTGCTATGCGTAGAAGGGGTTGGTACCGAGCGCGTGATCGGTGACGTCGACGACATGCTCGATCTCGGGAATCGCTTCGAGGATCGCACGTTCAATTCCCTGCCGCAGCGTCACAGCGGCAAGCCCACAGCCCTGACACCCGCCGCCGAGCTCAAGTTGGGCAACCGAACCCTCAACAGCGATGAGGGTCGCCACACCACCGTGGCTTGCGATTGATGGATTGATCTGCTCTGCAAGAAGCTGACGAATTTTCTCTTCCGTGGTTCCGGTCAGCTCAAGATCGCCGAGCGTACCCCCCGGAAGCGTTGGTGTCGGGACGTTGGGATTTCGCATCACGAGACCGGGGCCAGCGCCATCTCCTGAAAGATCCAGAACGGCACCCCGGAGGTTCTCGACGGAGTCCAACGCGATGGCGACATCCAAACCACCGTGGTTCTCGACGATGTCAGACGGCGCCACATCCTCTGGCCGTAAGAAGGAAGTTTCGTAGATGAACCCTTGGGCGCCGACGCCGGTGATCCGAAGTCCAAGGTGGAGTCCGGGGAGGTTCTCTCCTTCGCGCAAGGCCAAAACCTTGTCGCGAGCCGCGTCGGAAATTTCAACGATATTTGTGGGTGTGTCGCTCATATTCCGGGAGGATACTGCAGCCCACTACTCCTGCGGACGGTATGGCACGGCAATGAGCTCGTGGGTCGTCAAATCGACAATCTGTTCCACATCGCTGCTGGCATCGGCAATCCAGCGGGCCAAGGTTTCACCCGGCACCCGCACGATCCACCACACCACATCATGGGTTGATGCTCGTCGTCGCTCCCGCCACACCGATCGGCCATGCCTGACAGCTTCCGCCTCGGTTTCGTAGGTCCCGAGAACCGTCTCGGTGGCGCCGGGAAAGGGTGTGCCAGGCACGGGTGCCGGTTCGCAGAACTCAACCAACTCAAACGACATTCGGAGCCTCCTCTCGGTCTCGAATGTTACCAGTTGAGTGGACATCGTCCTGGTCATCGCGGATAGGATGACACCATGGATCTCATCGACCTCTACACACCCGAGGACATCACCGCTGCCGTCGAGCGAGTGGGTCTTGAGATCGCAAACGACTATCGCGACAAGAACCCCCTGTTCGTCGGCGTTCTCATGGGCTCGTTCGTGTTTGTTGCAGATCTGATCCGCGCAGCGGCGATCCCCTCACAGGTCGATTTCATCCGGGCCCGCTCCTATGGCAGCTCGATGGAGTCGTCTGGCGCGGTCGAGATCACCAAGGACATCGAACACGACGTGCGCGATCGACATGTGATCCTGGTCGAGGACATTCTCGATACCGGCCTGACACTGCGCTTCGTGGAGGACCGGATCAAGGTTGGGAGGCCGACATCGATCGTGTCGTGTGCGCTGCTGTCGCGAACGGGTCAACCGAAGCCCGAGTACTGGGGTATCGAGGTACCACCTGGCTTCGTTGTCGGCTATGGCATCGACTACAACGAGCAGTATCGCTGGCTCACGTCGATCAAGACGGTGGCTGGAACCGGAGACACCGGCGTCGGTTGACGTGGGTTGGAAATCGATCGGTAAGAAACAGCGAAACGCGGCGTACCATGTGTGAGTCGAACGCATAGGTTGCCACTTGTGCGCCCTCGGGCACATGCCCAACGTGCCCCCAACAGACCGGGAAGCCGATGACCGCTGCGATGACCGCCGATCTCCCACTCATCATTCAAGGTGGCATGGGTGCCGCTGTATCCGACTGGAGGCTCGCCAACGCGGTGTCTCGGACCGGGCAACTCGGTGTGATATCGGGGACTGCCCTCGACATCATCTTGGCACGTCGTCTCCAACTCGGTGATCCCGAAGGTCACATGCGTCGAGCCCTCGAAGCGTTCCCCATTCCGGATGTCGCGATGCGCATCATCGACAAGTATTTCATCGACGGTGGCAAGGATGAGGACACCCCATTCATCACGAAGCCGATGATCAGCCACAAGGCATCGAAGTTGACCAACGAACTCCTGGTTGCTGCAAATTTCGTCGAGGTATTCCTCGCAAAAGAGGGTCATGGTAATCCTGTCGGCGTGAACTTTCTCGAAAAGATTCAGGTACCGACACTCCCCTCCCTGTACGGCTCCATGCTTGCTGGCGTCGACTACATTTTGATGGGCGCTGGCATCCCCAAGGCCATTCCCGGCATCCTGGATCGACTTTCGCAGGGAGCCGATGTTGAGATGAAGATCGACGTCAAGGGCCTCACAGACAAAGGCGATCCCTTCGTACGGTTTTCACCGAAGCAGTTTGCACGGGACCTTGTCGCAAAGCTTCCTCGACCGAAGTTCCTTGCAATTGTGTCCTCGCACATTCTTGCAAAGATGCTTGCCACCAAGTCGTCTGGTGAGGTGAACGGGTTCGTCGTTGAGCTTCCCGTTGCGGGTGGACACAATGCACCTCCGCGCAAGAAGGGCGAATTCAATGAGATCGGCGAGCCGATCTATGGAGAACGGGACGAAGTCGATCTGGACGAAATTGCCAGCCTTGGGAAACCGTTCTGGCTCGCCGGCGGCTACGCCGAACCACATCAGGTCAAGAGTGCGCTCGAAGCAGGGGCCGTTGGTGTGCAGGTGGGAACCGCGTTCGCATACTGCAACGAATCCGGGTTCACGCGAGCCATCAAAGATCAGGTCATCAATCAGTCACGCGCCTCAGCGGTGAAGGTGTATACGGACGCCGTAGCGTCTCCGACCGGCTTTCCGTTCAAAGTGGTCGAACTGGAACAGACACTGTCCAATCCAACGCTCTACGAGCAACGAGAGCGCATCTGTGATCTTGGGTATCTCCGTCATGCCTACGAACGGGAAAACGGAAAGATCGGGTGGCGGTGCCCGTCAGAACCGATCGACGAGTACCTCGAAAAGGGCGGCGAGCTCTCTGAAACCGTTGGACGAAAATGTCTCTGCAATTCGCTCGTTGCAAATGTTGGTATGGCTCAGGTGACGCCCACTGGCGATCTCGAGGGGATGCTGATCACCTCAGGTGACGACGCTGCCTATGTGGCCCGGTTCGCGCCCAAGGGCTCAACGGAGTATTCCGCAAAGCACGTCATCGACTATCTGTTGAGTGACGTCGCCGTCTGATCGGGACTCTCTACCTCTCCTCTGCCAATCCGCGTCCGCGCGCGGCATGTCGATGAGCCATCCCCGCATCACTTGGATGTAGCATCGGTTCGATGCGCACGCTGTCGGTCTATTGGAGAGTCCTTCGCCACAACGCCGACTTCAGAAGACTGTACCTTGCGCGCCTGATCTCTTTCGGCGGTGACTGGTTTCTCGTCGTGCCACTCGTGGGTCTCGTTTACGAGGCTTCGGACTCTGCATTTGCCGCGGCGTCCGTCATTGCAGTCCAGGCGATCCCAGCGCTGGTTCTGGCCCCCCTCACCGGAACGATCGCGGACCGGTTCGATCGTAAGACAATCCTTGTTACGGCAGACATCATTCGTGCCTGCTTGGTGCTCAGCCTCCTCGCGGTGGACTCCTTCGGGGGGATCTGGTTTCCTCTCACCATCATGGCACTCGACGGTGCCGGAGCTGCCTTCTTCTATCCAGCGTCAGGTGCTGCTCTGCCCAACGTTGTACCAACCAAGGACCTTGGTCCCGCAAACGTGTTGATGTCATCGGCATGGGGTGCAATGGCTGCGATCGGCGCGGGGCTCGGTGGCGTCGTCGCAGCAGCCTTGTCACGTGATGCCGCCTTCGTGGTGAACAGTATCTCGTTCATCGTGTCAGCGATCCTCATCGCACGGATCTCCGTCAGCCTTCAAGAAAAGACTCGCGCGGTCACGACGAACGTCATCGAAGCTGTTCGGGATGCGCTCTCGTATGCCAAAGACCACAATCGCGTGGCCGCACTGTTGACGGCGAAAGCCGTCCACTCATTGACCTCGGGAGGAGCGGTGGGGTTATTTGCGGTTGTGTCGTTCGTGTTGTTCGACACCGGTGACGGCGGTACGGGTCTCCTGTTCGGAGCGCGTGGTGTTGGCAACCTCGTTGGCCCCATCATTGCGTTCAGGCTCGTGGGTGCCAACCCGCGCAGAACATTCGGTTCAATCGGCTATGCCATGGCACTGTGGGGTGCTGCATACCTCTTCGTCGGCGTCGCCCCGACCCTCGCCCTTGCTGGTCTCGGGGTATGTGTCGCTCACATGGGTGGTGGCACCCAGTTCACATTCTCCACCTACGGGCTGCAGGAGTTCAGTCCCGACCAGGTGCGTGGGCGCATCTTCGCTCTCGACTTCGGTCTCAGCACGCTGGCGATCGCTGTCTCATCGCTGGCGATCGGAGCGCTCGCAGAGGTGTACACGGTGCGGAGCCTGCTGTTGGGTCTCGGAGTCGCCGGTGTGGTCTTCGGGTTGACCTGGACCGCTGTCACGGCCTCAATGTGGGCCGACCTACCCCCCAAGACGCCTCAGTCGGGTTGGATCAGGTGAATGCCCTGAAAAGAAACGCTGCGAATTGCTCGCGTGTCACGTTGTTGGATGGGCAGTAGTGCCCCGGGCTACAGCCGTTTGTGACCCCGGCCGTCGCGAGACGATCAATATCCATCTCGAATACTGACCCATCGTCATCAACGAAGAGATTCCCCGCGCCGACATCGACATACCCGAACGCTCGCCCCAAAAAGGCTGCCATCTGATCACGTCTGAGGATCTTGTTCGGGCAGAAGTGGTCGTTGGCCGGTGGGTTGCATCCAAGCGTGATCCCAGCAAATGCGAGCTTTTCGATGTCATCTTCGAAGATGGAACCGTCATCGTCGGTGAAGGGATTGTCAAGTTGCCCCTGCAGATTGAGCGCTCGACTCAGGAACGCTGCGAGCTGTGCACGGGTGAGCGTCTGCTTCGGGCAGAATCGGTTGTTGAGCGGCGGGTTGCACCCAAGCGTGATTCCTTGGGTCTTCAGCCATTCAATCTCGGTTTGGAAGATGCTGTCGTCATCATCGATGAATGAACCGACGAACACACCCGGTGGATTTCCAAGGAGAAGCTTGCCTGCTCCATAGATGTTGTCGGCACCGGGAGTCCCGAGATCCGTTGTCATGGTCTTGAGTTGTGCTGCAAGAGCCTGCGGTGTGGAAGCTAGGCCCGCTTCCAAGAGCAATGCCGCTGCACCTGACACCACCGGTGCAGCGGCGCTCGTGCCGTTGAAGCAGAACGGGTAGGCAAGAACCTCAAGGCAACTCGGTGCCGCGATGTCCGGCTTCGTTCGCCCATCATTCGTTGGCCCCTGGCTGCTGTATCCAGCGATTGCCTGGCCCGCGGCCGGATCGACTGCCGCGACGGCGAGAACACCTGGGTTGGCAGAGTCTGCAATGGGATGGGTGACGGAGTACGGGTTCGAGGAGTACTCCAGATTGGCTTGGTTCGCCATGAACTCAATGACGTCTCCAGCAATCCCGTTCCCCTTGTCGAAGATGGTGATCCACAGCTTGAGGTTTGGATGCGAGCGGCAGTCCATGGGTGGGGGAATCTCGATTGGTGGTGCACCGGCGCCTTGGTCCTCATTCGACGTCGCAACGGTGTCACCGGTGATTGCGTCGGTGATCGTGACGTCGTAGTCCGTCGGATTCGGACCCCAGTCGGACCATCTGATCCCCTGAATCGATCCACACGTGAAGTCAAGGGCTTCATCGCCCGGAACAAACTCGATCCAACCATCGCTGTCGGCATCCACTGCGGTGCCCCGCCAATATCCGCCATCGGACAGCCCAGGAGACGTCGCATAGTTTCCCCCCGCGTTGACCCACAACATGCCGCGAGCAACGGCGTCGTCAGCGATCGAATCATACGGACCGGTTCCATCACCGGGACCATCCAGGAACGCAACAAGACTCCGCGAGATGATCGATACACCCTTGGAATCGAACCATGCAACGGCCGCTGCGAGGTCGGTGACCGAGGACACGGTTGCAAGGTAGAGGTCAGCGTTAGGTGCCATATCATAAATGAGCTCTGAAGAGGCAACCCCGTGGCGGCTCCCTTCTGCCCAGATGTTGCAGTCGGATCCGTACGACCGACAGAACGTTGCCGCAGGTGCTTTGAGCTGACCCCCAGCCACCGAAGCGTCCCACGTCGATTGATCGAAGTAGTCGATGACGCCGATCGATACACCGCTGCCCGTGAACCCGGCTGCGTGCCAAACGTCTGCTCGCGTCAGGGTTGCCACCTCACTTGCAGGTTCCGCTGTCTCTCCTGTTGCAGCTGGAACCATTTCACTTGGGCGTGGATCCCGCACGAGGACAACGCCCGGGATCTGCGACAGCTCGAAATGACTCCCTTCGGGCACTCGAACCAGCATTACACCCGGTGCTGTGCCAAGAACCGATCCTCCCAGCCTCTCGATCGCCGATGCAATCGCTCCCGCGGGGCCATCATCCACAAGAAGCTCTGCGGCTCGCATCGATCCCGTGTTCGCCGTGAACCGCTCCGCAGGTGATGGCGTATTCCGGCGACCGGTGGTGAGGTCGGCAGGGGCCGAATCGAGGGAGACGTGCAGATCCTCTCCGCCCGACGCCGACAATGCTGGAGCAGAAACCACAACGAACGAAACCAGGAGCGAGGCAGTCACGACCACACCAAGGAGCCGCCTTCGCGCCATGTTGTTCCACTCCTCTCTGGACCCACCGTATGGTCGAAACGAACCTATCACGCCCCACCAGTATTGAAGTCCGATTCGATGCAGTTCCATCGGTTGCCGCCGCGTTTTCCTTGAAGTTGGACACGGATCGACCTCGGTTCAAGGATCGTGGATTACTGTTTGCCGCTACGGAGGTCTGATTTGGACTGGATCGATAGCGCAGTTGAGAGTGTGGCTTTCATCGGTGGTGTTCGAGTGGCCATCGCCATCGGACTTGGACTTGTCCTTGGTTTGGAGCGACAGCTCTCCAACAAAGATGCGGGCGTACGTACGTATGCACTCGTTGCGGGCGGCGCATCACTCTTCACCGTGATCTCGATCTATGGATTCTCCGACGCCGACACCTCCCGGGTTGCGGCACAGGTTGTAACCGGAATCGGGTTTTTGGGTGCTGGATTGATCTTTCGTGAGGGGTTGAGCATTCAGGGGCTCACAACTGCTGCCGGTTTGTGGTCTGTCGCGGCGATTGGGATGGCGGCTGGGACCGGCAACTGGGGACTTGCGATCATCGCCACTGTGATCGTCTTGGTCATGCTTGTGGTGACGAACAAGTTCTCGCCACAGTTGCGGTCCCAAGCTCGGCGCGATGCGCGCATTTCCGTCCGGTTGACGGTTGCAGATGCAGCGACAATTCAAAACATCCGAAAATCCGTCACCGCCCTGATGCCGTCTGCCGCCAAACCGATGGCGGACATCGGTCACTGGGCTGTCGGACAACACAAGGGTCTCCCCACCCTGACCCTCAAGTTGTCGGATGAGGAGCTCCACCAACTCGTGCCGCTCTTCGAAGCCGACGAGGCCATCCGAAAAATCCACATCGAGACCAATCGCTAGCTGGATGATCCACGGCGAAGGGAGAAATGTCAGGGGATCTCGATGTGGGGATACGTCTTTGAAGCCTGACCCGGCAGCGTGTTGAGATCGTCTGTCGATCCTCGCTCGATAAGGTTCTGCTTTGGCGTCGGTGACGCTGCGCCGATCAATAACCTATGAGGGCTTGGCGACCGTGACGGGAAACAACGATCGGATCGAATCCATGAATCGGGACCTATGGTCTGCCGACGAATTCGGTACGGTGCTCGGAGCCGCCAAATCGGGAGCGGACTGGGCTTGGCGGAGACTGGTGGAAGCCTATTCGCCCTCACTCCTGGGGTATGCCCGGCTGCGAGGTGCTGCGGAACCGGAAGATGTCCTCAGCGAGGTGTGGATGGCTGCAGCAACCGGCATCCATCGATTTGACGGCGACGAACCGGGTTTTCGTTCATGGCTTTTCGTCATCGCACACCGGCGCGCCATCGATGCAGGCCGCAAAAAAGCGCGACGCCCACAGCTCGCCGACCTGGTCAGCGTTGATGAACTCCCCCACCGGTCAACAACAAGCGCAGAATCGATGGCACTGGACATCATCTCCACCGAACAGATTGACGAACTGCTGTCGCACCTCACACTTGACCAACGGACGGTCATAGCTCTTCGTGTCATCGCCGACCTCAGTCTTGAGGAGACGGCCCGGATCCTCGGCAAACGGATCGGTGCCGTCAAAGCGCTCCAACACCGGGCGCTGGAGGCACTCAGGCAACAAATCGAACCTCCGAGCGTATCCCCATGAGCGCTCGCGGCGATTACCAACTGACATGAACCGCACCAACCTCACTTCAGACCAGGCCGAGGCACTGGTTTCGGGAACCGCGCGTATCGAAGGTCTGGAGCACCTCTCGACAATCATCGATTCGCTTCGCATCGACCAAGCCGCACAGCTTGACGAGGTGCTGGTGGATCGGGTCGTCAAGGCTGCCACCCTTCGCGCACGTGAGTCGTCCGTCAACCTCCCGCTCGGTGCCGCGGATCGGACGCGCCCGGTGACGACGTCTGTACGGTCCCTGCGACGACGGATCGCCACCATCGCTGCCACCGCGGCCGTTTTGTTAGGGAGCGGAGGCGCAGTTGCATACGCCGCAGACCGTGCTTCACCTGGCGACTTTTTGTACGGAATCGATCGTGCCCTCGAAACGCTCGGCATCGGCAACGGCGGTACCCAAGAACGCCTCACAGAGGTCGAACAACTTATCGCTAACGGCGACGTGGCTCGGGGACTCGAACATGCGGCTGTAACGATCACCGAGGTTGACAACAACACCGGAGCATCCGATGGCAATCAAGCCGCCAGCGCCGCCCTCGCACGAGCCGCACAGCGAGCAAGAGAGACCGGATCGAACCAAGCCGACGCTACCAAAGAAGAGGTCGCAGCACTCCTTGATTACCTGGCGGGCAACATCGGCCACGTCGATGGACAAAAGGTTGCCGAACTTGCACGACTCATCGGTAATCACCCATCGACCCAGCCACTGGACCAAGGGCAACGCCCAGCTGAACCGCCCGGACAATCCAAGACAGATGGTGTCCCGCCCGGGCAATCCAAGACAGATGGTGTCCCGCCTGGACAATCCAAGACAGATCCAAATGTTGACGCGCCCGGGCAATCCAAGACAGATCCAAATGTTGACGCGCCCGGACAATCCAAAACGGATGGCGCCCCACCCGGACAATCCAAGACGGATGGTGTCCCGCCCGGGCAATCCAAAACGGATGGCGCCCCACCCGGACAATCCAAAGCAGATGGTGTCCCGCCCGGACAATCCAAAGCAGGCTCCAACAACAATCAGAATCGGTCGTCGGCGTCTCAAGCACCAAACGGCTCGAAACGTCCGTCGAACTCCGAACAGAGCAAATAGACATGGGGATGGGCAACAAACATCGTCGAAGCAGGTCTGATTCGGGAGCGGCATTGGTTGAATTCGCAATCATTCTTCCACTTGTCGTACTTCTCCTTTTCGGCATCATTGAATCGAGCTGGGCTTTCTATCAGGCAAATGACGTACGCCATGGTGCCCGTGAGGGTGCGCGACTTGCCGCCGTCGATTGGGGGGATGTGACCACCATCGCTGACGAGGTCTGTGATCGGATGGACATCGGGGGAAGCAATGTGACCGTGACCCTTGGCGCGGCGACCGATCCGCCCGAAGCTGGGAACCGCGGTTCGGAAGGTCGTATCACGGTTCAGCTCACCTATCAATCCATCACCGGGTTCTTGGATACATGGTTGGGGGGCAAGCAGATCACGTCTGATGTCGATTTCAACCTTGAGCAGCCCACAACGGGGCAGGCGTCGTGGTGGAACGACGGGTCGGGGGGATCGGCGACCTGCAGCTGATGATGAAACACCTGGTACCCACCCGTGTTGGTGAAGAGGATCGTGGCGCGGTCCTGGTCCTGTTCGCCATCATGTTGGTCATGCTCTTCGGTTTCGCGGCGATTGCCGTCGACACTGCTCACGCTTTTGTAGAGCGCAGGGACTCACAGACAACAGCAGATGTTTCGGCGCTCGGTGGGGCCATCACCTTGATCAACAACACGGGAGACGACAACGATCGTGCCATCGATCTCGTGAGCGAGACCATGTCGATCGCGGAGCGTAATCTCGGCGCGGGCCTTGACTGGGCAGGCTGTACGGACGCCGACAAACCATCGCAATTCACGATCTCAGCCAAAGTCGTCCTCTCAGGACCTCTTGCCACCGATTGCGTCAGTTGGACAGATGACTGGACCGAAGTACGCGTCCGGATCCCGACCCGGGCAATCAACACGTTCTTTGCTGGTGTGATCGGCTTCGACACCATGGATGTCAGCGCCTTCGCCGAGGTCGGCGCGGTCATCCAGGGCGCCGGGGGCGTCCTTCCCCTTGGCGTTCTCAGCGAAGGAACGAACGGGCTCGTTTGCGTCAAAACCGGACCCAAGTTCCCCGATGAATGCGAGAAGAACGAAACAGGGAACTTTGACTTCCTTGATTTCTACATGTTCGGCAACACCCTGATGGGCACAACAACACAATGCTCGGGCTCGGCCGTCACACGCCTCAAGGAAAACATTTCTCACGGAGTTGACCACGACCTCGATGTCGCTCCCAGTACACCGAGTGATCACTCCGGGATAGCTGGAGATCCGTTGATTCCGAAAGAAGATGTTGAATGCCCGTCAAACTTCAACAAGATCGAGGCCGTCAGGACTGAGGCAGGAGAAAAACAGAAAGTAATTGTCGACGGGTTTGTGAAAGGGTCCGGTGGATACAAAGGCAGACTGGCGCTCGGCTCCCCACCCGCAACAGACGATTTCCAGGGAACAGCAATTGACGATGTTGGTTTGTGGTACTACTTCAATGAGGCAACCCGACTTGGAGACCCGACAGCCGACCCAAAGATCGATCCACTGTGCCCCATCGACACATATCCGGACACCGAACACGGGGCAATCCAATGTGTACTCGATCACGGCAGCCAGGTGCTCTTCAGAGAAGACATCCAATTCAGCAAGCGCCTCGCCAAGGTTCCTGAGTTGTGGCAATCGAGTTGGCCCCCCGGAACCAAATACGTATCTTTCCAAGGCTTGTCGTTTGTCTACATACAAACGCTCTACGGAGGCTGCAAGAAGGACGGCACCTGTGACCTCGAATGGCGACCGGGCGAATCCAAGAAGCTGAGCGGAAGCGATCCTGTGGCCGTAACAGCCATCGCCATCCCTGATACAGCATTCCCAGGGTCCGTACAAAACAGCTTCGGAACACCAACAATCCTGACCTACGCTCTCACCCGCTGAGCGATGCTGTCCTGAGGACGCCGCTACGAATGCGGCCATCGACTCAGGTCGGCGACACCGACACAATGAGTCGTGACAGACGAATCAACAAGCTCACCGATTGCAACGCTCTCCAGCGAGAGTTCGATACGGCCGACACCAGCGGCAAGCGAGCACGGTATCTACTGAAGACAGCCCAGGGAGATTCAATCCCGACTCGGCCACACCTCGATTCAGACGACGATGGATCGGTATGGGCATCTGTTTGCAGGAAGCGATGAGCCGGTTGCACATCAACTGGATGAGATACTCCAGAACCGCAGTGCTCCCTCTACGCGCACTCCCCGTATCCCGGTTTCAATTGAATGAGACCTCAAACAACAGAAACCCCTGCAGCCGCAAGGGTTTCTGTACTGTACGTGGGCGATACTGGATTTGAACCTAAAGTCTTGATCCGAACTCTACGCCGACCGTGTTGACCACTTTGCAATGAGTCGTGAAAGCCAAGAGGCATTGGCGTCGCGAAGGTGCCTGCCACCGGTGATTCTTGAGGTGGGAAATCTTGTGGGCGATACTGGATTTGAACCTAAAGTCTCGACCCAACTCCATCGACGACCGTGTTGTCCACTTTGCAATGAGTCGTGACAGCACCGAAACGGGCGTAGCCGTCCCGTGGCTCAAGAATCGGTGATTCTCAAGGTAGGACAGCCTTGTGGGCGATACTGGATTTGAACCTAAAGTCTCGACCCAACCCCATCGACGACCGTGTTGACCACTTTGCAATGAGTCGTGACAGCACCGAAACGGGCGTAGCCGTCCCGTGGCTCAAGAATCGGTGATTCTCAAGGTAGGACAGCCTTGTGGGCGATACTGGATTTGAACCAGTGACCCCTGCCGTGTCGAGGCAGTGCTCTGCCGCTGAGCTAATCGCCCTCTCGGGAGTCGGAAGATAGCGGCGGGGTCAGTGAAAGCGCAACGTTCAGGTCGAAAGGGCTTTCTTGGCGCTGTCGCGCCTCCACAGCAACAGTGTGATGACGCCGATGATGACCTGGGGGAAGTAGGTGAACGCCCTCCACACCAGCGTTGCGGCCAGCGCATCGTTCTGTGACATGCCAAATCCGGCAAGCATGCTGGTGATGATCGCATCTGTTGTACCGAGGCCACCGGGCGGTATGGGAATGAACGTCGCAAGGCGACCGAGCGCGAAAGCTGCGAATGCCTCTGCGAGGGTGATCGAACCGTCAAAGCCACCCTGAAGGGCGACAACGGCGAGGTACAAGATCGAGAACTGGGCGAGTTGTTGTCCCACGTTGGCCGCCGTGACGAGTACCCAGCGGTCCGCGACGACGTCGATGATCGACACCCGGAAGTCGACGAGTGCTTCGGCTGCGTCGAACGAGACCTCCTTGTGGATGATCCCGGCACCCCAGCCAATGACCGCGTTGCCCCATCCACCGATTCGGCGAGCCAGCGCCTCGCTCCGGAGGATCAGAGCGAGTCCACCAATCATCACCACAACCAAGAGTGCAGCCACAACGGTGAGGGCCACATCCTCGGCACCGGTCTGACCCGTGATCGTGAGACCAACGATCGCCAAGAGGGGCAGTGACAACGTGACAAGAGTGTTCCACACGCTTGTGATTCCGATCACCGCCGTCGTGGGTGCCGGACCGTATCCGTAGCTCGACAACATCCCGTACTGGACTGCAAGCCCCCACGCACCGCCACCGGGGATGACGTTGGAAATCATGAAGGATGTCTGGCGTGTGTAGAAACCGTGCTTGTACCGCAGCCCGGGCATGGCGGCCGAGTAGGGAAAGACGTAAAGGATGATCAAACCAACCGTGGCAGCTGCGATGAGCCCCAGTTGCCATGCAGTCATGTTCTGGATCGCTTCCCATGCAGCTGAGTAGTCACCGAATTGGGGAAGCACGACAACAAAGACGATGATCAGGACAATGAGGGTCAGAATCGTTGCGATGATCTGCTGTTTGCCAAACTTTGGTTTCGGTGGTTGGAGCGGATCTGCTATCTGCTGTGCGTCGTCAGCCATTGTCTGCCTTTTGTGCGATACGAATCGGGAAATACCCAAGCAGTGGGACTCTAGACGTCTGACAGCACCGAATACGGGTTTGGAGGCGACGGCGGGATTCGAACCCGCGTACAGGGTTTTGCAGACCCTTGCCTAGCCACTCGGCCACGTCGCCACATAAGAAAAGCGGCCACAGCGGACCGCCCTCCCCTCGGAGCGGACGACCGGGATCGAACCGGCGACCTCAACCTTGGCAAGGTTGCGCTCTACCAGCTGAGCTACGTCCGCGCTGGTTTGATGGTATCACGGAGGGGTTCTTTCTACGCTCCAGCAACACCCGTGGACCCGAAGCCTCCGACGCCGCGATCGGTGCGATCGAGCTCCTCAACCTCGACGAATTCGGGCGTCTCGACGCTCATCACAACCAATTGGGCGATGCGGTCTCCAACCTCAATCGCAAACGCCGAGTTGGAGTGGTTGATCAGACCAACCCTGATCTCGCCCCGGTACCCCGAATCGATCAGTCCAGGGGCATTCGCAACCGTGATCCCGTGGTTGATCGCGAGGCCGGACCTGGGAAGGACGAAACCCGCATACCCGGGCGGGATCGCCATTGAGAGACCGGTACCGACGAGGACGGTCTGTCCAGGTTCAATGGTGTGGTTCTCGGATGCAGAAAGGTCTGCACCGGCGTCCCCGAGATGCGCGGTGGCAAGCATGGGAATCCGTGGATGTGAGCGAACGACAGGTATCTTCATGTGCGGATTCTCCCACGGAGTGCACATACATGACGACCAGGTTCCCAGACGACACCAGTGACAGTGACGGCTCGTGGTTCCTGGAAGCGGTCGGTGCAGCTCCCCCACCGCCAACTGCAGCCGACGCGATGGCGGAACTCACGAGAGAGAACGAGATAATCCCGCCTCCTGGTGCCGACAACACACCCGAGTCCGATACAAAGCAAACGCCAACACCTACCGCTGACAGCAACGCCGAAACCGATGCCGTTTCAACAGGCGCTGCCTCCAAGAATGCGGCCTCCCAAGATGCAGTCTCGAAAGATGCGGTGACCGTGGCCATGCGAACGACCCAGATCACGACCTCGTCATTTGATGGCGATCCCGGCACGACAAACGCCACCTATGACCGCTCGACTCGACCCCCGACCCGGCCAACAACAACACGACCCATGGCTCCACCGCCGCCTCCCCCACCCACGGTGGCCCCAGCCACGATTGCTGACCCGGCCCCGGTGCCACCAGTTGAACCGCCTGGTCTCGAGGCAAGACAGGTCGATGCAGCACAGGTCGATGCAACGCTCGCTCGGCCACTGAGAACCAAGCGGTCCTTTCGGTGGCCGATCGTCGTGATTCTCGTCCTCCTGATCGCTGCGGTGGCTGTCGCGGCTCTGCTGCTACCACAGGCGACCGAGTCAGAGGCACTCCAGGTTCGTCAGTCCTACTACGACGCCACCTCGGCGGTCCGCAACCACTTGCCTGCAACCCAGACGGCACTTGATGCGATCACCACCATCGATGCATCCCCTGAATCGCTTTCGACATCAGTTTCGATCATCGCCACCCTTGACAGCCTGGCATTCGACATGGAAGCCACGGCCGCGGAGCCACTCCCGAGCGTGCTCCCCCTCGTCCCCAAGGGTGCGATCGACGCTCTCAAGCCACTTCAACAACAGACAGCACTTCTTGGGGCCGAAGGAACCGGATTGGCATCACGTCTCGGAAATGCCTACATCTATCACACGACCATCCCAGATCTCATGGATACGGGCAACCTCCCAACCTCGGCTTCAACCGAGACAATCAACACCATCAGTGTGACCCTCGCTACATCGCTCTCGAAGGACGCAACGGCGGTGGCGGAGCTCCCAACCGACGACACGTTCAATGTCGTGCGGGAGGAAGCGGTGACCAGCCACACACGTTACGCCAGTTGGCAGACGGAATATCTCTCAGCACTGACATCGGAAAACACCGAGCTCGCCCTCGACCTGGTCACCGAACTCGACGAGATGCGGACTCGTCTCAACGCCACGAACGCTTCCGCTCTCGGTGAGTTCCGAACGGAAGTGGACACCTGGATCGTCACGTATGCTGGCCAACTCGAGGCACACATGACGGAACTCACTCAGAGCTGACCGGTTCTTCCTCAAGGGACGCAGCCTCACGTTCAAAGTCGCTCGCGTCCTGGAACTCTTTGTAGACCGACGCAAACCTCAGGTATGCGACCTCGTCGATGTCGCGAAGTCCTTCAAGTACAATCTGTCCGATCTCGTCGGCGTCGATATGACCCGGTGAGGTGAATGCGGCCCGTTCGACCGTTGTCACCAGATCATCGACAGCGTCCTGGGGCACCGGACGATCGGCAAGGGTTATCTCAATGCCCTTGCGAATCTTGGTGGCATCAAACGCCTGACGCCGCCCGTCCCGCTTGATCACGATGACCGCGGTCGCACGCTCAAACGTCGTGAATCGATGCCCGCATTGGGGACAGGCGCGCCGTCGGCGAGTCGCCGTTCCCTCTTCGGCCTGTCGCGAGTCCACAACCCGCGTGTCATTTGTGGTGCAAAGCGGACATCGCATGGAGCCATCGTACCGCTGGATCGGAGAACTGAACCGGCGTGACACCGTGCGCTCAGGACTCGCTGCGCGAAGTTTCAGTAGTCGGGATCTCGATGACCTGACCTATTTGAAGGGCACCAGCATCGATCTCATTGATCCGCTCGATCACCGCAACGATCTCTCTGCGATCACGATCAGGCGGACCATAGTCCGCCGCGATCTGCCAGAGCGTGTCGCCACCCTTGACTCGGTACGAAACGGTTGCTCCCACCTCAAGGGAAGCCTGACTTGCCGAGGACAGGAGGAGAAGCACGACAACGATCGTGATGGAGATGATGGAGAGCGCCCGAATACGTGCGCTTGCGATTGTCGTCATGCTTCTCTCTCCTGCTACCTCGTCCATCTGGGAAGTGGAGGAGTACCTCGGTCACCCAGGTCGGAGCCGAAGCTCCTACGATCCAAGGTACGGATCGGGTGTGACACTTTTCGGTGCTTTGGGCGCCGCACCGGCGATGCCCTGTTTGTACGGCCTTTCGGCCGAACAAACCACCCGAACGAACACATGTTCGATCGTAGACACCAAGGTATCGAACGGGTGTTCGATTGTCAAGTATCGCTTTTCGTGCCGATGATCGAACATATGTTTGGTCGAAACGTCATCTCGTACTATCCTCGTGTCAACGAATGGAGGATTCGTGACTGATCCCAGCACATTGACAGCGAGGCAACGAGAGATCCTGGATCTCATCATCTCAACGGTGGCGAGTCGGGGCTATCCCCCATCGGTGCGCGAGATTGGCGACGCGGTCGGTCTTAGCTCCCCGTCGACCGTCCACAGTCATCTCTCGACCCTTGCCAACGAGGGTTTCATCCGACGTGATCCCTCCAAGCCGCGTGCCATTGAGGTCATCCAACCCGATGGGGCGATCCCGATTTCACGGGCAGCTGTGCGCGACGTTCCCCTTGTTGGATCGATTGCAGCAGGATCACCGATCATTGCTGAGGAAGACATCGAGGAGATCTATCCCCTTCCAACGGAGCTCGTCGGACAGGAGCCCGTGTTCATGTTGACGATCCGCGGAGACTCAATGATCAACGCAGGCATACTCGATCGGGACTACGTCGTCGTCCAGAAACAGACAACCGCCCGAAAGGGTCAGATCGTTGCTGCCCTTGTCGATGGTGAAGAGGCCACCGTCAAGCGCTATGACCGTACCGACCTTGGGATCGTGCTACATCCTGAGAACGACGACTACGAGCCCATGCTGTTTACGGATGGGATCGAGATTCTCGGTGTCGTGGTCGCAGTGCTCCGCAGAGTCGGCTGAGCGAGCTACAGCCCCTAATCAATATGTCCCGAGAACACGATCTCGGCTGGGCCCTCCATCCACGCCCCGTGGTCATCGAATGAAATCAAGAGGGTTCCCCCTCTCAGATGCACCGTCACGGGTTGCTCCACGCCATGCACCTCGTGGGCCACAAATGCAGCGGCGGTGGCGCCGGTGCCCGATGCCGGTGTCTCCCCAACACCTCGCTCCCAGATCCTCGCCTTGATGCCTCCTGCTTCGAGCACCTCGACGAACTCAACATTCGTCCTGTTCGGGAACAGTGCGTCGTTTTCGATCAACGGTCCGCTCCGGTCAACGGGTGCGGCTTCCACGTCGTCAACAAACACGACGGCGTGTGGGTTTCCGATCGACACCGGATGGATCTCGAGATCGGCAATCGTGAGTGTTTCCGTCCGGTAGCCCATCGGGACACCCACAAGGGCGCGAACCGAATCTCCCGTGACCGCGACAGGATGGTCGCCGACAACCGTTCGCACCGTGAAGTCGGAGTCCGCAACCCAACCCCGTTCATAGGACAGCCTTGCAACGCACCGCAGCCCGTTGCCGCACATCTCGGCTTCCCCGCCATCGGCATTCCAGTACCGCATGGAAATGGTTGTCGGATCGATTGGCTCGATCACCAGGACTCCGTCTGCTCCGATACCTCTCCGACGATCACACCATCTGACAACGTCCGCGGGTTGTGGCTCATAGGGCCCATCGAACACGATGAAGTCGTTACCAAGCCCCTGTACCTTCACGAAGTCCACGATGTGGCCCTTTCAATGTGTTCGACGACGCCTTCAATGCGCTGCTGGTCGTCATCCTGCCACGGCATCCAGACAATGCGGGGATCTCTTCGGAAGTACGTCCGCTGTCGCTTGATCAATGCGCGGGTTGCCCGTTTGGCGTCGGTAACACCTTCCGCCAAAGGTATGACGTCGCGCACAGTGGGTTCCAGTTCCTTGTATCCCACAGCCCCGGAGGCTGTCCGACCGAGGCGACCCGCAAGTCGTTCGACCTCTTCAACCAACCCGGAATCGATCATTGCATCGAAGCGAGCATCGGCCCGGGCGTGTGCATGTTGCCCGGCGTCGATACCAATACTGTGGTGTGGCATGAACGGCTGATATGCACGGAATGCAACAGCTGCGGGCTTGCTGGCCCGAAAGGTGGGTCCCTCACCGGTTAGGCGAGCCACCTCAACGGCTCGGGTCACCCTTCTCGGGTTGTACAGATCGACCATGCTGCCTGCCTGCGGATCGAAGAGAAGAAGCTCGGCGACCAGATCCTCCGTGGCCGTTGCCTCAAGTTCTTCACGGAGTGATGGATCCGTTGGTGCGAAAGATGCCGGGTCAACGATCGCACGAAAATGGAGACCTGATCCGCCAACGATCAAAGTTCGACCCCCTCGACCTCCGATACCGCTGATCGCAGCCCGAGCTTCGGTCTGGAATCTTGCCACATCGTATTCCTGGGAAGGTTCCGCAACATCGATCATGTGGTGAGGAATGCGTTCACGAACCGCCATGCTCGGTTTTGCAGTGCCGATATCCATGCCGCGATACACCTGCATCGAGTCGACCGAGACAATCTCGGCACCGAACCGATCGGCGACAACCTCCGCAATGGTTGACTTCCCAGACCCGGTATGACCGACGATGGCTACGACAGTCAGAGCAATACACCTCCAAGGTGATGAGCAGCAGCACGAACGACCCGAACATCGAGGAACGTACCGGGCTGCCATGACCCTTCGATGTGCACAATCCGGTTTCCCCGTGTCCGTGTTGTGGCAACGGAGGCATCCTTTTTGGACGGCCCTTCAACCATCACGTTGACTTCGCGTCCGACCTGCGCCTGGTTGAGCTCCATCGTGATGGCATTTTGGAGCGTTGTCAGGCGGTTGAAACGCTGTTGGATGACGTCAGGATCAACGTGTCCGTCCATTTCAGCCGCGGGGGTTCCGGGTCGTGGCGAGAACTGGAACATGTAGGCATTGTCGAATCGTGCCTGACGCATGACGTCGAGTGTTCCCTCGAAATCCGCTTCAGTCTCACCCGGAAATCCAACAATCACGTCAGTCGAGGATGCGAGGTCGGGAACAATCGTCCGCATCATCTTGAGCTTTGCCAAGAAACGTTCGGCTGTATAGCCGCGATGCATCCTTGCGAGAATGCGGTCACTTCCCGACTGGAGGGGAAAATGGATCTGTTCACACACCGCTGGCGTCTCTGCCATGGCGTAGGCGACATCTTCGCGGAAGTCCTTCGGGTGCGGACTGGTGAATCGAATGCGCTCGATGCCCGCAACGTCGCCTGCTCGCCGCAGAAGTTCCGCAAAGAGCGGCTTATGACCGTTGAGATCCAGATCCCGCCCATAGGAATTGACGTTTTGTCCCAGCAGTGTGATCTCTTTGACACCAGCCCTCGCAAGCCCCTCAATCTCTCGAATGACGTCTCCCGGTCGGCGGGACAGCTCCGCTCCTCGGACGATCGGAACGATGCAGAAGGTACATGAGTTGTTGCATCCGATCGTGATCGTGACCCAGGCTGAATGCTCCGTCTCCCGATGGACCGGAAGCCCACTCGGAATGTCAGCGACCGCGTTCGCCTCGTCCCAGATCTCGGTGACGGGGCCCCAGTCCTCGGCATGATCGAGGAGGTCAACAACGCGGTGAACGTTGTGTGTTCCGAACACGACGTCGACCCAGCCGGCGCGCTCTTGAATGAGGTCTCGCTCTTTTTGGGCAGAACAACCGCCAACAGCGATACGCAGGGTGGGGCGCTCCGTCTTGGCTCGCTTGAGTGAACCCAAATATCCATAGAGCTTCACGTCGGCGTTCTCGCGGATCGTACAGGTGTTCAGCACGATGAGATCAGCAGTGTCGACCGAATCTGCACACACCATGCCGTCTGATTCGAGGAGGCCCGCTATGCGTTCCGAGTCGTGCTCGTTCATCTGACACCCGAAGGTGCGGATGAAATAGCTCTGACCCTCCCGCCTGGGTGGACGAACCTCTTTGATGCCGGGCATGCCGACCATGATTGGTTCAGACATGGCTACTTCAGACACAGCCACTTCAGACATCGTTGCTTCAGACATGACACTCCTCCGACACCGAGATCAGCACGGGGTTACTACCGGGCGAACCCCTTGGCGCGATATTCGCGGATGACGGTGACCTCGATCTGACCCGGATACTGTAAGTCGTCCTCAAGCTTTTTCGCGATGGAACGTGCGAGATCCTGGGAACCGAGATCATCGAGAGAACCGGGATCGACCACCACGCGCACCTCGCGTCCGGCCTGGAGCGCATAGACCTTCTCGACACCATCAAACCCACGCGCAATGTCCTCGAGCCGTTCGAGGCGCCGCACGTACGATTCGAGTGCTTCGCGCCTCGCCCCAGGTCGCGCGGCACTCACAGCATCGGCTGCCTGCACGAGGATCGCTGTCAACGTTCTCGGTTCGACCTCGTTGTGATGTGCCTCGATGGCATGGACGACACCGGCTTCCTCGCCGAAGCGACGTGCAATCTCGGCACCGATCAACGCGTGGGAACCACCAACCTCGTGACTCACTGCCTTGCCGATGTCGTGGAGGAATGCCGACCGTTTGGCCTCGGTCTCGTCGACACCGAGTTCGGCCGCAAGCATTCCCGCAATGTGAGCGGTTTCGACGAGGTGATCGAGCACATTCTGTCCGTAGCTCGTTCGGTACCGGAGCCGCCCGATGAGGATCGTGAGCTCTGGATGGAGCCGGTTGAGACCTACCTCAAGCATCGCCCATTCGCCGGCATCCCGGATGGACTGCTCAACTTCGTCCCGTGCCTTTTCATAGGCTTCCTCGATCGACGTTGGATGTATCCGTCCGTCCTCGACGAGCCGCTCAAGCGTGCGACGCGCAACCTCACGCCTGACGGGATCGAACGTCGAGACGCTCACGGTTTCGGGAGTGTCGTCGACGATGAGGTCCACGCCGGTCACTGCCTCGAAAGAACGAATGTTGCGTCCATCCCGTCCGATGATCCGACCCTTCATGTCATCCGTCGGGATTGCAACCGCGGATACCGTCGCCTCGGACACGACATCTGACGCCAGTCGCTGGATCACGGTGGCGAGAATTCGCCGAGACCGTCGCTCAGCCTCCTCACGGGCCTTCGCCTCCAAATCGCGAACGAGTACCATGGCGTCACGTCGTGCCTCGTCTTCGACCTTTTGGAGCAATTCTTCCTTCGCCGCCTTGCTGTCGAAGCCGGCGAGCGCTTCGAGTTCCAAACGAGCATCCTCGCCGCGCCTTGCCGCTTCAGCGGACATTTCCGTGGCCTCGCGTTCCTTTTCGATCACCATCTCCTCGCGTTGGGCCAGGTTCCTGGCTCTCTGTTCGAGGGTGGCTTCTCTCTGGGTCACTCGCGTTTCGTGCGAGCCAATCTCAACCCTTCGATGTTCAAGGGTGGCTTCTTCCCGGTCGCGGAAGGTGTCGGCCTTGGCGCGGCCCTCCTCCTCAGCCCGAGCAAGAATGCGTTGGGCCTCCAATCGGGCGTCGGCAAGGATTTCTTCGGGGGCCTGTGGGATGCGGACGAGCTTTCTCCCAAAGTACAGGCCCACGAGAAACACCCCAGCGACGATCGCCCCTGGGATCAGGAATCCTGTTATCGAATCCATCTTGTTCTCGCTCCTGGCGAGACACAAACGAAGGTTGCAAACGACGGTGCCGAGCCACACAGGGCTCGGCACACACACGATATACGTTGGATGGGTCGGATTACCCGGTCATCACCTTGTAGCTCTGCTTCGTTCGGTCATGTCTCAGTTCGGTTTCAGTGTTTGTGTGTGTTGTGCTCTGATGCTACAACACGAAAGCCATTCTGGAAACGCGAAATATGAGTTTGTTTGCTATTGACTCTCCGACTCCTCGGATTCCTCACCATCGGCTGCAGTGTCTGTCGCACCGTCAACAACCGCCTTGGCGTTGTCATCGATGACACCCACCGATCGCAGGACCTGATCCTGAAGCTGCATCGCAAGTTCGGGGTTCTGGCGGAGATAGTCCTTGGCCTTCTCGCGCCCCTGACCGAGTTGATCTCCGTCGTAGGTGAACCACGCTCCTGCCTTGTGCACGATGCCTTCTTCAACCGCGACATCAAGAAGGCTCCCCTCTCGTGAAATTCCTTCACCGAACATGATGTCAAACTCGGCGAGACGGAACGGAGGCGCAACCTTGTTCTTGACGATCTTGGTCCGCACGCGGTTGCCGATGTTTTCCGTCCCGACCTTGATGGCCTCGATACGACGAATATCGATGCGTACGCTCGCATAGAACTTGAGTGCGCGCCCTCCAGGTGTTGTTTCAGGCGAACCGAACATGACACCGATCTTCTCTCGCAACTGATTGATGAAGATCGCAGTCGTGTGCGATCGGTTGATCGTCCCTGACAGCTTGCGAAGTGCTTGGGACATCAGGCGTGCCTGGAGACCAACGTGGGTATCCCCCATGTCACCCTCGAGTTCTGCCCTCGGCACCAGTGCCGCAACGGAGTCGATCACGACGACATCAAGCGCACCGGAGCGAATCAACATGTCGGCTATTTCAAGAGCCTGCTCTCCGGTATCGGGCTGGGATATCAACAGCTCATCGATGTCGACCCCGATCGCCTTCGCATAGATGGGGTCGAGGGCGTGCTCCGCGTCGATGAAGGCAGCATTGCCACCGTTGCGCTGTGCCTCGGCGATGACATGGAGTGCAAGAGTCGTCTTTCCCGACGATTCGGGGCCATAGATCTCAACCACACGCCCACGGGGAAGACCACCAATACCCAGGGCAAGGTCAAGCGACAGTGCACCCGTGGGGATGATGTCCATCTTGGTGACCTCATCGGTACCGAGTCGCATGATGGCGCCCTTGCCGAACTGCCGCTCGATCTGAGACATCGCGATGTCGAGATTCTTGCCCTTTTCAGCTCGTTCTTTGTCTTCAGGCGAAGTTGCCATGTGCGCTTCCTTTCGTGTCCCCATGTTCGTCGTGTCCCATCAACGTACCTGCCACGTATGACAGATTGTGAGGTGGTGTGAACAACACCCTAACCGAACAGGTGTTCGACGCCAAGGCTTTCGCGGCGAGCTCACAGCTCATGAACATGGAGCGGGACATAGGTGATGCCGTTCGGTGTCTCGGCGGTTTCAAACATCGTGACGGCGGTGACGTCGATCTTGACCGGGACGAGTTCAAGACGGTCAACAAGGGATCGGAGGTCGCGCGGAGGCCGGATGCGTGACAGCGTCAGATGAGGGACAAACGGTCGTCCCTCTGGTTCAAAGCCGACATCAGTCGCCGCCTCATCACAGATCCCGGCGAGAGCAGCCAGAAGACCTGACCGGTCGGCGATCGAGGCAAAAAGAACCGTCGCTTTGGCAGGCCTCGGAAACGCACCGAGACCGTCCACCGACACCGCGCCACGGCCGGGAGCGAACAGCTTGAGCAGGGATTCCGTGCGCTCTGCGAGCCGGTCTGTTTCAACCTCGGTGGCTTCACCGAGGAATCGAAGCGTGATGTGCCAGTTGTTCGGCCTCGTACGCCGACCGGGGATCCGCACCGCAGCGCCACTTTCGGAGAGGGTCGACGCAAGGGCATGCCGTGAGGTGTCGGTGAGGTCAACTGCAAGAAAGACATTGCCGGACACGATTACTCCGCCTCAAGGGCAGAGCGCACCATGTGAAGCGCCGCGGTGGCCGTGTAGGCCCTGATGCGTTCGCGGTCACCTGGCATGGTGAAGGTTCGCACCTGTTCGGCGGTCGGTGTGGCAACGGCGACAATCATCGTCCCAACGGGTTGCTCCATCGGTTCGGGTCCCGCCGAACCGGTGACGGCGACCGCAAGGTCGCTGCCAAGGACTCCTCGGGCGCCTCGTGCCATCGCGACCGCGGTTTCCTGTGAGACAACGCCGTGTTCTTCGATGAGGCTCGATGGAACTCCGAGGATCGCTGTCTTGAGGTCTGTCGCGTATGCAACGATCGAACCACGGAAGGTGACGCTGGAGCCGCCAATCATCGTGAGTCGTCGTGCGATGAGACCACCGGTTGCTGATTCAGCCGATCCGATCGTCCACCCATGATCCAAGAGCTGGTTGTGGATCACCCGTTCGATCGTTTCGTCATCTACCCCGAAGATCAGATCACCAAGGCGTGCACGCACCTCTGCCTCGACGGGAGCGATCAGCGCCTCCGCCTCGACGGTTGAAGCCGCAGCTGCGGTCAACCTGATCTTGATCTCACCTTCCGAAGCAAGGAAAGCCACCGTCGGATTGACTGAACCTGTGAAGAGATCATCGAGCACCTCACCGACCTTCGCCTCAGACATGCCCCAGCTGCGGAGCATCCGGCTGGTGACCACGCCGGGTGCGGTCCCGGATTCGGCGAGTAGGAAAGGCATGACCGTGTCGTCAAGCATCGTGCGCATCTCAGCAGGCACTCCGGGAAGACAGATGACCCAGCAGTCCCCGATCTTGATTCGAAAGCCCGGTGCAGACCCCTTCGGATTGTCGATCACGACAGCACCCTGTGGACGATATGCCTGCTTCATGTTCGATTCCGCGAACTGGCTCCCACGCGCCTGCCACGCGGCACGCATTTCGGCTGCGTACTCCTCGTCCAATACGAGCGGTACGCCAGCGACCGCAGCGACACTCTCGCGTGTGGCATCGTCCCGGGTGGGGCCGATACCCCCGGTGATGATCAGCGCGTCGGATCGCTTGACGGCCGCGGCGATGGCTCCATCCATGCGATCGCGGTTGTCTCCGACGACGGATTGTCGCATATGGGTGATCCCGGAGTCTGCGAGGCGAACCGCTATGTCGGACGCGTTGGTGTTGACAATCTGACCAAGGAGCAGCTCCGTCCCAACAGCAAGGGTCTCAACAATCACGTCTCAACCACCGACGCCGAGAGATCCGTTCCGTAGGCTCCGTCGATACGGGCGTGGACCCAGTCGCCAGCGTTTCCCTTGTCGAGGAGGATCATGCCGTCGATCTCGGGAGCTTCCCGATACGAGCGTCCAACTGCCTGACCGTCTTCCACCTGATCGATGAGGACGGAGAGCGTTGAGCCCATGACAGCGGCATTTGTGGTGGCGGTGATGTCATCTTGGATTTGCTGTACCTCCCGCAAGCGCTCCATGACCACTTCGTGGGGTAGCTGATCGGGAAGGTCTGCGGCGGTGGTGCCTTCCTCTCTCGAGTAAGGAAAGAAGCCTGCCCAGTCGAGCCTTGCCGTTTCGAGGAAATCGCACAGCTCACCATGGTCCTTTTCCGTTTCGCCTGGATACCCGACGATGAACGAAGACCGTGTCGCGGCGTCGGGTGCAGCGTCACGGATGCGATCGATGAGTGCCAGATGCTTTTCACCACTGCCGGGTCGTCGCATCGATCGAAGCAGCGAGGGTGATGCGTGCTGCAGGCTGAGGTCAAAGTAATTGGCGATCGTTGTGTGCCCAGCCATGACATCGATGAGCCCTTGGCGGATCTCTCGGGGGTAGAGGTAGAAGAGCCTCAGCCTGTGCAGACCGTCGACGTCTGCTGCGTCGGCGACCAGGGCTTCGATCGATCCCGCACCGTTGTCGCGACCGTACGCTGCAAGGTCCTGCGCCACGAGGACGACCTCTTGGACTCCCGCTGCCACCAAACCCTCGATCTCGGCGATGATGCCCGTGCTCGCCCGTGATCGTTGCTTGCCCCGGATCAGCGGAATGGCACAGAATGCACACGTCTTGTTGCATCCCTCGGCAACTTTGACGTAGGCGAAGGGTGTCGTGGGTGTCGGACGGTTCACGACCTCAAGGATGTCCATGTGCGACCGCTTCACACCTGAGATCTCAATCGGCTGCCAACCCGTCAAGGCGTCGAGTCTGGAAACGAGTTCGGGATACCGGTCAAGCCCGATCACAGCGTCAGCCTCAGGGAGTGCCGCCACCAGCTCGGACTCGTAGCGCTGTGCCATGCAGCCCATGACGACGAGTTTGGCATCGGCTCGCTTGGCGTCGGCAAGATCGAGAATCGTCTGGACCGATTCACGTCGGGCGTCCTCGATGAATCCACAGGTGTTGACCATCACGACATCGGCGAGCTCAGGGCTCTTGGCCTCGACGTAGCCGGAATCGCCCAAGACGGAAGAGATCTTGTGCGAATCGACCTGGTTCTTTGAACAGCCGAGCGTGGTCAGCCAGATGGTGGGTGCAGACATTCCAGCGAGTGTATCGCCACATCTAGAGCGGAATGGACCGTCGCTCGCGTTGGGAAAACGTCACCCGCTCGCGGTAACCGACGGAGCGGGCGAACTCGACTGCAAGGTCGCGATCACGGGCAGTCTCCTCCGGACGGTGTGCATCGGACGAGATCGTGATCGGTACGCCATGTGCATGAAACCGAGTGAGAAGGTCGGGATGCGGATACATTTCGTTCACTGGCTGGTAAAGCCCGGCCGTGGAAACCTCGATTGCCACCCCCGACCGACCGGCAGCGGCCGCCAACTGCTCGTGGAGGTCGCTTGGTGGTTCAGGGAGATTCCTACCGAGCTTCTTCACCACATCAGCATGAGCCAACACGTCGACGGTTCCTGAAGCGGCAAGTTCTGTCTCAATCGCAAAGTACTCCTCATAGGCCTTCCGCACCCCCCGGCGATCAAACTCGTAGACCTGATTTGGCACGTCAAAACCCCACTCCCGAATCCAATGGGTGGATCCGATCAGAAAGTCGAATGGATATCGATCGAGAAGGGCAACCACCGCCTCGATCGTCTCGGGAAAGAAGTCGACCTCGAGCCCCAACAGCACCGGCAAACCCCGATCCTTGGCGTCGGTGACAACGGCCACATACCGGTCGAGGGAGAGCACCCTTTCAAGCATCACATGTTCGACTGACAGTTTTGCCAGATCGGGATACTCAGCGTCCTGCCACCACTCACCCAGCACCTCAGCAGACTCATGGCAGCGATACAGGTGCTCGGTGAACCCGATTTCGTCCGCGCCGTTGGCCAGTCCGTGCTCTACAAAGCTGTCGATGAAGCCATCCGGGTAGATTCCCGGCTCTGGGCCGACACCGTCATAGGCACCGTGAGGATGAAGATGTACGTGATGATCGCCCATGACCGATGAGAGTAGCCCCGCGCCAGCACGGGGAATCATCAACACGAACTCCCCCGAGTCAGGTTCCCAAGGCAGTGATGAGGTCGGCCATGAACGACCGCCCGGTGCCCCCGTCGATGACACGGTGATCGTACGAAAGCGACAGCGGGAACTCGGCTGCGATGACGATCTCACCATCGCGCACAACCGCTTCAGGCTGGGCGCGCCCGATCGACAGAATGGCGGTGGTTCCGTACGGAACGATCGGTGTCCCGAAGCGTCCGCCGACGGCACCGATGTTGGAGATGGTGAAGGTCTGGCCCGTCAGCTGCTCTCGTCCGAGGGTGCGAGCCTTCGCCCCGGCTGCAAGGTCGCGTATTTCGGCTCCGAGCGTTTCGATTGACTTTGTGTCAACGTCTGTGATGACCGCAACCATGAGCCCGTCGGGCGTGTCGACGGCGAACCCGATGTCGTAGCGGTCGTGTTCGATGACGGCGTCGGGGGCGAACGTTGCGTTGAACGCTCGGAATTTCTTGAGAAGTGGCACAAGCCTTGTGATCAGCAGGGCTTCAAGCGGCACCTTCCCAGCGTCGGCTCGCGCAGCAAGAAGCGCTGATGCGTCGACCGTCCCATACGTCGTGACGTGGGGAATCTCTTTCCATGAGCGCGTGAGGTTGCGGATGATGGCCTTTCGGGTCGCACTGAACGGAACACGCGTGTGGGGCCCAAGGGAATGCGACGCCGCCTCGCGCACATCATCCTCGGTGATACGACCTCCCGGCCCCGTACCCGAAACCGTCTCCAAATCGACACCGAGTTCTGACGCGAGTCTCCGTACCAGCGGAAGCGCCTGAACACCCGACACAACAGCTGGCGCTGGGTCTGATTCAAGTGTGCCGACGATCGGCGCGGCATCGTCCGTTGACTCTCCGAGGGTGATCTCGGGAGGAGCCACCGACGCCGCCCAAAGCTCTCCTTCCTCACCGATCACAGCGAGAAGATGTTCCACCGCAAGCACCTCATCAGCCTCTGCGCCGTGGTGGAGGACGACACCGCCGATCGGTGCTGGTATCTCCACAACCGCCTTGTCCGTTTCGACCTCGACGAGTGGTGCATCCGCCTCGACGCGATCGCCAACATCGACAAACCAGTGCAGGATGGTGGCCTCAGCGAGCCCTTCTCCGATGTCGGGTAGGTGAAACTCGGTCGCCATCAGGCCTCCATGGTCCTCATCGCGACGTTGACGATCCGATCGACGCCGGGTGTGTAGTGCTTCTCTGCCCGCCGCAGTGGAACGACGATGTCCCAACCAGTGACGCGTGCAATCGGTGATTTGAGTGAGTACAGCGCCTTCTCGGCGACAACCGCCGCAATCTCTGCACCAAAACCTGCCGTGCGGGGAGCCTCGTGGATCGCAACCACCCGTCCCGTGTGTTCAACCGATGCGAGAATCGTTTCGGTATCGAGCGGTACGAGTGTGCGGAGATCAATGACCTCAGCGTCCACACCGTTCGCTGCCAGAAGTTCGGCTGCCTGGCGGGTCTCCTTCATCATGGCCCCGTAGGCGATGAGAGTGACATCTGACCCGACCCGCTCAATGGACGCAACACCGATCGGGGTTTCGTATACCTCATCAGGGACCTCTTCTTTCACCGCCCGATAGGCCCGGATCGGTTCAAGGAAGATGACGGGATCGGGGTCAGCGATCGCTGCGGTGAGGAGGCCCTTGGCATCGATCGGACGTGAAGGAACAACGACCTTGAGTCCAGGCACGTGCGCGTAGATCGCTTCAAGGGATTCAGAGTGATGCTCGGCTGCGCCGATGCCGCCCCCGTATGGGATACGGATCACGAGCGGCGCTGTGAAACGGTGGCGGGAACGATTCCTGATACGCGAGACATGGTTGACGATCTGGTCGTATGCGGGATAGGAGAACCCCATGAATTGCATCTCGGCGATCGGCTTCATACCGGCCACGGCAAGGCCGAAGGCTGCCCCGACGATGCCGGATTCAGCGACAGGGGTGTCGACAACACGATCGGAGCCAAAGCGCTTCTGGAGTCCGTCAGTGACGCGGAAGACACCGCCGGTGGTTCCGACATCCTCACCGAGAAGCATCACCGACGGGTCCTCCAACGCCTCAGCGAGCGCGGCGTTGAGTGCCTGGGCCATCGTCCGTTCGGCCATCAGCTGTCCCTCGCAAGCATTCCCTGTTGGTCGATCAGTGGCTGGGTCGGCTGTGCGAACATCGCGGAGAAGATCTCTTTGCCGCTCAAGGGTTCCAACGCTTCTGCTTCGGCGACCGCGTCCTCGACCTTGGCCGAGGCCGTGTCAGCAACATCGTTCTCCCACGTCGCATCCCATGCGTCGTTGCCCTCGAGATAGCGTCGAACACGATCGATCGGGTCTCGGTCTCGCCACGTGGTCGTCAGGTCCTCGGTGCGGTAGCGGCCGGGATCATCGGCCGTCGTGTGCGGCCCTACGCGGTACGTCATCGCCTCGATGAACGTTGGGCCCTCCCCCGCTCGAGCAGCGTCGACAGCCTGCGTCGTCGCGCTGACGACGGCGAGGAGGTCGTTTCCGTCGACTTTGATGCCAGGCATGCCATACCCAACGGCCTTGTCCACGAGCGACGCCGCGGCCGTTTGTCTCTCGAACGGCAACGAGATTGCCCACCCATTGTTCTGGCAGAAGAAGACGGTCGGCGTCGCAAAGACGCCAGCGAAGTTCATGGCTTCGTGGAAGTCACCCTCAGATGTGGCGCCGTCACCAAACATGGTGAGTGACACACGGCCGCTCGATTGCAGCTTGTCTGCCCACGCCGTCCCGACGGCATGGATCATGTGTCCACCAACGGTGATCGACGGGGGTAGGACGTTGATCCCATCGGGTGTGTTTCCGCCTCGCTCGTCTCCGGTCCTGCCGAGGATGAGATTGACCATCGGATATCCGGCAAACCACATCGCGGCGGCATCACGGTACGTCGCAACGACCCAGTCATCGTTGTTGAGCGGAGCAACCGCACCAATCTGACATGCCTCCTGCCCCTCAAAGGGCGCGTAGGTCGCAAGCCTTCCCTGTTTCTGCATGGCGGTGCACTTGCGGTCATAGACCCGGCCAATCACCATTGCCTCGTACAGCTCACGGGTCCGTTGGATGGTGATGGGAGGCTCACCAACCAGCGTGCCCCCTTCGGACAGGATCTGAAGTGTCTCGTGCTGCATCAGCGGCAGGCTACCTCGCTCCGATCAACCAATGATCGAGTGGGCTGACGGTCTGCGCGGCGCCGCGTGCGACATGGCTTTCGGGTTCGGCGTATCGTGTGGTCGAAGCCACGCAAGGAGTTTCCATGCATATGCAAGACGACTTTCCGCTGCTGTTGAGCACGCTGTACGACAACGCTGTGTGGCAGTTCGGGCAGCAAGAGATCGTGTCGGTCGAGGCCGATCGTTCGATTCATCGAACGACCTATGCCGACACCGACGTCCGAGTGCGAAAGCTCGCGACCGCGATGGCCACCAAGCTCGGTGTGGGTGAAGGCGAACCGGTCGGCACCTTTGCATGGAACAACCACCGGCATCATGAGCTGTATTGGGCGACGAGTAACACCGGCCGTGTGTGCCACACACTCAACATCAGGCTGTTTGCCGACCAGTTGACGTACATCGTCAACCATGCCCGAGACAAGGCCATCTTCATTGATCCTGATCTCGCACCAGCCATCGCGCCCCTGGTCAATACTTTTGAAGCGGTCGAGCACTTCATCATCATGGGTCCCACAACGGATGGATGCGGGATCGACGGAGCGATCGCGTACGAAGATCTCATCGCCGATGTTGAGCCCCAGCGCGAGTGGCCGATCCTTGACGAACGCAGCCCGATGATGTTCTGCTACACATCAGGAACGACCGGTAACCCAAAGGGTGTGGCGTACACGCAGCGTTCCACCTACATGCATACGATCTCAAATCTGGCCATGAATCCCATCGGCACCGAGGACAATGTGCTCCCGGTTGTCCCCATGTTCCACGCTGCAGCGTGGGGTTACCCGTTCATGGCTGTGACCGTCGGGGCAAAGCTCACCTATCCGGGTCCCGATTTGTCAGGAGCCGGGATCGTTGGCCTGATCACCGATGAGCATGTCACCTTTTCCGCTGGGGTACCGACGGTATGGCTCGGCATCCAACACCATCTCGAAGCCAATCCCGAAATCGATCTCAGCCATGTCCGGGCACTCTTTTGTGGGGGTGCCGCTGTTCCACGATCGATGATCGACTGGTTCAAGACAGAGCGTGACGTGCGCGTCATCCAGGGTTGGGGTATGACCGAGACGAATCCGGTTGCATCAGCGGCCACCCTCAAGCCGTGGATGGAGGATTGGGATTGGGACAAGCAACTCGATGTCCTTGAGACTGCGGGAAGACCGGTACCCGGACTCCTGGTCAAGATTGTCGACGAGACGGGTGAGCCTCTCCCCCACGACGGTGAGGCGTTCGGTGAGCTTCTTATCCGTGGACCTTGGATCGCTGCTGAGTACTACAAGGACGACCGCTCACCAGCATCGTTCGTTGACGGTTGGCTCCGTACGGGAGATGTGTGCAAGATCACACCCGACGGCTACATCCGCATCACCGATAGAGCCAAGGATGTCATCAAGTCCGGCGGCGAGTGGATCTCGTCACTCGATGTCGAGAACACGATCATGGGCCATCCCGACGTTGCTGAGGCCGCTGTGGTTGGTCTGAAGCATCCCAAGTGGCAGGAACGACCGGTTGCATTCATCGTCGTGAAACCGGGTGCGGATCTCACACCCGAAGCCGTCAAGGAGTTCCTTGAACCCAAGATCGCTTCATGGTGGATACCTGATGAGTTCCTGTTCATCGATGCGATTCCCAAGACCGGGACCGGCAAGTTCGACAAGAAGGTCGTGCGAGCCGAATACGAGAATCTTCTGCTCGATGGCGACTAGCGAAGGGTTTCGGTCCGCCACCGCGGTCAGCGCGGATGGCGATGGACGCTGGAAAACCCAGCTGGCTGATGGCTGGGACATCTTGGGCAACACCAACGGTGGATACATGCTCGCGATCGCTTCGAGGGCATCCAGTGAGGCCACCGGCGGCCGACTACCGGTAACGATCACCGGCCACTTCACGAGACGTGGAATCAGCGGGCCGGCAGCAGTCGAAACGGACGTTGTCCGATCGGGCCGACAATTGTCGGTCGTGCGGAGCCGACTTCTTCAGGACGATCAGGTAATTCTCGAAGTTCTCGGGACCTTTGCGGAACCAAGGAGTGAGATGCAGCCGGCCCTGCTCACTGACGCGACGCCCGTCGATCTCCCTCCTCCCGATGCGTGCCTACGCTCGATTCCCTCTGATACCGCGCCCTTCCCACCACCGTCGGTTGGCAAGATCGATCTGAGGACCAGTCGGCGTGTCGCGGAGATGTTGGAAACCGGACCCTACGGTGAAGCGGCGCTCGAAGGCTGGTTCCGGCTGCTTGACGATGAACCGCTCGACGTCCACGCGTTGATACTGGCGAGTGATTCGTTTCCACCGACTGCTTTCGCTGCCGGCCTACCGATCGGGTGGACCCCGACGATCGAACTCACCGTGCACATCCGAGATCCGCACGTCCAAGGTTGGATCAAGTGCGAGTTCCGGAGCCGATTCGTTTCCGGCGGCTTCATCGAAGAGGATGGCCTCTTCTGGGACGAATCCGGTGCTCTCGTTGCCCAATCACGACAACTTGCAATGGTCTCAAAGGGTTGAAGTCAGACGTCAGACGTCAGACTTCTGGATCGGTACTGCGTAGGTTCCTTGGGCGACGGCGACCAGGCGATCGGGTGCGCCGTCGACCCACAGTTCGATGGTTCCAACGATTCGACGGGCACTCGAGGAGTTGACAACGGCGCGGGCAAGGAGATCGGCACCCTGGGCCGGCCGAAGGAATCGAATCGACATTTCGCTTGTCACCGCCATCGGCTCCACACCAATGAGGGTGAACGCAGCGAACCAGAGTGCCATGTCAGCGGCAGAGAAGATGGTCGGTCCCGGGATGTATCCACCCGGTCTCAGCCGTGTGTCATCAAATGTCCAGCGGACGACGGCAGTGCCCTTCCCCAACGTGTCACAACGCAACCCCATGTCATAGATCGATGGAAAGGATTCCTCCACCGCAGCATTGAGAGCCTCAACGGTCAAACCAAAATCGTTGTCTGTCACGTGTCAATACTCTAGGTCCCAACGGCCGATCTGTTCTTTGGGGTCATCTGATTCACAATGACGAAGAGCGCCACCGACGGTGACGCTCCTCTTGGCCGGGAATGGCGAATTCCTAGCCGAGAACGCTCTCCAGTTCATCCTCTGATATCAATACTGCTCGCGCCTTTGAGCCGACCGAGGGGCCGACGACGCCCCGTGACTCAAGAATGTCCATCACGCGACCGGCGCGGGCGAACCCGATGCGTAGCTTTCGTTGGAGCATCGAAGTCGAACCGAGTTGGCTTCGCACGACCAGTTCGATCGCCTCGCGCATGATCTCGGGGTCTTCCCCATCGAAATCTTCCATGTCTGCGGCTGCCTGGGCGGCTTGCTCAAACACTTCGGCATCCCGATACTGGGCATTCCGCTGTTCACGAACCCAGTCCACCGCGGCATGGACTTCAGCCTCGGTGACGAACGATCCCTGTATGCGTTCGGGCTTGGGTTCACGAGATGTCACCACGAGCATGTCGCCCAGTCCAACGAGCTTGTCCGCCCCACCCTGGTCGATGATGACACGTGAATCCGTCTGTGAAGCAACCGAAAATGCAAGCCGCGATGGCACGTTGGCCTTGATGACACCGGTGATCACGTTCACCGAAGGCCGCTGGGTTGCAAGCACGAGGTGAATCCCCACCGCCCTGGCCATCTGGGCGATCCGGACAATTGCATCTTCGACGACCTTGCCCGCGACCATCATGAGGTCGTTGAGCTCATCAACGACGATCACGATGTACGGGAAACGGTCGAACATCTCATCGTCGAGACCGCCCACGTCGTACTGCTCGCGGTATGAGTCGATGTCACGGACACCGGCGTCGGCGAGCAGGTCGTAGCGGCGATCCATCTCCGATACGGCCCATTGGAGGGCATCGGCCGCCTTCTTCGGGTTCGTGATGACTCTCGTGAGGAGGTGTGGCACGTCGTTGTACTGCCCAAGCTCAACGCGTTTCGGGTCAACAAGAATCAATCTGACTTCGTCGGGAGTGGCCCGCATGAGGATTGATGTCAGGATGGAGTTGATACAAGACGATTTCCCGGCACCCGTTGCACCCGCAATCAACAAGTGTGGAAGCTCGGTGAGACGCAGCATGCGGGCAGCACCAGAAACGTCCATGCCGAGGGCGACCAGCATCGGGTCATGGTCACGAGTTGCAATATCGGAACGGAGGATCTCCCCGAGCGTGACGAGATGGCGCTTGTGGTTGGGAACCTCGACCCCGATCGCTGACTTGCCCGGAATCGGAGCAAGGATCCTCACATCGTGTGCCGCCAGGGCATAGGCGATGTCATTGCTCAGATTGGTGACCTTGGCAACCTTCACCCCTGGGGCAAGTTCGATCTCATAACGCGTCACGGTGGGTCCCGGCACGATCCGTGTGAGGTTCGCTTCGACCCCGTGTTGGCGGAGAGCGTCCTCGAGCGATTCGCCGGTCTCTTTGAGACCTCGTCCGTCATGACCTTTGTTGGAGGCAACGGACAAGATGTCAAGCGGCGGAAGCGTATAACCCTTCATCTTCACTGGCGTAGCGATCTTCGGCTGCACCGGTTTGGCGTTCTGTGGTCCGGTTGACTCAGGCTTGCGTGGGTTCTTCGGTCGAGTGTTCGCCGCTGCGGGCTCGAATAGGTCCGGCTCGACTGCCGACCCAGATTGGATCTCGACCTCAACCGGCATCTCAACACGTGCCTTCGCTTCGGCGGTCTCGCCTGATCCGCCAAAGCCAGCGAACCGTACGAACCCGGCCAGGTAGGTGCCGATCTGGCGAAAGACATCTCCAAGGGATGCACGGGTGATCAGGAGGGCACCCACGCCAATGACCGCGACGAGGACCACTGCCGTTCCCCAGTAGCCGATCAGGCGTTCAAGCGGGAACGTGATGAGGGATCCGACCGCGCCACCGTGTTCCGACACCGATTCGGTACCCCCCGCAAGCGGAACGTTGCCGGTAAAGAGGTGAAAGAGAGAGACCGAACCGATGAAGAGGATGCCGACCCCGACCACGGTGCGGCCGTGATCTTCCTTGTTGATGAGACCGATCAGAGATGCTCCCGCAACGATGAGGACGAGCGGAACGACGAATGCCCACACACCGAAGAGGACCCTCGTCGCTCCCGACGCTGAGGAACCAACGGGGCCGGAAAGTTCAAAAAACGAGAGCGTCAGCAGGAGTGAGGCGACAATGAGGACGACGCCCCAGACATCCCGGCGGTGGTCACCGAGTGATTCGCCGATCTTCCCCGGTACTGCCCCCAGCGCGGAGGTTGTCCGTTTCAGTCTCGACTGCTTCTTCTTTTTTCGTGCGGTGCTCCGCCCCTTGGCCCCACCCGATGTGGTGCGAGTGGCCATGGGATATGAACACTACCCCAACTTCCGATCAGAACAAACCACCGCTCGCGCGTGACCACGCGCGAAGAGTTACATGTGTGTCATTCGCGGGTGCGACGTCAGACCTCAAACACCACGGGGAGCACGACCGGGCGGCTACCGGAGTGCTTCTTGACGGCGCGCGCTGTTGAATTGCGGACCCTTTGACGCAGCGTGTCCATGTCGATGGGCACATCAAGACTGCCGACCGAGTCGATGACCCGGCTCCGAATCAATGCATGCAGCTCATCCTCGTCTGCCGTCACGCCATGGGAATCGATGTCGGGTCCGATCAGGATCTCCCCCGACTTGAGATTGATGCCGATGGTCACCGTCATGACACCGTCGTCTGCCAGGTGTCTGCGATCCCGAATGACCTCGTCATCGCCACCGATATCCGTCCCATCGACATAGACATATCCCGATGGCAGGACTCCCCGCTGGACCGTGAGTTTGCCATCCTCAAGGGTCACCTGATCACCGTCCTGACAGATCTCGACCTCGGGAATCCGCATCTCACGCCCGAGTGCGGCGTTCGCATGCATGTGGCGGTACTCGCCGTGGACGGGAATCATCGCCTCGGGTCTGATCGTGTTGTAGAACGTCTTGAGTTCCTCGGCTGCGGCGTGACCCGACACATGCACGTGCGTGTTGCGACCGTGATACACGGTCACTCCTGCCCGGTACAGGTTGTTGATGACCTTCGACACCTTCTTCTCGTTGCCAGGGATCGGCGTCGCCGAGATGATGACCGTGTCGGTGTCGGCGAGCGAAACCGACCGATGTTGCCCTGCTGCCATCAAGGACAAAGCAGCGAAAGGTTCTCCCTGGCTCCCTGTGGAGATGATCGCCGTGTCTGCCGGTGGCATGTCGACGAGTTCACTCAGCGCGACGAGACCGTTCTTCGGGATGTTCAACGACCCGAGTTCGGCGGCGATTTCTGAGTTGCGCAACATGGAACGACCGATGAACGCAAACTTGCGACCGTCAGCCACAACGGCATCGATCGCCTGCTGGACGCGATGAACGTGGGACGCAAAGCACGCCATGATCACCCGCCCTTCGGCGAGTGAAACGATCTGATTCAGTCGCTCTCCAACGGTGATCTCCGATGGGATGTAGCCTTCGCGTTCGGCATTCGTGGAATCGGCAAGGAGCAGCCTGACGCCCTTCTCCCCAATGGTCCCGAATGATCTGAGATCGGTTGCGATACCGTCGAGTGGCGTGGGATCGAGCTTGAAGTCGCCGCTGTGAAGGACAATACCTTCGGGCGTGTTGAACGCGATCGCCGCGGCATCTGGGATCGAGTGTGACACCGGAATGAATGTGAAGCGGAAGGGGCCATCCTCAACCCAGTCGTAGTACTCGACTGGTCTGAGGTCTGGGACAAGCCCGTATTCCTCAATACGGGCACGGGCGAATCCGACCGTCAACGGTGTCCCATAGATGGGAACGTTGACCTCACGAAGGAGGAACGAAAGTGCTCCGATGTGATCCTCGTGGCCGTGGGTGAGGATGATGCAGGCAAGATCCTCTTTTCGTTCAACCACATCTGAAAAATCGGGGAGGACGAGGTCGACACCAAGCATGTCCTCCTCAGGGAACATGAGACCACAGTCGATCATCGCCATCGTGCCGTCGATGTCGATGGTTGCGCAGTTTCTTCCGACCTCACCAAGGCCACCGAGAAACCCGATCGTGACCGTCACGATGCGCGGTACTCGGCGATGGTGTCGAGTGCCTTGCCGATGAGCTCAAGTGTCTCGGGCTTCGCGGGAAGGAGTGGCAGCTTCGGGTCACCGACGTGATCCCAGTATTTCGTGAGTCCGGCCTTGAGCGGCATGGGGTTTGACTCGCTGAAGAGGGCCGTGTTGAGTGGTGCAATCAAGTCGTCAAGCTCCTTGGCCGTTGTGTCATCACCTGCGATGACGGCCGAGACCATCGCTGCGATCTCTCGTCCCGCGAGGTGGGATGTGACCGATACCACGCCGACTCCGTTGGCTTCGACGATTGCTCGTGTGTGTCCGTCGCTGCCGCTGTATACGGCGAAGCCTTCGGGGAGCGCTTCGATGGAGCGACGTGACCATTCGGGATCATCGACGGCGTCCTTGACGGCGACGATACCGGGATGTTCCGCGAGCTCAACCAGGGTATCGATCTCCACGAGGGTCGCGGTGCGGCCGGGAATGTTGTAGACCATGAGCGGTCGATCAGTTGCATCAGCAATCGCGGTCATGTGCGCCACAATCCCAGCCTGTGGGGGCTTCGAGTAGTAGGGCGTCACCGCCATGATGCCGTCAACCCCGGCATTCGCTGCTACTTCGGCGAGTTCGATCGACGCTGCAGTGTTGTACGTTCCAACACCGGCGACGACCGTCATCTTGTCGCCCGTCGCGTCGACGGCGGCCTTGAACAGAGCAGCCTTCTCGGCTTTCGACAGAACCGGTGCCTCCCCGGTCGTTCCGGCGACAACGATTCCATCGGAACCGTTTGCCCCCAGATGGTGAATCAGCTTCCAGAAGGTCGCGTAATCGACGGATCCCTCAGAAGTGAATGGTGTGATGATCGCGGTGAGGACACACCCAAAGGGTGCGTCCGGTCGGTTCTGCATGGCAGAAAGATACACCCTTTCGGACCACGGTTGCGTTGTGTCCACCTTGTCGGCTCGAGGGAATCCGCTTCGGGTTCTCGGTTGGCGCTTTGGGAGTGCATCGACGAAGCAGTTCTCGGTCATCGGTATTCTTTGGGGCATGGACTCGACAAGCCCCCATGTACATGACGTTTCAACGGCGGAGTTCCAGCAGGAAGTCCTGCTGCGATCCCGCGAGGTACCCGTTCTGGTCGACTTTTGGGCAGAGTGGTGTCAGCCGTGCAAGACGTTGTCTCCCTATCTTGAGGCACTTGCCGACGAGTATGCCGGTCAGTTCGAGTTGGCCAAAGTGGACGTCGACGCAAACCAGGAACTGTCAGCCCAATTCATCGTCCAGTCGATCCCAACCGTCATTGCCATCAAGAACGGGAAAGAGGTCGGACGATTTCAGGGTGCAATTCCTGAGGCATCAATCAGGGAGTTCCTCACATCAGTGCTCCCGACCAAACTCGACCTGATGTTCGAGCAGGCCCGAACGGCGCTCATCACCGGAGATACCCCCGGTGCCGAACACATTCTGCGCCAGGTTCTTTCCGAGAAGGCCGATCATCAGGATGCAGGGATGAGCCTCGCCGCACTCCTCATCGATCGTGGAGACATCGACGAGGCGATGATTGTTCTTGGCAAGCTGATACCCGATGCCGAGGTTGAGCGACTCCAAGCTGCTGCTCGTCTCAGACAGAGTGCCGGCGACGACATCGCCGAACTCGAAGCGCTCGCTGCAGCCGATGCCGACGATGACATTGCCCAGCTCAACCTTGCCCGCGCCCTCGCAGCACATTCAGAGTACGAGCCCGCACTCGATCGAATGCTCGCGATCGTCGGACGCGGCGGTGAGATGAAAGAAGCCGCCAGACTCGCGATGGTTGACATCTTCGGCGTCTTGGGGAATGAGCACCCGTTGACACAGACGTACCGTCGTAAGCTCGCTGCAGCATTGTTTTGATCCGAGCTTCGCTCGGCGAGCTCCGTCCCTATATTCCCAAGAGGGATTCGAGGCCCACGGCGAGGGGGGCTTGCTGGGTCGACACGGAACGAACGGCGAGCAGAATGCCCGGAAGGAAGGCGTTGCGATCCATCGTGTCGTGACGGAGCGAGAGTGTCTCGCCCTCAGAGCCAAACATCACGACCTGATGGGCAAGCAGTCCCGGCATCCGAATCGAATGCACCGACACTCCGTCGATGGTCGCTCCCAGCGCTCCGCCGTGAAACTCTTCAGATTCCACCGCACGCTGCTGTGCTCCCCCAGCCTTGGCAATGCGAGCTGCCGTCGCGATCGCCGTTCCGGAGGGGGCGTCGATCTTGCGGTCATGATGCATCTCGATGATCTCACCGACCTTGAAGTACTTCGCTGCCATTTCGGCCATCTTCATCATCAGGACCCCACCGATCGAGAAGTTCGGGACGACCAGACAGTTGCCGGGCCCGTTGCCCCACAGCTCTCCAAGTGCCGCAAGCCGTTCCGCATCGAAACCGGAGGTGCCCACGACCACGTTCGCTCCGAATTGTCGCCAATGCGCGAGGTGGTCCATCACAGAAGTTGGCGATGAGAACTCCAAGATCACATCGCACCCATCGAGGGCTTCGGGATCCTGACTGATGGACAAACCAGCGATACTCCCAGCCATGTATCGATCGTACAGCGCGATCAGGTGAAGGTCGTCGGTCTCGGAGAACGCCTTGGCGGCAAGGCTTCCCATCCTGCCTGAGGCTCCGGAGACACCAACTTTCACTGGACAAACTCCTCAAGATCTTCGGCGGAAAAGGGTCCGACGGCACCCAGCACGTAGGGACCCGAATACGCGGCCTTGACCGCTTCGAGGACCTCGTCGTGGGTCACCTTCGAGATCACTTCCACGGTTTCGTCGACGGTGAGATGTTCCATACCAGTCAGCTCAGTCTGGCCGATCCGATTCATGCGGCTGAGAGCGTCTTCGAGTCCGAGGGCGAGGGCACCCTTGATGTAGCCCTTGGCGCGGGTGAGTTCCTCATCGGTCAACCCATCGTTGATCAGTCGAGTGATCTCGGAGCGAACCAGACCGAGGACCTCCGCGGTCTGGTTCGGCGTTGTACCAACGTAAATGCCGCTCGCACCGGCATCTGCAAACGGCATCCGGAAACTGTGAACCGAATAGGCAAGGCCACGCGTTTCGCGGATCTCATGGAACAGACGCGAGCTCATCCCGCCACCAAGAACGTGGTCGGCAATCATGAGGGCATAGCGACGCTCGTCGTCGCGTTGGAACGACTCGCTTCCGAACACGAGATGGGCCTGCTCGGTGTCCTTGGTTCTGACTCGCACCCGTGACGAAATCAGTGGCTTCGTGAGCACATGGTCGATTTGGGCACCGGACCATTCGCCGAACCGTGCTGAAACCTGTTCAACGATGTCATCAGGGAGGTTCCCTGCGATCGATATCACCGTCGAGTGGGGCGTGTAGCGACGAGACCAATAGGCAGCGATCGTATCGCGTGACATGTCCGTGATGGACTCTTTCGTCCCGAGGATCGGTGGCGACAGCGGGTGGCTGGACCACAAGGCTTCGACGAACTGTTCGTGGGCGACGTCAGTCGGATCATCCTCGTTCATGTTGATCTCTTCGAGAACGACATGACGTTCGCTGTCGATTTCCGCCTGGCGGAATGCTGGACGCTGAAGCATCTCCGAGAGGATCTCAAGACCGAGCGGGAAATCCTCATCTCGCAGGCGGGTCCAAAAGCAGGTGTACTCCTTGGACGTGAACGCATTGTGCCGCGCACCAACGCTGTCGAACGCCTCGGAGATGTCCCTGGCAGACCACGTCTCTGATCCTTTGAACAGCAGATGCTCCAGAAAGTGGGAGGCACCTGCTTCAGGGCCGGTCTCGTCTCGACTGCCGGTGTCGACCCAGCAGCCGATCGCGACCGATCGGGTTGACGGCATGTGATGCGCTATGAGCCTGAGGCCGCTGGGGAAGGTGGTGAGTTCGTATTCCATCGTTCCTCGATGATAGGAACCGCTGTGTTGCCCGAAACTCGATCGACGCTTTCAGAGTCACTGACAACTCGACTGGGACCACTTGTCTGGGACTATTCGAGTGGGCTCGGAGGTTTTCTGAGGAGCTTCGTTTGGGATCTCTTTCGTTTTTCGTCGACCCGTTTCTTCCTTGCGGATCGTGACGGCTTCGTGGAGCGCCTTGAAGGGGGGTCGGGTTTGGCTGCACCGTCGAGTATCGCCTCAAGACGGCGCAGGGCCCTTTTGCGATTCGTCGCTTGGGATCGGGACCGGTCTTCCACGATCCGAATCTCGGGGCCGACCTTGCTCACGATGCGAGCTCGTGAACGCTCATCGATTGCTGACGACGTCTCGACATCGAAGCGCAGCTCAACACGCGTTGAAGTCTTGTTTGCATGCTGGCCGCCGGGACCCCCTGTGGGAGAGAATCGCCATTGGAGCTCCCGATCAGGGATGTTGAATGACAGGGCGCCCTCCATGAGACTTCCACGGCATCGTACACTTCGCGGTTGATGCGCGAACGAGACGAATCCGTACTTCACGAGATCCTTCCCCCAGAGGAGAGGGCAATCGAAGCCGTCGTGGCTCGCTATCAACGAGTCGCACCGGCGGTGACCCGATTTGCACGGTCGCTTGCTGGCAACGAGGAACTCCAGGTGCGCCTTGGCACCCAGGCCGCCTCGACACCCGAAACGATCGTCATCGACCCACGGTCATTTCAGACGGCATATGCACGCTCGGCACCCGTCACACCTGCCGAGGTCGCCCTGACCTCGGCCCTTCACGAGGTCATCCATCTCATCGCCACGGACCTCGACGAGGAGCGTCCGATCCCCAAGGAGTGGCTCGCGTTCGCAGAAACCGTTGAGGAAGACCCTGATCTCGAACACGAGGGACCGATGGTTCCCGTCGGCCTGTTCCAGCTCGGAGAGATGGATGATGACCTGATCCGACCGGATCTTGAGGAAGGCGACATCGACTTCGGTGATGTTGAGGCAACGGACGCAGGTTCTGTCTCGGTTCTCGACGCACTCCACGCCATCGGTGGACCAGCTGCCGAAGCGCTGTTCTTTGCAATCGAGGACGCTCGACAAGAACGCATCCATTTCGATGCGTACCCGGGTGCCGGGTCCGTTCTCAAGGACCTCTACCGCACATCGGTCGGCCATGCAATGGGGAATGCCAGACCTCTCGGCCAGTTTGCGCTCGCATGCTTCATGATCGTTGGGGGCCATGAGGAGCGCGATCTCATGCAGCAACGCCTACCAGCCAACGTTGCGGTGGCGCTTGACGACGCCATGGGGTTCTTGAATCCCGTGTTCGATGTCGATGACGCCTGGTCGATCGGCACGATCGCGCTTCAGCTGCTGTCGGTCGCCAAGATGCACAACCTCGTGCAGGAGGGTGCTGCAACTTCAAGCCAGAGACAACTGCAGGACGAGGCTGACGGGGCGGCCATATCCGAGACCGTCGACGCTGTGCGAATGGTGACACCGTCCCTCGCCGACCGCGAGTCCTACGACCAGACGCGACAGGCGGCTCAGGCAATCAGTGCCCAGGACGGCGTCAAGGGCGAAGCAGATCAGGCCGGGGATCCTGCCACCGACCAGATCATGAAGGTCTCGATGGCTCCGACGATCTTTCTCCCATCGGGTCAGGGTGGCAAACTGCTCGTCACCGAACTTCCGGTTGGATTCGCCGCATTCGCACCACAGGGCCGCGAGATGCTCCACAAGGCGAGTACGAACTGGGGTGTCGCCCAACATCGGGTATCGGGAGAGCTGTACCCACTGTTTCTTGCAAACCAGCGGCGTGGCTTGCGCTCCGGATTCGACGCGGGCGATCTCTCGCCCTATACGCCTCTCCTCCTTGGAGCTGGTCTTTACGAGCGCATGTTCGAACGCCGCGATCTCCCATCCCGGCGCTCGTATGCAGTGAGCCTGCTCGTCGACGGGTCAGCCTCAATGCTTCAGCCCCGCGAGACCGGCGGGAGAAAGGCACCGTGGGCGATGGCCGCCGCACTCCTCGGTGCCTGGACACTTGCCAAGCTTGCAGACGAACTCCAGATCGATTTTGAGGTTGCCATCTTCAATCGTTCGTTTGCGGCCAAACGTGACGACACCGAGTTCACGTACCGCGACATCCGTTCGAAAGCGACCGCGGGGCTTCGCCAGGCCCAAGGCGGCAACGCCGAGCGGCTCACCCGCACCGTCAACCACTACCTCGTCAAAGGATTCAACGATCGCTGGCGGATGAGTGAAGACGTTCTCGCCGGTCTCTTCTTCACCGCAGCCGCTCCTCAAGAGGCGGCTCGGGAGGCTCGGAAGGACCCGAAAGCTGCCCCGCCGGTGTCCATGTTCGACAAAGCGGCAAACGTGGACGAATTCAACGTGGCACACGCAGCCGAGCGGCTAGCCGCCCAACGCGCCTCGCACAGGATCATGGTGGTGCTCGCCGACGGCATGACCCGAGGCTCGGTTCAAGCCCTTGCTGAAACCGTCGCTGATGTCGAACGCGGCGGTGCGACTGTTCTGGGCATCGGTATCGGCGACGACACCGTTCGTGCCGCCTATTCACGAGCACAGGTCGTTGAGCAGCCGCTGCAACTCGCTGCAGCGATGGTCGAGGGTGTGCGTTCAACGTTGTACAAGTCAATCGCCGCATCAGGAGTCGATTCCTGGTGGGCACACGAGGGGGAACGAGTTCTTATGGATCACATGGAAACAGGAGCATTCAATGGCTAAAACCGTCACATTCACCGACCCGACCGGGGCTGGAGTCGATGTTGAACTACCGATCACCGAGGTTTCAAAGGATCTCGATGACTACGAATCGCGAATGGATCACATCCCGAGCGTCGATGAGTTCTACGTCGACCTCGGCATGCAGTACCAGCTTGCGAGGCTCGAACAGATTCGACGGGCGCACTTCACCGACAGCCCACTCCATCTGGCACTGCGAGGTCACATGGGGACGGGCAAGGATCATGATCTTGAGCAGTTTGCTGCGATGCTCAAGACGCCGTATTACCGAATCCCCCTCACGGGTGAGGTTCGTGACATCACGTTGATCGGTTCCGTGAAACTCCACGGTGACGGAAAGGGCGGGACCGAGAGCCGCTGGCAGGACGGTGACATGACCCGAGCGCTTCGTGGGCCAGCCCTCGTCAACCTTTCGGAGTTGAACGCCGCCGGTGCCGAGACGCTGTTCGCGCTGCACGGCCTGCTCGACCGTCACCGGGCACTGGAGCTGCCGACCGGCGAGATGGTGCGACTGCGTGACGATGTGCGGATCTTCGGGACACTCAACCCGACCGACCTGCGCGACTATGCGGGTACCCAGACCCTCAACAAGGCCTTTGCCGATCGCTGGATCATCTGGGAAAAACTGTTCCCAGGCGAGGAAGATCTCGTCCAGATGATCGAGCGTCGCCATCCGGACATGACCCCCAAGGTTCGGGAACTGCTCACCAAGCTTGCGGTCGAGATCAACACATCGTTCTCAGCCGGCGACTCGCGCACACGGGTTGAGACTCCCATGTCACTGCGTACCGTCCTCGATCGTTATCCGGCCGGTCTGCGGATGTATGCAGATCGCGAAGACCCGATGCGCTGGGCGTGGCAGGAGTTCATCCTCCCCCATATCGATCAGTACGACCGCGACCACTATGAGACCGTGTGGTCAGCCGTGGTCAGAAAGGGCCCCGCTGGCGACCCCTTCGGCGGCTAGTGCAGCACTCACATCAGAAGTCAGACGTCAGAAGTCAGAAGTACCTCAAAACCGTTCCCCCTTCAGGGGGAACCGGCGAGTCTGCGAGCCAAGGGGGCCCGCGAGCCCGCGAGTCCCGTCTTCCAGCGTGCGGGCGAACCGTGACCGAAGATCGATTTCAGAAGTCAGAAGTCAGAGGTGGGAAGCCCCCCTGCACCTCGCTGCGCTCGGCGCGTCCCCCCGCAAGCGGGAGGACGGGAAGAAGAGGCAAGACCACACGTCAGAAGCCCCCCTGCACCTCGCTGCGCTCGGCGCGTCCCCCCGCAAGCGGGAGGACGGGAGCAAGAGCCAAGTCAGGCGTCGGGTCAGTCGCGAAAGTTGATGTATTGGAGTGGGAGCCGGAAGTCCAAGCCCTTGACCGCAGCGATCACGTCTTGGAGGTCGTCGCGTTTTTTGCCAGAGACCCGCAACTGATCACCTTGGATCGCAACCTGTACCTTGAGCTTCTCATCCTTGATGAACTTGGTGAGTTCCTTGGCTGCGTCCTGGGCAATCCCTTGGTTGAGGTTGAAGGTTGCCTGATATCGACCCCCGCCGATCTCCTTTGGCTCTCCCCCGCCGATCGACTTGAGACTGACGCTGCGCTTTACGAGCTTGGTCTTGAGGACATCGACGGCAGCTGCGAGGCGACCGTCTGAATCTGACTCGACCACGATCCCGTCATCGGTGAGCTTCACGGTCGAAGACGTCCCCTTGAAGTCGTAGCGGTTCACGATCTCACGAGAAGCCTGGTCCACAGCGTTGCGGACCTCTTGCATGTCTACCTGGGAAACGATGTCGAATGAGGGCACGCCCCAAGCCTAACGACCAGGGATCCGTCGCACATCAAACGCATTGTGTACTGTCACGATGACAGGCGAGGAGGCCACATGGGAAAAATGAGGAAGGCAAGCTACATAGGTTCGATAGTCGTGGGAGTGCTGCTCATCTTGGGCGGGCTCACAACGTGGATCATCGTGAGCAACACCCTCTCGGACCAAAACATCAACGTTGCCGACGACGCGTCATGTCTCGCTGGCGACCGTGTCGATGGTCCGTTCAGTGCCTACTGCCAAGCGAAGATCATCGAAGAGCATGCCCTGCACGCAACGGGTGGAAAGTACTACTCCGAGCTCGCCCAGGACGACCCTCTCCGCGCTGTTGCGGCTCAGTCGGCATACCTGCAGGCATCTCTTTATACATCGGTCGTCGCCTTCGGGACTGCTGGCATGGCGATACTGGTGGGAGCATTGTTTGTGATGATCGGGCTTGGAATGAAGGACGTTGCCGAACGGGTGGTACCGATGAGCGACACCGACTCCTGACACAACGGTCAGCATGAAGCCAGACGGAGCCGCAGTACTGCCTCAGTGGTGACAACGAACGCACAAGACAACTACCTTGGTGTGCCATGACTGGCAAATCAACCCCGTTATCCCTCGACGCCCAGATTGACGAGCTCATCAACCGCGTCGTCCCGGTTGGCTCAAATGGAGCAAGGGACAAAGACCTCGTTCACGAGATCATCAACACAGCTCTCAAGCTCGTGAAGGACAACACCGACCGAGGCGATGTCAAGATGATGAACACCGCCCTGAAGGAGCTGCGCTATTCATTCCTGGTGTTCGATCCCTACCGCGACTATCGGAAGGTCGCTGTGTACGGATCTGCGCGAACCGATCCCTCCGCTCCCAACTACAAGCTTGCCGAGGAATTCGGACGACGGATGGCCGAGGAGCACAACTGGATGGTGATCACCGGAGCCGGTCCGGGGATCATGGAGGCAGCCAACAAGGGAGCAGGTACCGAGGCGAGCTTCGGTGTCAACATCCGGCTGCCATTCGAGGGTGGGGCAAATGAGTACCTCTCACCGGGCAAGGTCATCAACTTCAAGTATTTCTTCACCCGAAAAGTGCAGTTCGTCAAGGAGTCCAACGCGTTCGCCCTCTTTCCCGGAGGATTCGGAACCATGGATGAAACGTTCGAACTCCTTACTTTGATCCAGACGGGGAAGTCCGACATGCACCCGATCGTGATGCTCGATGCTGAAGGAACCGACTACTGGGACGCCTGGGTATCAATGTGCCACACGCTTGAGAAGCAGGGAATGATCTCCCCACATGATGCCAACCTTTACAAGGTGGCCGCCGACCTCGATGAAGCAATCAACGAGATCATCGGTTTCTTCCGCATCTACCACTCACAGCGCTACGTCAATGGGAAACTGGTCCTTCGACTCAATTCCGAGATCCCCGATGACCTGGTCACGAGCCTTTCATCCGAGTACGCCGACATCATAGGGAGCGGGGCAATCACCAAGGTAGGGACCAGTCAGGCAGAGATCGACACCGACGACGTTGTTGATCTACCACGCATCTCATTCGATTTCAACCGCCGCAGTTTTGGTCGTCTTCGTGCCCTCATCGACGATCTGAATGCTTCCGGATCTGACACCCCCTGAGTCCGGCAAGCACTCCACGTGCGGTAGAATCTGCCGATGCGCGAGATTCTTTCAGACTTGGTCGCCGAACAGCAACAACTGGATCAATTCCTCCAGACGCTGCGAGTTCGCCAATGGGCGCTTGAGACCGCCGCCGCGGGATGGAGCGTTCAGGACACCGTCAGCCATCTCGCATACACCGAAGCATTCGCTGCCGAAGTCCTCGAGCAAGGTGCTGCCCGAATCAAGACGGAAAACATCACGGACATCGACGAATGGACGCAACGAGGCGTGGAACAGGGCCGCGGACGCAGGCATCAGGAAATCATCGAGTGGTGGCGGTTCGGGAGAGCCGATGTCGTCGAGGCACTGTCACGGATGCAGGCAACCGATCGCGTTGCATGGCTTCACGGCGAGATGAGTGCGCGTTCGTTCGCATCAATTCGCCTGATGGAAACGTGGGCTCATGGTCTTGATGTCAAGATGGCGATTCTTGGACGGATCGAACCCCTCCCGGAGCCACCCGAAGACGACGAAGACCCTGACCCTCTGGCCGACACCGCCCGTCTTCGACATATCGCGTCCCTCGGGCAGCGAACCCTCCCCTTTGCGTTCGAGCAGGCTGGAGAGGAATTTCCGGAATCGGGAATCCGGGTAGAGGTGATGGGACCGCTGTATGCCGCATGGCGCTTTGGACCAGAGGACACCGACCAGGTCATCAAGGGTATGGCAGGTGACTGGTGTCGGGTGGTCGTTCAGCGCCAGGATGCCGAGGACACGGGACTCCAAGCAGTCGGTGAATACGCCAAGAGAGCTCTGCAGCTCGCCAGGGCGTACTGACCGCTCAGCTCCCGGTTCCAGATCTCTGTTCATCCGCCGTCTGCACTTCACATTGTCTGTCTTACCCATAGAACCATGCATAAGTCGATTTTGTCATTTGTTGAGTCCTCAACAGGTGGTCGAGACATCGACCAGGAGCCCAGTGGTACCAACGGTTTCGACCACCCTCAACGAGAGGTCGAGGGTTTCTGTGATCGATCGACATCCGGATCACGCCACCAACGAGGTCGGAGCACGGCCCGCAACCACGGGCCGGGAACAACACCGGCGTCGCCGAAAGCTGAAAGTGATGCACGATCGTGAAAACGAACCTATGCTCGGGTCGATGCATGTCCTCGTTGCAACCGCAGGGGCCCTCAGCCCGACACTCGTCGTCGAGTTCGCCCGTCATCTCATCGGTGGCACCGGTTCGGTGACCATTGCAACGGTCGTTGAAGTACCACGTTCCTTTCTTGAGGAGATCAACCAGGGCGACTGGCACCCGCTACGAGATACGAATGCAGCAACGCCCGATGACACCGTGGTGACCCAGTATCTCGAAGAACGCGCTCACCGGTTGACCGAGCCGCTCAGACTTGCCCTTGAGAGGGCGCGAATCCCATGTGAGCTTCTCGTCCTCGAAGGTGAGGATGCGGCTGCAGCCATATCCAGCGCGGCGTCTGAACTGCAAGCTGATGTCGTCATCTTGGGAGCGACGAAACAGATCTTTGACCGTGACGCGTGGGAGTCGGTATCGAGTCGAGTCATGCTTGAGTCAGGGAAGGCGGTCCTCGTCGTACCAGAAGCTCGCAAGGATCCCGACGACGTCGAAAATGTCGAGGACCTCGCTCAGATCGTTGAGTCCAGCATCGTCACGTAGGCCACGAGCGCGGCCCATGACGAGGGGACGAACCCACCACGATTGGTCACAAGCTCGTGCCTGACGTCGGCCACCGACCACCATCTGACATCGGTCGTGGAACCCGGCTCGGGCGTGGGTGTCCCCTCTCCGACTGCCACAAGCACCGTGTGTGTTGCGGGAAACGCACCTTGCGTTCCCGCGATGACGACGAGCGGACGAATGGTCGAGACCGAGCGCCGGTCATCGATGCGATCCTCAGTGATGCCCTCGACCTGGATGAGGGAAATACCGGTTTCCTCGAATACCTCTCGCGTCACGGCCGCAGCAGGAGACTCCCCAGCAAGCCATCGTCCACCCGGGAGCTCAAGGAGACCACGCACGGACTCGACGGGTGCGTCACGCCGCTGGAGCAAGATGTGGTCCCCGGAGCGATCCGTCACAACGGCGCGGATGACGGGGACCATGACATTGTCAGCTCCGCTCACAGGAACAGCGACCTCAACATGGCGCGAGCCGTCCCACATCGTGTGTCTTCCGGTCATTGGCTTCCCGTCATTGTCTTTTCGATCATTGTCTTTCGATCAACATCTCGCGGTCATGACGCTACATCGTTCCTGATGCATTTGAGATCAGCACCGCGCCCAAGATCCCGAATACCCTGTTCAAGTGTTGAACAGGCAGCAACCCACACGGCTTGACCGTCTGCAAATCCAGACTCTGCGAGCACTTGGCCGATGCCCTCGATCGAGGTTGCCCCGTCAACTGCCAGTCCGAGAGCGGGCAAAGTGTCGCGGACTGTCCCAACAACATCGACGTATCCACGGTGCGGTACGGCCAGATCACGTGGCGGCTCAAGTCCCGAGAGGGCATCATGGAACCGACCGATCGTGTCATCGAGTTGAGCGAGGTACCTCACGGTTTCCTCCCGCACGACTCCAAACGCCTCTTCGACGGCGTCAGGGGCATCGCTTGCTGCAAGTTCCGCGACCTTCCGCTCGACATCTCCTTGATACTTGAGGGAGATCGATTGTGATTCCTCGACGTAGGCCGCGGCCGCGGCCGATACCTGCTCGGCGTAGACGTCAAGCGGCAATGAGGTATCGCTCGCACACGATGCGAGAAACGTCATCACGATGAGGAGAGTCGCAACCGATCTCATGGAGACCCCTGAGCTGCCTCGCGGAACTGCGTCTGAAAGAGATGGGTATAGAGACCGCCTGCTGCGAGGAGTTCGTCGTGGGTACCGGACTCAACCATACGACCCGCTTCGATCACGACAATTCTGTCTGCGGACACAACCGTGGACAGCCGGTGCGCAATCACGAGCGAGGTGCGCTTCGTCATGATTCGCTCAAGGGCATCCTGAACCAACGCCTCGGAGACCGCATCGAGGTGCGAAGTGGCCTCGTCGAGGATGAGTACCGAAGGATCCTTGAGAATCACCCGTGCAATCGCGACCCGCTGTTTCTCGCCTCCCGAAAGCCGATATCCACGCTCGCCGACTCGGGTCTGCATCCCGTCTGGGAGGGAATCGATGAACTCAAGAATGTTGGCTGCTTCTGCCGCAGATCTCAGCTCGTCCATCGTTGCTTCGGGCTTGGCATAGCGGAGGTTTGTTTCGATCGTGTCATGGAAAAGATACGTTTCCTGCGTCACGACTCCTACCGCACCGGCGATCGATTCGAATGACAGGTCTCGGACATCGACACCATCGATGAGCACACGGCCCTTCGTCGTGTCGTACAGCCTCGGAACCAGATAGGTCAGCGTCGTCTTTCCCGCACCCGATGGTCCCACGAGTGCGATCGTCTCTCCTTGCTGGGCACGAAATGAGACATCCGAAAGCGCCCAACCGGCGGGGGAACGCTTCTGCACCTCATCGACTTGACCTGTTTCACGCCACCCGTACCTGCGGACCGACTCAAGGCCCGAGCCCAGCGTCTCGTCATAGCTGAACCACACACCGTCGAACTCCACCGATCCCTCGAAGGTGGCAAGTTCAACGGGATCATCGGCCTCTGCAACATCGACCGGCATGTCCAACACCTCGAACACACGCTCGAATGACACCAGCGAGGTGGTGAATTCGACACGCGCGGTCGACAGGGCCGACAGCGGCCCATAGAGCGAGCCGAGGTAGGCGCTGAGCGCGACGATCGTTCCAACAGTCAACTCGTCGTTGATGACCAGATACGCGCCGAGCCAGAACACAAGTGCCGTTCCCACCGCCGACACGACACCGAGGGCCATGAAGAACCACCGACCGATCGTCGCCTGTCGGATGCCGAAGTCCCGCACCTCACCTGCAAACTCGGCGAATCGTGCGTCTTCATGGGTTGCACGGCCAAAAAGCTTCACCAACAGGGCACCGGAGACAGACAGCGTCTCCTGCATCACCGAGTTCATGTTTGCATTCGACTCCATCTGTTCGCGGCGGATGTCACGCAATCGCCCACCGACCTTGCGAGACGCAATGATGAACAAAGGAAGGATGAGGAGTGACAACAGTGTGAGCCGCCACTCAAGGTTGAGCATGACGACGAGTGTGGCCACGACCGTAAAGACGTTCGCTGCAAGCGTGACAAACGTGCTCGTCACAGCCTGCTGTGCTCCCACGACATCAGAGTTCAGCCTTGACATCAGCTCCCCGGTCTTGGTGTTCGTGAAGAACCCCAGCGACATGCCTTGGAGGTGGGTGAAGAGTTGCCTACGAAGATCGAAGATGATTCCCTCGCCCATCGAGGCACTCGCCCAACGTTGTGCGACTCCGACCGCACCGTTGATGAGCGGGACAGCAATCATGCCAAGACCGAGCCAGGTCACGAGCGTGAGATTCCTATCGGGAATCGCCGTGTCAATCAACCCACGCATGAGGAGCGGAGGCAGGAGTGATAGCCCCGAGATCACGATGATGGTGATGACCACCACGATGAGCTCAAGTCGGTAACCGGTGGCATATCTCAATACACGCTTGAGCAGGACGCGGTCGACCGTTGGCTTCGGCTGCTTCTCGTCGAGCTTGAGGTAGGCGCCCCATCCTCTGTGCATCAGCGCACCAACAACTCTGACAAAGGCTTCACAGATTCGGCAATCTCGATACAAAGCTGTTGGGAGATCTCCGTTCGGCAGAACAGCTCATATCGCATCGAGGTGTCTGTCCACCCGAGGCTGATCCCATCGGGGACAGCGATCGGCGTGATCTCACCTTGCTGAGAAGCGGTCTCGCTCGCTGCGACGCCGACTCGCAGCACGCCAATCCGTCCCGTGTCGGACTGATACGGCTCGGTTGTCCACAGTCCGAACGCTGCCGACGTGTTGGGATCAAGTGTTGCGGTTGTTTCGTCATACACGAGTTGGCTGGTCACCCACCGTACCTGTCTCGGTACCAAGGAGGGAAACTTCAGGGCCGGGAGTGCATCGGCAATCTCGCCACGGGAAGCCTGCACGAATCGGCTGTTCCCGATACGTGTATTCCAAACATCGGCGATCACTTGAGCTGGCTCCCCACGGTGTTGCGGATCCTTCTGATCGTTGTACCACACGACATCGGCGGCCCCAACGGCTGCTTCACCCGATACGCCAGCATCGATTGACGGGAGCTCCACGGTGGTGGTTGTGTCTCCCTGAACGAATGCACGCGTCCATTCACCTGCACCGTCGAAAACTCCTGCCTCACCACATGCCGCGGTGGTGGCCGCGACGATCGCACCGGCGATGAAGAGGGTTACAGGGCGTTTCACAGCAGAAGGATGGCACGGAATCCATCCAACCGACATCATCCCTACTCTGGGCGCCGATGACCGACGAACCGCTCGCCGTATTCTCAAACGCCTTCTCGGGCGATGGTCCGCTCGACACGGCGACCTCTCGTGCCATTCTTGCCGCAGTCGGTCGCGGAGACATGGGAGAGACGTTCGAGATCGGAGCGACATCGCGGATCGTTGCATTCGGCAAGCACGACACCACCTCGCCCTCGTTCGCCGATGCGGTTCAGTTGGCCGTCGATCACGGCTTTCAACCAACCGTCCGGATCGCAGGGGGTCGAGCGGCCGTGTTCCACGAAATGACGCTCCGCTTCGGTTGGACCCGGGCCGTGGATGATCCCGCGGCCACGATGTACGACGGATTTCGGCAGATGTCGACGATGGTCACCGATACCCTCGCGACCTTCGGAGTTCACGGGGTGGTTGGCGAGATCCCGGGCGAATACTGCCCAGGCTCGTACAGCGTGCACATCGCAGGGCGCAAGGTCATGGGGGTCGGACAACGCCTCATTCGCAACGCGGCTCACGTCGGCGGCGTTGTTGTCGTGGCAAACAGCGAGACGATCAACGACGTCCTCATTCCGATCTATCGCCTCCTCGATCTCCCGCTCAACCCATCGGTGACCGGTTCGGTGGCTGACGCTCTGCTGATCACGGTTCAGGACTTTGCCGAGGCCTTCGTGAGCAGGGTGGCACAGGGAAGACCGACGGTGGAGATCACGCTGCACGACACCGTGCGTGAAGAAGCGCTCCGATTTCGGCCGGATCACGATCCGTCGCCTTCAACAACGACCAGTGGCCATGCCGATACTTGCGCTCCCAACGGAAACGATCAAGACTCACGATCATGAACATCCTTGTCGTCAATGGCCCCAACTTGAATCTTCTGGGAACGAGGGAACCCAGTATCTATGGGTTGGAGACTCTCGCCGACCTCGAAGCACAGTGGCAGGCGCGTGCGGATCTCCTTGGGATTGGGGTGGACTCGTTTCAATCGAACCACGAGGGGGCACTCATCGATGTGATTCACGCAGCTCGTGACACGGTTGATGGCATCGTGCTCAACGCGGGTGCATTGACTCACTACAGCCTCGCCCTCGCAGATGCCCTTGTCGCGGTGGACATCCCATACGTCGAGGTCCACATATCGAACATCTACGAACGCGAGGAGTGGAGGCGCCACTCAGTGTTGTCCGACCGCGCCGAAGCGGTCATCGTCGGCCGTGGAACGACCGGCTACCTCGACGCCATCTCTCATCTCCACGCGATGTTCGGCGGTGTCAGCTGAACAGCTCCTGAAGCCGTCCGAGTCCCTCGACAAGGTCGTCGTCGGAGAGCGCGAACGAGAATCGGGCATACCCGGGGGCGCCAAATGCCTCACCGGGCACGAACGCCACCTTGGCCTGGTCAAGCACCACCGATGCAAGTTCTAGGGACGTCGTAGCGACCTGACCCCCGATATCCCTTCCAAGCAGGCCAGACATGTTCGGGAACGTATAAAACGCCCCACCTGGGTCCTGACAGGTCACACCATCAATTCCCCTAAGCATCTCGACCATCGTTTTTCGTCTCCGATCGAATGCCGCACGCATCATCTCCACGGCTTCCAATGTCCCGGTGACGGCTTCAAGCGCTGCGGCCTGTGCAACGTTGTTGACGTTTGATGAAAGGTGGGACTGGATACGACCAGCAGCTGACGCGACCTCTTGCGGAGCGATCATCCATCCAACCCTCCATCCGGTCATGGCATAGGTCTTGGCAACACCGTTGACGATCACACATCGATCGGCTATCTCGGGAACCTCAACAGGCATCGAGCTGAACACAGAATCGCCGTAGATGAGATGCTCATAGATCTCATCGGTCATCACCCAAATTCCCCGCTCAGCCGCCCACTTGCCGACCGCTGCGATCTGCTCACGTGTGTAGACCGAACCTGTTGGATTGGAAGGGCTCACAAAAATCAGCATCTTGGTACGTGCCGTGGTTGCGGCTTCAAGCTGATCTACCGTGACGGTGAAGTTCGATGACTCCTCGGTCGGAACGAGGATGGGCACACCCCCGGCCAAGGTGACGGCCTCGGGATAGGTGACCCAATACGGTGACGGGAGAAGCACCTCGTCTCCAGGATCGATCAATGCCTGACAGGTGAGATAGACAGCCTGCTTGCCGCCGTTGGTGATGATCACCTGTGACGCGGCGGCGTGAAACCCGGAATCCCTCTGTGTCTTGGCAGCAACTGCCTCGCGAAGCTTCGGTTGTCCGGCGGCAGGCGAATAGTGATGGGATGCAGGATCGGAGGCAGCCCGAATTGCTGCCTCTACGATGGGACGCGGTGTCGGAAAGTCCGGCTCACCCGCCCCATAGCCGATGACCGGCTCGCCCTGGGCCCTCAACTCGCTCGCTCGATTGGTGATGGCCATGGTGGCTGACGGTTGGACGGCCATCGCCCGCTGCGATACAGATTCGGCTCCAGATGGTTTGGGCTGTTTCACTACCGCTACGCTCCTGCCAATTGGTCGTTGTGATTTGTGAGCGAAACGATAGGCATGTCAGCGAACCCCCCATTCATCATCCCACCTGGCACCATCCCAATTGATCTGTTGCCCGGTGACGGGCGGTTTGGATCGGGCCCATCAAAGATCCAGAACGAGTTCGTCAATGATCTTGCTGGCATGGAATCGACGTTTCTGGGAACCAGTCACCGCCGCGACCCGGTCAAGTCTGTGGTTGGCAGCATCAGAAGCGGCCTTGCCGCCTTCTACGATCTTCCCGATGGGTATGAGGTTGTGCTCGGCGTTGGGGGTGCAACAGCGTTCTGGGATGCTGCGGTGTTCGGTCTCATCGAGGAGCGCTCTGCACATTTTGTCTGTGGCGAGTTCTCCCACAAGTTTGCGACGTCGGTCCAGAGCGCGCCCCACCTCGGAGAGCCGATCATTCTTGAGGCGCCTCCCGGGGACGCTCCATCGCCGATCCCCGTCCACGGGGTGGATGTCGCTTCTTTCATCCACAATGAGACCAGCACCGGGGTGACGGCACCATTCGAGCGTCTCTCCGATGCACTCGTGGTTGTTGACGGCACGTCAGGTGTCGGGGCAATTCCTTTCGACGTACCAAGCGTCGATGTGTACTACTTCTCACCCCAGAAAGCACTTGGCTCCGAGGGTGGACTGTGGCTCGCTCTCATGTCACCCGCAGCGATCGATCGTATTGCACGCATCGCACGGTCACAGCGTTGGATTCCACCCTTCCTCTCGCTCGCCACAGCTGTCGACAATTCGATGAAAAACCAGACTTACAACACACCTGCACTCGCCACGCTGTATCTCCTTGATCGTCAGCTCAGCGGTGTCCTGGATCGTGGTGGACTCTCGTGGGCAGCCGAGCGCTGTCGGGACTCGTCGAGTCGGCTGTATCGCTGGGCTGAGGGCAGCGATGTGATGACACCTTTCGTGTCGAATCCGACGCTGCGTTCGACCACGGTGGTCACAATCGACGTTGACCCCCAAATCGATGCCGATGCCGTATCCTATGCCCTGAGACTCAACGGTATCGTCGATACGGAGTCGTATCGCAAGCTCGGTCGCAATCAGCTCAGAATTGCAACCTTCCCCAATGTCGACCCTGGCGACATCACCGCCTTGACCCACTGCATCGATTTCGTCGTCGATCGACTCCAGGAAGCGAGAGCTGAAGGCTGAAGGCTCCCATTTGGTACGATCCCTGAATGGTCAACCTCATGTTCATGCGTCACGGTAAGTCCGATTGGGATGTGGCATCGCCGGATGATCATTCGCGACCGCTGAATACTCGCGGCAAACGATCAGCCGAACGCATGGGTGTGGTCATCCGCGAACTCGGACTGATACCCGAATTGGTGGTCTCGTCAACGGCGCTGCGGGCACGATCGACCGCGGAGCTTGCAAGGATCAGCGGCGGGTGGGACAGCCGTCTGGTACTTGAGGACGATCTCTACGGAGCGAGTGTTTTCGAGACCCTCGCTGTCGCCGCCCATCACGGAGGCTCGGCCCGTCGCATCATGCTTGTCGGGCACCAGCCAACATGGGGCATGGTGGTGACACACCTGACCGGTTCGCGGGCAGCGATACGAACAGCCACCGTTGTTGACATCGAAATGCACGCAACATCGTGGGATGACGTCCCCCAATCGCGTGGTGCCCTCGTTTCCCTTCTCCAGGCACGTACGTTTCTGCACAAGGAGTAGTGGAGAAGTAGGCCTCCCCCCGGTGCATATCCTGTATTGGCCCACAACAGGGAGGCACCAATGATCGATCTGCGAAGCGACACCATCACAAAGCCAACCGATGGGATGCGCAGGGCCATGGCCAACGCACTCGTCGGGGACGATGTCTATCACGATGATCCCACCGTGAACGCACTTGAGGAGCACGTCGCAAGGCTGTTGGGAACAGAAGCCGCCATGTACGTTCCAACGGGCACGATGAGCAACCAGGTCGCCATTCGAGTTCATACACAGCCGGGTGATTCGGTTGTGATCGAGGCTCTCGGACATATCGGAAACCATGAACTCGGTGGCGCAGCCCACCACTCGGGGGTCACACTGAACCGAATCCAAGGGACCCTCGGTACGTTCACGACCGACCAGCTCGTTGATGTTGTCCCTGTCCCCCATCCAGCCATGCCGTCACACCTGTATGACCCGCACACACTGGTCTGTCTCGAAAACACACACAACCTCGCCGGCGGAACAATCTGGCCGATCGATCAGCTCCGCGACGTCACCCAGACTGCTGTTGATCTCGGCATGGCTCGCCATCTCGACGGAGCTCGGATCTGGAATGCAACCGCAGCCTCCGGGGTGGGGCCCAACGAGTACGCAGCCCTGTTCGACACGGTGAGTGTTTGCTTCTCCAAGGGTCTTGGAGCACCCGTCGGATCGGCGCTGTGCGGACCAGCTGACACCATCTCCGAGGCACGTCGCTTCAAGCAGATGTTCGGTGGAGGCTTTCGCCAAGCGGGCATCATCGCTGCCGGCGCGCTCTACGCGCTCAACAACAACCGCGAACGCCTTGTCGAGGACCACGTCAACGCACAGACGTTCGCACACGGCGTGGCAGAGATCGAAGGTGTGACGGTCAATCTTGATGCCGTTCAGACGAACATCGTGAACTTCAGCGTTCGGGACCCCGGTCGAATCGTTGATGCGTGCCTCACCGATGGACTTGCCATGCTGGTCAATGGACCCCAAGAGATCCGGGCGGTCTTTTCCATGGAGGCCGACGCAGCGGATACGAAGAAAGCGATCGCGATCGTTGCGGAAGCATTGAGAGCCGATTGACCTGCTGGTCGCCGTCTGCTACTCGTCGCTGTCCGCTGGATCGAAGGCAAGGGATGCAGAATTGATGCAGTAACGCAATCCACTGTCACCGGGACCGTCGGGGAAGACGTGACCGAGATGTGCTCCACAGTTGTTGCATGTGGTCTCGGTTCGAGTCATCCCATGCGATCGGTCAACATGCTCGGTGACAGCATCCCGAGATGCTGGGTCGGTGAAGCTCGGCCAACCCGATCCTGAATCAAACTTCGTGTCGGACAAGAACAGCGGTTCACCGCACACGATGCAGCGGTACACGCCGTCGGCCTTGTTGTGGAGGAGTTCTCCGGTGAACGGAGGCTCCGTGGCCGCTTCCTGTGTCACCGCGAATTGTTCGGAGGACAGCCGGTTGCGGAGATCTGACTCTGAGTACGACGTTGACATACAAGAAGCGTACTGCCTTGGCAGGCATCGGTTGTCGATCAGAGAGCCTCTAAAGCGAGGCGCTCAACATCAACAGGGCAACGATCAAAAGACCCGAAACGGCGACGATTGTTGCGGTGAGCATGCCCCCGAGCACCTCGACCTTTGCGACGGACTTCAGCGGTTCAATCCTTGTCGGCTCTGCTGGCTGCCGCTTCTTGTTTCCCTCGCTTTGGGACTCGATGCGAGATGCGAGCGGAATTGAGGTGGCGTTGGAATCGGCAGAAGCCGCCAATGCTTCGGCGAACTGCCTCGGGGTATCGGGAGTGAACAGCACCACCTCGCCACCAAGCACCATCTCAAAGGAGCCTGGTCCCACCGAAGTGATCGAGCAGTCATCTTGGGCCCACGATCCGAGCTCTGACTCGCCAGCGAGGAGCTTGATGTCCTTCTCAACGGTTTCGAGGACGGCGTCAAGCCCCGGACCTTCCTCGCCCGGGAGCAGGAGCGTTCCTGCAAACGCCTGGCTCATGTACCTCCTGTCGTTCTCCAAGGGTTCTTTCGGAGCCAATCCCGTTCAAGTAAAGCGATTCTTTGAAGCGATTCCATGTACGGCACCTGCTACCGAAAATCTCTTGAGGCAACCTCGGGAGCTGGCCACGCCCTGAGACGACGCGCCACGAGGTTGGTGACCCCATCGCGGTACTCGAGCGTGCCATCGATCACCACGCCAACCGCCTTGCGGGCAACCTCGTAATGTGCCTCCCACACGGCAGGCATGAGGATCACGTTCATGATTCCCGTCTCGTCTTCGATGTTGAAAAACCGGACGCCATGGGCTGTTTCTGGACGCTGACGGTGCGTCACGATCCCAGCAACGGTGATGGTGGCATTGTGCTTTCTCGCTCTGAGTCCGTCACCAATCGCCACAACACCCGCCGCTTTGAGTTGATCCCTGATGAGTGAGACCGGGTGTGTCAGTGAAATCCCGGTCGACCACAGGTCTGCCTCAAGAGTCTCGAGGGCATCCATAATTGGGAGATCGGGGATCGCCGATCCGTTCCCGAGTGCCAGTCGACCCGGTCCAAGATCCGACAGGGCGCCTGCAAGCCACATGCCATCTCGTTTGTCGATCCCAAGCGAACCAAAGGCACCTGCTGCACTCAGTGCTTCGTGACTCACAACAGACAGACCGGTTCGTTGTGCAAAGTCTTCAGGTGAGGTGAACAAACCACCGGTGAGGCGGGCAGCTTCGATACGGGTGATGTCGGACTCACCGAGATCACGGACATATCGCAGTCCGAGTCTGAGGGCGACCGGGATACGAACAGGATCATCGAGCGCACCCATCCCCCGTCGCCATCCCCCGTCAAGGTAGGTCGCAATATCAGGTGCGTGGTCATCGTACGGCTCGATCGTGCAGTCGTGGATCGAATGGTTGATATCGGGGGTGAGAACGTTCACGCCATGGTGCACAGCGTCGGCAACAAGCGAGTTCGGCGAGTAGAACCCCATCGGCTGTGCATTCAGGAGCCCTGCAAAGAACTCTGCTGGCCAGTGGTACTTGAGCCATGCGGCTGCGTAGACAATGTAGGCAAACGACACCGAGTGCGACTCGGGAAATCCGAACGATGCGAAGCCCTGGAGCTTCTCCCACAAGTCATCGGCAGGCTTCCCGATGATTCCATGGGCGCGCATCCCCGTGTACACCTCATCACGCAGCTTCGCCATCTCCTCGTCAGATCGCTTGTGGGTCATCGCCTGACGGAGCCGATCTGACTGCCCCGGTGAAAACCCGGCACAAACCCGTGCAAGCTCCATGAGTTGTTCTTGAAAGATCGGGACACCAAGGGTCTTGGAAAGAATCGGTTCAGCAGACGGATGAAGATAGGTGACCGGTTCCTCGCCATTGCGTCTGCGCAGATATGGGTGCACCGACTGGCCCTGAATCGGCCCGGGTCTGATGAGGGCGACCTCAACGGCAAGGTCATAGAACGTGCGGGGTTTCATCTTGGGGAGTGTCGCCATCTGTGCACGCGACTCAACCTGGAAGATGCCAACCGTGTCTGCCCGCGTGAGCATGTCATACACAACGGGCTCCTGTGGGATCAGTGCAAGGTCGATGTCGATTCCATGGATGTCCGCGATGAGGTCGACCGACAGATGCAGTGCGTTGAGAGCCCCGAGGGCAAGAAGATCAAACTTGACGAGCCCCATCACGGCCGTGTCGTTCTTGTCCCACTGAAGTACCGATCGATCAGCCATCCTCCCCCATTCGAGCGGAGTGGTCTCCCACAACGGTCGCCGAGTGATGACCATGCCACCTGAATGGATACCGAGATGGCGTGGGAAGCCGTCAAGACGATGACAGACGTCAAAGATGTGGTCTGTGGTCATGCCCTCTGGGAGATCCACAACCTCCCTCAATGCCTTCGGGTTCCTTGTGTCGAGGTACTTCGTGAGTCCGTTGACCTGCGCCTGTGTCAGCCCAAAGGCCTTCCCAACGTCTTGGAGGACGGACTTGGCACGGTAGGTGATCACGTTGGCAACCATCGCCGCCCGTTCGCGCCCGTAACGTCGATAGCAGTACTGAATGACCTCCTCGCGTCGTTCGGCTTCAAAGTCAATATCGATGTCGGGTGGTCTCCCCCGCTCATGCGAAAGGAAACGTTCAAAGGGGAGACCGAGCCTGATCGGATCGACACGGGTCACCTTCAGACAACGACACACGGCCGAGTCAGCACCCGATCCCCTGATCTGGCAATAGATGTCGCGGTTGCGGGCGAACTGGACAATGTCCCATGCGACGAGGAAGTAGCCGGCAAACCCAAGTGACTCGATCACCCCGAGCTCGTGCTCAAGCCTCCGACGTGCTCCCGGATCGATACCGTTCTCTGAACCCGGGTAGACCTCCCTTGCTCCCTCGTACACAAGCGATGCGAGATATTCATCCTCGGTGGTGAATGAACCTGGCATCGGGAAGTCGGGGAGCTCTGGGGTGAGAAGGTCGAGATCAAACGCCAGGGATTTGCCAAGGTCTGCTGCGCGCTCGACCGCACCGGGGTATCGCGAGAACTGGACAGCCATGTCGTCAGGTGTTCGCAGGTGACGGAGGTCAGTTGCAGGGCGAAACCCGTCAGAAACCTCAAGTGATCGTCGACCTCCAATGGCCGCAAGCACCTCACCAAGGTCTGCGTCGTGACCGTAGGCATAGTGAACGTTGTTGGTTGCAACCGCGGGTATCGACAACCTTGCTCCGACTTCCGCGAGAAGGTCGTTGCGATCGTCGTCCATGGGAAGCCCATGGTGTGTCAACTCGATGAAGAATCGGTCTCCAAAGATATCCTTGAGGCGGGCAGCTTGTTTGATGGCACCAAACAGATCACCAGCGGCAGCAGCACGCGGCACTGCTCCCTGCCAACAGCCCGAGAGTGCAACCAAGGAACCGTCGCGCGCTGCCTCGTCGAGATCACGATATGAGTACAGCGGTGCGTCTTTCTGGCCGCGGAATTGTCCTCGCGTCACCAGCCTGCTGATTGCCGCATATCCGGTTGGATCCGGTGCAAGAAGCACGAGGTGGTCGGTGTCGCGACGTTCCGTGGGCTTGGCTCCGTGCATACGCCGGATGCGACCTCTTCGTGTCAGATCGTTCGCACCGGTGATCGGAACGATCTCGTCGACCGGTTTGAGAAGTGGCGTGATTGATGTCTCGGATGCTGAGACATTGTCTGGAGTGGGACTGCCGACAGGCATACCAATCTCGGTTCCATAGACAACGGGAAGGCCGATGGTTGAAGCGTGCGCATGTACCTGAACGACACCACGGAACCCGTCGTGATCCGTAATGCCAAGCGCCTCATAGTCGAGTTCGGCAGCTCGTGCCACGAGTTCGCCCGCCCACGAGGCACCATCGAGGAACGAGTAATTCGTGTGACAGTGCAGCTCAGCATATCGACTCATCCACACATCCTAATCGAACATACGTTCGATGTCTTGTGTGGGAGAAGCATTGGCACCGTCATCGTGATTTCGGTTTCGCATTGCGTGTTGGTGGCGTAAGGTTGAACCATGACCGAGTTCTCTGTTCGCCTTGCAAACACCCCGGGCCAATTGGCAACACTCGCCCGAATGCTGGCGGATGCGGAAGTCGGCATTGAGGCCTTCGCAACAATCGCAGATATGGGCCAATCCCATGTGCGATTCATCGCAGACAACGACGCTCGAGCCCGCCGCGTCCTTCAACTCGCTGGCGTTGAATATGACGAGACCGATGTCCTCGACACCTTCGTACCCCGAGGAACATCCGGGTTGGCTGCGATGGCCGAAGGCCTCGCAAAGGCTGGTGTGAACATCGACTCGATGTATCTGCTCCACACCGACGCTGAGGGATACCACCTCGCGGTGACCGTCAGTGATCCGGATCTGGCCCGAACAGCCCTCGCCGTCTGAGGTCACAAGTCAGACGTCAGAGGTCGGTCATCGGTCATCGGTCATCGGAAATCGGTAGATTGCGCTCATGAACCTCGGATTCGGTCTGCTTTCTGGTCAGCGTGCACCTGACGATCCACGGTCGTGGGAGGACGTCTACCGCGAGCTGATCGAACTCACCGTCCACCTTGAACGTCGCGGTTACGCGTCGGCGTGGACCACCGAACACCATTTCGTTGATGATGGCTACATGCCGTCTCTGCTGGTGACCTCCGCAGCCATGGCGGCGGTCACCTCTCGCATGCAGATCGGAACCGGCCTGGTGCTCGCTCCTCTCTACAACCCGATTCGACTTGCCGAAGATGCTGCAACGGTTCAGCTGATCTCGCAGGGGCGGCTCCTCCTTGGCCTTGGTCTTGGCTGGTCCGAGACCGAATACGCAACGTTCGGCATTGACATCACCAAGCGTGGAAAGGCCATGTCGGAGATCCTCCAATTCCTCCCCAAGGCATGGACAGGCGAACCGTTCACATGGAAAGGCGATCAGTATGCCTATCCCGAATTGGCGGTTCGGCCAGTTCCCTCGGCCCCGATTCCAATCATCGTGGGAGGATCGGTCGATGCAGCCGCGAGGCGCGCAGCCCGTTACGCAGACGGGTTCTTGTCGAATGCCTCTCCCGAACGATTCATTGCCCAGGTCGCAGCGGCGACGGAGGAGATGGAACGGATCGGGAGGGATCCCGCCAGCTTCCGATGGATGCACTACAGCGTCATGTATCCGGGCCATCGCGACGAGATTCTTGACCACGTGTGGCACCAGATCTGGAAGTACACCGACATGGAGGATTCCGTGACGCGTGGAGGGCCGATTGCTCGAACCCCACCGCTGACGGACGACATGGCAGATCGGGTCCGTAGCCGCATCGTCGGCGGGTCGCCAGAAGAGATCGTCCACACCATCGGCACGTTACGCGACCGTGTTGGAGTGCCGGTCGAATGGGTCGCTCGTAGCCATTTCTCGGATCTTCACTACGGCCCGCAGGTCGAGCTTGTCGACCGTCTTGCCGAAGAAGTCGGCCCACACCTGCCTGCAGACTGACGTCAAGAGTTCAGCTGCTGAACCCCAAGCTGCCCGACGCAGTCGGATAGCCGACGTCAGACAGCAGAGAGCCGCGGCCCGGAATCTTCTCTATACGGCATCCACGGCGGAGAGAATCCACGCGATTTCGTCTTCTGGGTCCTCGATGCCGAGATGCAGGTTCCAGCCCCCGATGCGGTCTCCCGGGTCCCAGAGGACCCACCGAAGTTCGTCGGCCTCGTCCCCAAGAACCGAGAGGTCATCAGGCGGTTCGTCGTAGCCGAGCGCTTCGAGGAGTACCCACCACGCACCGGCGCGCCCTGTTGGTGTTCCCCGTCGACGTCCGTGACCCCCACCGCTCGCGCCAGCCCATACCATCGCCTCCATGGCGGTTGACGGATCGACGTCAGCGATTCTGGCACGCCTCGGTCCGAGAGCACGGATTCCCATCTCGATCGTCCCATCGACCGTGACGGCTTCGGCCTTCCCGAGGGAGTCCTCCCACCAAGGTTTCACGAGCTCCATCAATGCGTGGCATACGCTGTCCTCGTCCTGGGGATCGTCGGAGTCGGGGAGATCGGTCCATTCCATGTCAATGTCGAAGAGGTCGTCTGGGAAGACGGCGCGGTCCGACTTGTAGATGGCAACCGGATATTCCGGCTCCCAGGACTGGAGCTGCAACGGGGCGGCAATGACATGGGTGTCGATCCCATCGCTGGGAACGGTGTCACCACGGATGGATCGTTCATGGGCGATCATCGCCTTTACCGTCGGTGCCAGGTCGTGAGGAGCGAAGTCAACCCACGGGTGGGTTGAAGCTGCAACCTCCCAGAGGGGTCCGAGAGCGAACCGTCCTCGACCGTCTGCAAAGATCCCTGCCTCAAACGAGACGGCTACTGGCGCTTCGAGCGCGAGCCGGTACTCGGCGAATTGTGCAATGGCCCATACCTGTTTGCCGCGCTCGACCGCCTCCTCACATCGGTCCCTGAGATCGCCGAGCTCATCCCACGCACGGCGTTCACACACCGCGTCGATGTGTCGCATCAGTCCCGCAAGATCCGATGCCTCAATGAGCGGTGTCAGCGTGTCTGTCACATGCCAACCCTAGATGCAGAGAGTGTCGTGAACCTGACGAATTCGCCGTTTATCCGACTCGCGGTTCGGCACAGGTGTTGACCGTGATATCGATGCCGGACACACCGAGGACGCTGAGCGTTGCCGGGAGTTGCCGGTCACGAACGGTGACACAAACCTGGAGTGGTGTTGCATCGACCTCGACGACAGCGCCGCTACGGGCAAGGGCAGTCCCTACGGCGATGGATTCGTCTCTGGCACGCAAGACATCGAGCGCGACATCGTCGGCGTAGGCTCGATCCTCAGCAAGCATCGCGGCACCAGCCTCTGCAGCGGCATCTGCGGCTGACGCCGCGGATCGGTATGCGAATCCAAGCAGGGTAAGTTCCACAACGAGGGTGACCATGACGAAGGACGTGAAAAGCAGTGCTCCAAACAGGGGGAGCAATGAGCCATCCTCACGGCGTGCTGGCAATGTGAACGCCACCTTCAGCGCCTGCTTCGATAGGGGCTGATCGGCATCTCAAATTGTGTCGACACGGTCGTCTGCACTTTCGACCCGCCAACAGCGATCAGCTCCACGTCAAGGGATGACGAGACTCGTACGGTCTCTCCCTCAAGTTCGACTCGAATCTGTGATTGACGATCTCCTCCGGGCATCTCTCCGTGTCGGGCGTACCAAACGGCCACGGCTCGAGCCTCATCGGCAACGACATCCGTGGCTTCGGCCATACGAACGACGACAAGCAGAAACGGAATCGTGACCAACAAAACGGCAAACGCGAGCACGAGCGTCTCGATAAGGGTCGCGCCCCTCTCGCCGAGCGTGGTGCTCTCCTCACGTATCGACCCGTCGGTCACGGCGGCACAACAACTGGAGCAGTCCGAGTGATGGAGATCCGGATCGGAATGAGATTCGGTCCCGGGGGTGCCCAATCGAACGAGACTGACCCCTTCGTCAGCCGCCCATCAGACGTCACCGAGACCTCGGCATCCATCGTTCCTGGAACCGTCGCACGCAGATCACGACCGAGTCGTTCCTGGACCACGGCAAGATCACCGCTCGTTCCAGCACGCCGCACAGCACCCTCGACGGCGGCAGAGGCAGCACCTCTCACGACAACGAGAAAACCAATCTGCACGATGAGGGTGAGCACGACAAAGAACACAAGCATCGAAGCCAAACCCTCAAGAGTCACTGATCCATCGTCTTCGATTCTCCGCGTTAGCCGAAGAACCCTCCGAATTCGCCAGCGACGTTGTTCCAGATGTCTCCTGCCGTGCCGCGAACCTGCGGCAACAGGAGCGCTATCACCAGAACGGCGATCGTCGCCAATCCAAGCCATTCGACGGTGGTGGCACCTCGCTGGCTTCTCAGTTTGTAACGCATCAATCTGTCGAACATGTCGCCTTCCTTCCTTTCTCGTGGTCATTGTGTACCCGATAGTTCCTTGAGTCCGACAAGCGTCGGATACAAGAGAAACAGCAGCGCGGTCGGAACCATGAGTGCCAAGACAGGGCCATACGTGGCAACCGCACGCTTCCCACCTTCGGTGGAGAGGTCCCGCTCGATGCCAGCCCGAAAGTCGATGGCAAGCTCACCGAGCATTACGGCAAGTCGGCCTCCAGACTCATGGGCGTGACCGAGGGCTTCATAGAGACGTCGGCCATCCCTGTGGGCGGTGGTTCGTGCCGCTGCCAACAAGCTCGACGCAAGCCCCTCCCCTGCATCCTGACGTGAGATCACCTCGGTGAGTTCCTCAATCGCAACACCTTCCATCTCGAAGACGACGGTCCGAATCGCAGAGGAAACCGAGTCACCGGCCACGACATGGAGTGCAATCGCATCCGAGACGATCGGGAGTTCAAATCGGAGACGGCGAGAACGTCGCTGCTGGGCATTCGTTCGGCGTGCGGACCAAACAAAGTAGCCCGCAGCGGCTCCTGCGATGGTCAAGGCCGGGACCGATCGACCAGCTCCTGACAAGAACAGGTCACCTTGTGCGAGCAGGGTCCCGACGAGACCTCCGGCCATGGCTGAAGACAGCCACGGCATTCGTCCCCCAATCGATGAAGGAGGTATCACGACCGGTGCTTCAGGCATCAGATAGCGCCCAAGACGGTCGGCGAGCACCTCTGGCGTTCCTCCCACGACAACAAGGAACGTTGCAGTAGCTGCGACGAGGGCAGCAACGATCATGATCGAAACATCCTCGGAGCGTCGGATAGCGCCGCAAGCTTGCGGGCAAGCAGATAGCCAGCGATCGTCAGAGCCAGTCCGATCCCAACAACAATGCCACCGGTCGGAGTACCGAAGGCACTTGACGCCTGGGGATTCGTGGCAATCGACAAGGCGAGAATTGCCCAGGGTGCCGCCAGAGCCACTCCCGCCGTCCAGCGTTGTTCAGTCATCGCGGCATCATGAGCACTTCTGAGTCGAGATTCCCCTGCGACAGAAGCGCTCAACATCGAAAGGACCTCACCGACCCGGTGTCCACCCGTCTCGTTGGCAACGATGAGAGTCATGGTCACGCGATCGGCGGTGGGGTCGTTTGCGTGATCTCGGACGATCTTCATTGCCTCGGTGAATCCGCCACCAAACAAGAGATACCTCCGAACGTCCTCAATCGTCTCAGAAAAGGGCTTCCCTACCCGCTCGGCGGCATCCACATAGGCGTCAGGGAGCGTGAGGCCCGCCGCTACCGAGGACCGAATGTGTGCGAGGAGGTCTGGCCACGCGGCGGAAGCAGCAGCCTGGCACTTGCGTTCGCGCGAACCAGCAATCTGGAACGGAATGGTGACAGCAAGCACACCAAATGCTGTGGCTGGTACAACCGTGCCCAACAGCCCATACGTCAGAACGAAGCCTACGAAACCCGATCCGACGCCGTACAAGACCAATCGGAGATTCAACGATGGTCGATATCCAGCCATGGGTGGAACAACACCACCCGTAAGAACCCAAACAGCTCCAGCAGCTGAAAGGACGGCGATACCCCTCACCGCGAAACCACCTGTCTCGTGCTGAGGCCACCTCGCTGATATCTCTGCTCCACGGTGAAGACATCCCCGTCGAGTTGCTGTGGGACAGACAGGATCTCCTCCACGTATCGGCCCGACGCGTCGCGCCTGAGAAACACGACGAGATCGACGACAGAGGCGACCGTTCGACGCAGAAATGGGATGGAGATGTTCTCGCCCGCAAGCACACCGTACGACACCAGCTTCTCAAGAGCCTCTCGACCTGAGTTTGCGTGAATGGTGGCGATCCCCGAGCAACCCGCGTTGAGTGCCATCAACATGTCGAGTGCTTCGGGCCCTCGTACCTCCCCCACGACAATCCAATCGGGACGCTGACGCAGCGCTTCTCGCACAAGATCCCGCAAAGAGATCTCGGAACCACCGTCGAGTCCGGCGTCCCGCGTCTGCATCTGGGTCATGTCCGGCAGCGGAACATCGATCTCGAACACTTCCTCGCACGTCACGACGCGCCGACTCGGTTGAACTTCACGAAGCAGGCAGTTGACGAGGGTGGTCTTGCCAGCACCTGGCGCGCCAGCCACCAAAATGGTCTTGTCGGTACGAATCGCGTCACGGAGCATTCTTCCGACATGCTCGGGGAAGGCGTCACGAGACATGAGATCGTCGAGCGATGCTGCGGTTACGACGAACTTGCGGATCTGGATGTTCATCCGGTCGGCGTGTGTCACAGGTGGTCCCGTGATGTGTACCCGGCTTCCGTTGTCAAGTTGCGCTGAAACAATGGGGCTCGCCTGGTCGACCCTGCGACCCGTCCCGACGAGAAGTTGGTCGGCGACACGACGTACGGTATTGGCATCGACCACGACGTTGGCAAGCTCCTTTACGCCGTTTCGAACGATGAAGGTACGCATGCCCCCAAGGACGATGATCTCCTCGACGAGAGGGTCGTCAAGCATCTCGGTCAGGAATCCAAACCGATCCGGGGCCGCGTCCACGGTCATTGGCCAACACCCACTTGTGCAAGTGACCTCACAAATGTTCGATCCGGCAGCTTTCCACTGGCTGCATTACGTCGAACCTTGGCACGATCAGCAATCACAGCCACCGGGTCGAGTCCCGTCCAGCGACGAACCGCAGCGACCGTCTCGCTGCGATTCTGCGCTTGCGTCTTGTTGATCACGATTTGGGGTGTTGGGCCGAACCAGTCACTGATCGCTTGGGCGGCGCGAACGATTCCGACGGGCGTCGCGTCGACAACGAGCAGAACAGCATCCACGGCGTCAAGAAGGGCGTCTGAGAGCGGATTGGAACCCACATCAAGCACAACCGTCGCGTAGCTTGACGCTGCAGCCTCAACCAGTCCGACGAGCATTTGTTCGCGGACGGGCGGCTCTCCGCTTCGATGTGACCCCGTGACGACATCCAATCGTCCAACCCTTCGGACACAGGACCGATCGAATGTCCCCTCAGAACGAACCATGTCTGCGGCATCAGTCATGTCAGGTCTCGGCGCAACCCCGAGACGAACTGCCAGCGCTGGCGCTGTCAGATCTGCATCGATCAACACCGTCTTGGTCCGTTGAGCATGTGTCATCGCAATCGAACATGCAACCTCGGTGCAACCGGGCGCGCCACGAGGTCCCACAACAGCGATTACATGACCCCGACTCCCCGACGGCGTCGCGACGGTCGAGGGCGCGACGAATCGGATCGCTTGAATCAGAGCCGCAAGATCCACATCGTCGGGAAGCACCTCCGCGGCGCCCCCAAGTTCAAGCAGCGAGGCAGCTGGGCCATCACCGGATGGATGGATACCGATCACTGCACACCCCAGATGAGTCCATGCTGCGATCTGGTGTGGTGTAACCCAGGCCACTTCACCGCCAGCGACGATCACATCGATCTCTTCGGCTCGGGCCTCAATGTCACGGGGTTGGAACGCTCTGAGAACGACACGGATCGCTGCGGTATCCCTGGCGTATGCCACGAGGCTTGGTTCCCACTCCCTTGCCGAAAGCACCGTGGCAACCCGCACCGTCATGGTGCAATCCTGACCAGGTCGATCTCACCATCACGAGTCGATCCCGCGAGGAGAAGTGCAAGGTTCTCATCCACGGCGAGGAGAAGATCGACACGATCGGCGTTGACGCCCTCGACTGGAGGGCGCGATTCCACCACGTACACGCCGGTTGCAACCAGCTCGGTGACCGGCGCCGACTCCAATCCTCGGTCGGAGGTTCGGTAGATGTCGACTCTGTCTCCAGCGACAAGTCTTCCGAGTACTGCATGGGATTGGTCGAGGGAGAGGGCAATCACATTTGGATATGCCAACAGCTCAGGTGGTTGCAGATTGGACGGGATGAGCGGTTCTCCGGCATCGATCGGTGCACGCAGCGACCATTCGGAAAGGTCTCCAATCGTTGTTCCCTCCACCAGGCCCACAGATGAAGCAACATATCTGACAGCCACATCATCCTGTGTGAGCGCTCGGCCCGGTACCAGGTCGTTTGCCGCGACCAGGATGCCGACCCGAGGATCTGGTTGTGTCAGCATCAGAACGAGGAACCCCGCTAGTGCGGCGAGGGCCAATCCGACCAATCGCCTTCGATCAAGCCATGGCATTGACAACTCGTTGAGACGTACGCTCACCGCCATCAGCGCGCCTCCATGGCAACGATGTGATCGATGGCGAGCCACCTTGCAGATGACCCGTCCTCGAGCACCACGTGGTCGAGGCCGACCGAGTGCACGATTCCGGTGTATGTGTGCCCATCGACTGCTGAAACAACAACCCGTTCACGCCGGTCCTCGGACAGAATCAGTCGATCGCGGAGGGACATGCGCCTGAGGGCCGCTGACCGCGCAGCCTCCTGCTCGGCGTCAAGGGTGTCGTCGAGGCGCGATCTGAGGGCTCGACCGATCTGTGCAAGGTCCGGATGACTGAACGGATCCATGGCGCTCTTCCCAATGTCGCTCGTCGCCCAGATCTATGCCCACATTCAGGAAACTCCTCTGGGTGGTCGGTTGCAAGGGGTGCGAACCACGTTCTTTCGCGACATAGCAACGGAAATCGCGCAATAGCGGCCACATTCGCGAACCACCGCCGTATTTCGCGATTCGGTGCCTCGATTCGATCGTGAACCTCGACGCCGCATTCGCCGAGCCTGTCCGTATCATCTCGACACGAGCGATCCACCGGATCTGCTTGTTTCCTGTTTCACATCCCAAAGCATCGGAGTGACCGTTGGGCATCAAATGCGGCATTGTTGGACTACCGAATGTTGGTAAGTCGACGCTGTTCAACGCGCTCACTGGCGGTGAGATTGCTGCTGAAAACTATCCGTTCACCACGATCGATCCGAACGCAGGAATCGCGATCGTTCCCGACCCTCGCCTCGATGCGCTGACTGTGATCGTCAACCCGAAGGAGACCATTCCCACGGTGGTCGAGTTTGTTGACATCGCTGGGCTTGTTGCTGGTGCCGCGGAGGGTGAGGGACTCGGCAACAAGTTCCTGAGCCACATTCGCGAGACCGACGCGATCGCCCATGTGGTGCGGTGCTTCAAGGACGACAACGTCGTTCATGTCGACGGCAGGGTCGATCCCCTTTCGGATATCGCAACGATCAACACCGAACTTGCCCTCGCAGATCTCGAGACCGTCGAACGATCCCTCGACCGTCAGGGACGGAAGGCCCGGTCCGGCGATGCCGATGCGAAAGCAGCCGTCGCGGTGTTGGAGCGCATCAACGCACACCTCGGCGAAGGGAATCCTGTCAGGACGATGTCCTTGACCGATCGGGAACGTCTCATCGTTCGAGATCTCTTTCTGTTGACCGCAAAGCCCACCATGTACATCGCCAATGTGGACGAGGCCGGGCTTGCTGGCAACGAGATGACACAAGCGGTTGTCGATCATGCAGCGTCGGAGGGAGCTGCTGTCGTCACGATCTGTGGTGCACTCGAAGCCGAGATGGCAACTCTTGAACCGGCCGACCGCGCCGAGCTCCTTGCAGAATATGGCTTGGAAGAACCGGGGCTCCACAAGGTCATCCGGGCGGCCTACGAGATGCTTGGCCTCTTGACGTTCTTCACCGCAGGCGACAAGGAAGTGAGGGCCTGGACGGTGAAGGCAGGTTCAACGGCACCCCAATCGGCGGCAGTCATCCATACTGACTTCGAGAAGGGCTTCATCCGCGCCGAAGTCATCTCCTATGACGACTACATCGCCGGCAAGGGCGAAGCCGGCGCCAAGGAACACGGCCGCTGGCGCCTCGAAGGCAAGGACTACGTCACCCAAGAAGGCGACGTGATGCACTTCCGCTTCAACGTGTGACAGCGAGCCTGGAGTCGGCGGTGCCGTCCACACTCGTTCCGTTAGAGTCGCTGCATGAGTGATCGACATGAGTGATCGTCCCAGGGGTGACGACTGGTGGCTCGCCTCCGATGGCAAGTGGTATCCACCACAGAGCAGAGCAACGCCCCCACCACCTCCCCAAGAACCGACACCAGTTCCTGCCGCACCCTACGGGGCACCGATACCGGGTCAGCTCTCTGGCCAGCAGGTACCACCATCGGATGGCCGTCGCTTCGTTTCAGCCGGCCTCACCGGCACGCTTTTCGGGTTTCAACTCGCGACCGGCGTGTTGGCCGTGATTGCTGGCACCCTCTACTTTGCGACGTACGCCTTGTGGCTTGACTTCCGCGACGGCGGAGAAACCAGCCTTGCCGACGTCTTGGATCTTGCTGACGTGAGCGATGGGGTTGTCGGTATCGCCTTGATCTCGGGATTGGTGGTGTTCATCCTGCTGATCATCTGGCTCAACCATGCCTACAAAGCAGCGGCCTCCCGCGGGGCACAGTCACAGGCGTGGTCACCGGGGTGGGCAGTCGGTGGATGGTTCATCCCGCTCGCAAACTTTGTGATCCCAAAGCTGGTCATCAACGAGGTCGACAGAATGTCCCGACCCGAATTACTGGAACCGATCGGAACCTCGTGGCGTTCGATGCGGCGTACAACAATCTCCGATCTGTGGTGGGTCTTCTACATCGGGGGCATCGTCGTCTCCCAGGTCGGGGTGGCAATCAACGATCCCGCAGCCCTCTGGGTCGAAGCGATCGGCTCCATGATCATCGGAACCGGCTTCATCTTGGGGGCCGTCACGATTCGCACCATCGGGCAGCGTCTCCGACCCCCACGCCCGTACTGACACGAATCGTCACAAATAGCTCCACAGCCCGCGACAATGGGGGCATGAACGCTTGGAAGATCATCAAACCGCCCCTGGCTGCAGGCGCTCTCCTCGCTGGCCAGATGGCTCACGCCATCAAACGAGATGACCTGCCAACTCTGGAGAACCAAGATCCTTCTGGCAGATTCGGAGACCCCGATTCCCCTCCCCTCACCATCGTCTACCTCGGTGACAGCTCGGTAACGTCACCCGGGGTGGAACCGCTCGACTACTCGTGGCCACGACAGATCGCAATGCATCTGGGAGAACGATTCTTCGTCAACGCCATCAGCGTTGCCGCCGGTGGATCGAAGGCACGGGACGTCCTTGCAACACAATTGGATCAGGCGATCGCACTCAAGCCAGACATCGCCTACCTGTCCGTCGGCTCCAACGATGCCCTCCGTGGCACGCCCATCCCGCGCTTTGAGGCCGAGTACGACCGGATCGTTGCTCGCCTCCACGCCAACGTTGCGTCGGTCGGGCTCTCAGGTGTCGGTGATCTCGGCACGATCCCCCGTCTCCCCGAATTGATGCGAGGGGTGGCACGCATCCGGGCACGCGCGATCGACCACGCGATCGGACGTGTACGAGCGAACTACCCGCGCGCCATCAAGTCCAACGCGTGGAACGTGATGCACCCTGCCTTTGACGAACACCCAGAGATGTTCGCAAGTGACCTCTTTCATGCCTCAGCCGAGGGCCATCTCCTCTTTGCATCGGTGGGACGACCGGTCGCTGACAAACTCGTTGAGGTTTGGCTGGCCCAGATCGACAGCACACAAGCCCAGCACTGACACTTCGCGGTTGGCTCCCGCGCTTCAGCCAACCGTGTGAGCTGCGAACGCGCCCGGCTATGCTTGGAGCTACCACACCGGGGAGCTCGGAGATACCGTGCTGAGAGGGTGGCTCTGCAACCTGCACTGCCATCGACCCGTTGAACCTGACTGGATAATCCCAGCGGAGGAAGGGGTGGAGCCGATCGAACCCTCAACCACTCGGGCGATCATCTTTGCCGGCGGTGACATCGGTACCCGACCTTCCCCCGAGCCCGACGTGTTTGTCGTTGCCGCCGATTCAGGCTGGGACCACGCTGTTGGACTGGGCCATCACATCGACCTCCTGGTGGGTGACCTCGACTCCATCTCTCCAGCTGGCCTCGCGGCGGCTGAATCCTCTGAGACAACAATCGAACGTCACCCATCGGACAAGGACGACACGGACTTCTCACTGGCGTTGGATGCCGTGATCGATCGTCAATATTCGCAACTCGACATCTATGGCGGTGAAGGAGGACGCACCGGCCACCTCCTTGGCGTCGCGACCGCCTTGACCCACGAGCGGCTGCGAAACATGGCCATTACGTGGCATGTTGCGACCGGATCGGTTCATCCGCTCGTTGATGGCGGCACCATCGAAATCAATGCACCCGTCGGTACAACGGTGTCCCTCGTCGTCCTGACCGATTGCACGGGCGTATCGGTGGAGGGGCTGTTGTGGCCATTGCGCAACGACACGCTCAAACGAGGGTCCTCCCGGGGACTCAGCAACACAACCAACGCCGAGCAGGCATGCGTGTCGATCGACACAGGTGCGATGCTCGTGATCGTGGAAGGAACCCCATTGCGATGACAAAGACAGCCAAGAACAGGAGAAAAGCGACGGGTTTGATCGTCGCAGTGGTCGGCATGATGCTGGTCGCCGCTGCATGCTCGTCGGAATCAAAGCCGGACGAGGTCGTACTGCTGACACATGAATCGTTCGCGGTCTCCGATGGTGTTTTCGACGAGTTCACCGGTCAGACCGGGATCACGGTCGTGCAGCGAACCGGTGGAGATGCCGGAACCATGCTCAACCAGGCAGTCCTGACGAAGGACAACCCGATCGCTGATGTGATCTATGGGGTTGACAACACGTTCATCTCGCGGGCGATCGACAACGACCTCTTCATCAGTCACCGGGCAGCTGGCATCGACAATGTGTCCGAACTGCTTCTCGTTGCAGGCGATCTCGCGACACCCATCGATTACGGAGATGTGTGTGTCAATTACCACATCGCGGGCATGAAGAGTCGAGGTGTTCCGATTCCCGACAACCTCGACGACCTGGTCGATCCCACATACAAGGATCTCCTCGTCGTTGAGGATCCGGCTACCTCCTCGCCGGGACTTGCCTTCTTGATGGCGACGATCGCTACCTATCCCGAAGGAGCGGACTACGACTGGAGGGCCTACTGGACCGACCTGTTTGCAAACGGAGTATCTGTCACATCTGATTGGTCTGAGGCGTACTACACACAGTTCTCCCAATCTGGTGGCGATCGTCCGCTTGTGGTGTCGTACGCGTCATCTCCGCCGGCTGAGATGCTCGACAGCGAACTCACCGAGGCGCCCACCGGTGTCATGACCGAGGGGTGTTTCCGCCAGATCGAGTATGCGGGAATCCTCAAGGGCACCAAACACGAGTCAAACGCAGCCGCTTTGATCGACTTTCTGCTGTCCCCGGCATTCCAGAACGACATCCCGCTCAACATGTTCGTCTATCCGGCAAACTCACGGGCAACACTTCCCCAGGTGTACGCCGACTACACCGTGTTCCCTGACGCGCCCGTGATCATGGACCCACACACGATCGACGCGAACCGCGAAAGGTGGATAACAGAGTGGACGCAGATCGCCCGCTCATAGACCGGCGCCCTGAGCCCAAGTCTGCTGGGCCCATGACTGCCGAGCCAATGTCTGCCGGATCCAGACTTGGCCGGATAGCGCTTGTCGCTGTTCCCGCGTTGTTTCTCGGATACTTCTTCGTCTATCCGGTGATCTCGATCACGATCCGCGGGCTCACGGTTGATGGATCGATCCACCTCGGGGTCGTCTGGGACGTGCTCCGTAACCCAACCCTCCAGCGAATCGCATGGTTCACACTCTGGCAAGCGACCGTTTCAACCCTCCTCACCGTCGTGATCGCCATGCCAGCGGCATGGGCGTTTGCACGTTTCGACTTCCGAGGAAAGCGGCTGCTCAAGGCGGTCACACTCATCCCGTTCGTCCTCCCGACCCTCGTGGTTGGCACCGCGTTCCTTGCGCTGGTCGGTCCTCGGGGCGCGACGGGCGTCGATCTGACCGGCACCGTGTGGATCATCCTGATCGCTCACGTGTTCTACAACTACGCGATTGTCGTACGAGGTGTCGGGGCCTATTGGGAACGTATCGACCCTGCCATTGAGCAGGCGGCCCGGACGCTCGGCGCCTCGCCCGCCACCGTGCTTCGTACCATCACACTTCCTCTGCTCCGACCGGCAATCGCTTCAACAAGTGCTCTGGTCTTCCTGTTCTCGTTCACCTCGTTTGGCGTGGTTCTTCTCCTTGGCGACCTCACGTATACGACGATTGAAGTCGAGATATGGCGGCAGGCCACAGCGTTCCTGCGTCTCGATATCGCGTCGACACTTGCCGTCCTCCAGCTCATCGGTGTCGGGGTGGTGCTGATCCTCTACGGTCGATACCAGCGCAGAACGGCAGTGGCTTTTCGTCATGATGTCGCTCGACCACCCAAGCCGACGACCCGACGTGAAAAGGCGCTCGTGTCGAGCATCCTGGCGTCGATGATTGCCATCATCGGTATTCCCATCGGGGTGCTCGTGTGGAAATCCTTCGTCGAACCTTCAGGAGGACTCGGATTCGGGAACTACTCCTCCTTGGCGAGTCTCCCCGCACAGAGCGCAGCGTTCGTTGATCCCATCGAAGCGATAGCCAACTCCCTCCGATTCGCGGCGATTGCGAGTCTCATTGCTCTCTTCATCGGCGTTGTCGCGAGTGCTGCACTCACCTACTCGTCACGTCGGGTGTCATCGGTTTTCGACACGTTTGTGATGCTGCCGCTCGGCACCTCCGCGGTGACCATCGGATTCGGGTTCCTTGTCGCACTCGACTGGCCGATCGACCTGCGAGCGTCACTGATCCTGATCCCCATTGCCCATGCCCTCGTCGCGATACCGTTCGTCGTCAGGACGACGACGCCAACACTCGGATCGATACAGGCTCAGCTCCAGGATGCAGCTGCAACACTTGGTGCCAGTCCGTGGCGGGCGTGGTGGTCCGTCGAGTTTCCACTCGTCGGACGGGCAATTCTCGTCGGAGGTGCGTTTGCGTTTGCCATCTCAATGGGCGAGTTCGGTGCCACAGCGTTCATCGCACGCCCGGGCTCCCCGACGATGCCGATCGCCATATTCAAACTCCTCGGAAGACCCGGAGGGTCGCCGTTCGGCGCTGCACTCTCCATGAGTGTGATCCTCATGATGGTCACAGCGGCCGCCATCGTGATCATCGATTCGATACGTCCCGATCAACGGGGCGAACTGTGAGCCTCACTGTACGGGATCTGTCCGTCACCTACGGATCGACCGTTGCTCTTGACTCGCTCAACCTCACGATTGCGAGCGGCGAGCGCTTCGCCATCATGGGACCTTCGGGCTCGGGCAAGTCGAGTCTGTTGTGGGCGATCGCCGGGATCGTTCCTTGTTCGGGTTCCGTCATCATCGATGGCGAGGACATCTCACAGCTCCCAACCCACCAGCGCCCCATCGGGTTGATGTTTCAGGACTACGCGCTCTTCCCCCACATGAACGTTGCCGACAACGTCGCATACGGACTCCGTATGCAAGGGATGGCCCGCTCAGAGCGCATGGAGCGGGCACGAGAACTCTTGGACCTTGTCGGGCTCGGGGGCTTCGAGTCGAGAAATGCAGCAACGCTCTCAGGTGGTGAACAGCAGCGGGTTGCACTAGCCAGAACACTGGCCCCCGAGCCCTCGGTTGTCATGTTCGACGAACCACTCGGATCGCTCGACTCTGCACTGCGCGAGTCGTTGCTCGACCAGATGCGTCACATTGTCAGCGATCTTGGCACAACGTCGCTCTACGTCACCCATGACCGAGGGGAAGCGTTCGCCTTTGCTGACAGGTTGGCAGTTCTTGTGGATGGCTCTGTTGCACGCATCGGTTCGCCACAAGAGGTGTGGAGTGATCCGGGAACGGTGACCGTCGCACGCTTGATCGGTCATCCAAACATCGTGTCTGACGGACTCGGAAGTGGTGCCCCCCTGTCCCTCCCCGTTACTGCGATCAGTCGTGCTCCTGGTGGGGGCCACAGCGGTGTCGTGGTTGAGACGACGTTCACAGATGGTCGATACAGGGTGACCGTTGCCTTGGCCCGCTCACAAGACCAGGTGTCGTTTCTGACGGATGATCCACCATCCGTCGGGGCGCCCATCACGCTCTCCATTGACGAGAAGCAGGCGATCTCCCTGCAGCCCTAGTGGCAACTACCCGCAAAGATCAACGGTCCGCATGATCGAGCCAAAATCGGCCTCGAGCGTCACTGCGGTATGCCGTGCGATCTCCCGCGCCCGATAGACCTTGTGAGTTGGTGTCACGATGTCAAAGGTGTGGGTGGCGTCGAGAACAAAGATCAACTCATATCCGAGATCTGAGGCCATGCGCGCCGTCGATTCACAGCACATGTTTGTCTGGATGCCACACACCGCCACACCGGTGATCTCATGTTCTTTGAGCCAGGCGTCGAGATCGACATCACCGTAGAACGCGGAATGGACGGTCTTGGTGATGAGAAGATCGGGTTTCCCCGTCACCACGTCCTTGAAGTCATAACCAGGCGATCCTTCTGCAAGAGGAGACGTCCGCTCTCGCGCCGCGTGCCGAACGAACACGACCGGCCATTCCTGCTTACGCCATGCTTCGATCAGGCGCGCAACGTTGTCCTCACACTCAAGGTTGTTTCGGGGACCCCAATAGGTGGCATCGTCGAAGCCCTTCTGAACATCTACAACGACGAGCGCCGTGCTGGCTTTCCAATCTGGCATCTCCTAATCCTCCGTCGTGATCGATGCGATTCGCGCCTGTGTTGCTCCGATGAGCCGTTCCAGCGACACTGGGTACACCGTTTCTGGTGTTCCTGCTGCAGACCAGACCCAACGGTAGCGGCCAAGGCTCTCATCAAGAACAACCGGCATTGGTGATCGGTGCCCGAGAGCAGGCGTTCCTCCTCCCGCGTAACCTGAGATCGCACGAACCTGGCTCAAGGGAGCGGGACGCGCCGTGGCCGCGCCGATCGTGGCGGCGAGTTTGCCTTCATCGACACGCCGGTCACCTGCGCAGATCACGAGAACAGGCTCGTCGTCTGCAAGGAACACAAGACTCTTTGCGATGGCGCCCAGATCACAGCCAATTGCGTTCGCAGCATCCTGGGATGTCTTGGTTCCCTCTGGAAACCGGATCGGTGCCGCGGCAATACCCATCGAAACCGCGGCGTCAACAAACCGCTCGCTGCTCTCGGGGAGCTTCGGACCCACACGGCGAACTCCTGACTCGGTCGCAAGCCAATCGACGCGCTGATCGTGTGGCGCTGTCGGTATCTTCTCCACGATGGTCGCGTCCACCGTGATACCGACGAGGATGACCCCTCGCGGGAGTCGAGACAGTAGATTGTCGTAGTAACCAGCGCCACGACCGAGCCGGTTGCCGGAAAGGTCGAATGCCCTTCCGGGTACAAGTACGACGTCAACGTCGTTGAACGCCACCACCGGGCTGGTCACGCTTGGCTCGTCGAACCCATAGGGATGACGCGCCAGCCCATCAGGGACAAGCCGATGGATGGCAAGAGCGTTGTCTTCATCAATTCGTGTGGCGAGGAGCTCACATCGTTTGAGCGTTGAAAGCCCCGAGAGATCGATCTCGTCCCCCATGGCGAGATAGGTCACGGCTCGACCCTGGAGGGGTGGCCAGGATTTGAGGTGCTCCACAACGGCGTCTGAGTGCACGGCACGCGCAACATCGCGCACCGCGTCGCGTATTGCTTGCTTTTCCGTCCGAATGTCAGCCACCAGTGCTCCCGTCGAGAACGGCCACGATACCGTCATCCTGACACGCATCGTCGGTAGGAACCATGGCATCAACTCAGTAATCTGTTTGGGTGCGCTACAAGCAAGACGATGAGCGGGTACGGCCGATCCCCATCGATGATGGTGACCCATCATTGTTTCGGGGTGAGGTGCTCGACCGGCACACGACGTCTGGTACACGTCATCCCTGGCTCCCCATCGTGCTGTCGGGACTCGGAGTTGCGATCATCCTCGGTTCCGTCGCAGGATTCGGAGCGATTCAGGACGACGAACCCCCGCCAGCGTTCGCAAACCCCACTGCATCCGACACAGCTGGTGGCGACACCACCACGACGACAATCTTCGGGCTGCCTCTCAATGAGACGATTCCGGACATCGAGGATCGCCTCACCTTGATCGTGTCGAGTGAGGACGGTCCCGCTGCACTCCAATGGGATCCCGATTTCATCCGCCCAAAAGAGATCATTCTCAACTTCCGGCCCGCTGAGGCCTCATTTCACGAAGCCTCATTTGACAGCGGCGGTCGGTTCATCGCCGTCGCCGAGAAGCTGCAGGATTCGAGAACCTACAACCTGTCGCTTGGCATCCCAACGAATCTTGAGACCGGCACGTTGCACGGCGTTCAGAGCCACGTCTGGCATGCAACTGAGGTGGGTCGCCTTGCATGGATCCAACAGATGGCAGATGAATCATCCATGCTCTACACGGCCAATGTGGATCCACTCACCCGATCGCTGATGCACATCAGCGCCGTTGGACCGGTGAGCGACGCTGAAGAGCTTGTTCGCTGGGACTCGCAAGGGTTCCTACTCAATGACGGGGCACCATCTGTGGTGTGGAGGTCGAACACCGATGCTGCATTGGTGCGTTCTGAGCCGGGGTTGGTCGCTGCGGCTTCGGCCACGACCATGATTCTTGCCCCAATCGGTGTCTTGCCCACACACCTGACCGAGGCCGATCTCGCCACACGATCCGGTGATGTCATCCGCACCCTCTTCGACAAGCGAGTCATGGAGGACGAGGCAGCAGCCCACGTTGCAATGAGCGCGAACACTGATTTGATCGTCAACTTCCGCGGCGCCAACGGGTCCGCCCACCTGGAGGTGTCCGGGCCGACCGTGCGCAACACACACCACCTCACCTACCGCCGCGATCTCACACCCATCGGGTTCTCGACAAACGACCGGTTCGTGGTCCTGAGACTCGACGGAACCAACGATCTCGTGTTTGTCGATTGGGCGGCAGGAACGTTCCACACCCTCGACATCCCAGACGGCTACGAGGTTCTCGCCTTCGACATTGGCTGAAGCGCTACATGCGGCGGCGGAGGTCATCAATCAGGTTTCCTCGCGAACCGATTTCAATGTCTTTGAGCCCAATCCAACCGGCAAACCGTTGAAGTTCACCAGCGAGGGCGACGGCGACACGATCCTGATCGGTCCCCTCCTCCCGAAACGCCGAACGAACCTCCAAGACAGCGTTCTTCCGGTCAGCCTTGAGGTCGACCCTGCCGACCAGCAAACCTTCGACCATCAGGGGAAGGACGTAATAGCCGTGTACCCGTTCGGGCTCCGGCACGTAAATCTCGATCCGGTAGCGAAAGTCGAAGAGCCGTTCGGCTCGTTCGCGGTACCACACCACGGGGTCGAACGGGCTGAGAAGCGTGGTTGTCACGATGGATCTTGGTCGCACTGCGGCGGGATCCATATAGATCGGACCCTTCCATCCATCGACTTTGACTTCGACGATTCTTCCCTCCCGTGCAAGGGACTCGATGATCGGACGAGCCTTCGGGATGTTCAGCCGAAAATAGTCGGCGATGTCGTGAACCGTGCCGATCCCGTGGTGCCGGGTCGCAGCTGTGAGAAGCTCCCGATAGGCCTCCTCCTCGGGCATCTCGGGCGTCGTCAGGACGGCCTCAGGAAGGCTGCGATGTGGTATGTCGTAAAGACGAACAAAGTTTCCTGTCCTCAGCGCTGTCAGATGACCATTCGCAAACAGCACCTCTAGGGCTACTTTGCCAGGCCCGTAGCCCCACCACGATTCGGTTCGAGTCGCTGGAACGTCAAGATCTCGTACGGTCAACGGACCGTGCTCAACGACCTGACGCATGACATCGTCGAGGATCTCCGGGTGAGCCTCCAGAAGGGCTTCAGCCCGCCGCCAGGGTTTCATCTCGGCCATCTTCCATCGCCATAGCGGGTATCGATCGATCGGAACCACTGCTGCCTCGTGGGCCCAATACTCGAAGTGCTCCCCACTGGAGTTCAGCCACGTGTCAAGGGCTGATTGGTCATATGGCCCGAGCCGTGAATAGAACGGCATGTAGTGCGATCGCACACACACGTTGACGCTGTCGAGTTGCACCAGTCCGATTCGATTCATCACCCGGCGGAAATGGCGCACGTCAACGCGACCGGTCGGCAGAGGGTCACCAAAGCCTTGCGCTCCCAGCGCAATTCGTTGCGCCGCGTCGATTGATATCCGCCTCACGTGGTCGCCTTCCGCATCTCGTCTACGCTACCGACATGTCGAAGACGTTGATTGCAGCTGCCCGCACGTTCGTCTTGATTCCTCTGTTCTTCGTGCTCACGTTGGTCTACTCCGCATTCATCATCGTGTACGGCATCTTTCGACCGGCCGCGCCGATCTTTGAGCGGATCGTGAAGCATTGGGCACGGACCTTTCTGCACATACCGCCAGTTCAACTCACCGTCGAAGGCATCGAGCATGTCGATCCCCATACTCGCTATGTCGTGGTTTCCAATCACCTTTCGACATTCGACATTCCGTTGCTCTTTGCTGTTCTGCCGATCGACGGGCGGTTCCTTGCAAAAAAGGAACTGTTCAAGATCCCGCTCGTGGCACCTGCCATGCGCAGGATCGGCATCATCGAAGTTGATCGTCAGGCAGGAGGCTCGAGCCGGCAGGCGATCAACGATGGCGTCAAGCTCGCGGCAGAACGCGGCTATTCCCTGATCGTGTTTCCTGAAGGGACACGGAGTGACGCCCATGAGCTGCTTCCCTTCAAGAAGGGGGCGTTTCGCATCGCCATCGACACCGGACTTCCCATCCTCCCGGTCATCATTGAAGGCACCGATCGCATATCGACCCCCGGATCCAAACTCTGCTATCCGGGCCAGGCCAAGATTCGCGTCCTGCCACCCATCGAAACCGCCGATCTCACCAACAGGGACGACCTCACCTCCCTGATGCGCACGACCGAAGAAGCAATAACCAAGTCCTACAACGAACTCCAGAGCCGCTCCGACGTCTGACGTCGGCAACCCGACTGCATCGGGTTGCTTGGAGTCCAACAAGTTGGACTTTTGACTTCTGAGTTCGGTCATCGGTCGTCGGTCATCGGAAATCGGTTATCTCAGTCATACACACCTATCAGATAGGTCGTTCCGTCTCTGATCTCACAGAGATATGCACCGACTGAGGTGACGATCTGATAGCGATCTGCCGATGACTCCCCACTCCACCACCTCCCGACGCTTCGCCATGGCCCTGCCCATGACAGCACCGGTACCCAGCGGCTCTTCAACCGAACATGCTCTGGCATGCCGTCCGCCCATGACACCTCGAAGGGGACGGGATCTGGTGGAACAAGTGTCGGTGCAGGAGATGGGATCTGACCCGGCCACGGAGCCTGCGGGTCACGAGGATGAGGCGCAGGGACATCGCCCCACCGCGTCCAGTGCACTCGCTGACCTGGATCTCGCCCACCTTGGGGCGATGCCACCAAGAGATTGTCAGCACCGGCAATCGCCTGAACCTCCACACATGCACGCTGCATCTCCTCAAAGGATCTGGCGTCTTCCTCCAGGGCCATCTGTCTCCCGGAACCGGAGAGATCAGCTGGCTCAAGTCGAAGTGTTACGAGACCGCCCCGTATGCCCGATGACACACCATCGATCCAAGCGCGAAGCTGCCAACGGATCCTGTCAGCAAGTGTCTGATCGTTGAAGGGGTCGCTGCTTCGCCACGTCCGTGCCCTGACGGTCCCATCCCCTGCGGTTGCTGTCACGATCACCCGATGGGGAGCAACCCCCGAGAAAGCCAGACCAGACATCAACCGCTGTGCAAGATTCCTCGCAGAGAAGGATGCCTGCTCAAAGTCGTCGAGTGGCGGGTCGAAATGGGACTCAACAGAAGGATCCTTTTGGATTACCCGTGGATCGACGATGCGGTCGAGTCCTCGCGCAAGACGCTGGGCGTCGATGCCTTCTCTGCCAAAGCGTGACACAATCGCCTGCTTGGGGAGCTCTGCAAGGGATCCGAGGGTGGTGATACCGAGCCATCGAAATGTTGCGGCAAGATCCTCGCTCGTCAGCGTTCCGATATCGAGAGACGCAAGAAAGGCTGCGTCGTCAGCGACGATCAACTCCGGTGCTTTGATCGTTGTTTTCCGTGCTGCTTGATGTGATGCGAACGGGCCCGCAGCCAATCCGATGCGATGGTCACCGTCAAACTCGGCCAGCTCCTTGGAAATCCGTTCAACAAGGGGCGTCTCTCCTCCGTAGTAGCGAACCGCTCCCTCGATCGGAAGGAACAGGAGTCCAGGCGAAGCAATCTCCACCCGTGGCACGATCGCCTCGATTGCAGCAACGACCGGTTCAAACCGAGCCATGTCGGCGGTTGGATCGCTGACGACGGTCACGATGGTCGGACAGATGGCTTCAGCCGACCTGCGCTGCATCCCTACTGCGACACCCAATGCGGCTGCTGGCTGGTTGCGCGCAACAACCTTGTTCGCTGTATCCACCGCCTGGGCTGGCTGGTCAAGCGAAACGTCTGGACGTCTGAGGGCCCATGTGGGATACCACACGCAGATCGTTCGTTCCATCATCCTCTACTTCGATTGTTCGTTCCATGCCTCGCGTCGATTTGCCTGATGCGTCAAGCAAAGTTCTCCTCGTTCTGAGCCGTCCATGACCAGCATCCGTTCCAAACCAGATGACTTCCTTGACCTTGAGGTGGAGGTGAGCTATCCCACTTGGGAGCTCACCCATGACGGGACGGAGCACCAGTGGTGTGCGCTGTGTGCGTGCCTTGGCGACGAGCTTGCGGAGTGATGCAGCCTTGATCCCTGAAGGAATCTCGGCGTAGACCCCTCCGACGCCATCAAGGAGGGTTGCCACAATTCTTCCCCAGGTGACGATGTCCCCGTTGCGTACGACGACCAGATGCTCCGGTTCGATTCCCATCTCCCACGCAGCGGTAGGACTCATCCATCCACGAACATCAATACAAGCCAGGGAACCCTTGTTCGCATAGGGAGCAAGAAGTGCCAACCCAAGACGAGTCAGCCCGGAGCCTGGAATTCCCGAGAGGCCAGCAACCTGCCCCGGGCCGAGCGTGAAGATCTTCTCAGCCTCATGAACCCCTCGACCGTCATTCTCTGGGCTGGAGCCGACCGTGACGGTCGGTTCATACCCTGGGTACGCATCTTGCTGCAGGCTGGCAACCACGACTGGGTCCTCTTGTTCGACTCACCAGCGTGACGCCCTCCGCCGGAAGGGTAGCATAATCGAACATACGTTCGATTGGCAAGTCATGCGTCACGAGTCCAGCCCGACTGGGCGAATCGCCGTGACCCCTGTAGATTCAACGACAGACGGAACCAACAAAAGGAGCGTCTCACGTGTCAGTTGCCAAGGTGATCGAGATCACATCAACTTCTCCCGGATCCTTTGAGGATGCCATCCGAAAAGGCATCGTCAAGGCACAGCAATCGGTCGAAGGGATCCGCGGCGCATGGATTTCTGAGCACAAGGTCGAACTTGCTGAGGACGGTACGATCAAGCACTTCCGCGTCGACATGAAGCTCACGTTCGTCCTGGACTGATGGAGCTTTCAGCTCACAGCTTTCAGCTCACAGCTCTTTAGATACCGATATCAGACCATCAACGGGTCTCGGTCATCGACCTGCTCAAAGACGCGTCTGGCCTTCCCCACCTCGGTCCTCGGCATTGAGCCCGGGTCACCAATCAGCACCGACGTCCGCGACCGAAGCCGTGAATGAAGTCCGGTTTCGAGGCGTGCACGGATGCTGTCCCGTTGGGGCAAGCGGTCTGCCCCGGCGAGTTCGCAACGAACGACCAATTCCACCATCGTCCCTCGCTTGTCGAGAACAATTGCCCACTGACCCGAGACTCCCGGCTCGGCAAGGATCATCGATTCGATTTCCGACGGAAAAACATTGATCCCACGGATGATCAACATGTCGTCGGCTCGACCGGAAATCCGATCCATCCTTTGGAATGTACGGCCACATGGCGACGGCTCATCGATCAACCGGGTGATGTCGCGAGTGCGATACCTGATGACGGGAAGTGCCTCTTTCGTCAGCGTTGTGATGACCAACTCTCCGTAGTCGCCGTGGTCGACCGGGTCGCCCGTCTCGGGGTCGACGATCTCGGGAAAGAAATGGTCGTCAAAGATGAATGGCGCGCCCTTTCCCTCGACTGATTCCATGGCCACTCCCGGACCAATGATCTCGGAGAGACCGTATACGTCAAGGGCATCGATTCCCCACGCCGCTTCGATCTTGGTCCGCATCGACTCGGACCAAGGCTCGGCTCCGTGGATGCCGTATTCGACCTTGATCCGATCCATGAGTCCCGCCTCTTCGGCCCGTTCGGCGAGGAGAAGTGAGAACGACGGCGTTGCGCAAAAACCACGGGCACCCAGGTCTGCCAGGAGCTCTGCCTGGAAGACGGTATTGCCGCCCGATGCGGGAACCACCGTGACACCGAACAACTCGGCACCCCCATGGATCCCAAGACCCCCCGTGAAGAGCCCGTACCCGTGGGCGTTGTGGAACACATCGTTGGGGCGAGCTCCTGCACAACCGAGCACTCTCGCATTCACTTCGCTGAAGACGGCGAGATCGCCTCTCGTGTAGGCAACGATCGTCGGCTTCCCAGACGTGCCGGATGACGCGTGGATCCGATTACACGCGGAGACCGGAACCGTCAACATCCCGTAGGGAAATGCATCGCGCATCTCGGATTTCGTCGTAAACGGGAGCTTCGTGATGTCGTCGATCGACCCTATCTCGCCGACTCCGGCCATCTTGTCCCGCCAATAGGGGATCTCCGATGCCTTCAGTCGATCGACAAGCTCCACGAGCCGAGTGCTCTGAAGACGGCGCTTGTCCGCCTTGGTCATCGTCTCTGTTTCTGGCTGGTACATGTTGCCGCGCTCCCATCCCTGGCGCATTTACAACAGTAGTTGCATACTGAGAAACTCCACAATTATCGAGATCAACTTTCCGGAATCTGGAATGTGAAATCTCAGAGGAGCGGGTCGCTGTCATCAGTTTGCTCGAAGACCCGCTTTGCCTTTCCGGTCTCGGGTCTCGGCATTGAACCGGGGTCGCCGATCAGCACCGATGTCCGTGATCGCAGCCGTGTGTACAGCGCAGCCTCAAGCCGTTCACGAATGCTGTCTCGTTGGGCGATGTCGTCGGCTTGGGCGAGCTCGCACCGAACGTACATCTCGACCAGCGTTCCTCGCTTGTCAAGCACGATTGCCCATTGGCCCGAAACTCCGGGCTCGGCAAGGATCACTGCCTCGATCTCAGAAGGAAAGACATTGACTCCACGGATGATCAACATGTCGTCGGAGCGACCCGTGATCCGATCCATCCTTTGGAAGGTCCGGCCACATGGCGACGGCTCATCGATGAACCGTGTGATGTCACCCGTGCGATACCTGATGACGGGAAGTGCCTCTTTCGTGAGTGTCGTGAGAACCAATTCGCCGTATTGGCCACGTTCCACCGGATCGCCCGTCTCGGGATCAACAATCTCGGGATAGAAGTGGTCGTCGAACACGAACGGCGCTCCCTTGCCTTCGACCGATTCCATCGCAACGCCCGGGCCGATGACTTCCGACAGCCCGTAGATGTCAAGGGCGTCGATGCCCCATGCTTCCTCGATCTTGGTCCGCATGGACTCTGACCACGGTTCCGCTCCGAGGACCCCGTACTCAACCTTGATCTCGTCCATGAGCCCCGCTGCTTCTGCACGCTCGGCAAGCAGCAGCGAGAACGACGGCGTCGCACAGAACCCCCTCGCCCCCAGGTCGGCGAGCAGCTCAACCTGGAAGGCCGTATTTCCACCCGAGGCTGGCACCACGGTCACGCCAAACAGCTCGGCACCTCCGTGTAGACCGAGACCACCGGTGAAAAGGCCATACCCGTATGCGATGTGGAAGACGTCGTTTGGGTGAGCACCTGCACACCCGAGCACCCTGGCATTGACCTCAGAAAAGACAGACAGATCGTGCTTCGTGTACGCGACAATGGTTGGCTTGCCTGAGGTGCCCGATGAAGCGTGGATCCGGTTGCACGCACCAACGGGAACCGTCAACATCCCGTACGGAAACGTGTCGCGCATTTCGGACTTGACCGTGAACGGCAACTTCGTGATGTCATCGATGGTGCGGATCTCGCCGATACCGGTCATCTTGGCCTGCCAATACGGCACCTCGGATGCCTTGAGACGCTCAACGAGTGACACGAACCGGTCGTTCTGCAAGCGGTGCTTGTCCGCCTTCGGCATCGTCTCGAGTTCTGGCTGATACATATCGTGGTGCTCCCTCACGTTGGCACCCCACGATAATTGCATACTGCGCTACTCAACAATCGGTCTCCCTGTCCAGACGTCGCTGTCTGGACGGATCGAGAGATGGCAAGAAAAGAGGGCTGGCTCTCGCGAGCCAGCCCTCTTCCATCCGAAGTGTCGGATCAGTTCCCGGCTTCGAACTCGTCCTCGAACGAGACAACCTTGCGGCCAGGCTTGTCAACCGGCTTGTCGTCACGGTCACGGTTTCGGTCGCGGCTGCCGCCCCGGTCCCGTCCATCGCGGTCATTGCGATCGTTGCGACTTCTGCCACGATCATCACGACGATCATCGTTGGAACGCTTCTGAGAGGGTTCATCGGAACGGCCGCCATCGCCATCATTGCCTGAGGGCGCGTCGGCCATGTCAAGGGAGACCTTGCCACGATCATCGACCTCACGGACGATGACCTTGACTGCATCACCTAGGTTGAGGACATCCTCGACCCGGTCGATGCGCTTGTCTCCACCGATCTTGGAAATGTGCAGGAGTCCATCTCTACCGGGAAGGATGTTGACGAACGCACCAAACTTGGTGACGTTCACAACCTCTCCGTCATACACCTCACCGACCTTGGCCTCTGGTGGGAAACCGATCGCGAGGATCCGCTCTTTCGCCAGATTGAGCGACGTCGTGTCAGGCGCACCAACACGGATCGTGCCGTCATCGTCAATATCAATGGAAGCACCCGTCTCTTCCTCAAGCTCACGGATCGTCTTGCCCTTCGGGCCGATGACTTCACCGATCTTGTCTTTCGGAATCATGACCGCTTCGATCTTCGGTGCCGTCTCTGCGAGCTCGGAACGAGGTTCGGCGAGACAGGCATTCATGGTTTCAAGGATGAACATGCGGGCCTCGTGGGCCTGGTTCATCGCGGCGATGAGCACGTCGGCAGGAAGGCCTTCAATCTTGGTATCGAGCTGGAGCGCCGTGATCATGTCAGGCGTACCGGCAACCTTGAAATCCATGTCACCGAGGTGATCTTCAACGCCGAGGATGTCCGTCAACGTCACGAACTCTCCATCGTGATAGATCAGACCCATCGCGATACCCGCGACCGGGGCATGGATCGGAACACCGGCATCCATGAGGGACAGCGACGATCCACAGACCGATGCCATCGATGACGAACCGTTTGACATCAGGACCTCAGATACGAGCCGATATGCATAGGGGAAGTCCTCAGCTGGCGGAATGACCGGAAGGAGCGCCTTCTCTGCAAGGGCACCGTGGCCAATCTCACGACGCTTCGGGCCACGCATGAAGCCTGCTTCGCCCGTTGCGAAGGGTGGCATGTTGTAATGGTGCATGTACCGCTTGGTGTCCTCAGGGGAGATCGTGTCGAGCATCTGCTCCATCTTGAGCATCCCGAGCGTCGTGACATTGAGAACCTGGGTCTCTCCACGTTGGAAGAGCGCCGAACCGTGCATGCCGGGAACAACACCCACCTCAGCGGTCAGCTCACGAATCTCGTCGGTTGCTCGACCATCGATGCGGACACGGTCTGCAACAACCCTCGAACGCATGACGTTCTTCTGCACCGTCGAAAAGGCCGCCTTTGCTTCCCTGAGTCCGTCCTTGTCATCGTCGTCAAGGGCGAGCGCTTCAAGCACCTCATCCCTGACGGCGGACTCGGCGTCTTGCCGCTCATGCTTCTTGACGATCGTGCCGAGGGCCTCAAGCTTCGACTTGGCAAGCCCTTCGACCTTGGTGTACATCTCATCTGAATAGTCCGAAAGGACCGTCCATTCGACTGGTTCAGGCTCCCCGAGCTTCTCGGCAAGTTCGAGCTGGAGATCGATCAGCGTGGCAATGTACTCCTTCGAGATCTCAAGCCCGGCAGCGACAGTTGCCTCATCGGATGCCTGTGCACCGGCCTGGACCATGCGGTAGCTCTCTTCGGAGGCTCCGGCCTCGACCATCGAGATGTCAACATTCCCCTCAGCGTTGCGCTTGCCAGCGACAACGATCTCGAACACCGCTTCTTCGGCCTGTTCGTAGGTTGGGAAGGGAACCCAGTCGCCGTCGATGAGTGCGAGCCGGACTGCGCCGATCGGACCCTCAAAGGGGATGGGACTGATCGTCAGGGCAGCCGAAGCACCGTTGAGTGCAAGGACATCATGGGGATTCTCAAGGTCTGCGGCAAGGATGGTTGCTACGACATGGGTGTCGTGGCGATAGCCCTCCGCAAAGTTGGGTCGAAGCGGACGGTCGATGAGACGCGCGGTGAGCGTCGCCTTTTCGGTTGCCCTGCCTTCACGTCGGAAGAACGAGCCTGGGATACGCCCAACGGCGTAGGTCCGTTCCTCAACATCGACGGTAAGGGGAAAGAAGTCGACGCCTTCACGAAGACGACGGCTTGCGGTTGCGGTCACGAGGACCTCAGTGTCACCAATGCGCACCACGACGGCGCCATCAGCGAGTTGTGCGAGCTTGCCTGCCGCGAGAGAGATCTCTATCTCGCCGACGCGCTCACGAACGGTGGTCTCTGCCACACGTTTCTCCTTCTGTAAGGGAGGAACACACAATTGGCAGTGGTCAGTATTCGAGAGGTTGTTCGAATACACACCACTGTCAACTGATGCGAATCCTCCGGTGATTCGTCACGAGCCAGAAACGGATGAAGGTGGCACATGCCACCTTCATATCGTTTTGACTAGCGACGCAAACCCAATTTTGCGATCAGGTTTCGGTAGCGCTCCACATCTTGTTCCTGGAGGTACCGAAGCATTCGTCGACGCTTACCAACCATCATCAACAGACCCCGCCGGCTGTGATGATCCTTCTTGTGGATCTTCAGATGCTCGGTCAGGTGGTTGATGCGTTCAGTCAGCAACGCAACCTGAACCTCCGGAGAACCGGTGTCCGTGGCGTGCGTGCCGTGTGCATCTACAACAGTCTGAGTGTCGTTCACGAGGTACTTTCCTACGCGAGTAAGTGGTCGGGCGAATGCCCACGGGGGATGTTAGCAGTCGGCGTTTGTATAGCGCCCCCGTCCGCCGCCCTGGTCATGGGGCGCTACCGGTAGAGCTCGGTGCATGAGCCGGGTTCATCGATTTCGGCCCGGACACATTGTGCGACCGCACCGCTCTTGAGGACGGAGTTGTGTGCCTGGGACATCCTCAGAAGAGCCAGCACCGGATTGATGTTCACGAGCAACGCTGCACTCGGAAGGAGGTCTCGAACGTCGAAGACGCGAAGGCCCTCGGGTCTGCCCCAGAAGTTCGGCAGCACGGCATCGGTGTTGCGGATCGCCACGACCTCCACGCCTGCAGACTCACCGAGGTGGGCCCGAATGTCGCGGCAGCCATCTTCGGTGCACCGAATGGGATCAAATCCACCGTCGTCTGGCACCATCCCGAATGGCCACGAACCGCCGAGCGATTGAAGCCAACCGTGGGGGCCAGCAGCAATGGCTGGATCGAGGAGTGCCGCGCCCCGATATCCGTCAATCGGCGGCCGGCTCCCCTCGTCAAGATCGGCGATGAGCTCTGCGCCGACAGCGCCGCCTCGTGAGTGGTGCACGGTGTAGATGTTTGCGTTGTCCATCGAAAGTTCGCGCAGCATTGCATCGAGACGATCTGCAGCATCAGCGGTCGAGACCCTGTGCGATGATGCTGTCGAGGATGCACCCCCATCGACGGTGCTGTAGTCAAAGGCGACCACCCGCCATGTCGGAATCCCCATTGCGTCCGTCAGGGATCGGAATGACTCGGGTGAACCACCGTCACCATGGACAACAACGACCAACGGATCATCATTTCGTCGCCTCTTGAACACAACCGAAGCACCGAGAGCCGCGGCTGTACCAGCGGCGAACGGTATCGAGGTCGGGAAAAGTGGTCGCGACGGCCGGGGCCCTGGAGTCGTCGAAGCACTGGACGATCGAATGATCGGATTCGGTGCCAGCCCGATCCCGTCTCCGGGAACAGCCCCGTCAAGTGCTGTCGGTATCGGCACGGACATCAGAACAACGGCAACTGCCGGCCAAAACATCAGCTTCCCCTTCTTGGGAAGCGCGGTGCACTGTCAATCTGAAGGAAATCCGGGTCGCCTACAAGACCTCTGTCCGAGAAGTCGATGGCCTCCGGTACTCACACCAAGGTGTACCCGGCGTTCAGGGTGCGAGAATTTCCTTGGCAACCTCGATGTCAGCCTCGATCTGGGCAACGAGGGCATCCACCGAAGTGAACCGTTGCTCGTTTCGGATTCGGTCCATGAACTCCACCCGGACGGTCTTGTCGTAGAGATCGACGTCGATGTCGTAGAGGTGGACTTCGATGGTCTCATCGCTGCCCCCGAACGTGGGACGAGTTCCCACGTTGCTCACGCCGTCAAACACCTGCCCATCAACGGTGCAACGCACCGCGTACACGCCACCTGCAGGGCGCACGAGGCCACTTGGCATCGTGATGTTCGCAGTTGGAAACCCAAGGCTGCGTCCACGCTCGTCACCAGTCACAACAGAACCTTCGATCTCGAATGGCCGACCGAGCATCCGTGCAGCAAGCTCGACACTTCCTGTTGCTATGGCAGCCCGGATTGCTGACGAACGAACCTCGGTTCCGTGAAGGCTGACGATCTGTGTCTCGATGACATCGAACCCGAGGTCTCCTCCAAGCAACCGCAGATCGTCCACGGATCCGCTGGCGTCATATCCGAAACGAAACCCTTGTCCAACAGCGACCAAGTCGGCATTGAGGGCTCCCACGACAAACCGTTCAACAAATGCGCGGGGTGACAGATGACGGACATCATCGTCGAAGTCGATGATGGCGACAGCGTCGAGTCCACACTCCTCAAGAAGCGCGATGCGACGCTCGATGGTCGTCAGAAGGGGTGGGGCAGGATTTGCCGACACGATTTCTTCGGGGAGTGACCCGAACGTCAATGCACACACGTCAAGTCCATGAGCTGAAGCACGCAGTGCCTCAAAGACGGCCATGTGTCCGCGGTGGACACCGTCAAACACACCGATCGCGACAGCGTACGGGGTGCGATCTTCGTTCCACGATGCAGGATCGCCGCGAAAGATCTTCACCCGAGAACCACCTCTGGTCGGAGTTGCTGTTCGACACGACGGTACACGGCAATGAGGGCATCGGTTCCATCGGTGATGCGTACGAGGTCAGTCACCGAATCGCCTCCGACGTCGTTGACTTCGAGGACAACTCCGTTGCGGACGCGGAACGCCGTTGGATCCGACACGGACAGGTCCGGCAGGTGTGCGAGCGCCGTCGATGCCGTGATCACGAGTTGGTCAACGGTGCCACGCTCGACTGCCGAAACAACCCCATCAACGTCAACCGCGTCCTCGACGCTCATGGATCCGTTGCGGACCCGTCGAAGCGCTGTCAGGTGGGCACGGCCGCCGAGGGCTCGAGCGATGTCATCGGCGAGCGTTCGGATGTAGGTGCCAGTTGAGCACACGGTGCGAAACGTCACTTCGGGATAGTCCGACGGTGCGATGTCGATGAGTTCAAGTGAGTGGATCGTCACCGGCCGTGATTCCCGATCGACGACCTTTCCTTCGCGAGCGAGCTCATAGAGACGTTTCCCTTCGACCTTCCGTGCCGACACCATGGGCGGCATCTGAAGGATGTCACCACGAAACCGTTCCATCACCGCCTCGACATCTTCCACCGTGACCGGAAGAGGATCACGTGACAGGATGGATCCGTCAGCGTCGAGTGAGTCGGTCGCCACCCCGAAGAGTGCGGTGGCGACATATTCCTTGTCTGCATCTTGAACGAACCGAAGGAGACGCGTCGCCCCACCGACGGCAAGGATGAGGAGGCCTGTTGCCATCGGGTCGAGTGTCCCAGCATGGCCGACCTTGCCTCCAACGGCGTTGCGCACCTTGGCCACGACATCGTGGGACGTCCAGCCTTGATCCTTGTCAATCAGGAGGAACCCCGGTGGAAGGTCTGTCACGACAGTTGTGCGACGATCTGGTGAATAATCGACTCGGGATCCGAAGTCGAGGTGAAACCCGAAGCGTTGTGGTGTCCCCCACCACCAAATGATCTTGCGATAGCAGAGACATCAACGGTGCCTCGTGAGCGGAGCGAGCCCTTGTAGACACCTGGCTTTGACTCCTTGAGAAGGCAAGCAACCTCGGTTCCGCGCGCCATGCGGACCAGATCGATCAGGCCATCCACCTCGTGATACTGCACACCCCCGGCCTCAAGATCGGCCATGGTCATCAGAGACCAAACGAAGGCATGGTCCGTATCAAGGATCGCCCGATCAAGCACCTTTGCAGCCACCGAGTAGTAGCCGAACGCTTCTTCTTCGAAGAGTTTCTGCCCAATGGCGTCGGGCTCAACTCCCGACGCCAAAAGATCTGAAGCGATTTCATGGGTCGCTGACGATGTCGATGAATACTGGAACCGTCCGGTATCGGTGACAAGCCCCGTGTAGAGCGCAACGGCCACCGGCTTGGTGATCGTCCAGTCAAGTTCCTTCAACACCCGATAGACCAGCTCGGCGGTTGCCGCCGCGTCAGGGTCGATGAGCAGCACATCCCCCCACGAACCATCCGAGATGTGGTGATCGATGACCGCAAGACGTTTTGCCTTTCCCATTGCTCCAGCCAACGCCCCAACCCGGTGTTCGACAGAGGTGTCGACAGCGACCGCAAGATCCAGATCGGTGGGGAACGCGGAGGGTTTCACGAGGACCGATGTATCAAGAAATGACATCTCTTCTGGCACAACGAACGGCTCATCGAAAGACGCAACCGCGTCCTTACCGGCATTGCGCGCCGCAAGGGCAAGCCCAATCATGGAACCAAGGGCATCCCCGTCCGGCCCGACGTGTCCCACAACCCCGATTGAATCTGCGGCACTGATCGCTGCCGCCATCTCCACCACAGCGCTCAAATCAACCATCGTCAGATTCCGAACTGTCTGACTTCTGACTTCTGACGTCTGACTTCTGACTTCTGACGTCTGATAGGTCCTTCACCATCTGATTGATCTTCAATCCTTCATCGATCGCGGGATCAACCCGGAACTCCAGCTTCGGTGTATAGCGGAGCTTGGATTGAGAACCAATCTCACGCTGGAGCCGCGGAGTTGCCGAAACCAGAGCATCGGCGGTCTCCTTCTTCTCGTCATCGCTTCCCAGAACCGAGTAGTACACGATCGCATGGCGCAGATCGGGGCTTGTTTCAGCACCTGTGATGGTCAAGAACCCGATTCGGGGGTCCTTGAGGTCCAACACAGACTCGGCAACGATCTCGCGTACGAGCTCATTGACTTTTCGCATGCGTGGACTGTTCTGGCGAGCCATGGCAACCTCTCAACCTTGCATTGCCGAGGTTATCAGCGCCGCAGTACGCTCTACGTGCGAGCGATTTCCTTGACCTCGTACGATTCGATCGTGTCGCCTTCTTTGATGTCCCGGAAGTTCGCGAGTCCGATACCGCACTCGTATCCGGCAGCGACACTCGGGACGTCGTCCTTGAAGCGACGCAACGACGCGATCTTGCCGTCATACACAACAACACCGTCACGGACGAGGCGTGCTCTGGCATTGCGGTTGATCGAACCCTCGGTGACATAGGAACCGGCAACCAGCCCGAGTCTCGGCGCCCGAAACACTTGACGTACTTCAGCAACACCGAGGAAGTTCTCCACCTCGTCGGGGGAAAGCTCACCAACGAGAAGCGATTCGACGTCGTCTAGCAGCTCGTAGATGATCGAGAACGTCCGAATGTCGATCCCGGCCTTCTTTGCAGCCTCACGGGCAGGAGCGTCAGGTCGCACGTTGAACCCGTAGATGATTCCGCCAGAGGCTTCGGCGAGCGAAACGTCGTTGGTGTTGATTCCGCCTACCGCTGAGTGGACGATCGTGACGTAGCCGTCGTCCCTGCTGATCTTTCCGACGGTTTCCTTGATCGCCTCAAGTGATCCGTGTGTGTCTGCTTTGACGACGATGCGAAGCTCCGAGTGCTCCTGTGTGCGGATCTGTTCGATCAGCATGCCGAGACGATCCGTCGCTGACGGTACGAAGAGTTCAAGTGCACGGTTGTCGTCAACCTTGGCTTGAGCCATCTTGCGAGCGGTCCGTTCATTCTTGACCACCTCGAACATGTCGCCAGCGGTTGGTATCTCATCCCAACCCATGACCACGACAGGCGTCGAAGGTCCAGCGACTTTGATCTCTTCCCCAAGGTCGTTGAACATTGCACGAACGCGTCCAGAGACCGGGCCGGCGACGATCGCGTCCCCCTTCTTGAGCGTTCCCCTCTGAACCATGACCGTCGCGATCGGTCCACGACCAACCTCGATCTGGGCCTCGATGACCGTGCCAACGGCTGGTGCCTTCGGATTTGCCGTGAGTTCTTCAACCTCTGAGACAATCGAGATCATCTCGAGCAGGTCATCAACACCATCTCCGGTGAGTGCCGACAGCTCGATTGCCGGTGTATCTCCGCCGAGCTCCTCGACCACGATCTCGTGTTGTGTGAGCGCAGCACGCACTGCGTGTGGGTCAGCGGCATCGAGATCGATCTTGTTGATCGCGATGATGATCGGTACCCCTGCGGCTTTGGCATGGCTGATGGCCTCCACGGTCTGAGGCATCACCGAGTCATCTGCAGCAACAACGATGATCGCAATATCGGTCACATCGGCACCTCGTGCCCGCAATGCCGTAAATGCCTCATGGCCGGGAGTATCGATGAAGGTGATCGTTGACTCACCCGCTGTGACTTGGTACGCACCGATGTGTTGGGTGATACGTCCGGCTTCACCTTCGATCACGTTCGCATGGCGGATCGTGTCAAGAAGCTGTGTCTTGCCGTGATCGACGTGGCCCATCACGGTGACGATGGGTGGGCGTGGTACGAGGCTGCCCGGGTCATCCTCATACTCGATCAGGTGTCGTTCACGTATCCTCGATTCATCCTCTTCGTCGGACTCGGCAACGAGGATTTCCCAGCCCAGTTCCCGCCCGAGCGGTTCGATGGCATGGACGGGGATCTCACCGCCGCCGGGAACCATTTCGCCCATGAACATGAGGGTCTTGACGATGTCGGCCGTCCGAATCTGCACCAACCGTGCGAGATCGTGCACGGTGATCCCCGGCTCAACCAGGAGAACCTTTTCCTCATCATCGTCAGGTTCCGAATCCTCTTCCAATTCCACCGGAGCAGCTTCATCATCGGCCACCGACTCGTCAGGTGCATCGGTCATCGGACTCGTGTCGTCGACCACCGGCTCGTCAGGTGCATCGGTCGTCGGACTTCGGTCATCGGTCATCGGAACTTCGTCATACGAAAGCCGAACAAGTGCGACAGCATCCTCATCAAGGCCCGAGGAGGCGGTCTTTACCTCAATGCCAAGCTCTTGTGCGCGCGCAAGCACATCCTTGGATTCCTGGCCAAGATCCCGTGCCAACTCATAGACGCGTACTTTGGCCACGGTCATTCAGCCCCTTCAGAAATCGGTTCTTCAACAACTTCTGCCTCGTCCGGAACCACTTCCGCCACCACAGGTTCTTCGACCGACTGCGACTCGTCAGCGACCGGTTCCTCATCTGACGTCGGGATCCCGACTGCGTCGGGTTCCTTGGAGTCCAGCAAGCTGGACTCCTGACTTCCGTCCCCTTCAGCGACCGTCGCGAACTCCACATCCTCGTCACCTTGGACATCGAGCCCCAGGTCCTGGGATTCGGATTGGATGTCGATCCGGTAGCCACTCAGACGGGCGGCCAGTCGGGCATTCTGACCCTCCTTGCCAATGGCAAGTGAAAGCTGATGGTCGGGAACAATCACAATGGCAGTAGGAATCTGACCCTCCTCCAGAGGTTCTTCCGGCTCAACAATTCTGACATCAAGGACACGGGCAGGACTCAACGCCTCGGCGATGAACGCTGAGACATTCTCGTCCCACTCGACGATGTCGACCTTCTCCCCCTTGAGTTCGTTGACGACCTGCCGAACACGAGAACCTCGTGCTCCGACACATGCACCGACGGGATCAACGTTCGGATCATTCGACGCGACCGCAATCTTGGTCCGATGTCCGGCTTCACGGGCGATGGCCTTGATCTCGATGTCTCCGTCAACCAGTTCGGGTACTTCAAGCTCAAATAGGGCCCTGATGAACTCGGGGTGGCTTCGTGTGACGACGATCGGGGCCCCCTTGCCTTCTCCCCTCACCTCAAGAATCAATGCCTTGACACGGTTACCACGCTCGAGACGCTCGAACGGGATCTTCTCAGATCCGGGAAGCATCGCCTCCGCGTCACCAAGATCGAGGATGGCGAACCGGTGGTCGGATTGCTGGACGATACCGGTGATGAGGTCGCCCTCACGACCTTCGTAGAGGTCGAACACCTGATCCCGCTTGGCATCACGAAGGCGCTGCAGGATGACCTGCTTCGCCGTCTGTGCGGCAATGCGTCCAAAATCCTCTGGGGTGTCTTCCCACTCCTCAACGACATTGCCTTCCTCATCGAGGATCTGGCCATAGACGGAGATCTCGCCGGTGTCGGCATCGATCGTGACTCTGGCCTCCTCGGCGGCCCCCGGAGTCCGCTTGTATGCCGATACGAGTGCATTGGCAAGAGCTTCGAGGATGATGTCGCGTGGCACGCCCTTTTCTCTCTCGAGGAGGTCGAGTGCGTCCATCAGGTTGTAATCCATCATTGCTCCTAGGCGTGCTGCGTCTTCTGACCGGGCTTCTCCCACACGAACACGGTTCGCGCAGACGAAACATCGGTGTAGGTGATCCGTCGACGATTCCCGTCAACGTCAACAACAAACGAGTCATCGTCGGCGCTCACGAGGAGACCAGTGTGTGTCTTTTCGTCGTCGATCAAAGCAAAGGTCTTGATCTTGACAATGCGGCCGATCGACTTGTCGTAGTGAGTCTTTCTCCGAAGCTTGCGTTCGAGCCCCGGAGACGACACCTCGAGGGTGTATGCACGTTCAATGGGGTCTTCCGCATCGAGCATCCTGCCGATTCCACGTGAGAGTTCGGCGATGACATCGACCCCGAGTGGACTCGATTCGGCATCTGGTGTGTCGAGTGTGACGCGTACAAGCTGTCCACCGTTGAGGACCTCGAGATCGTCGAGTTCAACTCCAACGGCAGCCACGTGTGGTTCGATCATCTCCCACAACCTGTCTTGTACGCTGCTCATCGTGCTCCTTGCACACCAAAAGAGAACTCTGCCAAATAAAGAGGTGGGCCACGGCCCACCTCTGCAGAGATCTCGGTTCGTCCCCTGGAGTATACAGGTCACGGCCCGTTGGTCGGTGTCGATCCTATATAACGAGCGCGGCCACCTCGGCGACAATCGCATCGATCGGAATCTCGCGTGTTTCGCCTGAGCGGCGTTCGACGAACTCGACGACACCGTTGTCGATGCCGCGTGGCCCGATCGTGATGCGATAGGGGATCCCGATGAGCTCGGCATCGTTGAATTTGACACCGGGACGCTCATCCCGGTCGTCCAGGAGCACCTCGACCCCGGCCACAGCCAGGTCGTCATAGATCTTGCTGCTCACCTCGATTGACCGCTCATCGTCGGGCCTCAACACGGTGACCACCACGTGGTAGGGGGCAATCTCGATCGGCCAGATGATTCCGCGGTCATCGTGGTTTGCCTCGACGGATGCAGCCATGTTGCGCTCAACTCCGATGCCATAGGAGCCCATGACAATGGGGATGGTCTTGCCATCCTTGTCGAGCACCGTGACCCCGAGAGTTTCGGCGTAGAACGTGCCGAGCTTGAAGATGTGCCCAACTTCGATCGCCTGGAACACCCTCAGCGGACTACCACACTCGGGACATGCCTCTCCATCGGTCACTTCCCGCACGTCGACCCACTCGGTCACGGCGATGTCACGATCAATATCGACTCCACGAACGTGCCAGTCGTTCTCGTTTGCACCCGTGGTCATCGACGTCCGGCCGCGGAGACCTTCATCAGCGAGAATTCGCACCCCTTCGACACCGACGGCCCCGAGGCTCCCGGCGTCTGCGCCAAGGAGTGCCTTGATCTCGTCCGGCTGTGCTGGCCTGGCTTTCGTGGTGCGCGTGACGTCCATCAACTTCTGTTCTTGGAGGACGTGGTCGCCTCGGAGCAGCACCAGCGTGATTTCGTCGTTGAGGAGATACACCAGCGTCTTGATCTGGCGATCGGGGGCTGCCCCACCGTCAAAGGATGCCAATTCGGCGATCGTGCGCACACCGGGAGTTGGGAAACGCTCGACCTCAGATGACCCGGAAGGGTCTTCGATCGGAGGGACCGCTGATGTCGCTTTCTCGACGTTGGCTGCGTATCCGCACTTGGCGCAATGGGCGACATCATCCTCGCCGACATCGCTTTCCACCATGAACTCGACCGATTCTTTGCCTCCCATCGCTCCCGAGGAGGCGTGGACTGCAATGGCAGACATCCCGAGCCGTTCAAAGATCCTCACATAGGCGCCATAGTGGCGGTCGAACTGGGCATCGAGTCCCTCGAAGTCGAGATCGAAGGTGTAGGAGTCCTTCATGGTGAACTCACGCACACGCAGAAGTCCCGACTTCGGCCGCGCTTCATCGCGAAACTTCGTCTGGATGTGGTACCAGAGTTGGGGAAGCTGTTTGTAGGACGTCAGTTCCAACGACACCGTCGCGAAGATCTCTTCGTGTGTTGGCCCGAGCACCACCTCAGCACCCTTGTTGTCCGTAAAGGTCATCATGATGTCCGCCATGGTTTCGGAACGGCCTGTGCGGTCCCAGATTTCCTTCGGGTGGAGTTGTGGCAGCATGAACTCCTGGCCGCCGATGGCATCGATCTCCTCGCGAATGATGTTCATCACCTTGGAACGGACACGTTGTCCAAGCGGCAGCATCGAGTAGACGCCCGCCATGAGTTGGCGCATGTACCCCGCACGTACGAGCAACTTGTGGCTTACGGCCTCGGCGTCTGCCGGATCGTCGCGTAAGGTAGGAATAAAGGCGTGGGACCAACGCATGAAAGCGAGGTTACCCGTCCAGCTCTGCGACTCGTTGAACGGCAGCTCGCCGTTCAGCTGCGTGGTTCGCATCGCCCTGGATACCGAGCAGCTCGATACGTGTCTCCTCGGCAAGGTCGGCAGCCGTGACGTCGGCCGCCGCCATGCGTGCCTCCACACCCTGTTCAGACAGCAGAAGTGCTTCGGTGACGAGCGCGTCCACCATCTCGGCCTCGGGAACCACCCGTACAACCTTGCCCTTGATGAACAGGTGTCCCCGTCCACGACCCGCGGCGAGCCCGAGATCTGCCTCACGGGCTTCTCCCGGACCGTTCACGATGCACCCCATCACGGCAACCTGGATCGGCAAACCCAGCTCTCCAAGACGGACATTTGCTTCCTCGGCGACGGCGATGACATCGACCTCAGCCCTCCCGCAAGAAGGACAGGCGATGAGGTCAAGCGAGGACCGATCCCGCAGTCCGAGGTACTCGAGCAGTGACCGGCCCGCCTTTGCCTCCTCGACCGGATCGGCGGTGAGGGAGAAACGAATAGTGTCTCCAATCCCCTCAGACAGCAGGGTGGCGATTCCAGCAACGGACTTGATCAGACCCCCGGGCGGTGGCCCTGCCTCAGTGACGCCGAGGTGGAGCGGATAGTCGACCGTATCCGCGAGAAGTCGGTACGACTCGATCATGAGGGGTACATTCGAATGCTTGACGGAGATCTTGATGTCGTGGAAGTCGACATCGTTGAGATACTTGGCCTCGAGCAGAGCGGATTCGACGAGTGCCTTGGGAACTGGACCACCATGCTTTTCAAGGAGGTCCTTGTCGAGTGATCCGGCGTTCACGCCGATACGGATCGGGATTCCGGCATCGAGCGCTGCCCTGGCAACAACTTTGATGTGCTCTTCCTTGCGGATGTTGCCGGGATTCAATCTGAGTCCCGAGACACCAGCTTCGATCGCCGCGAGAGCAAGCTTGTATTGATAGTGGATGTCGGCGATGATCGGTACCGGGGTGCGTGGCATCATGACCGCGAGGCCTTGGGCTGCTTCAACGGTGTTGCAGGTGACTCGCACGATGTCGGCCCCGGCACCGGCCAGGGCGTAGATCTGGGCAAGAGTGCCGTCCACATCGTGGGTCTTGGTCGTGGTCATCGACTGAACGGAGACGGGCGCTCCCCCACCGACGGGAACCTTCCCAACCATCAGGGGGCGAGTCGTTCGACGGTCGTAGCTCATGTTCACTTCCTACCCGATCGGATTGAAGATGTCGAGGTAGACACCCATCAACCCGAGGCTGACGAGGAAGATGAACACCACGGCTGCAACCGGGAGGAGCTTTTCGATGTTCGGTGTTCGCCCTGAAATCTTCTCGTATGCAGCAACAGCGAAGTGTCCCCCGTCAAGTGGGTAAAGCGGTACAAAGTTGAGGACACCAACGAAGATGTTGACAAGGGCAAGGAGCCCAAGCGTGGACTCAAGTGGCCCGGCAATCTGTACCAAACCAATGGGACTGACAGGTCGCACGGTTTCAAGTATCTGATCGTCGCCTCCGAACATCGCCATGACAAGCTTCGGGAAGCTGACAACCATCTCCCACAAACCCTTCGCACTCAGGACGATGGCCTCACCGACCTCGCTGAATGCCACTGGCACCATTCCAAGGACCCCATGATCATCGCGTTCGGCCTCAGGGCTGACACCAAAGAACCCAACCGTTTCGGTTATCGGTTCTCCTGACGCGTCCGTGACGACCTCGCCGGTTCGGGGATCTCGCACCTCTCGCTCGACCACGGCGAGCGTCGCCTCCAGATCGACAGGCGAATCATCACGGAGAACACCGATCGATACGGTTTCGCCTCCGTGGTTCGCCGTGAAATCTGAGAAGTCATCCCAATTCGTCACCGGTCTGCCATCGGTCGATACGATGACATCACCCTCCATGACCCCGGCCAGTGCTGATGGCGCCGGTTCAGAGCTGTCCGGGACTGTCTCGGAAACTCGTGCGATCGTGGTTGACCGAACAGGATTGTTGTCTGCGTCGGTGACCACGACGCCATATGCGAGCCCGATGGAATAGAGGATGACAAAGGCAACGATGAAGTGACTTGCGATTCCCGCGAGCACCACCACTGACTTCTTCCAGAACGGGGCGACTCGATAGGTGCGTCCTTCTTCTTCCGGTGCGATCTCCTCGAAGGGATTCATACCGATGATGCGGACATAGCCACCGAAAGGGATCGCCTTGATGCCGTATTCGGTTTCTCCACGGGTCGTTGACCAAAGCTTGGGGCCGAACCCGAAGAACGCCTCGGTTGCTTTCATCCCGAAGGACTTGGCCGCGACAAAGTGGCCTCCCTCGTGGATGATGATCATCAGGATCACTCCGATGATCATGATTGCGGCGCCCATGGGTCTCCTGAATGTGCGGTGGCCTCTGAATGCGACGTGGCCTAGGTTGTTGAACGGTACCCGTGGACTCCGCCAATTGGCGACGATCCCGTCTAGCGAGCTACGCGTCCAATCGCCTCCACCGCTACCGCGCGTGCCCAGGAATCCGCTGCTTTGACCGCGTCAACGGATTCCAGGTGAAACACGTCGTGACGTCCCAGGACCTCACTGACCACCTCGACGATGTCGAGGAACGAGATGCGTTCCTCGAGAAATGCTTCGACGGCGACCTCGTCTGCTGCATTGAGTACCGCTGGCGCCGAGCCACCGGCTCTTCCGGCTTCATAGCCGAGAACCAGGCCTGGAAACGTACCGACATCGGGTTCTTCGAAGGTGAGATCCGTCCCGACAAGATCGAACGGTGGGTGTTCAACGGGAACCCGCTGTGGGTAGGTGATCGCTGCCTGGATCGGTTTTCGCATGTCGGGAAATCCGACTTCGGCCTTCACAACGCCATCGGTGAATTCCACGAATGAATGGATGATGCTTTGGGGGTGAATGACGACATCGATGTCGTCAAAGTCGATACCGAAGAGATGATGTGTCTCGATGATCTCGAATGCCTTGTTGATCAACGTTGCCGAATCGATCGTGATCCGCGGACCCATCGACCAGGTCGGATGGACAAGAGCGTCCGCAACGGTTACTGACGCGAGTTCGTCACGGTTCTTTCCGCGAAACGGGCCTCCAGACGCCGTGAGAATGATCCGCTCGACGTCGGCTTCAGATTCCCCCACGATGCACTGCCAAATCGCCGAATGTTCTGAGTCCACCGGCAGAAGCTCTCCTCCACCCGATTCCACGGCATCCATCACCAGCGTTCCACCCGCGACGAGACTCTCCTTGTTGGCGAGCGCGAGACGGTTTCCGGCATACAGCGCAGAGAGCGACGCTGCAAGCCCTGCTGAGCCAACGACGGCGTTCAGCACCGTAACGTCCTCAATTGCCGCAGCTTCAGTGATTGCACCCTGACCAAAGTGGACACGCTCCCCAAGAACTGACCGGAAGTGCCCAGCGGCATCACCCGGCTCAACAACGCACACAGCAGCATTCGGATGATCGACGCCGAGAGCAAGGAACGCCTCTGTGGGTGTCCGCGCCGCGAGGGCGACAATCGGAACTCCGATGCGAGCCGCGACTTCCACGGCCTGGCGGCCGATCGACCCCGTCGCACCGAGGATGACGAGCGGATTCAGAGCAGTCCCGCAAAGACGAAGACCGCCCATGCTGCTGGAATGGCAAACAACAGGCCGTCGATTCGGTCAAGAAACCCCCCATGACCGGGCAGCACGGAGCCCATGTCTTTGAGCCCGAGGGCACGTTTGGCCGCGGACATGGCAAGATCGCCGAGCGGTGTGAAGACGGCTGCAACGGCACCGACGGCGAGGCCGGAGGTGAGTTCGAATGGTTCGAAGTAGTGAAGGACAGCTCCAATGGCGATCGCAACCAATGTCCCGGCAACGAGGCCCTCAACGGTCTTGTTTGGTGATACCCATGGAGCAAAATGCGTCCGACCGAGCGATCGACCCACAAAGAACGCCGCAACATCGGCACCTGCGACTGCGAAAACAACGCCCAGGATCAGCGTTCGGTAGTCGTCTGACCTGGCAATGAGCATGGCAAACGAACCGAGCCCAGCCCACACCATGACCGTTGTGGTGAGTGCAAGATTGCTCATCGGATCTGCCTTGCCGGGGACGACCGCGTAGAACAACAGGAGCAGAACGGTTGCGAGAATGAACGCAATGGGAATTGCAGCAGCGCTCCACCAGAAGGCCCCGAGGGACGCACCGATGATGCCCATGAAGCCGAAGAGAGAGATCGGGGCACGTTCGGAACGCAAAAGAGCAGTGTAGAACTCGCCCGCACCGAGCACGAAGACGGCAATCGCCAGGATGATGAGTGCCGGCCGCCAGAAAAGTGACGCAGCAAGGGCAATCACAAGCACGGTGCCGGTGATGACGCGTGCGATGAGATCGCCCGAGGGTCGGGCGCGAACCCTGCGGTACCCCTCTGCTTCAACGACGTCGTCAAAGCCGACAACGGTCGGTTCAAGACCGGGAATCTCAGCGACGAGCGCTACCTGTTCGGTGTCTTGGGTATCGGCAGCGGCAATGGCCTCTGCGAGTCCAGCGTGCTCACGGGTTGTTCCGTGGAGGCGATCACCTTCCCCGAACGAGAACTCCTCCGCCACCCCGAGGGAGAAGTCTTCGAGAATGTCCTTTTCGGGAACATCCTCTTCAAAAACAGGGCTAGCTGAGACTGCTCCGGTCTCGCCTGTGTCGTCATCACCCCAGAGGTCTCCAAAGGACACCGCCCCTGTCGTCACCGGTGTGTCGGAAAGGGGATCGACTGCGTCCTCTTCGTCGCCACCGATGATTTCGAGTTCACCGGTGTCGGCGTCTGCTCCCCCATCAAACGTCTCGAATTCGATGACTGTCTCCGCGGGATCAGCGGATTCGGGCTCATCGACAAAATCGATCTCACCCGTCTCGTCGGAAACGTCAGGAGCCTTGAAGATTGAGGCACCTTCCGTGTCGTCGTCATCCTCGAATGAGGGGGCAAAAGGATCTGATGGGGGTGCCGAATCCGCAGAAAGCCAATCGTCGAAGTCGGAAGCGTCTGAGTCGTTGTGCGGATCGTCTGGCATATTGCTCCACGGTACCGGAATTCGGTGTCAGAGTTGTGCAACCGGCACGAATTGACTCACACCTCGAGCAGCTCTTCTTCCTTGCGCTCAAGAGCTTCATCAATCGTGTGCGTGTGACTGTCGGTGAGCTTCTGGAGCTGCTCCTCTGCCCGATAGATGTCGTCCTCGGACACGTCCTCATTCTCAATCGCATCCTTGGAGTGGCGCCTGATGTTGCGGATCGCGACGCGACCCTCTTCAGCGAGGCCTCGAACCACCTTGATCAGTTCTCGCCGTCGCTCCTCGGTGAGTGCGGGAAAGGCAAGACGAATGATGTTTCCGTCGTTTGACGGGTTCAGTCCAAGGTCGGCTTCTTGTATCCCGCGTTCAATGTCAGAGATGGCACCCTTGTCGTAGGGTTGGACAATCAGCATGCGGGCCTCAGGCACGGAGAACGATGCCAGCTGTTGAAGAGGAGTCCGGGTTCCGTAGTAATCGACCAGGACGCGACTCAGCAATCCGGCATTCGCCCGTCCGGTACGTACACCGGAAAACTCATGGATCGTGTGCTCAACTGCCTGACTCATCCTCGAATCGGCATCCTTGAGCAGTTCATTGATCATTCGCTTCTCCCAGCTTCAACAAGCGTGCCAACGGCATCGCCTCGCACTGCCTTTCCGATGTTCCCCGGTGTCAACATGTTGAACACCCGAATCGGAAGCCCATTTTCCATGCACATCGTAACGGCCGTTGCATCCATCACCCCGAGCTGTTCGGAGATGGCGTGCATGTAGTCGAGTTCGTGCAGGAACTTCGCATGTGGCTCCGTTGCGGGATCCGCCGTGTAAATACCGTCAACCTTGGTCGCTTTCAAGACCGCATCGGCACCGATCTCAGCGGCGCGCAATGCAGCAGTGGTGTCGGTCGTGAAAAACGGATTCCCGGTACCAGCAGCAAACACGACGATCCGACCCTTTTCGAGATGTCTGATCGCCCGAAGTCGAATGTATGGTTCCGCAACTTGTTGGATGTTGATGGCTGTCTGAACACGGCACTCAACGCCTGCACGTTCAAGGGCATCCCGGAGTGCCACGGCGTTGATGACGGTCGCCAGCATGCCCATGTAGTCGGCATTCGCTCGATCCATGTTCCGTGCGGCTCCCGAAAGCCCGCGGAAGATGTTGCCCCCGCCAACGACGATGGCGATCTCATGGCCCTCGGCGCTGGCAGCAGCAATCTCGGCAGCCGTGCGATCGACGGTGATCGGATCAATCCCGTATCCGAGTTCGGCATCGGCAAACGCTTCACCTGACAGTTTCAGTACGACTCTGCGTTTCGCCATGTTCGTGCTCCCGGATCCGTTGGTCACTCGCCGATCGCGACCCTAGCCATCGACGAGACAGAAATGTTTTCACCCATCTTGACGGCCAGCTGTTGAACGAGTTCACCCACGGTTCCGTCAAACTTCTCAGACCTCACGAACACCTGATCAGCGAGGACGTTGTCCTTGTAGAAGGACTCGAGACGTCCGGCGACGATCTTGTCGATGATCTCGTCTGGCTTGCCCTCGTTGCGGGCCTGCGCAGCGATGAGCTCCTTCTCCTTCGCAACAACGTCCGCGGGGACATCGTCTCGAACGATCCACTGTGGTCGTGCAGCGGCGGCGTGCATCGCTATGTCGTTTGCGGTCTCCCGAAATTCCTCACTCTTGGCAACAAAATCGGTCTCCGAAGCGAGACCGATCAGCACACCAAGGACAGGGCGACCCGATTGGTTGTGCATGTAGACGCCGACGACACCCTCGCCTTGTTCGCGGTCGGCACGCTTTGCGGCGGCCGCGATCCCCTTTTCACGAAGGTAGTCAGCGGCCTTCGCCATGTCGCCGCCGGTCTCGGTGAGAGCCTTCTTGGCATCCATCATCCCTGCCCCGGTGGACTTTCGGAGGGCTTGGACGTCTTGCGCGGTGAAATCAGCCACCCGTTACTCCTTGATCTCTGTCTGTGGTGCATCCTTACGCTTTGCATGTGCGATCTCGGCACCAGCGATACATCCATCGGCGACGACACCGGCGAGCAGCTGAGCGGCACGAATCGCGTCGTCGTTCCCGGGGATCACGAGGTCGATGAGATCCGGGTCACAGTTCGTGTCGACAAGTGCCATCACCGGGATACCGAGCCGGTTGGCCTCGGCGACAGCGATGTGCTCGGCGTTGATGTCAACAATGAAGACAGCATCAGGCGGACGCCGAAGGCCAGCAACACCGCCGAGTACGGCTTGAAGCTTGACGAGTTCGCGCCGGAGACGGAGACGTTCCTTCTTTGGGAGTTGATCCATTTCACCGGTTGCTTCCATCTGCTCAAGCTCACGCATATAGAGGATCCGTTTGTGGATGGTCTGAAAGTTGGTGAGCATCCCACCGAGCCAACGATGGTTGACGTAGGGCATGTTGGACCGCTTGGCTGCTTCCTCAATCGCAGGCTGTGCCTGCTTCTTGGTGCCGACGAACATGACGGTTCCACCATCGGCAGTGATGTCGTAGGCCATCTGGTAGGCCTCTTCAGCCGCCTCAAGCGTCTGACGAAGGTCGAGGATGTGGATGCCGTTGCGCTCCGAAAAGATCCACGGACGCATCTTTGGATTCCACCGCGAGGTCTGATGACCGAAGTGGACGCCAGCTTCGAGCAGTTGGCGCATGGCGATAACAGCCATTGTCTGTCTCCTTGTTCGGGTTGTGCTTCCGATCACCCTTTGAGCCCCCAAACGCCCGTTTTCGGACGCACCACATGGGGATTGCGGTGAACGTGATTGATGGGATGAGGATACTGAAGGTGCCCGGCTTACCGAGCGTCCTCAGAGTCAGCTTTCCGCTCACAGCTTTCGGCCCTCAGCGTGCGCTATCGATACGCTGGTTCGATGAAGCGGTTCCGCAAGCTCATGACTGCTTTGGTGTGGATCTGGCAGATCCGCGATTCCGTGACGTTGAGAACACCGCCGATTTCGGCGAGGGTGAGACCCTCGTAGTAGTAGAGGGTCAGGACAAGACGCTCGCGGTCGGGAAGTCGGTTGATCGAGTCAGCGAGCAGGTACCTCGTCTCCTCCTTTTCGAAGTTTCTCGACGGGTCGACCGCGGTCTTGTCAGCAATCATGTCGGTCATCGATCCCGACTCCCGCTCGGTCGGGTTGAGAAGTTCGTCGAGTGCCACAAATCCGAGATTGGCAATCTCGCCGAGGTGATCCCGAAGGGTTTCCACGGGAACCTCCATCGCTTCTGCGACTTCCTCCTCGCTTGGGGTGCGCTGGAGTCGGTGCTCAAGCTCGGCCATGGTGCGCTGGATCTCTCGCGCCCTGGCTCGCACCGAACGAGGCACCCAATCAAGGGCACGGAGTTCATCGAGGATTGCACCCTTGATGCGGTTGACAGCGTAGGTCTCGAACTTGAAGCCCCGTTCGGGTTCGAATTTGTCGACGGCGTCGATAAGGCCAAACGTGCCGAAGGAGACAAGGTCGGCGTGATCGACGTTCTTGGGAAGGCCGGAACCGACCCTGCCGGCGACAAACTTCACCAACGGCGAGAAGTGCAGTATGAGGCCCTCGCGCGCACGCTCGTCGCCGGTCGCCTTGTAGGACGCCCACAGATCATCGAGCTCCTGTTTTTCCTTCTCAGGCACGCGGGTGGCTTCTTTCGTAGGTCTCTGCCATGTGTTTGCGAGTTACTGAAGTGTAGATCTGTGTGGTTGCGAGTTCGGTATGACCCAGTAATTCCTGTACGGAACGCAGATCAGCTCCGTTTTCGAGGAGGTGGGTTGCGAACGAGTGGCGAAGCGCATGCGGAAATGATCCCACACGCCTGCTCACGATACGGCGAATACTTCGCGTGGTCAGATCACCACCGCGAGCACCGATCCAGAGGGCGGTCGAGGTACCACCAGCAAGCAGCTCGACACGAGATCTTGAGAGATACCGCTCGACAGCGTCGATCACGGTCCGCGTGAGCGGCACGGACCGTTGCTTGGATCCCTTGCCATCCACGACGACGAATGCTCGGCCGTTAAAATCGCCAGATTTCAGCGACGCAAGCTCCGAAACGCGGAGACCGGTACCGTACAACACTTCGAGAACGGCACGGTCTCGGACGTCGACGGGATCGTCTCCGTCGACGCTGTCGATCATGACGCCGAGTGAGTGTGACGGAATGGCCTTGGGGAGCGTGCCAGGGCCTTTTTGGTTTGGTACACCGGCAGCGGGATTGGCGTCGATGAGATCGCGGCTCGCGGCATCGTGAAGGAAGCTGCGAACTGATGACGTCTTGCGTGAAATCGACCGTGGTGCATAGCCGCGAGTTGAAAGGTTCGCGACAAATCGCCTGACAAGCCTCCGGTCGATCTGGTCGAGCATCGTGATGCCGTAGCGATCACAGAATTCGACGAATCCGTCGAGATCGCGCGTGTACGCCTCAAGGGTGTGGGGCGAAAGGCCACGTTCGATCGCACAGCGTTGTACGTACGCATCGACGGCCGGGGAGATGGCCAGAGGTATCGAATGGGAGGACATGAGCCAATGGTGGCTGCAATGGTCTCATTCGTCAATGTTCTCGGATCCGGATTGTCAGATGTTGACGACATGGCCACCCGCGACGCGATGCTCAACGATCGGGCTCAGCAGCTCTAGAACCATCGAAAGATCATCGGGGCCGAATACCGGGAAAGCACCATCCCGAATCAGTGCATTGGTGCCGGCCGATGTCCTGCGGTCGACGTCACCAGGCACAGCGTAGACCGGAACTCCGTAGTCGAGAGCGATCCGTGCGGTGATCAGGGCTCCTCCACGGGAAGATGCTTCAACGACGAGAACGACGTCGGAAAGACCCGCGATGATGCGATTCCGGGTCGGGAACCTCCAGGCATCCGGTCGCGTTCCTGGTGGAAACTCTGTGACAATGGCTCCACCAACATCGATGACCTTGCGAAACAGGGATCGATTCTCCTTCGGGTAGATCACGTCGATGCCACATCCGAGGACAGCAATGCACCGACCCTGGTCGACATCGGGGGGCCCGACATGGATGACCCCCCGATGTGCCGCGGCATCAATGCCGCGGGCGAGTCCGCTCACAACGTTCCAACCGAGCCGGGCTGCAGCAAAACCGTAGGCCTCCGCAAGTTCAAGGCCGTAGGCGGAGCACGAGCGACTGCCAACGATGCCAATCGATGGGCCTTCGCGAAGACGTCCGTTCATGAACAGCCACCGCGGTCCACCTTCGACTTTTGTGAGACCTGATGGGAATCCGCGTTCGTTGGCGGTGATGAAGCTGATTCCGAGCACGTCGAGCTCGGACTCTCGGGTTTCAGCGGGTACCGCAATGGCGTCGCGTGCGACAGACGGAATATCCGTTTTGTTTCCGATGACCGCTGCGACGACGCGCTCGATCGAACCATGTCGCGCCGCGAGTGTGTCGATCCTCCGTGGAGACAATGCCCCGAACGCCAACTGAAGTGCTGCACTGTGGTTCATGTGATGTCTCCCCGCAATGTCATCGCTTCCTTGATGTGCACATCTGACGTCATCTCGGACCCTTCGAGGTCGGCGATTGTCCGCGCAACCCTCCGCACACGGTCCCAGCCACGTGCCGTGAGACGGATCGCCTCAGGTTCTGACAAGAGCAATGATCGAACGGAAGGATCCTCGAGTGGAAGGAGATCCGATGCCGAGAGTGAACGATTCAGATGATCCCTCCGACCTTGAACCTCTCGAGCGGCAACGACACGCTTGCGAACCTCTGCACTCGGTTCCCCAGGGGACGCCTGCATCTCGATCGGTCGCAGCCGCTCGACCCGCAAGCGCAGGTCGAAGCGATCGAGGAGAGGCCCAGACAAGCGAGCCCGATAACGGTCGAGGCGAGCACCAATGCATTCACAGTCGCTGTTCCGTTCGCCTCGGTAGCCGCAGGGGCACGGGTTTGATGCCGCGATCACCTGGATCGCGGTTGGAAAGCGGATGGATGCTGCTTGGCGTGAAACGAGCACATGTCCAGCCTCCATCGGTTGTCGAAGGGAGTCGAGAACAGCTGGTGGGAACTCACCGAGTTCGTCGAGAAACAGGACACCGCGGTGTGCCCGTGTCACTTCTCCCGGCTTGGGGATCCCTGCTCCCCCACCAACAAGGGCAGCCATCGAGATGGAGTGGTGGGGAGCGCGGAACGGGGGTCCTGAACTGCCCTCATGGTCGACTCCGATCGCTGCTGCGATCAGCGCCACTTCACGCTCCTCTTCCTCGGTGAGCTTGGGAAGCAGGGTGGGCAGGCATGATGCAAGCAGTGACTTGCCTGCACCCGGGGGACCAACCATCAGCATGTGATGCCCTCCCGCCGCTGCCACTTCAAGGGACCGTCGAGCCACCGGTTGCCCTCGTACCTCTTTCAGATCGATACCGACCCGCTTCCCGTCTACAGCGGGAGCACACATCTCGGCTTTCGAACGACCACGGACCACGTCGACCGCATGGCGCAGGTCCGTGACCGTACCGGTCAACGCGACCACGCTGGCCGGAACACACGATCCTGGTGGAACGAGCGCAACGCTTGAGGTTTGTTCTGCCACACATGCAGCCACCACCGCCCCGCGGGTCGGCTTGACATCACCGTGGAGGGAAAGCTCACCAAGGGATACAAAATCACCTGCACGCTCCCCGAGATCCTCAGTCGCCTGCACAACACTCAACGCAATCGGCAGGTCATACAGGGCACCGGTCTTGGGAAGGTCCGCTGGCGAGAGGGACACCACCACCCGTCCCGAGGGAAAGCGGAAGCCTGAAGCCTTGACAGCCGACCGAACACGTTCGCGCGACTCACGCACGGCGGCATCGGGGAGTCCAACGATGATGAACTGGCCTCTCCCTCCACCCACCGTCGTCTCGACCCGGACGGGTCGTGGATCGACACCGACGAGGGCACATGAAGTAACGAATCTGTTCATACGTCAAACGTATGACATGGGTCTGACAAGAACGCGTTCTGCTGATTCGGGGTGACGATTGGGGCAGCTACCGGCCCTTGAAGCTCGGTGGACGCTTCTCAACGAAGGCTGTTGCACCCTCGGCAAGATCGTCGGATGCAAGCAGGATGGCTTGACCCTGCTCCTCGAACGACAGCGCCTGTTCGAAGGTCACCGATGACGATCGATCCAGCGCTCGTTTGATCATCGCTTGGGCAAGCGGTGCTCCCATGGCGAGGCCTTCAGCGATCTCGGTCACCCGGCCTTCGAGCGAGGCGGCTGGAACCACTTCGGAGACAAGGCCGATATCGCATGCCTCTTGGGCACCAACGACGCGACCGGTCAGGGCCATTTCTTGCGCTCGCGCAAGCCCGACGAGGCGAGGCAGAAGCCAGGTCCCACCAAAATCCACCATGAGTCCACGTTTGACGAATATCTCGGCAAATCGGGCACGTTCGGAAGCCACGACGATGTCACACCCGATTGCGAGATTCATACCTGCCCCGACTGCGACTCCGTCGACAGCGGCGATGGTCGGCTTGGAGAGACGGTGAAGGGCTACTGCCGCAGCATTGGTGCGTCGCATGCGTGCGGTGTTGTCAGCGGTGTTCGCTATGGCTGCCGCATCTCGGTTCATGTCGGCACCTGAGCAGAAGTCGTCGCCATCGCCTTGCACAACCAGCACTCTGGCCTCTGATCGCTCAAATTGGTTGAACGCAGCAGCGAGCTCCGTCCAACCGTCGGGGGGAACCGCGTTCATGCGGCTCGGATTCGACATCGTCAACCACCGGATGGCTCCTCGGGTGGTTGTGGTCACAAACTCTGTCATGATGCCAGCGTACCCCCGTCAGGTGAGGCACAGCGTGGCGCTGGTTTCTGACGTCTTGCCGTAGCATCCAACCATGACCGAAAACTCCAGGCCGATTCACGCCGACCTGCCACTTACTCCCCTTGATGGGCCCGACGGTGAGATCGTCCAGCCAATCCAACCGTATCAGGCGCGCAAGGCCTACATCTGTCCTGGGTGTGAATCGATCATCGATGCGGGCGTCGGTCATCTGGTGGTGGTACCCCAAGAAACACCAGATCTTCGACGCCACTGGCATCGGGGATGCTGGTACAAGGAGCGTCGCAGGCGCGGCCACCACCACTCAGTCCACTCCTCGTAGCCAGCGAATCTGCACGCCGGTCAACGAGATGACAACCGTCACGACGTCGATGCGATCAATGCGCCGGTCGAGGCTTGCGACCGTCCGTGCGATCAGTGACATCTTGCGTTCGTCAACAGCTTCGATCGGATCAGAACCGTCAGATGTTGTCTTCACCTCAACGGCAGCGATCCGGCCCTGATCCTTGATCAGAAGATCGATCTCACCTCCGTCGGCCCTGACGTTGCGAGCAACCACGTCACATCCCCTGCTGACGAGGAAGCGCTCCGCGATGCTTTCGCCGAGGGGTCCTGAAGGTGGAGCTTTGGGTCTCACATCTCGACACTACGGATTGGGAGAACCCGTTTCTAGTTGCACATCTAGTGGTCGGCGCTCGCGTCGATCTCTTCGATGTTGACGTCACGGAAGGTCATGACACGAACACTGCTCACAAACCGGGCGGGTCGGTACATGTCCCACACCCACGCATCGTCAAGAGTGATTTCGAAATACGCCGATCCACCGACGTTCATCGTCTTGACATCGACCTTGTTTGCGAGATAGAAGCGGCGTTCGGTCTCGACGACGAATTTGAACATGCGAAGGACGTCGCGGTATTCACGATAGATCTTCAGTTCGACATCGGATTCGTATCGTTCGAGGTCCTCGTCACTCATACGAACAGCGTAGGTCATTGATCTGTCCTAGAGATTGCATCTATAGGCAAGACACGTGAGCCGTCGAGGGAGTGATCTAGAGCCCACCCCAGCGGCTTGGTGGCCAGATGATCACAAATGCCTTCCCAACAACATCGTCAATGGGAATGGGGCCAAAGGCTCGGCCATCCGATGAATGGCACCGGTTGTCCCCCATCACCATGAGGTGTCCATCGGGCACCGTCATGGGTCCGAAGTCTGACATCGCACAGCTCGAAGGTGGCTGGGCGTCAGCTGCGAGGTAAGGCTCATCGACTTCTACACCGTTGACGAACAGTTGGTTTTGGACAAGCTCCACTTCATCCCCAGGCAACCCGATGACACGCTTGATGAACTCGGACTGCGGTGTCGCGAGACCGATTGATTCGAACAGGTTGCGAAAGGTGCTTGCTAGCACGTTTTCCGATGGCTCTTCAAAACCGGGGCGCGGATCATCAAACACGATCACATTGCCTCTGGCAATTTCGCCGATGCTGTAGGAGATCTTGTTGACAAGAACGCGGTCATCTTTCTGGAGGGTCTCGTTCATGGACCCGGACGGAATGAAGAATGCCTGGAACAGGAATGTCTTGATGACAACTGCGACAACGAGCGCCACGGCAATGAGTATGGGGAGCTCAAGCCAGAAGGGCATCGCCTTCTTTGTCGTAAGTTCAACAGCCTCGAACTCACCGGTGTCGATGTCGGCGTCTGCATCACCTGTACGCGGGTCGTTGGGGTTGAGGCCGGGGTTGAAGGATGTCACCTCGAAACCATACCGGTGCTCTCGGTGAATCCCGCGAGGTCTGTTGGCGTGTACGACCTTCCACCGAGGTAGTCGTGCCACAGCATGCGGGCGGCAGCTGATCGGTTCGGTGACCATGTCGCGGCGATCCCGTCGCAGCTGTCCTTGTCGGGTACGGCGTCGAGTTCGAGCACGCGACTCATTGACACATAGAGTGCTCGGTCCCCGGTTGGCCATACGTCGGGTGCATCGTTCACGAACAGCACAAAGCACGACGCTGTCCAGTTCCCGACACCTCGGATCGCAACGAGCTGCTCGATAGCTTCATCCTTTTCGAGGCGCGAGATCGCTTCAAGGTCGAGGCCACCGGATTCCATCAACTCGGCAATCCCGCGGACATAGCCCGCCTTCTGCCGAGAGAATCCGACGCTACGGAGTTCATCGTCGTTGAGAACGAGGAAATTCGCTGGTGTCACCGAACCAATGCGCGTCGCAAGTCGATTGAACGCCGCATTGGCGGAGGCAAGGGAGACCCGCTGTTCAAGTATCAAGCGTGTCAGCGTCGCAAACGTTGCAGGCCGAAGCCAACGTGGCGGGTATCCGTTCTTGGTCAGAAGCCCGGCGAAGAGAGGATGTTCAACCGCGAGGGCGTCAACGTGCATCCAGCAGCACTAGCTTCGCTTTTCCTTGATACGTGTGCCCTTGCCGACCCTGTCGCGCAGGTAGTACAGCTTGGCACGACGCACATCACCACGACGTGACACCGTGATCGACTGGATGATTGGTGAATGCAACGGGAAGATCCGCTCGACACCAACACCAAAACTGATCTTTCGGACGGTGAAGGTCGCCTTTGCACCGTGGCCACCATTACGGGCGATGACAACACCTTCGAATGCCTGGACTCGCTCTCTGCCACCCTCGATGACGCGAACATCAACACGTACCGTGTCGCCGGGTCCGAAGTCCGGGATGTCGTCGCGCAGCTGCGCCTGTTCGATCTGTTCGATCGTGTTCACGGGGGCCTCCGAAAGTAACAAGAGTGAGGTGATCGGAGTGAGATTCTATCGGCTCCGTATCCGTACCGCCCGAGGGTGGTCCCGGTGGAGGCAGCTACGGATCGAGGAGATCCGGTCTTCGCCGAACGGTGCGTTCCACACGCTGTTGGGCACGCCACTCGGCGATCTTGGCATGATCGCCGCTCAACAACACCTCAGGCACTTTCCATCCACGGAAGGTCGCAGGTCGCGTGTAGTGAGGTTCCTCAAGGAGGCCGTTTCCACGAAAGGACTCCGTCTCGGTCGATTCGGGATTTCCGATGACCCCCGGGAGGAGGCGGGCCACACCTTCGATGATTGCCGCAGCGGCCACCTCTCCGCCGAGCAGTACGAAATCGCCGAGCGATACCTCCTCGTCGATGAAGTGGTCAATGATGCGCTGGTCGATTCCCTCGTAACGCCCGCATACGAGCGTGACCTCAGGCAAGGTGGCGTATCGGTCGAGATCGTCCTGTCGCAGCGGCGCGCCACTCGGAGTGAGGAGAACTCGGTGTGTTGCGGCAAGCGGATCGAGGGTCAGGGCAAGGGGCTCAGGCATCATCACCATTCCTGCCCCGCCGCCGAAGGGGGCATCGTCGACCTGCCGGTGGACTCCCTCTGCTCGGTCCCTCGGGTTGTGGAACTCGATCTCAAGGGTGCCATTAGCGATTGCCTTGCCAACAAACGAGACCTCCAGTGGAGTGGTGAAGAACTCGGGAAACAGCGTGACCAGATGGAACCGCACGACTAATTCCTCACACGGAATCTCTCACACGGAACGCATCAACGAGAAGGGCCGCTGTGTCCTCTGCGATCGCCGCCACTTGCCCTTTCGGATCGTCGGAGTCCATCACCACCTTGCCCCCGGTCATGATGATCTGCTCGATCATCTTCCCCGCCAACCGCGGCGGGTATGCCTTGAAGATCCCTTGGATCACGCCGGCGCGATACACATTTGCGAATTCCGATGCAAGACCCTCGTGGGCCTCAGCAATATCGCGCTGGGCTTCGGGACTCAACCGGGGAACCTCGGTGTGGAGGATGAGACCCATGTGATCCGTTCCGACGAATTCAACCATGCGGGCAGCAAGCTGACCAAGATGTTGGTCCGGGGGAAGGTCAGGGTCGACCGATGCGAGGATCTCTTCCGTGGTCTGAGGGAGATCCCTACGGACCAGCTGGATCAGAAGGTCTTCCTTGGACGAGAAGTGCTCATAGAACGTGGTTCGTCCAATGCCGACGGCATAGGTGATGTCGGCATGCGACATCTCTGAGTAACCAATGCGGGCAATCAGGTCACGGGCCGCGTCGAACATGGCATCCCGCAGTTCGGCGGTGGAAGTTCTTGTCGCCATGGTGTAAGGGTACCGATGATGCAATGTTGAACCCCCACCTCACGATTGGTCCAAATGCCGACAGGACGTCGGAATCCATCGACAATATCGTGGCCCCATGACAGCACGTATCGCCATCATGGTCAGCATTCTCGGATTGGTCCTCACCGCGTGTTCGACGAGTTCCGATGAACCCACCACCACGCTTCTCACTTCCTCGGAGGGACCGGTGTTTGTGGGTGCCGACGGCGTCGGAAGTGACGTCTCGGATACCTCGCGGATTGTTGTGCTCAACGGTGATCTCGTTGAGGTGATCTTCGCCCTCGGCGCTGGCGATCGTGTGGTGGGACGCGATCTTACGACAACATATCCCCCTGAGGCACTTGCTGTCCCCGATGTTGGGCTGGGGAGAATCCTCAATGCCGAAGCGGTGATCGGGCTTGCCCCGACGCTTGTGATCGGCGATACCCAGATCGAGCCGCTCTCGGCCATCGAACAGATTCGTGCAGCAGGAATCCCGGTGGTGATTCTCGATCTCCAGTCGACGCTTCCCGGGGTGAGCCGCAAGATCGAGGAAGTTGCTGACATTCTCGGGCTTGACGACGAGGGTGTCGTCCTCGCTCGAGAGGTTGAAGCAGATATCCAAGCGGCCCTTGACCTTGCGGCACAGGCGCCCGACTCGCCGCGCGTCGGATACATGTACGTGCGTGGTCCCGAGACACTGCTGATGTTCGGCAACGGGATGCCGACACATTTTCTCATCGAGGCTGCCGGGGGAATCGATGCCTTCGGCGAGGCGGGTGTGACGTTCGCCCAGCCTCTCGATGCTGAACTGCTGGTCGCCGCCGAACCCGAGGTGTTGATCACACCAATTGAGGGGTTCGATCTGATCGGTGGAATAGACGCCTTCCTTGCACTTCCCGGGGTTTCGGACACTCCGGCAGGAGCAGCCAGGGCAGTGATCACCTATGACGAGGCTCTCTTCCTCGGAATGGGGCCACGCACCGGTGAGGCACTGATGCAACTTGTCCTCGACCTGCACCCCGAGCTGGCCACTCCGTGAAGCTCCGTCGATCGACCGCGTCGATCGTATTGGTCGGACTTCTTTGCGCCATCGTCGCCGTCATCGCGTCGGTCAGCGTCGGCTCCGTTTCGGTTTCGATCGCAGACTCACTTCGTGTCCTTGCAGTTCATCTCCTCCCGATCGATCTTGATGTGCCCCCGCTCCCGGATGCCATCGTTTGGAACATCCGCATGCCACGGGCAATCGTTGCGTTGCTCAGTGGCTCGGTTCTCGGCGTAACCGGTACTGTGCTCCAGGGTTCACTCAAGAACCCGATCGCTGATGCCCAACTCGTCGGACTGTCCTCAACGGCAGCGGTCGGCGCCCTCCTTGGTTTCTGGCTCGGCTACGCATCAGGTGGACCGACGATCGCTGTTGTTGCCGGTGCCGTTGCCGGTGTCGTTGGTGCGCTCGGTGTTCGATGGCTCGCTGCCAGGATCGGGGGTGAGCCGAGTCGTTTCATCCTTGTCGGGATCGGCGCGGGTCTCGGTCTGGGAGCGCTGGTCGCCACCGCCTCGATCGCGATCCACGACCCCCGGATTCCCGACGTTACGTTTTGGTTCTTCGGCGGTCTTGGTGCCGCGACATGGGGTGTTGCTGGCGTACTTGCAATTGCCACTGCGCTGACGCTCGGCGGGATCATGCCACTTGCACGCAGACTCGACGTCCTGAGCCTCGGGCACGAACCAGCACGACACGTTGGTGTGAACGTTGCAACGACCCTGGCTGTGGTTCTTGCACTTGTCGGACTCGGTACCGGTGCAAGCGTCGGTGCCGCAGGAGTGATCGGTTTCGTGGGTTTGGTCGGTGGGCGAGTTGCTGCACGTATGGTTGGGCCGCATCACAAACTCGCCATCCCGGCGTCGGCCTTCATCGGGGCAGTGTTTGTGGTCGGTGCCGATGTGGCAGGGCGCGTTGGTGCGCGGGGGTTCGACGTGCCGGTTGGCCTCACCACCACGGTTGTCGGGGGTGCCTACCTCGTGTGGTTGATCGCCAGAAACAAGGTACCGGTATGAAGGGTACCGGTGTGAAAGGTGCCGGTTTGAGTCGGCTGGAGATCCGCTCCCTGTCGGTCATCCTTGGGGGCCGCACCGTACTGTCAGACTTCGACCTCACGGTGAACAGTGGCGAGTTCGTCGCCGTGGTGGGACCGAACGGTTCTGGGAAGTCAACGCTCCTTCGAACGATTGCCGGAGATCTCGCACCGACACACGGGACGGTGCGGATCAGTGGCATCAACCCTGCGTCCGTCAATGCGCAAACCGCTGCGGCGATTCGGTCGTATCTCCCCCAAGCCCATGTCACCGACATCGGCTTTGATGTTGCGACGGTGGTGGGTTTCGGTGCCTACGCGAGTGACGGCGTCGAGGAGCCAAGAGAGCGTGTGTATGCATCCATGCGTCGCGTGGGAGTGACCGACCTTGCCGATCGCCCGTTCCGAGCGCTTTCGGGCGGTGAGCAGCGCAGGGTGACGATTGCACGAGTGCTCTGTCAGGACGCACCGGTTGTGCTCCTTGATGAACCGACGGACAGCCTCGACCTTGGACATGCCGATCAGGTGATGTCTGTGGCAGCCGAGGAGGCATCGAACGGGCGGATCGTCATTTCGACCAGTCATGACCTGAACGTGGCCGGCAGACATGCAACCTCGATGGTTCTCATGCACAACGGTCATGTCGTCAAGTCAGGCTCACCGAGCGAGGTACTCGTCGCCGATCTCCTCAGCGACGTCTACGAAACAACCGTGACCGTGATCCCCCACCCCACAACAGGAACGCCCATCGTCGTGCGCTAGGCCTCAAGCTCAGGACCGGTGGGAACGAGTGTCAGGACTCCTGTTGCATTCGTCGTTGCAGTCGGCGTCACAGTGGTCGGCACCGAACCAGTAGTGCTCGACGTTGCAGGAGCCACCTGATCACTCCTTGAGCACGAGGGCACTACGAGAAAAAGAATCGCAATGGCAGCAATCCTGGCTGAATTCCTCATTGGCTTCGTACCCTATCATTGCCTGTCATCCACACCCGAGCACGGGTGCCTCAGCCGTCTGTCACGAGGACGTGACCGTGATGATCGAGCCCGTTGCGTCGAAGAACTGCCATTCGATTTCAGTTCGACCAATTTCAGTTGACTGGTCATACCCCGCGATGACGAGGAACGCGACACCCCCGCGAGGGATCTGCCAATAGCTCCCTTTGGGGGTTGTCACCAACACCACTGATGTTGAGGAAGGGACCGTGCCCTTGACGACGGCATATTCGGATCCATCGTCGGTGCCCCAGCCTTCCGCAAGACCGAAGGCAGGAGCCGTATCGCCCTTGTCGCCGATGCCGCACGAGCCGGACTTCAATGCTGTGTCCACGATGCATGTCGCGGGGGCACCCTCGGGTTGTGGAGAGTCCGATGTCAGATTGCCCGCAGCGCTGCCCTTGACCAAGAAAACACGGTGTGTGTCTTCGTCGATCTGACCAATAGCAGTGGTTTCAGTCGCCCCGCTGATGAACGACCGGATGTAGGAGGCATCACTCCCAAGGTATTGATCGATGGGTAGCAGGGGTACTTCCTGCGCCCCCGGGGGAAGATCGAACTCCGGCGACAATGCAGCGGGTGCCTGGACCACGTAAGGGTCATCGCTGATGACAACCGGCGGCTCGCTGGTAACGGGTGTGTCGTCTTTCTGCATCGGTTCGACAGCGAACCATGTGATCCCCACGAGCACCACAACAGCACCAGCAGCTACACCGGTTCTGGCAAGCCGACGAGACCGCACACGTGATCGCTGCTCGTCGATTGCAGGTCGTTCGAACCCTGCCGCCACTCGATGTGCCTCATTCGCTGCATGTCTGAGTCTTTCATCCAACATGACGATCAACCTCCTCATCCGTCACAATGCCAAGCACCTGACCAAGTTGTTTCCTCCCGCGCGCCAGATGGGTCTTCACGCTCCCCGTTGAACACCCCAAGATCTCGCCGATGTCTTTGACCGAGAGGTCATCGAGGTAGTGAAGAGCCACGACTTGTGCTTGTCGCTTGGGAAGTGAGCGCACTGCGGACCACACTTCCTGTGCTTCCACATCCATGTCCACCGAATGCGACGTTGACGACCTTCGCAACAGTTTTGGCAACGATCTCACCTCTGTGATGGTGCGACGCCGAAGAGAGACAGCCTGATTTGCAACGACCCGTCGTACCCACGCCCCGGGCTTGTCGTAGTGGCCGATGCGTTCCCAGCTCTTCATCGCAGCCATGAATGCTTCCTGCGCAACGTCTTCTGCGACTGCCCGGCGCCCCGTGAGGACATATGCCAGTGCGGCCACCTGGGAGTACTCCCTGGCATAGAAATGTTCGAACGCTTCGATCCCCGGGCGAATCGGGGTGTCGCCATCGGTGGATGCCACTTCTTCCTTCCCTGAGTTCATACCCCGTAACTCGCACAGCACCACACAACGGTTGACATGAATCCCCATTCTCTTCGAGCATCCCGACCCACGAATGGCACGTCGAGCGCCGTGCGCAGGTAAGACGTCAGAATTCAGACGTCAGACCTCTGAGAATACGGTCATCGGGTATCGGTCATCGGTCATCGGATCTCAGATGACGATTCCTGATTCGATCGGTTGGTACACCGTGTTGCGTCGGACCGGGTTGCGGTCGAGATCGAGGATTGCATCACGGAAGTCCGCGGGGGTGACCTCGGTGCCGTGGGATGCACCCGCGGCTCGTGAAATCGACTCGTCCATCAGGGTTCCGCCGACATCGTTGCAGCCGGACCGTAACAGCGCTGCCACACCGTCAAGACCGAGCTTGACCCACGATGCCTGTATGTTGTCGATCAGACCGATGAACGCGATCCGAGATACGGCGTGGACAAGGATGACCTCGTCCCATGTTGGACCTGGCCGTGATTGTCCACGCAACCAGATCGGTGAACCCATGTGAACAAACGGCAGCGGGACAAACTCGGTAAAACCACCGATGCGACGTTGGATCTTGCGGAGAACCTCGATGTGGTTGGCCCACGATCGGGGGCCATCAACATGGCCGAACATCATCGTTGACGTTGATCGGAGACCGATGTCGTGTGCGGTGAGCATGACCTCCGACCATTGGGCGGTTCGGATCTTGTCGGGGCACAGCGTGAGCCGCACATCGTCGTCGAGGATCTCGGCAGCCGTACCCGGAAGCGTTCCAAGACCGGCGTCCTTGAGGGCGATGAGGAGTTCACGGATCGTGACGCCCGCCGTTTCTGCGCCTTGCCACACCTCAAGGGGGGTGAAGCCGTGGATGTGCATGTCCGGAACCCGAGCCTTGATGGCTGAGACAACGTCGATATAGAACTGGCCCGTGAAGTCGGGATGAATGCCTCCCTGGAGACACACTTCCGTGGCACCTCGCTCCCATGCCTCGGCTGATCGTTCGACAACCTCGTCGATCGACAGGAGATACGGCTCACCACGCAGATCAAGCGAGCGGGGGCCTTTTGAGAATGCGCAGAACCCGCACTTGAAGTAGCACTGGTTGGTGTAGTTGATGTTGCGGTTCACCACGAAGGTGACATCGTCGCCAACCACCTGTCGTCGGAGTTCATCGGCGGTATCGGCGATGGCTTCGACATCGGTTCCATGAGCCCGGAAAAGGATCTCAATCTCACCAACCGAAGGGGGGGAACCGGCAAGGGCTCGCTTGAGGATGCCTCGGATTTCCACAGACGCGTCTTCGACCATGGCCGAGGACCGGCCACGCCATACAGCGTCGGGCCAGGCGGCTGAGATACGGGTGTCGGGCTGAGGTGTGTCGAGGTCCTTCCCCGGGGCCCAATCCACGCGCGGTCGCGCACGCCCCGAACCGTCGATCTGGTTGAGATAGGCACTGAAGGCACCCTCTTCGAGTTCGGCGGCAGCATCGTCATACTCGACGTCGATCGGGAAAGGACTGCGCTCGATCAGGGGGGATCCAAGGGCATCACGCAGCTCGCCGATTCGTTCGGTGTCCCAGTCCCGTAACACGAGATCACCAGCCCCAGCCCGTACGGCGTTGATGGCATCCTCGACGGTGTCGACAAAGACGGACACGACCGCTTCAGACCCAGGGAGGGAAACGAGTTCGGCTGCTGCTTTCACCGCGCTCCGATTCGTGCGCAAATATCGGGCCCTGGTGAACGACAACGCATCAAGGACATCGATGCGGGAGTCCGTATCAAGGATCGTGATCCGCCATCCCTTGACGCGGCGCTTGGCCAACACCTTTGCTTGTGAGGGCTCGATCACGTAGGCAGGGGCATCTATGGAGCTATCACCGCTCACGAGAAGCAGACCGCCTTTCTGAGCGTCGATGACGTCGGAGGGCAGCGGGGTTGCCACCTCAGCCGCCAACGTGCCTTCCCGTCGGCGAGTGGACGCCCAGATTTCATTGACGGCATCAACCGGTCGCAACTGAAGAAATGTGGTTTCGGTCATCGCACTCCTTGAGCTCGGGCATCGGTGCCGTGAGCGTCGGTACCGAAGATGGCAGCGTAGCCATCGGGTGTTGCGATGGAGACGGCATCGGCAAGCAGCGGTGCCGCAACCCAGTGTTCCGTCAGGAATTCGGGGTACACCGGAAGCCTGGGACGAAGGATGAAGCCGGCATCCGCGGTCACCGCTTCGAGTCGCTCGAGCGCCGGCCACGGTGCTTCGGGATTGACCCAGTCGATCGTGAGAGGACTCACGCCTCCCCAATCGTTGATACCGGCTTCGAGATGGACAGAGAAATCCTCGGTGAGGTTCGGGGGGACCTGAAGGTTCGCTTCTGCTCCGAGAATCCATCGTGCGAGCGCCACGACACGGCTGAAGTAGGGAATGGTTGGCTCAGGACTGAAACGCATCCGTGTGTCGGCTTTGGCACGGAAGTTCTGGATGATGAACTCCTGGATGTGGCCGAATTCGGATGCAAGATCTCGCAACGCAAAGAGGCTGTCGACCACTTCACGGGGTGTTTCCCCGATACCGACAAGGATTCCGGTCGTAAAGGGTACGGCTTGTCGTCCGGCCTCTCGGATCGTCTCAACCCGTACTGCTGGCACTTTGTCCGGACAGTTGTGGTGAGGCATCCCGGGTTCGGTGAGGCGGTCCGAGATGTTCTCAAGCATCATCCCCATCGAAACGTTGGTCGGTCGGAGACGTGCAATATCGGCCTGTGACATGATCCCGGGATTCGCGTGTGGAAAAAGCCGCGTCTCGGAACGGATCAACTCAGACATCATGGCCACATACTCGATGGTCGACGACGCACCTTGGTCGTCGAGGAACGCGCGCGCCTGTGACCACTTGTCCTCAGGACGGTCCCCAAGGGTGAGAAGCGCCTCGGTGCAGTGCATCTCATCCCCTGCCCGCACAATCGCGAGCACATCGTCCGGAGTCAGGTACTCGCCTCCATTTCCCGGGGGCTTAACGAACGTGCAGTAGGTGCAGGTGTCACGACACAAGGTGGTGATCGGAACGAAGACCTTGCGCGAATACGTGACGGTTCGTCCGTGTCCCTCATTGCGAAGGTGACTTGCGGTCGACATGAGTTCCTCCGCGTCTGAGGAGAGGTCAAGGAGCCGCAGGGCAAGATCTGGTTCGGGTGTTCCCAGCACGAAAAGAAGGTATCACGACTCAGCGGCATCAGGTGCGACGACATCAAAATGACGGTATCAGATGCGATGTCGGAGGACGAAGTACGCTCCCGACATGTGTCGATCGATCTTCATCGTGGTCGTGCTGGCTCTCGCAGCAGCATCGTGTTCGTCCGCGACGTCGGAGGAATCATCGACGGTCGCTCCCGTCACGGTCTCAACGACAACAACAACGACGGTGCCATCTGACGAGATATGCAAGATCGGTGACCTCCGATTTGGAACGGAGGGGCTTGTCGCAGCACTCGGTGAGGATGTTGGCGACGCCACCACGATCTCGACCATTCAATGGGAGGATTCCGCGACGTGCGAGCGGGTCGTGGTTGCGTTCGCGTCGGATTCAGGGGCTCCTGCAAGTTCACTTGGACCAACCGGTGTATCGGTGCTCGCCTACGCTGGGATCGTCCGCGTGGTTCTCCCTGAGGGTGTTGACACGACAGCAGTTGCTGACATGCTCTCCGATGGGGACCTTGCTCATCGCATCTTCGTCGTGCGAGACGACGAGAGCCACCTTTTCATCGACATACACGCTGAAACTGGTCACACGATCGGCGCACGCGCATCCACAACATCCTCCCCATCCACGTTGATCATCGACATCATCGACGTGGAGTCCGACAGCACGCCCGCAGGTGTAACCGTATCTCCTTCGTCGATCGTGCTGACACCGACACCCGGCCCCACCATCTATCCATTTTCCGTGGAGGGATACGCCGCTCCGAGCCTCGAAGAAATCCGTGTCGAAGTGCGATCGAAGGGGAACCTCGTCGGAAACCGATCGCTGTCTCTTGCGGGGTGGAGCGATGCATGGCAGGGCTACGACACCATCATCACCGATGGCCCTTCCGGTATGGTGGACATCTATGTCGGAACGATCGGTCCTGAAGGTGAGCCAGACATCGGCGCCACGCTGACCGTCGATCTACCGTGAATCAGAAGTCAGACATGCTTCAAACCCGTCCTCCCTTCAGGGGGGACGGGCGAGTCTGCGAGCCAGGGGGGACGGGCGAGCCTGCGAGCCCCGTCTTCCAGCGAGACAAGAGTCAAACGTCAGAGAGCCCCCCTGCGCCTCGCTGCGC
>DIDS01000020.1:60126-124926 GCA_002418265.1 Acidimicrobiia bacterium UBA5794 | reverse complement strand
TGCGCTCGGCGCGTCCCCCCGCTTGCCGGGGGGACGGAAAAGAGAAGAAGTCAGATGTCAGAGAGAACAGATCTGAGATCACCAAGTGTTGCGGTGGAGTTGATCCTCAAGGGGGCGGCGTTTGCGTGTGGTCCCGGAGCCGGTTGGCTGCTCATCGTCGGCTCGGTATCCGAGGGCGATGAGACCGACCATCAACCGATCGTCCGGGATTGAGAACTCGCTTCGGATGGCATCTTCACCGTAGCCAATCCCGAAGAACCAGGTGTCGAGACCGGCATCCACCGCGGCAAGCTGAAGCTGCATTGCAGCCATTCCACCGTCCACGTCCCAGAAACGGACCGGCCAGCGATCAAGATCATCGAGTTGGAACTCAAGCTTGTCTTCTGCGGAATATCTCGCGAGGTACCGCTTCGGATCGGAGAAAACGAGTACGACCACGGGAGCTTCACCAGCCGGTCGCCTGACGTCGTGGTTCGGATCATTGGTCAACCGCCAGAACGTTGCGACGGCGTGAGGATCATCAAGAACCAGGAAGTCGAGGCCTTGGGAAAAACCCGCAGACGGGGCGCGACGTGCCGTATCGATGACCCGGTCAACCACATCGGATGGCGGGATCTCAGGAGCGAACGAACGAATGCTGCGACGCTTGCGCACGACTTCGGAAAACTCCATCGCACGATTGTACGGGTCGCATCCCAGCTGTGAGCTGTGAGCAGAAAGCGGCAACATCTCCGATGTTGGCTCACATATTGCGGCGATACCTTCCGCCGACGGCGAACAGGGCATCTGACATCTGCCCCAGGGAGCAGACCTTGGTGGCATCCATCAGGGCCGAGAAGATGTTCTCACCGCGCAACGCAGCCGCTTGGAGTTCTTCGAGCACCACCTCGGACCGCTTCCGCTCACGATGACGGAGAGCTTCAAGATCAGCGATGAGCCTTGCCTTGTCGTCGTCATCTGACCGAATCACCTCATCGGGTGTGACGAACGGCGATCCCTCGGCGGACAGGAATGTGTTGACGCCGATGATTGGCAGATCACCGCTGTCTTTGAGGCGCTCGTACTTCATCGACTCTTCCTGGATCTTGGAGCGCTGGTACATCGATTCCATCGCTCCAAGAACACCGCCACGTTCCGTCATCCGATCGAATTCCGCAAGCACCGCCTCCTCAAGAAGGTCCGTCAACTCCTCAATGATGAAGGAGCCCTGTGTCGGGTTCTCGTTCTTGGCGAGGCCGAGTTCACGGTTGATGATGAGCTGGATCGCAAGCGCCCTGCGAACAGAGTCCTCGGTCGGCGTGGTCACAGCCTCATCAAAAGCATTGGTGTGGAGCGAATTGCAATTGTCGTAGATCGCATACAACGCCTGAAGCGTGGTTCGTATGTCGTTGAATGCGATCTCCTGTGCGTGCAATGATCGACCCGACGTCTGGATGTGGTACTTGAGCTTCTGGCTGCGTTCGGACCCTCCGTACACGTCGCGTATTGCCTTGGCCCAGATCCGGCGGGCAACTCGACCGATGACGGCGTATTCGGGGTCAAGCCCGTTTGAGAAGAAGAAGCTCAGATTTGGGGCGAAGTCGTCGATGTCCATGCCACGCGCGAGGTAGTACTCCACGAACGTGAATCCGTTGGCAAGCGTGAATGCAAGCTGTGAGATCGGGTTCGCACCTGCCTCGGCCATGTGATAGCCAGAGATCGACACCGAGTAGAAGTTCCGAATCCCGTGCTCGATGAAGTATTCCTGGATGTCACCTTGCATTCCGAGTGCGAACTCGGTTGAGAAGATGCAGGTGTTCTGTGCCTGATCTTCCTTGAGGATGTCAGCCTGGATCGTGCCCCGAACCTGTGTGAGGGTTTCGGCCTTGATGCGCTCATATGTCTCTGTGTCAAGAACATCAGATCCCGAGACGCCAAGGAGGAGCAGACCAGAACCATCGTGACCAGGCGGCAGATCACCGTGGTAGGTCGGACGGTCAACACCGAGTTCGGCAAAGATCTCTGTGATGCGTTCCTCAACCTGCTCAGCACGGCCGCTGGCCACGATGTAGCGCTCGCATGCCTGGTCGATTGCCGTATTGAGGAAGAAAGCAAGCATCATCGGTGCGGGACCGTTGATGGTCATCGACACCGATGTCGTCGGAGCGCTGAGGTTGAAGCCTGAATAGAGCTTCTTGGCATCGTCCAGTGTCGAAACCGATACCCCAGAGTTCCCGACCTTGCCGTAGATGTCTGGTCGCAGGTCTGGATCGTGGCCATAGAGGGTGACGGAGTCGAACGCCGTTGAAAGACGAGCGACCGGCATGCCGGATGCGAGATAGTGGAACCGACGGTTCGTCTGTTCAGGACCGCCCTCACCGGCAAACATGCGTGTCGGATCCTCCGCCTCTCGTTTGAACGGGAAGACACCGGCGGTGAAAGGGAACCGTCCTGGAAGATTTTCTTGCCGCAACCACGACACACGGTCGCCCCAGCCACTGATGGTTGGATGGATCACCTTCGGAAACACCGTTCCTGACAAGGTCTCAACGGTGTTGTCCACCTCAATGGTGCGTCCCCTCACTTCATAGGAAACCGTTTCAGCGTTGTACGTCGCAGCGGTTGCATCCCACTCGGCGAGTTGGAAAGCAACGTCGGTGGGAAGCTGCTCCACCGGTGGAAGCGTGGTGTTGGGTGCAATGGCGGCAACTCTCTCCGTTGCCTCAAGGTTGGCCGCGGTCTCGGCGAGACGTTCCGTGTCGGCGTTGTACCCACGAATGGCGGCGGAAATCTCGGACAGGTACCTGACCCGGGACCGAGGGACCAGCGGATCGGTTCGTGGAGTCCCCTGCCGGTGCTCAATGGGATCGAAGATATCGGGAAACGTTGATCCGACAGCTCCGATGATTGCCTCATACAACTGCTGGGTTCCGGCATCATTGAAGCGTGACGCGACCGTTGCGTACACAGGAACGGCGGCATCATCGACATCGAACAGCTTGTGGTTGCGCCTGTACTGTTTGCGCACGTCGCGAAGAGCGTCGGCAGCACCGAGACGGTCAGCCTTGTTGATGGCAATGATGTCTGCAAAATCAAGCATGTCGATCTTTTCGAGCTGGGTCGCTGCACCGTATTCCGGCGTCATGACATAGACGGCGACATCCGACGCATCCACAATCTGGGTGTCTGACTGTCCGATACCCGACGTCTCAAGAAAGATCAGGTCGAAGCCTGCTGCCTTGACGATCGCAACGGCGTCAGCGACATGTGGCGATATCGACAGGTTGGCCTGTCTCGTCGCAAGTGATCGCATGTAGCAGTGCTCGCCTTCGACAGCGTTCATCCGGATCCGGTCCCCGAGCAGGGCTCCCCCTGAGCGACGTCGAGAAGGATCGACGGAGATGATTGCGATCTTGTGTGTCGGGAAATCCCGGCGGAATCTGAGAACCAGCTCATCAACAATCGACGACTTCCCGGACCCTCCGGTACCGGTGAAACCGACAACCGGGACGATGCGATTCGCTGCAGCGCCTCGCAGCGTGTCAAGAATCTCCGAACCAAGTTCTGGCTCATTCTCAGCAATCGTGATCGCCCGTGCGATTGCGGCACCTTCTCCGGCGAACACCCTTTCCGCGAGGTCTTCTGGCAGTTGCTTTTCGGACCTTGCATTCTCGATGAGGTCATCAATCATTCCTTCAAGACCAAGTGTCCTGCCGTCATCGGGAGAGTAGATGCGTGCAATTCCGGCTTCATTGAGAGCATCACCTTCGTGGGGAAGTATCGTTCCACCGCCCCCGCCGAAGATCTTGATATCGGCCCCACCCCACTCATCGAGAAGCTTCCTGAGATACGTGAAGAACTCCATGTGACCGCCCTGATAGGACGTGACCGCGACGGCGTGAGCGTCCTCCTCGATGGCAGCCTTGGCGATGGACGCCGCGGAGCGGTCATGTCCGAGATGGATGACCTCGACACCCTTGGCCTGCAGGATGCGACGCATGATGTTGATGGACGCGTCGTGGCCGTCGAACAGCGAGGTTGCGGAAACAATTCTCAGATTGGAAGCTTCGGCCATGGAGTGGATGATAGGAATGCCATTCGGGTCCAAACCCTGATGGTTCGGTTGACCGTGCTTGTTACGAACCGTCCTCAAACAATCCCTCAGGAAGATCGACGATGAGTTGATCGTGTGCGATGTCGACCGTTGGAACCAGCGCCTCGACGAAGGGGACTTCGGCGGTTGAACCGTCAGGTGCGATGACAACGAGCCGATCTTGGGCCGCACCAATGATGACCTCGTGGACGATTCCGACCTTTCCCCCATCGACACTCATGACCTGGCAACCGACGAGGTCCTCTGGCCACCATTCATCGTCTGGCAACTCGCGGCGTTCCGTTGATGGCACCGTCAGCTGTGTTCCTTTGAGTGTCTCGGCATCGGTGCGGTCCGTGATCTCAGCAAACGAGATCCGGAAGTCATCCTTGACCGATCCAACCGACACCACCGTGAGAGTCCGTTGCTCGTTCTCATCGGTCATGAACAATGCGCCTGAGATGAGCCGAGCATCGGCATCCTCCACAAGGCCACGAACGACGACATCCCCTCGGATGCCGTGCGCCTTTCGCACATATCCGATGGGGATGCGATCAGAACCTGGTTGGCCCTCGGCCATGTCAGTCGAGGAAGTCGACCTGAACCGAGAGGCCTTCTTCGTCTCCAGCAGCATTTCCGACGTTGCGGATCGCACGGGCAACGCGCCCACGCTTGCCAATGACTCTGCCCATATCGCTCTTGGCGGTGCGTACCTCAGCGACGACGGCATCATCCCCGTCGGAAACAATCTCGACCTCGATCTCGTCCTTGTTGTCGACGATCTCACCAACGACGTAGGTCACGACTCTCTCGACGATTTCGCCCTGACTCATGCTTCGCTCGATTCGTCATCAACCGACACGTCTTCGACGGCAGCTTCAACAACTGGTGCCTCTTCAACGACTACTTCCTCAGCAACTACGTCCTCGACGAACGCAGCAGTAGCAGTTTCGCTAGAAACTGCAACGCCATCGCTAGATGGCGCTTCGCCAGAAGACGCAACAACTGCAACGGCGTCGTCAGACACCGCATCGCCAGATGGCGCCGCATCGTCAGACGCCGCAGACACGGTGTGGATGTCGCCCTTGGCAATCCGGAACTGGGTCCAGGCACCGGAGATCTCAAGGAGCTTCTGAGCTCGCTCGGTTGGCTGTGCACCGGTGTTGAGCCAGTAGAGCGCCCGTTCGTTGTCAATCGTGACAATCGACGGATCCTGGCGAGGGTCATAGATGCCGAGCTGCTCGATGTACTTGCCGTCACGTGGCTTGCGCGAATCCATCACGACGACGCGGTACGTCGGCTGCTTCTTCTTGCCAAGCCGCGTCAGGCGGATCTTGGTTGCCATCTCTGGTCACCTCTTCTTCGTTGTGCGGGCCATGCCCGGTATGTTGAGTCCAGGAATGGGACTCTTTCCGCCGGCCATCGCCTTCATCATCTTTTGTGCTTGCGAAAACTGTTTGAGGACGCCATTGACATCCTGCGGCCTGGTTCCCGATCCCGCCGCGATACGGCGCTTGCGGCTGCCGGTGATCGTCTTCGGATTCCGTCGTTCCTCAGGGGTCATGGACCGAATGATCGCCTCCACGCGGGCGAGATGACTCTCATCCACCTGGACATCGCGCAGGGCCGAACCTGCGCCCGGGAGCATACCAACGAGCTGTTGCAATGGCCCCATCTTCTTGATCTGCTGGAACTGTTCGAGGAAGTCTTCAAGGTCGAAGGACGCATCAAGCATCTTCTTGGCTGCCCTGTCTGCCTCCTCCCGATCGTAGGTTTCTTCAGCCTTTTCGATGAGCGACATGACGTCGCCCATGCCCAGAATCCGCGACGCCATACGATCCGGGTAGAACACATCGAGGCCATCAACCGACTCGCCGGTTCCGACAAACTTGATCGGAACACCGGTGACCTCACGAGCCGAGATCGCAGCTCCCCCTCGAGCATCGCCATCAATTTTGGTCAGGATGAGACCGGTGAGGTCGGTGTACTCACCAAATCCCTTTGCAACGTTGACCGCTTCTTGACCCGTCATCGCATCAACGACAAGCAGGGTTTCGTCTGGGTTCACCACCTTCTTGATGGCTGCCAGCTCCTTCATGAGGTCACCATCGATTTGGAGGCGACCAGCCGTGTCGACAATCACGACATTCGCAGAAGCGAGACGCGCCTCTTTCATGGCAGCCTTCACCAGTTTCTGTGGGGCCTTGCTGCCACGATCGGAATAGACCGGTACCCCGATTCCTTTGCCAAGCAGTTCGAGCTGATCGATTGCTGCCGGTCGCTGAAGGTCCGCAGCCACCAACATCGGGCGCTTCCCCTTACCCTTGACATGCTTCGCAAGCTTCGCTGCAGTCGTCGTCTTCCCGGAACCTTGGAGGCCCACCATCAAGATGACGAGTGGTGGCGCATCGGCCCGTGCGAGCGGAACAGCCTCCTCGCCCAGGGTGACGATGAGTTCCTCGTGAACGATCTTGATCACCTGCTGGCCGGGCGTGAGGCTCTTGGTCACCTCGACCCCGACTGCTCGTTCCTTCACCCGTGCGATGAACGTCTTGACAACATTGAGATTGACATCAGCCTCAAGCAGGGCAATCCGGACTTCTCGAAGCGCCGCGTTGACATCATCTTCGGACAGGCGCCCCTTTGATCGAAGCTTCCCGAAGACACCACCAAGCCGTGCACTGAGTGAATCAAACATCACTCCAAGTGTATGGCCTCGGTCGCACTCGTCACGATCGCTCGGCCGCGATCAGGCTCGGTTTGGTGGGCTTGCGTTGCACGACTCGGGTATCGTCGGACGCATGAATCTCACTGTCATCGACCATCCGCTCACCCGCCACTATCTGACTGTATTGCGAGACAAGGACACTCCGCCGCCGCGGTTTCGAGAGGCAGCCAAGGGCCTGACCTACACACTTGTCCTTGAAGCCACCAAACGAGTGCCGCTTGAGGAATTCCAGGTGGAGACACCAATGGAGACCACGACGGGATATCGCGTCTCGAAGGTTGTGGCCGTACCGGTCTTGCGCGCAGGTCTCGGAATGCTCAACGCGGTTCTCGAAACCATCCCGAACGTCAAGGTCGGGTTCGCAGGTGTGGCACGTGACGAAGAGACAGCACTCCCCCAGGAGTACTACTCGAAACTCCCTGATCTCTCCGATGCCACGGTGCTCATCTGTGAACCGATGCTCGCCACTGGTGGCTCCCTCAGCTGGGCCGTTGACAAGGTCAAGTCCTCAGGGGCACGGAACGTCACGGCGCTGTGCGTGGTCACGGCACCTCCGGGAGTCAAGAAGATGTACGAGGATCACCCTGATGTGCATATCGTGACCGCCTCTCATGACCGTGAACTGAATGAGAACTTCTACATCGTTCCCGGTCTCGGCGACATGGGGGATCGACTCTTCGGAACACCGTGACCGTCAGGGGTGACGACTTCACCGAGGCCGTCATCGCCGTTGTCGAATCGATACCGCCCGGTGAGATAAGCACCTACGGCGAAGTCGCAGCCGAAGCAGGCTTTCCCGGAGCCGCACGAGCAGTCGGCAACCTGCTTCGTACCACTCCGGGGTTACCGTGGTGGCGAGTGATCACGGCCACTGGGCGCCTCGTGCCACACCACGAGCGTGAGCACGCACAGCGGCTCAGAGCTGAGGGAATCACCGTGAACAAGGGCAAAGTGATAATGGGGCGACTGCCATGACCTTCTCGATGGTCGAACAGATCAGAGCAAAACGTGAGGGTGAGACGCTCTCGCCGGAAGCTCTGCAGTGGATCATCGCCGAGTACACAGCCGACCGGATCCCTGACTACCAGATGTCTGCATTCCTGATGGCGGTGATCTTTCGCGGCATGAATCAGGAGGAACTCGGTCCGTGGACCGAGGCAATGCTCCATTCCGGCGACGTCCTCGATCTGTCGGCTGTACGCAAGCAAAAGGTTGACAAGCATTCCACCGGTGGGGTCGGAGACAAGATCTCCATTCCGCTGGCACCGATCGTTGCAGCCTGCGGCGTTGCCGTCCCCATGATGTCCGGCCGAGGTCTTGGCCACACCGGTGGGACCCTCGACAAACTCGAGTCGATCCCAGGCTTCACAACCCAGATATCCCCCGAGGCGTTCGATGACCAGCTCAATGACATCGGCGTCGTGATGGTTGGCCAGACGGAGCGCCTGGTACCGGCAGACCGCCAGATCTATGCGTTGAGGGACGCTTCCGGAACGGTGCCATCAATCCCGCTGATCGCATCATCGATCATGTCCAAGAAGCTTGCCGAAGATCTTGACGGATTGCTCCTCGATGTCAAGGTCGGTAGTGGTGCGTTCATGAAGTCGGTTTCTGACGCAACCGAACTCGCCGAGACGATGGCCGGCATCGGGGCAACCCACAACACGCCCGTCACGGCACTGCTCACGAACATGGACCAGCCACTTGGGCATGCGGTTGGTAACGCAAACGAAATCGCTGAGTCCGTCGACGTTCTCCGGGGCAAGGGACCGTCCGACGTCACGGAATTGACGACAACATTTGCAACCGAGATGCTCCTTCTCGCCGGCGAGACGGACCGATCGGTGGCGAAAAAATCCGTTGTGGCTGCAATCGCCTCGGGTGCCGCATATGACGTTTTTGTCCGGCTGGTTGAACGCCAAGGCGGTGATCCCGCGGTGATCGAGGACACATCGCTCCTGCCGTCCGCGCCCAACACTCATACCATCACTGCGACTTCGGACGGATTTGTGACGCGTTGCGATGCCTACGAGATCGGCATGGCGTCCGTTCGGCTCGGGGCAGGACGTGCCAAGAAGGGGGACGAGATCGATGCAGGCGTCGGCATCATGATTGAAACCAAGCTTGGAGACTCCGTGGTGGTCGGCCAATCACTCGCTACCGTGAGGTACCGGAGTGAGGAATCACTCACGAGTGCCTTGAGTGTGCTCAAGAATACCTTCGGCATCTCCGAAGAACCTGTACCTGTCCCCGACTTGATCCTTGGAGAAGTGAGATGAACTACCACACGCTCATGGCTGCGTCAGCATCCATCCGGATGTTCACGGGCGTCGATCGGTATGACGCGGCCGTCGTCCTCGGCTCAGGGCTCGGCTCGTACGCGACCGCTTTCAAGGACGGGGTCGAGATCAAATTTGCGGACATCCCTGGCTTCCCCGTTCCGAAGGTCGCCGGGCACTCAGGATCTCTCGTCGCAGCCCCCCTCGGCGACAAGCATGTGTTGCTTTTTTCCGGCCGAGTCCATGCCTATGAGGGATGGGAGATGGACGACATCGTGTTCGGCGTACGAACCGCCGTTGCCTGTGGTGCAAGACGGATCATGCTGACCAACGCCGCTGGCGGTATCAATCCGGATTATGTACCAGGGGATCTCGTCATGATTTCGGACCACCTCAATCTGACGGGAAGGAATCCACTCGTGGGCGCAAACGACGATCGACTCGGTCCACGATTCCCTGACATGTCGAACGTGTATTCGCCTGACCTCCGATCAAAGCTTGCCGAAACCTTCCGAGGGAATGGCCTCACCCCACATGAGGGTGTCTACGCATGCTTTCTGGGTCCGACCTATGAGACACCAGCCGAGGTTCAGATGGCCAAGACGCTGGGAGCCGACCTTGTCGGCATGTCAACGGTTCCCGAGGCAATTGCCGTCAGGCACATGGGTGCCGAGGTGGTCGGCGTTTCCCTCGTAACCAACCTTGCCGCTGGCATATCACCGACACCCCTGTCGCACAAGGAAGTCACAGAAACTGCCGAAGTCGCCAGATCCACCTTCACGAGCATTCTCGATCACTTTCTCCCCACACTTGCCACCCCGGTAGCTGACTGAGCGGGTGTACGCCAATCGCGCGGTCGTTCATAACATGGTCAGGGAAGACCAACCATTGGCCCACCACTGAGGAGTCAACGCCATGAACATCGCCGTCTGTGTCAAGCAGATCCCTGATCCGGCGACACCGTACGAGCTCGACGATGAAAACCACTGGATCATCAGACCGGAAGACCAGGTTCTCGACGACACGGACCGTTCGGGTGTCGAAGTTGCATTGCAACTCGCTGAAGCGACCGAGGGGACCGTCACGTTGTACTCGATGTCACCATCAGGCACCCTCCAGGGAATCCGTCAGGCGCTTGCAATGGGCGCTGATGCCGCCGTGCTGATTGACGATCCGGCACTGAAGGGTGCAGACGCACTCACCACCGCCCGTGTGCTGGCTGCTGCGATGCAGCAAGAAGGCTTCGATCTGGTTATTGCGGGAACCGAGTCCACCGATGGCTACTCGGGGATCATGCCTCAGATGATGTCTGAGATTCTCGATGTTCCGTGCCTCTCATTCGCCCGGAAGGTCGACGCCGGCGACGGATCAGTCACCATCGAACGACAGACATCGGACGGCTTTGACGTCGTGGAAGCCCCCATTCCCGCTCTCATCACGGTGACGGCTGGGATCGAACCAAGATATCCAACCTTCAAGGGAATCATGCAGGCCAAATCAAAGCCGGTGACGACGCTGACATCTGCGGATCTGGGGATCACCAACACGGTGCATCAGGTCATTCGGTCTGTCGAACCGGTCGCGGCCCGCACGGCAGGCGAGATCATTGAGGACGATGGCGAGGCTTATCTCAGGATCATCGAAGTGCTCGAACAAGCAAAGGTGGTGTGACATGTCGATTTGGGTTTTCTCGGAAGAAACCAACGGCCTGCCATCGGGTGGATCACTTGAGCTCATCACCAAGGCACGCACTCTTGGTGAGGTTGCGGTGTTCTACCTCGGTGCCGGATCGGATGCCGCGTGGGCGACACTTGGAGACCACGGTGCAGGCTCGGTTCACCACCTCGACACCGGTGATGTGCTTCCTTCCGGACCTGCGGCAGCCGCAATGGCGGAGCTCGTGTCGGATGCCACCGCGGTGTTCTTCGGCATGGGGAACACCGATCGCGATGTAGCCGGTCGTCTTGCCGCTCGTCTCGGGCGTGCTGCCGTTTCGAACGGTCTCGATGTCTCCATGGACGGCACGGTCACCGTTGCGTCGGAGATTCTTGGGGGCACGCTCGAAGTCATAACCGAGGTCACGGCCGAAAGTCCTGCAATCGTCGTTATGCGACCAAAGGCGTTTGCGGCAGAACCCAACGGTGGAGCAGCACCGGTAGTCTACGCGGTTCCTTTGGTTGATGTCGGACGCGCTGGTGCTGCAACGGTGACCGAACGGCACGTCGAGGAATCGGAGGGTCCCGCGCTTGGGGAGGCGAACGTGATCGTTTCAGGTGGCCGCGGTCTCGGATCAGCAGACAAGTTTGCAATGATGGATGAGTTGGCTGGGCTGTTGGGAGCTGCCGTCGGCGGAACTCGCGCCGTTGTTGACGCCGGCTGGGTGCCATACAGCTACCAAGTGGGTCAAACCGGCAAGACGGTCAAGCCTTCGGTGTACATCGCGTGCGGTATCTCGGGTGCCATGCAACACGTCGTGGGCATGAAGGGGTCCTCAACCATCATTGCCATCAACAAGGATCCGGATGCGCCCATCTTCGCCTTGTCCGACCTGGGCGTCGTGGGTGATGTCCACAAGGTTGTCCCACAGCTCATCGATGCTCTCAAGGCGCGCGCCTAGGCTGTCGGGATGGCTGTCCGAAAATCAAGTGACACAGCGCGGGTTCGCAAGCTTGGACGTAGTGATTATCGAATTGTCGCGCACATCGACATCGATGCCCCCGGCAACGAGGTCTGGTCAGTCCTTACGGACTGGGAGCACCTTGCCGACTGGAATTCGTCCTTTCTCGCCTTGACAGGCGACTTCGTAGAGGGGGGCCAGGTACGCACAACGTTTCGGATGCTCGGTGTGAAGCGTCATTACGAACATGAGCTCATGGACTTCATTGAAGGCCGCCAGTTCGGTTGGTCCGATCCGTTCCTGTTTGGGATGACGGATCACCACATCTTTCGCGTCGAACCCATCGACAGCGATCGCACTCGGTTCCATCAAACGGATCGTGTCTACGCAGGGGCCAGTTCCGTCTTTGGGGCCCTCACCGCACGGTTGGTGATGAGAATGCACGCGAGGTTCAATCGGGCCCTCGCAGCCGAGGTGGCTCGAAGGAGAGCAGAACACTGATTCAGGCGTCCAACGCTTCGGGTCCGAATGACATCGGGAGCAGCTCGTTGAGGGTCATGGCGAGAGGTTCACCTTCTGGCGTGGAAAGAATCACTGTTTCGACCCCGAATTCACGCATGATCTGGCGACAGTTGCCACAAGGGGTGCAGAGATCCCCGTCAAGACAGACAACGGCAACCGTGGCGATCCGTCGGGCTCCCGCAGCCACTGCCGTTGTGATCGCGTTCGCCTCAGCACAGATTGTTGCCGGATAGGCCGCATTCTCGATGTTGGCTCCGCAATGGGTGTTCCCATCGTCATCCACGGCGACCGCACCGACGCGGAAGGACGAATACGGAACATAGGCACGTGTTGCAGCATCAGCTGCCAGTTCTAGAAGTGCCTCTGGGGCAACGGCTCGATTCATGGTGAAGTCAGTGCCTCCACGAAGTCTCTGGGTTCGAACGGAATCAAATCGTCAATCCCCTCACCGACACCAATGTACTTGATCGGTATGCCCAGTTCTTTCTCCACCGCAATGGCAACCCCACCTTTTGCGGTTCCGTCGAGTTTGGTGATGATAACGCCGGTAACCCCGACTGCCTCCGTGAAGGCCCGTGCTTGTACGATTCCGTTCTGACCGCTCGACCCGTCAAGAACAAGCAGAACCTCACCGACAGCGCCCGATTCACGCTCAACAACGCGCACGATCTTGGCAAGCTCCTCCATCAGGTTTGTGTGGGCGTGGAGTCTGCCAGCCGTGTCAATGATCACGACATCGACACCGTCCGTCTTTGCCCGATCAACAGCGCCAAACGCCACACTCGCGGGATCAGCTCCCTGATCACCTGAGACAACCTCGACACCGATTCGCTTTCCCCATGCCATCAGCTGGCTATCGCCGGCCGCCCGAAAAGTGTCAGCTGCCCCCAGCACCACCGATGTTCCGTTCGCGGTCAGCTGATGAGCAAGCTTTGCGATCGTCGTGGTCTTTCCCGCTCCGTTGACACCGACCACCACGATGATCCCGGGTCTCCCCTCCGCGCACAAATGTCGATCCGTCGAGGAAAATCCCGCAACGAGAACATCCCGCAATGCAGAGGAGACCTCCGCGTCGGTCTGCGGAGAGCGCGCCCTGACCGCGGTCACGATCTCACTCGACGTCGCTGGTCCAACATCGGCAAGAATCAGCGCATCTTCGAGCGTCTCCCACCCGTCCTCAGATGTCTCTGATCCGAGGATCGATCCGAGTGCACCCGCAATCGCAGAACGTGTTCGCGCCAGTCGCGTTCGGAGCTCCACATCGGGGGCGATGGCCGATGGCGTTGCATCCAGCAACGTTGTATCCAACGGCTCGGTATCTGTCGAGGACGTCCGCGATCTGAGGACGAACAGCACGACCAGCCCAACGAGAAGGGCAACAATGATGATCCCAATGGTGATACCAATATCCACGGATCAAACGGTAATGGGCGACATACGCTTTGAGATCACCTTGGACGATTCGCCTGGCTCCATGGTGACGCCGTAGAGCACATCAGCAGCGTGCATCGTCTGTTGCTGATGGGTGATGATCACAAGCTGCACTTGATCGCGAAGGGTTTCGACGAGCGTCAGGAACCGATGGAGGTTTGCATCATCGAGTGCTGCTTCCACCTCGTCGAGGACATAGAACGGACTTGGTCGCGCCCGGAACACGGCGAAGAGGAATGCCAATGCTGCAAGGGATCGCTCGCCTCCTGATAGCAGTGAGAGCCTACCAACCTTCTTCCCCGCAGGCTGGGCTTCGACGAGAACTCCAGCGGTGAGAGGTTCGTCGCTCTCCGTGAGACGAAGACGACCAGTTCCGCCGGGAAACACCAGTGAGAAGTTCTCTTCGTAGAACCCCGCGATCTCAGCAAAGGCATCCTCGAACAGCGATTCCATCTGATCATCCAGTGCCGCAACCACCTTCTTGATCTCAGATCGAGATGCGTTGAGGTCATCAAGCTGGTTTTCCAGGAGCTCAACGCCAGAGGCGATCTCGGCGTACTCGGCTGATGCAAGAGGATTGATGGGTCCCATGCGACGGAGATCTGCTTCGAGAGCAGCCAGGCGTTCCTTGGGATCGATGCCGCCTTCGAGCACCGGGGGTCCTATCGCGAGTGCCACGTCCTCCTCGGCATCGGCATCTCGTCGGAGACCCTCAGCCACGGCCTGGTCTCGCACCCGAAGCTCAGCGAGCTCGATCTCAAGTTCCTGAACCGTTTCGGCTGCACTTCGTCTTTCTCGCTCGACCGCTTCACGGCGCTCTTCGGCCTTGACCAAGTCTGCGTTGGCGGACCCCGACTGGTCGCGCAGCGCGCGCTGACGTCCCCGCAGGGTTTCGACGTGCATACCGACAACACCGCTCACGCGATCGGCACGGGTCTCGAGCTCCTGCAACGCATCCCTTGCTTCATCAGCGTCGGGGAGCAAGGTCAGCTGTTGAAGGTCGCTTTGAACAATCGCAAGCCTTCGCTCAGACATCCTGCGGCGTTCCACGATCGAGGCAAGTTCGCCGGTTGCCTCTTCGCGCCGCTTGCGGCTCTCATCCCGCAACTGGGCAACCTCCTGTCTTCGTTCGTTGAGGGCATCCCATGCAGCCTGTCGTGCGGCCTCTTCCCCCTGGAACTCTGCAACACGATCTCGTAACGATGCAATGCGCTCAGCACGCGACTTGTCGATCTCATCGAGTGCTTCAAGCCGATCGGTCAGCCTGCGTGCTTCCTCGGCAGAAGCAACACGTGATCGACCGATGAGAGCGAGTGCCTCGGTGAGCCCAGCAACCTTTGCTTCCTCCGCTTCGAGCGCTTCCAGGGAGAGACGCTCCGTTTCACGGGCAGCGTCGAATGCACGACGCGATACGTGCAGACGATCCTCGGCGCCCCTCAACGCCAACACCGACTGCTCCACAGCGACTCTCGCTGCCTCAAGGGCAGCCGGGCCGGCACCATCGGGTTGCGCGACAGACACCCCATCGACCGAAATCACATCCCCTTCCGGTGTCACGGCGCGAACGGATGGCTCAGCCGTAACGATCTCCCAGCCGTATATCCAGCCCTGGACGACCACGACATCGCCGACGAAACGCGACGCGAGTACTGGATCGGCTTCCTTCCCGAGCATGTCCACCATTGCATCGACGCCGAACCGCTTCGCAATCTCGCGGGTGTTTCCGACCGGTCGAGTGTCAGAAGTGACGAATGAGATACCACCGGTTGCCGAAGTCTTGAGGGCCTCCACGGCCGCCCGTACCGAAGCGGCTCCGTCCGTGACGTAGGCGTCGCGCCATACACCGAGGGCTGCATCAACAGCGTCGGCCAGATCGGACGGGACGTCAAGCTGTGAAGCAAGCAACCCGGTGATTCCGTCGGCGTGTCGGGCGATTTCCGACGCCTGCTCATCCACAAGCCCAGTCAGGGCCGCCTCGAGCGCCTCGACCCGTGCCCCGGCTCCCGCGGCAGCGAGGCGTTGCTCGGCAACCTCGGCCTCATCGTTCTCCCATGTGACCTGTACCGCCTCCCGATTGGACTGCGCTACCAAATATGCATCCTGGAGGCCCGTAACCAAGGCGTCGGTCGCTTCGATGTCTCCGTTCAGCCGATCGGTTTCCGCAAGCTCGTCTGCAATCCTTGATTGGACCACATCAAGTCGCGACCGAATCTGATCGGCCTCGGCCGCGTCGCGCTCTGCTGCAGTTTCCAATGATCGAAGATCACCACGCAAAGTGGCAACAACACCCTCGGTTGGTAGCTGGATCTGTTCTGCGAGGGCACGTTCTTCGTCTTCGTGGGCGCGAAGAGCGGCCTCGGCACGCGCCGCCTGTTCGGTCGCGAGCGCCTCACGGTCTGCCAATGCCTCCAGCGTCGCAACGAGGTCTCGCTGTTCAGCGTCGAGATCGTCACGACGTTCGTCTGCACCTTCGAGTCTGGCGTCGATCGAGCGACGACGCTCAGCTGCGACGAGGCCAACCCGTCGCAGTCGCTCTCGCACGGTTTCCAGCCTCGCTGCAGCCGATGTGTCACGATTGAGCTTTGCCCCGACATCTCCCGCGTTCTTCCGGAGACCTTCAAGAGATCCGAGTAACGCTGTGAGCTCGGCGTCGGCCGCGTCGCGAACCTCGGTTCGTTCCTGACACTGCCTCGTTGCCTCATCGATTCGGTTTCGAATCAAACGAAGCTCTTCGGCCCCGAGCCACATTGCGAGAGCTCGCGCCTCTTCCCGAACGGAGTCGTACCGCTCGGCAGCGTTGGCTTGCCGTTTGAGCGGCCGCAGTGCCCTCTTCTTCTCACTGAGGATGTCATTGAGTCGCTCAACATCATGGTCGGTGCGTTCGAGCCTGCGAATGGCACGGTCACGTCGTGCCCGGTGCTTGGTGACCCCTGCTGCCTCTTCGATGACAGCTCGATGATCCTCGGGGCGTGCGTTGAGGATCTCACCGATCTGTCCCTGATTGACCAGGATGTGCTGCTGTTTTCCAATACCACCGTCCGACAGGAGCTCCTGAATGTCCATCAGGCGACATTCGGTGCCGTTGAGTTCATATTCCGACGTCCCGTCACGAAAAATGCGTCTCGTGATCGTGATCTCGGCAAGGCCGAGCGGAACAAGCTGTTCATCGTTGGCAAAAGTCAGCGCGACCTCCGCCCGCGACAACGGAGGACGGGTCTCGGTCCCTGCGAACACGACGTCTTCCATCCTTTCCGTCCGGAGAGACTTGGTGCCCTGGGTACCCATGACCCACGCGATCGCGTCAAGAATGTTCGACTTCCCGGATCCGTTGGGTCCGACCACCACATTCATCCCCGTTGAGAAATCGAGACGCGTTCGGTCGGCAAACGATTTGAACCCACGAAGTGTCAGATGTTTGAGTTTCACAGCTCAGCAGGTTACCACTGTGAATTACAACGATGTGGTTCAAGCCAGATGACCAATGACCGTTCCCCCTTCAGGGGGAACAGGCGAGTCTTCGAGCCAAGGGGGCGTGCGAGCCCGCGAGCCCCGTCTTCCAGCGTGCGGGCGAACCATGACCGACTACCGACTACCGATGGTTGCAAGGGCCTGTGCAGAGGCGGAAAGGGCTGCGGCCTTTTTTGAACCGCCGCTCCCCTCACCGACCGTCTCGCCGCCCACGATTGCACGGGCCGTGAACACGGTGTCGTGGTCGGGACCTGAGCGATCATACTCAAACGTCACCGTGTCACCGGTGCGAGCAAGATGTTCCTGAAGAAGGGAACGCGGGTCCGTCACCTCCGCACCACCGATCTTCGTCGTGATCTGGTCGGACCACAAACCACCGACCACGACCGCTGCAGCCTCGAAACCGGCATCAAGATATACGGCACCAAGCAACGCCTCGACAACATCGGAAAGGATTGAATCCCGATCAGCTCCGCCACTGTTTCGCTCACCGGCACCGAGGCGAACGTGTTCACCAACTCTGATCATCCGTGCAATCTCGCTCAGGGACGTCACGTCGACGACCGAAGCACGGGTCTTTGTCATTTCACCCTCAGAGGCGTCTTCCATCCTTGAGAAGATGATGTCGGTGGCCGCAAGCTCGAGGACCGCGTCGCCGAGGAACTCAAGACGCTCATACGAGGTGGCGTGCGCATGCTCGGCCACATACGACGAATGTGTCAAAGCCGCTTCAAGCAATCCGGGATCCGAGAAATGGTGTCCAAGGGCATCCTCAAGATCGCTATGGACGCCCGTTCTTGGAGACCCGGGGGGTACGTTGGACTCAGCGTGCTGCGGCTGCGATTCCATCACTGATCTTTTCGACGAGTCCCGATTTGGCGCCTTCCGATGCCATGACGATGGCGTTGGCAACCGCGACCCTCGACGATGAACCGTGGGCAATGACCACGACACCCTTGGTTCCAACAAGATGCGCTCCACCAACCGACTCGGGACTGAGACGCTCCCTCATCTCCATGAATGCTGGCATCAGGCTCGCTGCCAACTCTTGGTATTCGGGTCTTGCCATGATCTCGAAGATGAGATTCTGGATGACCTTTGATGCTCCTTCACTGGTTTTGAGCAGCACGTTTCCGGTGAAACCATCGGTCACGATGACGTCCGCCTTGGAGGTTGCGATGTCTCGCCCTTCAACGTTTCCCACGAAGTTGATCGCGTCCGAAGACGCGAGAAGGACATGGGCCGCCTTCTCGATGTCTCTGCCCTTCGTCGGTTCTTCTCCGATGTTGAGAAGGCCAACCTTGGGTGCTTCCACGTGTTGGTACACCTGGGACAGGGCGGTGCCCATCACCGCAAACTGAAGGAGGTGTTCGGCCTTGACCTCAAGATTTGCCCCCATGTCCATGACAAGTTGCCCTGTGGGGAAAAACGATGCAATCGCGGGTCGTACGACCCCCTCAAGACGACCGATCACAAACGCCGCGCACGCCATGGCGGCACCCGTGGACCCTGCCGAAACCATCGCATCGGCCTCGCCATTGGCAACCATACGGGATGCAACGACAATCGAAGCATCTTTCTTGACGCGGATGGCGTGCGCCGGATCGTCATGCATGTCGATGATCTGACTGGCGTGATGCAGCGTGATATCGGTGTTTCGCCCTCCAACGAGGCGCTTCAGTCTTGTCTCGTCTCCCACGAGGACAATATCAATGCCATCAGCCTGCGCGGCGACAAGCGCACCCTCGACAATCTCGTGTGGGGCATTGTCGCCCCCCATCGCATCGACGGCGATCAAAGGCATGGGGTGCTACGACGCTGGCGTGACCTCGCGCCCGTTGTACGTACCGCACTGTGCACATGCCCGATGTGGGGCGTGGGGTGCGTTGCACTGCGAGCAGCGAGCAATGGTTGGCTTCGCGACTTTCCACTGAGCCTTACGTCGCCGAGTGCGGGACCGCGACATCTTCTTTTTCGGTACAGCCATGCTGAGTCGTCCTTTGATCAGTCTTCGGGTTCCAGCAGATCCTTGAGGACAGCGAAGGGCGAGCGCGACTCGTCCCCGTCACCCGAAGCATCTGTATTCAAGTCATTCTGTGCGCTATCGACAACTCCCACGCATGCGTCACCGCAGGTCGTCACGACGGGGAGCGAGAGGAGGACCTCGTCGCGGAGCATCTGTTCGACATCGATGTCGTGCCCCTCGAGGTCGTACGTCTCGTCATCGCTTGTTCGATCGAACAGTGCTCCGATTGATACGGACCGCTGTGTCGTCGTTGGCGATAGACACCGATGACAGGTTTCGTTCGTGACAAATGACACGGATCCCGTAGCCGCGACACCGCCCGAAACAGGATGGAGCACGATGTCGGCAATGATCGGTTCGTCCCCAGACAACTCGATCAGATCGAGTTTCCAATCCACAATGGATTCAACGCGCACGGATCGTGCTGACGCGTCGGAGCCGAGGAGATCGGCCACGTTGAGAACAAAAGGGCTGCGTTGCATCCCCGGAGGGTAGCGAGAGGTCTGTTGCTCACTACTCGCTGATGGGCGGAGGCTCGGCTGGGGGCAGCGCCTTGTGGAGCTCGGCTCTCGCTTCCGTGACATAGCGATACAACTCGCCAAGCACTGTTTCGGCTTCGCTCAGGTGACGCTCAGCGTAGTCCTCTGCTTCAAGACGGATTCTGCGACCCTCGGACTCAGCGTTTCGGACGAGCGAGTTCGCCTCGGCAACGGCTTCTTGAACGACATAATTCTCCGACACCAGCCGATCTGCTTCAGCACGAGCGTTTGCTATGACTTCGCGCGCTTTTTCGTTGGTTCGCGCTATGTATGACTCTCGTTCGCGCACCATCCATCGGGCGGCTCGCAGTTCCTCGGGGAGTTCCTCGACGGCTTGGTGTAGTCGATCCAAGATGTCCTCCTGGTTGACCATCACGTTGTTCGAAAGTGGGACGGCACGCGCCTGCTCGATCTCGGTGATCAACTCCTCAAGAACTTCAAAGATGGCGCCGGGGACGGGCGGGGCGGGTGGTACTTCTCCGTAGTGATCTGGATGCTCGATCATGAAAGACGCTCCTTGAGTGCTATGGCAACGGGTTCCGGAACCAGGGCGTCGACCGATCCACCGAGGCGAGCAACCTCCTTCACCAACGAGGAGGAGAGGTATCCGTACTCCGGCTTTGTCGCAACAAACAGCGACACGACGTCGCTTGAGAGATGACGGTTCATTTGAGACATCTGAATCTCGTATTCGAAGTCGGTCACGGCCCGGAGGCCTTTGATGACCGTCTTGGCCCCTATCTCAAGGGCATAGTCAACAAGGAGGCCCTGGAAACTCGCTACCGACACATTCGGCCATTGTCCGGTACACGCCTCCAACAGCGCAACCCGTTCGTCTGCTGTAAACAGGGGTGATTTGGACGGATTGTGGACCACGCCGACAACGACCTTGTCGAACACACCCACGCATCGTTCGACGACATCAAGGTGACCCTTCGTCGGTGGGTCGAAACTCCCGGGAACCAGTGCGGTGATCACGCTTCGATCCTCTCCATCATGGTGACAACAGCATCACCGTAACGCCGCTGATCGGTACAAGTGAGGAAATCTGGGACATCAAACATGCTCCTTGCCTGTCGGTGCACAACAACAATCCCTCCGACTGCCGTGAGGGGCGCGAGCGACCCAAGCACCGATTCGACCGATCTGTCGTCATCAGCGTACGGCGGGTCGAGGAAGATGATGTCGAATTCGTCGGCCATGGACGCAAGGGCTTGTGCTGCCGTCGCCCGAATGACGGTACCCCCGAGCCCCACGGCCTCGATATTGCTTTCAAGGATCGTCACCGCACGTCGGCTGCTTTCGACGAAAACGGCAGAGTCCGCCCCCCTGCTCAACGCTTCAAGTCCAAGCGAACCTGACCCTGCGAAGAGATCCAGGACCCTGGCATCGGGGAGCCGGTTGGCAAGAATCGAAAAGATCGACTCGCGTGCCCTTCCGGTCATGGGTCTCGTCCCCTCCCGTGGAGTCCTGATCGTTCTTCCCTTTGCGATTCCTGCGATGATCCTCACAGTTCAACACCTGCCTCAACCGCTTCAGGAAGAAAACCCAGAAACCGGTCGGCTTCGTCGAGCACGGCTTCAACGAAAACCGAGTTCCGGTCGTTCTTGATCGCGTCAGCTGCGAGTCTGGCAGCACTGTCGAGGACGTCAGCATCGCGTAGGATGTCCCCAAGTCGTAGATCTGTGGCGCCGGATTGACTCTCACCAAAGACCTTGCCCTGGCCCCGAATCTCAAGGTCGCGTTCGGCAAGCACGTAGCCATCGTTCGACTCAAGCATTGCCGAGATTCGTGCGTCTGCGTCGCCGGTCGAGGCATCTACGGCGAGCACGCAGGTTCCCGGCTGATCACCCCGACCGACCCGACCCCTGAGCTGATGAAGCTGGCTCAATCCGAACCGCTCAGCATTTCGAACCACAATCAGCGTCGCATTCGGGACATCGATCCCCACTTCAATCACCGTTGTTGAGACGAGGACATCCAATTCGTGGTTGCGGAACCTCAGCATTGTTTCAGCCTTGTCGTCCGAGCTCATCTGACCGTGGAGCAGCGCCACACGGGCATTGGGCAACGCTGCCGCCATCCGTACGGACTCAGAGACGGCGGATCTCGCATCGATCTTGTCCGAGTGCTCGATCAGTGGACACACGACAAACACCTGGCCACCGGCCGCGAGATGAGTCGCCACTTCCTCATCGACCCTCCGGTCAGCCTCCAGCCCCTCGGCAACAGCCGTCGTCTTGACCGGAACACGCCCCACCGGCATCTCGGCAATGGAGGACACCTTCAGATCGCCGTACTGGACCATCGCGAGCGTTCGTGGAATGGGGGTTGCCGTCATCAAAAGCAGATCAGGCACCGCACCGTCGTCGCGCGCTGCACGCAACTGGACCCGCTGCTCAACCCCGAATCGATGCTGTTCATCAACAACGGCAAGACCAAGTGAGCGCATAGCCACGTCTTCCTGGATCAAGGCGTGCGTTCCGAACGCAATGTCGATCGTTCCGTCGTCGAGCCATGCAAGCCCCTGCGATCGACTGACGTCGCCTCGGATGAAGTTGACGGTAACCCGTGACCCAGTGAACAGCCCGATCCGAACGGGCCGCGTCACGGGATCTTGCCCACCAAACAATGACGCTGTTCCCCCTGCGGCAGGATCTTCCTCGGGAGGTGCCATCTGGGCATCGCGTAAGATTTGTTCGGTCCCAAGGTAATGCTGGGTGGCCAACACCTCCGTAGGGGCCATCACGGCTCCCTGATGGCCCCCCTCAACCGACGCGAGGAGGGCAATCACCACGACGACGGTCTTGCCAGAGCCGACCTCGCCGTGGAGAAGCCTGTGCATCGGAGTCGGTGCAACCATGTCAGCCTTGATTGATTCCAGGGCATCGTGCTGACCGGATGTCAGTTCGAATGGAAAATGGGCAATGAACTGAGTGGTCAGCTCGCCGGTCTCGACGTTTGGCACTCCGCGGCGCGACACATATTCATCGTGTTCGCGGGCCTTGAACACCATCTGAATGCGAAGGAACTCGTCGAAGATCAGCCGCTTTCTCGCGGGCCCCACGTCACGGAGCTCGTTGGGAAAGTGGATGTTCATGAAAGCAGTTGATCGGTCGACAAGGCCCAGTGCTGTGAGGTGATCGGCCGGCACGACGTCCTCCATCGGGAGGGAACGCTGCAACGCGTTGATCATCGACGCGCGTAGCTTTGCGAGTGGCAGACCGCCGGTACTCGGATGAATAGGAACCACCCGACCCATGAGCAACGAATCCACCTTGCCGTACTCCTGCATGTCGGGGTTGGTCATCTGGCGTCGCCCGTTGAACAGTTCGATCTTGCCGCCAAGGAGGACTTCGGCACCGACCGTCGCCTTCTTGTAGGGGTTGAACCACACACAGTCAATCGTGCTCGTTCCATCAGACACACGCACCTTGATCATCGTCCTCCCACGAGAGATGTGGATCTTGTCGAAGCGTTCCACCACTCCTCCGATGGTGACTTCCTCTCCGATCGGAGCGGCTTGGATGTCGAACAGCTGATTACGGTCCAGATACCGACGTGGCGCGTGCAAAAGCAGCCTGGCAACAGTGCCGACGCCCACCGCCTCGAGCTTCTTGCGTGTGGCAGACCCGACTCCCTTGACCATGTCGACGGGAATGTCGTCGAGATATGCGAGGGTCCGCTTCAGAGGAATCGGTTCGACCATAGATGCCAAGATTACGAGAGGGGCCGGTACTGGGGCTCCCCTGCTATCTTTGCGAACGCCTCAGGAGGACTATTCACGATGGCATACAGATGCGAAATTTGTGGCAAAGAGCCATGGACCGGCAAGCAGGTCAGCTTCTCGCACAAGCGTTCTTCGAAGACCTGGCGTCCCAACATCCAGAAGATCCGTGTCAAGTTCGGATCCAACTCGCGGCGAGCCCGTGTGTGTACCTCCTGCATCAAGGCAGGAAAGGTCGAGAAGGTCTAGTGTCCCGTCCGGTCGATCGCTCGTGAGCCAAGGAGTCGTCAAGGTGTACGACAGTGCCAGCGGTGTTGGCATCATCGTGCGTGACGATGACCGATCCGAGGTGCTTCTCAAACCAGGCAGCCTCGACAACTCGATGTTCCGCTTTCTCCGACAGGGGCAACGGGTCCGCTTCGACATGTCAAACGATGACCCCCCCGTTGCGACGAACCTCCGCTTCGGATCAGACGGCTACTGAGCGAGGCTGACGCCTCGATGCTTTCAGCTCTCAGCTTTTCACAGCAGTGCAGCGGCCATCACCCGAGGTTCATTTCTAGGCTGTAAGCTTCTCCACATGGTTCAAGCATATGTTCTCATTCAGACAGACTCGGGGCGGGCCTCAGAAGTCGCAACAACCATCGCTGGTATCGAAGGGGTCACGTCGTCGGAAGCGGTAACCGGGCCATACGATGTCATCGTGTCGGCAACCGCTGAAGATGTTGATGCACTTGGTCACCTCGTCGTCACGAAGATCCAACCGGTGGCGGGGATTGATCGGACGCTCACATGCCCGGTCATCAGAATCTGACCGTACCTCAGCGAATCTCGAGTCTTCCTCGTTCCTCGTGATGGACGAACGCTGCGTCGACCAAGTTGGTACAGAGTTCCTCGTAGGTGAGGCCTGATGCAATCCACATCCTTGGGAAGCCAGAGATTGATGTGAACCCTGGCATCGTGTTCGCCTCGTTGAACAGGAAGCGCTCGTTGGCCGTGTCGTAGAAAAAGTCGATCCGAGCAAGCCCCGTGAGGCCGAGCAGATCGAAAATCGACTCAGCCATCCCACGGACCGTCTTCGTTTCCTCCTCGGTGAGGTCGGCTGGCACAACGCATTCGCTCGTGTCATCCTCGTACTTTGCTTGGTACGTGTACCAGCCATCTTCGATCACGATCTCCCCGGGAAGGGATGCCCTCGGCCCATCAAGGACCCCAACCTCGATTTCACGGCCGACGATGCCCTCCTCAACCACAACCTTTGTGTCGTAGCGGAACGCGTTCGCAATGGCGTAGGTGAGGGTGTCCAGATCGGTGACCTTGGAAATTCCGACAGAGGAGCCTTGCGCTGAAGGTTTCACGAACAAGGGAAAACGCAAGTCGGCTGCGACCGAAGAGACAATGCTTTCCGAGTCGAGGTCCCAGTCGGTTCGCTGGATCGCTCGCCATAGCGACGTTGCAAAACCGGCCTGACTGACGAGTCCCTTCGTGAGATCCTTGTCCATACACAATGCGCTCGCCAGCACGCCGCATCCGACATAGGGCGTGTCGCACATCTCGAACAACCCTTGCACGGTCCCGTCCTCGCCCATCGGCCCATGGAGAACCGGAAAGATCACATCAAACTCGACCGATTCACCCCCAACGCTGAGTACACCTTCGGGAACACGGAATGCCACCGATCTGCCCTCGGCGCGGAAGGGCCGATACGCGGTGTCGGCGAGGAACCACTGGCCCTCTCGGTCAATCCCAACGGGAATGACGCGGTGGCCGGATCCCACAAGTGCATCACTCACGGACACTGCCGAGGTACAGGAAACCTCGTGTTCGGATGATCTTCCGCCGAAGAGAAGGAGGACTCTCGCCATCGGGTCAGATTACCGTGTGCCGCAACATCTTCAGGGGTTTGGTTGACAGTACAAGACGACCGTCTCACCATCGAGTATCGAATCAGGGCGATCCACACCGGTCTGATCGTGTCGTGGCTCGCGCTGTTGACGCTTGGGCTTTGGGCTCTCGGACTGACAACCGACGACCAAAGCAACATCCTCCTGGCGTTCGGAGCGTTCGTTCTCGCGCTGATCCTGCTCACACTTGTTCCGTGGAGGCGGACCCTCGAATCTCGGATAGCAGATTGGCTCATCGCGATCTGGTGCGTGGCAGCCCTCCTGGCCCAACTCGCCATCGAGCTACGCGTGAGCCACACGCCGACCGCGATCGGTTTTCTGATGGTTCCCTTCTTTGCTGCTGCAACCGCGATCGCCGTGCAACCTGCACTTGTCGTCGGCATCGCTTCGATTGTTTGCTATTGGATTGCTCTTGGCGAGACGACTGGATACCTGACAGAGGCGTCAAGCACGGCACTGCTCGCTTTCGTGGCCGCGACCGTGTTCGTCATGTTGATCTCAGTGCGGATCAGGAGTCAGATCCAAGAATCCTCCACCCGATATGAGGAACTCGCATCGCGAGAATCTGAACTCGTCGATCAGGAACGAGAGCTGGCGCGACTCTATGACGTGTCACTTGCGATCGGAGCAGGAACCAAGCTCAACGACGTGCTCCCCGAGCTGGTCGGAAGGGTTGCAGATTCTGTTGGAGCACGCATCGGTCTTGCGATGCTCTACGAACCCACAAACGAGACGCTGGGACTGATGTCACCGATCTGGGTCTCCGGGCATACCGTTCCCGCGGACGATCTCGTTCTGACACTCGACGAACCCGGTCTGACGCAACGAGTCTTCATGTCGGGAGACGCAGCCACCATCAATGTCTTTGATGACGACCATGCGTCAGATCGACTTGCTGCAGAACTTCAGGCAGAGCGCGTGGCTGCTGTGGCCCTGCGTATTGAAGACCGCATCATCGGGGTCCTCCTGGTCGGTGACAAGAAGACCGACTTCACCGACGACGACCTCCACACGTTGGAGGCCGTTGCTGCACCCGCTGCGTTGGTCCTGGACCAGTTGACTCGATACGAACAGGTGCGGATGTCGGGTGAGCGCATGGCCGAACTCGCCCAGATGAAGACGGACTTCGTTTCCGTCGTCTCCCACGAGCTCCGCACACCCCTTACATCGATCATTGGAGCGTTGAGCACCCTGAAACGGCCTGAATTGCTCCCGGATGATCCCCGAGCTCAGCAGCTCATTGACATGGCTGACAAGCAATCTCACCGCCTCCGTACTCTGATCGAGGATCTTCTCGTGATGTCACGGCTCGAAGCAGCCTCCCTTCCGGTGCGACCTGCGGACATCGAGATCGGCTCTTTCATCAGCGAGCTGCTCCAAAGCCTCCCAGACGCAGAACGTGTTCATGTCACGATCGATCCCGTTGCCCGTCGCCTCACAACCGACCCCGACCTGTTTGCACGCGTGATCACGAACCTGGTCGAAAACGCCCTCAAGTACGGTGGCGGAAGCGACATTGAGATCCGTACGGCAGGACTCCGCGACGAAGTTCGCATCAGTGTCATCGACCACGGACCGGGCATCCCCTACGAAAAGCACGACCTGATCTTCGAGCGCTTTACCCAACTCCAACCGCACGCAACCCGCTCCACCGGAGGGGCGGGACTTGGCCTGTCCATTGTCAAAGGTCTCGCCGAGGCGATGGGCGGCAGGGTGTGGTTCGAACCCACCGTCGGTGGAGGAGCCACGTTCACGGTGGCGCTCCCCTCACATGGTGTGGTCTCCGAGACCTCCGCAGTGCGACGTTCCTAGGCGATCAGACTGCTAGGCATCGAGTCCTTCGTGGCGGCCAGCAGCATTGCCGTGGAATCCGCCGTCAACATGGACGATTTCGCCGGATGTCGCCAGGGCGAAGTCAGACATCAACACACACGCCATCTTGGCAACGGGATCTGGATTGTGCGGATCCCAGCCGAGGGGAGCTCGTACCGCCCAGAGATTCTCGTACTGGGTGAAACCAGGTATTGACTTCGCCGCAACGGTTCCGAGGGGACCTGCAGAGACGAGGTTGATTCGGATGTTCTCCTCGCCAAGATACCGCGCAAGATACCGGTTGACCGACTGGAGAGCTGACTTGGATACGCCCATCCAGTCGTACCCGGGCCAGGCGACCGAGTTGTCGAAGTCAAGCCCGACCATGGCTCCCCCACCCGATTTCAGAAACAGCGGTCGAAGGCCAACAGTGAGGGTTTTGTAGGAAAACGCCGAGGTCAGGAATGCGGTCGCTGCCGATTCAGCTGGTGTATTGAGGAACTCTCCACCAAGCGCGTCCGGCGGTGCGAACGCGATTGCGTGCAGAGCCCCGTCCAAGCCACCCCACTTCTTGTCAAGGGCCGCGACGAGGGCATCCATGTGGCCAGCATCATTGATGTCGAGTTCGTGGACTTCCGCTTCAGTTGGGAGCCGCTTGGCCGATCGTTGCGTGAGCGACATGCCGCGTCCGAACCCGGTGAGGACAACCTCGGCTCCTTGTTCCTGGGCGACACGAGCCGTATGCCAGGCGATTGAGTCATTGGTGAGCACACCTGTGACCAGGATTCTCTTTCCCTCAAGCATGGTGTCCTTTCGCGTCGCGCTGTGAGCCTAGAGCGATGCGGAGAGCTGAAACCTTCAGGTCACATTCATCCAGGCGCGTATCCCGAGACCCATAACGAACAGCAGTAAGACGCCGTAGGTCATTGCCGGCCGCTTCGCCATTGTGGAGCGATAGAGATATGCGAGTGTGAGGGTGATCGCTATCACCACGCCGTAGAACACGTGGAACGAGTTCGCTGGTCGTAGACCGTCTGCATAGAGAATCACCCCGGCACCAACCTGAATCAAGATGGCGGTAATGGCCACCGCCCGGGCGTAGCCGAACCATCGCGACGGTTCCCGCTTGGCCAATCCGAGGATCAGGCCCCATACACCGACAAGTCCACACGATCCGACGGAGAAGTAGAACCATTCCTGATGGAACCGGAGCACCGTGCTGATATCCACATTTCCCCTCGCATTTGGAACGGGAAGATACCGCGCCCGCATCGCATATCAGAATCCCGGGATCGATGGTAGCGGTACCCTCTCCCGATGATCGAACTTCACCCACACGACATGGCCCACGGTGGCGAAGCCGTTGCGCGTATCGATGGCAAGGCCCATTTCGTTGCAGGTGCCATGCCAGGCGAAGTCGTTGTCGGAACGGTGACAGAAGACAAGGGTGCATGGGCCCGGGTTGCGCTCGTTGAGGTGCGCGAGCCGGCCGAAGGTCGCAGGGATGCACCGTGTCCGCATGCCGACCTGTGTGGCGGTTGTCAGTGGCAGTTCGCGGATGAGACACTCCAGAGGGACTGGAAGCGATCGACGATCATCGGGCAACTTGAGCATCTTGGACGCGTGGCCTCCCCCCGCGTCCATCCGACGGTCGACACGGGTCATCAACTCGCGTATCGAAACCGAATGGACTTTCACGTCGTCGATGGTCGACCCGCCTTGTATCGAGGGCGGTCGAATGACCTGGTGCCCCTCAGCACGTGTCTGCTTCTTGCACCCCCGATTCGGAACGTGTTCGACCGGCTTGGCGATCTCAGCGGCGTCTCACGCCTGACACTTCGATGCGGGATCCGCACAAACGACACGGTTGCTTTGATCGAAGGAGAGACACCGGATGATGTCGAGTCGTGGGATGTCCCGGTTGTTCATGTAGATGGAACTTCGTTACGCACCGTGATCGGCGACCCTGTACTTTCGGAAATCGTCGACGGTGCTCGGTTCGAAATCCCACCGGAGGGCTTCTTCCAGAACAACACCTACGGGGCAGAGACGCTCGTCTCACTTGTGCGCGACATCCTTGAGGTCACCGAGGACGAAACCTTATTTGACGGGTACTGCGGTATCGGCTTGTTTGGGGCGACGGTTGGTCGGGATGCACATCGCGTTATCGGGATGGACTCCTCACCGCGAGCAATCAAGTACGCACGGCGCAACATGGAGGCCGCTGGCATCGATGCACATCTGCGAACCGGATCGATGACGAAGGACATCGAATCGTTTGACGAATACTGGGACGTGGCCGTCGTTGATCCTCCGCGCAAGGGTCTCGGTGAGCGAGGCGTTGCGGCGATCACCTCTGCCATGCCGAGGACCATCGCGTACGTTTCGTGCGACCCTGCATCGTTTGCGCGCGACACGAAGCTGCTCGTCGAGTCTGGCTACAGCTTCATCGAAGCGACGCCGGTCGACATGTTTCCTCAGACGTTCCACGTCGAAATCGTGGGGAGATTCGACCGTGCACTTGCCGACGACAATGACGGGGTGGGTGGATAGCCCTACATCCCGTCGAGTATCTCCTTGCGCTTGCGCTCGTACTCTTCCTCTGAGACCAGCCCTTCATCGCGCAAGGCTGCAAGCTTACGAATTGCCTCGGCACCGTCATCCTTCGGACGCTTGACCCCACCCCCTGCCGACAGGTCCATTGACCTTGCTTCGCGGGTCTTGTAGAGCAGTGCCTGGAATGTGTCCGGGTGCGGGATGTTGTCAAAGTCGCTCTGTCCGGTCTCCCCAGCCGACTCAACCAGAAGATCCCCCGCCCCGAGGATCCGCTCGAACACCGACTGGGAAAAGTTGACGTTGGTGACGCCCTCGAGCGGGATCTCGATTCCACGCTGGGCAATGAGGCCGCGGCGCGTGATCAATCGCTCGGTGGTGAGGACGTAGCGGGTGAACCACCAATCGACGAGTGGCCTGACCACGAACCAGACGAGAACGATGACCAGTGCGGCAACCTTGAACCAGAAGCCAGCATCAAACCAGTATGCGAGCAGCCCAAAGACGACGAGTGCGCCAATCCCCCACACGGCAGGAATGAACAGCAACTTCCAATGTGGGCGAAACGACGTAACGATCGATTCGCCTTCGGTGAGTGCATCTTCGGGCCAGGCCATGGGGAGGAGCTTAGCTCATACGTCTGACGTCAGACGTCAGACGTCAGACGTCAGGAACGCGAGAAACCCCAAGGAAGCCGAAGCCCCCTTGGGGTGTTCTCAGTGCCAGCCCTTGCGGTCTTTCGACCTCCGGTCTGGCGCTCCGCCGATGTTGCCACCTGCGGTGCGGTCGATGCGAACCGAGGCTCGCACCTGTACCTTCCAGCGACCCTCACCGACCGAAGCCTGCGTGAGTAGGACCGAGGTCCTGCGCTACGAGAGCGCCACCTTCCGGTGTTGGCTGGTCCGTATCCTCCCCTTGCGGTTTGGTTCGGTTTCCCGCCCGTTCCCATCCGTTGCCGGTTGGAAACTCCGCTGATTGACGGTCCCCGGCTTGCGCCGGTTGCGTTCGAGCGGTCCGGTTTGGGTTTCCCCTCTCCGGTCCAAGAACAATGCCACGGCGCATGCTGCTTCGCAAGCCAGAAAGCTGGTTCGTTTTCGCGAGTGACAGGTAGTTTTCGCGAGTCTGGCCCAGGGATCGTTCAGGGATCACCCACAACGCAAAACCCCGAGGAAGGACTGGCCGAAGCCAATACCCCCTCGGGGTCTGTTGCCCCGGTCACCCGATGGTTTCCCACCCGGTTCCGGGAGTGTCCTTTCGGCTGCCAGCTAAGCCGTCACGTCCGATTGGACTGATCTCTCGAAGGCTGGGCTCCCTCTTGAGATCGTGCTCTTGAGGCTTACACCCCTGAGAGCACAAGCGAAACTAGGGAGGGCCCACGACGGTCGCAACCGAGATCGCTGATTCGTTTTCGCGTAGTAGCAGCAATTTTCGCGCTGGAATTCAGCGCCGAGGCACCATTCCTGTCACACCTCGGCGGTATGGTCATACCATGACCTCAGATACCCACGAGCGAACCACCCTTGCGACCCTTTCACCATCGCGGGCAAGCGATTTCAAACAGTGCCCGCAGATGTTCAAGTTCAAGTCGATCGACAAGATCCCGACCGAACCGACGATCTATCAGGCACGGGGAACGACAGCACATCTGGCTCTTGAACGTCTCTTCGAAAAGCCACCAGAACAACGGACGCCAGAGACTTTGTATGACCTCTTCCGGGAAGCATGGGCAGAACTGAAGACGACCGAATACCCAAACCTGTTCGATTCGGTCGAGAAAGAGCGTGCGTGGGGCATCGAGAGCCTCGGGCTGCTTGCCGGATATTTCTCGATCGAGGACCCAACCTCCTTCGAGCCAGAGGCGCTCGAAATGGATCTCACCGTTGCGATCGATGACATGACGATCCGAGGCATTCTCGACCGGATGGAACGACTCACCGAGCTCGGGCCTGATGGAAAAGAACGCGAAATCCTCGTGATCACCGACTACAAGACAGGAAAGGCTCCGCCGGAGAGGTATGCAACCAAGGCATTCTTTGCTCTCAAGATCTATGCACTCCTGATCCGCACCTTGCAGGGGTCCACGCCTGAACGGATCAGACTTCTCTATCTCGACGGCCCAACCGAGTACACCCTTGACGTCAACGATGCCCAACTCGATGCAATGCATCAGCAGCTCACCGCCTTGTGGCAGGCAATCAACAAGGCAATCGAGACAGACACGTGGCCAACCAATACGTCAGCGCTGTGCGACTGGTGCGATTTCAAGAACACGGTGTGTCCGGCATTCAATACCCCGGCGGAGATAGCAAAGAACCGTGCGGCAATTGACGCTGCAGCCGCGGCGGGGGTCGCGCGACCCGGGTCAGATTCTGTCAGTGGCATCTGATACGTTGCCTTGATGGACACGCTGTCGATGGATGCAATGGACGTATCGGAGATTCGCATCGACCCATCTGAGTGGGATGCCCACATCGCATCACCCGGGTATGCGCAGATGGTCGTGGGGGGTCCCGGCACCGGAAAGACCGAATTCCTCTGCCGCCGTGTCGTGACCGCGATCAATGACGGCTGCGATCCGGCAGCGATCATTGTTCTCACGTTCTCTCGCCGCTCGGTCAACGACGTCCGAACCCGGTTGTTCGCTGCAATCGGTTCGCTCTCCTATCGGGTGCAGGTGGCGACGTATCATTCGCTGGCACACCGCCTCGTCGAAGCACATCACCTTGCCCTCGGTTGGCCCGACGCACCCACGGTGCTCGCAGGTCCCGAGCATGAACGATTCGTTCTCTCGATCCTCGAACGGGAAGACCCCAACAACTGGCGAGCACCCTATCGACCCATTCTCAGGACACCGGCGATGGCATCGGAGGTGACGGACTTCATCCTTCGGTTTCACGAACAGGCCATGACGATCGCCGATCTCGAACGTTCATCCGTCCCTGAGTGGGAGGGGTTGGCCGGGTTTCTTGGACGCTACGACGAGGAGCTGACTGCATTGGGCCGCATCGATTACGGTCGGCTGTTGCGTGAGGCGGTGCAGGTACTCGAGACGGACCCCAACATCGCGGAGAGTTATTCCCATGTCTTTGCCGATGAATATCAGGACACATCACATACCCAGGCACAGCTGCTGTTTGGTTTGGCGCGGCATTCGAAATCACTGACGGTCGCCGGGGATCCATACCAGTCGATCTACTCGTTCCGCGGTACTGATCTCGACAACGTTCTCAACTTCCCTGCGAACGCCGTGGCGGCCCTTGGAACCCGTGCCGACCGACTCGTCCTGACGACCTCATTTCGCGTACCGGAGCAGATCCTTGCGGCCGCCGTCAACGTCACCGGCCGCGCACTCCCTGGTGCTGCGGGAAAGGTCGAGAGCCTTCGCAGCCGCGGGTCCGTCGCCACCCACGTGTTCGACAACCCTGATGCCGAAAGCGAGTGGATCGCACGCGACATCGAGCGTCTCCATCTTGTTGATGGAATCGCACTCTCCCGCATTGCCGTGTTCACCCGCTCGGGCGCAGACTTCCAGCAGCGAGTGGCCGCATCCCTCGACCGACGCTCACTCGCACACACGCTCACCCTTGAACAGCTCGAAGACCAGCCGGTGGTTCGTTTTGTCCACGATCTGGTCGCCGTCGCCGGATCCGACGAGAGCGTTGCCGACCGGCCAGACATCACGGACACCATGCGGAGCATCCTGTTGGGGCCCTTCATTGCGGCAGCCCCAGCACGAGTGAACGCGATTGTCAGGAGAGTGGACGACGGAGCGGATTGGCCGTCTGAGATCGCTGAGCGGATCACCCACGGACACGCCCTTGCGTCGCTGCTCAAAGACTCCACCTGGGCAACGGAGATGCCAGCCGAACACGGTCTGTGGCATCTCTGGGAGTCGCTCCCCCCACTCCATGTCATCGCTGTTGACGACGACCGAATCCCTGATCGAAAGGCCTGGTCTGCATTCGCGCAGTCCGTGTCCCGGTTCGGTGCGCGTGCTCCGTTCGCGACGCTGCGCGACCACCAGATCCTCTCGACGACCTCCGATATCGAGGCCGATCCCTTGTTCAGCTTTCGAACAGGAACATCTGCGGGTGTCGCGATAGCGACGCTTCATGGCGCAAAAGGTACTGAGTACGACGCTGTGTACCTTGCCCATGCCGTTGAGGGGTCGTTGCCCGACCTTCGAACAAAGGATTCACTGCTCAAGACTCGGTTGCTGAACCCCCAACTGCCCGAGGACCCAAGTGCCTATATGCAGTTTCGCCTGAACGAAGAACGACGGCTTGCGTATACGGCGATGACGCGAGCGACCGACCGCGTGGTTTGGACGGCGACGGTTGTCGACAACCCGTCCGAACAGATCGAACCAAGTCGCTTTCTTCGCCAGATCGGTGATCCGACGCGACCCACAACGATCGATCGACCACTGACACACCGAGGCTATGAGGCTGCACTGCGCCGGACAATGCACGATCCTTCTGCGACCGATGTCGAGCGGTTGGCGGCAATGAGCATTCTCGCCCAGGGACCGGATCATGGTTTCGGCGACCCCACTGGACGATACGGAGTCGCTGCCAAAGGTACGGACCAAGGCTTCGTCCCACCCGATCATCGGCTGTCTCCCAGTCAGGCGAACACGTATGCCCAATGTCCACGCAAGTTTGCCCTCGACCGGTTCGCGACCCGTTTGCAGACATCGACCTTCAACATGCAACTTGGAATCCTCATCCACAAGGTATTGGAGCTTGCTGAAGCGGAGATCATCGAAGTCGGTGGTCAAAGAAGTACCCAGGCACGGGCGTTGGAGCTTCTCGACGAACTCTGGAATGACCACGATTTTGGTTCTGGCCCGGTGGCTTCGTCGTGGCATCGCAGAGCGGTGTCAATCCTGGAGAACCAGTACCAGAAGTGGCCCAAATCCGGTCGTCCGATCAAAGCAGAGGTGTCACTTCCCCTTCAGCTCGACGGAACGAATTGGAGAGGGACCGTCGACAGAATCGAACGCGTCGGTGACGCGTTGAAGATCGTCGACTACAAGACATCGAAGAGAATGCCGACGCTCCCGGAAGCTGCTGAGTCGCTCCAACTCGGGTTCTATGTGCTTGCAGCAGCTGCCGATCCCGAGTTGGGAAACAGTGGGACGGTGTGTGGCGCCGAGTTCTGGTTCCCAGCACCCGAACCAGGGAAGGACTCGATCAAGATTCGGGCCTTCGATATGGCAAACCTCGATGCCGTCCGCGATCGCCTTCAGAGCATCGCACACTCCATACACAACGAAGAATTCCCGCCCATCCCGAATGGGGACTGTGACCAATGTGATTTCCTGTCCGTGTGCCCTGCCCAGAAAGAGGGACGGGAGGCCTTTGCCAGATGACCTTTGTCCCGACCCACGAACAGCAAGAGATCATCACCTACCCCAAACGACACGTCCGGGTAGCGGCCGGTGCCGGAACCGGAAAGACCACAACCATCGTTGAACGACTCCGCGCCTTTGTCGAAGGGGGCACATCGCCAACGAAGGCTCTCGGCATCACCTTTACGGTCAAAGCCGCAGATGAACTCCGAAACCGGCTCAGAGATCGTCTGACATCCACCATGGACAGCGAGGAGGTCGAGGTTTCCACCTACCACGGCTTTGCGACGTCGATCCTCGATGAGTTCGGCGCACTCGTTGGGTACGAACCCTCCTCGCTGCTGCTCGACGACGGACATCGTTCCGAACTCGGACAGCTCGTCCTCAGGACGACACCAACCAATCTGGACCTCACCGCAATGAATGCACGCATAGGAGACCTACTCGATCTCAGCGACGCCCTCGATCGTCACCTGCTGTCACCCCAACAACTGATCGAGGACGCCCCCGCCCATGGTGATGACCAGATCATGGAGACGTGGGCAAAGCGCATCGATCTTGCAGCGGTCGCAGCGGCGTATCGATCAGAAAAGGAGCGGCTCGGACTCATCGAGTTTTCCGACCTCATCACCAAGGCCGTCAAGCTGGTGACCGCATATCCAGAGATTGGCGAAGAGCTGGCGACACGCTATGACGTTGTCCTCCTTGACGAGTATCAAGACACCGATCCTGCCCAACGGATTCTCCTCACCGCCATCTTCGGCCCGTCGGCCGCGGTGACGGCCGTTGGTGACTCCGATCAGACAATCTACGAGTGGCGCGGTGCCTCCTTGGACAACTTCGACGCCTTCCCAGAGCACTTCCCTCGCAGCGACGGCGAACCCACCGAAACACTCCCCCTCAGTTTGAATCGTCGGTCGGACCGGCTCATCATCGATCTCGCGAACACCATCAAAGCTGAGCTGCCGTCTCTCGAGGGATCCGAGCCACTTGTTCCCCGACCCGAGGCGGCCGAGGGATCCCTCGCCGTGGCATGGTTACGATCCGAACGCGAGGAGGCTCGGTGGATAGCTGAGGATATTCTGCGTCGACATGGCGCCGGCCTCCGATACGGCGATATCGCCATTCTGGTGCGAAAGCGTGCCTGGATACCCTTGCTCGTTGCAGCCCTTCGGGAGTTTGACATTCCAACATCGGTCAGTGATCCCGGCACCCTGCTCCAGGTTCCGGAGGTCGCCGATGTTCTTGCGTGGCTACGGATCGTTTCTGACCCCGACGCCGAGCCTGCGCTGCTCAGAATTCTCATGGGGGGTCAGTACCGGCTGGGAATGGCAGATTTGAACGCTCTCAAGGTATATGCCGACAGCATCGAGGCCGATTCGATCATGGCAGCGGTGATGGAGGCGTCACGCGTCGATGGTCTCAGCCAAGCGACTGCATCGGATCTCGCTCGCTTCGCTCAGACCCACGAAGGATTGATGAGGTATGCACAGGCAAACACGGTCGCCAACACGATCAATCAGATCATCACAACCATCGGATTCTGGGACGAAGCTGCAGCGCTACGTCCCGGTGAAGCAACGACGGCACGACTCAACATCGCCCGGTTCCTCAACCTGGCCAACGGCTGGCGACCGATCGAAGGTCGTCCCACGGTCAGCCGGTTCCTTCGCTACATCGACGCACTCAACGAATCGGGAAGGGATGAGGCCCTCACTCCTCCGACTGCGTCGGTGGCTGAGGCCGTAGAGCTGACCACCGTCCACGGGGCCAAAGGTCTGGAATGGGGAACCGTCTATCTTCCAGGTCTTCAGGCAGACGGCTTCCCCATGTCTGCAAGACGCCACGACGATCCCGACAGACACGCCATGTTGCTTCCGTACGAACTCAGGCTCGACGCCGAGCATCTGTCAGATCTCGCGGCAACCTCAGGGGATCGTCGGAAAGAACACCTCACCGAAAGAAACACGCAGAGCGAGCACCGGCTTGCGTATGTCGCCGTCACGCGCGCAAAACACACGATCACGATGTCAGGTCATGTGTGGCAGGATCACCTCAAACGCCCGAAAAAACCCTCGCCCTACCTCTTGATGGCGCGGGACCTGCCAGGAACCACCATCGGACCATGGGTCGAAGAACCGGGTGATCCCCCAACAATTGCTGTGTTCTCCGACGCGGCCGTGGTGCCCGATCCGGTCTTCGACCACGATGTGGGAGCCGCCTTTCGCAGGATCATCGCCGACCCTTCCACCATCACGACGGACTATCCCGAATTGGCCGATGCGGTCACCAGCCGAACCCACCAGCTCAAGCTTGAAATTGGGGATCTTTCGGAACCAACGGCTGATCCGGTGTCCCAGCCCTTCTCAACTGCCGTCACGAACCTTGTCGCGCTCGCCCAATGCCCCTTGAAGTTCAAGTGGATCCACCACGACAAACTTCCCCGACGCCCCTCGAAGGCCGCCCTTCGAGGGACTGAGTTCCACCGAAAGGTCGAACTCCACAACCTCGGCGTGATCTCACTCGACGACGCTGCACCGACCAGCTATGACGCCGTCGAGACTGACGGTGGATTTGACGACGAAGGGGAATGGACGGCGTCGGATCCTTGGAGCGTCTTTGAGTCATCGCGCTTCGCACACATGAGAGCCCGCTTCACCGAAGCTCCCTTCGAATTCGCAATCGGATCAGGATCCATTCGAGGCAAGATCGATGCCATCTATGAGCCATCACCCGGATTCTGGGAGATCGTCGACTACAAATCTGGCCGCCCGTCCACCGATCCGTCACGCATGGTTCAACTGAAGGCATACGCGCTCGCTGCAGCAGAAGGTGTGGTGTCGTCGGAAACGCCTGATGCAATGAGCGTCTCTTTTGCCTACTTCGGTGGTTCCGAAGCTGAAGAGGTGTCCGAAACCGTCGACGATCGATGGATTGCTGAGGCGAAGATCGAGATCGCTGGTCTCGTGGCCGTCGGTGCCGAGGGACCGTGGAACGCAACGCCGTCACCGGCGTGCCGTTTCTGTGACTTCCTCGTCCACTGTGACGCCGGAAAGAGCTTTGTCAAAAGTCAGAAGTCGGCGGAAATCAGTTATCGCTCACACTAAAAGACGGGGTTCGCAGGCTCGCACGCCCCCCTGGCTTGAAGACTCGCCTGTCCCCCCTGGAGGGGGAACGGTGCTTGGTGTCTCCCACACCCGTCCTCCCGCTTGCAGGGGGGCTTCCGACTTCTGACTTGTGTCGGTCATCGGTCATCGGTCATCGCCTAGAGGATCTTGCCATCCCGGCTCTCGACGATGATGGTGACCGGGCCGTCGTTGACGAGGCTCACTTCCATCATCGCTCCGAACACACCGGTCTCGACATTGAGCCCACGTGACTCAAGCTCGGTACAGAACCGCTGCACGAGGGGTTGTGCGGCCTCTGGTCGTGCCGCAGTGACAAATGATGGACGTCGGCCCTTGCGGACGTCTCCGGCAAGCGTGAACTGGGAAACCACCAACACTGCACCTCCAACCTCTTCGACAGACCGATTCATCTTGTCTTCGTCATCGCGAAAGATTCGCAGACCAGCGATCTTGGACGCACACACGACGGCATCGGCAGCGACATCATCAACCTCGACACCGACAAGCACCACCAGCCCAAGACCAATCTCACCGACAGTCGATTCGTCGACGTCAACGCGACCGGAGCGAACCCTCTGCACCACGACCCGCATCGCGAGTACCCCTTCTTCGGACAACGAGAACCTACACTCGCCGCGATGATTCTCGACTCCATCACGTCGTTCGTGCGCGGCTTCGCCATGGGCACCGCCGATCTCGTCCCCGGCGTCTCGGGCGGAACCATCGCCCTCGTGTTCGGCATCTACGAGAGGCTGGTCTCGTCAATCCGCGCTGGGTCATCGGCACTGGGGAGTCTCGTACGGTTGGATATTTCTGGCTTCCAACGGTGGCTTCGACGCGTTGAGTGGAGATTCATCATCCCACTCGGCGTCGGAATCCTCCTCGCGGTTGTCTCGCTTGCAACCGTCATCAGCGATCTCCTCCGCAACGAGCCGGTGTTGATGGCATCGCTGTTCGTCGGCCTGGTTGCCGGTTCGATGCTTGTGGCATGGAACATGCTCAGGAGACCCAGAGCAATACACCTGTGGAGTGCACTCGCGGTCGGTTTGGTCGTCTTCGTCCTTCTTGGGCTCCACTCGGGAACAACCGAGGACACGGTCCAACAAGTCGCTGATCCCGCAATGTGGGCCTATTTCGGCGCCGGTGCCGTCGCAATCTGCGCCATGATCCTGCCAGGCATATCCGGTTCATTCATCCTGATCATGCTTGGGATGTATACGCCGGTGCTTGGTGCCGTCACGGACCGCGATATCGGTGTCGTCCTCGTCTTCATCGTCGGGGCGGTCGTCGGGCTCGCCCTCTTCTCCCAGATGCTTCATCGTGCACTCACGACTCACCACGACATCGTCCTCGCTGTCCTCGTTGGGCTGATGGGCGGATCACTTCGTGTGCTCTGGCCGTGGCCGCTTGGCGTCGACTCGACCAAACTCGGCTCTCCCGACTCCGATGTCGTTGTCGCTATCGGGATGGCCGTGATCGGCTTTGTGTTTGTGCTCATCATCGCCAGGTTCGCTGCCCGAATCGAGGAACTACAAGCTCCCTCAACGGATTGACCTTCACTAGGGAATCGGCTTGATCGGTGCGTCAACGGGTGCGGGCAACGGTGGAGAGAGGATGCGGAAGACGATCGGCGACAGAATCGCCGTCACACCCACGAGCAGCACCGCTCCCGCTGACAATCCCTCATCGATCGCCCCGATCTGGACCCCCACCTCAGCGAGGGCAATGATCACGCTCAACTGACCCGCGAGCAGGACACCTGACCCAAGGGAGTCGCGGAGGGACAGTCCACGGAACATGAGGAGTGGGGATGGCAGCATCTTGGCAAGCACGGCCACGACGATGATCGCGCCGGCAGTCTTGAGGGCAGCTGAGTCCTGGAGTGCGTCGAGCGGGAACGCAACACCGACCGAGATGAAGAAGATCGGGATCAAGAAGCCGTACGCGAACCCCGAGATTCGAGCCTCGAGTTCACCCGAATTTCGAAACACAAAGGCAAATATCGCACCTGCCATGAACGCTCCGAGAATGGGGTCCATGTCGAGTGCAAGGGATAGCCCGACGAACACGAAGAGCAACGCCAATGCGAACCTGATGCCGAGCTCATCGGGGTCGTGGGAGGCGAAAAGCCGCTCTGCCTGTTGGGGGAACCACCATGCAAGGGTGCGCATGAGCCACAACGCGACGAGAAGAATCACCGCGAAGAGAGGCACTGCAAGCAGCGCGATGCCCCAGCCCGAGCGATACCAAACGGCGAACACGATGATCCCCGTGGCGGCAAGGAACTCGGCAATGATCCCCGTGACGAGCGTCAACTGCCCCTGCCGGGTGCCGGATCGATTGCCGGCACGAAGCGCAGGGACGATGATCCCTGCCGAGCCTGCCGAAATGAGAAGGGTCATGAAGATTCGTTCGTTGACATCGTCAAGCCCGATCAACCCGAGCCCAACCCAGGCCAATCCGACAAACATCGCATAGCCGAGCAGTCCCGTGATGATCGGTCCTTTGCCTTCACGCTCAAGTGCGGTGAAGTCGATCTCAAATCCTGCAAGGAACATCAACAAGAACAAACCGACTTCGGCGAGTACAAGGATGAACCCCTCGGACGTCGATTCGGCTGCGATCCATCCGAGTACCTGGGGGCCGATGGCAAGACCAAACAGAATCTCAAGCACAACCGCGGGGATCCCGAGACCTCGTGCAATCAGCGGGAGCGAGAAGGCACCGAATCCGATGACAACGAACGTCGTCGCACTCGGCATGATGCCGTCGACCGCTTCGGCCGCGAGGACAAGCATCGTCAGTTCACCGCTGGCACGAACAGCACAGAACCCTCGCCCTGTGACGCTGCCCATATCGCGATACCGGGATTCCACCTGCCAACTCTGCCGTTTGGCATCGATACGACCAAGAGTCGGTCGGGAGCCATGACGGACTTGATCACACGTACCGGATTGCCACGTACGACGTGACGCTCGACGTGGACATCCTGGACGGAGGCTTCGCGGCGGAGCCAGGCTGTTGCACGCTTTTTGGTCATGAGGTCGTCTTTTCCCATGAAGGTCGGATTGGCAACGGCGACGCCGATGACCTTTCCTCCCGAGCGTCTCGCGATGTCGATTGCCGCTCGTCCAGCGGTGTCAGAAGAAATGGTTCGACGTACGGGGGCCACGATCTCGTTGAAATGGACGTCATCTCGGGTCAGCAGTACGGGGACGCCCCCAGAACTCAGTTCATTGAGCACCCTCGGGATGCTGCTGTATGGGCGAAAGAACGACCGTTTTGGCATTGGAGCCACGATCGTGCCGACACTCTCCTGACTCGCGATGTCGAGCCTTGCCAGGTAAGGATCACCATCGATTGCGCGAAGTTCAACCTCGACACCAAGCTGGTCAGGGGTCACCAGCGCCACGAGATCCGCGAGCTCAGCTGCCGAAGCTGCATTCTTGATCAAGTCTGGGTTCCGATACAGAACCACAAGGCTTGCCGCGTTGGAGTTCCGGACAAAATGTGCAGCTTCAGCGACAGGGCCGACGAGGTCGGCGTGCGATGACAGCGTCACGACAACCTTTCGCCCAAAGTTCAGCGGGAACCGCGATACTCCACCTGCAAATGTCCGGACGAGGAGCGAGAAGTCCGCAGCAGAGCCAACGATCGTGACGCGGTCGCCCGTGAGGAGTCGTGTTCCTCCATGTGGGACAACAAGTTTGCCATCGCGCAGGATCGCAGCCACGACCCACAGGTCAGAATGGATCTCCTTGAGTGCCTTGCCCTGTACCGGTGAATCCGGTGTGATCTCAAACTCAATCGCCTCGGCCTTGCCTGCAGAAAAGGTCGTCGACGCCAGCTTGCGAGGTTCCATGACAATCTCCATGTCACGGGCCGCAAGCAATGCGGGAACAACCACCCGAACCCCCAAAGCGCGGTACTCATCGGACCGCTCGGGTACACGCGCCAGGGCAACGATGTGTTCAGCACCTGCGTCAGCAGCGAGTTTGACGACCTCAAGATTGACATCATCGGATCCCGCGGCAGCAACAACCGTTGCAGCGCTATCGATGCCAGCGCTGCGGAGAACGACGGCACTTGAACCATCACCGTGAATGGTCACCACGTCGCGCACGCGCTCGACTGCCTCAAGACGAACCGGATCCGTATCAATCACAACGATGTCCCAGCTGTCTCCGAGGCGTCTGATCAACTCGCGTGTGGTGGCGCCTGCTCCAACGACGACCGCTCTCATGATCCTCCGGTCGTGGGCCATATTCGTTCATTGTCCGCGGATTCATTCTGCCCGATGCCATTATGCCCGGTTTTGTCAAACCGAGGTGACAGGGGAGGATCAGACGCCAAATCGAGGGGCCGATGCAGGTCTCGGGCCGTTGGAGGCCTCAACGATCGCACCTCGTTCGGCGTTGTGGGGGTGCGTGGCCACTTCGGAGATCGTAAGTACGGGCGTCACGCACCCATCAGATCCATCGAAGATCGCTTGCCAGTCATCGCGCGAGCGTTCCTTGAAGACTGCAGCAAACGTGGCCGACAGCTCCGGCCAGTTCGCGGCGTCTGACCGATCAGGAATCGTTTCCTCATCAATACCGAGACCCGCAAGCATTGCTGAATAGAACGATGGCTCAAGTGCACCGACTGCCACGAACTTTGCATCGGAGGTCGCATAGGTTCGATAGAACGGCGCTCCGCCATCAAGGAGGTTGGCTTCACGTTCGTCGATCCAGGCGCCAACGTTTTGAAGGGCACGGATTGGGCCAAGAAGCGAAGCAGCACCATCGACCATTGCCACATCGATGATCTGTCCGAGGCCGGTTTGGTCCCGTTCAAACAGAGCTGCGACAACTCCGGCCACTGCGAACATGCCACCCCCACCGAAATCACCGACGAGGTTGAGCGGAGGCATCGGTCGATCTGACGGCCCGATGGCGTGGAGCACACCGGTAAGGGCGACATAGTTGATGTCGTGTCCCGCCATCGACGCATAGGCTCCCTCCTGGCCCCATCCCGTGACACGAGCAATCACCAAACGAGGATGCAGGTCCAAGAGGAGCCGAGGATCAAGCCCGAGACGTTCAAGTGTCCCCGGTCGGAAGCCTTCCATCACAACGTCGGCTTCACGAATCAGTCCGAGCGCCCGGGAGATCCCGTCGTCGGATTTGAGATCGATGACAACGGTGTTGCTTGACACGCTTGTCGTTGCATCGAGGCCTCCGGGAAGCCGGATACCCCCCGGACGGCCGATGCGTGTAACCGTCGCACCCATGTCGGTGAGGATGCCGCATGCAAACGGGACTGGCCCGATGGCTTCAAACTCGACGACCCGTATGCCGTCGAGAGGACCACGCCGTTGGCTTGCGGGGCTGGTCAAAGGGAGCACCAGCTTGTCACCAGAAGCTCAAGAAACCGGTCACGGTCGACATCAAACATCACCGTCGCGTTCGGATCTGATCCGTCGGTCCGTTCGTAGGTATTCCCCATCTCATCGTCTTTCATGTATTCCATCGCCACCGACATGCGCCTCCCGCTGAAGAGTGTCGGATCAATGAGGTACGCAACGGCGCAGGGGTCGTGCATCGGTGCACCCTCCCAACCGTACTTGTCCATGTCGTGCTGCTGGTAGAAGTCGATCATCCCCGCACATGCGTGTGCAACAACCGAATCATGCTCGCGCAGTCGCGTGATGTGTGACGATGGGAACAGAGCCTTGTGGGTCACGTCGAGGGGCAGGATCGTCATGTCGATACCGCTGTTGAACACGATGGCACCGGCGTGTGGATCGACAAAGGCATTGAACTCGGCGAGCGACGTGGTGTTGCCTGGCTCGTCGAAAGCGCCACCCATCCACACGATCTCACGAATCTTTGGGATGATTCCTCGTTCCTTGGCGATGGCCAGCCCGATGTTGGTCAACGGCCCCACCGGTACGAGGGTCACCGAGTTGTCGGCTGCGTCCATGCAGGTGTCGATGATGTGATCAACACCGTGCTTCGACCCTGCAGACCGCGGGGATGGCGGAATGTCAGCACCGTCGATGCCCGTCTCACCGTGGACATACTCAGCGGTGTACTGCGCAACAATCAGGGGAAGCTCGCACCCGCGATAGACAGGAATGTCGTCCCTCCCGGCAAGTGAGAGCAGTGCAAGGAGGTTGTCGGTGACCCGTGGTTGTGGCACGTTCCCCGCCACAGACACAACTGAATGGACGGAGATTTCCGGTGCAGCGAGCGCGAGGTAGAGGGCAAGCGCATCGTCTTGGCCGGGATCGGTGTCGAGGATGATCGATCGTGACATGTCAGGTGCCTTCGGTTGTGATCTTGAGCAATGTCCCTGGCTGGGTCACGATGTATACCTCACCGTCGCTACCGGTGCCAAAACCAGTCGGATTCTTGAGTGCTCCGACGCTGGTTGACCAGTCAACGACATCACCGGATTTCGAGACGCTCCAGAGACGACCCGAGCAGTAGTCGCTGTAGAGGTACTGACCGCGAAAGCTCGGGATGAGGTCGCCTCGATAGACCACCCCGCCCGTGATCGAGCATCCATCGCTGTGGGAGTACTCGGCAATTGGGAGTGTGAGGCCATCTGCATCGCAGGCGCCACGAAAGCAGGAAGACCCTTCCATGATTGGCCATCCATAGTTGAGTTTCGGAATCGTCGCCGAAGCAACGTTGACTTCTTCGATGTCGTTTTGTCCGACGTCGGCAATCCACACATCGTCGCCGTCGAAGGCAAAGCGCCATGGATTGCGAAGACCGATCGACCACACCTCCGGCGCACCTCCGCTGCCGCCTGCATAGGGGTTGTCAGCTGGAATCCCATAGGGATCAACGTCTTTGACACCCACCGCGATCCGGAGCATGGCACCAAGCAGCGTCGTTGGATCCTGTCCGTTCCCAAACTGATCGTTTGCACCGCCGCCGTCACCCATCCCGATCCACAGGTAGCCATCGGGACCGAAGGCGATCATTCCGCCGTTGTGGTTGCTCGCTGGTTGATCGATCTCGAGGATGACCCCGCGGGAACTCATTTCGAAGACACCATTGACGACTTCGAACTGCTCGACGATCGACCGAGGACCAGCAGCAACGTAGGCGACATATGCAAGATGGTTGGTCGCAAAGTTCGGATGAAATGCAAGGCCGAGCAGTCCCTGTTCTCCTCCGAAAACCACATCATCTGAGATGTCAAGAACCGCCTCGTGTCCGGACCCGTCCGCCTTGACAATTTTTCCGGTCTGTTCAACAACGAGATCTGGCCCACCTTCTGGGTCTGCAACGAGGAGCACCGGATTGCTGAAACCGTCGTCGATCGCTTGGACCCTGAGTACGACATCCTCAAGCGGAATCGTGGTGGGACTCGGCAGTTGTGGCTGCGTCGTCGTTGTGGTCGACGTACCCGGTGCGACACCCGTTGTCGTGACGACCGGCGGCTGGAGGGTCGTACTCGTTTGACCGTCAGCCCCACGGGTTGATGTGCAGCCCACCAAGATGAGCACAAGGCTGAGCCCGACCAAGGCGGACACGAGAGGCTTCGTGTTGGCTATTCGTAGGCCTCGGATTCCTGCTTGGCGAGGAATTCGTATATCTCGACCATGTCCACACCTGGGATCGTCTCGACGGGCATGGCGGCTAGCACATGGGAATTGGGGCGTACTGACGGCCACGAGTGGCCGTTCCAACGCTCGGCCATCGACTCGCTCACCTGACGACAACACTCCCCGTCGGGACACTTCGACACACTTCGCCGCTCCGTGTTCCACCCTCGGAACCACTTCGCGTCCTCAAACCTCGCCCCGACCGTGATCGCCGAAACAGGCTCGCGTGCAGACTCGACAAAGGTCGCACACCAAAACGTTCCAGCAGATGTGTCGGTGTACTGGTAATGAATCGTGTATCTGGCCTCAGAAGAGAACGCTTGACGGGTTCCCCACTCTCGACACAAGCGCTGTCCTTCAATGGCCCCCGCTGAGTTCTTGGGAAACGGGACGCCGTTGTTCGCGTAGGCCTTCCAGATGATCCCCTGGTCGTCAGAACGAACAAAGTGAGTGTGGAGATCGAGGTGCTTGGTCGCAAGGTTCGTAAAGCGGTGTCCGGCCATCTCGTAGGAAACAAAGAAGCGATCCTTGAGATCCTCGACGGAGAGATTGCGCTCGATCTTGGCTGCCTGCAAGAACGGGACCGCTGCGGACTCGGGGACGAGGACGGCGCCCGCAAAGTAGTTTGCCTCCACGCGCTGCCTGAGGAATTCACCAAAGTCCTTCGGATCCGGATGATCCATCGCGAAGTGGCCAAGGGTCTGGAGAATGACCGAACGGGATTGCTTCGAGTCAAAGTTGTCCCGCCCATGTACAAAGATCTTGCCGTTGCGCATGTCCGTCACCGACCGCACCGATGCGGGAACCTCAGTCGTGCGTATCACCTTGAACCCGAAGTGGTCGGCAAGCGCATTGAGGTCACCCTTGGACATCGCACCCTGGCCGGAATACTCAATGGCATCCACCGCTTCTGCGGCGAGTGCCTCGATCTCAGCAAAATAGTTGCCGCGCTCGGTCATCTCTGCCCGAAGCTCAGCGTTCGCCGCTCGCGCCTCGTCGCGGGTGAATGGGGCGGCAGCATCCCGTCCACGGAGCTCCTCATACAGGCGAACGACGTGCTCAAGCGCAACGTCAGGCATGCGGGTCGACGGTTTGAGATAGGGAAGACCCAGATCGCGGTATGCCTGATCGCGTTGCGCTCGCTCGATTGCCACCTCAAGCTCTGCCCTACGCGAAGGTGCCTCGACACTCAGCAAGTCGGCGGCATCGACACCGAGGGCGACTGACAAATCGTTGATGAGTCCGAGCTTGGGCTCCTTCTTCCCGTTCTCAAGAAGCGACAGGTAGGGTGCCGGTTTTCCCACCTGTCCACCGAGATCATCAAGGGTCATCCCTCTCCGTTTTCGATAGTGCCGGACCCGACGTCCGAACATCAAAGGGTCGATGGTCGCCACAATTACCTCAAAAGTCCACTCGAATTGATAATTCCGATGAATCTTACCATGGTCTGAGTTTGCGTTTTCGCAATAATCATCGTTTCCTATGCAGGCTGTCCCCGTGCACACCCATGGAGACGGTCCGCCGAATCAGGAGCGACCATGACACGCATCGAAATCACCGGCCCCTTGACCGATGCCACCGACCGCGTCCTCACCAAAGACGCCCTTGGATTTCTGGTCGAGCTCCATGATGCATTCGACAACGACCGCCAGCAATTACTCACCCTCCGTAACACGCGACAGGCGGACCTGGATGCCGGCATCGGATATGACTTCCTCGACGAGACAGCATCCATACGATCGGGAGACTGGACGGTGGGATCGATACCACCGGACCTCCTTGACCGGCGTTGCGAGATCACCGGCCCTACCGATCGCAAAATGGTCATCAATGCACTGAACTCGGGGGCCAAGGTCTTCATGGCGGATTTTGAGGACTCAAACTCACCGACGTGGTCCAACATGGTCGAAGGCCAGGTGAACCTTTGTGACGCCATTCGCCGCGAGATCGACTACACCGCTGAGACGGGAAAACGCTATGCGCTCAACGACACGACGGCGACATTGATGGTTCGACCCAGGGGCCTACATCTCGTCGAGTCACACATCCGCATCGACGGACATCCGATGTCGGGCTCGCTGTTCGACTTCGGCCTGTATGTCTTCCACAATGCCCACGAGCTGCTTGCGCGTGGCAGCGGCCCGTACTTCTACCTTCCCAAGCTTGAGAGCCATCGTGAGGCCCGATGGTGGAACGAGGTGTTCGTCCGTGCCGAGGAGGCACTCGGACTCGAAGGTGGAACGATCAAGGCGACCGTCCTGGTCGAGACCATCCCTGCCGCCTTCGAGATGGACGAGATCCTGTTCGAGCTCAGGGAACATTCGGTTGGCCTCAACGCTGGTCGTTGGGACTATGTGTTTTCAATCATCAAGAAGCACCGCCGGACCGAGGGCTTCGTGCTCCCTGATCGTGATCAGATTGGGATGACCGTGCCCTTCATGCGCTCCTACACGGAATTGTTGATCCAGACATGTCACCGGAGGGGTGCCCACGCGATGGGTGGGATGGCAGCGTTCATTCCAAGTCGGAAGGACGAAGAAGTCAACCGGGTTGCCATCGACAAGGTGACCGAAGACAAGACACGAGAGGCCAACGACGGATGCGACGGCACATGGGTTGCCCACCCTGATCTGGTCCCGATCGCCACAGGCGTCTTCGACGCGGTTCTCGGGGATCAGCCAAACCAGATAGCCCGGACTCGTGACGAGGTCGCAGTCTCAGGGAGCGATCTCACAACGTTCGTCGTCGAAGGCGGAACAATCACCGACGCTGGTGTGAGGCACAACATCGATGTCGCCATCAGATATATCGCATCGTGGCTCACCGGAATCGGTGCTGCAGCGATCTACAACCTGATGGAGGACGCCGCAACCGCAGAGATATCTCGCAGCCAGATCTGGCAGTGGGTCCACTCGGATTCGGCAACAGACGCCGGAACTGCGATCACCCCCGAGCTGGTACGCAAGATCGCCGATGAGGAGACCGATGCGATCCGAACGGCACTCGGGCACGAGGCGTACGAAGCCGGCCGATTTCACGAAGCAAAGGATCTCTTCGAGCAAGTGAGCCTCGCAGCTGACTTCCCGGAGTTCCTGACACTTCCCGCCTACGAGATTCTCGAATCATGAAGACCCTGCAAGCAACAACCAAACCACGATCACAACGACAGCACGGGAGACCACGATGACGAACGAGAGCCAGATCGCCGCACGGGCCCAAAAAATCCAGGAGGACTGGGACACCAATCCACGTTGGGAGGGTGTCGTCCGCGACCACACGGCAGAGGATGTCGTGCGGTTGCAAGGATCATTCGTCGAGGACCACACGATTGCCAGCCGGATGGCTGAAAAACTGTGGCACCTCCTCACCACGGAGGACTACGTGCACGCCCTTGGGGCGCTCAGTGGTGGACAGGCCGTGCAGATGGTCAAAGCGGGGCTGAAAGCGATCTATCTCTCCGGCTGGCAGGTTGCCGCCGATGCCAACCTGTCGGGGGCTGTCTACCCCGATCAATCCCTGTATCCGGCCAACTCGGCGCCAGCGCTTGTGAAACGCATCAACAACGCCCTCAAGCGTGCGGATGAAATCGAGTGGTCTGAAGGCGAGCGGTCGACCGAGTGGATGGTCCCGATCGTGGCCGACGCCGAGTCGGGGTTCGGTGGTGCACTCAATGTGTTCGAGCTGACCAAGAGCTTCATCGAGGCTGGCGCCGCTGCCGTCCACCTTGAGGATCAGCTTTCTTCTGAGAAGAAGTGTGGCCACATGGGGGGCAAGGTGCTGATCCCGACCGGTCAGCATGTTCGGACGCTCAGGTCGGCACGCCTTGCCGCAGATGTTCTCGGGGTTCCCACGCTCGTCGTTGCACGCACAGACAGTCTCGGCGCAAACCTGCTCACAACCGATGTCGACGAGCGTGATCGCCAGTTCACGACAGGTGAACGTACTGCTGAGGGCTTCTTCACCGTGGACAATTCCATGGAGGCTGCGATCAGTCGAGGTCTTGCGTATGCACCGTATGCCGATCTCATCTGGTGTGAAACCTCGACACCGGATCTTGACGACGCCAGGAAGTTCGCAGACGCGATCCGTGCGGAGTACCCGAACAAGATGCTTGCGTACAACTGTTCGCCCTCGTTCAACTGGAAGCGGCACCTCGACGACGCGACGATCGCAAGCTTCCAGAAGGAGCTTGGTGCCATGGGCTACCGGTTCCAGTTCATCACGCTCGCCGGGTTCCACTCGCTGAACGCTGGCATGTTTGATCTTGCTGTCGGCTACGCCGAACGGGGCATGGCGGCTTATGTGGAGCTCCAGGAGTCCGAGTTTGCGATGGAAACCGCCGGATATACAGCGACCCGACACCAGCGCGAGGTTGGTGCTGGCTATTTCGATCAGGTCAGCCAGGTCATTACCGGAGGACAGTCTTCAACGCTTGCCCTGGAAGGATCCACCGAATCAGACCAGTTCTACGACGCCGAATAGGTTGAGCTCACGCGAAGTTGGGCATGACTTGTGCCGCAAAGAGATCCATGGTCGACGGATCGGTCGCGGCATCCGGGAAGTTGAGGATCATGTACTTGCACCCCTCTGCCTCGTATCCTTGGATGATCTCGATGAGCTGCTCGGGGGTCCCAACCCCGGCCTGATTCGAGCCGAACCACCGATCCATGGTGGCGTCACCGTCGGACACGACCCTGGCGTAGCGGTCCCGGAGGCGAATTCGTTTCTCTTCGACGGCCGCCTCAGATTCAGCGAGAAGAACGTTGAGATTTGCCGACATCGTGATCTCGCCTGGGTCGCGGCCGAGACGTTCGCAGTGGCTTTCGAGGACGTCACGCTTGTGGGCGAACTGGACGGGATTGCTTCCGAAGTTGGTGTAGTTGGCGTACCGAGCAGCCGTTCGGAGCGTCAACTGCTCACCTCCTCCGGCAACCCAAATCGGGATGTACGGGTTCTGGACCGGCTTGGGCTGACAGATCGCCCCGTCAATCGAAAAGTACTTTCCGTCAAAGGACGCTTCCTCCTCGGTCCACATCTTGATCATGATCTGGACTGCCTCGTCGAGCTCCCCAAGGCGCACGGAGGGCTTGGGGAACGGATAGCCATAGGCATTGAACTCGTGTTCGTACCAACCGCCGCCGATTCCCATCTCAAGGCGTCCCCCCGACATCACATCGATCGACGAGGCAATCTTTGCAAGATATGGCGGTGGGCGATATCCGTTGCAGGTACACATCTGGCCGAGCCGAATGGTGTCGGTGGTCACGGCAAGGGCGGCCATCAAGGTCCAGGCCTCGTAGGTGACCTCCTGGGTGGGCTCGGGAACCGTGTGAAAGTGGTCATACACCCACACGGACTCGAAACCGAGCGACTCGGCCTGTTTTGCCACGCCAAGCATGGTCGGCCAGTGGTCGGCAACGTCGATATCGACCAGGTCGATGCGCCACCCTTGTGGGACAAACGCTCCAAATCTCACGGGGCAACCCTAGAACTCGCTGTTCCGATGGCTGCCGAAACCAGGATCCCGGCCACCTCAGCTTGGCGTTCATCCTGGATGGCATGTCCCGTATCCGCAAGCCGAATGCTCGTGGCATCCGCGAGTGCCTCAACAATCGGGGTCGCTCGGTCGGTAGGAACCATCCTGTCATGTTCGGCGAGCACGACCGTCGCCGGAACCGAGGTGGACGCTGCCGCTTCCACGGCCCGCGTGTAGTTGTTGCATGCGTGAAGATCGCTCGCAATCACGGGCCCAGAGGCTTGAAGCCTCAATGCATGGTGCCTTCGTCTGCGATCTTCGATCGTATCAGACGTGACAGCCGACATCGAGTACTTCCTCATGAATGCCTGAGCCTTCGGTGTGTCAGTTTCGGCCATCTCAAGCAGGAACGGCGCGACGGTCATGGGGGCACCGGGGGACATCAGAACCGCCTCAACGACTCGTTTGTTGCCGCGGCCGACAACTTCGAGGGCGATCAGGGAGCCCATCGAGTGTCCGGCAAGCACCACATTGTCAAGATCCCGCTCAACAAGAAACGCCTCGACCCAGTCCGCGTACGCCTCGATGGAATCTGGCTGTGGGTCAGGGTTCGATCCATGCATGGGAAGATCGACCGCAATGCATGCGACACCTTCGGCTCGTACGGTCGCCGCAACCCCTTCCCAGGTTTCAGCACACTCCCCTGCCCCGGGAATGATCACGACGGTGCGTGCGTCGGACACTCGTGGTCGACCCACTAGATGCCAACGGCGTCGGCGAGGCGATCACGGTAGGCGTAAACCGAGCCGAGGAGAATCGACGCCGACTTGGCGCGTTTGAGGTACAGGTGAGCTTCGTGTTCCCATGTGAAGCCGATACCTCCGAGAATCTGGATCGTATCTCCAGCGGCGGTGACGAAGGCGTCAGAGCACACTGACCTTGCAAGCGGGACGGCGATTGCGGATTCGGCTGGATCATCGAAGCTGGCAGCAGCGTGACGTGCAACGGATCTCGCGTGCTCGACGGCGACGAGCATGTCAGCGCAGAGATGCTTCACCGCCTGAAACGAACCGATCGCTCTGCCGAACTGAAATCTGGTCTTGGCATACTCGACCGATGTTTCGAGACACCACTGAGCACCGCCGACCTGCTCGTTCGCCAAGCAGGCAACCCCCATGTCAATCGCGGTGCGGATGCCGGACCCAGCTCCCTGCATCACATCGGCAGCGACGATCGAAACATGATCAAAGCGAACTTCAGCGAGTGGCCGTGTTGGATCCAGTGCGTGGGTTGGAATGACCTCGACGCCGTCACTGTCCGAATCCACAAGTACGAGCGCTCCACCGTCGGGTGTCGATGCCGACACAAGAAAGAGGGAGGCGTTGGGACCGTCGGTCACATATCGCTTCGTTCCACTCAGCGTGAAGGAACCATCTTGTTGTGTGAGTGATGTTGCGCTGGATGTCGGATCGTTGTCGTGCGACTCCTCAAAGACAGCGAGGGTGGCAACCTTCTCCCCGCTTGCGATCCACGGAAGGAACCGAGCCTTCTGTTCATCGTTGGCAGCAGCCAGGATGGCCGTCGACGCCATCACACATGAGAGAAGGGGAACAGCGGTCAGCGTATGACCGAGCTCCTCGAACACGATCCCTGCTTCGATCGCTGTGAATCCTGCCCCGCCAAATTGGTCCGGGACGTGGAGGCCGATCAGCCCCATCTCTGCAAGGCCCTGCCAGGTCGCAGCATCGAACGCGTTGTCGGTCGTCGACATCGTGCGCACGGCGTCATAATCGACTGTCGCTGCAAGGAACTCCCGGACGGTGGATGCAAGCATATTTTGTTCATCGGTACGGGCGAAGGTGATTGCGTCAGCCACGAGGCACCTCGCTCCATGGAATGTTCTTGTCAACCCGTGGCTCGCCGGGGAGACCGAGTACCCGCTCTCCGAGGATGTTTCTCATGATCTCGGATGTTCCCCCCTCAATGCTGTTGGCCCGAGACCGCAGAAACCACCGCTGTGGTGACAGGATCCGTTCGGTCATGCGCGTGTCATAGACGGTCGGTTCAAGGGTGTAGCCCTCGGGAATCGTGGCTCCCTCAAAACCCATCATCCCGACCGTGAACGCTGTGACCTCTTTGTTGAGATCGGCCCACGCAAGTTTCCCCGTCGAACCCTCGGGCCCGGGAACACCAGCCTGCATGTTCTCGGTGGCACGAATCGCGGTGAGACGCATCGCCTCGACCTCGCCCCACAGTCGGGCAAGCTCCCGGCGATCACCCACATCCCCGGATCCGGATTGTTTCCACGTGTCCATTGCGATCCCGATGGTCCCGCTGCTCCGTGGCGGTGTGTTACCCCCGATGGCGACTCGCTCATTCATCAGCGTTGTCATCGCGACACGCCAACCGGCGCCCACATCGTCGATCCGATTGGCATCAGGGATCCGTGCATCGTCAAAGAACACTTCGTTGAACTCGGCCTCCCCGGTGATCTGGTAGAGAGGTCTGATGTCCACCCCGTCACCCTCCATGTCGACGACGAAGTACGTCAGTCCCTTGTGTTTGGGTTGTTGGGGATCGGTTCGCGCCACCACCATCCCCCACTTTGCAAGGTGGGCAAGCGTCGTCCATACTTTCTGGCCGTTGATGATCCACTCGTCGCCATCCCTCACGGCGCGCGTTGCAAGACCAGCGACATCGGATCCCGCTCCCGGTTCAGAGAACAGCTGGCACCACACTTCATCGACAACGAACATCGGGCGCAGCCACCGCTGCTTCTGTTCGTCGGTTCCATGCGTCTGGAGTACCCCAGCAGCCATGCCGATGCCGAGGATGTTGGCAACCCGGTTCCACATGGGGGCATCGGCATCGTTGAGCCTGCGCGTCACAAGTTCGCGGAATCGGGGGCTGACGCCGAGTCCGCCGTATCCCTCATCGAAATCAACCCAGGCGAGACCTGCATCGAACTGTGCACCCCAGAACACCTTCGGTTCTGTCGACCCTGGCGGATGGTCAGCCAGGAGTTTGTCGATGGCCTCGTTGACACGGGCTTCTGCGTCAACACCTGTGATGGGCGAGGCTGTCATTGCGCCTCCTTCATGACATAGAGCGTGAGTGTGTCGGCGATGAGCGCTGGCGTGTCTTCCCCCTCGATTTCGACGACAACATGGTTGGTCGCGAGATACCGCCCCGGACTGCGTTCCGTGAAGTCTTTCAACGTCGTGACCGAACGGACCCTGCTTCCCACCACAACGGGATTGAGAAAGCGCACCTTGTCGGACCCGTAGTTGATCGCCATGGCCATCCCCTCGGGTGCAACCGACGATGAAGCTCCAAGGTACGGCAGGAGCGACAATGTGAGGAATCCGTGGGCGATCGTCGCCCCATAGGGTCCTCGGGCAGCGGCTTCGGGATCGATGTGGATCCATTGGCGATCGAGGGTCGCCTCAGCAAACTGTGAAATGCGGTCCTGATCGATCGTCAACCATTCGGAACGCCCCACCTCGGTGCCAACCATGCCGGCAATGTCTTTTATCGGAACAATGCTCATCGTCCCACCTTCCACCAGACACTTTCACCAGACACTGGCACAGCCTATCGGAGATCTTGACACGTCGAATCTGTGAATCTGGCAGTATCGAACCCACGTTGAGGAAGGGAGATACCTTGGAGATCAGCGAGAAGGTCGTTGTCGTGACCGGAGGTGCGAGTGGTATCGGAGCTGCCATGGTCACGCGGTTCGCCGCTGAAGGTGCCGGTGCGGTCGTTGCCCTTGACATTGACGGCGATGGGGCCGCCACCATCGCAGCCGCCGTCGGGGGTTCCTCGTACGAGCTTGACGTGGCCGATGATGCCCAGACGCGATCAGTTTTCAACCAGATCGAGGACGAGCTCGGAAGGATCGACATTCTCTGCCTGAACGCCGGGATCGCGACCGCGGGTTCTGTGGACGTACCGAATGAGGTTTGGCAGCGGACATGGGACGTGAATGTCATGTCGCACGTCTATGCAACCCGCTGTGTACTCCCCGGGATGCTTGCCCGTGGAAGCGGCTATCTGGTGCATACTGCCTCAGCCGCCGGTCTGCTGACCAACATTGGCGCGGCTCCGTACTCGGTGACCAAGCACGCTGTTGTCGCACTTGCTGAATGGCTGTCGTTGACGTACGGCGACCGTGGCATTGTGGTCTCCGCCCTGTGCCCGCAGTTCGTCGACACACCAATGCTCGACGTATTTGCCGGAGACGGCGACGCCATGAAGGGATGGGTCCATTCGCTCGCCGTGACACCCCAAGAAGTTGCCGAGGCCGTCGTCGCTGGGCTCGCGGCCGAGACATTCCTGATCCTGCCTCACCCTGACGTCGCTGTCTATTTCGAGAGAAAGGCTGTTGACTACGATCGCTGGCTTGTCGGGATGCGCAAACTGCAGGCATCCATGAAGGACAAACCGTCGTCGTAGTGGGTGCTATCGACCTGCTGTGTCGTGAACAGCAGCGGTGCACAGCACCGCCGTCATGGAGTACCCATTGCCCTTGAGAGGAACTTCATCGTTTGCTCGTTTCCGCTCTTGAGTTCCTCCTGGCCGGTGGGATCGAGAATGTCCTCAAGACGACTGGCGATCATCTCAGGTGTCCGGTCCTTCGGCTCAAGCCAGATCCCCGGCGTTTCGTATATCCGTGAAGCCGCGTAGCCACCGGCTCCTGCTGCGAGGATCATCCCTTGTGGGGCGTCACGGGAAACGAGGAAGAGAACGCCGGGCGTCACTTCCTCGGGCTTGAGCAGGTCCTTTGCCTCATCTGGAAGCAATTCGTCGGTCATGCGTGTATGAGCAACCGGGGCGAGTGCGTTGATGCGAATGTCGTATTTGTCACCCTCGGTCCGGAGCGTATTCATGAGTCCCACGACACCGAGCTTCGCTGCCCCGTAATTGGCCTGACCGAAGTTGCCGTACAGACCCGACGAAGACGACGTGACAACAACGCGGCCGTAGTTGGCATCTTTCATATGACCCCACACGGCCTTGGTGCAGATCGCGGTTCCCATCAGGTGGACGTCCACAACGAATCGAAAGTCCTCAATCGTCATGTTCGCAAAACTTCGGTCCCTCAGAACACCTGCATTGTTGATGAGAATGTCGACCCTTCCCCATCGATCAACAGCGTCAGAGACCATTGCTTCGATCGCGGTTTCGTCCGTGACATCGGCAGCATTCGCCATCGCCTCGCCGCCCGCTGCGTGAATCTCGGCGACGACCGTCTCGGCTGCGGTCGCGGACGATCCGGTTCCATCCCGTGCTCCCCCAAGGTCGTTGACGACGACGCGTGCGCCGCGTTCGGCAAGCGCGAGCGCGTGGGATCGACCAAGGCCATGCCCTGCCCCCGTCACGATCGCTACCTGTTCATCGAAGGTGATCATCCGACCCTCCACTCGTGTTGCCCGTGGCCTTGGGCGATTGTATCGATGGTGCCTGTATCGATGATGTCTGTATCGATGATGCCGCCCACGAGATCACGTGAGCAGATAACCCCCATCGATGGTGATCGTGTCTCCCGTGTGCCAAGAGCTTGCATCGGAGGCGAGATACACGGCGATACCAGCGAAGTCGTCCGGTTGACCGAACCGACCCATCGGAATTCTCGGAAGCATCTTCCCCTTGAACGCATCGCCCTCAATGAACTCGCTCGTCATACCAGTGACAACCCAGCCAGGTGCGATTGCATTCGCACGGATGCCATACCGCCCGTACTCGGCTGCTATACCTCGGATCAACGCCCGGACACCTGCTTTGGTTGCCGCATAGTCCTCTCCGCGGGTAAAGCCAAGGTCGGCCGTGATCGAAGAGGTCACAACCAGCGATCCTTCGCCGCGCGGTTGCATGTGCTTGAGCGCCTCACGAAAGGTCCAGAACACGCCTTCCATGTTCACACCGAACATTCTCCGCCATGACTCGGTCGACATTTCGTGGAACCGGGCCGAACCCGCACCGAGCCCTGCATTGGCGAAGACGGAATCGACCTTCCCGAAGGTGTCAATGGTCGCTGCAAAGGCTTCAATGACTGCAGATTCGTCCGTCACATCGACACCGACTGCGACCGCCTCCGCCCCGCTTGTTTGCAGGGATGCAACCGTTTCCGCGTTGCGCTTGTCATTCCGACCCCAAACGGCGACCTGCGCTCCAGCCTCGGCGAGCGCCTGCGCGATTCCTCTGCCAATACCGCTGTTGGCTCCGGTGACGATGGAGGTCTTCTCCGACAGGTTGAACAAATCCGACATTGATCCTCCGACATCGATACGTACTTGGCGATCCTAGGAGATTTCCACATACGGAGCCCATGGGGATGCATCGACTTCCCTGAAACCACTTGTACCGTTGCATCATGTCAAAGAGTCTGGTTTCTCTTGCCGTGGTGGCGGCGCTCGTCGCAGTCGGCTGCGATGCGCGACCCCAGGCACCCGAGTTCAATGAGACCACAACCACATCGACCACGTTGCCAGGTGTTGAGATCGCCACGACGACCACACTGACGCTCCCACCCCCCGACATCAGGGTTATGGGGAGGGTTACCGACGTGATCGATGGTGACACGATCGAGGTTGATCTCGATGGCGTATCGGTTGACATTCGGTTGCTCGGTATCAACGCTCCGGAAATGGATGAGTGTTGGGGTCAGGAGTCAAAGGCGTTCCTGACGTCGCTCGTTGGCAACCAGGAGGTCCTTCTGGTTGAGAGGCCAGACGGATCAGACGATGTCGATGCCTTCGGACGGTTGCTTCGCTATGTCTACCTCGATTCAGGTCCATCGCCGACGTTCGTCAACGCTGTTGTTGTCGAAACTGGCCATGCTGTTGGTCTCCAGGACGGATCCGAAAACGCTGCCACATTCAAGGCGTTTGAGGCTCGGGCGTTCCAATCCGGTTATGGGATGTGGGGAACTTTCGCGTGCGGTGACCGCGAGGGCACCGCTGAAGATCGCCCGGTGATTCGTGTCTCTGAGCTTCAATTCGATCCCGAAGGGCCCGACGCTGATGCACTTTCAGATGAATACATCACCATCGTCAACGAGGGCTACGACAAAGTGTCGATCGCAGGATGGACGCTCAGGGATGAATCGACAAGCAATCGCTTCACCTTCGATGCCGGGATCGTGCTTGATGTCGGCGACGCTGTCACCGTCGTGACCGGATGCGAGGGTGGACCCACCGGTGCGCTTCACTGGTGCTCTGATCAGGCTGTCTGGTCCAACGACGGCGACACGGCCATCGTCATGGACACACTGGGCAACGCCGTTGTCTGGTACACGTATTCCGGATGACCGATATCCGATTACCGATGACCGATAACCGACTACAGAAGTCAGACGTCAGAAGTCAGAAGACCGATCATCTGGTGTCTGACGTCGGTCATCGGTCATCGGATTTCGGAAGTCGGACCTAATCCCGGTGGCGTTCGGCGATTGACTTCATCTCCATGAACAGCCTCAAGTAGTCGGGTCCGCCAGCCTTGGCATTTGAACCTGACATATTGAAACCACCAAAGGGTTGCACGCCAACCAGCGCCCCGGTGATCTTGCGGTTCAAGTACAGGTTTCCCACATGGAACTCACGTTTTGCTCGGGTGAGACGCTGTTCGTCGTTGGAATACACACCACCGGTGAGGCCAAACTCAGTTCCGTTTGCGACTGCCAACGCGGCGTCAAAATCCGAAACCCTGATGACCGAAAGGACCGGTCCGAAGATCTCATGCTGGGCGAGCCGAGAATCAGGCTCAACATCGACGAAGACGGTTGGTTCGATGTAGTAGCCGCCGTCCTTTTCGATTGCATGCCCCCCCATCACCAGGGTGGCCTCCGCCTTGCCGGCTTCAATCTCCGTCATGATGGATCGGTGCTGGGCTGCCGAAATCACGGGACCAACCGGATGATTCTCGACGGCGGCTCCGATCGTCAGCTTCGATGCGATCTCGACAACGGCATCAACCAATTCGTCATGGATTGCATCGAACACGATCAGACGACTACAGGCAGAACACTTCTGACCCTGGAATCCGAAGGCAGAACGCACCGCATCGGCCGCAGCGGCCCCAATGTCGACCGTGTCATCGATGATGAGGGCATCTTTGCCACCCATCTCCATGTAGGAACGCTTCAGCCACTTTTGACCCTCACCCACCTTCGCAGCACGCTCAGCAATGCGAAGACCGACTTCCTTCGAACCGGTGAAGTTCACGAAACGCGTGCGGGGGTGATCCACAAGAGCATCACCGATCTCCGCACCAGATCCTGGCAGGAAGTTCACAACCCCAGCTGGCATCCCGGCATCTTCGATCACCTTCATGAACGCCCACGCGATGAGCGGGGTGTTGGACGCTGGCTTCAGGATCACCGTGTTGCCGGCGGCGACCGGACCCATCACCATCCCCGCAGGGATGGCAAGCGGAAAATTCCACGGAGGAATCACGACACCGACTCCGATCGGCTGGAGCATCGAAGTGTTGGTTTCTCCGTCAACCTGTACCACATCAACTGGCTCACTCATCCGGAGGGCCTGATGGGCGTAGTAGCGACAGAAGTCGACGGCCTCAGCAACGTCTGCCTCGGCCTCGGCCCAGTTCTTCCCCGCTTCATACGACTGCCATGCTGCAAACTCAAACTTACGATCCAAGATGAGGTCACCGACGCGATGGACAATCCCAGCTCTTTCCTCAGCCGTCTTCCGCGACCAATCGGCGTATGCGCCCCACGCTGCCGTCATCGCCTGCTCAACGTGAGCCTTCGTCGCGGAGGCTGCAGTCCCGACCCGCTGATCAGGGTTCGAAGGGTTCACCGACTCGATGGAGCCCCTGGTGTCGATGTGCTCACCGCCAATGACGAGAAGTGCACGCTCGCCGAGATTTGCCGCAACGGAGTCAAGCCCATCACGGTACCGCGCTGAACTTGTCGGATCTGAGAAATCGGAATATGGCTCGGGAACATACGGCGCAAGCACTCTGCCTCCTGAAGGTCGGTCAGTGTGCAACAGGCTACGACGGGTACAGCGTCATCATGCCCGCATCATCAAAGAATCTGCTGCAGCCAGTGGGATTCATGCCGATATTCCAGCAATGGAACCACCCCACGTTCTCGTCATCGAGGATTCAGCTTCGGTCCGGAGGCTCATTGAGGTGTGCCTTCGCGTCCTTGACGTCACGATCTCTTCAGCTGCTGACGGAATGGAAGGGATCAACGCGATCCGCGAGCGGGAGCCAGACATGGTGGTTCTTGATATCGGGCTGCCAGGTATGGATGGCTGGGAGGTGCTCAACCAGCTCCGATCTGACACGGCAACCGAACATCTCAAGGTTCTCGTCCTGACTGCCCATGCCCAGCCCGAAATGGCCGACCGTGCAGCCAAGGGTGGGGCAGACGCGTTCATGACCAAACCCTTCAGACCACTTGACTTACGCGAACAGGTGGAAAAACTCCTGAACATGTAGTGCACGACATGGGCATCCGATACCCTCAACCGATGCGCCGCGCCGTCCTCATTGCCAACCCGTCAGCATCCCAGTTCACCGGTGGTCTGTTTCGAGAGGTAGCCACGACGCTGTCTGACACATTTGACCTATCGACCCAGTGGCCCGTGAGCGGTCCGGACACGATGAGACAGACCGCGGCAGCTGTCGCGGACGAGGTTGATGTCGTGTTCGCGATGGGTGGTGATGGGGTCGCCCATCACGTCGCAAACGGGCTTGCAGGATCCAACACGGCGCTTGGTTTGATCCCAGCGGGAACCACCAACGTCTTGGCACGTATTCTCGACATCCCCTCCAAGCCCGCGAAGGCAGCGCAGGCCGCCACGGGGTACGATCCGCTGCCAACCCGAATCGCTCGGATCTCGGCAACATTGGCTGGCAGACGCATCGAGCGAGTGGCAACGTTTTCCGTCGGCATCGGCTTCGACGCTGCCGTTGTCGAGGCTGCTGAACGCAAGCCCTATGCCAAGCTCCGATTCGGTGGTGTCTACTATGCCTCAACCGCGGTCGGACGTCTCACATCGGATTGGCGAACACGTCTTCCCAACCTGCGAATCGAAGCCAACGGCGACTCCTTCGATGCGATCGCTGCGCTCACGCAGGTTCACCATCCGTACACCTACTTCGGACGGGTTCCGCTGCACCTCACGAAGGAGGATCCGAAAGGCATGGCGACGCTCGCGGTCGGCAAGCTTGGCTATCGCAACGCGGCATCACTTGTTTCACGGGCCATACTCCGGCGCACCCATACGGCACGCTCAGGTGCCCATCTGTGGACGGAATATGATCGCATCACGATTGAAGCCGATCCACCAGCACCCTTCCAGGCTGATGGCGAGCTCCTCGGAACGGCCTCCCACATCGAGATCGAGCCGGTGGAACACGGAATGCTGGTGTTGCGACCGGCTACAGTTCAGGCTTCATCCTCATGACCACCTGATCAAAGGGAATCTCGATTCCTTCAGCATCGAGGCGGTTCTTGATCCTTCGCAGGAATTCCCGCTTCACCAGCCACCGATCGTCGGGGGTCAGTGTCATCAACACGCGGATGTCTACCGCGGAACTATCGAGCTTGTTCACTCCGAGCACCTCCGGTTCGCGTATGAACCGCGGGGCCCATTCCTCGTCGCCAGCCAGAGCGAGCACTTCGTCCTTGACGACATCCATCGCCTGGTCCACGTCCGTTTCATACGACACTGGGATGTCAACCACGACTCGGGAGAACTCAGACGTCAGGTTCGAAGCGACCTTGATCTGTCCGTTGGGAACGAAATGCTGGTTGCCTTCCAGATCTCGTAGGACCGTCGATCGAAGTTGTATTGATTCCACGGACCCGGTCACTCCCGCGATCGACACGACGTCACCAAGCGAGTATTGGTCCTCGAGGAGAATCAGAAACCCCGCGATGACGTCGCGCACCAGATCCTGGGCACCGAATCCGATCGCGACTCCGATCGTTGTGCCGACCGCGATGAATGGGGACATCGGCAAACCCCAGATTGCCATGATCGTGAGCACGACCATGACCCAGAGAGTGATCGACAATACAATCTTGAGAACACCTGCAATCGTGACAAGACGCTGACCTCGTTCACGATCGGCGATATCACCTGATCCATACAGCTCGCTTTCAATGCGGGACTCCCACCGACGCACCGTACGCTTGATGATGACCAGAACCACCCAGGCACCAAGCAAGATCACAACCGTGGCGATGATCTCCCCCCCATGGTCCGTCCAGCGGTCACCGATCCACCCGGTGATCTCATCCCAACTCATCAGATGTGTCCTTCCGAGGTCTCAAAGCAGCAACGTGGTTTGCAGCCACGCCCAACGATACGAATGACGCCATCGCAAGTGCGGCTTCGTGTCGTTCGTCACCCTGAAGCTCATCGAATGATTGATCGATGTGTTGCCATAGTCGATTCGCTGCATGGGCAATGTCAACCGCAAGCCCTTGAATTGCCGTCTCCTTGATGTCGAGTCGTTCCGCCAATGCAGATTCCAATTCGTCGGTCGACAGGTCGACGCTTTCTGACGCCGTGGCCACGGTCGTGATGACATGTGGATCAATGAATCCGTCGTCTCGCAGGTGGACACGCAGACTCGCCTTCACCTGATCAAGATGCCCTTCGAGCCGGTCGGCCTGATTGAGCACGAAGAGCATCTGATCTTGGTGACCTCGAAGGGGCTTGAGGAAGGAGTCGTGAATGATTCGATCTGAGTACTTCTCAGGATCAAAGACCCAAATCACAGCATCAACAACGTCGAGAACCGTCTCCACGATTCGGCGATGGTCAGTGAACGTACTGTCAAAATCAGGCAGGTCCACCAGCACGAGGTCGTCGAGACCCGATACCTCGATCATCTCATCGATCCCGAGGCTTACCACGAACCCGGACAGGTCGCCGACGATGTCGGATGGAGTTGCTGCCAAACACCGCGATGTCGTTGGTCGTTCGATCCCCACCTCGGCAACTCGCACACCACACAGCGCGTTCATCAACGAGGACTTCCCTGATCCCGTTCCGCCTGCCAGGGCCACCACCAGGATCTCTCCGAGAAATCCGGTGCGTCGCCTCAGTCGACCACGAAGGGCCGCAAGCTCCTTCCACATGTCTGGGTTGACGACCGACTCTGACCTCGCGAGGCATACGTCGAGGAGATCACCAAGCTGGGATAGGTCACTCATCTCGCAGGGTCCTCTCCCCCGAGAGCAGTCGCCGCAGCGAACAACACTCCCGGTCGGTACTCACCAGCCGATTCAACGACCGTCCTCCATTCTGCTCGTCGCGCTTCGACGGGTCGCTGGAGGATGTCAGCGAGCTCTTGATGGGACGCCGAGATGGTCGCTTCCATCGCATGCTTCATCAGTCGATTGAATCGCCCTGGAGTGTGAACGGTCGGACCAATCGAGACAATCCAGGACCATCGCTCAAGCAGTGCTCTTGCCGACTTCTTCCGAAATCGGAAACGCGCACTCGACCCAAACTCACGGCACGCGTCGTCCTTCCACGCTTCGAGCGATTCGATGGTTGCTTCGACGTTGGGTTGGGACAGACGTGAACGCACTCGCTCGGCGAGGTCTCCGCCATGGAACGATTCCACCGCGTCATCGAATGAGGAGACAACCGACATGGCAGCCGTACCCAGCGCTGCACGAATCTCGGTCCATTGCGACGATGCACCCACTGTCGGAAGATCAAGTACCGGTACCTTGACCGCATCGATGGCGTGCTCGAGCGATCCAACTTCTCGCGCTGCTTCTGTCAGACTCGTCGCGATCCTCCGACTTGCACCAGCAACGGCTCGCGACAGGACGGATCGCCGAGCCTCCGCGGAGCCATCAAGGGGAACATCGCTGATCAAATCGGTGACGACGACGGGATCACCCTCGGCAATCACCACTGCAGGCTGAACGCCGATCCGCTCCCATATTGCATCCTCGATCTGATCTCGTAGGGCCCTGTCGGGTGGCATCCGATTCGCAACAACGCAGTACGAGTCAGACCCCTGCGCCGCAGCGAGAACCTCACGGGTCGCTTCGTCTCCATACCGAGATGGCGTAACCACCACGATTGCGCGTGCAGCACGTTCCATGATTCGACGAACGGTCTCATCATCGGCATCCCACGGTGGCGTATCGACCACGACGAGTCCGGGCGGGAGACTCTCGACGACCACATACCCGGTTGCCTCCTCGACGGGCGACGACCCTGGGGAAGCCACGGCCGTCACCGCGGTCGTGGTCGGCCGGATCGGGGACACGGCCATGACGTCTGAGCCGACGATCGCATTCACCACGCTTGACTTACCACTACCCCCAGCACCGACCACCACAACGATGGAAGGTTGCAAGGCAAATATCTCAAGCGCGTTGGTACCCGAGCGAGCATCGTCGAGGACATTGAGCATGTCGTCGTCGAGAAGCACCATCGGTACATCTGCAAGTGCAGACTTGAGATCTGAAACAGCGCTGGTCACAGGGTCCATTCCAGCAGAACGCGGAACCCTGCATCCGGCTTCAGTCGGCGTACCGGCTTCAGGCGGCG
>DIDS01000020.1:0-60033 GCA_002418265.1 Acidimicrobiia bacterium UBA5794 | reverse complement strand
GGCGTACCGGCTTCAGGCGGCGTCATCGATGCCGGCGAAGAGATCGTCCTCATCGGTGTTCCATCCGACCCGGGAAGCCATCAGCTCGAAATCCTCCCACGGATAGATCTCTTCGATCACCTCCGTCGGTACCTGGAACCAGTGACCGTCCGGGTCAATCTGGGTGCGGTGGGCTCGAAGAGCAGCCCTGCTCTGTTCGACATAGCCTGTTACATCGATCCGCGTCACATCTCGTTCAACGATCGGCCTCGTCTCGATCATCTCGATCCAGCGTTCGTATGGCGAGCTTCCGGTCCGCTCAAGCATTGCCTCATGGAGCGCATGAATACGGTCGTGTGCGAACATCGTCGGCGCGTACATCTTCTTGATCTCCCATGGCTCTCCCAATTCGGGGAATCGGTTCGCATCGGCCGCTGCATCAAAGACAAGCAGTGACATTTCATGAATTCGGAGATGATCGGGATGTGGATAGAACTCGTGGTCGTCATATCCGATGACGACATGTGGGCGCACCTCACGGACAATGCCAACAAGGCGTGCAAGCACGTCATCGACCGGCTGATTACAAAAGGCCCTTGGGTCGGCGTTGTCGCTCGAGTCGGGCATTCCCGAGTCGCGGTAGCCCAACAAGATCACCTCATCGTATCCCTGGATCGCGGCAGCTTCCGCCAACTCAGCCTCCCGCACCGCCTTGAGATTCGCCGCGATCTCAGGACGGTCCATGGCAGGATTGAGGATGTCACCGGCCTCCCCGCCGGTAGCGGTCACGAGCACACAACGGACTCCGCTCGCTGCGTACCGAGATATCGTTGCGGCACCCTTGGACGATTCGTCGTCCGGGTGGGCGTGAAGGGCGAGCAGTGTCATGGGCATCGAACGAGTATGGCGTGATGGGTTCCCTTCTGACAGTCAACAAGGTGGATCACTACAGAATCTCAATCGCTTTGCGGCCCTCTGCACAGTCTTCAAGGAGGGGACACCAAGCGCAGTATGGTCCAGCCCTGCGTTCAAGATCAGTACCGGTAGCCATTGCTCTGCGAAGATCTTCGATCATTGCACCGACGTCGGCCTGGGTTGCCAGCACCGACTCCTCCGTCGGTTCGAGATGGACGTTCTCCCCCGTCGCCACCGACATTGCCTCAGCAGTTGCTGGAATTTCGTCGTTGAGGAGCTTCCACACCATTGCGTAGAACTCAAGCTGGGACTGCTTGTCCGAGAGATGGGTACCGGTCTTCCAGTCCACAATCCGTACCCCGTCGTCGGAATCAAACACCGCGTCCATGCTGCCACGGACGGTGATCCCGCCTCCGGCGTCAAGGTCGAATTCCATCTCGGTTGCCCGGAAACCATCGAACGGCAGTGCCTTGAACCGATCATAGAGCGCTTGGATCTCAAGGACGATCGCATCAAATCCAGACTTGCTCATGCGAAGTTCACCCATGGTGCCTCCGAAATGGGTGCCAGCGGCGACACGGCACACATGACTGAAATCCTCGTCCCGAATCTCGCCCTCGTCGAAGTGTGTCGCAAAGATCTTGTGGGCAAGTTGTCCCTTGAACGATGCAATCGACGGCTTCCCATAGAACCCCTGGAGCCGGCCGAGGGCCCGCTGGGGACATTCAAGATATGCGGTGTAGAGCGTTGCCGAGACGTTGAACGAACCACCGGATGCAAGATGATCGAAGATGCCCACGACTCCATCGTACGACAAGGCGTGCGACATACCACTCCTCGGGAATGAACCTCGTATCTGGGGCCCATCCATATACTCGCCCAACGGCCACATCCCATGTCGGAGCCCGAATGTCCACCTCCACAAGACGACTCACACTGTTCATCGCGGTACCCGTGATGCTGTTGTTGCTACCGCTTTCGATCTACTTCGTCGACACCGCTTTGGCTTCGGATCAGGCCGCACGAAACGTATCAATCGAGGGCACAGACGTGTCTCGCCTTCCCGCCGACGAAGTCGCAGCTGTTGCCGACGATTACGCAGACACCCAAACAGCAAACGTCATCACGGTGTCCGTCAACGATCAACACTTCACACTCGATCCGGTTGAAATCGGTACATCGTTCGATACGGACACTGCGGTCACCCGGGCCCTCAACGCCAACAAGGATGGTTTGAGCGGTTGGCTTCGGGCTTTTTCCCAAGCCGTCGATGTGCCGGTTGAGGGCAGTGTCGACGTGGTTCTCTTGGCCGAAAAGCTCACAGAGTGGGAAACCGAGGCAATCCCCAACCCAGCGTTTGAGGGATCGGTGACGATCAAGAATCAGAAGGCGGTCATCGAGTATCCGCATTCTGGGCTCGCCATCGATCGCACCATCGCCACAGAACTGGTTTCGGACGCCGTGATGGACGGCACGACCGACATCATCGTGATTCCCCTCGTCGATAGCCAGCCAACGCTCACCAACAGTGATCTTGATGCCGCCGCGGTACGTGCTCAAGCGATCATCGACCGTGGGGTCACACTCACAAACGAGGAATACGGATTCACCTTCGAGGTGACACCCCTCACCATGGCACAGGCTCTCTCCGTCGACATTGTCAAGGGATCCCCCGCAACGATCAATTATTCGATCGATCCGGCCGTCATCATTCCCCTTGCGGAGAGCCAGAGGGCAAACCTTGAGGTCGATCCTGCCGATGCCTACTGGGACATCATCGAGGTCGACGATTTCGAAGATTGGGATGAGAACTACAAGATCACAGACAGCCCCCAAGAAGGCGTCGAAGGTCTACCGGAAAACGATGTCATCACGCTGGTTCCGTCCAAGATGGGAACAAGCCTTGATGTCAACCTCGTCGTTGAAGCGGTCCAAGCAGCCGCACTTGGCGACGGAACCGGCGAGCTTGTGCTTCAGCACACCATCGAACCGGAGTTTTCCACTGAAGACGCCCTCGCATACGGCGAGCTCTATGAGGTGTCAGAGTTCACGACCTACAAACCGGGAACAAACCGCTCCCACAACATCGATCTCATGGCTGACACGATTGACGGCTACATGGTCATGCCGGGCGAGTTGTTCTCGGTCAACGAAGTGGTCGGACGCAGAACCCTTGAGAAGGGATACAAGTACGACTGTGCAATCGTAAGTGGCGAGCTTTCCTGCGAGGACGACGCTGTCAATATCGGAGGTGGCGTCAGTCAATTCGGAACCACCATCTTCAACGCGATCTTCTTCGGCTGCTACGAGGACGTCGAACACCAGCCACACAGCATCTACTTCTCCAAGTATCCCGAGGGTCGAGAGGCGACGCTTGGATATCCCAAGCCCGATGTGGTGTTCCGCAACAACACGGAAGCACCCGTCATCATCAAGACGAGCCACACGAAGCGATCAATCACCGTCACGTTCTTTGGAAACAATGGCGGCATGACCTGTGCATCCGAACGCTCGGAACGCTCCGGATACACCAGTCCCCAGGTGTCATACCAAACCGATCCAGAAGTGTTTGTTGCCCCCGGAGAGGAGAAGGTCAAATCGAAGGGCTCCGGAGGCTGGGCCGTTACGGTCACGAGAGTTTTCTACGACGCACAGGGCAATGAGGTTGACCGAGAGCCGTTCTATTGGCGTTACCGCGGCGAGAAGAACGTCATCCTGCTGCATCCGTGCGATCCACGAGTCGGGGGGAGTGGAGAGTGTCCGGATCCAGTCCCGAACGTGGTTGGCATGTCCGAGGCTGCAGCCAGGGCAGCGATCGGAGCTGCTGGATACGCGGTGACCGTCGTCTATGTCGATGATCCAGGTGCACCCGACCGGGTCGTCAGTCAGTCCAATACCGGTGGCTATCCCAAACCTGGCACACCGGTCACGATCAACGTCGACAACACCCCGATCGCCCCCCCACCTTCTCCCTGATCCGCTGAGATGCCACGAGTTGTCTGGCCCCGTTCCTACACTCGCCGCGTCGACAATACAACCCATCGAAACCACGAATGAAGCACCGCAGAGTCCTATTCATAACGGTTCCGATCGCGATTCTGCTGCTCCCGCTTGGCATCTACCTCGTTGATCGCGCCACCTCTGATGATGCGATCGCTCGCAACGTCACGGTTGCCGGTGTTGACGTAGGTGGCCTGAACACGGCGGACGCCACTGTGGTTGTCGAACGGTACGAGGGTGACCTGCGTGCTTCGACGGGTGTGTTCAAGGTCAACGATGCGACCTTCAAGCTCAGTCCCGTCGAGATCGGACTCGAAGCCGATGTGGCGTCTGCCGTCAAAGCAGCAAGCACCGCCCGTAAGACGGGTGGCCCCATCGCACGCTTTGCTGCTTGGATCATCTCGTTCTCAAAGAAGGAAGACATTCCGCTTGCCATTACGTTTGATGACCAGGCAATTGACGACGTATTCACCGCCTGGGAAGACGTTGCCGTCGCCGATCCCGCGTTCGAAGGTGCGGTAACCGTCGAGGCGGGAGTTGTGACGCCACAGTATCCGCGGACGGGGCAAGGCATCGACCGAACGTTCGCTCGAACCCAGGTCGAACGTGAGATGTCACGACTCGACAAGTCCGGCGTGGTGGTTCCCGTTGTCGTGATCGATCCGATACTCACGAACGAACAGATCGATGCCGCTGCGGCCGAAATAGCTGAGATGATCGACGATCCAATCGAACTCATTTCGAGTGAGGTCGGATTTCGAGTCACCTTCACCCCTGAACAGCTTGCTTCCGCGGCCGTGGCAGAAGTCTCTGAGGATGGCACCGAGATGATCACCCGGTTTGACGCTGCAACCGTCCTCAAGATCCTTGAACCCCGCAAGAGCGAGTACGAAATCCCGCCGGTGAACGCCCAGGTGGATGTGAACTTTGAGACGGATGAAATCTCGGTCATTGCGGGCCGATCCGGCACGCTCCTCGACGTTGAGGGGCTGATGGAGTCAATGAAGAAGGCCGCGCTCGGTTCAGGGACAGGCGAGTTCCCGCTTGTCGTGGGCGCCGAGCCCGATCTGACGACTGCCGAAGCACAGGCGCTCACAAACCTCAAGCCGCTGGGTGGGTTCACGACCTATCATCCCGCGGGCCAGCCCCGTGTCATCAACATCCATACATTGGCCGACGCGGTCGATGGCGCCATCGTCCAACCGGGCGAAAAATGGTCGATCAACGACTACGCCGGGCCGCGAACCGAAGCAAAGGGCTATGTCGCTGACGGCGCGATCATCAACGGGGTCCCATATTGTTGCGACCATCCTGCGAACATCGGTGGTGGCGTGAGCCAGTTCGGAACCACCTTCTTCAACGCTGTGTTCTTCTCGTGTCTGGAGGATGTCGAGCACCAACCCCACTCGCTGTACTTCGACCGGTACCCGATGGGTCGAGAGGCGACCCTTGGTTGGCCCGGCCCCGACGTTGTCTTTCGAAACAACACGAACTCCCCTGTGATCATCAAGACGGCGTACACCGACAAGTCGATCACCGTGCGCATGTACGGAGACAATGGTGGGTTGGAGTGCACCGACGTCACCCACGAGAAAGAAGCTGTCGTGGAGTTTGAGGAGGAGCTCGTCGCTGACAAACTCGACGAGATCGCCCCGGGTGAGCGGCGCAAGGAACGTTCTGGCTCAAACGGGTTCCTTGTTCGCGTTGACAGGCTTGTGACGCATCCCGATGGTTCCCAAGAGACCGACATGCATCTCGTGTGGCGCTACCGGCCACTGTCCGAGCTCTATACCGTCCATCCGTGTGAGGTCACGGGTGAACCGGTGAAGTGCCCGGTTCAACTTCCTTCGTTGACGAACAAGACGTGGGAGGAAGCCCTTGGTGTCCTTGACGAGCTCGGTCTCTTCGCTGCCAAGAACACAGGCTTTGTTGACGATCCTGACAAGGACAACATCGTGCTGACCCAGGACCCTGCTCCGGGCGAATGGGTTCCCATCGGGTCGACGGTCAAGCTCACCGTCGGCGTGTTCCAGGAATAGTCAGTGACTTCTTAGCCTCGAACCGCAGGGTTCACGATCCGGCAGGTTCCTCGGGATAGAACAGGAAGAAGTCCTCAATGAGTCGTTCGGTTGCCGTAGTCGACGTGTCGTCCCAAGCGGCGCTCCGAGCCACGACCAGAACATTCTGATCGACGTACACCCGCGTCAGGGCATCATCCGCCTCGAACAGCTCCGACGCCAGCCTGGCAGGGAAGGTATCTGACGATGACGCTTCCTCACGTGAGGTGAACCCTTCGCCGTCCGTGCCAGTGAGGCTGCGGTTCGTGGAAAACACGGCCGTGTCGTCAATCAGCGTTGTCGAGTCGACTTCGATCCGTTGTCCCACAGTTCCTCCGTTGTGATCGTGAAGAGATGCTAGTGGTCGGTCCACAAACAGTCGGTCACACGTGGGCGTCCGGGTGCAGGACGTCACCAGATCCAACCACGTGAAGTTTCATCAGGTTCGTCGACGACGACTGATTGGGTGGGACCCCTGCGACCATGACAACACCGTCGCCTTTGGCAGCGACTCCTTGCTTGACGAGCTCTGCTTCAGCGTGGGCAATCATCTCATCCGTTGACGACACCCTTTCGAGCATGATGGGCGTAACGCCACTGAGCATCGCCATGTGTCGGTAGGTCGATTCGATCGGGGTGAATCCATAGATGTTTGCCTTTGGCCGGTACTTCGACAGGAGCCGCGCGGTGGTCCCGGACTCGGTGAACGCGATGATCGACTCGAGACCGAGTCGGTCGGCGGTGTCGACCGCAGCCTCGGCAATCGCGGAAGCGAAAACAGCGCCCTCGGAAATGTTCGACAAGCCAGAAGCACGACCGTAGTCGTCGGAGGATTCTGCCTCTCGAACGATGTCGGACATCAGCCTGACCGCTCGTGTTGGATACTCGCCAATGGCTGTTTCTGCGGAGAGCATCACCGCGTCCGTTCCATCAAGAACCGAACGGTACACATCAGTCACCTCAGCTCGCGTCGGACGTGGACTGTGGATCATGGACTCGAGCATTTCCGTGGCGGTGATCGAGATCTTCCCTGCAGCGTTGGTGCGCTTCAAGATCTCGATCTGGGCGCGTGGAACCGACTGGATCGACAGCTCCACACCGAGATCACCGCGCGCCACCATCGCTCCGGTACATTCGGAGAGGATGTCGTCGAGATTCATGTATCCAACGGCTGTCTCGATCTTGGCGATAAGCGCCACATCACCCGCGACTTCCCTGACCGAGCGGAGATCAGCACCTGTGGTGACGAACGACGCTGCCACCGCATCGAGACCGAGTGTGGCTCCGAATTCGAGGTCCTCGATATCCTTGTCGGTGACGATCGGGATGGTCGTCCTCGCTCCCGGAAACGCTGCGCCTTTGTGGTCGTGGAGGATGCCGCCAACCGTCACCGTCGCCGTGATGCAGTCCGAAGCAACGTCGGTTGCGGTGAGGGAGATGAGCCCGTCCGAGAGAAGGATCACACCACCGACGGACATTTCCACCTGGTCAAGATACGCGACGTGTACCTCGTGGGGGCTGCCGATCGCTTCTCCCGGGACGACTCGCACCGTTGCCCCATCCTCGAGTTCGACACTCCCTCCGGGAAATGTGCCGACACGGATCTTGGGCCCCTGTATGTCCTGCATGATCGCAATGGGACGGTTCAGATCGGCTGCAACCTTGCGCACAATGCCCACGCGGCGTGCATGATCAGCCTGTGTTCCGTGGGAGAAGTTGATCCGTGCAACGTCCATTCCGCTGTCCATGAGCCCAGCGATGACGTGTTCGGAGTCCGTTGCAGGCCCCAAAGTTACGATGATCTTGGTCTTGCGCCTCATCAGTTGCACATTAGGACTCTGCACCATGGCAACGCCCGAGGTGTGATTCGACGCCGCGAAATTCCCACCGAGCGCGGCAAACGATTAGCGTAGGGGCGCGCGTCAAGCGCACAATCAACAAAGGGATGACAACAATGAAGAAGGCACTCCAGCTTTTTGTGATTGCGCTCGCCGTGGCCATGGTTGCCACAGCGTGCGGCAGTGACGACACGGCAGACCTCGAAGGTCGCACGGTCACGGTCGGCGTTGAGAACGCCTACACACCGTTCAACTTCATCAATGAAGACACAGGGACGGCCGAGGGTTTCGACTACGACATCTGGCGGGAGATCTGCTCGCGACTCAAGTGCACAGCGGAGTTCGTTGAGGCAGGTTGGCCAGCAGTGATCCAGGAGACCGGGGAGGGTGTGTACGACACCGCCGCCGACGGGATCTCCATCACTGATGAGCGTAAAGAAGTCGTCGCGTTTTCCGACCCGTACATGACGACGATTCAGCGCTTGATGGTGCGTTCAGACGAGGATCGCTTCACAACCGCGGACGAATTCATCGCTGGCGACTACCGGCTTGGAACCCAGGTTGGCACAACCAACTATGAACTCGGTGTGGACCTGGTTGGCGACAGTCGCATCGACGCCTATGAGCAGTTCGGTGTTGCCGTCGAGGCTCTCATCCAGGGCGATGTCGATGCGGTGATCATCGACGATGTCGCCGGTCAGGGCTATGTCGGTGCCAACGCCGACGCAACAAAGCTCCTTGCCGATGACCTTCAGTCGGATCCACTTGGATTCATCTACCCGAAGGACTCCGACCTGATTGAGCCCGTGAACAAGGCTCTCAAGGACATGGAAGCAGACGGCACGCTTGACACGCTGATCAAGAAGTGGTTCATCGACTTTAACGGCTGAGCAGCCCACCCATGATGATGCGAAAGGGCTGGACGACGCGTCCAGCCCTTTCGTTCGCCACAAACTGTATGTTGCAGTCCACCACCGAAAGAATTTCATGACGCTTCCCAAGACCATCGGCACAGACCCAACCCCACCAGGGGCCCAGGTTCGGTACGAATGGTCGGGTTTCCCGTGGTGGTTCCTCGGGATCGTCGCGGTCATCGCGTTTCCGCTGTTCAAGATCCTGACAGATGACACCTGGAAGTCGGGATTCGACTTCATCAAGGACGGCCTTTCCCTGACGGTGATCGTCACCCTTGGAGGATTTGTCTTCGCCATGGTGGTCGGGTTGCTCGTCGCGCTCGGACGGATGTCCAAAAACGTCGTCTTGAAGAACCTTGCCATCTTCTACATCGAACTCATTCGTGGCATCCCGGTGCTGGTGACGATCATCTTCGTGGGATTGGTTGCGTGGCCAGAGCTCACGGGTGCCCTCGGGATCCCTTCGCGTACCGGCATCAACACCCCGGCCGTCAAGGCGACGGTCGCCGTCGGGATCGTGTACGCGGCTTTCATTGCGGAGGTACTCCGGGCTGGTGTCGAATCCATTGGTTCAGGGCAGCGCGAAGCCGGAATGTCGATGGGGCTCACGAAGCTCCAGGTGTTCCGACTCATCGTGTGGCCCCAAGCGATCAAGAACATCATGCCAGCGCTTGGAAACGACCTGATCGCTCTGCTGAAGGACTCGTCACTCGTGTCGATTCTGGCAGTGCGGGAGCTGACGCAGATGACGAAGCTGTGGACCGGTCAATCATTCCAGTTCATGGCTGGCTATCTGATCCTTACGGCCTTTTATCTGCTGTTGACGGTCTCGTTGAGTATCGTGTTGCAGTGGTACGAACGTCGGATATCGACCCCACGATGACGATGGATACGGAACTGACCGCCGGGCTTGGTCGTCTTGTTGAACGCTTTGATCATGTGTCGATGGCGGTCAGAGACATCGACGCGGCATCCGGGTTCATAGCACTCGTTGCCGGAGAACGCTTCGACAGCGGCCTCAACGCAGGCGGAGATTTCCACTGGGCCCAGTTCCACCTCCCGGGAGGTGGAACCCTTGAAATGATCAGTGCGGCCGACAAAGACGATCCAAGCCACTTCATCAACCGCTTCATCAACGAGCGTGGTGAGGGTCTCCACCATCTGACGTTCAAGGTCACCGATATCCGAGCAGCCGCGGCGGCAGCGACGGAGCTCGGATTCGTCGTCTTCGGTCTCGACGACTCCGATCCGACCTGGAAGGAAGCGTTCGTCCATCCCAAGTCAGCCCATGGTGTCCTCGTTCAGCTTGCTGAGTTCCCTCACGACTTCCACTGAACGCGATGCCCATGCGCACGGCAATCATCCCGATTCGGAGCTTCAACGGGATGACCAGACTTGACAGTGTGCTCGACCAGGACCAGCGTCGATCCCTCAGCATCAGGCTCGCTGAGCGATCGGTCGATGCGGCAATCGACGCGGGACTCGAAACCATCGTTCTCACCGGAGATGCTGATGTGACGGCGTGGGCATCAAAGCGTTGTGCGGTTGCGTCAGATGATGGCGGTGGTCTGTCGATCGCGGTGACGAACGCCGTGAAGCGGCACGCCCGGCCCGATTGGCTTGTTCTTCACGCCGATCTTCCCTGCATTGATGGTGACCACATCAGGCGATTCAGCGAGACTGCGTCTGCAGACGGTGTATACGGAGGTGGTGCGGCGATCGCTCCAAGCCTTGACGGTGGAACCAACGTGATCGCAGGCACCGGCCCGTTCGACTTCACCTACGGACCGGGATCCTTTCACACCAACTTGGCGGGAATGCCGCACGCCAAGATCAGCACACATCGGGCGTTGAGTCTTGAGATCGACACCCCATCACACTTCGCTGCGTTGGTTGTGCTTGGCCTTGTACCTAGCCTCACGACGTGACTGCTGACGCACCTGCTCCCAATACATTCGACGAACTCGCTCTCCCGTCGACACCACTTGGGACGCCTCGCCGTGCCATGACGATCGGCGCACACCCTGACGATGCGGAGTTCGGTGCAGGGGCGACACTCGCGCGCTGGGCCGCCGACGGCTGTGAGGTCACCATTCTCGTGGTCACAGACGGATCGAAAGGTTCGTGGAACGAAGGCGAAGACCAAGATGCCCTCATTGTGAGACGGATCGCCGAACAAAACGCTGCTGCGGAGATTCTCGGTGCGCCAACAACGATCCACCTCGGATACGTCGATGGTGAGCTGGAGTATTCGATGGCTCTCAGGCGGCAGATCGCGATCGAGATACGAAGGGTACGCCCAGACGTCGTTCTGACCCACGATCCGTGGCAGCGCTACCAGATGCATTCCGACCACCGCGTCACGGGGCTTGCCGCCGTCGACGGCGTCGTGTGGGCCCGTGAGCCGCTTGCTCTCACCGACTCAGGTCTTCCAGCCCACCGTCCCGAGGCAATCCTTTTGTGGTCAGCTGATGAACCCGATCATGCCGAACTCGTCACAGAGGAGTGGCTTGATGTCAAGATTCGGGCGCTGCTGTGCCACGCGAGCCAGGGAGAGACAACCATGGGGGGCGCTGATGCGTCGTTGGATCGTGCAGAGATCTTCGCCTCCCAGATTCGTACATGGCACGCAGCAAATGGTTCCACACTCGATGTCGGTCCGGCCGAAGTGTTCAAGAGGTTGAAGCCGTGAGGTCAAGAGTCCAGCTTGCTGGACTCCAAGCAACCCGACGTAGTCGGGATGCCGACGTCGGACGTCAGAAGGCAGACGTCAGAAGGCAAGAGGCGCAGAGCCGAGGGGAAGGGCAGAGATCATGAGTGTTCTTGTTTTGGGGACCGGGATTGTTGGGTCGGCTGCTATATGGGATCTGCTTCGTCGGGGGCACGATGTTGTCGCGGCAGATGCCAATGACGATGCCGCTCGTGTTGCAGCTGAACGGTTTGGTGTCGAGGTATCCACCTTCGATGTGACCGACGAGGAGGCCCTCCGTGGACTCCTTGACCGCCATCAGGCCGTCGTTTCAGCCGTGCCCTATCGATACGGCGCAGTCGTTGCTGGAACTGCCATCTCCACAGGAACACACTATGTGGACTTCGGCGGAAACCCGACCGTGGTCGCCAGCCAGAAGATGCTCCACGGCAATGCCGAGTCTGCTGGCATCATGATCGTGCCCGATTGCGGGCTCGCCCCCGGTCTGGCAAACGTCATGGCGACCCAGTTGATCGTCGAGGCGACGGTCGAGGCCACCACTGCAGCACCGATCGACAGCGTCCAGATTCGGGTCGGTGCACTCCCCCAACAGCCCATCGGCGCCCTCGGCTATCAGCTCGCCTTCAACTCGGCTGGTCTCATCAACGAGTATGCCGAGCCGTGTGAGGTCATCGAGGGTGGCCGCTACGCGACGGTTGAGCCGTTGACGCGGCATGAAACCGTTCCATGGGACGGTTGGGGACCCCTTGAAGCATTTTCAACGGCAGGCGGTACATCAACCATGTGCCATCTCCACGCCGGTCGGGTGACCGACCTGGAATACAAGACCCTCCGATTCCCCGGCCATGGACAGATCTTCCGCGCGCTGCTCGAGATGGGGATGTTCAGCGAGGAAGCGGACGAATCCGGCGTCGCACCACGCAGTGTGCTGATCTCTGCCCTTGACCGATCGCTCCCGCGTGGGATGCCAGATCTTGTCCTGGTCAGAACGTGGCTCGACATGGGCGGCAGCCGTTCCACGATGGAGATTGAGGACGTCGAGCGGGACGGATTCACTGCCCTGGCTCGCACCACGGCCTTTCCAGCAACAGCGCTGATCGACCTCATCATCAGAGGGGAAGTCCATCGGCCGGGTGTCTTGACCATGAACGAGGCGGTGACAGGGATTGAGCTGCTCCCCGAGCTCGAATCGGTGGGTATCGCGGTCGCAAGACACTGATCGACGCGCACGGATCGACATACCGGATGGCCATACAGCACTAGTGTGGGCGCATGAGTTCTCCCAATGTTGCCGTCATCCCCGGAGGAACCGGGTCCGTTGGTCGGTGCCTGATCCCCCTGCTCCTCGATCGTGGCTTCAAGGTCGCAACTACCTACCTGCTCCCCGAAGAAGCCGCCGAACTCGAGAGCGCTCTCGACTACGACGAGGACCGTCTGATCATCCGCCGAGTAGATGCGGTCAACCAGGCTGCTGTGGCTTCGTTCATGGCGGAAGCAGCAGAGGCTTACGGTCCGTTCAATGTGATGGCATCCCTTGTTGGTGGATGGAGTGGTGGTCGCGATGTCGCGGAAACCGATGATGTTCGGCTTGATCGGATGTTGGAGCTGAACCTTCGCACAGCATGGAACACCACGCGAGCTGCCATCCCCCACGTATCAAAGGACTGGGCACGCATCATCCTGATGGGATCCAAGCATGCGTTCGATGCCCCCGCAGGTCAGGCGGCATACAACGTCGCCAAAGCCGGCGTTGTCGCCCTGGCAAAATCGGTCGCAACCGAACTGCTCGATACCAACACAACCTGCAATGCACTCCTCCCCTCAGTCATCAACACCGACGCCACTCGCGCAGCGCTTCCCTACGCTGACTATGTCAATTGGCCGCAGCCGGAAGAAATCGCGGTTGTGATCAACTTCCTTGCGAGCGAAGAATCCAAGGTCATCAACGGAGCGTTCATCCCCGTGTGGGGTACCGCGATCATCTAGTGGCAGTGGACTACGACGTCATCATCATCGGCTCAGGTTTCGGGGGCAGTGTCAGTGCAATGCGGCTCGCCGAGAAGGGCTATCGCGTTTGTGTTCTCGAGGCTGGGAAGCGGTGGAACAGCGAGGACTTTCCGAGGACGAACTGGAACGCTTTCAAATCATTGTGGTTTCCACGTTTGGGTATGCGCGGTATACAGCGCCTCTCGCTGCTCCCCGATGTGATGGCGCTCAGTGGTGTCGGTGTTGGCGGTGGTTCGCTCGTCTATGCAAACACCCACTACGAGCCACATGACCGGTTCTACGTCGATCCCCAATGGGCGGACGTGACCGACTGGAAGGCTGAGCTCGCCCCTCATTACGAAACAGCGCGGCGCATGCTTGGGGTGGTTCCCAATCCCCTCGATACGCCCGCGGACAGAGTGATACGTGAGATTGCCGTACGTGCCGGAGTGAGCGAGACCTATCAACCGACGCCGGTCGCCGTTTTCTTCGGTGACGCTGGTGTCGAAGTGGAAGACCCCTATTTCGAAGGTACCGGACCGCGCCGGTCGGGATGTACGGCGTGCGGTAATTGCATGGTGGGGTGTCGCTTCAACGCCAAGAACACGCTCGACAAGAACTACCTATGGTTTGCAGAGCGGCTCGGGGCCACCGTCATCCCCGAACAGCAGGTTGACGATGTCGTCGCCATCGAAGGCGGTTGGCGGGTGTCCTCCCAGCGACCGGGAGCCTTCCTCCGTCGCAAACCGATGCAGCTCACGGCCAGCCAGATCGTTTTCTCAGCAGGTGCCCTTGGAACAACCCGGCTCCTTCTCGCGCTTGCCGAAAAGGGACGACTGCCAAACATCTCTGAGCGGCTCGGCCACCTTGTCCGAACGAACTCTGAAGCAATCCTCGCAGCGGTTGCATCCTCCCGCGACGTCGACTACTCGCAAGGGATCGCGATCACGTCGTCGATCCATCTCAACGACCACACACATGTGGAACCGGTACGGTACGGCAAGGGATCAAACGTGCTCGGCTTGTTGGCAACGATGCTTGTGGACGGTGGGCCGGGACTCGCACGGCCACTGCGGTTTGCCAGACGCATCGTGAGGAATCCGATCGAGTTCCTTCGATCGCTGTCGGTGTGGAAGTGGTCAGAACGTACGATCATCCTGCTTGTGATGCAGAGCAAGGACAACAGCCTGCGCCTCATGCGAAAGCGTGGTTGGTTTCGCACCAAGCTGACGAGCGAGCAGGGTCACGGCGAGCCGAACCCGACCTACATCCCCGAGGCCAACGACGCGGCCCGTGCTGCGGCTGAGATCATCGGTGGAAAGCCCATGAGCGCCATCCATGAGGTGCTCTTCGACATACCCACGACTGCCCATCTCATCGGTGGTGCACCCATCGGGTCGAGCCCTGAGGGCGGCGTGATCGATCCCTACCACCGTGTGTATGGACACCCGACCCTCCACGTTGTGGATGGTGCCGCCATCGGTGCCAACCTTGGCGTGAATCCGTCATTGACGATCACGGCGATGTCGGAACGTGCGATGAGCGGATGGCCGGTGGCAGGGCAGCCCGATGCACGTCCTCATCAGAGTGAACCGTATGAACCGCTTCTCCCGGTACCGGACCATCGATCCACTTAAGGGTTCCGCTGGGTGTTCCGAATCCCGGCAGAGACCGGTGTCACGCGGTGTCGCACCCTGATCTCGTCGACATCCTGCACTTCACCTGTGTCAGATTCGGCATCCATCTCTGCGACCCATCTCCCGTAGATGTTCGAAAGCGGCCATGCACTGAGGCCGTGGAGGAGCACGCTCAATGCAACGGTTGCTGAGACGATCGTGAGCGTGATCTCGGTCGATACCGGATCGTATTCGGCAACGACGGTTCCCGCAAAGACAAGCGATGCAATACCTCGCGGTCCGAACCATCCGAGGAAGAGAACGGTACGCAATGTGAATCTGGATCCGATCATTGCAATTCCCACCGGGATCATGCGGATGACGGTGAGGCTTGCAATCGCATACAGCGTGATCTCCCATGTGATATCCGTGATCCGTGGCCCAAGGAGCAGGGCACCGAATAGGAAGAATGACAGCATCGTCATGAGGTACGAGGTTGCTTCTGAAAGGGTGCAAACGTCGGGGTATCGGTCGCGAACCAGCTTGCCAAAGACGAGGCCAGCGACAAATGCCGCGATGAACCCTGATCCATGCAACGGGGTTGCGATGAGGTAGCACAACACCGCCAGAATCGGTACGGACATCTGACGCCATTCCCGTGACATCCAACCCCGCTCAGAGCACAGCGCTATCAGCTTTCCGCCGACATACCCGACGGCGAGTCCGACAATGATCGCGATGCCGATCTCCTCGACAAACAGCTGTATGAAGCCGCTGCCCGATGTCATCTCCCCAGCCGCCCCCGCGATCGCGATTGCGAGAAAGGGAACCGCGATGCCATCATTGAGACCGCTCTCAACGGCAAGGCCCTGTCGAACCGGACTGGGGACCAGGTCGTTTGTGACCACGGCTTGACCGAGGGCGGCGTCCGTTGGTGCCAGGGTCACGGCCACGACCGCTGCTCCCCAAAAGCCGAGTTCTCCGAACATGGCAGCGGCCAAAGCGATCCCAGCCGCGATTGTCCCGATCAACCCGACGGTGAGGAGCCGTGTCGGGATGGTCAGCTGTTTCCTCGCTGCCGCGACGTCGATGACGGCAGCATCGGTGAACAGGATGATGACAAGGGTGCCCTCCAGGATGACCTGGATGGTGTCGCTCGTCAGCCCGACGGTGACCAGATCGAGTGCCTCGGGGCCGGCGAGAACACCGAAGAGGACAAAAATGATCGGGCCGGTGATCGGTGTCTTGGCGAGGAACTTGGAAAACAACGCGTAAGCAAGGATGACCCCGACCAGAATCGCCGACCCCACCATGGAGAGCCTCCGTCACCAGAAACCCACACCCTAGTTTGAGAAACGGTATCGGACTCGCGGAAAACGATCTTTCGTAGCCCCGACCGGATTTGAACCGGCGCTACTGCCTTGAGAGGGCAGCGTCCTAGGCCGCTAGACGACGGGGCCGCAAGCAACGTGTGTGTCGCTTCGCTCGGGGGGAAGGACTTGAACCCTCAATATCTGGACCAGAACCAGGTGTGTTGCCAATTACACCACCCCCGAAAGCGTGGCAAGGATATGATTCTCGACCCGGTAGTGGCAACCTCGGTTCCCGGATCAGGTCACCAGCGCGCGGGCAGTGGCGATGCGTGCAAGTGTCTCATCTTTGCCCAGTATTTGGATCGATTCGAACAGCGGTGGGCTCACGGTCGATCCGGAGATCGCGACCCGGATGGGTTGGAGACCTTTCCTTGCGGACAGGTCGTTCACCTCGAGCACACCCCGGAGTGCTGCATCGATGGCTTCGGTTGTCCAATCATCAAGTGCTTTGAGTGCCGTGGCCGCCCCGTCAAGAGCGATCGGGGCCTCTGGGGACTCCATGACCTTGGACCACGACGATTCGTCGTACGTCGTTGGAGCGACGAACACGAAACGTGCCTGATCGACGATCTCGGAAAGGAGTTTCGTTCGCTCCTTGACGAGGGGACTCAAGACAGCAAGCGACGAGACCTCATCACCGGTCAGTGAACGGCCGAGATCAGCTTCGAGGAGTGGACGCGCCAGCTCCACGAACTCGGTGTCTGACATCTCACGGATATAGACACCGTTCATCCACAGAAGTTTCTCCTGATCGAACACGGCAGGGTTGCGGGAGATCGCGGTGCCGTCGAATCGCTCAATCATCTCGGACATCGATACAAGGGTTTCATCGTCACCGGGTGACCATCCCAGCAGGGCAAGGTAGTTGTTCATTGCTTCTGGCAGAAAGCCAGCTTCTCGATATGCGCTCAGCGCGGTGTCACCGTGGCGCTTGGACAACTTCTTGCCATCGGGACCCATCAGGAGCGACAGGTGTGCATACGTTGCGGGTTCGGCATGCATCGCCTTGGTGAGAAGAATGTGTTTTGGGGTGGACGAGAGAAGGTCCTCTCCCCTGATCACATGTGTGATTCCGTAGTCAACGTCGTCAACGGTCGAAGCGAGGTGGTAGGTAGGGGTGAAGTCTGACCGCATGATCACGAAGTCATCAACCTGGGCGTGGTCAAACACCATTTCCCCTCGGACGAGATCGGTGAACATTGTTGCTCCCGGGCGCGGTATTCGGAAACGAATGGTCGCCTGGCCGCCATCGAGCATGCTTCGCGAAATCTGTGACGGTTCCGGTTCGAGGCTCCCGTCATAGGCCGGTGACGATCCGGTGTTCCTCGCTCGCTGCTTGAACACATTGAGTTGGTCAGCAGTCACGAGTGAGTAGTAGGCGTGTCCTTCCTCGATGAGCTGGAGCGCCACGTCGCGATAGTGGTCGTACCGCTCGCTTTGTCGGTATGTCCCGTGTGGGCCACCGACCTCGATGCCTTCGTCCCAGTCGAGGTTGAGCCACCGCATCTGTTCAAGGATGTCCGTCTGGAACTCGACCGTTGAGCGCTCGGTGTCGGTGTCGTCCGAACGCAGGATGAACGTTCCACCGAAGTGGTTGGCAAACAGGTAGTTGAACAGCGCCGTACGCGCGGCTCCCACGTGTAGATAACCCGTGGGGGAAGGCGCAAATCGAACACGAACGCTCATGTCAGCATCACTCATGCTTGCCGAACCGGATTCATCAACGTCCCAATCCCCTCGATGTCAACCTCGACCCGATCACCGGCAACGATGGGTCCGACCCCAGCAGGTGTACCCGTGAGGATCACATCGCCAGGAAGCAGGGTCATGACCGATGTCACGAACTCGATGATCTCACCAACGCCAAACACAAGGTCGCTCGTCAGCCCTTCCTGGCGTAGTTCATCGTTGACAGAACAGGCAATCCGATGTGGCTCGGCGGGGTCGAATTCCGTGTCGATGGCTGGTCCGAGAGGGCAGAAGGTATCAAAACCCTTCGCTCGCGTCCATTGGCCATCCAGACGTTGCAGATCACGTGCGGTCACGTCGTTCGCCGCCGTATACCCAAGGATCGAGGAGCTCGCGTCATCGGCTGCGACGTTGCGAGCGACACGACCCATCACGATCGCAAGTTCACCCTCGTGATGCACCTCACCAGATTGGGGTGGAATCTTGATCGGAGACATCGGGCCGATCACCGATGTTGGCGGTTTCAGAAAGATGACGGGTCGGTCCGGGACGTCGGAGTCCATTTCGGCGGCATGGTCGACGTAGTTCTTCCCAACGGCAATCACCTTGGTGGGGATGACCGGTGCGAGCAACTTTGTCTGGGTGATCGGAAGAACGGTCTCTGATCGCTCCCACTGAAAGAACGGCGAGCCGTGATAGAGGCGGATTCCGTCCGGTTCCACCGTGCCATAGGTGATGTCCTCGGCGTCGGTGTCGATGCGGACGATCTTCACGGTTTCCTCCGGTTGGCCACTCGATCAACCGGTGGCATGTGTGGAATGGTCTAGATGTATTCGCGCCACTCCGGGTGCAAGTCGAGCTTGCCGGTGACCACGCCTACGAAGAGCTCTTGGGCGCGCCGGGTGATCGGTCCGGGCTTGCCATCGCCAACGGGCCGATCATCGATCTCACGAACAGGTGTGACCTCGGCAGCGGTACCGGTGAGAAAGACCTCATCGGCGTAGTACAGATCGGTCCTGGTGATTGCAGACTCCTTGATGGTGTACCCATCCTCTTGGAGGAGTCGGGTCACCGAGTCGCGCGTGATGCCATCGAGAACACCAGCCGATGCCGGTGGGGTGTGCACCAACCCGTTGCGAACCATGAAGAGATTCTCTCCACTCCCCTCAGCGACGAGACCGTCGGTATTGAGAAACAGTGCTTCGTCATATCCCGCCTTGAGCGCTGCGGTCTTCGCGAGGACAGAATTGACGTACCCACCGGTTCCCTTTGCGTCCGGCATGGATGCGTTGTGCCCGATACGGCGCCATGACGACACGGCCACGCGTATCCCATTCGCAACACCGTCCTCACCAAGGTAGGTGCCCCATTCCCACGCCGCGATGATCATGTGGACGTTCGCACCGGCAGGGTTGAGACCCATCGAGCCTGTGCCGAAAAATGTGATCGGTCGGATGTAGCCCGAGCGAAGTTTGTTGACGCGCATCAGCTCCTTGGCAGCCTCGACAAGGTCATCGACGGTGTACTCAAAGGGAATACCGAGGGCCTTGCTTGAACGCGCCAGTCGCGCCATGTGGTCGGTGAGCCGGAACACGGCAGTTCCCTCGACTGCGTCGTAGGCACGGATACCTTCAAACGCTCCGGTGCCGTAGTGGAGCCCGTGTGAGAGAACGTGCACCTGCGCCTCGTTCCAGGGAACAAGCGCGCCATCCATCCAAATGTACTCAGTTGCTTCCATACACCCCAGTTTGGCACGAAACGCGGCTCTACAGCAGCCCAGAATCCTGCAAGCTGGCTTACTCAGGATTCCGGTGCTGTGTGCCGCCTGACTTCTGACTTCTGACTTCTGACTTCAGGTATCTGGCATGCCAGTCAAGGATGGCCTCGAAACGTTCAACGCGGTGTCTCGGTTTCCCCGAACGCGACATCTCGTGGCCCTCACCGTGGGGGAACAACAACAGTTCGGTCTCAATCCCGTTTGTGTACAGCAGCGTGAACAGTTGCTGGCCTTGCTCGAATGGACAGCGGAAGTCGTCTTCTGCATGTATGACCAATGTTGGCGTCGTGATCGTATGTGCCCGAGCCAGGCTGCTTGCAGCCCACAGTGTGTCAAACCCGTGGGGCATCGAAGCACCGAGATACATCTCGACGAACCATGGGATGTCGGAGGTTCCCGCAAACGAAACCCAGTTGTACACGCCACGTTCGGCGACTGCTGAGCGATAATTGTGGTCCATTGAGGTGACCATCACTGTCGCCAGTCCACCGTAGGAACCACCCATGATGCCCATTCGTTCGAGATCAAGACGCGGAAACTGCTTCGCTGCTTCGTACGGCGCCCGTGACAGGTCGAGGTGGTCCGGCGATACCTCGTCACCCCACCTCCCGAGGATGGCTGTCACGTGGTCGTGTCCATATCCCGACGAGCCGCGAGGGTTGATGGCGACGACCCCGTAGCCGGCACCGACGGCCACTTGGAACTCGTCGAAGAATCCCCAGGTGTACTGAAAGGCCGGTCCACCGTGAATGTGGAACAGGAGGGGAACGTCTTGGTCACCTTCAGGCAGGTACACCCACCCGTGAATCAACGCTCCATCAGAATCAAACGTGAATTCAAACGGCTCCACAAGCTGGGTTTGGGACGTGAAGTCCGCATTGAGATCACTGAGTATGGTTTCGGTTCCATCCACGATTCGGTGGACTTCTCCGGGCACGGTCGGTGTCGATGCCGTGATCACGATCTCAGACAGCTCTGCCAAATGGGTGAATCCCGTGATGACCCTCTTGCCGGTGACGAGCACCTCAACCGAAGCATCGGTGACGACGACCACCGATTGGGCACCTCGATCCTCGATAAGGCACATGATTCGGTCGCGACTGACGGGTCGTGGACTCGTCGCCGATCCAGCTTGTCCGACCTCCACGAGGTGATACGCAAGTTGTGCCAGCGTTGTCATTGTTCCGTCGATTTCGACACGACTGATCTGGGCGAGATCGAGCGTGATCCGATCACCGACAGCACCCGCCACAAGGAGACATCCGTCTGGTGCATACCCGCACCACTGCCAGGCTCCGGGTGGGGTTCGCTCCGTTGTCGTTGCCGTGGCGATGTCCACCGTGGCGACGTGGCCGACGGGATTGATCCAGTGCCGCGGGTCCGTCGAGGTCAGGTATGAGATCGAGTTGCCGTCCGGACTCCACGCAGGATGCGTTTCGGACCATTCACCCGAGGTCACCTGCCTCATTTGGTTCGTGGCTACGTCGATCACCCAGATGTGGGACCGCTGGTTGTACGTCCATGACTTGTCGTCTTGGCGGAATGCCGGATCAGTGATTCTTCGTGGCGCACGGATTCGCTCTTCATCGTTTGCGAACCCATCGATGTATTCGGGAACGACCGCCGCGATACGTGTCCCATCCCACGACCAGGCGAACTCGGTCACACCGCAGGCAAAGGTCGAGAGCACCCTCGGGCTTCCATCCGATCCACGACATGCCAGCTGTGGTGGTTCATCGTCGTCGGACGCGTGCAGATACGCCAGGGTGCCATCAACCGAATAGCGGGGTGAGGTGTCACGGGGACCGTCACTGATCGGGAACGTATCAAGGCCGTTCCACATCCACAGGGTCTTGACGTAGCGATCGGCTGCGAGATCCATCTGGGACACCACAAAGACGACCTTGTTCTGGAATGGGTGACCTTGGATGTCGGAGGGAAGGCTGAAATCACCCAACTGATCTGGTCTCATGTGGTTGGCCCTCCTGGGGTGACCGCCAAGCAAGATAGCGGTACCGGCAACAATTGCGAATGGGTACGAGGGGGGACCCTTCTACCGTGTGGCAATGCGCCGCTTCGTCGCCTCGGGATTCTTCATCGGGTTGATTCCGTCGCGGCTCTGGGGTTCTGACCGTGGGGCAGGGACGTTCGGTGCGGGTCTCGCAGCGGCCCTTGGCCTTGTCTGGTGGCATCAGCCGTGGTGGATCCACTTCGGCGTGTTCATCGTGTTCTTTGGCCTATCAATGTGGTCCGCTGCACCGTTTGCTGACAACCACGCTGATCCAGGGTGGATCGTCATTGATGAGATGGCAGGGACATTCCTTGCCATGATCGGCCTCAGCGGGATCCCGTGGGTCGTGGCGGTGATCGTGGCACGGCTTGCTGACATTTTCAAGGTTCTTCCAGGAGTCCGTAGGGCCGAACGGCACTCTGGTGCCCTTGGTATCACCATGGATGATGTGGTTGCGGGGTGTTATGGTCTTGGTGCAGGATGGCTGACCTGGTGGGTGATGCAGTGACGAACTACGGTAGGTCGATGTAACGGACGGCTTGGATACCGTCGAGGTTTCTGATCCGCTCGACACTCTCGGCATCAAGCACGGCTTCAAGGGCGATCCCCATCATGGCCCCGGTTCCGTTTGAAGCACGACCCACAACCATGTCAGCAATGTTGTGCCCGATCTCGCCGAGGTAGGTTCCGACTCTCCCGATGCAGCCTGGCGAATCGTCGTTTCGCACGAGCAGCATGTGATGGGTCAAAGGAACTTCGACAGCAAAACCATCGATGCCAACCAACACGGCACCTTTCCGCAACATGTAGGTACCGGCGACGGTTCGCTCCCGGCCATTGACGATACCGGTGAGTCGAATCATCGACTGATAGTCGTCGACATCGGGCTGGGCTTCCTCCACAACCGTGATGCCCTTGGCCGCGGCGATCAGCGGGGCGTTCACATACGACACTGCCTCGTTCCCAGCCCCGGCAAGCGCCCCCTTGAGGGCCGACAGCGCAAGTGGTCTTACGGGTTCGTGGGCGAGATGACCCATTGCGGTGACAACCAATTCACTCGGGAGACCCTTGGCGTGAACGACGAAGATCCTGCCGAGCTGCTCGGCCAGAGCGAGAAACGGTTTGACCTCGGACGAGACGGTTGGTCCAAAATCGAGGTTGACCGCTGAGAGGACAATCTGACCCGACAGTGCCTCTGCGACCGCCTGAGCAACGGCGATGCCCGCCTTGTCCTGGGCCTCCTTTGTGCTGGCACCGAGATGCGGGGTGACCGTCACCTGCGGTATGCCAAACAGCGGGCTGTCCGTCGTCGGCTCCGTATCGAAGACGTCGACGGCCGCGCCGCCAACCTTGCCCGAGTGCAAGGCCTCCGCCAGATCAGTCTCGTTCACGATGCCCCCACGTGCGGCATTGATGATCCTGACACCGTCCTTCATGGCCGCGATCGACTCGGCATTGATGATGTTCTCCGTGTCTGCGGTCCGTGGGAGGTGGATGGTGAGGATGTCGGAGGTTGCCAGCACATCAGCGAGCGGCAACAGCGCAACACCGAGCCTGCGAGCACGCTCGGGTGAGACGTACGGGTCGTAGGCGATGATGTACATGCCGAACGATGATGCGCGCTGGGCAACCAGCGTGCCGATCTTGCCCAATCCCAAGATGCCAAGGGTCTTGCCGTGAAGCTCCATCCCCTGAAATCGCTTGCGATCCCATCGCCCCTCGCGCAGACTGTGGTCGGCCTCAGCCACACACCGCGCTTGCGCCAAAAGGAGAGCCATCGTGTGCTCTGCCGCAGAAATGGTGTTGGCATTCGGTGCATTGACCACGAGCACGCCGTGTTCGGTTGCGGCGTCGAGGTCGATGTTGTCAACCCCGATTCCTGCTCTTCCGATGACCTGGAGGGATGGGGCGGCCTCGATCATCTCGCGATCGACCTTCGTTGCTGAACGCACGATGAGAGCGGCCGCATCTTTCAGGGAAGCAAGAACCGTACTCCGGTCGGCGCCGACAAGGTCGACCACGTCGCATTCGGCCTCGAGGGTGGAGATTCCTGCTTCGGCGATCGCTTCGGCCACGATCACCTTGCAGCGTGGCTGTGGTGTGTTGTTCGACGTGTCCATCACTCGCCTCTGGTTCGGTCTCGGAGGATCTGTTGCACCACGGTCGGATCGGCTTTGCCGCCCATGTGACGCATCACCTGCCCCATGAGGAATCCAATCGGCTTGCTGTCACCGGCGGCGATCTTGTCGACAGCATCAGGGTTGTCTGCGAGGACCGTGTCGACGGCCTCAAGGATAGCTCCCTCATCTGACACCTGAAGGAGATCTCGTGCAACGGCGATCTCGTTCGGAGTGCCCTCGCCTGCCATGACCGCCGTGAGAACATCCTTGCCCGCCGTGGATGACAGCTTGCCATCGTTCATCATCGTTGCAAGCTCGATGAGATGCTCGGCGGTGAGATCCGACTCGCTGACGTCAATCTCCTCACGCCGAGACCATGCAATGACCTCACCCGTCAGCCAGTTCCCGATGAGCTTCCCCGGCGCTCCCCCAGCAACGGCTGTCTCAAAAAGACCAGCGAGGTCGGGACTGTCAGCGAGGATCTCGGCCGTTGCGGCATCGACCCCCGCACCCCGGAATCGTGCTCGCATCTGGGCCGGAAGTTCTGGAAGCGATGCCTTGATCCTGTCCCGCCACTGCACAGAAACCTCAAGGGGAAGCAGATCGGGGTCCTGAAAATATCGGTAGTCCTCCGATTCCTCCTTGGTACGCATGGAAGATGTTGCACCCGTGTCTTCGTTCCAATGTCGGGTCTCCTGGACAATCACGCCACCGTCTTCAAGGACATCGACCTGACGATCGATCTCAAATGCGATCGCACGCTGGAGGGACCGAAGGGAGTTCACGTTCTTGGTCTCGGTCCTCGTCCCGAGCGTTTCGGTACCAACACGACGGACGGAGACGTTTGCATCGAAGCGCATCGAACCAGTCTCAAGCTTGGCGTCAGACACCCCAAGGGCAAGCATGATCCGCTGCAGTTCAGCTCCATAGGCCCGTGCCTGCTCGGGTGATCGGATGTCGGGTTCGGTCACGATCTCGACAAGGGGAACCCCGGCTCGATTGAAGTCGAGAAGCGTGTGGTCGGCGTCGTGGATACGTCCGTCGCCACCTCCAACGTGGGAGCTCTTGCCGGTATCTTCTTCCATGTGAACCCGGGTGATCCCGATCGTCGTCGACGTGCCATCGACCTCCACATCAAGGGACCCGAACTCACACACAGGGAAGGTGTACTGGCTGATCTGATAGTTCTTCGGAAGGTCCGGATAGAAGTAGTTCTTGCGGTAGAACAGCGATGACTCGTTGATGGTGCAGCCAAGGGCCGTTCCGATGGTCACAATCCCCTCGATTGCCTGCTCGTTGGGAACCGGGAGTGCACCGGGGAGCGCGAGACACACCGGGCAGCATGCCGTGTTGGGTTCATCAGGGATATTGGCAGGGCAGCCGCAGAACATCTTTGACTTCGTCGACAGCTCAACATGTGTTTCGATGCCGATGACCGCCTCCCATGTGGAGAACGTTTTCGTCGTCGGTCGATTCGTCATGGTGCGACCACTTCGGAAGACGCCAGGGCGGCCCGCTGCGTGAACCCGGCCATGGATTCAACGGCGGACGCGACCTGGTACAGGATCTCCTCGCCGAGGGCTGGAGCCATGATCTGGAACCCGATCGGAAGACCGGCATCATCGACTCCGATCGGGACCGAGATCGCCGGGTCACCGGAAAGGTTGGATGGAATCGTGCAGACATCCGAGTAGTACATTGCGATCGGGTCGGCCGCCCGTTCCCCCACACGGAATGCAGTGGTCGGGCTTGTCGGGGAAATCAAGACATCGACCTTTTCGTATGCCGCTGCAAAATCGTTCCGCACGAGGGTCCGTACCCGCTGTGCCTGACCATAGAAGGCGTCGTAGTAGCCAGCCGACAAGGCGTACGTGCCAAGGAGAATTCGACGGATGACCTCAGGTCCGAAACCTTCCGCTCGTGAATGGGCCATCATGTCCTCGGCCGTTCCCTCGACCTGTGCCCGGTGCCCATATCGCACGCCGTCGAACCGGGCGAGATTTGCCGAACACTCTGCTGGTGCAATCAAGTAGTAGGCCGAAAGCGCGTATTCCGAACTCGGGAGCGACACCTCGATGAGTTCAGCCCCCGCTGATGCGAGCTGTGTCGCCGTTGTGGATACCGCCGCTTTGACCTGCGGATCGATTCCCTCACCCATGAGCTCGGTGACGATGCCGATCTTGAGTCCTTTGACACCGGTTTCGAGGGAACCTGCAAGGTTGGGGACGGGACCATCGATGGATGTCGAGTCGTAGTGGTCCCAACCGGCGATTGCATCCAGGATCACGGCGGAATCTGCAACTGATCGGGAAAAGGGGCCGATCTGGTCAAGCGATGATGCAAAAGCGATCAATCCGTAGCGCGACACGAGCCCATAGGTTGGCTTCATTCCGACGACGCCACAGAGAGCTGCCGGTTGACGGATTGATCCTCCCGTATCAGAACCGAGGGAACCAAACGCCGAACCGACGGCAACGGTTGCGGCTGAACCACCTGAGGAACCGCCGGGTACATGGTTCGGGTTCCACGGGTTCCGTGTCTCGCCGTACGCCGAATTCTCGGTTGAGGAGCCCATGGCGAACTCGTCGAGATTTGTCTTTCCTGTCAGAACCGCTCCGGCCGCTTTGAGCCTTTGTACGACCGTCGCGTCGTAGGGTGGTTTCCAGCCGGCGAGGATCTGTGACGATGCCGTTGTGGTCACACCCTTCGTGCACATGTTGTCCTTGAGCGCGATCGGGATGCCCTGGAGTGGACCGACGTCTTTGCCGTCGGCGAAGGCGGCATCAGCGGATTCGGCTGCCATGCGTGCACCCTGTCCATCAAGGGTCAGATAGGCGTGGAGCTGTGCCTCGGTGATCGACGCCCGTCGTGTCACGGCATCGAGCAGATCGACCGAGGAGAACTCGCCCCGTCGTAGGCCTACACCTGCCTCAGCGATCGTGAGGTCTGCCAGATCGGCCATGGTTATCCCAGGATCCGTGGGACCCGGAACTGTCCATCGTGGCTATCTGGAGCCTGCGAGAGAAACGAATCACGGTCGAGACACACATCGATTTCATCGGCGCGAAAGCCGTTGACGAGTGGAAGGGGGTGCGATGTTGGATCCACTCCCTCGGTTGGAAGTCCCTGGACCCGTTCAGCATGAACCAGGATGTCCTCAAGTTGGCTTCCGTACTCGGTGAGCTCTTTGTCGGTGAGGGCGATACGGGCGAGATTCGCGACTTTCGCAATGTCGATTTCAACGGGCATATCCACGATGGTACCGACGACCCGTTTTCTTGTGTCGGGCACGGATCCCCGTGACACCGCCCTCGACGGCCGTTGCGCCAGTAAGCGACAATTGCGACGGTACCGTGGATCGTATGCTCCCCCTTCCCTCAACCCGCGAACTCAGGCGGCGTGTTCCGCGGCTCGTCGTTGGCCTGGTCCTGTTTGGTGTCGGAATCTCACTCCAGGTCATCTCAGGACTTGGACTCTCGCCGTGGGAAGTGCTGCATCAGGGGATCTCGAACCGGACCGGTGTCCCGCTCGGCACCGTCGGCATCATCACCGGATTCGTCGTGCTGTTGTTGTGGATCCCTCTCAGAGAGCGGTTTGGCGTCGGCACTGTCGCCAACATCGTCCTCATCGGCATCGTCATCGATCTCAGCCTCTGGCTTCTTCCCGATTCGGTTGAGGGACTTGTGGCACGATCCGTTCTGCTCGTGGCTGGCATTCTCATCGTCGGGGTCGGGTCTGGGCTCTACATCGGGGCGGGACTCGGACCGGGTCCCCGTGACGGGTTGATGACCGGACTCGCCACACGCGGCATGAACATCGGCGTTGCCCGGTTCGGTATCGAGATCACCGTGCTTGTCATCGGTTGGCTTCTTGGTGGAACGGTTGGTGTCGGCACCGCACTCTTCGCGTTCGGAATGGGACCTCTCATCGCCCTCTTTCTTCCGATGTTCGCCCTTGAACCACTCGATCGACACGTACCCGATGCCCACTTCGGGACGATTCAGTGAGGATCTGGTCGGCGACGCACCAATGGTCAGTCGCTAGCCGTTGAGAACTAGCCAGTGAGGAACCGGCGCATCACGTCGTGAGCGGTCGTAAGGTTCTCAATCGGCATCGACTCGTCGACCTGATGGGCCTGAGCAACCTCACCGGGCCCGTAGTTGACGGCAATTGCACCTCGTGACGTGAGCCGCGCCACGTCGGTCCAGCCCTGTTTCCCAACCCGATCACGTCCGATGAGGGCATCGAGGCGCTCCACTTCCGAGTTGTCAGAAGCGACCAATCCTGCCGGAGCACGGTCCTTGATCACGACCTCGTCAGCGTCAGAAGCGATGTCTCGGAGTCTCGCCTCAGCTTCGGCAATCGTATAGATGGGCGGAAAACGATGGTTCAGGTTCACAACGAACTTCGGTGGGATGATGTTGTTGGCGATCCCACCGTGGGCCTGTGTGACGGAGAAGACCTCGCGATAGGTGAGGCCATCGATGTCAACGGTCTGTGGCTCAAGATCGTGGAGTTTCTCAAGCCAGCTTCCCGCTTTCGTCACAGCATTCTCGCCGAGCCACGGACGGGCCGAATGGGCAGACGAGCCAGTGAAGATGACGTCGGCATTCAGAACACCATTGCAGCCCAGTTCGAGATTGAGATCCGTTGGTTCCATCACAATGGACAAGGTTGCATCAAGAAGCCACGGGCATTGGTCGAGTACCGCCTCAAGACCGTTCTCGGCGGCTGGGCCCTCCTCCTTGTCGTAGAACACACATACGAGATCGGCGTCGCCACCTCCAACATCGGGGTCGTCGAGGAGTTCGATCATGACCGCCAATCCCGCTTTCATGTCTCCGACGCCGAGACCACGGATACGATCAGCAATGATCATCGCCTTGGGGTCACCTTGTACGGGCACCGTGTCGATGTGCCCGTAGAGGGCATAGAAGGGCTTCACCTCCGAACGCGATCCGACGACCACAGAGTTCCCTATGCGTTCAACAGGTTTGGTTCCAGCGAAGCGATCAACAATCCATGTGCAGAGTGCATCCTCGTCTCCGGTCACGGAGGGGATGTCGACGATCTCAATCAAGGTTTCGAGAAGGGTCACACCTGAACCTCGAAGGTACGCAAGGCATCATTGAGCGAGGTCTTGTTGTCCGTCGACGCTGATCGCAGGCCAATGATGAGGGCGCACTGTAGATTGTAGGTGCCTGCAGGAAACTCCTTGGGTCTGGTGCCGGGGACAACAACGGAGTTCGCAGGCACACGGCCGCGCATCTCGATTGGCTCGGATCCGGTGACATCGATGATTGGGGTCGATCCGGTAATGGTCGTGTTTGCCCCAATGACGGCGCCAGCTTCGATCACCGTGCCTTCAACGATGATGCTGCGTGAACCGATGAATGCCCCATCTTCAACAATGACCGGTCTCGCCCCGACTGGCTCAAGGACTCCACCGATGCCGACACCACCCGAGAGGTGGACATTCGCTCCGATCTGTGCGCACGAACCGACGGTGGCCCAGGTGTCAACCATCGACCCGGCTCCCACCCTCGCTCCGATGTTGACATAACCTGGCATCACAATGACACCCGGCTCACAGTATGCGCCGTATCGCACGATGCCGGGAGGTACGACCCTGATTCCTGCTTCCGCGAGGTTGGTCTTGACAGGGATCTTGTCGTGGTACTCAAAGGACCCCATGCGCATCGTCTCAAGGGGAGCGATCCGGAAATAGAGCATGATCGCTTGCTTGATCCATTGGTTGACAACCCATTCGCCTTCGATCTTTTCGGCTACTCGGATGGTCCCGGTGTTGAGATCAGCAATCGTGGACTCCACAGCCTCGGAGACGTCGGCCACATCGATTTCACCGGCGTAGGCGGCGGCAATCACTGCTTCACGGGACATGGATTCTCGGGACATGGATTTTGGGGACATGGATTCTCCCTGATCACTTCAGCGCTTCGATGAGAGCCTCTGCAGCCTGCTCACATTCCTCCAGAGCTGGCACCAGTGCAAGGCGAATGTAGCCCTCGCCGCCGGTTCCGAAGAATCGGCCAGGAGATACGACAACTCCTTGGTCAAGGAGCTTGTCGGTGACAGCGAGGTCGTCTCCGACCTTGACCCACAGGTACAGACCGGCGCGGGAGGCAACGACATCCATCCCAAGGTCGAGGAACGCACGTTCGAGGATGCGCCGTTTGGCGGTGAATATTGCACGTCTGGCGGCTGCGTGTTCGTCGTCTGACCACGCCGCGACGGCCGCAGCCTGCACGAAATCGGGTGATGCCGTCCCCGTGGTGGAGCGCAACTCCTTGAGGGCCTTGATCGCGACCGGATCGCCGACGATCACCCCGGATCGATATCCGGTCATACCGGAACGTTTCGAAAGCGAAAAGTACGCGAGAACACCCTCGAGACCGTCGTCAGCGACTTCCAGCACCGAAGTTGGCCCATCGGGGAACACCTCCTCCTCGTAGGTGTCCGCGTAGCATTCGTCCGACAGCAACCACGCTCCATGTTCGCGACAGGCACGGTACAGAGCAGCCAGGTCGTCGGTGTTCGTGACGGCACCCGTTGGATTGTGAGGTGAGCAGGACCACACGATCTTGGCCTCATCAAAGACGTCCGATGGGATCAGGGATGCTCGCATCACGAAGTCGCCGTCGAGCACGACGCGGTGGATCTGGGCACCTGCAAAGATCGCGCCACGCTCGTAGACCGGATAGCCCGGACTTGGAAACACGACGACATCGCCTGCATCCCGATCGACGAAGGCGAGGGGTGAGTTGAAAATTGCTTCCTTTGAGCCGGAGGTCGGAACCACCTGGGTGGCCGGATCGACGGTGACACCGAATCGCCGTTTGACCCACCCAGCAACGGCAGCTCGCAGTTCTGCGCGTCCGGCAGCGGTCGGATACTGGCTGATCTGTGGAATCGCGCTGTGCATTGCCTCACGAATGAACTTCGGTGTCGGCTCTCTGGGATCCCCGATCGAGAAGTCAATGATCGGGAGACCTGCTTCCCTTCGATCGATGGCTCGCTGTTGGATCGTCGCAACCGGGTAGTTTCCCATGTCGCGTAGCACCGGATTGATGTTCATGGCGCAACGGTAGCGGGCTTGCCAACCACCTTTGCACCGATCGTTCCTACCATCGCTGTATGAACACCACCGGGTATCGGGTCACCTATTCACTGCTTGCGCTTGCGTTGATCGCGATCATCGGAGGTTCGATCTTGTTCATTCCCTCAGGTGACCCGGAGACCCTTCCGGATGCCGTCGAGAGCTACTCACCCCGTGATGGTGATCTTGTCACGAACCCCATCAAGGTCGTGATCGATCTCAAGGCTGGCTACGGAGTGCAGTTCGTGATCGATGGTCAGCCGATACCTGCGGATCAGGTTGATTCCATCATTGAGACCGGCAGACACCAGTTCCAACCCGGTGAAGGAAAAGTGATCGAACGCTGGTCGCCGGGTGCCCACACAGTGGTTGCCTCCTGGATTGGTGGTCCGAGCCAGGTGGATGTGGGAACCCTTGTGTGGACCTTTACGGTTCAGTAGTCAGACGTCAGACGTCGGACGTTCTGCGTTCATACCAAACCGTCGGGACCCCGTGCAAGAAGACGTTCGAATGCCTCGGCATCGAGCACTTTGACACCGAGCGATTCTGCCTTCGCAAGCTTGGAGCCGGCATTCTCGCCTGCGATCAACGCTGAGGTCTTTGACGAGACCGATCCGGCGACCTTTCCACCCCGCTCGACCACTGCGGACTTGGCTGAGTCGCGGGTGAAGCCGTCGATTGTTCCCGTGATGACGAAGGTGAGGCCATCAAGCGTCTGTGGAAAGGTCGGAGGGACCCGTTCAGGGAGCGCAAGGCTGACCCCGGCGGCGCCAAGACGGGCGATCATTGCAAGGTTGTCCGGGTCGACAAACCACGTGTGGACAGACGATGCGATCTCGGGCCCGATCCCGTCGATCTGGGCGATCTCATCCGTCGTGGCGGTAGCGATCGCATCGATTGAGCGAAAATGTTCGGCGAGGAGTCGTGCGACCGTTCCACCGACGTGGTCAATACCGAGTCCGAAGACCAATCTTCCGAGCGGTCGTGTCTTGGAGCGTTCGATCGATGCAATCAGATTCGTGGCTGACGTTGTTGCCCAACCCTCGAGACCCATCAGATCGTCGACCGTCAGCGAATAGATGTCAGAAGGATCACGGATGAGGTCCGCGGCGACGAGGGCGTCGACCGTCTTGTAGCCGAGACCCTCAATGTCCATTGCGCCGCGGGATCCAAAGTGATAGAGATACTCCCGGAGTCTGCTTGGACAGGTGAAGCCGCCGGTGCATTTGGCCTTTGCCTCTCCGTCGGGTAGCACGATCGGGTTGCCACAGAACGGACAGTTCTTCGGCATGTGCCACGGCTTGAGGCCCTTCGGTCGCAGCTCGAGAACCGGACCCACCACTTCAGGGATGACGTCACCCGCACGACGTACCACGACGGTGTCACCGGGACGGATGTCCTTCCGATGAATCTCACCCTCATTGTGGAGTGTGGCGTTCGTAACGGTCGCACCACCAACAAAGACGGGGTCCATGACGGCGTACGGTGTCACAGCCCCTGTGCGCCCTACGTTGATCTCAATGGACTTGAGGATTGTGTTCTTTTCTTCGGGCGGAAGCTTGAACGCAACTGCCCACCTCGGTGACCGGGCGGTAAAACCGACTTCAGCCTGATCCGACAAGAGGTCGGCCTTGATGACGATGCCATCGGTCTCGTAGTCACGATCGTGGCGATGTGCGGTTGCCGATGCAATGTATGCCTTGACCTCATCGATCGTACCGACGGTTTCATTGGCAGGGTTGACCCTGAGACCGAGTTCGGAGAGCCATGCCATCTGGTCGGTCTGGGATGCGAGGCGCGGACCACCTTCGACATAGCCGAGTTGGTAGATCCACACCGCAAGGTTGCGTGAGGCCGTGATCGCCGGATCCTTCTGACGCACGGATCCGGCGGCGGTATTCCGTGGATTGATGTACGGCGCCGCTCCGATCTCGGCCTGGCGAGCATTGAGTGCTTCGAATTCCGATATGGGGAGGTAGATCTCGCCACGTACTTCCATCACGACGGGAGCTTGGCCACGCAGCACCATGGGGATGGAGCGAATCGTCCGTGCGTTTGCGGTGATGTCTTCGCCAACCGTTCCGTCACCTCTGGTCGCCGCACGCGTCAGCTGTCCGTTTTCATACGTGAGCGAAACCGCCAACCCGTCGATCTTGAGTTCGCAGCTGTAGCCGCCGGGGTCACGCCCCAGGTAGCCAACAAGACGTTCGTTCCACGAGTCAAGCTCTTCCATATTCGTCACGTTGTCGAGCGAGAACATTCGTTCTCGGTGGGTGACCGGGGCAAACCCCGACGTGAGAGGCGCACCAACCCTCCGCGTCAGGCTGTCTGGGTCGACAAGCTCGGGATGGGTTTGTTCGATCTCGACCAGCTCGCGGTACAGCGCGTCATAGGTGTTGTCATCGATGATCGCCGCGTTGAGGTTGTGGTAGCGATAGTTGTGCTCTCGCAGTTCTTCCAGCAGTTGGCGATATCGTTCAGCGGGTTCCAACATGCCTCCGTTCATCGACGATGGTGCCTCCGCCGAGCACGTACTCCCCTTCATACATGACAAGGGTCTGGCCCGGTGCTGGCCGTACCTGTGGTTCGCGGAACGCAAACCGCCATTGATCACCCGCCGCTGTGCCAGCCTGGGTGATCGTCGCCTCGACCGGTTCTGATCGGTAGCGCACCTTCACGGAGACGTCGTCTCCAACAGCCGGGGCGAGATGCACGAACCGCATGTCCGTCACGACACATTCAGAAACGAGAAGATCCTCGTAGGTACCGATTGTGATGGTTCGTTCCCGTGGCTCGATGTCAAGGACGTAGCGTGGTTCACCGACGGCAACGCCGAGACCCTTCCGTTGGCCGATGGTGTAACCAGCCGTTCCCGGGTGTTTGCCGACGATGTCTCCTTCGGAGTTGAGAACATCACCGGGGGCAGCAACTTCTGGGTGGGTTGCACGAAGGAAGTCCCGATAATCGCCAGACGTTACGAAGCAGATGTCCTGCGAGTCCGGTTTTTCTGCCGTGCGGAGTCCCAAGGCGCGCGCACGGTCACGTACTTTCGACTTCGTCATTTCTCCGATCGGGAGCTTCACTTTCGACAGCGCTTGCTGGTCAAGCATGTGCAGGACGTAGGACTGGTCCTTTGTGTTGTCGACGGCACGCCGGAGTCGGAACACACCATCGGTCTCAGCGATCCGTGCGTGGTGACCGGTTACAAGCACATCGCAACCCAAGGCACTGGTTCGGTCGAGCAGCGCGTCGAAGCGAACATTCCGGTTGCATTCGATGCACGGGTTGGGTGTCAGGCCATCGAGATACCCCTGGGCAAAGGGCTCGACAACCGCGGCGGTGAATTCCTCGACATAGTCGAGCACGTAGTACGGAATGTCGAGCTGGGCTGCCACCCGCCGCGCATCCTCGGCGTCAGACAACGTACAGCATCCCGCCACGGGCATGGACCCATCGGGATCCTCCCACTGTTTGAGCGTGACCCCGATCACGTCGTATCCCTGATCGAGCATGAGCGCCGCCGCGACCGAGCTGTCAACACCGCCTGACATCGCAACCAGCGCCTTCATTGGAGCTCCTCAACAATGGCGAGGACCCGGTTGGCGGCATCTGACCCTTCCCCCGGTTCTGTGGTCCAGCCAAACGTGAACCGGACGCATTCCCCGGCATCGGTATCCGAAAAACCCATGGCCTTGAGCACGTGGCTTGGCTCAACGGCTCCCGATTGGCATGCCGAGCCTGCTGCGGCTGCGATTCCGGCCTGGTCGAGCCTGATGAGAAGTGTCTCGGCGAGAACACCGGGGAAGTGGATGTGTGAATGCTGCACCAACCGCGGCGCATCAACACCGTTGATCACCGCGTCGGGATATCCGGCAAGCAGCGTGGCTTCAAACGCGTCGCGTTCGGTTCCCACCTGGGACCGGAAATGATCCCGCGTCTGTGTGACCTCTCGCATGGCTGCAACCATCCCGACGATGCCCGCCACGTTGTAGGTCCCAGACCGACGACCGGCCTCCTGGCCACCACCATGCAGGATCGGATCGATCGCGACACCGCCGTTGACGACGAGAAGTCCAACGCCCTTGGGCCCTCCAAACTTGTGGGCTGCCAATGAAATCAGGTCCGCTCCTGTGGACTCCACCGTGATCGGTTCGGACACGAAGGCCTGTACGGCATCGGTGTGAATCGGCACAGTCGGATCAACGGTACGTACGGCGGCAGCGATCGCAGCGATCGGCTGAATCGTTCCGATCTCGTTGTTGGCCGCCATGACCGAGACAAGTGCGGTGTCCGCATCGACAAGGGCACCAACATGCTCAGGTACGACGAGACATGACCGGTCGACCCCCACCGTCGTGGTCACATACCCGAAGCGGGCGAGGCTGGCGGCTGTGTGGAGCACCGCCTCATGCTCAACGGCAGAAACGACAATCGTTCTGCGCCGTGAAGCGAGCGCCGCACCAGTGATCGCCAGGTTGTCTGCCTCGGTTCCACCAGCGGTGAACACCACATCGAGCGGCCGCGATGCTCCAAGAATTTCTGCTGCTTCCTCGCGGGCCTGCTCCAAGGCGTTCTTGGCATCTCGAGCGGGTCGATGGAGCCCCGATGCGTTGGCGTTGGCGCTGGCATAGGCCCGTTCCATGGCATCTTGAGCGCAGGGCCGCATGACGGTGGTTGCTGCGTGGTCGAGGTACGTGTGACTCATTCGGGACCTGCGGTTTCAAGGAGAAAATCGGCGATCGCCGACTCGTACCGAGGCGCATCAACATTCCACAGATCGGCGTGACCGCCCTGGGCGAACGCCTCGGTCGTGACAAGGTCAGGAATGGCCGACGCGAATGCCTCAAACTGTGCAACATCCGTCACCGGGTCCTTTGCCCCGTACAGCAAGAGTATCGGCACGTCGAACTCCTTGGCGCGTTCGATCTGGTCGAGCGCAGCCCAGTCGAGTCCGAAGCGGATCGACGCCAGATTCCGCCCGAGCCATGAGATCACAGCCGGGGTCCCCTCATCCCTTGCATAGTCAACGGCGACCGATTCGATGTCAAGTACCGGTGAATCGTAGATGACCCCCTTGACGAGATCGACGTCATCTGATTCATGGAGAAACATCGAGACAATGCTCGCTCCGAACCCGGAGCCGATGATGACAACGTCCTTCGCTCCCTTGAGCACGGCGAGCTCCACCGCGGCGTCAAGGTCATGCCACTCTTCTATGCCCCAATAGCGAAGCCCGGACTCGCTCGGAGTGGCGTTGACATCGTTTCGATACGAAATCACCAGGACCGGAAAGCCCTGTTCGGCGAGGGACGGAATGACGCGTAGCGATTCGTCAAGCCGGTCGTTCCCCCTCCCGTGAACGAAGATCACCCAGGTTGCCCGCCGGCCGTCAACGAACCATGCGTCATGGGGCCCGATGTCTGAAGGCGTGCGGAGAGGCTTCCATCCGATTCCGAGGGCAGATTCGGGATCACCCTGGTATGCATCGGCGTCAATGCGTGCGGCATCGCCTTCGGTGAGCTCACCGATCATTGGGAGAATTCCCCGTTCAACGGATTCCTCGGTGACCCGAACAATGGTCGAGACCTGCGCGTAGGCCGCTGTGCCCTCGAGACCCCAGACTCCCTCACGATCGGTCTGATCGGTCCGGTTGATGACGACCCGACCTGCGCCGTTGGATGCAACGGTCAGATCGAACGTCGGATCGTCGACACGTGGCACCATCAGGGCAGATCGAAGCGCGTTGGCATGCATCCACGACAAAACGAGGACGAGTACGACCACTGCGCCGACCAACCCGAGGATCGCGCGTCCGGTCCATGCTGGAATCCGAATCGCCATGGGGTGAAGAGTAGGGATCGATCTCGTTTGGGTTGAATCGGAAGAACCGTGTGACTACTCGCCGGTGAAACGTGGCTTTTCCTTCGCAATGAACGCCGCAACACCGATCCGGGCGTCTTGTGTCTTGAATACCTCAGAAAACTGCTCTGCCTCAATCCCGATACCACCCTCAAGGGTGAGGTCCGATCCGATCCGAATGGCTGCCTTGACTGCGGCGTAGGCCTTTGTCGGACCCTGCGCGAACGCTGCAGCGTCCGCAAGTGCGAGTGCGAGTACTTCATCGTCGGGCGCGGTCTTGTCGGCGAGTCCGATGGTGAGAGCCTCCGTTGCCCCTACCTGTCGCCCGGTGAGGCACATCTCCTTGCATCGCTGTGGGCCGACGATGCGTGCAAGGCGTTGTGTTCCACCTGCACCGGGGATGAGCCCGAGGAGGATCTCGGGCTGACCGACCTTCGCTCCTTCTCCGAAGTATCGAAAATCGGCACCCATCGACAGCTCAAGGCCACCTCCGAGGGCGAACCCTGTGACGGCAGCGATTGTCGGTTTGGGAAGTGATTCCAATGCGGCGATTGCCTCAACGAGTCCCGACGCCTGCCGGTCTTCGTCACCAGCATCGAACGATGCCTGAAATCCCGTGATGTCGGCGCCAGCAGCGAAATGTGGCGATCCCGTGATGACGACCGCGCGAATGGAGGGATCAAGTGCCATCGAGAAAGCTTCGGAGAGATCGGCAATCAGCGCACGATTCAACGCGTTGACCGGCGGACGGTTCAGCGTGATCTGTGCAACGCCTTGGTCTTCCGAATACTTGACAAGTTCCATGGCTGCTCCTTCACGTGCGTGGTGGTCGTATGCGTAGTGTTCGCGTTCGTGGGGTTCGTATTCGTGGGGTTCGTATTCGTGGTGTTCGTATTCGCGGGGTTCGTATTCGTGGTGTTCGTGTGGCTTCAGGCTACTGCTCGATGAGCAGTCGGTCTGCAAGCGTCCACGGATCGTTGCGTCGTTGCACCAGATCTTCGATGGTTTCGTGCCCGATCGCGTCCACGGAGTGTTCGATGGAGTCCCGGAGTGCGCCGACGAGGGCATGACGAGCCCGGTCGCGGCGCACCTGTTCCATCCGGCCTTCGGCTTCGAGATGGGCTCGATGTTGGTTGATGGACCGCCACAGGTCGTCAAGCCCCGAACGCTCCGTTGCAATCGTGGCAACGACCGGGGCCCGCCACGGTGTGGTGGGACCGATATCGAGCATTGCCTCAAGGTCCCTGATCGTCGCCGATACTTCGGGTCGGTCTGCCTTGTTGACAACGAAGATGTCTGCAATCTCAAGGAATCCCGCTTTGGCTGTTTGAATTCCGTCACCCCAGCCGGGGTTCACAACGACGATGGTCGTGTCGCATGCTGAGGCGATCTCAACCTCCGACTGACCAACGCCGACGGTTTCAATCACGATTTCGGCGAACCCGAGCCCGTCGAGCGCGGCGACAACGGCCGGGGTTGAACTGGCAATCCCTCCGAGGTGTCCTCGGTTTGCAACCGACCGGATGAAGACGTTTGGATCGTCCACATGCTCCCCCATCCGAATCCGATCGCCGAGAATCGCGCCACCGCTGAACGGGCTCGACGGATCAACGGCAATGACACCAACACGTCCCGGTTCTGATCGCATCGAGGTGATGAGGCCCGAAACGAGCGTTGACTTGCCGGTACCCGGTGCACCGGTGACACCGGTGATCTTGGCGTTCCCGCCAAGTCGGTACAGCTCGCCCACGATGCGACGACCCGAGTCATCCCCGTCAGCGACATGGGAGATCAACCGAGCAATCGCCCGTTGATCCCCACCCTGCGCAGCCTCAATCAATCCTTCAGTCTCCACAAACCGACATTAGGCCCATTCCGCGTACCCAGGGTTCCAGTACCGGGTTTTTCCAGTACTGGAGCCCACAGAACGACACCGGGAAGGGTTACTACTACGGTGGTGTTGGAAACTGAGTACCGCGGTGCGATACCATTGTCCGAAAATGAGGGACGTATGACATCTGAAGTCGAAGGAAGCATCATCGAAATCGGTGGCGTCGCTGAACGACCTGCGCTCAACGGTGCATCCGAGATCGATATCGATGTGTTGAATGAGGCGCTCGATTATCTCCGGCCCGCACTCCAGGCCGATGGCGGCGATGTCATTCTCTCGGGGGTCAACGGTGGCACCGTCAACCTGGAACTCGTTGGTGCGTGCGGCGGATGCCCGATCTCGGAGACTACGGTCACCGTTGGGATTGAACGGATCCTTCGTGACCGCGTTCCGGGAGTGGTCGACGTCGTCGCGACTGGCTGATCGTTCGTCCATTCTGTGGGCTCCAGTACTGGGAAAACCCGGTACTGGAACCCTGGGTACGCGGAAACGGTGGTCAGGTGCGGGTGATCGTGGCGCCGAGTGAAACGAGATTGGGGACGAAGCTGTCGTAGCCGCGGTCGATGTGGTTTGCGTGGGTCACGGTGGTCAAACCCTCAGCGGCCAATGCTGCGATGGTGAGTGCTGCCGCGGCACGGATATCACAGCCGTCCACCTCGCATCCTGACAGCCCCTCGACACCGCGGATCACAACGTGCTGGCCCTCGGCATGCACGTCTCCCCCCAATCGATTGATCTCCCCGAGGTAGCGAAACCGGCCGGCGTAGATGTTTTCGGTGACGATCGAGGTTCCGTTTGCAATCGAGAGGTACGCCACCATCTGGGGATGCATGTCGGTGTGGAATCCCGGAAACGGCAAGGTCGCGAGATCAACAGCATCTGGACGATCGGGACCGGTAACGGTGATTGAGGTCTCCGTTGTGGAAACGGATGCTCCGGTTGCTTCGAGCTTCGCAAGCTCCATTCGCAGATGGTCGGGGACACAGTCTTCGACAGTGACGGTTCCGCGAGTGGCCGCACCCGCAACAAGATATGTTCCCGCTTCAAGTCGATCCGGAACCGTTCGATGCTCCGCAGGGCCGAGCTCCGTCACGCCGTGAACCTCGATCGTTGAGGTTCCGGCCCCGTCAATTTTTGCACCCATCTTGCGAAGAAATTCCGCAAGGTCGGTCAGCTCGGGTTCTCGTGCTGCGTTGCGGATCGTTGTCGTGCCCTCCGCGAGGACCGACGCAAGGAGGAGATTCTCGGTCGCCCCAACGGAGGGGAACTCCAAGAAAATGTCGGTTCCGTGGAGTCCGTCCGGTGCAGAAGCGCGGAGCACCCCATGGCTCAGATCGAAGCGTGCCCCCATCGCTTCGAGTCCTTTGACATGGAAGTCGATGGGACGAACCCCAAAGTCGTCACCTCCTGGGAGAGCGACCCTGGCTTCACCGCAGCGTGCCAGGAGTGCGCCAAGAACGAGAATTGACGCACGCATCTGTCGAACGAGTACGAGCGGCGCTTCCGGATTCGGATCATCGGGAACGATGACCTGCAGGGTCGTTCCATCTCGGATGCAGCGAGCTCCCACATGCTCGAGCACACGGCCCATGATCTCGACGTCCACAATGCGCGGAACGTTGTACAACGTGTGCTCACCAGGCGCTAGGAGAGCCCCCACGAGATGCTTGACGGCAGCATTCTTGGCTCCGAGGATCGGGATCGAACCCTCAAGCACCGCGCCGCCAGTAACAACGATTGCATCGGACATCGCACCGAGGTTACGCGTGCAACCGAGATATCAAGCGTCACGTGCGCTGCCATCGCCTATGGCAGGACCTTGACCGAGTCGAACACGAAGTCGGCCTGCGTCTCCCATGAGTCGTTTGGTGCCCGCATCTCAACCCCAATTCCGCTCGAACCCCCCGTCGGAACGATGAGATGCCACATCACACCGTCCTGGTGCTTGCCCCACGAACGCTCCGCACCACCCACGACGCGCTGTGAACGGGAAAATGTGCCGACACCGGCGTCTTCGAGGAGTTTCCAAAACGCCCGAGTGACCTCCGGTGTTGCAACCGGCCAACTGCCACCTGCATTGACGACAATTGCTTCAAGGTTGATCACGCCGGCAGTGAGAAAGGTTTTTGACGCAGCCAGGTCATGATGGGCTGACACATACTCCGTGCCCACTTCGTATGTCCAACCATCGGGAACGTCGATACAGAACGTTTCTGTGCACACCGTTTCAGAACCGGCGATCGGCGGGGCATCGGGTCCCGACGAACAGGCGGACACAACGACGACAAGCACCGACACGACCATGACGACGAGCTTCATATCTGGAGGGTAGACCTCGCGGCACCCACCCGGTTCGGCGCTACGCTCGTGTCGAGCAATCAAGGAGCGCAGGTGCGGATCGCACTCGGATCAGATCATGCCGGATTCGACCTCAAGACCGAACTCGCCGAACACCTATCGGATGCCGGCCACGATGTCATCGACCTTGGAACCGATTCAACGGAGCCGGTCGACTATCCGGACTACGCGGCTGCCGTGGCTCGAGAGGTGGTTCACGGCCCGGCTGAACGTGGCATCATCGTGTGCGGATCCGGCGCGGGTGCCTCAATCGCAGCGAACAAGATCACCGGTGCCCGATCAGCAGTTGTACATGATCACTACACGGCCCACCAGGCCGTCGAGCACGACGACATGAATGTGCTCGCCCTCGGTGCCCGTATCATCGGCGAAACGGCTGCCAAAGAAATCGTGGATGCGTTCATCGGCGCCGAGTTCAGCAACGAGGAACGCCACGTTCGCAGACTCCGCAAGGTTGTTGAGCTCGACCGCAACCGCGGCTGACCCGTTTCGCCGCCACTGTGTGGATGCAGCGAATCACTCGTCGCATCGACGAGGTCAGCCGATACCATGGGAGAAATGACGACGCTGCTTGAACCACCGACACCACGATTCCTGAATCGGGAGATCTCCCTCCTCGACTTCCAAGAGCGTGTCTTCCACCTTGCCGAATCCGAGCATCTCCCACTGTTGGAACGAATCAAATTCGTAGCGATCGTATCTTCGAACCTCGATGAGTTCTTCCAGGTCAGGGTCGCCGGTCTCGCCGAACAGGCCCGTAACGGTGTTACGGCCCTCAGTCCGGACGGTTTGACAGCCCAGGAACAACTGAATGCGATCACAACGCGTGCCACCGATCTCCAGGGTCGCATCGACAGCCTTTTCTCGAAAGAGCTGGTGCCGCTCCTCGGTACCGAGGGCATCCACATCGAAACAATCGAGACGCTCGATTCTGAGGATCACCGCTATCTCGATCAAGTATTCGAGGATCAGATCTTTCCGATCCTGACACCGCTCGCGGTGGATCCCTCCCACCCATTCCCCTACATCTCCAACCTTTCTCTCAACCTCGCGGTCCTTGTGGAGGACAGTGAGGGTTCGGTGCAGTTTGCACGTGTGAAGATCCCGCCCAATGTTGACCGATTCATCGCTTTGGAAGAGGGAAACCGGTTCGTTCCGATCGAGCAAGTCATCGGAACGCATTTGTCGCGTCTCTTTGGTGGCCTCGACGTTGTGGGTTGGTCGGCGTTTCGCGTGACACGCTCAGCCGACATCGCCGTCGAAGAGGAAGAGGCAGATGACCTTCTTGCAGCGATGGAGTCCGTGCTGCGATATCGACAGCGCGCAGCCCAGGCAGTTCGCCTCGAAGTCGAATCGGGAGCCTCAGCACCCGTCATGACGATGTTGCTCAACGGTCTTGAGCTTGAACCTGCGTCGGTTCACGTTCGCGAAGCACCGCTGGGCCTTGCCAGCTTGTGGGAGCTCTACGGTCTCGATCGTCATGATCTCAAGGAAGAGCTGTGGCAACCGGTGACACAACCGGCACTTGCCGAGGTCGAGGGTCGTTCGCCAGACCTCTTTGCGGAGATACGCAAGGGTGACATTCTCGTCCATCACCCATACGAATCCTTTGCCACGTCCACTGCCGCATTCCTTTCCCAAGCTGCTTCGGATCCGAACGTGCTCGCCATCAAACAGACCTTGTATCGCACATCAATGGCGGACGATCCAGCGATTGGCGGTGAGCGGGCAATTGTTCGAACGTTGATGACCGCGGCCGAAGCAGGAAAGCAGGTCGTGGTTCTTGTTGAGCTCAAGGCTCGGTTCGATGAAGCCGCAAACATCAACTGGGCGAAGATGCTTGAGGCGGCCGGAGTCCATGTTGTGTATGGCGTCTACGGACTCAAGACCCACTCAAAGGCACTGCTTGTCGTCCGCAAGGAGGACGGCAATATCAGGCGCTATTCCCACATCGGCACGGGTAACTACAACCCAAAGACAGCGAGGCTGTACGAAGATCTCGCGTTCTTCACCGCCGACCCTGCCGTCGGTTCAGATCTTTCGGAGCTGTTCAACCTGCTCACCGGCCACGCACGCCCCATGGGCTACAGCAAGATCCTCGTAGCACCCCACACACTGCGCTCAGGCATCATCGAACGGATCAGGCGGCAGGCCGCTCTGGGTGAGGATGGCCGCATCCTGTGGAAGATCAACCATCTCGTTGACACCGAAATCATCGACGAGCTCTACGCGGCTTCCCAACGCGGCTGCAAGATCGACCTCATCATCCGAGGCAACTGCTCGGTCATGCCCGGGGTTCCCGGGCTTTCTGAGACAATCACCGTCCGCTCACTCGTTGGACGGTTCCTTGAGCACAGCAGGATCTATCGGTTCGGTGATCCCGAACGAGGAACCGCCGAGTACCACATTGGCTCCGCCGACATGATGACGCGGAATCTCGACGGACGGGTTGAGATCCTCGTTGAGGTCTCCGAACCAAGGCTTGTCGATCGACTCGACGGAATCCTCAGCGTCGAGATGGAGGACGACATGCTCGCATGGGAGCTGAAAGGCTCGGTATGGTCGAAGGTGCCGACCTCGGCTGGTATCGATACGCACGCAACCCTCCGAGCGATGACCGTTGCAAGGTCACAGCTCGATTCACTGGCTCCACAGGTTCTGTGACCAACCACCCGATTCCACCCGACGAGTCCATTTGGGCTGCAGGATGCGTTGTCGCGCGAGTTGGCGATGACGGTGAACCCGAATATCTGCTCGTCCATCGTCCACGCTATGACGACTGGTCACTCCCAAAGGGCAAACTCAACAAGCGTGAAACGTTTCTCGAAGCCGCCCTTCGAGAGGTTGAGGAGGAAACAGGGATCTCGGTGAAGAAGCCGAGACCGGTCGGCTCCGTCGGCTATCTCACCAAAGCCGACAACCCCAAGGTCGTCAAGTGGTGGCTCGTGAAGGCCGGTGGTGGTTCGTTCAAACCCAACAGCGAAGTTGACAAGATCAAGTGGCTCCCTTTCGACAAAGCCATCAAGAAGCTTGAGTACAAGAACGACAAGGCTGTCGTCGATCGGGCGAACGACATGCAACTTGAGCGGTCTGCTGGCACGATCCATCTGGTCCGTCACGCATCAGCCGGGATGCCGGATGCATTGGATCCCAATGACGCCAACCGACCACTGGACAAGCTAGGTCGGAAACAACGTGAAGCGATTCGTACCCTGCTCATGGACCACCCCATCACGCGAATCGGATCATCCAACTTCACTCGGTGCATCGAGACCGTCCAACCGCTCTCAGAACGCCTCGGCATCCCCATCGAACGGGAAGCTGCGTTGATCGAAGGGTCACATCCACACCGCATCGTGGGGCTCATCCGTGATCTCCAACAGGAGGCCGCCGTGCTGTGCACGCATGGTGATGTCATCGGTGATCTCATCGGACGTCTCTTTGCGGAGGGCGTTCCCATGAACGGACCAATGGAGTGGGACAAGGGCAGTATCTGGACACTGCGCACCATTGAAGGGCGCGTCACAGCCGGTGACTACGCTCCTCCGTCCACCTGATCGCCGGGTACAACTGGTGCCGTCTACGCCTTCTGGGCTAGACCTGCCGGTCAAGCCATGGGATCAGATCACTGACGCCACCGAGCACCACGTCGGGTCGCTCATGTGCAGGGGCCTCCTCGACTGCTTCGGTACCGTCCGTACCGGTCAGAACAAGAACGGTACGCATGCCAGCGTTGCGACCCATTGCGATATCGGTGGCCAGCTGATCCCCAACAACCAACCCCCGTTCGGGAGCAACGCCCAAGAGACGCATCGCCATTCGCCCCGACCACGGTGAAGGCTTGCCCGTCACCACCGGCTCACAACTCGTTGCGTACGCCACCGCCTTGACCATCGCCCCCGTTCCGGGCATGAAGCCACCGGCGACGGGAAGCCTCGGGTCATAGTTGGTTGCAAAGAACTCGGCACCATTCCAGATCGCCTGACACACGACTTCGAGGCGTCGGGTATCGAAGTTCGAATCCCTCCCCATCATGACCACATCAATCGTTTCCTCAGACTCATAGCTGACGAGATCGAGCTTCCGTGTCTCCAATGCCTCCAACAGACCGACGTCACCGACGCCAAGAATCCGGCTCTTCGAATGCAACTCCACCATTACTTCAGCAGCCACGAGCGCCGAGGTCACCACTTCGTCGGGTCTCGCGTCGATGCCCATGTCACCGAGCCGATCCACCCATGTCCCGATCGTCTTGGAGTTGTCGTTGGTGAAGAAGGCAAACCGTATGTCTCGGCCACGGAGTTCGGCGAGGGTATCGAGGGCGCCAGGAAGAACCTGGCGCCCTCTGGCGACCGTGCCGTCAATGTCGAAGATGATCCCCTCGACGGGCAGGCTTGCAACGGAGGCTCCCCTGTCCTCGGTGAGAGAGCTCATCCGAAGTACTCGCTCCAGTTCTCCTTGACGTGGGATGCCATGTCCTCGTCGAGGAATATCCTCGCAGGCCGATCTTCGTCACCCCATTCATACGGTGTCGTACAGTCGATGATGACCCGCGAGGTCATGAACCGATCCGAACGAGGAAGCGACGGATCAAGCGGTGTTGATCGTCCTCTTCGGAGAATCTGGGTGCCGAATTCCGGCTGATACTTGAAGCTCAGGGCATACATGACCTGATCCATGTTCTCGATATCAATGTCGTCGTCCACAAGAATCACGGTCTTGAGTCCATAGTTCCCGGTGGTGGAGGCAAACGCTCCGAGCCCGACCTGGGTCGAATGGCCGTGATACATCGGCTTCATCGAGATGATGGCGAGCATCCGACCAGCCGACGCCGGCGGCCCATAGACACCGGTGATACCGGGGATCTGCATACGGCGAAGGTCGTTCCACAACGACGCCGTCCGGTTCACGCTCATGACCATGTGGGTGTCGGTGGTCGGCCTCCCAACCGTCGTTGACCACAGAATCGGATCGTTGCGGTGGGTGATGGCCTTGACCCGGATGAAATATTGCTCCTCATCGCCCTTGCCCGAGTAGTGGCCCGTGTACTCACCGAAGGGTCCTTCGGGTCGGGTCTCACCCGGGACGATCTCGCCCTCGACGACCCATTCCGCACTCGCAGGAACGAGCAGATCGGAGGTCTCAGCCTTGACAACCTCGACAGGTGCTCCACGGAGGGCGCCAGCGACATCGTATTCGCTTTCCTCCAGACCAAACAGGGTGCTTCCACACAGGAACAAGGTTGGATCGGCACCCGACACGTAGGCGACCGGCATCGGAATCCCGGCCTCTTGATAGTCGCGGAAGTCGATCTCGCCGTCCTTGGCCTTGATCATGTAGATACACAGTTCCTGACTTTCACCAACCATTGCGCGATAGGTGCCGAGGTTCAGCCGCCCTGTCTTGAGGTTCCTGGTGATGAGGTAACCGGCCGTTCCGAAGTAGCGGCCGCCGTCTCCGGGATAGAACCACGGCGATGGGATCTTGAGGATGTCGGCATCGTCTCCCAGAAGGATGTTTTCCTTCGTGGGGCCCGTGTCAAGCACCTTTGGTGGGACCAGATTTCCGTGGATGCGGTCGACCCACTCCTGGGAGAGGTTCATCAGGCTCGTGTCCTGGGACATGTCGAGAGCAATTGCGAGTCGCTCTCGAGCCGTCATGGCGCTGGTGAACACCCGCTTGCCCGGATAGTCCTTGATGTTGTTGAACAGCAACGCAGAGCCACCACCTTGACGTTCCTCATTCAATTTGGCGACGTGGCTCAGTTCAAGGTTCCAGTCAACCTCACGATCAATCTCGTGAAGTTGTCCCTCCTCATCAAGCCGCTTGATGTAGGAACGTAGATCGTCAAATGGCATGGTGTGTCTCCTTCTGGTTTGCGTTGTTTGCGGCATCCGCCACATGTGCGGCGGATGCCGCTGGTTGCTTGGGTGGGATCATTGCCTCGGAACCTCCGGTTGGTCTGGCTCGAATTCCTCGGCACCAAGTTGAGCCGAGATTGCTTGGGCAGCTGCCACCGCCGCCTTGATCGCTTGTTCTCCTGGTTGATCCCCGGTGCGTGATGTGAACCCAACGACGGTGAGCGCGGCAACGACACCGTCAAGGCCCATCAACGGAACGGAGACAGCCCGAACACCAAAGAGGTATTCCTCAGTGTCATCCACGGCATATCCGCGCTCGCGCACGAGGGCAAGCTGTGCCTTGTATTCCTCTGGGTCGGTGATCGAACCGGGGGTGAACGCCACAAGACCGTGCGTGGCAATGAGTTCGTCGACATGCTCTTCGGGAAGCCATGCGAGGAACACTCGTCCGAACGATCCCGCCGAGAAAGGGATCCGCTGACCGATCGCCGCTGATACATGCAACGTCCCCACGGGATCCACCTTGTCGATCACGGTGAGTTGGTCCTGATGAAACGTCCCCAACAGAACCGACTTGCGCAGCTCCTTGGCAAGCGCCTCCATGTAGGGCGCTGCAATGCGCCGCACGTCGGTCTGCTCGTGTGCGAGATAGCCGAGGCGGATGAGCGCGGGACCCAACCGGTACCTGAGCGTGTGCTCGTCCCGAATCAGGAACCGGTGATCGGTCAGGGTTTGGAGGATTCCGAAAGCCGTGCTCTTGTTCAACGAAAGCAACCCGACCAGCTCGGTGAGGCTGTACTCGTCCTGGAGCTCGAAGGAGCGGAGGATCTGGATCCCCCGCTCCACGGCCGATACCGTTGCTACCACGACTGGTGCCCTCGTTGCCGACGGTGCACCATGGTGCCGGTTGACCAGATCGTGTGATGAGTTCGTGTCATAGAACCTTGTTCTTGTCAGAGAACCGTAACTCATCGTCACCACTACGTCAAACGACGAGGATCCCGGGCCTCAGTCAAGGAACTTCACCGTCCCTTCCGCGCCGTTGACGAGCAGCCTCTGACCGGTCTTGATTCGCTGGGTCGCAAAACCGGTCCCGACGACGGCCGGAACGCCATATTCACGGCACACGATCGAGGCATGAGACATCATCCCGCCGATGTCAGTGACGGCTCCGGCGATCTTGGAGAACACCGGACCCCAACTTGGATTCGTGATCGGGCAGACGAGGATCTCTCCGTCCTGTATGTCCCCGAGTCCGTCGGCGCTCAGGATCACCCTCGCTACCCCCTCAACGGTGCCGGGGGATCCTGCAAAACCGGACAAGTCGTAGTCGGCATCTTCCCCTGCATCGATTCCAAGCCAATTCCTGACGGAATCGGTCGTGATGCCCCAGAGCATGATGGTGAAGGGCTCGGTGACAACTTCTGGCGGCTCACCCAGTGCCGGGAGTGGCTGCCATTCGGAAAGCTTTGCGAACAGCTCCCTGCGCCTGGCAACCTCCTTGGGCCAGTATCCGGGTCCCCGTGCAGGCGTCCCAACACCCCACGACGCAATCAGGTCGTACAGGGCAGCCTGAACCTCGAATCGGTGGAGGTAGAACATGTCGTCGACTTCTTCAAAGAAGCCAGCGTCGACAAAGATCTGCCCGAACTCGCGCATCTTGTTCCAGAACACCGCATGATGCCAATGCTCGACATAGAAGTTGTGATCTTCGATGAACGGAAACACCGTACGGGCAAGCCCAAGCTGATCGTTGAAGTTCTTGAGATCATCACCATCTAAGAGTGCTGCGTACTCGGTGGCGAGTCGATCTCGCTCCGCGATGACCTCGTCAAATGGACGCTCGATGCTCTCGCCAGCCTCCAGCTTTCGGATGTAGCCCGCAATCCCGGCAAAGGGGAACGTTTGGTCGTTGATCCAGGTCTTGTGGTGGTGGTAGAACCCCGAACCGGTCGAGAAGTAGAACCAGGGATCCTTGGCCTTCTCAAGAGCAGCGATCCATTGCTGACCGGCGTCTGATTGCTCAAGCGCAGCGATCACCGCCTCGGGATCGGCTCCATCCTTGATTGCATCGCCAACACCCAACTCGACTGCCTTGGCTGCAAGCTTCTTCAGCTCAGCGTCCGGCCGGAACAGGAGCACATCGATCCCCGCGACCATCTGGGCAACAACCTGATCAGGAATGTCCGGGAACAGCTGCTTGCAGAACCCGAAGTAGGTCAGGTAGGCGGCATACCCGAGGTTCAAGAACTCGAAGTGGAGATGCCAAATCTTGTGCATGTTCTCGATGACACGGTTGTATGCAACCAGGAGATCGTATGCCGACGTCAGACCACGGCCTGAACGCACGACCTCAATGTCCTCCATCTCGGGGAGAGGCTTGACCTCAACTGCCTTGAGCTCCTCGATCGTCTCACGCGCCTTGTCCTGCCACTTTGCATAGAGCTCATCCCAGTTTTCGTAGTAGTAGCCGGCCCGCTCCATGAAGTGCGCGACACGGGCACCAACCACTTCTTCATCCGTGATGGCGTTTGCACTGATGTAGAGGCGTCCGTTGAGCACCCGATGATCAATACCAAGGGCAGGTGGAACGATGTAGACCCTGCTGTTCATCTCACCGAGCGCAACCCACCAGCTCTCGGATGTGATCGTATCGAACGGATAGAGAACATCGGGATGATGCATGCCGTCAAAGAACCAGAACTTCGACTCTTCGAGTTCTCGGCGCTCCTCGCTGAACAGGTAGTAGTACGGGTAGAGGTCCTCCCAGCCCTCACAACCTTCCGGTGTGGGAACCTCAAAGGGACTTGGGAATCGTGTCTCGGTCATGTGTCTTCCTCCCCATCTGGCATTTGTACGGTGTTGTCTTTGCGAGCTCAGGCGCGGGTGTTGCACTCCTTTGTCAGTGGACACCGCCGCTTTCCGCGGAATCCAACTCAGCGGGCCGCAACCTCACCCCAGTGCGAAGGTTCGCAACGATGTAGTCCAACGTTGAATGGTTCGACTCCGACACCTGGACCCGATCCCGGTCACTCCAGACGGTCTCGGGCCGACTCTGGAGCAGCAGGACGTTGTTGGGTGGTTCAAGGTCGGCATCGATCGCCCACTCAAGATCCTGTGGGCGCTGATGTCGTGCCTCGACACTGCGCGCCACACGGCTGAGTGCGAGGATTTCGTCGTCAGAAAGACAGGGAGCATCGCGGCGATCAACAGGTACTTCGGTCTTGGCGACCCGTCGCTCACCGGGAATCGCCCGATACTCGATTGCCTTGAGCGACACCGTGCGTTTCGCGATCTTCATGGCGATCTTGTCGACAAGGTAGTTGTCCGGTGTGACCTCGCCAGATGCCACCGATTCCCCCAGTCCCCAGCTCGCATCGATGGCAACCTTGGATCGATCACCGTTGATCGGGTTGAGCGTGAACATGACACCGGCCGAGCGTGCGTTGACCATCTTTTGGATACACACGCTCATGTAGACCTTCTCGTGTGCGAACCCACGCTCCATCCGGTACGCGATCGCCCTGGCGGTGTACAGACTCGCCCAGCAGCGCTTGACATGCGTCAGAACATCATCGATCCCCACGACCCACAAGAAGGTGTCCTGCTGACCCGCAAAGCTCGCACCGGGAAGGTCCTCCGCCGTGGCACTTGAGCGCACCGCAACCGGGAGGCTGTCCGTTGGGGTGTCCGAACCGTTTGGACCCGAACACAACGCAACGAGCTCCTCGTACCCTTCACGAATTGCCGATTCAACGGCGGGAGGTATCGGCCGTTCAATGATCTTCGCCCCGATTTTGTCACTGATGGCATCAAGACCGTCAACGTCATCGGAGTCGGCACCCTCGAGAATCTCGGCGATCTCTCGTTCGAGTCCTCCGTTGCCGAGCATGGCACGGTATGCGTGTGTGGTGACGGCGAATCCGGGTGGGACGGGAACCCCGGCGCGAATCATGCTTCCCAGGCCGGTGCTCTTTCCACCGACGAGAGCAACACAATCTTCATGACATTCCTCGAATTTGAGGATGTATCTCGTGTCAGCTGTCACGGTTGTTGTCCGTTGGGGCAGTTTGTGATGCAGTTGACCCACAATATCTGAGCAGTTCGCGTCATAGAACCTATTTCTCGATACAGAACCGTAACGCGCGGGTGATCGAACGTCAAACAGAAAGACGTATTCGCCTCACATCAGCCTCCGCCCCAGCGTTGGACGAGGTCATTGTCGATTCCGAAGAGGTCAAGGACCCGGCTTGTCGTGTGATCGATGATCTCTTGGACCGTGGTTGGACGGTGATACAGAGCCGGGACGGGGGGCATCACCACCGCTCCCATCTCGATCGCTCGCACCAGCAGCTTCGCGTGCCCGAGATGGAGCGGTGTCTCGCGAGGGAGAAGCACCAGACGGCGGCGTTCCTTCAGTGTCACGTCCGCGGCTCGGAGAAGAAGGTTGTCGCTGTAGGAATTGGCGATCCCTGAAAGCGTCTTCATCGAGCATGGCGCAACAACCATGCCCATGGTGCGAAACGAACCCGACGAGATCGAGGCTGCCACGTTACCCGGTTCGTGAACCTGGTCTGCAAGGCCCTCGACATCTGCGGGTTCGAAGTCGGTTTCGAGCTCAATTGTTCGGCGAGCCCCTCCACTGAGGACCAGGTGCGATTCAACATGAGGCACATCCCGTAACACCTCCAGAAGACGTATGCCGTACACCGCGCCGCTGGCACCGGCGATCCCCACTACAAGACGATCCATGTCAACCTCCCCACTCTCGTCACCTTCACCGCGAGGTGATATCGAAGTACGCTGAAGGCCCAAACCTACTCACAACGAAAGGGGACGTCGAATGTCGGACCGCCGCGACGACGTTCTTGCGTACTTGACAAGCCACAACGTGGCAACGCTGGCGACAACCGGTTCCGATGGCCCGTGGGCGTCGGCAGTCTTCTATTCGAGCGATGGGTTCGTGCTGGAATTCCTATCGTCGCCGAGGAGCCGCCACGCCCAGAACCTGGCCACGAACGCTCGATGCGCTGCGGCCATCCACGAGGACTATCGCCTATGGACCGAGATACGGGGCGTTCAGATCGAAGGAGTTGTGCAGGCGCTCACGGGGACACGAAAGTCAGATGCCGTCGCACGCTATGAAGCGAAGTTTCCGATGGTCCGCTCCGATCAGGCCGACGCACCGATACGGGCCGCCCTTGAACGGGTTGAGTGGTATGAGCTGATCCCTGATCGCTGCTTCTTCACAGACAACACGCAAGGTTTCGGCCACCGAGACGAGATCTCGATTGTCTGATGGGCCAACAGCCGGTCGTACATTCCCTATTGGTTGATCTCTGAGATCCACCATGCATCAACGATCTCACATGCAAGATCAAGGGAGTCTTCAAGGGTTCTCCCTGTTGATTTTCGGGGTACGAGTGAATGGTCGCCATCAGCAATGGGTGCGTAGGAGCCGTTTGGTACCGATGCTGCAACCGCCTCGACCAGGTCCGACGGTCCCATCGGATCCCGCGTGCCCGAGATGAAGAGTTGAGGAGCCGCGACCGCCGCAAGATGTTCCGTGTTTCGGGGAGTCGTCTTGCCCATGGCAACGATCGGGTAACCGAAATAGACGAGACCGACCGCTGGGAACCCCGCATCTGCCACGACGTGTCCACCGACCCTGCCTCCCATGGACTTTCCTGCCAGGACGACATCATCCGTGTAGGTCGCGAGGCGATTGGCAGCAGCGGTGTGCACCTCGATGAGTTTCGGCAGCCGGTCCGGTGCCTTCCTTCCCCACTCGGTGTAGAGATAGTTGAACGTCAAGGTCGGAAAACCGAATGCCGTCAGTCGATCACGCATCCCAACCATCCACGGATGGGATTGACCAGCGCCAGCACCATGGGCGAGGACGACTCCCGTCCGACGTGGCGTCTGTGGCATGGACAGTTTTCCCGTGACCGACCCAAGCGAGGTCTTGATCTTGAGCGTGCGAGCCATGGGAATGGAGCTTACGGCGTCTGTCAGACGTCAGAAATCGGTCATCGGTCATCGGTCATCGGTCATCCGTCATCGGTCATCGGTTACCGTCTGGTCATGGATGTTGAGGTGTATGCCACGATCGAGGGGGTTGGACGGGCAGCTGCTGATCTGGTTGAGGAGGCCATTGCCGCCATGCCTGAGCTCAGCCTTGGGTTGGCTGGGGGGTCGACCCCACCACTTGTGCATCGGAATCTCGCCGAACGCGACATCGCCTGGGAGCGAGTGACGGCATGGATGACGGACGAGCGGTGGGTACCGCCGAATCATCCAGACAGCAATCAGCGTATGGCACGCGAAACCCTCGTGGACGCCACCGGCGTTTCGTTTCTTGCACCCGACACCAACCTCGACGACCCTCACGTATCGGCGATGCAATTCGAACACATGCTCAGGAACTTTGGTATCGGGAGTGACCGCCATTCGGTTGTGATGTTGGGAATGGGTCCCGATGGACACACCGCTTCGCTGTTCCCCGACACCGAGGCACTCACGATCAACGATCGGATGTACGTTGCCAATTGGGTTGCAGCCCACGACACCTGGCGATTGACCGCAACCTATGACCTCCTCAACCGATCCGACACGGTGCTGTTTGTCGTCACCGGCGAGAACAAGGCGGAGATGATCCGACAGATTGCCAACGGTGATCGATATCCGGCATCCGATGTTGATCCACGCGGCGAGGTCCGATGGCTCCTCGATGAGGCAGCCGCGAGCCTGCTCTAGTGGCTCTCATCAATTTCGTCGACGATACCGACGATGACCGATCTGATCGGACCGGTGTCGATGCCGTACATCTGACGGGCCGACGTGCCCTCATCAAGAATCAGGACCTTGTCGCCCGTCCCGGCATCGACTCTGTTCGTACAGATCAGATAATCCCCCGTCGAAACCGCTCCGTCGACGAGATCGCACATCAGCAGCTGCTCCCCCTCGAAGAACGGGTGGTTGATCGTCGACGTGACCGTCCCGATGACCTGGCCGACCTTCACGGTGATCCATCCACGGCATCGACGATCCCAACGATTGCGTGATCGACGGGAACGAAGCGAGGGTGCATTGCTTCGGCAGCCTCTCGGGATGCAACGAAGTACACGAGATCGCCAGGTCCGGATTGATAGACGGCATCGGCGGCCACCACGCAGGCACCGACCGGGGCCTGGGATGCGTCAAGGGGCTGGACGACCAACAGCTTCATGCCTTCCATTGCAGGGTCTCGGACCGTGGCGACGACTGACCCACGGACGCGCCCAAGTTTCACGGTGAGCCGTCCTCACCCATGAGTGTCGAGCGGAATATCGACGACGAGGCAAGATCGGCGCGAATCTCATCAGTCAATTGTGGGATCACCGTCGACCCGACGAGCCTGGCACCGCATTGGTGGGTCGCAGCGGCAACGCTTGAGAAAACGTCCTCAATGGATCCGTCGAGGATGAAGAAGGCCTTCCCTCCCAACCCGTCTGCCAGTCGGAGCACGGCAAGGTTTACGCCGGAATCCTTGACAGCGGCATCTGCACCTTCGATCGCTGCGGCAACCGATGACGTCTCGACAATCCCGACCGCATCCCCCGTCGACGGGGAGACGAACGATCCGGTGACGACGGCATCGGCAACCACGGGGTCGATGTCTGGGAGAAAGACGTGATCGATCAATGTGGCTGGTTCGGCATCTGAGACGACATCAAGGGCCACCAAGACCGATCCCGTGTCGCCAGAAACGAGCACGAGGTACTTGCCGGGATGGGTTGTACCGGTTGTGATCATCGCAATCGGCGCGTTCTTTGCTATGGCATCAGCAATCGAGATGCCCTCTGCAATGGAATCGAACTCCCACAACCCCATGGCTGGTGACGAGCGGTGCGGATCAGACAATGCGCAACGCCCCGATCACAGAGACGCGTCGCTCACGAGAGAAGGTCCGCGGCCTGGTCAGACCCTCCCCGGTGGGGCTCGCAATCGAGAAGCTCGTATACCCCTCGCCATCTGAGCCGAGGCCAGCAATGTTGGATCCATTTGCGACAAAGATCGAACAGTTCATCGCACGTGCCATGCGGGTGATGGTGTCGACGTTCGTCGAGTGGATGGAAGCCGTGTGACGGAACCCGTGCTCCGAGCGAACCGCCAGGTCGATCGCGGCATCGACATCCTTGACGCGCACGATCGGCATGACCGGCATCATCTGTTCGGTCCACACAAGACTGTGTTCGGCCCGCACCTCAGCGATCACGAGCTTCACCTCTGGCGGCACGGACACGCCGATCTCATTGAGAATCACGGCTGCGTCCTTGCCGATGAACCGACCGTCGATGACGCCTGGCTTGTTCGGAGGCCCCATCTCCTTGAAGATGACCCGTTCAAGACGTTTGAGCTCATGTTCCTTGAGGCGGTAGGCGCCAACTGCAGACATGTGCTGAACAAGGCGATCTGCAACGGTGTCGACAACAATCGTTGTCTTTTCATCGACGCAGATGATGTTGTTGTCGAACGACGCGCCGTCGACGATTGCCTTGGCGGCCTTGGCGATGTCTGCCGTCGGGTCAACCACCGCTGGTGGGTTGCCTGGCCCAGCGGTGATCGCCTTTTTCGGCGTTCGTAGGGCTTCTCTGACGACACCGGGACCGCCCGTCACCAACAAGACACGCACATCGGGATGCTGCATCAGCGCCTGCGCCGATGCAAGCGTGGGCACCGCGACACAGGTCACGAGATTCGGTGGACCACCGGCGGAGACCACGGCCCGGTTGATGAGCTTGACGTTTTCGACGGAGACGTTCTTGGCACTCGGATGGACGTTGAACACCACAGCGTTCCCCGCGGAAAGGATCGCAATGGCGTTGTTGATGATCGTCGATGTCGGATTGGTCGACGGGGTGATCGCACCGACGACGCCGTAGGGTGCACATTCGGTGACCATCATGCCCCGGTCCCCCGTCACGACCGTGGGTTCAAGGTCCTCGGGTCCGGGGGTGCGTTCGATCACCAGATGGTTCTTGAGCACCTTGTCGTCTGCCCGTCCAAGGCCGGTCTCCTGTCTGGCCATGTAGGCAAGGTGCTCGTTGTTTGCACGCATCGACACCCGGATCGCCTCGATGATCTTCTTGCGTGGCTCAAGACCGGACGATGCATACATCCCAAATGCACGCTTGGCGGCACCGACAGCTTCATCGATGGTCCCGAATACCCCGTCGCCAAGGCTTTCGGCCGCAGCAGCAACCGCTTCGGCTGCACGAAGCGCCGATCCTGTTTTCCCTTCGATGTCGCCGTGCGCAACACGCTCTTTGACCCGTGAAATGATTGCTTGGATCTCGGCGTCGGTGAGGTTCGCCATGTCAGGTCATCCGGTCATTTCACGTACACGGTTTCACCGTCGACATCCCACTGGTCGACGATCGCCATGATCACTGCGTCACACGGCTTGTCCTTGGTTGCCGCTGTCTGGCGGGCCGAGCTTCCGCTTGCGTACAGCACGACTTCACCCACTCCGGCACCCACACTGTCGACGGCCACGACGAAGCCACCCTTGGGCTCTCCGGACTCGTCAAGTTGACGGACAACCAGCATGGTGAGACCTTCAAGGAGTGGCTCCTTGCGCGACGCAACAAGCGTGCCTGTGACTCTTCCGAGATTCACGCTGGCTCCCTTCGGTTCAGGTGGTGGGTTGTCTGTTGATCAGCTGACCGCGTCTCGTGCCGCATCGGCCCTTCCGAGTGGAAGGGTGAGGTCAATGTTGACGTGTGGACGTGCGATGACGTGGGTGGCAATCACTTCGCCAACCTTCTCCCCGCTCCGAACGCCGGCATCAACCGCTGCTTTCACTGCGGCAACGTCACCTCGAATGATGGCGGTCACATAGCCACCACCGGTCTCCTCATAGCTGACGAGCTCGACCTTGGCCGCCTTGACCATGGCATCAGCTGCCTCAACCATCGCCGCGAAACTGCGGCATTCGATCATTCCCAATGCATCGGACATGGATCCTCCTGTGGTTCCGTGTTCTGTTTGTTCTTACGTTGATCTTCCATCAAGGCCCTCAAGCGACGCAACCGCTGCACGCCAACCGACCTCGATGTCCTGCTCTTCGCCTCCGAGATAGATCCGTCCGACTGCGCCGAACGCACGAACCTCAAGGACATTGATGTTCGCAGCTTTTTCTGCTTCGTTCGCAGCGAGCGCGGCATACGCCGCCGGCGCACACTCGAGAACGTACAGCGTCTGACCCGGGATGATCATCTGACCATGGCGGGTCCTGTTGATCAGCTGGGCATGATGATCGTCGATCCGCCTGATGATCTGACTCGTGTGAACCACGGGCTTGAGCCTGTCGGTCTCGGTCAGGTCAAGGGATTCGAGGATCGCTTCCCCTGCCGCACGGGTCTCGGACTGATCCGGGGAATGCACCTCAAGCAGCCCGAAGACCCGCTCGATGATCTGCATGCCGGGCTTGACACTTGTTGCCTTCAGAGCAACATCGGTAAGCCGGTTGATCTCGATACCCGGAGCAACCTCCACAAACAGAACAGCCTCGCCTGAAAGTGGCAGGAATCCCTGGGCGGTCGTGCCCAGGAACGCTGCATACTGGGGTTGCAGACTGTCGAGGAACACATACGACCGCAGTTCAATACCGCTCGCCATCACCATCTCCTTCATCCCCACTCACAATTTGAATTCCTGCCGATGCGCCGATTCTCGTTGCACCTGCAGCGATCATGTCCTCGGCATCCTCATGCGTCCTGACACCACCGCTTGCCTTGATCCCCATGTTCGGACCAACCGTCTCACGCATCAGCGCAACGTCATACACGGTTGCCCCTGCCCCCGTGAAGCCGGTCGAAGTCTTGACGAAATCGGCACGCCCCTTGCTTGCAAGAGACGAGGCGACGACCTTCTCCTCATCCGAGAGAAGCGATGTCTCGATGATCACCTTGGCAATCGCCCCGACTTCATGTGCCGCATCGACGACCTTTTCGATGTCAGCGAGCACAACCGCCGTGTCGCCGGATTTGAGGGCCCCGACGTTGATGACCATGTCGACCTCACGGGCTCCGTCACGAAGGGCGCGCCGTGCCTCCATGGCCTTGATCTCGGGGGGTGTTGCGCCAAGGGGGAAACCGATGACGCTGCAAACCTTCACGTCCGAGCCCCGCAGCCGTTCCGCTGCACGTTTGACCCACGTCGGGTTGACGCACACGGTCGCAAACCCGTACTCCATTGCTTCGTCGCACATCGTGTCGATCTCGGCTGCTGTTGCGTCGGGACGCAGGAGTGTGTGATCGATGTACTTGGCAAGATCGAGAGGAACGTCTTCAGCCACACCGTGGAACGACACGCGGTCGGCGCCGTGCTCGACCACTTTCCGGAGTTGTTCGGGGTTGGCGCAGATGTCTGAACGTTCGGCAAGCGCTGTGAGAACTTCGCGCGTGACGATCTCGATCAGCTCTTGTCTCGCCACGTCAGTCATGAACCCTCCACCCACGATCGTTCAAGGTCGTCGATCTTGGCGACTCTACGGGCATGCCTGCCCTCACCGTACGGTGTGGCAAGGAACTCTTCGGTGATCTGCCATGCAAGGGCATCACCGATCAAACCCGCGCCAAGCGTCAGGACGTTGGCGTGGTTGTGCTCTCTGGCGTTGTGGGCGGTGGAAACGTCGTAGCACAGGGCAGCTCGAACACCCCGAATTTTGTTCGCTGCCATCGACGAACCAATGCCCGCCCCGTCAATGATGATGCCAACCTGGCTTGCATGTGAGGCAACCTTTTCGGCCACAGCAGCTGCGATATCGGGATAGTCGACGGCTTCCGTGGAATCCGTTCCACAATCGTCAACAACAAACCCCTGTTCACGGAGCCGGAAAGCGAGCTTCTCCTTCAGGGCGAACCCGCCGTGGTCCCCACCGATCGCGATCGTCGCGATGTTTGCCTCATCGGCCGCGGTGATGTTTGCTGGGGCCGGTGCCGTGGATGCAGCCCCTTCATGCGGGGTACCTTCGGCGAGGCCGTCGACGATCCTTCGAACGATCGCACGAACATCAGCTTCGATATTGGGATGTCGTGCGGTCACAGTCGGGTCGCCTCCTTCCGGCATTCTAGAGGGAGCGGCCCCTCCAAGGGCGACCCGCCACCGATAGGATGACATCGACATGGATGCAACAACCCGATGGGAAACCGAGGCGATGCGGTCATCTCCCCAAAAGCGATCGAAACCGCCGCGTCCGACGGGCAAACGTCAGACATATGAGCCCGGATCCGGAACGTTCCTCACCCTCAAGGAAGCCGAGGAGGCAACCGGTATCCCGACAAACACGCTGCGCAAGTGGGTCCGCAAGGATGCGATCACGTCGTACCTCGAATCCGACGGCGAGACAACCCTCCGAATGGTTGAATTCGACTCGGTCAAACACCGCGCCCGAGAACTCGGCCGCGAACTACAAAAAGCCGTCCCCCCTTCAGGGGGGACAGGCGAGTCTTCGAGCCAGGGGGGCGTGCGAGCCCGCGAGCCCCGTCCCCCAGCCGGGATAGGCGAGTCTTCGAGCCAGGGGGGCACGCGAGCCCGCGAGCCCCGTCCCCCAGCCGGGACGGATCCGACGGAGTCGGATCAGGGGGGCGTGCGAGCCCGCGAGCCCCGTCCTCCAGCGCAAACCCCAGACACCCCCGAAGGATCCATGCTTGTCCCGATCGATGCGTGGAACAGAATGCTCAACCAGCTCGGCAATCTCCACGAGGCCGGACAGCAGCTCGCCGAGGCCCGCGAACGAGCCGCCAAAGCCGAGACCGAAGCACTGTTCCTCCGCGAACGACTTGCAGAAATCAGAAGTCAGACGTCAGAACCAACACCGTCCCCCCTTCAGGGGGGACAGGCGAGTGTTCGAGCCAGGGGGGCGCGCGAGCCCGCGAGCCCCGTCCCCCAGCCGGGACAGGCGAGTCTTCGAGCCA
>DIDS01000031.1:4661-11105 GCA_002418265.1 Acidimicrobiia bacterium UBA5794 | reverse complement strand
ACAACTCAAACCGAATCGTGCCAAGCACAAAATAATTCAGATTCCAAGCCAACGGCGCCTCGAACCCCATATCAGACAACCGACAATTCATCACTCGAGTTGCCTCCAACTCTTCCCATGCCGTGATCAGGCGAGTGTTGGGTTTCATGAAAGAGCCCTCCTGGCACGAGACACTGCAGGTGTCGAGACGGTAAGGTTTCCGATGGGTAGGGTGTCTCCGAGGTGCCAGGGAGCATCAAACACGACGGAACACATTGTTTCCCGCTGCTCCTCCACTTATCGGATGACTGAGATGCTATGTTCGACTCGCGCGAATCGAAACATACCTAGGACCGAAATCAGACGAACGAGGACCGGGGACCGATGACAGACCCGTCACATCAGGGGGGCACCGAGATGGCAAGAGGTGTGGCTGCCACCTCCCTGGACCCTGGCTCGAACTGGGCATCTAGCCTTGATGAACTGGGTGCGCCTCCGGACGATGAATCGACGGGTACAACCCGCCACTCCACTCTCACGAACTGGGGTGCCTATGAGATCGTGACGGACGGACACGATCTCATCGCCATTGATCCGTTCGCCAAGGATCCCGATCCATCAGCCATCGGGCAGTCGATGAAGGCGGTGCGAAGGAGTCGTGTGGAGCGTCCCGCCATTCGGAGGTCATGGTTCCGGGAAGGCCCGGGCGCGAATCGGAACGATCGGGGCCGCGAGCCGTTCGTCGAGGTGGAGTGGGATGTCGCTCTCGACCTACTCGCCACGGAGTTGAAGCGGGTGCGCTCCACCTATGGAAACCAGGCCATCTTCGGAGGAAGCTACGGTTGGGCCAGTGCTGGTCGTTTCCACCACGCCACCGGCCAGATCCATCGATTCCTCAATACGATCGGTGGCTACACCTATTCGGTGGATGACTACTCGATCGGAGCAGGTCGCGTGATCACGCCTCACATCTTCGGGTTCTCTTTGGATGACTTCATGAACACACAACCGCGCTTCGAAGAGATCGCTGACAACACAGAACTCGTGGTGAGCTTCGGTGGCCTGGCGATCAAGAACAGTCAAATAAATGCTGGTGGGGTAGGACGTCACATGTTCACCGCGAGCCTCAGCACGTGCCGTGACCGCGGCGTCCGCTTCGTCAATGTCTCACCGGTTCGGGCGGACGTCTCTGAACCTGTGGATGCGGAGTGGGTACCACTTCGGCCGAGTACCGATACCGCTCTCATGCTTGGGCTTGCCCATAGCCTGTTGGTCGCCAGCGACCACAACGAGGCCTTCCTTGAGAACCATTGCTCCGGTTGGGATCACTTCAGATCATATTTGCTGGGGGAATTGGACAACACGCCGAAATCGGCCAACTGGGCCGGCGAGATCTCGGGTGTCAAACCGGGACGGATTCGCGCCCTCGCTGCCGAGATGGCTGCCGTTCGGACGCTCATCTCCGTCAGTTGGTCGGTGCAACGGACTGACCACGGCGAACAAACATACTGGGCAGCCTCAGCCCTGGCCGCGATGCTTGGCCAGATTGGGCTCAAAGGTGGGGGTATCGGTTTTGGGTATGGAGCCGTGGCACCCATCGGCCAAGGTGCCGGCCATCATCCTCTGCCGCACCTGCCCCAGGGCGAGAATGAGGTCACCAGCTTCATCCCAGTGGCCAGGATTTCTGACATGCTCCTGCACGAGGGTGAGATGTTCCACTACAACGGGCAACGATTCACCTACCCGACGATACGGCTTGTCTATTGGGCCGGAGGAAATCCCTTCCACCATCACCAGGATCTCAACCGCCTGGAGCGGGCATGGCAGCGACCAGACACCATCGTGTGTCACGAGCCGTTTTGGAATTCCCACGCTCGCCATGCCGACATCGTCTTGCCTGCCACGACGCCCCTTGAACGATACGACGTGGGAGGCAGCACCACCGATGACTTCGTGTTCTGGATGGACAAGGTGATCGATCCGGTTGGGGAGGCCAAAAACGATTACGACATCTTTACTGATCTGGCGCGTCGACTGAGTGCCAGCGAACGGTTCACCGAAGGGCGGACGTCAGATGAGTGGATCAAGCACATCTACGATCGTTTCCACTCAGATCATCCCGACTTTCCACCGCTCGGAGAACTGCGGGAGCATGGTTACTTCGAGATCCCTCTCGAGTGGGTTCCCCCGACGCCATCGCCTTTGACGGCGTTCAGAGAAGATCCCATCGGTTCGGCTTTGCAGACACCGTCGGGCAGAATCGAGTTGTATTCAGAGACGATCGCAGGCTTCGGCTATCCCGACTGCCCACCTCATCCTTCTTGGTTGGAACCTCAAGAATGGTTGGGGACGGTCGACCGGTATCCGCTGCACCTGATATCGAATCAACCGAAAACCCGACTTCACTCGCAGTGGGATCACGGTGAGACGAGCCTCAACGGCAAGGTTGACGGCAGGGAACAGATCGGAATGGCCTCACCGGATGCCCATGCTCGCGGCCTGGCTCATGGGGATCTCGTCAGGGTCTTCAATGACCGGGGAGAAACCCTGGCGGCCGTGGCGATTCGCAACGACCTCATGGAAGGTGTCGTCCAGCTTCCTACGGGCGCTTGGTGGGATCCGATCGAGCCGGGTGGCCTGTGCCGTGCGGGAAACCCCAATGTGCTGACACGCGACGCGGGCACGTCGTCGTTGGCTCAGGGCTCCACCGCACAGACATGTCTCGTGGAAGTTGATAGGTTCGACGGGGAACCTCCACCGGTGCGTGCTCACGAGCACCCGGCATTCGTTGTGATGTAGAAGCACACATGTGTAAGTTCACGATTGGGCTTCCATTGTGTTGGGTCGAGGCGCTCGAGTTCGGGCGTGGACATGAACGTTTTGGTTCGCCCTGGGAACAGTGGAGACTCTAGGGCCAAGAAGCGAGAACGAGAGTCATTGGCGCACAATCAACACCTAGGAGGCCGACGTGTCACGGATTTCCTCGGTATCGATTTCCCTTGTCAGAACTCTTAACTCTTCACACTCGAGAGCCTCCAAGAATCCCACGGCGATTCGGCAACCGCGATTGCCGTCGCGGATGCTTTGTCCTATCCTGTCAGATGTCTGAGAAGTAAGAAGAGAATCAGAAACTGTACCGCGAGAGGAAATCAGAAGACTCATGCCACACGCACATGGATACGACATCGCCAAGGACGCCTCAAGCCAGTTCGATGATCGTGAACCGGTGTTTGTAACCTTCGGCGAGCCAATGGTGCGCGATACACCGGCCGACAACGAACGCCCGGAACGCACCCGCCATGTGCACCTGTCGATAGCTGGCAGCGAGTACACACTGGCGATGGGCTTGGCTCGGCTGGGCATTCCATCGAGCTATGTCACGCGCGTACCCGCAAACCCTTATGGGCACATGATACGAAATATTGCCCGAGAGAACGGGGTGAATACCGACCATGTTGTGTGGGCCCCCAAGTATGAACCGGTCGGGCGTTTCATCTACGAGATTGGGCGCACCCCACGCAAGAACACGGGCATCTACCAGCGGATGTATTCCGCCGCCTCGAAGCTGGACGCCGGGATGGTGGACTGGGCCACCGCCCTTGAGAACTGCATGCTCTTCCACACGTCTGGGATCAACTTCGGCCTGGCGTCACACAGCGGTTATCAACGCAACCATTTGCTCGCTGCGTTTCAGGAAGCACTGGGGAACATACCGGAAGGATGCTTGGTCGGACTCGACTTCAACTATCGCGGCACACTCTGGTCGCCGGAAGAGTCTCGCGCCACAATGACCCCGATTCTCACCGACCACGTCGACGTGCTGATCACCTCTATCGAAGACATGGCCAAGCTCTACGGAATGGGATGTGGGCAGTATTCGGCGGAGCAGATCGACAAGGGCGATATCGGTCGATTGGAAGACGACGACATCCGCGCCTTTGCCGCGGAGGCCTGCGCCCGGTTCAACGCCAAGATCGTCGCAATCACTATTCGCTACCCCGATACCTTCGAGAGCCACCGTTGGGAATCGGCCGCAGCCAGCTCCGATGGTTTCTTCTTTCGCTCACCCGCGGTGAAACCCATTACTCTCTGGGACCGACTGGGCGGTGGCGATACGTGGAACGCAGGCTTCTACTACGGCCTTCTGTCCGAAGGCTTCTCCAACGACGGCATCGAGAAGGGTGTGCTCGTCGGAGATGCCGCGACTCGCATCAAGCAGACACTCATGTTCGACCTACCCATCATCGACAAGGCCGAGATTCAAGCGCTACTCGATGCCGATGTGTCTGGTGGCGGAAAGCGTACATCTCGATAGACACGCACAATCAGCAAGACAATCATCAGGGAGACAAAATGGACAAGGCTGCGCGACTCGATCTCATTCGTTCTACTGGTGTCATCGCGATCATGAGAGCGCGAAGCTCTGACCAACTCATGGATGCCGCCGACGCCATCAAGGCCGGGGGGGTACGTGTCATCGAAGTGACTATGACAACACCAGGGGCGTTTGATGTGATCGCCGCGGCGACGCATCGCTTCGGCGATGAAGTACTCTTCGGCGCCGGCACCGTACTCGACACAGAGACCGCTCGCGCCGCCATCCTTGCGGGAGCTGGCTTCGTCGTCGCCCCCACACTTAGTTTGCCTGTCGTGCGGCTGTGCAACCGCTACGGCATTCCCGTGATGCCAGGCGTATTCACACCGACCGAGGCCCTCGCAGCGTGGGAAGCTGGGGCTGACATGGTCAAGCTGTTCCCAGCCAGCATCGGCGGACCCGCACTCGTGAAGGCCATCCGTGCCCCACTACCGCAACTGGACATTGTCCCGGTCGGTGGCGTCGATCTGGAGACAGCAGCACCGTTCATCCGAAACGGGGCGGTGGCCCTGGGAGTGGGTAGCAGCTTGATCGACCAAGCACTACTGGATTCTGGCGACATGGTAGAACTGACTCGCCGCGCAGCCGGCTTTGTGGAGAAGGTACGCGAAGGGCGACAAGGTTAGAAGCCAGACCAAATCACCTGGCGACCGACACCTACCGAAGACAAGGGAACAGGTCCGCTGGCCAACCCGATCGATTCCACCGACACCTCTGGCTACCTTCTCAGACATCTGGTAAGCTGCATCAGGCTGGGTCACTGTACCGGGTTGCAGCGGAACCGCCTGAATCATGAAACGCCTATGAGATCACGCAGGACTCAAGGAAGGACGAATGGGAATGGGCACAACAAGAGGATCACGAAGGAGCATGCGGCTCGCTATAGCACTCGTTGTGCTGGCGATGCTTGCCGCGGCGTGCGCCGACGACACGGCCACATCGACCACGGCCGATGCCGAAACGACCGAAACCACGGCTACTACGGCCACGACGCTCGCAACAACCGACACAGAGGCTCCACCGGAGACAGCCGGGGACCTGTCAAAGTGCCCCAACCCGCTGGTAATCCAAACGGACTGGTTTCCACAGCCGGAACAAGGGCCGTTCTTTCAGCTCACCGGCGGTGTGGGATCCATCGATCCGGACTCTGGACGGTTTCAAGGTCCTTTGACTGCAGATCCGAGTATCACCATCGAGATCAGGGCTGGCGGCCCCTACATTGGCAACCAGCAGACCACTTCGCTTCTCTACACCGATGACGAGATCTTCCTCGGCACGATTGGTCTTGATGAGGCGATCACCAATTATGGGACGTTGCCGACGATTGCTGTGATCGCACCGCAGGAGACGAATCCGCTCGGCTTGATGTATGACCCCGCGACGTATGACTTCGCATCCTTCTCAGATGTCGGCGCTTCGGGTGCCACAGTCAACGTATTTCCTGGCATGCAATGGATCGACTACCTCATCGCGTCGAACCAGATCTCGGCTGATCAGTTCGAAGGCTCCTTCGACGGCTCGCCCACCAGGTTCATCTCTGAGGAAGGTGCCCTCGTTCAGCAAGGGTTCGCCACACAAGACGGCTACGCCTACGAGCACACCTTCGAAGCCTGGGGCAAGCCGGTCAAATTCCTGATGCTCCACGACTCCGGGTACGAAAACTACTCCGGGATGTTGAGCATGCGAACGGACAAACTTGACGAGGATACCAAAGCGTGTCTCAGCGCCTTTGTTCCGCTTGTACAGCAAGCGGCCGTCGACTTCATGGACGATCCGGAACCAGTTCTTGATGCCGTCCAGAAGGCAAATGATGACTTGGCGAGCTTCTATGTGACGACACCCGAATCAAATGCCGCCACTGTGGTGCAAATGGCTGAACTCAGGATCATCGACAACGGACCGGATGACACGGTCGGAAACTTCGATCTCGATCGTGTCCAAGGCTTTTTCGATCTTGTCAAAGACCTACCTTCATTCAATTTCTCCGAAGGTCTAACTCCAGAGGATCTCGTGACCAACGAGTTCGTCGATCCGTCGATCGGCCTGTAACCGACAAACGAAACAAGTACCGGCTCCCCCCCCCCCCCCCC
>DIDS01000031.1:0-4648 GCA_002418265.1 Acidimicrobiia bacterium UBA5794 | reverse complement strand
CCAGCTCCCCAGCTGGGCACGAGCCGCGTCTCAAGACGCAAGATTCCTGGTAGGCGATCCTTACAGGATGCTCTTAATCCACCCGTGGTACGATCGCCACCAAGACCCTCCAGATCTTCGTCCACCAAGTTTGCTCCCACCCCTCCGATGAGGGAAACCCCAATGAGGGAAACCGTTCCAGAGGTTCTCTCCATCCACCCAATCTGAGACGCTGACACCAAGCGGCTGAGAGGGGGAAACTGCTCGGACGTATCGACATCATCGCCCACTCCTTCGCCTGACACACCCGACATCCGGGAAGGTATGGCTGGTGAAATACGACGATACCGATCCACAACAGGCTGTCAACTTCTCAGACATCTGGTAAGATGACCACAAAGTAGGCGGGTACCGAGGGTATACCGAGGTCCAGTGTTTTTGGATTGCTCGCTCTCTGCCATCAAGAAGGAGTGTTGCAAATGTGGATTAAGACGATTGATCCGGAGGGTGCCGTCAGCACGTTGGCCGACGTCTACGAGCGTCAGCGTAGAGCGATGGGCGAGGTTGGCGATTTCACCAAGCTTGGGAGCCTGTACCCCTCTATTGCTGACGTGCGGCTTGACCTCTATCGGGCCGTCGACCACTGCCCATCCAACATCCCCGAATGGGCCAGGCAGGCTATCGGACTCTTGACATCGGTACTCAATCAGACGCCCCACTGCGCATCGGGTCTAGGTGAGAAAGTCACGAGGGCCGACGGTGATAACAACCTCGTCGACGCGATTTATGCTGACCCCATGGGGGCAAAATCTGGAGACGACGCCATCGATGCGTTGTTCACATACGCCCGGAAGCTCGTAACAACTCCAGGACAGATCACCAACGACGATATCGAGGCGCTCAGGAACCACGGATGGACGGACCTCGACATCCTGGATGCCAACAACATGGCCGCCTACTACTGCTACATCAACCGGGTGGCAAACGGTTTAGGTTTGAAGACACTTACCTGCCCCGCACCCGAAATGCCGAAGCTCAGCATTTCACTCGTCATGGGTGACCCAGAGGACCACGACAACACCACAACCAGGAGCATGACATGAGTGGACACGAACCAATTGGCGGCCACTTGTGTCTCGCAGTGACTCCCTTCTCAGATGACGGCGAACTCGATCGAAAATCGCTCGCTTCCCTTGTCGAACACCTGGTCGCCGGCGGAGTAGATGGAGTGATTGTGCTCGGATCAACCGGTGAGTTCTTCAGCATGGATGCAAACGAGTGCCGAGCTGCGGTTGCGATTGCAGTGGACGTATGCGGAGATAAGGTCCCGGTGATCGCGGGAGTCGGAGCACCGGGTACCACGGAAGCGGCCCAACGTGCCGCCGCCGCGGCTGATGCGGGTGCTGCCGCCGTAATGGTGCCCCCGCCGTTCTACGCACCGGCCTTCTTCTCAACCGGTGAGGGCATGGAACGACATATTCGTGCGGTCGCCGCCGCGGCTGGGGACGCCGAGGTCATGTTGTACGACGGGGGCGGGGGGATAGAGATACCGGTCAATGTAACGGCGCAACTGGCGGCATCTGTGCCGTCGGTGACGATGGTGAAGCTGACGGTACCGCTTCCGCAAAAGGTTGCGGCGATCCGGGATGCCACCGACGGCAAGGTAAGGGTTCTGTGCGGCAACGATGCATTGACCCTCTACGAGCTTGCCCTAGGAGTGGACGGTGTAGCGATCGGGGTGGGGAACGTCGTACCGCGCGATGTCACTGAGGTTGTGCACGGTTACCAGACCAGTGACCGCGACTCGGCACGGAAGCGCTTCTATGACAAGGTACTTCCGGTCGCATCCATCGCACTGTGTTCAACACCAGAATTCATTCAGGTGTTCAAGGCATCTCTCGTAGAGATGGGGGTGATTGCCTCGTCCCACGTGCGGTCGCCGCTTGAGCCTTTGGACCCAATTCGCAGAGATGAGGCCTTGGCTGCTCTCAAGCATGCCGGGGTGTTGTAGTGAAGCCCGCATCGGCGCCGCCCAAACGAGAGCTCGATGCCGTTGGTGTCATGTGTCATCTCGTGCGACCGACGTTGCAAGACTGCGCTGACGTTGCCGCGGCCGCTGAGGCTGCGGGTGCTGGTTGGTGCATGTTTCCCGATGCCCTCGGGTGGCGCGACGTCTGGCTTTGTCTTGGAGCCGCAGCCGCTGCCACCTCCCACATCATCATCGGACCTGGAGTCACGAATCCCTATACCAGGCATCCATTCGTCACGATTGCAGCGCTGGCGACCCTCGACGAGATATCGGGAGGACGTACGATGTTGGGGGTGGCGGCTGGCGGATCGGAACTCAGCGCCATCGCAGGAATTGATCGGTCTGACTCACCAGACAAGCTCCGCTCCCTCATTGAGATGCTGCGGAAGGCGGCAGACGGAGACTCCCCGATTCCCTATGCACCATCAATACCGAACGTACCCGTGGTCGGCGGTGCTCGGGGTCCTCAAATGCTACAAACGGTTGCCGAAACCTGCGATATTGCCTTGTTGTGGGGCCAGACACACGGCCTTCTCCAAGAAGCAGCTAGCGCCGTGAGAGGCCATCGAGCGGCCATTGCATGGGCGCCATTGCGCCGAGCAGACATGGCTCATGTGAATGATGCGTTGGTCTACGGTGTGCTCAACAGCCCGCCAGCGGTGCGTAGGAAACTCGGTGTTGACGACACGCTTGAGCAACAGATACGGAGTCGCCTCATGGAAAGAGGCATGGACTACGCCGCCGCACTTGTTCCGGACTCGGCCGTTGCCGAGTTTGTGGTTGACGATGACTTGGATGCAGCTCGGGTTGTTGCCACTCAGCTCGGTGCTCGCCACATCATCGTGCAGGTGTTCGCCACAGCTGATGTGGCAGAACGCGTGACGTGGGCCCGAGGATTGGCCGACAGCCTATCGGCAGGAGATTGACGAAGATGTCGTGGATCGCTGTGGTTCAGTTTGGGGACGCGACGGGCGTACTCGCTGGCGTCTATGAACGTCAGGCAGCAACCCTCGGAAGACCAACTCAGCTCACGATGTTGGGGAGCCTCTATCCAGAGCTGGCCGCAATCCGATCGGAGCTGTATGACGTAGTCGAGTCCTGTCCTTCTTCATTGACACCTGTCGAACGTCAGGCGATCGCTCTCGTCGTCACCGGTGCCCTTGGCTCAGATTTTCTCACCTCCGGAGTACGATCAAAGTTCATTGCCGTAGGTGGCGATGACGCTCTGGCAAGTGATCTCACCTCCGGCGTCTTCATCGGGCTTCCCCTGAAGGCAAGGGCGCTCTGTAGCTATGCCCTGCTCGTGGCAGTTGAGCCGAGTTCCATCCAAGAGACCGATCTGGAGGCATGCCGCGCGGTTGGTGCCAGCGATCTGGACATCCTTGACGCCAACAGCCTCGCCAGCTATTACGCGTATCTGGCCAGAGTCTGCCTCGGGCTGGGGCTACACAGTCCAGTGTGACAAGCCGTTGCTCGGTGCCCCAATGTCAGATGAGATCCTCCGCCGACCGTAGCACTGCGGCAGCGCTCTCCACCCTACTCGGTAGATCGTCGCCCCAGACAAACGCCGTGATCTCGTCCACATCATGCTCGACGGCGAGCCTTGCAAACTCAGTGGCTGCTTCCTCGGGTCCACCATAAATGGCGATGTTGTCAACAACTTCATCGGGAATGTAGCTTGCAGCCATCTCAAGCTCCCCGGCCTCCAGGGCCTTTGCAGCCGCCACCGCAGCGCTTCGGCTCATCCCTGCCGCCTCCGGAGTGCCAAGGGGAGCGTCGAGCAACGAAAGAGCAAGATACGGCCGAATTGCTCTCAGCGCGTCTTCGTCGAGGATCAGTGGATAGCAAAGCGCTATGTTGACCGGACGACTGGCACGAACCCGTTTCAGCATGGGGCCGAGTATGGGTTTCGGTAGCTGAGTGAAGAATCCGTCGGCGTCTCTTCCAGCCAAGGAAGCGAGCAGCGGGCCGCGGGCTCCCATCCAGAGGTCAACCCGTTCTTCCCGTCGAGCAAAGGACCCCGGCTCGAAACCCTCGGTCGGCTTGGCATCGAGAACAGCGCGAGCAATACGCAGGGCATCTCGCAAACTCGGAACAGGATTGACTGCCTTCAACCCCACTGGGCCGAGTGATGCCGTCCCACCCGGACCGAAGGCAAGGTGCAATGATCTCCCTGTGATTTCGGCCACCGTGGCCGCGGTAGAAGCAGTGAGAGCGGGATGTCGCATGTAGGGATTGGAGACCGCAATTCCGAGCTCGATCGACGTCGTTGCCAACCCGACGGCAGTGAGCACGGTGAATGGATCCCGCGCAACACCCTCATCGCCCAACCAGAACGTGTCCATCCCGGCATCCTCTGCGGCAATCGCCGCCTGAACGATCTCATCCGCCGAACGATCAGGAAATATCCAGATTGAAGTGCGCACGTCAGTTCCCGTCATGGCTTCTCGGAGGCGCTGACGTGCCAGCGCCTCTCGATTCCACGATCCATCTTCCCTGCCTTGCTCTCGATCGCTACTCTGAGTGTCACGGCAGCATGGGGAACGGGTGCGATCGGATCAACCTGGCGCCCACCCTTGACGAAGGCAATCTTTCCTGGAGGGGTCAAGGTTTGTATATGACTGTTATCGGGCATTGGCT
>DIDS01000029.1 GCA_002418265.1 Acidimicrobiia bacterium UBA5794 | reverse complement strand
TGGGGTCGTGGCTCCGCTGCATCGTCGCTGCGCTCCTCTGTTGTCCCCCCTGAAGGGGGGACCGGTACGGCTTCTAGGAAGATCTCGGCAGATGTTTGCCAGGAGAACTGTTTGGCGTGTTCGAAGCCGGCTGTGCCCATCGTGGTGGCGCGGTCGGGGTCTTGCAACAGGGTTTCCACGGCATCGTGGAGACCGGACGCATCCTTGACGAGGAAGCCGTCGGTGTTGTGGCTGACCAATTCTTTCGACACGGGTGTCTGAAGGGCGATGATGGGTCGACCCATCCGCCACGACTCGACGGCGGCGATGCCGAAGGACTCATGTTCAGACATCGACACCATCGCAACGGCACCTTTGATCAGACTCCACTTGGTTGCCTCATCGACCTCACCGACGACCTCGACAGCGTCACCGAATGCGTCCAACGAATCGTCGAGCTGGTGAGCGTCTCCCGGTCCGACGACGAGGTGTTGCAGATCAAAGCCCTCGGAGCGAAGGGCAGACACGACCGCGGCTGTCGCGGGGAGGTTCTTGCTCGCCGTTCTGCGACCGACCGAGAGAACGTACGGCGCGTCTCGACCCGAGGCGGCGACCGTTTCCACATCGGGAGCTTCCACACCGGGAGGGACCACCAACGTGGCTTCCGGGGTCGCCCCGTAGGCGTCGATCAGGCGCCGGCGCTCCCAATGGGTCATAGCGAGAACCCTGTCGCTCTGTGCGACCAGCGTGGCAATCGTGTCAATATCCCATGCAGGATCCTGTTCATGGAGAAGCGGGGCGTACACGCCGATGCCACGGGCACGGGCCGTGAGGGCCGCGGCGACGTTCGGGAAGTCGTGGGGGAGGGTGATCGTTACTTCGGGGCTGAGATCGGCGATCGTGTCGTGGAGTGCACGCTCGTAGCTGTTCCACATCCGCTGCCTTCGGGTGTCTGAAAGCAGCGAGTGGCTGGCACCCCCGAACGATGAGAGCAATGGAGGGTCAAGCCGTAGCCGATGCACGGCAACACCGCCCATGGTCTCCGAGGCGACCCCTGCCCGAGAATATCCTGTGGTGTAGAACGCCTCGGCCGAGACACGATTCGGCGTCAGCACATGCACTTCGTGGCCGAGCCCAGCCAAGGCCTCCGCCAGGCCCTGTGCGTAACGCTCGGCGCCACCCACGACGGGGGCGTACGCGTGGGTGGCGAAGACGACCTTCATGCTGGTTTCCCGACACCTTCCGGTACGCTGACCGCCACAGACTAGGACGCACACAACAAACCCACACAACAAACCCACACAACCAACCAAGGGGTCCAACGGTGGAGACCAAACGAGCACTGATCACAGGGATAACCGGCCAGGACGGTTCCTATCTGGCCGAATACCTGCTGACGCTCGGCTATGACGTCCATGGCACGATCCGCACGACGACCCAGGACCTTGAGGACACCCGTGTCGGTCATCTCGTGACGGGTGACGAACCTGCCGTGACACTCCACGTCACCGATCTGGGGGATTCCCACTCCCTCGGACGTCTCGTCGACGACCTCCACCCCGATGAGATCTACAACCTCGCCGCACAGAGCCATGTCCGGGCAAGCTTTGATCAGCCGATCCACACTGGCAATGTCACCGGTCTCGGTGCCGTTCGCCTCCTCGAAGCGATCAGGACCACCGATCCCGGCATCAGGTACTACCAGGCATCGAGTAGCGAGATGTTCGGCTCGTCGCCGCCGCCCCAGGGCGAGGACACACACTTCCACCCACGCAGCCCGTATGCCGTGGCGAAGGTCTACGCCTACTGGGCGACGATCAACCATCGCGAGTCCTATGGCATCCACGCCTCCAACGGCATCCTGTTCAATCACGAAAGTCCACGACGCGGCAAGGAGTTCGTCACCCGCAAGATCACCTCAGCGATTCCTCGGCTCATGTCGGGGGAACAGACCAAGCTGTACCTCGGCAACCTCGACGCCAGGCGGGATTGGGGACACGCCAGGGACTACGTCAAGGCGATGCACCTGATGGTCAACCACGACGAGCCACTCGACCTCGTCGTTGGAACCGGCGTTTCCCACTCGGTCCGGGATTTCCTCGACGCAGCCTTCGGGGTCGTTGACCTTGATTGGCAGGACTATGTCGAGGTGGATCCCAGGTTCTACCGTCCCGCCGAGGTTGACTACCTCCAGGCAGACATCACAAAGCTGACGGAAACGCTCGGATGGATGCCCGAGACAACGTTTGAACAGCTGGTGCGCGAAATGGTCGAATCCGACATCGCACAGTACGAATCGAAACGATGAACCACACCCAGACCGCGGTGATCGGTGGCGGTGGGTTCATCGGGAGGCATGTTGTTTCGGCCTTGACCGATGCGGGCCACACTCCGATGGTGGTGTCCCAAGAGCACACACCGTTCGACGGTGTCGAGGTCCGGGTTGCTGATGTCACCGACACCGCAGCAACCACTGAAGCTCTTGAGGGTTGTACATCCGTGATCCACCTGGCCGCCCGGGCTGGCGGCATCCAGATGCAGGACACCTCTGGGCTCTATCGATCAAACCGTGCCGTCACCGACAGCGTCCTGGACGCCTGTGCCACTTTGGGCATCGCTGACGTGTTCATCGCGTCATCCCAGGTTGTATACCGAAACGCAGAGGCTCCACTCGATGAGACTGCTCCGATCGTTTCGAGCACCGACGACCCGACACAGTACGCCTGGTCAAAGGCATCTGACGAGGTCATTGCAAAATGGTGGGGGAGCACCCATGGTCGTCGGGTCGTGATCGGCCGATTCGGGAACATTTACGGTGCCGGTGCACCCTATGACGAGACCCGCTCAACGGTGGTTCACGCCCTGGTTCGACGATTCTGTGAGGCAGGACCCGGCTCAGGCGTCGACGTGTGGGGTGATGGCAGTGCGGTGCGGAGCTTCCTGTACGTTGCCGATGCAGCAGCCGGTGTCGTTGCCGTACTCGACCGTGGTGTACCGGGGGGTGTGTACAACATCGATTCGGGGGTGCCACACACGATCGCCGATCTGGCGAGGATTATCAACAGGGCCGTTGGGAATGATCTTGAGCTGGTGTTCGATTCAACCAAACCGTCGGGGGTGCCGTACCGGGTCGGTTCGATCGATCGGCTCACAGCGCTGGGTTTCGAGCCATCGGTGTCACTCAGTGACGGGATCGACGCAACCGTGGACGACTTCCGCAGCCGAGCAAGCGACGGCGAATTCTCAGTCCGAGACGTCTGAGGTTTCGACCATTCCGAGTGTCTTGACCTTCGGGCGGCCCGATACGAGACCTTTCCAGAATCCGGCACCATATGCCAGATGCATGGTTCCAGCCACGATCGCGGTGCGGAGACGAAATTTCTTGGCTCGAGCAGCCACCGATCCAAGCGCTCCGACCCAGATGGCACCCAACGCCGCAAGTGGGATCCACGTCCACCCGGCCCGTCTCCAGCCAATGGCGATCAGTCCTGTCACAGCCAAGGCAGCAACAAACACAACCGGTGCAAGAGGGCGGGGAGTCGGCAGACGCCCGTTGAGCCACACCAATTCCGCCTTCCCGACGCCATATCGGAAGTATTGGCGGAGAATGTCACGCCACGTGGATCTCGGCTTGTACCAACTCACGATTGCCGGGTTGACGATGACAGTTCCACCCGCAGCCCGCCATCGGGAGTAGAAGTCCGTGTCCTCGACGGTTCCGCTCGGAAATGTCCGATAGCCACCGAGGTCGAGGAACCGTTCCCGTTCAAACGTCCCGAGATAGACGGTGTCGACTTCCTCGACCTTGTTGGCATGGCGGAACCGCGCCGGACCGATGGCAAGGGGATTCTTCATGGCAAGAGCGACTGCTTGTGCCCACTTTGTGTCGCCCTCGGCAAGCATCGGTCCTCCCACAGCGGTTGCGGGAGCCCACGAAGCGAGTGATGTTGCGACATAGTCGTCTGCGTATCGGGTGTGGGCGTCGAGTCGAACGAGGAGATCACCGGTCGCGTGATTGGCCGCCCGGTTCAACCCGGCTGACTGGCCCTGGTCAGGGTTGTCGAGCAGACGCACCCGTGGATCGATCTCTGACCGTGCGAGCACACGGCCGATGGTGGCGTCGCTCGAACCTCCATCGGCCACAAGAGCCTCAACCACGGTCGCCTCAGAGAGAGCGACATCGAGGACATGGTCGATGTTGGCTTCCTCGTTGAAGGTCGCGACGATGACAGAAACGGTTGGTTGGCTCATTCCCAGCGCAGGTTACCGCCCACTGTCCGTCCAAGTGAGAGGCGTACCGCTAGGGGAGGCTTGCTGCGATGAACGCTCGGTGAACGAACGCTGCAAACTGGTATCGATTGACGATGCCCAGGGGGCAGAATGCCGTTGTGGAACAACCCGTCGTGATCCCGGTGTCGGCGAGCCACTGGATGTTTGTCTGGAACGTGTTGCTGGCAACGTCGCCAAACCCGTGTGGCTGCGGTGTCGGTGCCGGAATCAGGTCGCCGAATGCGCGCTGGAGGAATGCTGCCATCTGTCCACGAGTTGTTGTCTGGTGCGGGCAGTACTTGCCGGACTCGCAACCCATCGTGATACCTGCAGCACTCAACCATGCAATGTCGGCTGCAAACTCGGTGCCAGCGGTATCTGAGAAACTGATCGCGTTGCCCATGTCCACAGAGAGATAAGGGTCGAGTGCCCGGTGGACGAGAGCCGCAAGTTGACCACGGGTGACGGGGGAGCTGCCGCAGAACTTGGTCGCCGTACAGCCTTTCGTGATGCCCTTGGCCGCCAACCATTCAACGTCGTCCTCAAATATCGAACCGTCGTCATCGACGAATGTGCCAGACAGACCCGAAACGTTGATCGTGAAATACCAGCTCGGCAACTCGTACCAGCCAAAGACGGTGGTAACCGGGAAATCTCGCGTGTGGATGGTGCCGTTGGCATCCTTGGCGGTGAATCGGATGGTCTTCGCACTTCCGGACGTGTTGGTTTCGATGACTTCGGCGTCGGTCAATTCATAGTTCGCTGCTTGCCCCCAAGCCCGCAACACGAGATCCCCGGCCGTCGTGGGCACCGACCAGGAGGCGTATTGGTTGTCGGGGGCCGTCAGCGACCAAGGATCAGGGATCGAGACAAGGTACGGATGTTGCTCCTTCCACTTCTCTCCTGACGCTTCCGATGCACCGCCATTTGACGACGAGTAGTACGCCCGGACAATTTGCTGATCCGGCGCCTGTGGGTGGCTGACGACGACGCCGTTGGTTTGCCGCGTTGCGGCATCCCAGTTCTCCCAATAGATTCTGTTCTGTGTCCATCCAACGAACACTTGTGATGACGAGTCGTTCCTCACGTCACAAAAGCATCCTCGTGCCCGATGGTCGACACCCGCAACGAAGGAAGCAGCGTAGGAGCGCGCGGCAATCGCCTGGGCTTTGAGTGCCTCGGCTGGCCATGCGTATGGCACTTCTTTGATCCCGAGTGTGTAGTCGTTGAGGGTGGCCTCCAAGACAAGGTCGAAGCCCTGCCAGACGGGACACCCAACACAGCCTCCGATGGTGTCAAAGACCGTGCGCTGTGAGCTTGCGTTGTCCACGGATCGGAGCGCCACGCCATATCCGAAGGTGCAGTCGTTCAGTCGGCGGCAGTTCGTGGCGCTGATGAGGTAGTCGGGATTGGTATTTCCCCCAACGAGCGACAGCGTAACATCGCAGCCCCCGATGCCAAGATCGATTGGGTTGCCACTCAGGATGTACGAAACGGAGCAACCACCCGGCTGATTTGAGCCGGGCGTGGTGTCGGTGACAGAGACCGTGTCGTTGTTTCCGAGCACAACCACCGTTTGGGGTGACCCACCCTGAGCTTCACGGACGAACTGCACACCGGAGACGGGATTGGTCGAAAGCTGTTTGACGGTAAAGACGGTCGCCGAGACGTCAGAGGCGACGTTGGTGAACACCGTTCCGGGATCGACGATGTCGACGCCCATCGTCTTGAGCGTTGCCCCTTGGTAGTAGCCGTTTGGGCCGACGAGAATCTGTTGGTATGTCTGACCGTCGAGAGCCCGTCCGTAGGCACCGTACTGGCTTGCCCCAACACCGTGACCGAACCCTGATCCCTCGAACGAGACCGTTGTTTCCGGCGGAGCCGCAACGGCCGTTGCAACCGGAAATATCCCGAGTAACGCGATAACGAGAGCCGGTATGAGCTTGGTTCGCACGGACCCACCAATCTGTCTGATATCTGTCTGATATCTGTCTGATATCTGTTTAGCCAACGAGCTGTGCTGGACCCAATCTATTACAGATCCCCACTAAGTCATGGACTTGTTGGAGTACGTTGCCGGCGCTACGCGTCGACGGTCCAGGTGCCGCGGGAGCGGATGAGGGTGGCGAGGTCGCCTGGGCCCTTTGATTCCTGTGCTGCCGCAATCTGCTGTTCGAGGACCTTGCCGTAGCTTGGCACCTTGACATTGCGGAAGACCCCGAGCGGGGTCGGGCCGTAGGGGCCCTGGGAGATCCGCGACAGCGCAAAGGCGACCGCCGGGTTGGGGTCGTCGGCATGGTGGACGTGGATGTTGTTGAGACCAACGACGCCGACTTCGACAATCTTGGCACCCTCGGAGTCGACAACGACGCCGTATTCGTTGTTGTGACCAAAGACGATCGGCTTGCCATCCTCGAGCCAGATGCGGTTTCCGTCACGGGTGTCCTTGTCCGTGAGATCGCTGAACGCCTTGTCGTTGAACACGTTGCAGTTCTGGTAGATCTCAAGCAGACCGGCACCTTCGTGCTCGTGCATTGCCTTCAACATCGCAATGGTGTGGTTGCGTTCCATGTCGAGCGTCCTCGCCACAAATGCAGCCTCGGAACCGAGCGCAAGGCTCACCGGGTTGAAGGGTCGATCGATCGAACCCGACGGTGACGTCTTCGTTCTCTTCCCGACCTCGGATGTGGGGGAGTACTGGCCCTTCGTGAGCCCATAGATCTGGTTGTTGAACAACACGATGTTGAGGTTCACGTTCCTGCGCAGCGCATGGATGAGGTGGTTGCCGCCGATCGAAAGACCGTCGCCGTCACCGGTGATGACCCACACCGTGAGCTCAGGGTTCGACACTGCGACCCCGGTGGCGAATGTGGGCGCCCGCCCGTGGACGGTATGCATCCCGTAGGTGTTCATGTAGTAGGGGAACCGGCTCGAACAGCCGATGCCGGAAACGAACACATGCTTGTCACGATCAATGTCGAGTGAAGCGAGATAGGTCTGGACCGAAGCAAGGATCGTGTAGTCCCCGCATCCGGGACACCAACGAACTTCTTGATCCGTCTGGAAGTCTGAGCGTTGGTAGCGTGCTGTGTCTGTCATGTGAGGTCCTCCCCATCAAGGAGTCTGTTGATGTATGTTTCGATCTGGCGTGCCCGCATCGGCTGACCCTGCACCTTGTTGTACGACACCGTCGGCACGAGATACTCGGCCCGGATGAGCGTCGCCAGCTGCCCCATGTTGATTTCAGGAATCAGCACCTGCTTGTAACGCTTCAACACTTCACCAAGGTTCTGGGGCATCGGGTTGAGATACCGCAGGTGTGCATGGGCAACGGATCGCCCGGCCTTGTTGACCCGATTCACCGCGGTGCGAATCGCGCCATAGGTTGACCCCCATCCGAGAACGAGCAGTTCGTCGCTCTCACCGTAGACCTCGACATCAGGGATGTCATCGGCGACGCGGGCGATCTTGTCCATGCGTGTGCGGGTCATTGCATCGTGGTTGTCCGGGTCATACGAGACGTTGCCGGTGGTTGCGTCCTTCTCCAAACCGCCGACACGATGCTCCATACCTGCCTGGCCGGGAATGGCCCAGGGTCGAGCCAACGTCACCGGGTCACGCAGATAGGGCAGGAATGGACCGTCCTCCTCAGTGTGTGTGGCGAACGGGACCGAGATGTCTGCCAATGCATCGACGTCGGGAAGCCTCCACGGTTCTGATGACGTTGCGATGTATCCATCGGTCAACAGAATCACCGGTGTCATGAACTTGAGGGCGATCCTGGCCGCCTCAAAGGCGGCATCAAAAGCGTCAGAGGGTGCCGCCGCTGCCACGATCGGCAGCGGGGCCTCCCCGTGTCGACCGTACATGGCAAACAGCAGATCGGACTGCTCAACCTTGGTCGGCAGGCCCGTTGATGGGCCACCGCGCTGCACGTCCACAACAATCAGAGGGAGTTCGATCATCGTCGCGAGGGACAAAATTTCAGATTTGAGGGCAAGACCGGGGCCTGACGTGGTCGTGACAGCGAGTCGTCCGGCGAAGGAAGCACCGACGGCAGAACCGATTCCGGCAATCTCGTCCTCAGCCTGGAAGGTCTTGACTCCGAAGTTCTTGTGACGTGCGAGCTCCTCAAGAATGGCCGTCGCCGGTGTGATCGGGTATGAACCGATGAACAGGGGAAGTTTCGCCTTGTCGGCCGCCGCGACCAGGCCCCATGCTGTTGCGGTGTTTCCGGTGACGTTCGTGTACTCACCCGGGGGCAGAGAGGCAGGCTTGATCTCAAAGGTGTAGTGGAACGACTCGGTCGTGATTCCAAAGTTGTATCCGGCCTTCAACGCCAACACGTTGGCCTTGCCAACGGGTGTGTCGGTTCCGAACTTGTCTCCAATCCAGTCGATCACCGGTTCGAGCGGCCGGGTGTAGATCCAAGACATGAGCCCGAGGGCAAAGAAGTTCTTGGAACGAAGTGTTTCACGACCTTTGACACCGGAGTCCTTCACGGCGATCTTGGTGAGTTCATCCATGGGTGCTGTCACGACCTGGTATGCGTCGAGGGTCCCGTTGTCGAGCGGATTGGAGTCATAGCCAGCTTTGACGAGGTTGCGGTCCTCGAAAGCGTCCGAGTTGATGATGAGGAGTCCACCCTTGACGAGGTCGCCGAGGTGTGCCTTGAGAGCTGCCGGGTTCATCGCAACCAGACAATCCGGGTCGTCACCCGGCGTCAGGACATCCCAATCGGCAATGTGTACCTGGAAGGACGAAACCCCTGCGATCGTTCCGGCGGGGGCGCGGATCTCAGCGGGGAAGTTCGGGAGCGTGGCCAGATCATTTCCGAAGAGCGCAGAGCTTGCCGTGAACTGCGTCCCTGCCAGCTGCATCCCGTCACCGGAATCTCCTGCGAAGCGGATGACGACGTCAGTGATCTGTTGCGGCTCTGGACCAGGTTCTGCTTTCGATTCGGGTTTCGCTTCGGTCAGGGTTTCGTCCGACACCGTCTCTGCTCCTCATGGGAATGTTGATGAAAAAAATTTCCAGCGCGGTCGGCTTGTCATGGTTTGCTTGTTGTCGCCGTGTGCTTGTTTGCCGCGCCTTCACCAAGCATATTGCGCTTGGGCCGCATCCTTTCCCTTTCGCGATGATTCACCTGAATCAGATACGTGGAATGGACGTGGGCCTTCCAACGGAGTGGTATTCGAGGCCCGCTGATGCCATCACATCAACGGGAAACAGGTTGCGCAGATCGATGACACGGGGGATCCCCAAGCCGTTTCGAACCCGCTCAAGGTCGAGGTCGGCGAACTCGGGCCACTCCGTGAGAATGACGGCGACGTCCGCCCCGGCGATGGCTGCGTACGGGTCGGAGGCAAACGTGGCGGTCGGAAGCGCTCGGGCCGCGTTGTCCATTCCTTGTGGGTCGTAGATGGTTATGGCTGCACCGCGTTCGATGAGTCCACTGACGATCTCCACCGCAGGGCTTTCCCGAAGGTCGTCGGTGTTGGCCTTGTAGGTGATGCCAAGTACCCCGATCGACCGTCCGGTGATGTCACCACCGAGGATGTTGACGATTCTTTCGATCATGGCCAGGCGGCGTGTGGCGTTCACCTCAACGGCTGCAGCGACGATGCGAGAAGGCGAACCGTGTTCGATACCGCTTTGCACCAGCGCCTGTGTGTCCTTGGGGAAGCACGACCCTCCATATCCGGGTCCGGCGTTGAGGAACGATGCCGAGATGCGTGAATCGAGCCCGACCCCCGTAGCGACGTCTTCGATCGAGGCCCCGGTCTGTTCGCACAGGTCGGCCATCTCGTTGATGAACGAGAGCTTGGCTGCCAGAAACGCATTGGAGGCGTACTTCGTCAACTCCGATGTCGCCACATCGGTGAACACGGTTGGAACACCACC
>DIDS01000002.1 GCA_002418265.1 Acidimicrobiia bacterium UBA5794 | reverse complement strand
CATTGAGGTGATGTGGGAGGAGCCCTCAATGGCACGATTCCTCCGCAGGCTGGTGTCGTTTTCGCGCCTCATCTTGTTTGACAAACGCGGTACTGGCATGTCTGATCCCGTGCCACTCGATCAGATGCCGACCCTTGAGGAACGGATGGACGACGTTCGAGCCGTCATGGACGCGGTGGGCTCTGAGAAGGCCACTTTGCTGGGTCACTCTGAAGGCGGCAACATGAGCATTCTCTTCGCTGCGACCTATCCGCGGAGAACCGAAGGTCTGATACTTGCTGGTTGTTACGCCAAGAGGATCCCCTCTGCGGATTATCCGTGGGCACCGTCTGTTGAAAGACGGGCGGCTGAGATCGAGGAAGTCGAGCGGACATTCGGTGATCCCGACGCCCTCCCTTCCTGGATTGCGCCGAGCCGAATGGGCGATGAGGCGTTCCGTAACTGGTTGGCACGCTACCTACGACTCGGGTCCAGCCCGAGGGCCGCCGCCCACCTGTTGGAGATGAACACCCAGATCGACACCACCCGCATCCTGTCCAGCGTCCAGGCACCAACGCTCTGTCTGTATCGAACCGACGACGCTGATGTCAAGGTCGACGAAGGCCGCTGGATCGCTTCACAGATCCCAAACGCCACATTCGTTGAGATTCCCGGGGCCGATCATTTGCTCAACGCAGCTGGGGCAGATCTGATTCTGGCTGAGATCGAGGAGTTCATAACCGGTTACCGGACCGGCTTGAGTCCGGAGCGGACGCTGGCGACCGTGCTTTTCACCGACATCGTGGGCTCCACCGAAATGGCCGCACGGTTGGGGGACCGCGCCTGGCGCGAGCTACTCGAGCGACACAATGCAGCAGTCCGCACCGAGGTGGAGAGATTTCGGGGCCGGGTGATCGGCACACAAGGCGACGGTTTTCTCGCCACGTTCGACGGGCCGGCACGGGCAATCAAAGCGGCCCAATCGATCGTTGAGACGCTTCGACCCCTTGGGGTCGTCGTGCGTTCCGGCCTCCATACCGGTGAGATCGAGATCGTCGGTGAAGATGTTGCCGGTCTGGCTGTTCACATTGGAGCTCGTGTCGGGGCACTCGCCGGTCCGGGTGAGGTGCTTGTATCTCGAACCGTCAAAGACCTGGTTGCCGGATCAGGGATCGAGTTCGAAGATCGCGGGATCCATACCCTTAAAGGTGTGCCCGACGAGTGGCAAGTGTACGCGGCCGTTTGAATGCCATTGGTGTCGATCCATTCCCTCGGGTAGGCAACGCCGATCACCCGTTCTGTCGCGCCGACGATCCCAGGCTCTGATCGTAGAAAACGGCCCATCCAGGATTGCCCATGAGCCGGGCGTCCGCGCCGTAACTTCAGTCACCGAGCAAACTGGACTCCAGCGGAACGTGATGTCCGGTCAATGCTGGATACTCGTTCCCGTGACGGTTGCCAGGGTGCCGGTCATTATTGCGATTGGCTCGCCGCTGTCAGGTTCGATCTGGCCGCGGCACACGGTGAGTGTCCGACCTGACCTGACCACGATTCCCGTGGCCTTGTAACGGTCGTGGCTGGCTGGTTTCAGCAAGTTGATCTTGTATTCGACAGTCAGCACTGCTGCATCATCGGGCATGAGGGAGAAGGCCGCGTAGCCGCAGGCTGAATCGAGCACAGCCGCAATGGCTCCGGCATGGAGAAACCCATGCTGTTGCGTGAATCTCTCGTCATGGTCGAATTCAAGTTCGATCCACCCCGGTCCGAGACTGGTGATGCGCACGCCGAGTGTTCTCATCATCTCCTGTCGCCCGAAACTCGCACGGACCCGGGCCTCATATTGAGGATCGGCCGCCTTGAAAGTCGGGTGGTCCATCATTCACCTCCTGTGAGACACCAGCCAAAGGCCTCTTCAAACCTAGTCACCATCGAGTCCTGGGAGCGAAGGTGTGGTCAGCCCGACTGGCCAGCATTTCGAATTCACCGACAGTTCCGCGTCGAAAGATTCGGACTCATAACACCACATGTGCTTCTCGCTTCGCTATTCCGTTCGGGCTCCGATTGCCGATCGGGTGGCTTCAGCGACGAGTGCGAAGCGAGCGGTCTGATCGATCAGGTCGCCGTCAGGCCAAAGTAGGAAGCTATCGATGCCGTGGTTGACGACGAGATCGGTGAGCTGGTCGACCCACTGGTCGGTGGGTCCACGGAGGAATCCTTCCGACTCGTGATCGGTGATCACCCCGTTGACGTTGGCGAGGCGACGGATGACGGCCGGGTCGCGCCCTGCCGCCAGCGCTGCTTCGTCGATGATCCCGTGACGCGTGTTGAGGTCTGCGACGGGCATCGAAGGAATCGAGGGGATCCAGCCATCGGCGGTTTCACCGAGAAGACGCAGCGCCAGAGGACCGTAGACACCGAGCCAGATGCCGATGTCGTGGGCGGGTTGTGGACCGGGTTTGACACCAGCGAGTTGATAGTGCTCACCTTGGTAGCGGACCGCCCGTTCGCCGCTCCACATGAGCCGGATGACGTCGATGGCTTCACGCAGGGCCTGGAGTGCTTGCCCGGGAGTCCGGTTCGGACCGCCCATGGCGGTGATTGCTTCCCAGAAGGCGCCTGCACCGAGTCCGAGTTCGAAACGGCCGCCGCTGAGGAGATCGATCGACGCTGCAGTCTTCGCCAGGACCGCTGGAGGGCGCAGGGGAAGGCTGGCGACATCAGGAAAGACCGTGATCCGCTCGGTTCGCGAAGCAACCGCGGTGAGCAGGGTGAGGGCGTCAACGAACCGCCGCTGGTACGGATGGTCTTGGATCCCGATGAGGTCGAGGCCCTCCTGATCGGCAATGTGGACCGCTTCCCAAAGGCTGCTGAGATTGGCGGCCTCGGGGGTGGGGAAAATGCCAAAGGAGACCGGACGCCCATAGTCGGTCACGGGATGCTCGTGTCTTGGTCGCGTTGCTTGCGGGAGGGTCGCCGATGGTTGGCGCAAGGGGCCATGGCACGGGATGCTAACAGTCGGCCAGGTTTCGGAGCCCCTTGGGCTGGTTGAATCCGGAGCGCTCTCGATGCGACTAGCCATAAACGCTATAATCGGATGCTAGCATCAGAATATGGCAACACGTACAACGTTCACGCTTGAAGAGTCCCTCGCACGCCAAGCGCGCGAGTTGGGCATCAACATCTCCGCCGCGGCGCGCCGCGGTGTCGCCTCGGCTGTCCACGCCGCACTCATCGAGAACGACAGGGAAGCCTACAAGCGGCATCCTGAGGAGCCAGATGAGTTCTGGACTGATGCTGAAGCCTGGAGCTCTGAGTGAAACGGGGAGAGGTCTGGCTTGCCGAGGTCGGTCGTAAACGCCGGCCCGTCGTGGTGCTCACCCGCAACGAGGTGCTCGAATATCGTGCATTGGTCACCATTGCTGAAGTCACATCCACCATGCGCGGACTGGCAGCTGAGGTCCCCATCGACCATGTGGCCGCTGGTGTTGATCAGGAGTCAGTGGTCAACTGCGACGGTCTTCACACGGTCCCCCAGACATTGCTCACGAAACAGGTCGGAGCGATCAGCAACAAAGACCTTCAACGCGTCTGTGACGCCATCGCCTACGCACTCGGCTGCTGACGCACCAGTGTCTAGAGTGTGACATAGGCGAGGAGGTTTCATGAACTGGGGTCGGCTCTACGTCGGGTCTGTGATCGTTGCGGTGGGTGTGATCCTGCTCCTGGACAACCTGGACGTCCTCAAGGCCAGCGATGTCTTTGCATCGTGGTGGCCGGTATTCGTGATCGTTGCTGGCCTCCTGATGTGGATCGCCAACCCGCGTCGTTGGGCCGCCCCGTTGATCGTGACAGCGGTTGGGGTTGCGTTGCTTCTCTCCGCGCTCGATATTGTCGACGTTGGCGACTTCCTCTGGCCAGCGATCCTGGTGTTCGTGGGTCTCTTGGTGATCTTCCGGTTTGGACAACGTGATCGGACTGCCGAGACCAAAGACACCGTCTCGAACTTCACCGTGTTTTCAGGAAGCAAGTTGGCCTCTCGCTCACAACACTTTGAAGGGGGTTCCCTTTCGGTGTTGTTTGGCGGAATTGAGTTTGATCTGAGCAACGCCGAGCTGGCACCCGACGCAACGATCGAGGTCTTCACGGCGTTCGGAGCGACCGAGATCACGGTGCCCGCCGGATGGCATGTGGATCTCAGGGGCTTTCCGATCTTTGGTGGGTTGGAGAACGCCACCAAGAAGGACAGCCTCAGCTCATCTGCCCCCACTCTGGTGGTGAACGCAACAGCGATGTTTGGTGCAGTGGAGATCAAACACTGATCACAGCCGTGCCAAACGCGCAAGTTGACGATGCGGCCCGCCCGGCTACGGCGTCTGTTGGCGGAGCACGGCTTGGGTCTGGGTGACCTTGGCGACGAGACGATCGTTGTTCGTGACTTCGGTTTCCACCACGATGGTCGTGGACCCCTTGTGGAGGGGTCTGGCCGTCGCGATCACGGTTCCAGCAGTCACACCCCCCAGGAAGTTCGTCTTCGATTCGATCGTTGCGGTACCGCTGGCACCCTCTGGCAGGTTGAGGAATGCGCTGGCTCCTCCAGCCGAGTCGGCAAGTGCCATGACGGTTCCACCGTGGAGCAGCCCGTTGCTTGTGCACAAATGATCTGCCCATTGGAGCTGCAGCACGACTTTTTCGGGGGTGAACTCGGTCGCCTCGATGTTCAGATGTGCACTGAGCGGCATCGTTGAGTGCATCATTTCGGTGAGGGTCCGAGTGTCGGTCATCGATTCACAGCCTTTGATTCGATGTTGGGAAGAACTGTTCAGCGTCGAATCCGTTGGGAGATTAGCTCGATATCGCCGAGCAGTACGAGCCGAACTTGGCAGGAATCGAACGCATCGGTGATGTTTGGTGCAGTTGAGATCAAACACTGATCACAGCCGTGTCAAGCATCTTGAACCAAGCGCTCGATATCCGTGACTACGGCGGAACTTCGCCGGGCGGATCGCCTGATTGTTCGTGGGCGGCTCGGTGGTGGCGGCGGCACAGGAGCACCATGTTGGTCAGGCTCGTCTCGCCGCCGTCGACCCAGTGGATGAGATGGTGGGCATCGCACCACGACGGCGGTGCGTCACATCCATTCCAGATGCAACCGCCATCTCTGAGGTCCAGTGCCCGTCGGATGGCTGGGGTGACGGTGCGGGATTGCCTCCCGACGTTGAGCGGCTCGCCCTCAGAATCGAGGATGATTCGTACAACGGCCGAGTCGCAGATGATCCTGCGCATTTCGTCCGGGTCGAACACCAACCCGTCAATGGAAGGAAGTTCTTTCTTCAAGCCGAGTATTGACTCGATGCCTGCGGTGACGATGAGCGTCGGTTTCGATCCACCCGAGGTACCGATCTTGTCACTGTTTGAGAGCCAGAAGGAGCACAGGTCGCCCAATGCGTCGGCACGGCGTTGCCATGGATACCTGGTATCGGTGGAGTCCTCGCGTGACGCCGCGAGGTTCTCGCGGTCAGCGATGGACCGTATCGCTGTATCTACAAGCGAGCCGGTTTCTGGGTCGAGCTCACCGCTGAGATGCCACATGCCGTCCCAGGTTTGTGCCATCGAGAAGCGGCGGCGGTGATATTGAGCTTTCACCTTGGCAAGAGCAGACGGGTAGTCAATCTGCTGTTCCCAATGCTCGATCGCTCTTCGAAGGTCCTTCGTGTCGAGGTATTGGGCGATGTCGGCAAACACCTCTTCGTGTACCGAGAATTCGTCGGGATGCCGGCGCCGTGCGTGAACGAGAAGCCGAACACCCTCGGGGGTGATCCTGCCCAAAGACGCTGAGTCGGCAACCAACGGCATTGCCACAAGGCTCCGCGCCGAACGCACCATTGATGATGCTGCGGCCGAGGTGAGTCGCAATGCCTGTTTCACCCATCCAACCGTGGACAGGAAATGCCGAAGTTGTCCAAGATCTCGGCGATGGTACTCAGCAACCCGCAACAGCAGGTCAGCATGTTGTGCGTCGATGTGTTGTTTCAGCTCGACAATCGATGCCTCAAGATCGTCGTCGCTGATTCGGTTGTATCTATCAGCGAGTTCTTCGGCCAGCACCTTGGCGCTGGCGTCCTCTCCGAAGACCCCGCCCGTAGTGGGGGTAGGTGTCTTCATACCTCCCATGATATCGAACATACGTTCGGTTGTCAAGAACGTCTTTGGACATGTCGGTTATGGAGCCCTTGCGGACAGTGTCGAGGTTTGCAGCCACTGTTTGACGAGTTCGTCGATCTGCACCGCGGAAATCTCGGCATGGCTGGATGCGCCAAGATGGTTACCGACGTCGTCCCGCGAGCGTCGGAGATTCTCGTCTACGGAATGGCGTAGTCACGTGTGTCCTGGACTTTGTGGTAGTCGTCTTCGTCGAGCCAGTGACACCACAGATTCTGAGCCTTGATGCTGAGTCGTCGCGAATAGCCTTGGGGGTTCGACCAGGCCGCGACCTCGGCTCGCGCGTCGCTGTTTTGGACAACTGCTTCAAGAGCGGGTTTGAGGTCGGTGTCGACCGACATGAGTACGCCAACGTCAAGGAAGTTGGCCGGTTCGCCCCCGACGTACTCGTCGTCGACAGCCATCAGGGCGAAATCAATTGCCAAGGCGACGTCGACACCCTTTTCCTCAGGCTTCTCGGCCGGCCATAGATATGGATACCGAAGGGTCCGAGTGATGACGTCGACTTTCTGTGTGCTCGTCCACGCAGCGATTTGTCGTTGGCAGGCACCATATCCCTTCGGATCCTTTGTGGAGTCGGGGATGCCGCGGTAGATCCGTACACCGGTGAGTTGGCGATCGTACGGGCTTCGATCGACGAGCCGTTGCGCGAGTCTGACAGGATCGATCTGCCCGTTCCAGTGAGGTGCACCGATGGGATGGAAGAGGGTGCGAGCAGACATGTAGATGTTCTGGTAGTCGAGAAACAGAACAACCCGGTCAGCCATGGCACGCCGTCTCGATCGCACGGGTCAAGGCCGGAAGAGATAATCCCCGCCAGTTCGAAACCGAAGATCCGGACGGCGGGGAGTAGTTGGTAGGAGTATATCGGTTGATAATCGACATTCCTACACGAGAACATGGCAGGAGTTCAAGTGTTGCGGTTCACACAATGATCACGGATTTCGCGACAAAATTATGGGAAGAAGTGGGGCAATTATGCGGCGAGAAGGCTCTTCCGGGTCTTCAGGGGTCCTCGGCGGGGGTGAATCGCACTTTGGAGATGGCTGTGCCGTCGAGTTCGACGACTTCGATGAGCCATTGCTCGACGGTGACGGATTCGCCGACCTCAGGTAGGTGTCCGAGTTCGGCAAGAACGAGGCCCGCGACGGTCGTGAAATCTCCGCCAGGGACGTGGATGTCGACATCCACGAGATCGTGGACAGGGAAACGGCCGGGTACGAGGAAGCTGCCGTCCGGACCCTCCTGGACACTGACGACATCTGTGTCCTCTTCGTCGTAGATCTCTCCCACGATCTCCTCAACGATGTCCTCGGTGGTGACGATGCCTTCCACGCCACCGAACTCATCAACGACGAACCCCATCTGGATTCGCACCTCTTGAAGCCGCCGGAGGGCGACGAGGACGTCCACATTCTCGGGGAACGTTGGTACCTCCCGGACAAAGGGGGAAAGCGGTTCGTGTCGTTCGACACTGACGAGGTCAGCAAGGCTGACGATTCCGATCGCAGCGTCAAGGCCGCGGTCATCGAGGGTCACGGGCAGGCGTGAGAACCCAGAGTCGACCATGGTGTCGATGGCTTGCCCGACGGTGGCCGAGACATCAACCGTCCGCACGTCGGTCCTCGGCGTCATGATCTCGGCAACCGTTCGCTCCACGATGTCGAAGGCTCCCAGAAAGACCTCGGAGTGGTCCTGGGACAGGCCGCCGGTTGCGAGGATCGTGTCTCGAAGTTCCGCCAGATCGACCTCCTGGCGTGTAGCGCCCGGTGTGCCGCCAAAGAGTCGAACGACCGCATCGGTCGACACGCTGAGCAGCCAGACGAAGGGAGTCATGGCGGTCGAGAACCAGTCGAGTGGCCGGGCCATCACCATTGCCCATCCCTCCGCTCGTTGGAGCGCAAGCCGTTTGGGGGTGAGTTCGCCGAACACGAGGGTGAGAAACGCAAGGATGATCGTCACCACCACGACCGCAACGGTCTCGGCGGCACTTCCCGCCCACGAAAAGGCTGGTACCAGCGGCTTGGCAAGGCTTGTCGCGGCGACGGCAGAAGCCATGAACCCGGCAAGCGTGATCCCGATCTGGACCGTTGCGAGGTACCGGTTGGGATCCCGTGCGAGCCTGGCAACGACCTGCCCCGAGCGGCTCTGGGCCTCAAGACGCGCGAGCTGGGGTTCGCGGAGGGAGATCAGTGCAACCTCCGTCCCAGACAGCACCGCGTTGGTGGCGACCAGCACCGCGATCAGTACCAGTTCGGGCCACACACCATCCACGTTCAATCCCTCCGTTTCTCCGCTTCTGTGACTCTATTGCACCCAGGAGGGAACGGTCGGCCCGAACCAGTCACGACGGTCCATCTCCTCAAAGGATGGCGTACTTTGGTAAAGTCGAGCGCCTGCGATTTTCTGGGAGAGTTGTTGTGCCTGTGATTGAGGTCGACGGTCTGGTCAAAAGCTACGACGGCAGGGTTGTTGTCGATGGTGTGTCCTTCTCGGTGGAGGAGGGGGAGATCTTCGCAATCCTCGGGCCAAACGGGGCTGGCAAAACCACGACGGTCGAGTCGATCGCTGGGTTGCGCACCCCGGAGTCGGGCCAGATCCACGTCTTCGGCTTCGATCCGATCGACGACCGAGCCGAGGTACGGAACCGTCTGGGGGTGCAGCTTCAGGAGAGCAGGTTCCAGGATCGTGTGAAAGTCAAAGAGGTGGTGGAGACGTTCGCTGCCTTCTATCAGGATCCTCTCAACGTTTGGGACCTCCTCGAACGTCTCGGACTCAGCGACAAAGCCAACACGCGCTACTCCAATCTTTCGGGGGGTCAACAGCAGCGTCTTTCGATCGCAGTCGCCCTGGTCGGACAACCCCGGGCCGTCATCCTCGATGAGCTCACCACCGGTCTCGATCCCCAGGCCCGCCGAGAGACGTGGGGACTCGTCGAGGAACTGCGAGATGGAGGTGTCACGGTCTTGTTGGTGACACATTTCATGGAGGAGGCCGAAAGGCTTGCGGACCGCCTGGCTCTCATTGATGAGGGGCGCGTGGTCGCCCTTGACACCCCGCAGGGCCTCATCGACAGCGTTGGGCTTGAGCAACGCATCCGCTTCACAACCTCAGAAGCCGTCGAAGACGACTGGTTGCGGGAGCTCCCTGAGGTGAGTGAGATCTCTCGTTCCCACGGCGAGATCGTCGTCACAGGGAACGAGAAGCTGCTCTTTTCGGTTGTCTCCCTTTTGGCAAGCCACGGGATCGTCCCCACTCGGTTCCAGGTCGACCAGACCACGCTCGACGATGCGTTCGTTGCCTTGACCGGACGACGGCTCGGAACCACAGATGAGGGGAGTGCGTGATGTCTGCGTTTACCGCACTCGCCAAGACCCAGTCCAAGGTCTTCCTCAGAGAGCCGTTGGCGGTCTTTTTCGGACTGGTGTTTCCGTCGGTACTGCTCGTGGTCATCGGCACGGCGTTTCCCAACGCCACGAATCCAGACCGCGTCTTTAGCGGGAGGAGTCTCGTTGAGGTGTATGCACCCACGAGCATCGTCCTCGGGCTCGCAACGGTGGCTGTGTTCCTGCTTCCCGTCGCATTGGGAGGGGACAGGGAGCGTGGCATCTTGCGCCGGCTGTCGACGACGCCGGTTCACCCACGAGTGTTGGTCGCGGCCCACCTCGTGGTGCAGTTGGTGGTGGTGACGGTGGCTTCCGTTGCGGCGGTGGTGGTCGGGATGCTGGTTTTTGACATCTCGATCCCCGAGAGCCTGGGGTGGTTCATCGTCTCGTTCGCTTTGGGTGCCGTGTCACTCCTCGCCCTCGGGTTGCTGATCGGAGCCGTTGCACCTACGGCGAGTTCGGCACAGGGCATCGGGATGCTCCTGTACTTCCCACTCCTGTTTTTTGCGGGCGTCTACATCCCCCTCCAGGTGATGCCAGACGGGGTCCAGACCGTCAGCAGCTACACACCCGCTGGGGCCGCGGTCCAGGCGCTGTCTGACAGCTGGGCAGGTGGCGTCCCCCAAACTTCCAGTCTCCTGGTCATGGCGGCGTATGCGATCGTCGCCGGCTTGCTTGCCGTCTGGTTCTTCCGCTGGGACTGAGATCTACGCCCTTTTGAACCCGTTCGGAGTCGACGGGACGATCCTCAGGGTCAATGGAGTTCGATCACGGAACTCATGCCGTTTCGTGCGGTCGGGTCCGCCACCATTCCGGGCCTTCGGGTGGATGGCATTCGAGTGCAGTGCGATCCCATTGGGCCAGCTCGGCGGCCGCAGCGTGGGTGGAATCGAAGAACGACGCAAGCACGTGGTCGGGGTCTTCGGCGGCGGTGGCGGCAGCGTAGGGGAGGACGAACTCGCCAAGCTCGTCAAGCCAGAACGCGTCTGCGGGCTGCACCTGTGCGCTCGGGAAACCCTCGGGGTTCGGGTAGGCGTAGGCGTAGAAGATGGGTTCGGGGGCGTCCCGGTTTCCTGGCCAGAACCCAACGCTGGTGACCTCGTGGGAGTAGGCCTCTCGGGCCACATCGTGGGGAAAATTCGGGATCCCGCCGGGGTGGGGTGGCGCAGTGCGCCCCGAGAATCGGGTGGTGGCCAGATCGAAGCTGCCCCAGAAGAAGTGCACCGGGCTGGCCTTGCCTTTGAATCCGGCCCGGAATCGGGTGAGGGCCCGGTCGCTCTGTACGAGTGCCTGCCAGAGCGTGTGGGCGTGGTCGGGATCGTAGTTTCGTTGGGCTGTGTCGCGATCAAAGGGGATGGCGTCAGGGATTTCGCTCGGCATCGGGTCGATGGTCACGGGCATGCCCACCGAGGTCATGGCGTCGAGGACCGCTTGATGGAAGTCGGCCACTGATTGGGGTTGGAGTGGGATCGACCGCTGTTGGCCCGTGGTGGTGTGGATGTCAAGTTGATGGGCGGTGAAGTCGAATTCTAGTTCCACGCCTTGGCTGCCGAACGGGATCATCGACGTGCGCAGGCCTTTGGTGGATACATAGAGGGTGACACCCCATGAGTGGTTGAGCCAGGGTGCGTATCCGAGACGGATCTTGCCCACCACCTGGCTCCAAAGATGCAAAGCCTCGATCGTGTCGATCCATTCGTCGGTCGGCAGGGTTGGCCAGCCGTTGGTCTGGTTCGGTGAGTTGGTCATGGTGGTCCGCTTTCGGTTGGAGTGCAGCACTCGCAACCTACCGGCTTGGTTGAGGGAGAAATCCCCTACCGCCCCACGGTGCGACCATGTTGGTACCCCACCACTCCTCGGCGGGTGTCAACCGCGCGTCGCTCGAGAGAGGGTTCTCAAAGGGTCCGACCAGTCGGATTGACGCTGGTGGGTGCGGTGTCCTGGTCGGGTGTGGTGAACCCTTTGGCGAGGAGCCATATGGGGAGGATGAGCTCGAAAAGGCCACCTGGGATCACAGCAAGCAAGCCTGCGCCCTGCGTCACGTCGATCACGTCGAACATGTCGAGCACGGTTCCGATCAACAACACGGGATAGCCGACGACGCCGAGAATGGCGATCCATCGTGGGATCAGCCTTGTCCGATACAGGAGATACGCGAGGATCAATCCGGCCACGCTGGTGAACAGATACACCATCACAATGGCCACATCGTGTTGCGCTTGAAACAACGAGCTCAGATGTTGGGATGCCGATTGATCAACGGTGCCGTCGGCCAATCCGTCACCAACGGTGACGACGAGGAGTGGAGTCGCCAGGTAGATGAGGATCGCTGCGAGCTCGGCGACTCTGAGCCCGACGTACCCATGTGCGAGCGGTTCACTGTGGTCTTTCAGCAAGGGATACAGGAGGACGGCGATACCCACGATCGCAAGCCCGTCGACAAAGGCGAGCAGCGCGCCGGTGGTGAGGGCTGTGGCGTTGGCGGGGGCGTCGACCAAGTAGTTGGTGCCGTCCAAGACGCCGACGATGAGTGCGTCCGCGATGAGGAAGGTGGCAGTCGCGATGAGAAACAGCAGTCCCACAAGCACTGCTGTCCGTCTTGTGGAGATCATTCCTTGCCCGCCTTGAGCAACAGCCAGATTGTGAAAGACGGTGGAATTTAGTTGCCACCGCGAACGAATGTCAATCGGTGCAAGCGCGGATGTCGATGACATTCATGCCCACCACGAGCTGGTGATCCGAAAGGAGGCACCTGTTTGCACAACTCCATGCACCCGAGCACGGCGCTGTGTAACTCGTTCGCTGGGACCGAGCCCAGCGGTTTAGAATCGTCGCTTCATTGGTGGGGGCAGACGCGTATTGTGGTCCTACAGAAGGGGAATCATGTGACGACGGTTGTAACTGGACTGGCATATACGCGAAGGATCTATTCATGAACGCTCGTGAGGTCGTCGGGGAGTCCGCCCTGTGGGCAGCCAATCGATTCAATCCGATCATGAACAGCCCATCGGCCCCGCTGAAGACGCGAGCGCTATTGGCATCGTTTGGGCCGTCGTTGATGCCCCGCGCAGCCATGCACCAGGGGATGGCCGGCGGATTGTCGGTTCTTGCCGCCGATCTTGTGGCGAGCGCGGTTGACGCTTCGATTCGACGTTTTGCTCCCAACACTGCTCCTTTCGCGGTGCGGATTGGTGCTCGGGCCGCCGTCGCTGCTGCTGGGCTCGCGGTGGGCCAGATTCCAGAGGACGACGATGAACGAACCGTCAAGGCATCGGTGCGGAGTGCCGGTCGGTTGGCTGCCGCGGGAGCCATTGGTGGCATGATCTATCAAACGAGCATTGCCGCCAAGGAGCGCTTCCCTCCCAAGTCACCGTTGCGCCCCATCATTGTGGGTACTGCCGGTTTCGCTGCGGCGATGGTGTACTCACGGGATCTCCTCAAGTATCGAGAGTCGGTGATCAAACCCTGGACTGAGGAAGACAAGCCGGCGACGCTTGGTGCGTCGTTTGGTATTGGTCTCGGCGTGGCCATCGCTGGCCGAGCCATCGGCCACGGCTTCTTGGCGTCTCGTCGCGAAATGTCGAGGTACTTCGGGCCGAGCCCCACCACCGCTCTGGCGGGGCGAATGATCAACAACGCGATCTGGGCCGGTGGCGCCGTCACCCTCTACACATCAGTTGTTGCCCTGATCGCCCGATCGAACGAGAAGATCGAACCGGCATATTCGAAGCCACCCGAGAGCGAATTCGTCTCCGGTGGACCAAAGAGCATCTCGTCGTTCTACGAGGTTGGGCTCCAGGGCCGTCGGTTCCTCACCGATGTGGTGACACCCGACCTCATCGAATCGACGCTGGGGGAGAAGGCCGTAGCTCACCCGATCCGTGCGTTCGTTGGCGTCAACAGCGATCCGCTCTATCCGTCGGGGCGTTCCGAGATCATGCTCGACGAGTTGGAGCGCCTCGGAGCGTTCGACCGAAAGTACCTGCTGCTCGTTTCACCCACCGGGACCGGTTGGGTCGACCAGACGATGATCGAATCCGCCGAGATCTTCGCACGCGGCGACATCGCGACGGCGTGCATCCAGTACGGACGGGGGCCGTCGTTCCTTGAAGTTCAGAAGGTGCATCTGGGAAGATCCCAGTTCCGAGGTCTGCTGTGGGGTGTCAATCAGCGGCTCCGCTCGGTACCAGAGGACAAACGCCCGAAGGTGTTGGTGTTCGGCGAGAGTCTCGGTTCGTGGTCGTCCTCTGACGTCGTCATGGATCAAGGGATTGCAGGGTTCGATCACTACGGAATCGACCGCGCCTTGTGGTTCGGTCTCGTCGGCCTCGCCAAGTGGTCAAAGACCGGGATGAGGCAAGGGTCAAGCGACCTCGTCCCGCCGGGCACGGTTGCGGCGTTTGACCACTTCGAGCAGTACGAGAAGCTATCACAGGAGGAACGCAAGGCGCTGCGCGCCGTGATCGTTGACCACGACAATGATCCGATTGCCCAGATTTCGTTTCGGTGGGCAGTGAAGCGTCCCCCATGGCTCGACGGTGCCGAACGGGGTCGCAACGTTCCCGAGGACATGCATTGGGTTCCACTGATCACGTTCGTCCAGATTCTGATCGACGCCATGAACGCCATGCGAGTGGTGCCAGGCCAATTCAAGAGCTACGGCCACGACTATCGGGACGATACGGCACAGTTCGTCCAGGCCGCCTACCAGCTCGACGAAGTGACCGACGAGCAGATGGACAAGGTGGTCGACACCCTGCGTCAGCTTGAGCTTGAGCGAGGCGAGCGGATCAAGAACGCCAAGGCGGTGGGGAAAGACGACGGAGAAACGCCGACGCGGACGAAGCGAAAGAAGCGTGCCCTGCCCGGTGTCTACCTTCGAGATCGGACGCCGATGGACGTCGATAGACCCGATGTGAAGATCACGCCTGGGGACGCTCCCGCCGACGTGCAGTAGTTGGTCGCCGCTGACGGGTCGTTGGGGCGGGTGCAGGTCACCCTTTCCCACCGATGTCGACGGTGGTCGCTTCGTAGATGAGATCCGTTTCCCGAGCCCGGTGGAGGCGGTACTGCGTGTCGAGTTCGGCAAGGCGGGTCCGAATCTCAAGCAAGTCACTGTTGGCCAGCGTCCCGTCTTCGGTGATCTGATTGCGCAAGGCCTGCTCGGCGACACACAGCTCATCGAGTTCATCTTCGAGCTCCTCGATCCGGACGATGAGTCTTGGATGGTCGATCGCAATCTGTGACAGGAGCGAACCGGGTTCCCGATTGTGTCTGGCTTGTTCGGTGAGGGCTGCGATGAGCACATCCAAAGCCTCGATGACCGACTCAAGCCATGCAGCCTCGCGTCCTGGGAGAGGAGCCCCGAGCGCGTCCTCGATCACGGTGAGGGCCTCGTAGGATGCCCCCCGATCGGCTCGATTCTGAGCAAAGGCGGCCTCCGCAGCGGCTGGGTTCACGACTCATCCTCCAATTGGACAGACCACGCGGACGTTGCAAATACACGCATGCGGATCGTCTTTACCGATCTCCCGTCAAGCCTAATGTTCTGCGGTCCCGGCCCCGTCCTTGGCTCCAGAGGCTTGCCGAATCGAGCGCTCGGACAGGAGTCCTGGTACGCCTGAGCGGATGCTTCCGACCGGGAATAGGGGTCTTTCACCAGGGGTTTTACCAAGTGGGTGGACGATCCGTCAGAGCTGCGAAGAATGATTCGCGGACTCGATGGGTATTCGACAGGCTCCCAGCCACGGGCTTGAGCGCGAGTGCGACTGAGGTCGTGGGTACAACTGGAACCCGTGAAGCCAGAGGGATCTTCGCCCACAAGAGGAACAGACCAAAGATGACCATGCCCACTTTCACAGCCACTTCTTCATTCTTTGACAACTCCATAGCGAGACTTTCCTCAAATCCTGCCACGCCGTATGGCGGGTATCGGCGGCCGCCATCGCCGATCAAAGAGTGACACCGTCAAAGAGTGACACCGTCAAAGAGTGATACCCATGGGGATCCGGTTCCTGGCGACAGTCCCTGTCGCCGATAAGGGGCCTTGGTTCATCAGGAAGAACGCCTGCTTTGCAAGCAGGAGATGGCCGGTTCGAGTCCGGCAGGCTCCACGAGCTGGACATCCCTTGGGTGGACTCACCACATTCCCGGGTGGTGCAATCGGTAGCACGCTTGGCTCTGGACCAAGTAGTCGAGGTTCGAATCCTTGCCTGGGAGCCCGGGACATGCCACCTCCTGCGGGCACTCCTGCTGGTTTAGCTCATTTGGTAGAGCACCTGTCTTGTAAACAGGAGGTGGTCGGTTCGATCCCGACAACCAGCTCCACGGACGCGTAGCTCAGTCTGGATGAGAGCAGCGGCCTTTTAAGCCGAAGTGCGCAAGTTCGAATCTTGCCGCGTCCACGCCCGGGAGAGATATCCGAGAAACCGAGAGTGTCGGTCAAGAAAGCCGGAGACCAGATGGTTCTCGGATCCCGTCTTTGGACGCTTAGCTCAGTCTGGCAAGAGCATCCGGTCAACACCCGGAGGGTCGGCAGTTCAAATCTGTCAGTGTCCACCCTTTCACCCAAAGCTGGGGTGCACAACCGCAGCCAACCGCAGACCCGTAGCTCAGCCTGGTTAGAGCCCGCCTCTCATGAAGGCGTTGTCGAGAGTTCGAATCCCTCCGGGTCTACTGAAGACAGGCGGTCATCCTGACACGTCTTCTTTGTGCACGAGTGGCGAAATAGGTAGACGCGCCAGATTTAGGATCTGGTGGGCGAAAGCCCGTGGGGGTTCGATTCCCTCCTCGTGCACCACCCTGGCGAGCGTGAACTCGATCAAGTCCAATCGTCGCCTTCACAGCCTCGACTCGTACCCGTAGCTCAGCGGATAGAGCACCGGTCTTCGGAACCGGGTGCCGGGGGTTCAAATCCCTCCGGGTACACGACTCCAGCGTCACAACCAAACAATGGCCCCATCGTCCATGGGTAGGATGCGAGATTTTCACTCTCGCGAACAGGGTTCGAGTCCCTGTGGGGCTACTTACGCGAGGCTGTGCCATCGACCCACCGATTGCACGGTGGAGGGGTCCGGGTGGGGATCCTGTTGGCTTTCACGACTCATTTCGATGCACCGTCCTACATCTGGACCTGCAATGGGGTCGATACTTTTGGGTTCGAGTCCCTGTGGGGCTACTTACGCGAGGCTGTGCCATCGACCCACCGATTGCACGGTGGAGGGGTCCGGGTGGGGATCCTGTTGGCTTTCACGACTCATTTCGATGCACCGTCCTACATCTGGACCTGCAATGGGGTCGATACTTTTGGGTTCGAGTCCTTGTGGGGCCACCACGCGGATCGGGTGAACTTCTTTCCGAGGTAGCTCAGCTTGGCAGAGCAACGGGCTGTTAACCCGTGTTGCGCTGGTTCGAATCCAGCCCTCGGAGCGCAAACAAAGTGGAAAGGCCGACGCAGGGGATTCGTATCCCTTGAGGAAGCTCGGGACACCACTGCTTACGGTAGGAGACTCCTTTGGGAGTCGTTTTCACTACCCAGGGTGCAACTGCAAGCAGCCGTAGCGGGTGAGCAGCGCTCAGCGGCGGGTAGCAGGCAGCCTTTGCAAGGCCATCGGGTTGGAATCCCGGTGAGATAGATGTTGGCCCTCGACAGAATCCCGGCTACAGAACTTTGATTGCAACAACGACCCGGTTCCGACCGGGTCCGTGTGCGCGCTTCGTCTAACGGTAAGACACCGGCTTCCAAACCCGGCAATGGGGGTTCGATTCCTTCAGCGCGTGCGATGGTTACATCAATTCACCCAGCGCGGGTGGCGAAATTGGTAGACGCGCCAGCTTGAGGGGCTGGTGACCACAAGGTCGTGGAGGTTCAACTCCTCTCCCGCGCACGCTCCGACGACACAGTCCTGTCGGACGCACTGGCCTCGTGTCTACGAGGTCCTCATGGTGGCGGTAGCTCAGTTGGTAGAGCGCCTGGTTGTGGTCCAGGAGGTCGCGAGTTCGATCCCCGCCGGTCACCCCAATCTTGTCTCGCCTCAAGAATCACCGACGTGCCAGCTAAGGACGGGTGTACCCGTTTCGGTGCTGTCACGACTCATTGCGATGTGGGGAGACACGGACGGGTGGGTTGGGTCGAGACTTTAGGTTCGATCCCCGCCGGCCACCCCAACCTTGTCTCACCTTGAGAACCACCGACTTGTCAGCCACGGGACGGGTCTACCCGTTTCGGTGCTCTCACGACTCATTGCAATGTGGGAGACACGGCTACGGGTGGGGTTGGGTCGAGATTCTAAGTTCGATCCTCGCCGGCCACCCCAATCTTGTCTCACCTCGAGAATCACCAAGGATCAACCTCCTGCCAGCGGTCTGGCGAATGATGTCACGATTGCGGTCGTCAAGAGCACCAACACTCCCAGCGAGGCATTGGCCAGCAAGAGCTGGAGGCTCACACGTTCCCTTTTTGCGGCAGCAAGTCGAGTGCGCGTGAGACCGATCGTTCGGAACAGGGCGATGGCGACCATGATGAGCACCAAGACATGCTTGATCGAAAGCGCCACCGAGTATCCGTTGCTGAACGCGAAGAACCCGTCGAACTTTGGACTCCGATTGGTCATCAGCACACCGGTCACGATCAGCCCGACAATGCTGATGTACACCCAAAGGCTCTGACGCCTCTGGAAGGCCGTCATGACACGTTGGATCTTTGGGGCCTCGTCCAGTGTCTCCTTCAACGCAGGCAGAAAGCTCAACGCCGCCACCATCAAGCCTCCTATCCAAATCGCGGTGAACAGGTTGTGGAGGAAGGTGACGAGTACGAAGACCACAGTGTTCATGGCCTCACGTCGGCTTTCTCTTTCATGTCAAGGGTTCCTTGGTCGGTGGCTATCACGTGGTCACCGTTGCCTGCGGTCCTACGGTTGTCAAGTCGAGCAGCGTTGAATCCCAGCGTTGGTGACCACCCCAACCCCATCCCCCTACGAAGTGGGGGATGTCGTGTTTGCGCAGGTGGCGGAATAGGTAGACGCACCGGTTTCAAAAACCGGTGGGAGAAATCCCGTGCGGGTTCGAGCCCCGCCTTGCGCACGAAGAGAACCTTTGAGAAATCGCCTCCCCAACTGCGCGCGTGGCGAAATTGGCATCGGCACCGGGCTCAAAACTCGGCGAGTCTCGACTCTTGCAATTTCGACCTCTGCCCTGCGCACTGAACTCCAACGCTCCCGCTGCCCACGCTCGCTGAAACTTCCAGACCTGTTCATGGCTACGAGCTCAGTAATGTGCTACAATGTAGAACATGTCTGAAGTTGGAATACGTGCACTGAAGCAGAATGCTTCGGCTGTAGTGGCCGAGGCCGCCGCTGGCGAACTCGTGACGATCACCGATCGTGGCCGCCCCGTCGCCCAGATGGTGCCGGTGGCGGCGAGTCGAGTCGAGGCCCTTGTCGCGGCGGAACGCGCGCGACCACCGCTTCAGCGGCTGAGCGATCTGCCTGCTCCGAGGCGCCGACAACGAGGTCAACCGACGCTGTCAGAAAAACTGGAAGAGATGCGTCAGAGCGAGCGGTACTGAGCGTGTTCTATTTGGACACCTCAGCGGCGGTCAAGCTGGTCACTGCTGAACGAGGATCGACGGCGCTCCGCAGATGGCTGGCGTCACGCGACGACGTGATGTTTTCAAGTGATCTCCTCAGAACCGAGCTGCTGAGGGCGACGCGGAGAGCCGCTCCCGACCAGATGGTCCAGGCACGAGCCGTTCTCGATTCCCTGCTCCTGGTGACGCTCTCGACCGCGGTATGCGAACGGGCGGCAATCTTGGAGCCGGACCTTCTTCGTAGCTTGGATGCACTGCATCTGGCGGCTGCGCTCGAGATCGGTGACGAGCTTGAGGGGATGGTGGCGTACGACCACCGTTTGTCCGAGAGCGCCCGGGCGCTGGGGATCAGCGTTGTGGCTCCGATGTGAACCGTCGAGAGAGTGCGCAGGTGACGTTTCGTAGCTTCTGTGGGCTGCATTGGACACATATGTCCACTCCAGCCCTGGGTACGCTTCGACTGTCGAAAGGGTGCCAACACCATGACTGACAACTCTTCCCCCCAACGTGACGAGACAGCCTTCGGGCCAAACGCATCCCTGGTCGATGACATGTACCGCCGGTATTTGGCGGACCCCACCGACGTACCTGAGGCATGGCGTGAGTTCTTCGTCGACTACGAGCCCCACAGTTCTGCGCTGAGAAAAGCCCGTGAGCGGGAGCTCGCCGCGGGAGAAGAGTGGCTCACCGAGGTTCCACCTCCGGCAGACACGACCCCCGAGCCCACAGCCGAGCCGACCGCGTCACCGCTGCGCCTGGGTGCCGGTGCGGTGGCCAAGCACATGATCACGAGCCTTGAGGTGCCAACCGCCACCTCGGTGCGGACCATCCCCGCCAAATTGTTGGAGGTGAACCGGGAGCTCATCAACGCACACCTGGGCCGCAGATCCAAGCGTGGCAGGGTCAGTTTCAGCCACCTGGTCGGATGGGCCTTCGTACGGGCACTCGTCGAGATCCCTGACGTGCGGATCGCCTACTCCGAGATCGACGGGCAGCCACACCGTGTCGATCTCCCACACGTCAACCTCGCCATTGCCATCAGTGTGGAGGGCGGACCGGACGCGGCACGACTCGTCGCCCCCAACATCAAGAACGCCCACGAGCTCAGCTTCTTCGACTTCTGGATGGAATACGAGGACCTGGTGGAGCGGGCACGCCAGAGTCGGCTCACGTTGGCCGACTTTGAAGGAACCACCCACAGCATCACCAACCCGGGCATTGTCGGAACGAGCCACTCGGTTCCCCGGCTCATGACAGGCCAAGCCCTCATTGTCGGTGTGGGCGCCGTGGCCTACCCCGCCGAACGCCAGGGCTCTGACCCTGATGCCCTCGCCACCCAGGGCGTGTCCAAGGTCATGACACTGTCGTCGACCTACGACCATCGGGTGATCCAGGGCGCCGACTCGGGAAGACTGTTGGCGCGGATCGAAAAGTTGCTGATCGGTGGCGACCAGTTCTATGACGAGATCTTCGAATCGCTGGGTGTGCGCTACACGCCGGCTCGGTGGGCACCCGACGACTGGGCCGGAAGCGACGAGAAGAAGTGGGCCGAAAAGCAGGTGGCCGTTTCACGCCTGATCACGGCCTACCGCATCCAGGGACACCTGATCGCAGACCTCGATCCGCTACGACAACACCTACCCACCCTTCACCCCGAGTTGGACCCAGGGTTCTACGGACTCACCATCTGGGACCTGGAGCGACGATTCGGCACCGGCGGGCTGGCCGGGAGCGAGGAGATGCCGCTCAAGCGGATCCTTGCCCGTCTGCGTTCCAGCTACTGCGACACGTTGGGGTTCGAGTACATGCACATTGCAGATCCCGAACAGAAGCGATGGATCCAACAACACGTCGAGATCCCCGATGTTGCCCTCACCCGGGACGAGAAGCTGCGGGTGCTGCGTGACCTCAACAAGGCCGAAGCCTTCGAAACCTTCCTCCACACCAAGTATGTCGGTCACAAACGCTTCGGGCTTGAAGGAGCCGAGTCACTCATCCCGCTCCTTGATGCCGTGGCAGGGGCGGCAGCGACGTCGGGAGCGACCGAGATGGTCATGGGCATGGCGCACCGTGGGAGACTCAACGTGCTCGCCAACATCGTCGGCAAGGGCTATGCCCAGCTGTTCCGTGAATTCCAAGGGGACATGGAGCCCCGGGCCATGGGAGGTTCCGGCGACGTCAAGTACCACCTGGGGGCCGAAGGCACCTACGACACGGCGACCGGACCCATCGACATCCACCTGGTGGCCAACCCGTCCCATCTCGAAGCCATCGACCCGGTCCTTGAGGGGGTCGCGCGGGCCAAACAGGAGCGCCTCGGTCCCGAAGGCCACACCAAGATCCTCCCACTCCTCATCCACGGCGACGCAGCCTTTGCCGGCCAGGGGGTGGTCGTGGAGACCCTGAACCTCTCCCAGCTCCCCGGCTATCAGACCGGCGGTACGGTCCATGTGGTCGTCAACAACCAGGTTGGGTTCACCACCTCAACCCAGGACGCCAGGTCGAGCCACTACGCCACTGATGTCGCAAAGGCGATCTCAGCTCCGATCATCCACGTCAACGCAGACCATCCAGAGGACGTCGTGCGGGCCGGGCGCCTGGCAGTGGCGTACCGCAACCGCTTTGCACGCGACATCGTCATCGATCTGGTCTGTTACCGCCGTCGGGGCCACAACGAAGGTGACGAGCCGTCGTTCACCCAGCCCCTCATGTACAAGCTCATCGACGCCCACACTCCGGTTCGGAGGCTGTATCTGGCCGATCTGGTCGACAGCGGGGACATCTCCATCGACGAGGGTGAGGCCGCGCTGTTCGAGTTCCAGGAGATCCTCCGTGCCGCCTTCGCCGAAACCCAGACGCCATCGCCACCGGCCGCTCCTCCCGACACACCCCCCAGCGCACACGCCGATCCCGAGACGCGGGTCTCCCGAGAGCGGTTGGAACGGATCCTCGTCCACATCTCGTCTCCTCCGGAAGGCTTCGTTGTCCACCCCAAGTTGGTCAAGCTGCTGGAAAACCGACGAGACGCCCTCACCGACGGGATCGACTGGGCAATAGCGGAGGCACTTGCGTTCGGGACGCTCGCCGAAGAAGGCGTCGACGTCCGCCTCGCCGGTGAGGACTCGACCCGGGGGACCTTCTCGCACCGCCATGCAGCGATGGTCTGTTACGACACCGGAACCGAATGGATACCCCTCGCCGAGCTGACCGGTGACGGGTACGGGAGCGTGGAGGTCGTGGACTCGCTTCTCTCGGAGTACGCCGCGGTTGGGTTCGAGTACGGCTATTCGATCGAAGCTCCCTCCAGCCTGGTCATCTGGGAGGCACAGTTCGGTGACTTCGCCAACGGCGCCCAGGTCGTCATTGATGAGTTCGTCGCCTCGGGAGAGGCGCGCTGGGGTCAGGCTTCGGGGCTGGTGCTGTTGCTGCCCCACGGCCATGACGGTCAGGGCCCGGACCACTCTTCGGGTCGCCTGGAGCGTTTCCTACAGCTCAGCGCTGAGAAGAACATGAGGGTCGTCGTCCCGTCGACCACCGGTCAGTACTTCCATCTGCTCCGTCGCCAGGCACTCTTGCCCTCCAAGAAGCCGCTCGTGGTCTTCACACCCAAGACACCGCTGCGGACGAGGACCTCGTTCTCAAGTGCAGAGGTGTTCACCGACGGGCGGTTTGAGCCGGTCCTCGTGGACCCCCAGGTAACCCAGGGTGCCAGACGGGTGGTCCTGTGCGCAGGCAAGGTGCATCACGATCTGGTGGATCGCAGGGCCGAGCTCGGGATTGACGATGTGGCGCTCATCCGGGTGGCTCAGCTGTACCCGTTGGCGACGGACCAGATCGCAGCGGCCGTGTCTGCCCACCCGGGCGCCGAGCTGGTGTGGTGCCAGGAAGAGCCTGAGAACCAGGGCGCCTATCGTCTCGTCGGCCCCGAGCTCGCCAAGGTGCTTGGCAGGATGCCCGAGTACGCAGGCCGGAAGGCATCGGCGTCCACAGCGTCGGGGCTGACCAAGGTTCATCTGGCCGAGCAGGCAGCACTCGTTGATGCAGCCCTCGGGGTCTAACAGTAATTACATGAGGCAATCGTTGTGATTCTCGTGCACCATCGAGGCGGGTGGATGAGTCACAACGATGAGGTCTGGGCGATCAGCGCCGACCAGCTGCTCGGGAGGCCAAGCGTTGCCCCGTGGTCGACACTGGGGGTTACCGCGACCGAGGCTGCTGAGCTACTCGGTTGATGCCCTCGCCATCGGAGGAAGAGCGGGCCCCGGAAGAACTGGGAGTGAGCAGCCTCGATCTTGTTCACCGAAATGTGTATGTAAACGTAGGGTAATCCGTGTATAGTTATGACTAGGTATGAAGGAGGTGCCCGTGGACGAATCTTCAATCCGTCATCTACGAGCGCTCGGGCCGCCGCTCGCTGGATACCTCGCTGGATACATGGGTCCGGGTTCTCGTGACAATGCGATCGTCGCCCGGTTGATCAGTCAGGGTTCGGCCAGTGGGCGCTGGCATCGTGTGTTTATGGTTCGAAAGGAGAGCGTGTGAAAGGTGCACTGGCAGAACGCATCGAGACCATCCGTGAGCGGGGTGGGATCAACTCGCGTGAAGTCGCTCAGCTTCTCGAAACGACCCCCCAGACGGTTTCTCGTTGGCAGACCGGTAGGTCGAGCCCGCATCCTCGGAGTCTTGATCGTCTCCTCAAACTTGAGTGGATGGCGCAGCTGTTGTCCGAGTTCTACACCCCTGAGGAGGCGAGGCTGTGGTTGTTCAGTCCACACCGTCAGCTCGATGGTGCAAGGCCAGCTGATTTGATCAGTGAGGGTCGTATGGACGAAGTTCTCGCACTGATTGACCAGCTTCAGTCCGGCGCCTACGTCTAAGGAGAAGATGTCTTCGCGTGGGCCGTTCGGGCCTCAGCTACTGGATGCACTTGAGGACGCGGACATTGGCCCATGGCAGGGCACGGTGTGGCGACAGGTGTTCGAGGGAACTCCTCCATTGCGCCCAAACCAGCGGGGCGCCCGTTGGAATCCTCAGGACACGGAAGCCCTCTACTGCTCCCTCGATTCACTGACCGCGTCTGCCGAGATCGACTACCTGGTGTCGCTGCAGTCGGTGCCGATCACGAAACCGAGGGTGACCCATGAACTCGCCGTGGGGCTCAAACGTGTTGCGGACCTCTCCACTGATGCAGCGCTGGAGACGGTGCGCCTGTCCATCGACCTGATCAATACGAGCGGGATTGATGAATGCAGACGAATTGGGGCTGCGTGTGCGTGGCTTGGATTCGACGGGCTCCTGGTCCCGTCCGCCCGTAGTGACGGAACCAATCTCGTTGTGTTCGTGACCAACCTCGACCCCGACAGCACAGTCGAAGTTGTCGTCGAGGGTCCTCCCACCTTGTCAGGGTCGCAGCAGGATTGATGAACGCGTGCTGACAAACGCAGGTGCCGAACGTTGAACGTGTGTTGTTATCGGCTCTTCTTGTCGGTCATGCAGCCTCCCCGAAATCAACTCAGCTCCGTCAACCCGCGGCCAATGTACGACATGAACGACGCCGTTGCCGAATAGTTCCTACTCAATCGAAACCGTCCACCACTCATTTCCGCGGCGTGGCAAGGCGAGACGACGTGACACATGAGCGATTCGCAGCATTTCTGCACCAGAACATGGTAAGGGTCAGGTGTCGTAGGAGGACACAAAGGCCACTGGTCCTGGGGCGAAAACGCGGTTTGGCGATGCTGTACATTCGATTGAAGTTCCTGAGGTGGCAGTTGTGCCACGATCAATTCAAGACATCCTTGACCACGATGACGAACTCGCTACCCGTTTCGAGGAGTACGAGCCCGGAGAAGGTGACGAGCGCCCTGTGGAGGAATATCTCCTTGAGCGTGCTGTGCTGGCTCGTGCACATAGTGAGCGCTAGATCCTTGACGCTGTCGTTGCAGCTCGGGCGGCAGGGATCTCTTGGAGCAAGATCGGCGAGACCCTCGGTACCTCGGCTCAGGCTGCTCACCAGAGGTACGGCTGACCGGAGAGCACATTCTGGCTGTCCTCGCCTTCATTCGTGAGGTGCAAGCGGGAGGCTGAGGACTCTGGACGGCACAGCCGTCAAGGGCCTGATCAACGATCGCACCTTGGCTTCCCACCCGTGCGAGGGTCGTCCCGACCTCTGGGAGGTCGGTGGGGCGAGCCTTGACTACTGTGCTTCCGCTGCCTCTGTCTCAAGGAGATGTATCCACGCGTGGTAGGTGGCGACGTTTCCCTTGAGTCGAATCGCCGTTTCACAGGTGCTGTGGTCACACTTGTCCGTGCCATCGTCTGACGCAAAGTTGTAGACACAGACTTTGCAAACGACTTCGAGCTCGCTTGGCAAACCCGGGCAGTTGTAGAAACTGCATGGGAGAGCGTCAGGTGTGGTCACCTTGGCTGGGGTGCATCCGGGGCACTTGGGTCGAAACTCCTGTACAGCAGCGGGCAATTCTGCGAAATTGGGCTCGCCCATGGAACCTCCTTTGATCCTCTTCGAATCCTAGTTGCCTTGCTGAACGGTCCAGCTTCACGTGTGGGCTTCAAAGCGGAATGCTGAGCGAATCGCCATTGATTGGACGAAGAGTGCCTCGCTGAGCCTGGATGACTTTGCCGAGATCTCCACTGCGCTACCGAGGGCTTGGCTGAGGCGAGGAAGAGGATGCGTCGCTGGACATGAACTACGACAAGGTCGGCAACATCCAACTCATCCGGATTCTTGGGTGGCGACATCAGGATCGACCCGGCCGGCTTCGACATCGGCATTCGGGATAGTTGGAAACAGGCACTCGCATCAGTGGAAGAGGCCGGTGGCAAGCCGTATCCGATCCCGGCTGGCGCGTCGGATCACCCCCTTGGTGGTTCGGTTTCGCCAACTGGGCCCGCGAAGTCGCTGCCCAAGAAGCCGACAACGGTGTGTTCTTTGATCATGTGGTCGTCTGTACGGTCACCGGTTCAACCCACGCCGGGATGGTTGCGGGGTTCGCGCTTGAACCCGACAGCCGCCGCAGGGTGATTGGCATCGACGCCTCGGCAACCCTGGTCAAGACCATCGAGCAGGTGACCCGCATCGCCACCGACACCGCAGAAAACATCGGTGTCACCCGCGACCTGCGCCCCGATGAAATCACCGTCGTTCCCGGATATGAAGGACCCGCATACGGAATCCCCGACAAACAGACCATCGACGTCATCCACCTGGTGGCACGTACGGAAGACATGCTCACTGATCCCGTCTATGAAGGGAAGTCCATGGCGGGTCTCATCGGCATGATCCGTTCGGGAGAGATCGAAGCCGGATCGAAGGTCCTCTATGCGCATCTCGGTGGACAACCCTCCCTCTCCGCCTACGCCGGCGCAGAAGGACTCGGCTAAACCGAGGACTGCCCTGGCGGCGCTGGCTGGCTGGGTGAATGGAGGCTGCTAATTGCCGATCGCCTCAAGGCTGAGGGCCCCGGTCTTGCGATCGAATTCAACTACGCGGACGCTTTGTATTGTGTTCTTCAGCCAGTTGTAGCCAGGCGGCAGGTCGATCCTCGATGTGATCAGTGTCCGTCTCACGGTCACATGCGCCACGTTGCCCACAATGTCGTTGACATATACGTCCACCGGATGGCCACTGGCGTGAGCCTCCAGCAGCTGCTCACCTTTCTTGCCTTCAAGCGATCGCCGCACTTGCTCCCAACGGCGGTCCGCCGCGCTCTGCGCCATTTCACCCGCTCGTATCCGCTCGCTGTCGAAGTCCTTCAAGTCATGACCTGCCTTGGTCCGTGCTGCGTGGAACCGTGTCGGCGTGTAGGCACGGCCAGCGGTCAATTGAGTTCTCAGTCGATCGCTGGACCGGCGCAACCGATCGGGCCACCCCGAGCCGAGATAGGGTGTGTCCGCAGCGTCTTCGAGCTGGCTCAGAAGCGCCCAGGCCTCTCGAACGTGCCAGCGGGCACGCTCGACTGCCCTTGCCGGTCCGCTCACGGGAACCTCACCTGCCAGCGTGACGATGTTTGCTTGGAGAACCCTGTCGACGACCGGAATCATGAGGTTTCGGTCAGGATTGGCATCCTTGCTCCAGACCGGGAAATCTAGGTCGTCATCCTCATCGTCGTAGAGATCGTGGTCACCTGTGGGGAGTTCACTCAGACTCGCCTCGATCAACGACCGATCAAGGATCGTCGACAAACCCTCCGGCCATGAGACTGTTGCGTGCCGCCCACCGATGTTTGGCGCTCGCTCGATCTCATTCTCAACAAGAATTCGATAAGCGACTGCCCGATCTCCTCCGTGGGGTCGAGACACTCGCCCGAGGCGCTGTATCAGCTGACGCTTTGAGTATGTTCCGGCAACAATCACCGCCGTGGTTGCGTTTGGTGTGTCGATGCCTTCATCGAGTGCCCGTACACACGACAGCCACCTCAGCTTGCCGGCCCGAAAACCGGAGAGCGCATGTTCCTGGATCTCTTTGTCGAGCTTGCTGTGAAACAGACCTACCGCGATCTCTTCATCCTTCAGCAATTCGTATGTTTGCTCTGCTTCACTGATTTGCTCATGAAATAGATATCCCTGTTCTGCCCTGGGAAGAGAGCGCAAGAGATCCTCAGCCGCTTTTCTACGGTTCTTCGATCTAGCCAGCAGACGCCGCCGGTTCATGATCGCGGTGGTCCAGATCTCAAGGACGGGATCGACCTCACCTTCTCGGTATTGACGATGCTTGAGATCTCCAACGGCGCGCACAAGGTCACGCTCTTCGAACAGAAACGGGTATTTCTGAAGCATCAACTCTTTCGCAGAATCAATCTTTGAGGTGAGTTCTGAATACTCGTGTCGCTCGAAGTCCTCGAGTTTGACAAAGATATCAATCAGGTCGACAGGCGACACCACACCGTCACTCTCGGCGTCGGCCCGCGTATACGTCATGATGACGTCTCCCAGCGCCGGGATTATCACGGTCTCGGTCGCCGTGTCGCCGTCCCGGTGAGGTGTTGCCGAAATGCCAAGTGTGAAGTCGATTGGGCCCTCGAATATCTGCGCGTTCGATGGAGACCCAGCACGGTGGCATTCATCAACCACCAACATCGAAACCTTGTCCTCGCGACGCCACCTCTTTAGGAGTGCAGGAAGGTGCTCGCGTGCTGAGTTGATCACCGCAATGGTTGTTGGAGCGGTGCCAGTGGCATGATGTCCGTCACCGAGTAAATCGACAGTCCACAGGCCAAACTCTCGAAACCTCTGCCTCCACTGGTACATCAAAGCCCGTGTTGGAACTACCACCGCTACCCTGAGGTCCGCTTCCCACACCGATTCCGTCACCGCGATTGCGGCGAGCGCAACTCTCGTCTTCCCTGACCCGGTGGCAGCTTCGATGATGCCGCTACCACCGGAGCGGACCCATCGCGTCACCGCATCTTGCTGCCACCGTCGTAGTGGGATCTCGTTCATTCCATCGCGACCTATTCAGAGACCAGAGATCTGATCTTGACCGCACCGACTCTAGCTTGAGCTTTGAGCCAGCCATGGCCCCGGTCGTTTACGATCCGAGGGCCAGCGTATGCGTCCCGTGAAGCGACGAAAACTGGGTAGGTCCTCCACTTGAAGGGGCAGTCGCGGGACTCTCGGCGAGTTCCTTCATGAGGTCGTAAGGGCGTGCCACACGATGACCAACCATGATGATGCCTGAGTGTTCCGCGATGTGCTTGCACACGTCGCAGGTTGGGCGTCCAACATTGCCGAGATCTACGTCCAGACGGTGGAAGGTGTGGCTGGTTGCGATGTCCTCACCGAGGTGTGAAGCCTGAGGCAGGCAGACCGCGGGATACCTTCATTCCGCGTCGCTAAGAATCAGGCGGGAGAGCGCCTCGAACTCAGGTGATAGGTTCGCGGAGTCGAGATCTCGGACGGCCCTTCGGAGCAGCTTGGTGGATATGTCGACTCCATAGCGACTCCTGACCCAAAGCTTGAAGTCGGGGGGTCGGCCTGAATCCAAGTAGGCAGACTCCACATCCTCCCAAGTTATCGATTCTGGAAAGCCGAGAGTTTCCGCAGGGATGTATTGCTCGATTCCCGGGCGCTTCAGGCCAAAAAGTTGGAACCGGTTTGCGTGATGACTACCCAGGATTCCGAACGCGAGGTTCGTCAGTGCATGATCCTCCTTTGTTCGAAGGGGGGAGTTGCCGAGGCGTTGTCCTAGAGCTCGTTTCGCGTCTTGCAGTGACTTGCCGTGAGCGTCGAGCGCATCATTCCAGGCCGTCGCCATCTCTTCAGGATCAGAGATGTGGTCGAAAACGACGATGAAGTTGGCATCCGTGAAGTCGACGAGTACCTCAGCGTTTACATTGGCGATGCTGTTGTCAACTCCTCGGAGGGGCAGAACGTAGGCATGGGCTTGCTCAAGTTCGGTGGCGAGAATCGACTCGATTACGACCTTGTCGTGCTCGCCCTCGACGAGTACAAACGTTCGTATCAACTGGAGCAGGTCGGCCGCAGCAACGCCGAGTCTGGCCGCTGTCTCGGTGATGCTGTCGTTGGTCGTTACTTCCATTCGGTTCACGATGGTGTGACCAAACGGGTCCAAAGATACGTGCCAACGGGTACTTGGTTGTTGGCTAAGAAACTCTGGCGCGTGAGTGGCTGCCCATACCGCTCGCTCGTCGTGTTCCGACCAGCGGCGGAGACCCTCAGCAACGTCGCGGATGGCAGCTCGATGCATCGAGCGTTCGGGCTCGTCGATGATCAGTGTGCGTGCGTCAGGTTCGGCGACTGCGATGCCGAACGCAATGTTCGTCCATCTGCGTTGGGCTCCCGATAGTGCCGTGACCGGCACAATGGGTCCTTCCTTGGACGTTTGGCCTCCCCACACTTGCCAGCTCGCGTCCAGCCAGTCAGAGGCCGATGGTTCCAGCGCCTTGACCGGTATCGGATCTCTCATGACCGAGTCAAGGAACTCATTGGCGCGAGATGCGATGGTTTTCGCTCGATCGAAGCTGTCGTCCAATATGTGTGTCAGGTCGTCGTATGGATCGTTGTCGGACGTGTGCCCCATATCGCGGAGCTCTTGATCCCGCTCGGCCAGTAGCTCTCGATGCCGGTCAACGGACCTCACATCGGTCCTTGCCGATCCGAAGTGGTCGTCGAAATCGCCCACCGCTACGGTCGAAGTTGTTCCCGACACAGTGCCGAGGGCGAAGAGTGGGACGACTGGCGTGGACATGCTTGAATCAAAGAGGTCGGAAAGGTGAAGGTCCTCGCTATCTCCGTCCGCTTGACTGACCGTGAGATCCCGCCGAACACTTACCGTGTCGCTGAGCACCTTTTCATGGCAAAGGGTCAACTGTGATCGCAACTTCTCCGTACCGTCATCGAACCCAGAAGCGACGATCTGAGCAGCCTCTCGGTCGGGTATACCGAGGTGCGTCATGAGGAGCTCCTCGGCATCTTCCGGCGCCAAAAGGGAGAGAATAAAATGGAGCAGGGTTGCGTGAAACTCCTCGGCGCGGATCGTCCCAGTATCTATGCCATAACGAATCATCAGTGGAGCGTCCGTGAGCTGGGCCCCCTGTACGACAAGTTCCCTGGCACGCTCGATTCTCCAGAATACTGACCATCCTGTCCTGACATCTGAGACCGCGGCTAACGCTGGTCCCAGCCTTCGAACGAAAGCGGCTGACTCTGTCTGCTCGGTGATATCTGCAGCAAGCCAGACACGCCAATGGCTGTCCCTGGTGCCGACCGGCTCAAGGAGTAATCGCCCTGCCTGAGATATCTCGGATGCGATGGTCTCAGAATCGGATGCTCCGGCCACCGGATTCCCAAACAGCCATTCCTTCACCAGAAGAGCGATCCGATCAGAGAGCGGCGAATTTTCGTCGACGTCGGACGATGAGCCCCACGCGAACTCGTTGTCATGGTCGTCGTAGTTCAGCACTTCCGCGAGCCGATTGTCGACGAGCCGCTCGATGTTGGACAAGATTGCCGGTGAGACATCGGGAGAGAAAACCTCGATGTCGGTTGCCGCTGACCCTCGCGGCATCACTTTTCCACTCAAGGCAGCGCTGAGCCCCTCTATCAGCGACGACTTCCCAGAACCGTTCAGTCCATAGAGGATGTTGCTTCCGGCGTTGTCATACAAATAGCAGGTTTCTACGGGCCCGATTCGCCTGATGAGGTATCCGCGCGTTCCATTCATGGCTGACCAGTGTTGCACGCGGACACTGGACCCTCAACCCGACCGTCGCTTTCGCCGTTACAGAAACGACCTTCCTTCTCGGTCGCTTTCCGGCGAGTTGTGCCTTCCGATGATCTCACCCCAGATGAGGAACGGTTCTGATTCCTTCGAGATATCGGTGTATCCCGATGGACTTGGTGAGGCGTCCGGCGGTGTCGCAGCCGTTGCAATGCACACGAATGCTCTCGGCTCAAGGATCCGTCGTGCGGGCAGTGCGGTGAGGGCCTTTCGACGCCCTATGCGAGTCGGAGTTGTTCACCGGTTGAGGTGGGCGATTCGGCTCGGCGGAAGACATCGGCTGGGTTTGACACCGGTCGTCCACCCAACGAAACAAGCCGGTCGTTGCCAGGACCGCCCCCGGGACCCTGCCAGATGGCGACATCGCAGAAGCCTTTCTTCAACGCCTCCGTGGCTCCAGCCCAGGTCCCACCTTTGTCGAGATCACTCGCTATTACGACGGTGGTCTCGGTAAGGCTGTAGACAAGTTTGTTGCGACCCATTGCCGATGCCGGGGTGAAACCGGCGGAAGGGATCTGTTGGGACAGGAGACATACGGTTCCGGAGTCGATCGCTCGCAACATGTCTCCATTGCGAATCTTGCCCTGGAGCGAGTCTGCGAGGACACCGATGACGGTTCCCCCGGCCATGAAGGCAGCATTCATGGCAAACTGGTCAACACCTCGAGCTCCACCGGACACAACCGAGCGACCGTGTTCGACAGTTAACTCGGCGATTTGTTCAGTGGCATTCTTGCCGGCTTCGTCGATGTTGCGAGAACCCACAATGCCGATGCCGTCGCCTCGCATCAGGCTGAGATTGCCTACTGCATAGATGACCGGGGGTGCCAACTTGCCGAGCCGATCGACGAAGGGTTGTGGATAGTCTTCATCCACAATCGTGATGACCCGAATGCCGTGACGTTCGAGTTCCGAGGCCTCCACTGTCGCCGCCGCAGCCGTCGTAAGCAGTTCGTCGACGGCTGCAGCGATATCTCCGTCGATTCCTGGGACCTTCGCTGTGTCGAAATCGGTTGCAAACACGTCGGCCAACATCAGACCGGCGTCGTAGAGGTTCGTTGTGAACCGATGCCATCTGGTTGGGGACAACGACGGCCGTTGGGAATCACCGAGCCGGCTTGCAAGTGCTATGACTGCCTTGGCTTGGTCATCCATGTTCAACCCTGTCCCGCGTGCGCCAAACCGAATGGAATGACTGTCTCGGCACCATTCTTCCGGAGCAGATCAGCGATGACGGTCGTTGTCCACCCTGAATCGATGATGTCGTCAACCAACAATACCGAGCCACCACATTGACCCGTCGAAGTGAACTTGTCGATGGCATTGCGAGCCTGGAGCGCCGAGTTCTCCATCTCCTTTTGCGGCCGACCTTTACCGGTCCTTGCGATCGTGAGCTCATAAGGGGCTCCCAACCGTTCAGCGAGTCGTTGGGCAAAAGACTCAATGAGTCCGCCCGGGACGCGGTCGGGTATCGACGTAAGCCAATCGATCCGGTCATTCCCCAACCAGCTCTGGATCAGACGTACCGACGCATCGAGAAGCTGGTCATCGAACCGTCCGGTGACATACTTGCCGTCGTGAACCAACTGACCGAGCGGTACCTCCCCGTATACGGACAACGCCCTTCCACGTTCGAGGCTGGGGAGTGACAGGGAGACACCGGCCGGCTTCTGCTTTCTTGGTTCGATCCAGATTTCTTGTTTCGCCAGGTACGCGAGAGCACGATCGACATATCCCGTATCCACGCTCACATCCACGAGTGGCTTTCCGACACAGTTGGCGCATCGGCCACACGGCCAGCTCGGGTCGTCAAGGAGTCCCCGTAGCTGTTCCATGAGACAGGTATCAGATGACACGTAGAGGGCCATTGCATCCTGTTCCTTCTTGCGCTGGACTGTGATCTGGTCGAACCGTTCCTTTGGATATGGCCACGCCTCGGCCGAGCGATACCAAACGGGCCCCTGCTTATAGATGGCTCCCTCCACTTCAAGGAGTTCGAGCGCTGCATCGAGTCGTTTCGAACGGATGTTGACGGCACCAAGGAGTTCACCCTTCCGAAGTCCATCGTTGTCCGCAAGCGCTCCCATGATCTGAGCCACCACTTCCTCGCTCGGAAAAGCTGTGTCGATGAAGTAGTCCTGTATTCGTTTGTCCTCGGCACCGGCGAGTGCAATGCCGTACGACGACTGAACAGCTCGACCGGCACGACCGACTTGCTGGTAGTACGAGATTGCTGAACCGGGTACCTGGAAATGGATGACGAAGGTGATGAACGGGTTGTCGTAGCCCATGGCGAGAGCCGAGGTCGCAACCACGACTTTGAGCCGATTGGCTGTGAGCAGCGCCTCGGTCTCCAGCCGTTCAGCTTCATCGGTGGGACCCGTGTACGACCGTGCGTCAATACCACATGAACGAAGGAAGCCTGCGGTCCGGTTCGCATCGGCAATCGTGAGCGTGTAGACGATCCCGGAGCCGGCGAGATCAGGAATGTGTTGGGCGAGCCAGGCCATGCGTTGTGCCTTGTTGGGGATCTCAATGACCTGGAGCTGGAGGCTTGGACGATCCAGCGGACCTCGCACGATTGTGATGTCCGAGCCGAGCTGAGCCTTGATGTCGGCGACAACGCGATCATTCGCGGTTGCGGTCGTACATAGAATCGGTGTCGATGGTGGCAGGCTGGCTGCAATCTGTTCAAGCCTGCGGTAGCTCGGTCTGAAGTCGTGACCCCAGTCCGAGATGCAATGTGCCTCATCAATGACGAGCAAGCCCATTCGGTTGAGAAGTTGAGGAAGGGTCTCGGTCCGGAATTTCTCGTTGCTGAGTCGCTCCGGCGAGATGAGTAGGACATCGACCTCATCTCGATCAATGTCGTCGAATACCCGCTCCCACTCTGCGGTATTCGTTGAGTTGACCGACGTGGCGCTGAGACCGAGTCGAGTGGCCGCCTCAATCTGATTACGCATGAGTGCAAGCAGCGGTGACACGATGACCGTCGGACCCCGACCCTCATCACGAAGGAGTTTCGTTGCAATGAAGTACACCGCTGACTTTCCCCAGCCCGTGCGCTGGACAACGAGTGCCCTCCGGGCACCAGACCGTACGGCTTGAATCGCCTCCAATTGACCGGAGCGAAACTCGGCTTTCGCGTCCTGAGTCAGCTGTCGCAGAGCAGTCAACGATGCATCGGCGATCATGGCATCGTCACCCACAAATCCTGATGGCGAGGGGGATCGCGTCGGTTGTGTCTGCGAGTGGCATGTTCACAAAACTACACGGAGCCTCTGACGGTTTCGAGGACGGTCGATTGCGCTGCCTGCCTGGGTGAACGGTCCCTTGAGTCGCAGTGCGAGATCCTGGACGACTTGGATGACGACAGCGATTTCCTCGTCGCCAAAGGGTGGTGATGAGACCGGCGAGGCGGCATTGTGGGCGCCTCTGACGTTGGAGGAATCCCTGCTTCGGATCCGATGGGCGCTTCGTTTCTGAACGGCTCGGAGTGAGCCGCATGGGTTCCCAACCTCGGTGCCCATGATCAGTGAACCCGTCACAGCCGGTCCTTACGATGGGGCCATGAAACGAATAGTTCTGGAAATCGACATTGAAGATGATTCGAGTCTCGTGACGTGGCAACTCAACGATTGGCGAGGCACGGTCTCGTCGGGGGTATCGACAGACGCCACCGACAACCTTGTGCACCTGTGGGCAGGAGACATCGAGGACGTGATGAATGAGGCCAGGGGAGAGGTCGAGACATCTGGACTCGTGGAATGACGGCCACAGGGGTCGCTGCCCGGTCTCCGTTCCCATCTGGGGCAGGGGACAGGTGACGGGCGCACCAATCGACACGCCGATCGACGAGATCGACTGGACGGGCTTCTTCGCACGATGTGTCGTCGCCGAGAGCTGGCCAGCGTTCCGCAACGAGGCGTATAGCTCGGGTGTGCTGCTCTCCCACTACCACGCGGTCCTCGATGCAACCGACATCGAAGGCGACGAGCTCCTCGAATGGGGAACGGTCAAGGAGCTACGTGCACTGTTCACCCAACAGATACGGAAGGAGTACTTCACGTACGGGTCGGGAGACCACGAATTCTTGGACGGGATCCTCGACGAAACCCTGGAGGCTCTCGCCCATCGTTTGGGGCTTGCTTATGACACGCCACGGCGTGTCCTTCCGTGCCCTACATGCGGTGACCGAGCCAGGATCCAGACCGTGGTGATCGGTTTGCCTGCTGGCCCACCGTCACCGAAAGACGAAGACCACTACTACTTCGCCGGGTGCACCGACGACGGCAGCACCGGCGAATGGTTCTGCCCAACGTGCGACAGCTTCTACAGCGTGCCGTTTGAGAACCCGTTCAGGTCAGTCAACGAAGAGAGCGGAGCCGCCCAGGGCGACATCGAGCGAGAAAGTGGAGGCTCGCCCACATGACTCTCACCTACCGCTGGGCCGGAATCACCGATACAGGCAACACTCGCACCGAGAATCAGGACTCGGTGTATCCCGAAGGATCCGGTGAGGGATCTAGTGGCGTCGTGGCAGTGGCCGATGGTCTCGGCGGCCATCCCGGCGGTGACATCGCAGGCAAGTGTGCTGTCGATGCCGTCGCACGGGCACCTGAGGGTTGCAGCGGTGCTGAACTTGTCGGTGCCACCCACGATGCGATCATGGCCCGGATAGGTGAAGCTCTCGGAGAACGCCCGGAGCTGATTGCCATGGCCACCACTCTGACGCTTGCCGTGCTTTCTCCAACAGAGCCCATCGAGATCGCCCATGTCGGTGACAGTCGTGTCTATCTGACGAACGGCACAGACATCGTGCAGGTGACTGACGATCACACGCATGGCATGGATCGTGTCGTGGCCGGCGAGCTGTCACGTGAGCAGGCGCAACAGGATCCTGACTGGCACGCCATGAGCAACTGGCTCGGTTTCGAGTCGTAGCGTGGCGACAATTCTTGATGCTGCGACGACTTCAGACGTCGAGAATGCGATCGGTGACCCCTCAGTCGATTCGTCCGCCATAATGCAATCAACGAGATCCGCTCCAGCCTTTTTTGACGAGCTTCCGCCCAGGAATGACAGATAGCGACGGGTAGATGACCGACCAATTCTTCACCGAGAAGCAGGGTGCTGCTGCAATGAAGCATGCCATCCTCAAGCGGTACTTGCCAGGGTTCGTTGGAGCGACCGGATCGACATCGACAGACCATGTCGTGTACTACATCGATGGATACTCTGGACCTGGACAATACGACGACGGTGAGGCAGGGTCACCGATGATCGCCTTGGCCCTCGCCGAAGCAATGAGCGAGCAAAGAAGCCTTCGCGGCGTGTGCATTGAGTCAGATCCCATGCACTACCAGAAGCTGGCCGACCTGCTGGATGGCGTCGACGGGTGGGAAGCGATGCTCGGAACGGCAGAGGTCTGCCTGCCGGTCGCACTGAAGCGGACAGCCGGCCGCCCGGTCTTCGTGTTCCTTGACCCGTTCGGAGTCAAGCAGATGCCCTTCGAAACAGTGCGGAACGTGCTGCTGCGCGGAAGCACGAAGACCGAGGTGCTGGTTCGTATCGATACGACCGGACTGAAACGAATCGCTGGGCATCTCACCTCACCGCATCGGAACGAAGCGACGCTGGCGAACAACGATCGATTCCTCGGAGGACCCTGGTGGAGGTCGCTCGAGTCCGTCGGCACCGACGGATTCATTCATGACATTGTCGATGAGTACGTGAGGCGATTGAGGGATAAGTCGGGCGGGTTTGGGTACTTTCGGTTTCCAATCTCGGAGAAGCCGGGAGGTGTGCCAAAGTACTCGCTAGTCCATTTCACTCAGTGGAACGGCGCCACCTGGAAAATGAACGAGGCGATTTCCATGTCGAGGCAGGATGCAAGGGATGCTGTGATAGAGCCAACGCTTTTCGACATCGATGACGACAACTGGATAGGAGAAATCGCGGACAACGTGATGAAGATCTTGACTGACACCGACTCGTTCATCCCGCAAGACAGCATCAACGCCTTATTCGGCAATGTCCTCGGGCATGCGCGGGAGACGCACGTGCGGCAGGCTTTCAACCGACTCTACGCCGACGAACAGATCTCCACTGATCCAAAGGGAAAGAAGCTTCCGCGGCTCCGGGTCTATCGGTGAAGTTCGGGCATTCCTTCCCAGGTGCGACCGTCGAGGTCGCGGCCGCCGGCTTTCGGTGTTCGGCCGCCCCATTGCTTGAAAAAGAATGGCACGCCTTCCGCACGCGTCCGGTCTCTGATGTCGCGAACCCATTCGGCGTCCATAGGTCGATGTCCGGGTCCGGATTCGCCTCCGACGATAATCCAGCTTAGATCGGTCAGATCGAGGGAAGGCAACGGTCCGAGAAGCGGCTCACACGACAGGAACCGGATCTTGGCGTCGATCTTTCGGAGATAATTCGCACGGAACGTGTACGAGTCGAGTTCGATCGATGTGCCGATCCACACGTTGTTAGGCAGGGTGTACCCGTCGAACAGGTCACATGCCCGCTGCGGCCTCTTCGTCAGCACTTGGAACGTGTGGATGTCGGCCTGTTCCATGACGTCGAATACGGACCAGATGAAGTCGTCAGGGACGTCGGGGTGGAACAGGTCACTCATCGAGTTCACGAAAACGACGCGGGGCTTCTTCCACGACAGCGGGTCGGTCACCTTGTCCAGCTGCAACGTCAACTCGAACGCGTTCTCATATCTCGGGTTCCCCATCGCTTGGAGACGGTGAGCGAGACGCTCGGCGTAGCAGTTGTCACAGCCCGGCGACACCTGCGAGCAGCCGGTGACGGGGTTCCAGGTCTCTTCGGTCCATTCGATGCTGGATCGAGCCATTTCATCCTCCCGGCTGATCCCATTCAGTGTACGCGCTGAGTGTGCGATGTTCGGGACATACATCCATCATGTCCACTCTCGACGAAGGTGTCCGATGAGATGCGAGACGAGGCCGGGGGAAGGTCGCAGCGATGATGGGGCTGCGACGGTGCCCCATCGGCGACGCTACCAAGGGGCTTCACGGTCTTCGAATAGAGTCTCAACCTACTTCAGTCGTCACTTTGCTTTCGTGGGTAGGGAGGACGTACACAAGCGTTGTTCTGCTCGAATATCTCCTTGAGCGTTGTGGGCTCAGTTCTTGGTGCCTGGGCCATTGGCTCCTGACACTGTGGCACTTTTCGCATCCGTAACGTTGAACGGTTGTGACGTTAGTTCGTTGTTCATGTAGCAGGCCCGTTGTGATAACGAAATCACCGGCAATGCCCTTGACCTCACCGGCGACATGCATGTTGGGGTGTCAAGTCGAGTATCTACATGGTCAGTGCGGTCCTCATGAATCATGTGGACCCTTGGGTAGAGACGAAAGCTGTACGCAGACTATCTCTCAGGAACCTGATGGTGCTCAGTTCATCGGCGTTGGCCGCAGTTCTGCGCTTCCTACGTATATGACAACGCCCATTAGCCGGAGCTCGCTGGCCCCGAGCCGTGGAACGCGTGGGGAAATCCTCCGAGGGTTTCAATTTGTCGATCAATCTCGCTTCGGCGTCGAATCGTTGTGTCAATGGCTCCCACAATTTGCGAGAACTTCGCCAAATCTTCTGGGCCGAGGTCACGCCCAGGGATCGGCGTCCGTCCTCCGCTGCCCTTTCTGTTCGCGAGCCATTTGTAGCAGACTTGGTAGCCGCCGATGTTGTACTCCCATACAGCCTGGGGTACATTCAAGAATCCCATTGTTTTTCGCCGGTCAACCCAAACTGTGCCGTCGTCATAAGTGACTTTTTCGATTTTGAGTCGGTCTGCGCCAAACGGAGCGCCCTTGTTTGGCGTCGGCGGCATCTTGTCCCAATTGATGTGAGCCTCAATCAATCCGAGACCAACTTTACTGATGCGGTTGAATTGGTCGAGGCTAGCGGGGTATGGGATTCGTGGATAGTCGATTTTCAAGAGTGGCGCGTACCGAACTCGATACTCGGTGCTGTGAAGAACAGCGTAGATCCAACCAAGAATGGCGAGGGCGGAAACACCCGTCGGTAGGCCGTCTGCTGACATTCCGAGTGCCATGGACGAGGCCAGCGTCTCGCAAAACTCATCAGTCAGGTTTGTTTCGCTTTCAGAACCGAAACTTGACTGGCTGTTACGGTCGGATGCTGCGTCGTATAGGGGGAATACGTGGGCAATCCCGCGGTTGCTGACAAAGACCCGACACTCAACCAACCCGGTCGCTACAAAGACGTATGAGTATTCGGGCACGGCGTACTCGTACTGGCGCATCCCGACCAGGCCAATACCTTCGGGTCCAAGCATGTGGCTCATTACTTTGGCTCCCGGGGTGCCGATGAAGCCTCGGCTCTGGCCGCTGTACCATGTGTACCGGACGTCGAAAGGCCGGTATAGTACAGGCACTATTCGGTCTTTCGAGTCGTTCTTGGCTACGTCGGCAACTGCCCGGCCGACTGACCAATCCCGACTATCTGCTCCGAGGGCGAACTTCTCGCGAATCTTCGATGCGTCTCCCTTCTTGAATAGGTCGATGGTTGCCGCGACGTCGGCCGGCTGAAAGTGAATCGAAACGCGATCACGCTCCGTCTTCACGCCTGGGCCAGCCACCTTGAAGATCTCTCGCAAGCTGGCGAATCGGCCATATTCGTTTTCGAGTTGAAGATCGACTGGGATGAAGAAAAACTGGGGAGCCTTTGGGTGTAGGATTGTCGCTTCAGGTAGTTGGCTGCCTTCTAACTGAGCACATTTCTGCGAGCGAGTTCCCCACAAATCGCGGTGTAGAACGGCTGTTTCTGTCGATGTTGGGGGTCTAGCGAAGACAGAAATCGAGACTCCCTGTTGAATATCGAAGACGTTTTCGTCGTTAGACCCGTCCGGTGCCCTTTCTCGTTTGGCGGAACTCCCATGTAGATCCAAGATGGAGATGCTCGAGAAGGTGTTCATTAAGCTTTCTCGCATCCGGCGATGTGTGATGCCATTCAAGAACGTGTTATTGGTCACTAGGCCGAGAACGCCGCAGCCTGCTTGGTCAACGAGGTGCTGGCCCAGCCTGACGAACTTGATGAAATCGTCATCAAGGTTGAGCTTCTGTTCATTGAGGTCGCGCTTGTACTCGTTTAGTAGATGCGAGATGAAGTCGTTCTGGTTTGTGGTACCAAAATTTGAATATGGCGGGTTTCCGATTATCGCTGTGAATCGAGCATCGCGCTTAACGGCGTTCGCTAGCGATGCTTCGTGCGCAACGGCGGGTACTGCCCATTCGAATTGGCCACCCATGTCGATTGGTGGCTCTAGGGAGTTGGTTAGGAAGATGTTGACTCTCGGAGAGCCACTGAAGTCGTAACCGGTTTCGAGAAGCTTGAGACCAACCTTCAGATGAGCGATTGCATACGGTGCCATCAAGATTTCGTAGCCGTTGAGTCGCGGCAGGAGGTTTTCGGGGACATACCTGTTCCACGCTGCCGCCATTTCCTCGCTGCTCATGCCCTCTTGACGCCACCTGGTTACGAGCGTCCTGTGGATCTTGTCGATTACAAACACAAGGAAAGTGCCGGTTCCTGTCGCAGGGTCAAGAATTCGCACGAATGGATCCTCAGGGCTAACTCCTGCCGGCAACGGGAAACTGAAGGAGCGGCTTACCTGTTCCCAAGTAGCAGTGTCAGCTAGTCCGTCTTCCAGCCCGAACGTCTTCATAAGGCTCTCATCGACTTGATTCACAATGAATGTGACGATCGGCTGAGGCGTGAAGAAGACGCCTCGCTGCGCCCGAACCTGGGGGTCATAGTCAGCCAGAAAGTCCTCGTAGAAGTGGACGACCGGATCCTCATCGGGCTTCTTGTTGCCGAAATCCGCGACAACCGCCGCCATGTTCGCTTCGTTCAGGAGATCCGTCACCTCGTTGACTCCGAGTTCATCGAAGGGAATTAGCGTCTCGAGCCCGTCGCTAAATGCGAGGAATGCTTCCAACAGTTCTTTGAGGAACGGGTTCGTAATTGGCAGCCGAACAGCTGAGTTCACCGCTTCGGATTTGGGGTTCAGAACGCGAGCAGAAAGAAGGCCGTAGGCGATCGTTTGGGCGTACATGTCTGCGAAGTCGGCCGCATCGAGATCGTGAAGTAGGACGTCTTTGAAGCTCCGCAGAAGATTCCTCATTGGACCATCTTCGGTCTCAATCTCGAGTGTTCGGAGGATCTGGTCGCGGATATTTCGCGCCAACTCGGCTAGGGAAGTGGCGAGCATCTTGCTTGTAGTTATCACTTCTTTGTGGTGGAGCGTGAACGCGGAGCTCCAGGCTTGCTGCCAGGTGTCCGTGTCCTCGCCATCCGCGGGCCACGCCAGCTTCTCTGTCAGTTTGTCAGCTACATCCTCCATGTGAAGGGGTGTGTCGTCAGAATCCCACGCAATCACCTTCAATGATGGAAGCCGTCCGCTCTCGCCCCGGCTGAAGTGCGCGAAGTTGATTGCGCGGTCGGTGCCCTCACCAACCGACGAAATGAACATCAGGTCTTCCATATCCCAGGTGGTCTGGTCCGCCTTTGTCGCTCGCTTCTTTGTGACAACCTCGTTGAGAATTCGGCGTAGGGCGGTCACGGGTAGCTTCCTCGGCTCAAATTCAACGAAGAAGACCCCCCACGGCTGTCCAACCGTTAGGGGCTGGAGGCGGCGGATGCTGTCGATCTTGGCTGCCGACGCCTCGTCGATACCGAGCTCTTCGGCACTGTACTCAAAGACGACATCCTCGAAGTTGTCGGTCTCGATTGGCCAGCCCATCTCATCGCGGAGAAATGTGATGAGGGAGTCAAGTGTCGAGATCTTTTTCAGCTTCTGGGCTGCTGGATTCATGAACCGACCTCCATCCAGCACTGAAGCTTTGGCTTCGGTGCAGTCACCGGAGCATCAACCCGTTTGGTATATGTGTTCCTGATGTGTTTTTCGATTGCTGCTCGTGCATCTGCAAGCGTGGTCCCGTCCCTGGACACAATCCGATTGTCCTCGGGAATCGACCGCACACTTCTCACGATCTCACCCGGCTGCTCAAGAACGTGTGATTGTCCCTCCTGGAGAACATGCCACGACGAAGCCTCACCAAGGAGGTCATCGGGAACCTCAACGATGTCGTCGACTCCGTCGGCGAGGAAGTACCAAGCGGTCGTTCCGGCCGCATAGGTGAACTCATCTGCGTTGCGGTCCAATCCGGGCAGCGAATAGCAGAAGAAGACTCCCGAGTGTCCCTCCTCGAGTTCTGATCGACCGCTGAAGACGGCCGAAGGGAAGGCGTCGAGGCGTGCCTCGAGCCCCGGGTCAGCGTTTACCAGTGCCTGGTATTCGAGATGCATCTCCTCCACTGCACTCTTTCGACCCTCGTAAGCGTGACTGAAATTCTGCAACAGCTGATATTCGTCTTCAGGCGACAGTAGTTGACCCCCTTCGATCCCGAGCGTTTCGGAAATCAAGAGTGCCTTGCGCGTCACCGTCGTGTACAAGCTAAGGATGGTGTTCAGTTCGTCCGGGGGAAGAAAGTTCCAGTATTCGATGATTCCCCGAGTCTTCTCCAGCTCTGGGTGGTCGGCTACCAGTTGGATTTCAATCTCGGGGTTGAGGCGCCGATCGACACGGCCGATTCGTTGCATTAGTCGAACCGGATTCCAATGGATGTCGTAGTTGAGCATCCTCGTTGCGTCCTGAAGGTTTAAGCCCTCGGATAAGACGTCGGTGGATATCAGCACCCGAATCTCTTGCTCGCCCGCCTTCTCAAGTGCAGGGCTACTGGAACGGTTGTAGTACGGGGCAAACCGCCGGATGACCTCTCCGCGATTGAGCTTGCGGCTGCCATCAATCTGCTCGACCCCCTCAATGCCTGCTGCCTTCAATTCCCTTGCCAGGTAGCGGGCCGTATCGGTGAACTCAGTGAAGATCAACATCTTCTCGTCCTTGAGGCGTACCGTCCGCAAGAGTCGAATCAGTTTCTGAAGTTTGTCATCGTTCTTTGCCTCGAAACGGCGTGTCTCGGTCAGGAACTGCACGAGTTCATCCATGTCGAGGTACGTCTCGTCAAGCATCCTGGATAGGTCGTATTCGTTGGGGTCAAGAACCTCGACCGCTTCGAGCATCTCTGGCGGTACGGCAGTGTCGTCTTCCTCGTTGTCGACTGGCTCCGCACCCCATAAGTCGAGCTGGATACCGTGTGCATAGCTGAGCACTTGATCATTCTGGCGCTTCCAGCGTTCCAGACGACTTTGGTCGCCATCGGAGTGACTGTGAACCTCAACGAATGCGAGGAGCTTTCGGAGCAGCCTGTCGCAGGAAATCTCGAATGCGGCCACAGAGCTCTCGAAGCGTTTGAGGAACTGTGTGCGGATTAGCCCAACCACTTGTTTCTGTCGGTTCTCCTCGAGGGGATCGATGGTGTCGTCGTCGCCGGTGTACCAAGCGAGTGGGTAGTACATCGGAAGGGAAAACAATGGGTTCTGCTTCTCAAACGCCTTTTCAAAATTCTCGAGGAGTTGACCGTATGTCTTCTTAACGGAATATGCCGCTACCTGGGGTGACTTGCGTTCCGGAAAGGAAGTCGCCACGCCCTTTTCCTGGATCTGACTGTCCTTCGCATACGCTCGACTGCGTTGCACCACCAAGCTCTTGAATACCTTGTCCGCTTCGAGAACCTCTTCGGCGTCTGCGATATCGTCGGCAATGGCTTCCCGCTTTTGCAAACGTTTTTGGAGTTCCTTCTCAAGGTTGCCGAAGTGAGACCGCAGGTTGTTGACGCCGATTGATCCCCGGAAGTAAGCCTCATGCCCGCGCGTGAATAGCTCCGCCATATGTCGAAAATCGCTGAGCTGGTTGTTGATAGGTGTCGCCGTCAGGAGGTAGACCTCCTTTGACCGCGGTTCCGGGTCGAGCAGGTCATAGAGCCGTCGGTACCGTGAGGGGAGGACTCCCGTTGCGTCGTCCCCGACGCGACCGGGGTTTCTAAAGTGATGAGCCTCATCGATGACGACTGCATCGGCGAGCTCAGCAATTCGGCGGAACCTCTCTGGGAAGTCCCCGCCACGGGTCAGATCAGTGTGGTTGAACACCGCCAAGTTCGAGAAATCGGATGCTCCCAATCCTCCGATGTGTGGCAAGTACTCTTCTAAATGTGGATCCCAAACACCCTCGCGAGCGCCTTTGGGAGCGAGCAACAGCACGCGCTTGCCCTCGTGCATGACAAGTCGCTCAATGAGCATCAAGCCGACAAAGGTTTTTCCTAGGCCTACGCCATCGCAGAGGAACGCACCCGAGTGTTGCTCCGCAATCTTGAGGAGGGCTCCGTAAGCCTCCTTTTGGTATTGGTCGAGAATCGGGAATATCAAAGACTGCGTTTGATCCCAGTCGCTCGCCGGCAATTCGGTGCCTCGGAATAACTCATGGAGTGCCTTGGCGTAAATGTCGAACGGTGAGTACAGACGCGTGTGGCGATCGATGGCTTCCACCAGGAGAGCCGATGCATCGTCTGATTCGGCCCAATACCGCTCAAACCATTCCTGGAGGTCCTCGACGT
>DIDS01000005.1 GCA_002418265.1 Acidimicrobiia bacterium UBA5794 | reverse complement strand
AACGCACTCGTAATGCGTAGGTCGCGGGTTCAAATCCCGCCTCCGGCTCCAACAGGAACTCCTTGCATCGCGAGGAGTTCCGTGCCTCTCCCACTTCGGGTGGGATCCTCAATCGGGGCTGCGTTGGCATGTCAGTTGGCAGATATCCGATTTCGGGCCCGCAGGCGACGCTGTGCTGCCGATACTCAGGTGTTGGGCGAGTGGCATTAGCTGGCGGAGTCCACTGCCAATGCGACGAGGAAGGTTCCGGGATGGTCGGTCTGGGCGGCGCAATTGGCCGCAGCCCTCCGTGCATCAGACGTTCTCAGCCTTCTTCGTCCGTGGGTTCGGGTGATCCGATTGCCACGCCATCCCAGAACGCATACCCCGAAGGGTCGTGAGGTGACTCCCTCAGCTCCTCGACTCTACCGTAGTGAGCGAGCCTTCCAAGTCGAGCGTCGATGATCGGTTGCAGCTCCTCGTCGATGTCTATCGGACCGATTCCGAGTGCATGATCAATCCGGTTGAGACGAGCATGGAGGAGATCGACTTCCGTGACCCGAGTTAGTTCGGCCCCGAGGTGGGCCTTTCCCTGGCGATACGACGATCGTGCCCAGACAATCAGTGAGATGCTCCAGGCGATAAGGGCACCGGCGATTACCTCTCGCCAAGACGTATCGGCCAACAGGGAAATACCCATCAGCCCAAGAGTGAATGCTGCGACACCGGTGAGCAGCCTCCACACATATCGACGGCCAGACGTTGTCAGCTCGTCGTCGTACGTGAGTTTCCTGGGAATGACCCTCACAGTGGTTCCGAATCGTATGAGCTTGGGATAGAGCCAGTAACGGAACTGACGGAACCGATGGCGGGGCGGGGCGTTGATGTTGGTTACATTGCGCTGCCACCAGCTAAGTTCACTTGTCGGCTTCGAGCGTTCTGCTTCATTCATGAAGCTTGACTCTGCCACAGATGGAGCCGGACTAGCACATCTGGCAAGGGTCTAGCCGTTGTAGAGTCGCTCGAACAGGAAGACGACCTGCACGACTGCGAGCGAAAAGACCATGAACGCAGCCCAATGAGCCTTGTTCGCAGACGAAATCATGGCTTCGGTCTGACGAAGCCCCATCTCGGCACTCGCAGCGATCCGAACCGGTTCAGAGAACTCGCCCCTGGGGTTCGCCACCATAAAGAGCAACCCGGCGTCTGTCTGCGGCTCGAATACAGTGCGACGAAACTCCTCACCGGAGAGGTTTATTGCGGCCTGTGCCTCAGCGGTTTCAGTCACCACCGGTTTTGCGGCGGGGAACGTCGATCCGATTTTGAGGTCGCCAGCAGTGACCGATACGTTGGTACCGCCTGAACTAGGACCAGCGTCGGCATGCCTCAACTTGTTGGCTTGCCGCTTGATCCACTGTTTCTGAACCGGGGTGAAGTCTCCTTCCTTAGCCATGTACCAAGCCAGAACATCCTTGTCGATGGTGCTCGGAACCACAGCGTCGGAAACTCCGAGCTGCTCAGTGACGGTCTCCTCATATTCACGAGGCTCTCCGGCTTCGTCGGACCGCCTGTTTTCGTCTGTTTCGTCGGTCATTTGCCCACCTTGCTGACCATGTTCGACGCTTTTATCCAATGCTCAATTCGAGGATACTTCACAGCATCAAGAGCAGTTAGGTCGAGGCATGATTCCGTTTGTAATGCCGCTGCGCCCGACAGGTGTCGGTGTCAAACCTTGACTGGTCGGGCTGTGATGTTCAATACGACTTCCCGCAGTAGTCGCATCGACGTCGCACCTTCTTGTCACGGACCTGCCTGAGGCCCTGTTCCCTGCGGTGGTGAGTGACCCGGCATTTCGCTGTGTCGAACTTGGCATCGGAACTGCTAGCCGGTAGACGATTGCCCGCAGTAGACGCATCTGAGTTCACCGTGATGAACATACCGCTCAAGAGAGCGAACTAGACGAGATCGCCTCGGCAGCAGCAACCTATGTGCAACACGGCAATGTCAACGCAGAAGCCATCCTCGAGTTCGCCGTGACGAGTCGAAACATCATCGCGATGATGCTTGAGATTCCGAGTATTGAGATGGTGGATGCTGCGTTGTTCAATGATGTGGAGGAGTACCGGGCGTACGACGCGTTTCTTGAACGCTCCAGGGCGGGGACTTTTTTGATTTGGTTGCGCGCGACGCTCTGCTTCCAGGAGGGGAATCCGAACACGCTGGAGTCAGGGCATCGCGGCTCAGCGTGTTCCTTCTTTGCTGTTGCCTAGCCGTTTGGGAACTCATCTGGGAACCGCTTTCTCCAGTTCGGAGTGGTTCCTCCAAATCCATAGGCGGAGAAGATTTTCTCCGCCATGTGGAGTGCCTCGATCTGACCCATGTTGATCACCTTCCTTCTTGTTCCGAACAAGAAATCCGTCTCCAGGAGGATCCGCATTGGGTTCCCCCAGCTGTGCAGCACGCGTACGCCGTCGTACGTGGTTCTCCAGAATGTCTTGCTGCCCATTTTGGTAGGCTCCTCTCGTCGGGAGGGTCTGACTGCCCACATTGGCACATACAGCGCTGACATCGGGAATGTTCACAGGAAACTCAGGCCGCCCCAAAAAGCCGACAACAGGTGGTTCCTTCGGGTGGCTCGGGGGTAGGGCGATGCACTCGTAATGTGTAGAGCGCTGGTCGAAATCCCGCGTTCGGCTCCAGAAGGAAGACCTGCATCGTAGCGGCCGTCGTCCTCTCCGGGGATCCGATATCCACAAGATGCAGCGGGCCAGTTGGCGTACCAGTTGGCATGGGTCCGATCTCGAGCCGATCGAGTCTAAGCCTGGCTGGTCAGCCGATCCGACAACAATGGCCTAGGTTGGCCCACGGCGATAGGAGCTTCATGGATGGACATGTCGGCGTGCATCGGTTTTTTGACGAGATCGAGGGTGCTATCAGGGCAGAGCTGTACTACGTTGCTCTGTTTTCGGCGTTGACGATCCCTGACCACATGGCTGCACTGGCAAGCCCGAATGGACTGACAACGGGCAAGAAGTACAGGCGTTGGTACAGAGAGAACGTGACGTACTGCCTAACCGCCGAGGACTGCTACCTGTATCGATGCCGCATGTTGCATGAAGCCGCCGCAGAACTCAAAGACGAATCGACACCAACCGCCCGGGTTGCGTTTACTGAGCCGGGAGGTGGAGTGGTCGACTGCGTGAGAGTCGGTGAGTTATTGATCGTCCATGTTCCTACGTTGTGCTCCAGGCTGATAGACGCTGCTAGGACATGGTTGGAGTCGAAAGTGAGCGACGAAGTTGTGCAAGCGAATCTGTCCAAGACAGTGCGCCGGTATGGTGAGCTGAAGCAGCGTGGCGTATCCATCAAGGGCGAGGGCTCAACTTTCGTGTACTAGTTCCGTCAGTGCCGGACCTGCCACCACCCCCGAGAAAGCTGCTGATGTTTGAAGTCCTTACCTGCCGGAGTTGCTCGAATGCGGCTGAACGAGCTGGTGAAAGCGCGGTCCATGGGACCCGCCTTCAAGTGGGCGAGCTCGTGGACGATGGCCTCATCTCTCTTCTTTGTTGACTTCTGGGCTCGGTTGTCGGTAATCGGATTCTGGGCGGTATTCGCCGATCTTTTTGGCTGGGACTCCGCCTACGACGGTGTAGTCGGGCACGTCCTTGGTGACGACCGAATTGGCTCCCACGATGCATCGGTAGCCGATCGTCACGCCTGCCGTGAGCACCGCGTTGTAGCCGATCACGCAGTTGTCGCCGACTCGGACGGGGAGACCACCACGGCCCGACTGTGCAATCGGGACGCTGAAGTCGTCGAATGGATGAACATGTGTTTCGATCGTGGCTCCCGCAGCGACCATCACGAACGATCCGATGGTCACCTCGGAGCGATCGTCGAGCATGACGTAACGGTTGATGAGCGAGTTGTCGCCGACCGAGATGTTCGACCCCTTCGAGAACAAGACGTTGTGGTGGAAGGTCACATCCTTTCCACAGTGCCGGAAGATCCTTTTCGCAAGCATTTGCCGCACGGGGATCGCAAACGCCTGGACCATCGACGCCGGAGTTCGATCGAACATCCGCCAGAACATGGTGTAGAAGAGATCGGGATCAGGTTCGGGTTCTGGCGCTGCTGCCCCCTTGAATGGGTCCAGTGGTACCGGCACTATCCCGGTGTCGTGGATCGACGCGACAACACTGTTGGCTTCGTCGAGGAACTCACCCGCTGAGCCGACCAGGGAATCGGATTGCACGAGCGTGCTGAACTCCGCAAGCAGCCTTTCGAGGTGGGATGAGCTGTCAGGCGCCATCACGAAGCGATGAGTTTCCGGTCGGGCGATTCATTGGAGGAATGGGTGCGCCGGATTCCGCGTACGATCGTCGATGCATATCCCAACACTACTTCGGCCCGACCGAGGAGCTTGCCCCTGCGGGCACTCATCTTCGAGGTTGCACCGGTGTAAACCCTCGAAATCGGATGCTCGACCACTCGCAAGCCAGCCCGTTCTGCACAAAAGAGCATCTCAAGTTCGCTCTCGTATCGGTCACCAATCAGATCGAGGTTTTCGAGCATCACCGGATTCATGACCCGATAGCCCGAGTACGGATCAGTGATCTCCGTTCCCAAGATCCAATTGAGTATCACGACGGTGGCAGTCCGAACCAGGTACCGATTCCAAGGTGTCTTGCCTCTGGCACGTGACGTGAGATATCTCGATCCGACAACCATGTCTGCGATGCCATCATGGATTGGTTGCATGAGCTGTGGGAGATATGCCGGATCGTGTTGACCGTCGGCGTCCATGAAGATGATGCCATCAGAGGTGTGGCCACCCAGTTGTGCGATTCCGAGTCGGAGGGACGCCCCCTTGCCCTGATTCATCTCGGATCGCACAACTGGACAGCCATGCGACGCAGCCACCGCTGCGGTCGCATCGGTCGAACCGTCGTCGACCACGATGATCTCCACATCATGACCGTCCACCGTGCGTGGCACGAGAGGCAGCAAGGTCGCCAATGCTGCTTCCTCGTTGTAAGCAGTCATCATTGTGTAGAACACGAGTCAACAATACCTGAACACCGAGTGCTCCGGACTCCGGATCGCGAGATGGTGTTGACGTGCTCGATGGTCAACATTCCCGGCGGGTCGGGAACAAACTTCCGGTTACCGAGCCGTCAAGGACTACTTTTCTGGCGATGGCAGATCAGGCGACCTTTGAAGAAGATGCGATGGAATTCGCACCGCAACTGTATTCAGCAGCGCTTCGCATGACTCGTAACCCCTCCGATGCCGAGGATGTTGTCCAAGAAACGTATCTGAAGGCCTATCGGGGCTATGGGTCATTCACCGCAGGGACCAACCTGAAGGCGTGGCTTTACCGGATTCTGACCAATACGTACATCAACAAGTATCGGAAAGCCCAACGCAGGCCGAATGAAGTTGAACTTGGTGAACTCCAAGACATGTACCTGTACAAGCGTCTTGGTGAACACTCGGGCGCGACCGAAAGTGCCGAGACCACAGCGCTCGATATGTTTGTCGACGAAGACATTGTCGAAGCAATCGAATCACTCCCCGAGGCATTTCGCATGCCCGTGCTCTATGCAGATGTTGAAGGTTTCTCCTACAAAGAGATCGCTGAAATCCTCGATGTTCCCATCGGAACGGTGATGTCGCGGTTGCATCGGGGAAGAAAAGCACTCCAAAAGAAGTTGTGGAACGTGGCAGTGGAACGTGGACTTGTGGAGCCAAAAGAATGAGCGGTTGCGAAAACGCAGTCGAGTATGTCTATCAATACATCGACGGAGAGCTCACGATGACGCGTCGTGCACGGGTCCGATGGCATCTGCGCCGGTGTGGTAATTGCATCGATGCCTACTCGTTCGAGACCGAACTCAAGGCAAGGGTTGCGAAGGCGGGGAGAGAAGCGCCGTCAGAGGAGTTTCTCAGTACCTTGCGTGCGCTCATCGAGGAAGAAAAAGCGCGTCCGGGAGCTTGAGAGGCCTTCAGCCTCTGCTTTTAGCTTTTAGCTCGTAGCCTCCTGAGATCGGTCATCGGTCATCGGTTGTCGGTTATCGGTTATCGGTTATCTCTCATCCTTTTCTCATGCCCGGGAGGGAACGAAGGAGGGTGTTCGGACGTTCTAATGGGTAGAAACCAAGAACGGGGGACGTGGGATGCCGCGTCGGGAACCCCGAAACGGAGGTCAACATGAACGAAACCGCATTGAAGGGACGCAAGTTCAGCGGTGAATCACGAGCCCCCAAGACATATTCGACGGGGCGTACGTGTGCATCGAAGGGCTGTGACACGCGTCTTTCCCAGTACAACCGGCGAGAGTGGTGCTACACCCACGCTCCCACAAAATACCCAAGACTTCGGGGTCGTATCGTCAAGGCAGAGGCCTAAACGACGCCCGTATCTCCAAGGACTCGCACAAGCGGTCGGTGGGCTGACAACATGATGCTTTCGCATGATGAGTTGTCAGCCCACCGACCGTCTATTCTTTCGGACATGCATCGGATCACCCGCATCGTTGTCCTCGCCTTCGTGGCCTCTCTTGTGCTCGGCGTCGCTGCACCTGTGCTTGCAACCGAGGCTCCTCCCGAGGAAACCACCGAGACGACACTTGCACCGGTCCCGAATGCTGGTGCCGATGAACCAGCAGTCGTTGTCCCGCCGGCAGACGCCGACGAAGCCGAACAGCCGTGGACCGCACGCTTTGTGTATCCGCTCCTTGGAGTCCTCACGGTCCTGATCATCGGTGGGTACGCCATCGGATACAACCGAACCATCCGTCGGCGCTACGAAGTCGTCGCCTGACCCAATCCGTCTTATCCCGCCGTAGGCTCAGCACATGAGCAAGGTCGACTGGGATACAGCGCGAAACATCTCACGGAGGTTCTCCGGCGACTATCCGTTGGCTGGTACGTACCACGAACGCCGATTCGAAAAGCAGGCACCGGATCTCGTCGCGAGAGCTTCCGAGATGGTTTCTGAAGCGACCGGTCTGATCACTCCAGGGTCACCAGTGGTCGGCGTGATCACTCGTCACGATTGGGTCGACACGAACACACGCTCGTTCTCACGGATGCTGAAACCGATCGAAGATGCACTGGCGGGCGATGGGTCAGCCTCAGACGATGATCCACCAGAAAGGAGATCAATCGCGGGAAAAGCGATGGGAGTCCAAATTGGTGCTTTGCTCGGGTTCATGTCCAAACGGGTGCTGGGTCAATATGAGCTTGTTCTCCCCACCGGTGACAACGAATATGGAGACACGGTCCTGTTCGTCGGGGCAAACATCCTCTCGATGGAACGCAAGCATCAATTCAAGCCATCGAGCTTCCGATTCTGGGTCGCCCTTCACGAATGTGCCCACCGGGCCCAGTTCACCGGTGTCCCGTGGATGCGTCCGTATTTCCTGTCCCTGGTCGAGGAGCTGATCGCCACAGACGGACCGGAGAAGGGACGATTCGCGAGGATCTCGGCCGAGTTTCGTGCTGCGAGGCTGGCAGGCGAGGACCCGTTCGGTGACCAGGGCCTTGTCGGCCTCCTCGCCTCGCCTGCCCAGCGTGGTGTCATCGACAAGGTGCAGGCACTCATGTCGCTCCTGGAAGGACACGGCCATGTTGTGATGAACCGCGTGGGAGCCCAAGAGATCGCTGACGTCTCAAGGATGTCAGACATCTTGAAGGCGAGACGGAAGGACCCGAAGTCGGCCGCATTCATGAAACTCATCGGCATCGAAATGAAGCTCCGTCAGTACGACGATGGGGCGAAGTTCATCAACGAGGTCGAACGGCTCGCGTCGTGGGATGCCCTGTCGATGGCGTGGGAATCACCCGAGACCCTCCCGACTCTCGACGAGATCAAAGACCCACATCTTTGGTTGAAGAGAGTGGGCGCATGATCGGCGACCTCTCCCGCCTCGTGCAAGCAGCCGTCGGAGATCGTTCATGTGTCGTAGCACTCGGCGGGGGTGCTGATTCCGCAGTATTGCTGGCTGCATCCGCCAAAGCACTTGATGCGGTCCGTGCCGTGTTCGTCAACCACGGCCTCGACGCGTCGACCGATCTTCGAGCCGCGGCCGAGCGCCTCGCCGAAGGTCTTGGGATTCCCTTGACGATCCTTGAAGCTGTCGTACCCAACGGGCCGAATCTCGAGGAACGCCTCCGAGACGCCCGCTACCGAGCAATCGAGGCCAACCTTGACGACGACGAGGTGTGCTGTACGGGCCATACCCGTGACGACCAGGCAGAAACCGTGCTGATGCGCGTTCTTCGTGGATCAGGCCCGACAGGTCTGTCGGGAATCCCTGCGTCACGTGGCCCTTTCCGACGTCCGTTCCTTGAAATCTCGCGACAGACACTCCGCAATGTGGCACTCGCGTCCGATCTTGCATTCACCGACGATCCCTCAAACACGGATCCACGTTTTCTACGATCAAAGATCCGTTCCGAACTCATCCCGCACATCGAATCGGAGTACGGGCCATCGTTTCGGTCAAACCTCGCACTCAGCGGGCGTCTGATCGGTGACGATGCAGATGTCGTGCTGCAACAGGCAAACCAGATCCCCATCAGAACATCGCCAACCGAAGTGGCCATCCCGACCGCTCCGCTCGTGCTGGCACCGCGCGCTGTGGCCACCGCGTCAATCAGAACCGCGCTCAGTTCTTTCTACTTTCCCCATGGCGGTTCACACACCGACATCGAAGCCGTGTACGCAACGGCGATTGACGGAAAGCAACGATCCCTGTCCGGCGATCTTGTGTCCATCAGGGAGAATGCCGAGCTGGTCGTTGCCTCAAAGGCTGCCCCGGACATCGACGAAACCGTTGCCGTTACCGTCGGGAAACGCTTCGCGTGGCACGGATCGAGTTACAACGTATTCATGTCAGCATCCCCGGCACTCCATCACACAACAGGAAGGCGAACGGCTCTCGAGGCAACCCACAAGGCGGGATATGTCGTGCGAGCGGCCGTTGAGGGGGACCGGATCGACATCGACGGTGGATCGACACCTGTCAGTGAGGTGCTCCGCGCGGCGGGGGTCCCAGCGAGGAAACGTCCGTCGTGGCCAGTTGTCATGGCCGATGGGCGAATTGCAGCGATTGCTGGTGTCCGTGTTGCACCGTGGGCACGCCCAGTATTGGGTCAACCGGCTGTCATCATTGAACGGGATCACCCGCTATGAAGAAAGGTCCGTAGTGAAGATTGGGAAGACGCTGGTTTCGGCTGACGAGATCGAGGCGAAGCTCTCCGAAATGGGAGCAGCGATAACGAGAGACTACACAGGCAAAGACCTTTTGCTTGTCGGGATTCTCAAGGGGGCGTTTGTTGTGATGGCCGATCTCGCCAGACACATCACCATCCCCGTTGAATTCGATTTCATGGCGGTGTCATCGTACGGCTCGGCAACGAAGAGCTCGGGAGTCGTACGAATCCTCAAAGATCTCGACGAGCAGATCGAGAACCGCCACGTACTCATCGTCGAAGACATCGTCGACACCGGGCTGACCCTCCAATATCTGCTCAAGAACCTGTCGGTACGACGCCCTGCAAGCCTGTCACTGGCTGCATTGCTGATCAAAGATGGTGTTGAGCGGCCACCGCTTGACATCAAATATCAGGGATTCCGCATCCCACCGGCCTTCGTGATCGGCTATGGCCTTGACTATGAGGGCAAGTATCGAAACCTCCCATATGTGGCCGTTGTGGACAGCGTCGACTGACTCGTTCTGGGAACTTTGACGTACTGAAGCCGTACCATGGGTGAGCCGATGGATTGTCATTGGCGTCAGCCATATCGCTAGGAGCCCCGTGAACCGCACGGCGAGAACCATCCTCATCTACTTCGCTGCCATCGTTTTGGTGGTACTTGCGTTCCAACTGGTGTTCAGCCAGGCGATGGCGCCAACCGAACTGACGCTTGACGAGTTCTACACCCACCTCCACGCCGGTGACATCGAAGGCGAGGTCCTCATGAAGGACCGCTCGAACGAGTTGTCAGGGACCATAGACACGGGAACTGAGACCTTCGAGTTCGTGGTGAAGTATCCCGCTGAGTTCGCGGGTGACCTGACCAAAGAGCTGCAAGCTTCGGGGGCCTCGTTCAGGGTCGATGCTGAAGCTCCGACCATCTTCGACTACATCCTGACATTCGTTCCCTATCTGCTGATATTCGGCCTCTTCATCTTCGTGATCATGCAGATGCAGGGCGGGGGAAACCGCGTGATGCAATTTGGCAAGTCCAAGGCGAAGCAGGTATCCAAGGACACACCGAAAGTTCACTTTTCAGATGTGGCCGGTGCCGATGAAGCGGTCGAGGAACTCGAAGAGATCAAGGAATTTCTTGCCTCACCCCAGAAATTCAGGGCCATGGGGGCCAAGATTCCGAAGGGGGTACTGCTCTATGGTCCCCCGGGAACCGGTAAGACACTGCTTGCTCGGGCGGTCGCCGGGGAGGCTGGCGTTCCGTTCTTCTCAATCTCGGGATCGGATTTTGTTGAGATGTTCGTCGGTGTTGGCGCCTCACGGGTGAGAGACCTATTCGAGCAGGCAAAGCAGAGCGCGCCTTCGATCGTCTTCATCGACGAGATTGACGCCGTTGGTCGTCACCGTGGCGCGGGCCTCGGTGGTGGACATGATGAACGTGAACAGACACTGAACCAGCTTCTCGTTGAACTTGACGGGTTCGATGTCTCGTCGGGTGTGATCGTGATCGCATCGACAAACCGGCCAGATATTCTCGATCCTGCACTGCTACGGCCTGGACGCTTTGACCGTCAGGTGGTCGTTGATCGACCCGACCTGAAGGGTCGCGAGGCCATTCTTGCGGTACATGCCAAAGGGAAGCCCCTTGCCGAGGGGGTAGATCTCGGAGTCCTGGCTCGTCAGACGCCGGGGTTCACCGGGGCAGATCTCGCAAACCTCATCAACGAGGCGGCATTGCTATCGGCACGGCTCGGACATGACGAGATCGGGATGAAGAACCTCGAAGAAGCAATTGAACGGGTCATCGCAGGACCAGAACGCAAATCTCGCATCATGTCCGAAAAGGAGAAGGAGATCACGGCGTATCACGAAGGTGGCCACGCCCTCGTGGGATATGCACTCCCGAATGCAGATCCGATCCACAAGGTGACGATCATCCCGCGTGGACGCGCCGGTGGCTACACCCTCGCACTCCCCCTCGAGGACAAGTACTACCAACGACGGTCCGAGATGGTGGACCAGCTCGCCATGCTCCTCGGTGGGCGTACAGCTGAGGAACTCATCTTTGTTGACCCAACCACAGGGGCAAGCAACGATATCGAGAAGGCGACCCAGATTGCACGCAAAATGGTTATGGAGTACGGGATGAGCGACAAGCTTGGTCCTCTTCAGTACGGGAAGCCGGATGCTGAGGTGTTCCTCGGGAAGGACTACAGCCGAACCCAGGACTACTCCAACGAGGTCGCAGCGGCAGTCGACGAAGAGATCCGATACCTGATCACTCAAGCCCACGACGAAGCACGAGCGGTTCTTGAGACCCACATTGATGCGCTCCATAGGATTGCGGCGGCCCTGATAGAGAAGGAATCACTTGATGCCGATGAGGTGATCGAGATCTTCCACGACGTACCCAAGTGGCAACACGGGGACGACGACAGCCTTCGTATCAAGGCCCCCGACTCGGTCGTCGGCATTCAATCAGCCGTTGCGGCACGCACCGACGGGGCTGTCTGACGCAGTGACGTCCGACATCGAATCCGGTCGATCCGACACCAAGGTGTCCGCATGGTCCGTTCGAGGTGGAACGATTGACCTGACCCATCCAATTGTGATGGGTGTGGTGAACGTCACTCCTGATTCGTTCTCAGATGCCGGTCACAACCTCGATCCGATCGTGGCGATCAAAGCCGGAACGGCCATGGTCGAATCTGGTGCTGCAATCATTGATGTTGGAGGCGAGTCGACGAGGCCAGGCTCCAGCGGTATCCCCGTCGCTGAGGAACTCAAGAGAGTCCTGCCCGTGGTCGAGGCACTTGCTGAATCCGGAATCAAGGTGTCGATCGATACCTCAAAGCCAGTGGTTGCCCAAGCCGCACTCGAAGCCGGTGCCGTCGTGGTCAACGATGTGACTGGACTCGCAGACGACGAGATGATGGAGATTTGTGCAGAACAGGGCGCCGGTGTCGTCATCATGCACATGCTTGGTGACCCACGAACGATGCAGGACAACCCGCACTACGTCGACGTCGTCGCAGATGTTGCAGCGTTCCTCGAAATGAGGGCGGGTCGGGCGATTGCATCGGGGATCGACGCTTCTCAAATCGTCCTTGATCCCGGGATCGGGTTTGGAAAGACCGTGGACCACAATCTCACACTGCTTCGTTCGATCGATCGACTCGGTGCCGGCGGCTTTCCGATCCTCATCGGTGCCAGCCGGAAACGATTTCTTTCGACGATTCTCAAGCCCATCCGGGGTACAACGACCCCGGCCCAACGCGACAACGCCAGCCTCGCCGCTGTTGCCGTCGCGGTCGCTGGTGGGGCGAGCGTTTTGCGGGTTCACAAGGTCTCTGCTGCGGTTGAGGTAGCGCATGTGGTTGACGCTATCGTGCGGCCAAGAGGGTCGTGAACAGCTGATATGAGCAAGAAATCCACAGGACTTGAACCGCGGGGCTTCCGTTGGGTCATCAAAGGCAGGCTTGCCGTCTCCGAAAGGGTCGGTGGGTACGGCTTCCAACACCGCAAGGTGCGCAGGGAAGAGGAGCTCATCTGGCTGCGGGATCAGGGGATCAACTCGATCGTCAGTCTTCTCGGCCCTGCCCAGACGTCACAGCCATATGACACCGCCGGATTCGTGTTCTCGTCGAGCGACGTTCCAGCCAATCTCGAACCTGAAGATACCCCTCCGATTTTTGACCTTCTCCACGAGGCTCTTGCCCCCGAGGGTGCTGTCGTGCTCGTGTACCGCGACACGATTGACGACACTCTGGCGGGACTTCTTGCCGGCTACTTGATCTACTCGGGCATGCTCGACGATCCCATCGTTGCCACCGACGTGATCCAGAGGATTCTTGCGCGGGCGATCGGGCCGGAAGGCCGACGCCTCATTCCAGAGGTCTGAGCGTGGCTCGAACGTTCATCGGACTCGGCTCGAACGTCGGCGATCGGAGGCAGTATCTCGAAGAAGCCCTGACCGCACTTGCTGACCTTGGAACCATCACCTGCGGCTCCCCGATCTACGAAACTGAGCCGATCGGTGTGACCAACCAGGATCCTTTTGAAAATGCTGTTGTTGGTCTCGAAACAGACCTTGCACCAACGGATCTGCTGACACGGCTGCTTGACATCGAGCGACGTCACGGACGGGTCCGTGGCGAGCGCTGGGATCCCAGAACCCTGGATCTCGACATCCTCTGGTATGACGGACGAACCATCGATGTGCCCGGCCTCACAATTCCTCACCCACGGATCCGAGAGCGGAACTTTGTCCTGGCACCGCTTGTGTATGTCTCTCCGAGCCTCGGTGATGCTCACGGACCGTACGCGGAATCTCTTGCCAGCGTCGGCCACCAGGACATCCGAAAGGTCACCGGCCCGGTGGACGCGACCACGCCGAGGTGGATGGCTGGCCTGCGCGATGCACTCAACCTCCAAGGAGGGAACGGCTCATATTCTGCTGCAATGGATCTCGATTGGGAGAATGCCTCCGGCTCCATGTTCGGTGGCTATCTCGCAGCCTCGGTGCTATCCGCTGCGGGAGCAGAACACCCAGACAAGGTCCCAACCTCACTCACCTATCGCTATCTCGAGGCCGTGCCGGGAGACGTCGTCGTGACCATTGAGGTGGAGCACAACCGTCGCAGCGCCCGATCCGCGGAGATGTCGATGTCGATCCTCGTGGATGATGCTGAGTTCGGGCGGGCACACATGTCGGTTGCTGTCGACCGGGGTGATGAGATCGCATCCCCACCCATGCCCAAAGTGATGCCGATATCGGACTGTTCTCCCCTTGATGAAATCATCGATTCGATGGGTGGTGAGCCCGGGAACTCGATACGTAGCTGGCGACCTGTCGAGAACTGGAAGATCCCAGACCTCGTCGATGGCAGTACCGGGATGCTGCGGGCATGGTGCCCGAATACGGCCGAAGGGTGGGATGATGCCTACCTGTCTGCGGCAAGCCTGTTCATGCCGATCGATGCGCTCATTTGGCCGGTGACGATGCTCGGATCCGGGCTTCTCGGTGTCAAACCGATGTTCACCCCAACCGTGGAAATCACCGCTCGTTTTGCCAAGTCGAGCAACCTTGGCGGATGGTTCCTCGGGGAAGCACGTATCGACCATCTCACCACGAAATCGGTTGTGGGGACGATCCAGGTTTGGGACGAAGATGGATCTCACGCAGCAACAGGCCACTCGCTCAACCTCACACTCGGATAGTGGTCTGCCCTTCGGTGAGAAGTACACCGGTTCGCCCAAGTACGCTAGTGCTCGGACCGATACCCCCAACGGCCTGTGGCCTGGATCGGAGCCTCATGAAGATCGCCGTCTACGGACCCGGCAGGGCAGGCGGAGCACTCGCGCTGGCAGCTTCGCGGGCAGGACACCAGATCACGGGTATCGATGGTCGAGACCCCCAGGCGGTCGCCGTGCTCACCGACGTGGTGCATCCACATGGTGGAACGCCCGAACTCCTGATCATTGCGGTGTCCGATGACGCGATCGGCGCTGTGGCGAGCGTCCTGACGACGTCTGCTCGAGCAGTCGTGCACGTGTCGGGGGCGGTTCCCGTCGATGTTCTCAAGCCGTTCGCCGACGACGGATCGTTGATTGGTTCCTTCCATCCCCTTCAGACGTTTCCCAACGCCCTCGTTGGCGCCGATCGGCTAGCTGGCGCTGCCGTTGCCGTGACCGCAGAAGGAGAACTCAACGCGACGCTGTTCGCTTTGGCAGAGTCGCTCGGTTGTCATCCGTTCGCGATCACCGATGAACGCAAGCCGCTCTACCACGCGGCGGCTGCTGCTTCAGCGAACTACACCCTTGCCACACTTGCCGTTGCATCGGAGCTCTACATCGCCGCCGGCGTCGACCCAGGTGTTGCACAGCCCCTCGTCCGTGCGGTGGTGGACAACGCGTTCGAACTTGGACCGGACGCCGCGCTCACCGGCCCGATCGCGCGGGGTGATGTCGCTACCGTCAAGGCTCAGATCGCCGCGGTCCGCACCGCCGCCCCCGACATGATCGATGCTTTCATCGATCTGGGAAGGATCACCGCAGACATTGCAGGCAATGCTGACCTCTTCAGTGAGGTGTTCGAATGATCACACTACGGACATTTGCCGAGGTGCGGGCTGCAGTTTCGGGATCAGTCGCTCTCGTGCCGACCATGGGGTTTCTTCACGAGGGCCACTTGAGCCTCATTTCTGCAGCTGCCGACGTGGCCGATACCACAGTGGTGTCGCTGTTCGTCAATCCGACGCAGTTTGGAGATGACGTCGATCTTGATGCCTATCCGCGGAACGAGGAACGCGACGCCGCGCTATCACAAAGCGTGGGGGCCGACATTCTCTTCGCACCGTCTGCCGAAGAGGTGTATCCGGAGGGCAAGCGGGTCACGGTCCACGTCGGTGGAGTCGGTGATGCGATGGAGGGTCGGTTCCGCCACGGTCACTTCGAGGGTGTCGCGACGGTTGTTGCGAAATTGTTCGCAGGCATCGAGCCGGACCATGCCTTCTTTGGTAAGAAGGACGCCCAACAGCTTGCCGTCGTGAGAACGATGCGAAGTGGTCTGCGATTCGCCGTTCGCATCCACGGCATGCCGACGGTCCGTGAACGTGATGGCCTTGCGCTGTCGAGTCGCAACACGCGCCTCACCCCTGCGGACCGTCAAGATGCAATCTCGCTCAGTCGCGCGCTGTTCGCAGCTGCTGACGCAATCGAGAGTGGGATGGAGGATGCATCCCGGATACGGGCCACTGCTCGGTCGGTGATCGAGGACATGCCCGGTGTCGAACTTGAATACGTTGAGGTTGCCGACGCACATTCCGCCGCACCGGTCGAAACGATCGTCGGAGACTCCTTCGTGGCAATCGCTGCTCGCGTTGGGGGCGTGCGACTGATCGACAACGTTGTTGTTGAGGCTGAAACGATGACGGTCGATCGCGGCATCATGCTCAACCACCAGAGCATTCTCTACGAGGAGGCACGTTCTGTATGAGGCGGCAGGTTCTTCATGAGGAGGCAGCGTGCTTCTGACCGTTGATGTTGGGAACACACAGATCGCCCTCGGCATGTTCGAGCAAGACGAGTTGATCGGCCACTGGCGTGTATCAACCGACCCGGTTGCAACCCTCGACGAGATTCGGTGGGAGATGACAGGAATCCTCAGACAGGACGGCTTTGCGCCCGAGGACATCGTGGGGATTGCAATATCGAGCGTGGTGCCTGCGGTGACCACGAAACTTCGCAAGATCACCCACTATCTCACGGCGGGGCGTTCTGTTGTCGTAGAGCCCGGCGTGAGAACCGGGATGGCGATTGAGATCGACAATCCGCACGAGGTGGGTGCCGATCGCATCGTCAATGCTGTTTCCGCTCGCCACAAGTATGGGACCCCCGTTGTTGTGGTCGACTTCGGCACTTCAACCAACTTTGATGTCGTTGGAACAGAAGGCACTTATCTCGGCGGTGTGATCGCCCCGGGGCTTGAGATCGCGACGAACGCACTCGTGTCGGGGACGGCAGCACTTCGACGGGTCGAGTTTGCGCCACCACGAAGCGTCATCGGCAAAGGTACCGTCGAGGCCATCCAGTCGGGTGCCGTGTTTGGTCATGCCGGGATGGTTGATGGCATCGTTGGACGGATTGCGGACGAGTTGGATGCCGACGTGACCAGAGTGGCCACAGGTGGTCTGGCATCTACCATCGTGCCACATTGCCAAGGCGTCGATACGATCGACGAATACCTCACGCTCGAAGGACTGAAAATCATCTTCGACCTCAACCAGGATCCTGTATGACCGACACTCCCGACGAGCCCGTCGAGGTATTCGACGACAACCCCGTTGAGGAACTCAACGACAGCCTCTCACTTGAGTCACATCCTCTGACACGTGACCGTGTGGCCAAGTATCGGCAGGCACTTGAGGATGGCGGTTTCCCCTACTCGTTCGAGCGAGATGCCACCGCGCAAGATCTGGTAGATCGATTTCCAGGGATCGCGCCGGCAACTGAGACCGGTGAGAAGGTCACCGTCGCTGGCAGGCTCATGAACACGCGGGTGATGGGGAAGTTGATCTTCGCGGTCGTATCTGACGTGACCGGCACACTTCAGCTGTTCGTTGATGCAGCAACGCTCGGCGACAAGGGCTTTGCGTCCTTTAAGGACCTTGACAGCGGTGATTGGATCGGGGCGACCGGTGAGGTCATGACGACCAAGCGCGGCGAACTCTCCGTGCGTATCGAATCGTTCGTGCTGCTCCAAAAAAGCCTGAGACCGCTACCAGACAAGTGGCATGGACTCAAAGATGTCGAAGCTCGATCCAGACGCCGATACGTCGATCTCATCGCGAACGAAGATGCCCGCGCTGTCGCCCTCGCACGTACCAGGATCATCGGAGAACTCCGCCGCCAGTTCGAGGCCAGGGGCTATATCGAGGTGGATACCCCTGTGCTGCTTCCCGAGGCAACCGGAGCAATCGCTCGTCCCTTCGAGACACACCACAACGCACTCGATCTCGACATGCAGCTACGGATAGCGACCGAACTCTATCTCAAGCGTCTCGTGGTTGGCGGTCTTGAACGAGTATTCGAGATCGGACGCATTTTCCGTAATGAAGGTATCGATGCTGAACACAACCCGGAGTTCACGATGCTTGAGTCATATCAGGCGTTTGCCGACTACACCACGATCATGACGCTGGTCGAGGAAGTGGTTGTCGCCTGTGCAATAGCTGCGAACGGTTCGACTGACGTCGAGGTCGATGGCAAGCCGCTGAGCCTTGCCGCACCCTTCAAACGGCTTCCGATGCTCGACGCCGTCACGGAAGCGACCGGTCTGGACATCGACTACGACACCGACATTGAGGAGTTGCGGGCTGCGGCCCGAGACCATGGCATCAATCCCGAGGACCATTGGGGCCCTGGGAAGCTCGTGGAAGTGCTGTTCGATGCAACGGTTGAAGAAGCCATCTGGGAGCCAACCTTCATCACAGAACATCCGATTGAGGTGTCACCCCTTTCACGGGCCCATCGGTCAAAGCCACATGTCACCGAGCGATTCGAGCTTTTCATCGCGGGTTCCGAGTACGCAAACGCCTTTTCCGAGCTCAATGACCCTTTCGATCAGCGAGCACGGTTCGAGGCACAAGCCGCGATGAAGGCCGCGGGCGACGACGAGGCACACCCCATCGACGAGGACTACATCCGCGCGCTCGAATACGGTTTGCCACCCACCGGGGGGCTCGGGATCGGTGTCGACCGTCTGGTGATGCTGCTTACCGGCAAGACACACATCCGCGAGGTCATCCTCTTCCCAACCATGCGCCCCGAATAATCCGTCCCCAGCTGGAAGACGAGGCTCGCGGGCTCGCATGCCCCCTGGCTCGTTTCACTCGCCCGTGCCCCCTGAAGGGGGAACAGACGTCGGTCGTCTGACGTCAGACTCACGCGGCTTCGGCGGTATCGCTCACGACGGACCACCTGTCGAGGAATGAGCCGGTCACCTCGACCTGTTCACCGTCGACGATTGCAACCCCGTAGCAATTGACGGTTCGGTATCCGAGCTCGAACTGGTACGGGCCCATGTTGAGACCGACGATGAGCGCTTCAGCCTCGGGATCATCCCCGTCCGTGAGTTCGATCGGGAGCGAGGCGCAGGCGTCATCAAATGCGGATCCGGAGATGTCGGGGAAACTTGAACCTTCGTATTCCACCGAGCCGAGATACTGGAAGTGGTGTCGGGCATTGCAGCTGATTGCAAGCTTGGCGTGTGACGATGTGCAGTCGCCGCTCGTGAGCGCCACATTGAGATCCGGCTGTGCTGCGAAGGGACCAGCAACCAGACGCTCTGATCCATTGGCGGTAGGCAGGACCACCAGACAGGCCAGATATCGGTCACCGCGCTCCCACTCGTCCACGTCCGGCATATAGGTGATGAGGGCAGGCAGATATTCGCCCTGGGGTCGGTCGAACGTATCTGCATAGGCCTTGTCGCAGACATAGGCACGCTCGTATGCGATCTGATCGGCATCGAACTCTTCAAGGCTGGTGCCGACCTGTGCAGAGAACAAAATCTCACCGTTGTGGGGACCGCTGCACGGCACCGCGATGTCAAGAGCGATTGGTGCCCACGGTGCGTTCCCGTAGTAGTCCGACTGGTCTTGGGGCAGAAAGATGCAGTCGCCCGAATTCCACACCTGATTCGGCATATCGATCAAGGCGCGTGCCTCAAGATATGCAGCAGCGGCCTGGCTTGAGTTCGACGTGGTGATCATCACACCGTCACCTTCACCCCAAAAGTAGAAGGTCCCTCCGGTTGGCGGATGCACTTCAACGATGTCCGTCGCTGATTCCGGGATGGCGAGATTCTCATCGACCCAGACTCCGTAAAGGTCGGCAATCCATGGATATCCACGGATTCCGGAAAGTGGGATGGCCGAGAACACAGCGATTCGGTTACCCGAGGCGTCGAGACGGAGGGCAACCGCGATACCAGCCGTGATCTCTGATGGAAACCAGGCGTTTATTGAGTCCGCAAGTTCAATGTCCTCCTCATTCGGCTCAAACACCGGGGAGTACCCGGGGACATCGATGATTGCTGCAAGTGCCACTTCGTCGATATCGCCTGTTATGGGTTTCGTGGGCGGTGCCTCTGTTGTAGGAGTGATAGAGACGGTCGTCGTGGAGGACGTGGTGACGGAAGTTGATGTATCGGTCGATGGCGTGGAGCGGTTGATGCGGTCTGCAGTTGACGTGCATGCTGCTGTCGAGATGATGATCAGGGTCACGAGTGCCGCCTTCGATCGAGACACATCTATGCCCGTCGTGCAGAATCGACCCGATCAAGGAGGTATTGGTCAAGGCTTGCAAGGACATCGGTCAACGGGTTGGATGGGATCTCGTTGGCTGCTTTTTCGGCAATGCGAATACGGTCGACGGCTTCGTCGAGAACTGTCTCGATATGCCCATCGGCGACGATGAGCGCGATGACTCTGCTGATGGCGTCACGGGAGTACGGCTTTCCGCTGGCGAGCAGCGAGCGAATCTCTTCGCCGTGATCCCCATCGGCGGCTAGGAGCACCGGAAGTGTGAAGGTCCCTTCACCGATGTCAGATCCTGCCGGTTTACCGAGGAATTTGTCGCTTGCGACAAGGTCGAGGACATCGTCTGTGATCTGGAAGACCATCCCCATCTCCCACGCCCATTCGGAAATGGCTTCGACGGTGTCGTGGTCCGCACCTCCCGTGATGGCGCCAAGGCGCGCCGATGTCCGAATGAGCGATGCTGTCTTGCCACCGATGACCGAGTAGTAGCCCTCTGCCCCGTGGTCGAAGCCGTCGGCATAGATCAGCTCGCGAACCTGTCCCTCGCACAGCGTCGCATAGGTACGCGCAATCAGGGCGACTGCCTCCTCACCAAGTGGGGCGGCGATCTCAGATGCCCGTGCCAAGAGGAAGTCACCGGCAAGGATGGCGATGGTATTTGACCAATTCTCATTGACGCTCGGCATGCCGCGTCTGGTTTTGGCCTCGTCGATGACGTCATCGTGGTAGAGAGACCCGAGGTGGACCAGTTCGACGGATACGCCTGCTTCGACAGGTTCGTGTCCGGTGTTGGTGCCGAGTTCAGCCGCAACTTGGGCAAGCAGTGGCCGATATCGTTTTCCGCCTGCCGAAAGCAGATGTTGTGCAATGTCGGTGAGGAATTCTGTTTCGGCGACCGTGACTTCGCCAAGTCGTCGCTCCACGGCTTCCATGCGATCCCAGACGCGTGGGATTGGGACGAGCTGCTGGAAGATCTGGCGGTCCACGTTTTTGTGCTCCGGTGGGGAATGAGGATGGTAGCGGGGAGGTTCTAAATAGCAGCCAGGAGATAGGAAGGATCACTCAAGGTAGTGGTTTCGATCCCCGTTGTTAGAGGGGTGGCTCCCTATACTCCGCGAGGCGCGCCGATCAAACGGAGCGCCGTAGATGTTTGAGGGGTTAAGAGAACGGTGTTTGAACGATTTACAGACCGGGCCCGCAGGGTCGTCGTCCTAGCGCAGGAAGAAGCGCGCCTTCTCAATCACAATTACATCGGCACCGAGCACATCCTGCTCGGGCTGATTCACGAGGGCGAGGGCGTCGCTGCCCGTTCGCTCGAAAGCCTTGGCATCAACCTTGAATCTGTTCGGAGCCAGGTTGTTGAGATCATCGGTCAGGGATCCCAGGCACCGTCGGGACACATTCCGTTCACACCCCGTGCCAAAAAGGTTCTTGAACTTTCCCTCCGCGAGGCACTCCAGCTCGGTCACAACTACATCGGCACCGAGCACATCCTCCTCGGGCTCATTCGTGAGGGTGAAGGGGTTGCCGCACAAGTTCTCGTCAAGCTTGGAGCTGAGCTGACCAAGGTTCGCCAGACGGTCATCCAACTGCTTTCCGGGGTCGAAGGTGATGAGGGATCCGGGTCAGGGTCAAGCTCGTCTGGCTCCTCGAGTTCTCGGGGGGAAGGGTCGTCCGCTGGGTCAACGGTTCTTGATCAATTCGGTCGGAATCTCACACAGCTCGCCCGCGACCGCAGCCTCGACCCCGTCATCGGGCGGGCGAATGAGATTGAGCGGGTCATGCAGGTACTTTCACGCCGCACCAAGAACAACCCTGTTCTGATCGGTGAACCGGGTGTCGGGAAGACCGCCATTGTTGAAGGGCTCGCGACCCAGATTGTCGATGGGACCGTTCCTGACACTCTGACGAACAAGCACATTTACACACTCGACCTGGGAGCACTCGTTGCCGGATCCCGCTACCGCGGTGACTTTGAGGAACGACTCAAAAAGGTTCTCAAAGAGATCCGTACCCGGGGTGACATCATCCTGTTCATCGACGAGATCCACACCCTTGTTGGTGCGGGAGCTGCCGAAGGTGCCATCGATGCGGCAAGCATCCTCAAACCGATGCTCGCACGAGGTGAGTTGCAGACAATCGGGGCAACAACCCTTGAGGAATACCGCAAATATCTTGAGAAGGACTCAGCACTTGAGCGCCGATTCCAGCCGATTCAGGTTGATGAACCCTCGATTGCCGACACGATCAAAATCCTCGAAGGACTCCGGGAGTCGTACGAAGAGCATCACAAGGTCGAATTCACCGAACAGGCACTCGTGAATGCGGCGAACCTCGCCGATCGTTATATCGCGGATCGATTCCTGCCGGACAAGGCCATCGATCTCATCGATGAGGCCGGTTCCCGGATGCGGCTTCGTCGTTCAAACCTGCCTCTTGAGATCAAAGAGATCGACGAACAGATCGGAAAGGCCCGATTTGACAAGCGTGAAGCCGTTGCCGCCCAGCAGTACGAACGTGCAGCCCAAATGCGAGATCGTGAGCGAGAGCTGATCGATGAGCGCAAGCAGGCCGAGAAAGTCGCATCCGAAGATGGGGCCATTGCATCGGCGATCATCGATGAGGAAGAGATTGCCCAGGTGCTCGCCCAGTGGACCGGTATCCCCGTTCACCGTCTCACCGAAGAAGAGACCGAAAAACTCCTCAACATGGAGGACGAACTCCACAAGAGGATCATCGGGCAAAAGGACGGCATCGCCGCAGTATCGAAGGCGATTCGTCGGACCCGTGCTGGACTCAAGGATCCGAAGCGCCCAGCAGGTTCCTTCATCTTCCTTGGCCCATCGGGAGTCGGAAAGACTGAGACGGCCAAGACGCTGACCCACTTCCTCTTCGGAGACGAATCCGCACTGATCCAGATCGACATGTCCGAGTACATGGAAAAGCACGCTGTCAGCCGTTTGGTTGGCTCGCCTCCCGGGTACGTCGGCTATGACGAGGGTGGCCAGCTGACTGAGGCCGTACGTCGCAAGCCGTTCTCTGTCGTGCTCTTCGATGAGATCGAAAAGGCCCACCCTGATGTGTTCAACATCCTCCTCCAGATTCTCGAGGACGGGCGGCTGACCGATGCCCAAGGCAGAACGGTCGACTTCAAGAACACGGTCATCATCATGACGTCGAACCTCGGCACGGCAGAGCTGCGCAAGAAGGCAATCGGGTTTGCGCTCGCAGACGACGAGGTCAACTACGACAAGATGCGTGAGAAGGTGATGGAGGCGCTCAAGACGCAGTTCCGTCCCGAGTTCCTGAACCGTATCGACGAGACAATTGTGTTCCATGAGCTCACCCTTGACGAGGTCAAGCAGATCGTTGACCTGTTGCTCACCCGTGTTCGTGAACAGCTCGAATCCCAGGCGCTGGACCTTGTGCTCACTGATGACGCCAAGGAAGTGCTGGCAACGAAGGGCTACGACCCTCAGCTTGGAGCTCGACCGCTTCGGCGAGCGATTCAGCGAATGGTTGAGGATCCGATCTCAGAGCGGGTGCTGTTCAAGGATTTTCCAGCCGGATCAACGATTCTTGTGACCGTCGATGAGGAAGACAGCGAAAAGCTTGCGTTCGAGGCCATCGAGGTTACGGACAAGCCGCCAGTCGAACTCGCCGAAAGCTGATCTGCGCTTTCTTTTCGTCGGGTTTTCCTACTGACACAACGGTCAAATCGGATTCCGCTGTACACTACAGGTGCTCTCCGCGGGTCGCATGACCCCGAATAATTCGGTGCGGAAGAGCTTCCATTCTCAAACAACGAAAGGGTGCACAATGCGCTCAGGGATCAAGCAGCGGGGCATCGTCCTCGCATTGATGCTCGTTCTCGCTCTCGTCGCGGCTGCTTGCAGCAGCGACTCTGACGAAACGACAACGACGGCGGAGGCGCCAGAGGCCACCACAACAACGGCGGAGGCGCCAGAGGCCACCACAACAACAGCTGGTGAGCCGATGGCTGACGCTGTCAAGACCTGTTTGGTCACAGACCTTGCCGGTGTTGACGACCAAAGCTTCAACGCATCTGCGTGGAAGGGTGTCCAGGATGCCGTGGCCGCGGGTTATGCAACCGAAGACTCGACTTACCTTGAGTCAGCGGACGCAACCGACTGGCAGCCAAACGTGGACCTGTTCATCAACCAGGGTTGTCAGCACATCGTGACGGTCGGCTTTGCCCTTGGTGAAGTCACGGCAATCAACGCTGAGGCAAACCCGGACATCATATGGACCATGGTCGACAACGTCCTGACCGACGAGAACTTTGCGCCGTTGGCACTGCCAAACGTGCGAGAACTCGTCTACCAGACAGATGAGGCAGCGTTCGCCGCTGGCTACCTGGCAGCAGGCATGACCCAGACGGACACGCTCTGCACATACGGTGGTGCGAACTTCCCAACGGTATCCATCTTCATGGACGGATTCGCCCGTGGCGCTGAACACTACAACGAGGTCAAGGGCACCAACGTTGAGGTCAAGGGCTGGGATATTGATGCCCAAGACGGTCTCTTCACCGGTTCCTTCACCGACATGGAGCTCGCCCGCTCGACGGCGCAGAGCCTCTTCGACGAGGGCTGTGACATGATCATTCCTGTCGGTGGTGCCATCAACCTGCCTGCAGGCGATGTCATCCTCGAAAGTGGAATTGACGCAGCGATGATCGGTGTCGATGCCGACGCCTACTTCGCCATGGAGGCGAAGTACCAGCCTGTGTGGCTCACAACCGTTGAAAAGGCCATCGCCCCGTTCGTCACCCTTGCGGTACAAGAACAGGTCGAAGGTACGTGGACCGCTGGTTCCTTCAAGGGAACCCTTGCCAACGATGGTGTTGGACTCTCCCCGTACCACGATTGGGACTCACGGGTTCCTGATGAGCTGAAGGCTGAGGTCGATCAGTTGCTCCAGGACATCAAGGACGGTGTCGTCAAGGCAGCCTTCACGCCAGTCGGCTACTAGTCCATCGATAGCAAGCGACTGAAAGGGCCCCCGCGCAAGCGGGGGCCCTTTCTTGCTTTCAGCTCACAGCCATCGGACGTCAGACGTCAGACGTCTGACTTCGGCTACCCGACTGTGTCGGGTCGCTTGGAGTCCAGCAAGCTGGACTCTTGACTGTTGATGTCGGACATCGGTCATCGGTCATCGGTAATCGGTCATCGGTAATCGGTAATCGGTCAGGCACACATGGGCGCGCAGGCATCTAAGGTGTGCTCGGCGGCACAGCCGGGAGGCCATCATGACATTGGAATTGCGTGGTATCACCAAGCAATTCCCCGGTGTCCTCGCCAACGACAATGTGAACCTCTCGGTTTCCGAAGGTGAGATCGTTGCCCTCCTTGGTGAGAACGGTGCAGGCAAGACGACCCTCATGAACATCCTGTATGGGTTGTACACACCGACCGCTGGAGAGATTCTTGTCGATGGCGAACCGCGCGTGTTCACATCTCCCGGCGATGCCATTGACGCCGGAATCGGGATGGTGCACCAGCATTTCATGCTCATCCCTGTTTTTACGGTCGCGGAGAATGTCGCTCTTGGCTTTGAACCACTCAAATTCCTCAGCTGGATAGACACCAAGAAGGCGAGGGAAACGGTCACTGACATATCGAGTCGTTACGGTCTCGAAGTTGATCCCGATGCGATGACCGAGGATCTCCCGGTTGGAATCCAGCAACGGGTCGAAATCATCAAAGTCCTCTCCCGCGAGGCCAGGTTCATCGTGTTCGACGAGCCGACCTCGGTCCTGACGCCACCCGAAGTCGACAGTTTCTTCGATATCGTCAACGGACTCAGGGCGGACGGTAAGGGCATCATCTTCATCAGTCACAAGCTCAGTGAGGCACTTGAGGTGGCGGATCGAATTGTCATCATGCGTCGCGGCAAGACCGTCGCCGAGGTCAAACCCGAAGACGTCGACGAGGCGAAACTTGCCGAACTCATGGTTGGGAGACCCGTTGATCTTGTCGTCGACAAGGCGCCAGCCCAACCCAAAGACGTCGTCTTGTCGGTGAATGAACTGGTCGTTCTTGATGATCGAAACCACCGCTCGGTCGATGGGCTGTCCCTTGAGGTGAGAGCAGGCGAGATTGTCGGGATTGCTGGCGTTCAAGGAAACGGCCAGACAGAGCTCGTCGAATCGATCACAGGGATACGCCCGTCGCTTGCCGGATTGGTGCACCTCGCCGGAGAGGACATCACCACGAGGTCACCGCGAGCGATCCACAACCGCGACGTTGCCCATGTTCCGGAGGACCGTCAGAAGCGTGGCCTGGTACTCCCGTTCACCGTGACCGAGAACCTGGTGCTCGATTCATACCATCAGCCCCCGATCTCTCGTTGGATCCTGATGGATTGGGATGCTGCTCGGGACCGGGCTGTACGTCTGGTCGAAGAGTACGACGTGCGTACTCCGTCGATTGAGGTGGAGGTTTCGACCCTCTCGGGCGGGAATCAGCAAAAGGTCATTGTTGCTCGCGAGTTTGACCGCCCCGTCCAACTTGTCATCGGGGCACAACCAACCCGTGGCATCGATGTCGGATCGATCGAGTACATCCACAGTCGGATCGTCGAGAAGCGCGACGCGGGAGCAGCTGTCCTGATCATCTCGTCCGAACTGGAAGAGATCAAAGCGCTTTCGGATCGGATCCTCGTGATGCGAGGCGGAAAGATCGTCGCCGAGTTCGACCCCTCAGCATCGGTAGCGGACATCGGACTGGCAATGCTCGGCAGTGAAGCTGAAACGGTGGCATCATGACTGACATGGTCCCTGGCGAGGAGCCAGCCGTGGACCCTCCCGCGGACAACGGTGAAGACCCGTCAAACGGCCCAAATGGCAACGAGCCATCGGCCATGTACAAGCGGATAACCGGAATCGGTACATCTGCTGCCGAGGCAGCCGTTGTCCCCATCCTTGCCGTGGTCACAGCGCTCATCGTCGGAGCATTCATCATTGCGGTCACCGATGTCGACACGCTGCCTCTCTGGGGCTCGGATCCCGCGGAGGCCCTCAGGCTGACCATGTCCGGTGTTTCGGATGCGTACCGGGCACTGTTCGTCGGGTCAGTCGGTTCGTTCAAAGCAATCAGTGAAACACTGTTCGCCGCCACACCCCTCATCCTCGCCGGTCTCGCCGTTGCTGTTGGATTCCAAGCGGGGCTCTTCAACATTGGCGTGAATGGCCAGATGCACATCGGTGGGTTGGCTGGCCTTTGGGTTGGATTCACCTTTGCAATCCCAGCGGTATTCCATATCCCACTGGTACTGGCGGCTGCGATGGTTGGCGGTGCGATCTGGGCAGGTATCGCTGGCGTCCTCAAAGCACGTACCGGTGCCCATGAAGTCATCTCAACCATCATGTTGAACTTCATCGCGCTCTTCCTCGTCGACTACCTCTTGACGACGTCGGTTTTTCAGGCACCAGGACGCAATGATCCGATCTCCAAGCCGACCGGGGTGACATCGATATTTTCACCTCTGTTCGGTTCCTACCGCGTATCGATCGGATTCATCATTGCCCTCGTCGCCGTCGCCGTCGTCTATTGGCTCATGTATCGCACGACCATCGGCTACGAGTTCCGCGCCGTCGGATACAACCCATCGGCTGGTCGCTACGCCGGCATGAACGTCGCGTGGATCTATATCTCTGCCATGGCCGTCTCGGGTGCGTTGGCTGGCATCGCCGGTGTCAACCAGATCGTCGGCGTGGAGCCATACCGAGCGATCTCCAACTTTGCGGGAACCTTTGGATTCGATGCGATCGCGCTTGCCTTGTTGGGTCGATCCCATCCCGTCGGAGTGTTGTTCGCCGGGTTGTTGTTTGGCGCTCTCCGAGCCGGTGGGCGCGAGATGCAGGGCGCAGCGGGAGTTCCTCTCGATCTCGTTCTTGTTCTCCAGGCTCTGATCATTGTGATGATCGCCGCACCCGAGCTCATCAGGGCGATCTACCGGATCAAGACACCCACCAAGGACATCACCACCGTGACCTCGACAGGGTGGGGATCATGACAGCGGTTGCCGACTCCAACGAGATGGTCATCAAGACCAGAGCGACGCCTGAAGAGAAGCGAGCGACGTTCATCGGCCTTGTTCTGATCGCCCTGGCCGCGTTCACGTTGTGGGCGTTCGGACTCGGCGTGGAACCGGGGTCAGAGTCGACCTTCAAGCTTTCGCTTCCCCAGGCGCGTTTCGAGGACCTCTCATGGACTGTGGACTCTCGTACGGTGGCCCTGATCACTGCATTGGTTCTGGGCTTCCTCGGTGGCTTCGTCCTACGCCGGTCGCACCTCAAACGAACCAACCTTGCACTGTCCGCCGGACTCGTTCTGTTCTCGTTCGCGTTCCTGACATGGGCTGCCGTCGACGGTTCGTTCAGCCTCGTTGGCATGCTCAAGTCCACGGTCGTACTTTCGGTTCCGGTGATCCTCGGAGGGCTGGCTGGTCTGATGTGTGAGCGGGTCGCCGTCATCAACATCGCGATTGAGGGACAACTGCTGACATCCGCATTCGTCGGTGTCATCGTTGGATCCTCGGCTGGAATCTGGGTGGCTCTCATTGCAGCCATGGCGACCGGAGCAATCCTGGGTGCCGTTCTCGCCGTGTTGTCAATCAAGTATCGGATTGATCAGATCATCGCAGGGGTTGTCATCAACATCTTTGCCCTCGGGTTGACGTCGTTCCTCTCGCGACGCGTATTGACCGAGGCCCCAGGTCTCAACTCACCCGGTCGTTTCAGCTCAATCAAGATCCCGCTCCTTGGCGATATCCCCGTTATTGGGCCGATGTTCTTTGATCACAGCATGTTCGTGTACATCACCTTCATTCTTGTGATCATGCTTCACTTGGGGCTCTTCTACACGCGCTGGGGGTTGCGCTCTCGCTCGGTTGGTGAGCATCCGAAGGCCGCTGACACGGTTGGTATCAACGTCTACCGCACCCGCTACCGAAACGTGATTCTCGGTGGCGTCATCGCCGGTTTCGGTGGTGCATTCCTCACTCTTGCCCAGGTGTCTCGATTCGAGGACAACATGACGGCTGGCATCGGCTACATCGGGCTTGCTGCGTTGATCTTCGGACGTTGGCGTCCACTCGGTGTGCTCGGCGCTGGTCTGGTCTTCGGTTTCGCCCGTGCCCTGCAGCAGAAGCTCGGCATCCTCGGAACCCCGATCCCGTCGGAGTTTCTGTCGATGACCCCATACATTGTGACCTTGATCGTGGTCGCTGGCGTTGTTGGACGGGCACGACCCCCAGCCGCAGACGGACAGCCGTACATCAAGGATTGACTTTGTCAATCCTTGATGGCTTACAGCTCACAGCTTTCAGTTTTCCGCTTCGGCACCCGGAACTGCGTAGCGTCGATCCAAAGGGGGGCCGATATTGCTAGCTGTGAGCTGAGGCTGTGAGCTGAAGTGGAACCTGAGCGCAGCTCCGGTTCTACTTTTGGTATCCGAAGAATTGGACGCCTTGGAGGGCAAGTTCGTCAAATGGGGGAGCGTCGCCGACCGGCTCGCCGTGATGCACTGTGGTGACAAACACCTTCAGTTTGTACGTCTCAAGGCTTGCGATCTTCACCCGCTGGGGCTCATTGGAGTTTTGGAGTCGACCACTGATCGGCACGTTGAGATCATTGACCTCAATCTGGAATCCCTGGATCTTGTAATTGCGCTTGAAGGCCTCGTCGTCTTCAACGTTCTGGAAGACCATCTCGGTGATCTGTACCGCAGACGGGAACGTGAACTCCAGCCAGGCCCCCGTTCCGCGGAGACTCGCATCGTTCCAACGTGTCTCAGGGTTCCCGTCGATGAGGTTTTCGGGGCCGAAGGAATCGTCAAGCTGTGAACTGGCAGTAACCGAGCTCGGAATCAGTTCGATCGGAGGCTCAAGGATGGTCGATGTTGTCGCACCGCTGGTCGTATCCGAACCGACCACCGGCGGCGCATCTGAGCCTCCGAAGATGTTCATCATCAACGCGAACAGGGCAACCAGAAGCACTACGGCGGCAAGAACCCCAAGGGCACGGCCACCGGCGGACGAGCGCGAGGCGGGCGCGGAAGCAATTGGCATGGGATCGGAGCTGAGACGCGATCCACACCTCTCGCAGTGGTGGTTGAACGACGGATTATCTGCTCCACACGCTGGGCAGTTGACGGTCGCGACCGGTTGGTCCGTCTTGGTCACATGCTGTTGACTGATCGGGACCTCACCAGTCGTTTCGGTACCACCCCGAGGCAGAATTGGTGGAGGAGGCGTTGTGGGAGTACTCGACAGCTCAAAGGGCTCAAACAAGTCATCGAACTGGTCGTTGGTGTCGTCGCCCTGCATCCTGTTCCTAACCGACGGTATCGCCGCTGACGGGGGTTCTTGACCCGTCTACGGGTATTGTGGCACGAATGGTGTTCTTGTCCGCGATACGCATCGCAGAACCGTGGACGTTCGCGTCGCTTGTCATCGGCGTGATCCTTCTCGCCGCGGCCATTGCCGGCATCACGTGGTTCATCCGGCGTTCATGATTTGTCACACTCATTTCGTACGGTGTGAACCATGAAGGGTAATGCCAGGTCCGAGAAACCAACCTACCTGTGCCAGCAATGCGGCTATCGATCATCAAAATGGATGGGGTTCTGTCCCCAATGCCGATCGGCGGAAGCACTGGCCCAAACGACCACGGTTTCGACTGCCTCGATCGAAGACATCAGTGTCGTACCAGCGACAGCCCGCCATACAACGGTGCGGGATCGCAACCCGACGGGGATTGTCGAGATCGATCGCGTGCTCGGCGGTGGAATCGTTCCCGGAGCAGCCATCCTCGTTGGGGGTGAGCCGGGGATTGGCAAGTCAACGCTCTTGCTGCAGGTCGCCGACAGGATCGCATCGACGGTCGGGCCCGTCTTGGTGGCGACTGCTGAGGAATCGGCCCACCAGGTCCAAATGCGTGCTCGACGCATCGGCGTTGCCTCGGACGATGTACTCATCGCACCCGTTCACGATGTCGACGCCATTGTTGGGCTTGCCGATCAGTGTCAGGCAGCGGTCGTTGTCGTCGATTCGATACAAACGGTATCGACCGTTGAAGCATCAGGGTCAGCTGGTGGTGTATCGCAGGTACGCGACTCGGCAGCACGGCTGATCTCATTTGCCAAGAAAAGTGGTACACCGGTGGTTCTTGTCGGCCATGTCACCAAGGATGGCTCGATCGCTGGTCCACGGACCCTTGAGCACATGGTCGACGTGGTGCTGTACCTCGAAGGCGAAGCCGATGCGGGACTCAGGTTCCTGCGATCCATCAAGAACCGATACGGATCGGCCAATGAGGTGGGTGTTTTCGAGATGACAGCCGAGGGTCTTGCGCAGGTGAGCGATCCGAGCGGGCTATTGGTTGCCCAACGTGACGAGACTTCATCTGGATCCGTGCTGTTCCCCGCGATCGAAGGTAAGCGTCCGATGGTTGTCGAGATTCAAGCGTTGGTCGTCGAAACCGGGGCGAGTGTTCCGAGGCGGTCGGTCAACGGCCTCCCACCGGCGCGTGTTCACCAGATACTCGGCGTGCTGTCGAGACACGCCGGGCTCCCGCTTGCAACCAAAGAGGTGTATGTCGCTGTGATGGGTGGTGTCAAGATCACGGAACCCGCCGCCGATCTCCCGGTAGCACTTGCTGTTGCCTCAGCGCTCAATGGCTTCCCTCTTGGCAGGATCGCTGCCTGGGGAGAGCTTGGGCTCACGGGGGATATTCGCCCGGCATCACGTCCGGCAGTTCGGAAGGGTGAGATCGAACGGATCTCAGCTGGTCCCATCATTTCGCCCGAGACCGGGCATCGGAATCTTGCGAAAGCGCTTGCTGAGGCCGGACTGACGAGAGATTGATGCTATTGGCGGCCCACGGAAGCTGTCAAGACGACTACCCTGCGCACAGATGACGCCCCCGGCTTCCGCTCCCATCGAATTGCTCCGCCGTTTTGCACCGGGTACTCCGCTGCGCAACGCCGCCGAACTCGTGATGCAACACGGGACGGGTGCTTTGGTGTTGTTCGGTTCCGGACCGGTGGTGGACGAGCTGTGCAGCGGTGGCTTCATGCTCACCGACGCTGCGTTTACCGCTCAGCGTGTTGCCGAGCTGGCAAAGATGGATGGTGGGATCGTCGTTGACGATGCGCGTGGGAAGATCCTTCGGGCAAACGTGCACTTCATGCCTGACGCGTCCATTCCGACCGCTGAGACCGGTACCCGCTTTCGTACGGCAGAGCGTTTGTCCATCCAGACCGGGTGTCCCGTGCTCGCTGTCTCCGAAGAGACGCACCTCGTTGCCGTGGTGTTCTCCGGGAACGCACGATTCATGCTTCAATCGGCAACATCGCTGCTCGACGAGGCGAATCAACGCCTGCAATCCCTTGAGCGCCTCCGGCGACAGTTCAACGAATCCGTCGCTCGCCTCGAGCGCTACGAAGTAGATGGCGTTGTCTCGTTCCGCGAAGTCGTCGGCGTCGTGCAACGAGCCGCAGTCATCCGGCTGCTCGCCATGGATCTTGAACCGATAACTGCCGAGCTCGGGGATCAGGCATCGGTGATCTCACTGCAGGCGAGCGATCTCGTGGAAGGGGTCGACGAGATCGCCGAACTCGTGAACTTCGACTACCAGAAACGCAAGCCACGGGCCGGATCGTCGGTCTACTCCAAACTCGACAGCCTTGACCGCGATGATCTCTTTGACGCAGCCGCAGTAGCAAGTGCGCTCGGGTTCGTTCCAGCTGATTCACACGTTGTGCCGAGGGGAGCTCGGATGCTTGCTGGCGTTCCCAGACTCCCCGAATCGGTGGCTGCAGCAATTCTGCGCAAGTTTGGTTCCTACGCACGGCTTCGTACAGCTTCGGTGAGTCAGCTCGATAGCGTCGAAGGCGTCGGAGCAACCCGCGCGCAGACCATTCGTGCGTACCTCGACCGACTCGACGACGTCGGTCTTGTCGGCGACAACGTGAGTTAGTGCTGTGTCCACCAACGTTCGCCGCGTTGACGACGGCCAGTGACGCCGCTGGCTGCGTCCTCGTCCTTGATGCACGGTCAAGTGCGCCTTCGTCCTGTGTCCTTGCCAATCGATGCCACTGACTCGCCCTCACCATCGCCGAGGTTGGCTTACACAGCACGAGACGACCGACTGAGCCCTGCAACCAGTACAATTCAACGTTCTGACCAAATCTTGAGGATCTGTGGCAACCAAAAAACCATCATCGAGTGAGCCGGCGGCCAAAAAGAAGCCTGCGGCCAAGAAGTCTGCAGCAAGCAAGCCAGCAGCCAAAAAGACTGCGGCCAAGAAGCCTGCGGCCAAGAAGACTGCGGCCAAGAAGCCTGCGGCGAAGAAGCCTGCGGCCAAGAAGAAGCCTGCGGCCAAGAAGTCTGCAGCAAGCAAGCCAGCAGCCAAGAAGAAGTCTACGGCCAAGAAGCCTGCAGCCAAAAAGAAGCCGAGAGCGAAGAAGTCTGCTCCGAAGAAGTATCCCTTCGAGGTAGGTGACAAGGTTGTCTATCCCCATCACGGTGCTGCCACCATCATCAAGAAGCAGCGTGTCGATTTCGCGGGAGAAAAGCGCGACTATTTCATACTTGAGGTTGCAACAGATCAGCTGACGATCCAGGTTCCAGCGGAAAACGCCCTTGAGCGTGGAGTGCGCCCGGTCATCTCCAAGAACAAGGCGAGGCAGGTGTTCGCGACATTCAAACTCGAGCCCCAGGAAGCGGGAGCGAACTGGAGCCGTTGGTACAAGCTGCTCACCGAGAAGATCAATTCTGGTGACATTTTCCAGGTGGCAGAGGTTGTCCGAGACCTCACTTACGCCCAGCAGGTGAAAGGTATCTCGCCTGCGCTCAAGCGGATGCTCGCCAAGGCGCGGCTGATCATCGTGTCTGAGCTGCAGTTCTCACTCGATCTGTCTGAGGAAGACGCCATCAAGAAGCTCGACCGGGCACTGCCAAAGGTCGAGGTGCCAGAAGACGCCTGATGTCGACCGCTGGCCCATCCCGGTGAAAGTCTGGGCCATCGTTCTTGCAGCAGGTTCGGGTGCGCGATATGGCGGCCCGAAACACGAACTCCAGCTCGGTGGGCTGCCGCTATGGAAACGATCCGTCTCCGTCCTTGAAGCCTCGGGTATCGACTCCGTGGTTGTCGTCGGACCCGTCGATGGTGGCGTACCCGGCGGACCTCGACGCCGCGACTCGGTTGTCGCAGGGCTCGCGGCGGTTCCCGAGAGTGTCGAGTGGGTCGTGATCCACGATGCTGCCCGCCCTCTCATCACTCGTCGACTGGTGGCGACTGTGCTTGGTGCTGCCCGAAGTGGCCAATCCGATGCCGTTGTTCCGGCACTCGCAGTTACCGACACCCTCAAGGTTGTGGACGGTGACGTCGTGGTTGAAACAATCGACCGAAGCCAACTTGCAGCGGTTCAGACACCTCAGGCATTTCGTGCGAAGCTGCTTCGAGAGGCGCACTTGATCGATCCAGACGATGATGTCACCGACGACGCGGGGCTACTCGAACGTATCGGCGGTACGGTGACAATCGTGCCGGGCGATCGAACCAATATAAAGATCACGTTTGCCGGTGATCTCGAACTTGCCGAGCAGATGATGGGAGTCATGCGGGATGACTGACGTGAGGACTGGGTTCGGATACGACGCCCACGCCTTTGGTGGTGAGGGGCCAGTCGTTCTCTGTGGTGTGCCGATCGAGCATTCGTCCGGTGTCATCGGCACCTCCGACGCCGATGTTGCCGTTCACGCCGTGTGCGATGCCTTGCTGGGGGCTGCTGCTTTTGGTGATCTCGGTCAACACTTCCCAAGCATTGCCGAAAGCTCGATTGACGCCAATTCACTCGAAATGCTCACAACCTGCGCTGACATGGTCCATGCCGACGGCTATTCCATCGCAAGTGTCGATGTGACGATCATTGCTCAGGATGTGATCATCAATCCACATCGAGAACCCATGCGGATGAGGATCGCTGAGGCTGCGTCGATGCCCGTCGAACGTGTCTCCGTGAAAGCGACGACAACCGATCATCTGGGGTGGATCGGCCGAGGTGAGGGGTTGGCGGCTCACGCCGTCGTCACCGTTACGCGCTAGGAAACGACGTTTCCGGCCCATCTACCGACAGGACTGACAAACTCAGAGTGAGTCGACGACCGCACGCCCGGCCCCGGGATCATTGGTGACGATGGCGATCACTCCGTGGCGGAACAGCCGTTCGATCTCATTGGGATCGTCAATGGTCCAAGCAACGACGCCGAGCCCTCGGGCTTCGGCCATGTTGACCACACCACGTGGATCCTCCACGAGATGTGATGCCGCGAGATTCACGGTTTTGTGTCCTGCCCTGCGAGCCCATCGAGTCGCCACGCCAAGAAGCATGTGCCCGGTGACGAGCAGACCCGTGGCTACGGCAGGTGCTATTTGCCTTGCCCGCCCAACCGCGAATGGGTCGAACGAGGACACGAGGATCCGCGAGGAATCGTCATAATTCTCTAGTTCGGCGATCGTCTCATCGACGATGGTCCGTTTGGCGTCGAATCCTGGCTCCATGCGGTGGTTCTTGATTTCGACGTTGACGAAGGTCGTGCGTGGGATCACAGAGAGACCCTCCCGCAGTGTTGGGATCCGATCGTCCATGTCGCGGATCTCATCGAGCGTGCACTTCGACAGCGCGCCAAGCGTGGGATGGGTTGCATCGTGCGAGAGAATCAGATGGCCGTCGGAAGATCGCCTGACGTCTGTTTCGATGCCATCGGCTCCTGCCTCGATGGCAAGGGTGAATGCCTCGATCGAGTTGTCGTGGGCGTGAGCGGAATCGCCACGGTGGGCGTAGACCAACGGTCCTGGACCATAGGGGGTGCGGAGCATACGAGGACAGTACCGTGCCTGATCACAATGGATGCTGTAGGTCGGTGAGAACGTGGCGTTACCATCTCGGGATGCAGATCTACAACACACTTGAGCGTGCCGTTGTCCCGTTCGTGCCGAACGACCCCGAGCGGGTGACCGTGTACTTGTGTGGTCCGACCGTGCAATCCGAACCACATCTCGGACATGGGCGGTCAGCTGTTGCGTTCGATGTGCTATGGCGCTACCTCGAGTGGATCGGATACTCGGTCGTATTCGTTCGTAATGTGACCGACGTTGACGACAAGATCATTCTTCGCGCCAATGAATCAGGTCAGACAACGGCCGAAGTCGCCTCTGCCGCATTCGATGCATTCACTCGTGGGTATGACAAGCTCGGCAATTGGCGGCCCACCCTTGAGCCAAGGGCAACGGAGAACATCGACGAGATGATTGCGATGATCGAAAAGCTGATCGATCGGGGCGTTGCCTATGAATCTGACGGCGATGTCTACTTCTCCGTCCGCTCGTTTGAGGGCTACGGAAAGCTATCGCGTCACGACCTCGATGATCTCCGGACCGGTGATCGGGTTGAACCGGGAGCCCAGAAGCACGATGCACTCGATTTTGCCCTTTGGAAGGCTGCGAAACCGGGAGAACCCCAGTGGGAGAGCCCGTGGGGTGCTGGACGGCCTGGATGGCACATTGAGTGCTCGGCGATGGCGGTCAGGTACCTCGGCGACGGGTTCGATATCCACGGTGGAGGCACCGATCTCATCTTTCCGCACCACGAAAACGAAATAGCACAATCGGAGGCGGCCTCCGGAACGACATTTGCCAGGTACTGGATGCACAACGGGATGCTGAACCTCTTGGGTGAGAAGATGTCGAAGTCGACGGGCCACTTCATCACGCTCCTTGAGAGTCTCGAGGAGTGGGATCCCATGGCCGTGCGGCTGTTCTACCTGCGAACCCACTACCGCAAACCGCTCGACTTCAGCCGTTCTGCTCTTGATGACGCCGAGAGCAGCCTCGGTCGCTTGCGGGCATTCCGAAGACGAACCTCTCCCGCCTTGGGTCCGAAAGCGGAGGTTGGGGTTCTCGAGGAATTTCGGGCGCATATGGACAATGATCTGGATGTGGCAGGTGCTCTGTCGGTGATATTTGAAGCCGTGAGGGCCGCCAACGCCAAGCTGGATGCTGGCGAGGATGCAGACGATTTGGTCGCAGCCGTCAATGAAACATTGGCCGTTCTCGGTCTCGACATCGATGACCGAACAGTTGACGACGTTGACATCTCCGATCTAGCCGCCGATTTGGGGGTACCGGCCTCATCCGTAGACGGGTTGGTGGCGGCGCGGAACACAGCGCGAGACGATCGCGACTTTGAGCTCGCTGATGCCATTCGGGATGGATTGGCAGCGTTGCATATCACGATCGAGGACACAGCCGATGGCACGCGTTGGCATCGGGACTGACCTTGAGGGATTCCACGCGGTTCGTGCTGCTGTCAAGGCGGGTCGAGTTACGGCGCTGTTCGTCGAGCGAGGTCGTCTAAGCCGGACTGACATAGCTGAGCTCGTCCGAGACGCCCGTACCGCGGGTGCGCGGGTAGAGGTTGTCGACGATGTTCGTGATCGTGCCGTAACGGGAGCACCTCAAGGCATCATTGCAACAGCACAATCACTCCCAACTGTTTCCATCAAGAACATGGTTGCTGCCGTCGACACGCCAGCTCTTCTTGTTGTCGACCATGTCGAGGATCCACGAAACATCGGTGCCGCTGCTAGATCGGCCCTCGCATCGGGAATGTCAGGGCTCGTCGTGTCCCACAACCGATCGGCTCCGCTTGGTGCGACAGCGTTCAAAGCCGCTGCAGGTGCACTTGAGCTCTTACCAGTCGCATCGGTATCGTCGATCCCGGATGCGCTGAAACGTCTGAGTCAGCTTGGCGTATGGTGCGTCGGTCTCGACGGAATCGCCGACCGGTCATTGCTCGGACTTGACCTCCTGGCACTACCGGTTGCTGTGTGCGTGGGCTCCGAAGGATCAGGATTGTCGAGGCTCGTCGCTGAACGATGTGATGTCATTGCACGGATTCCCATGGTGGGGGAGGCTGAGAGCTTCAACGCTTCTGTGGCAAGTGCCCTTGCGTGCTACGAGGTTGCTCGCGTCAGGGGTTGGGTATCCTGACGTCCTCGCTGGCGTAGCTCAGTTGGCCAGAGCAGCCGCCTTGTAAGCGGCAGGTCATGGGTTCGAGTCCCATCGCCAGCTCGGGTTCGCTTCGTTGGCGACTCACAGCTTTCAGCTATGGACTCCCGAGAGCGGTGGGTTCCTCGCTGAACGCTCGCCACCCCGTACAATCGGGTCGTGGCTGACGAACAACCAGGACTCGACGGATCTCCGTCGGAAGATCTCGGTACTGTGGTGCGCCGGCTCGGGATGTTCTCCTGGTCGGTGATCGGTGTCCTGATTCTGGTCGTCGCGGCATTCTGGATCCTTGATCGCGGTCGGATCATCTTTGCCCCGTTGTTGCTGGCAGTTGTCATCGTGTTTGTGTTGAACCCGATGGTGACGTTTTTCCACGACCGTGGTGTACCGAGGATTGTCGGGGCGATGCTTGGTTTTCTCACCTTTTTTGCCGGGTTGGCACTGATCCTGGTGCTCGTGGCTCCCGACATGGTGGATCAAGCTCAGTCGCTCGTCGAACGCTTTCCAGACATTTTTGATGACACGGCATCTCAGATCCGCGGTGTTCTTGCCGATCTCGGATTCGAGAACGTAGCAGTGTGGAACTACCAGGATCTCTTGGACTATCTCAATGATCCCGATAACCGCGACACGTTGATTCACCTGCTCACCGCCAACGTTGGCAGCATCACAGCGGGCATCTTTGAGTTCATCCTTGTGTTCCTGATCGGGCCAGTCCTGGCGTTCTATTTTTTGGTCGACCTTCCCTCGACGGGTCGTCGTATTGCCGGGATCTTCCCGCCAGAGCGACAGTCTGAAGCCATCCACCTTGGGAATCAGTTGAACGCCGCACTCGGGGGATTCCTGCGGGGCCAGCTCGTCGTTGCGTTGATCGTTGGTTCGTTGCTGTCACTTGGGTATTGGCTCATCGGCCTTGAGTTCTGGCTACTGATCGGCCTGATCGGTGGCGTGTTGAACATCGTGCCCTTCCTCGGACCATGGATCGGGGGAGCGCTGGGTGTGATTGTCGCCCTGACTACGGGCGATTTCGGGATGGTCGTGTGGGCAATCGTGGTAGCGGTCGCGGTGCAGCAGATTGACAACAACTTCGTTTCCCCAACGGTTCTTCAGGCCACCGTACGACTCCATCCGACCGTGACCCTGCTGGTGCTCGTGCTCGGTGGTGCCATGGCCGGCATTTGGGGAGTCATTGTTGCCGTGCCACTGACCGCATCGCTCAAGATTCTCGTTGGGCATTGGTGGCGGACACGGGTGCTCGGCCAGACGTGGGAGGAGGCATCTGTCGCGATGTTTGAAGAACCGGACCCACACCGAAAGCGCCGGACGGGAGAGATTCCCGTCGTCGCGACGTCAGCCGACGAGCCCGAGTCTCCGCACACCGACTGAGGGGAGCTTTCAGCTCACAGCTCACAGCTCTCTGACTCTGGTCATCGGTCATCGGTCATCGGTCATCGGTCATCGGTCATCGGTCATCGGTCATCGGTCATCGGTCAGCGGTCAGCGGTCATCGGTCATCGGGCTCCGGTGTATCGGTGTCCGCTGGTTCGAGTTTTACCTCGATGGTGTCTGTCGGTGTCGACGATGGTGGGGGTGACGGAGGTGTGGCTTCGTGCGCTTCCGCCGCCGCAGCAACCGCCTTCTCGGAATCCTTCCGAGCGAACGTGAACACAACGATCGCTGCGATCAAGCCGACGATGAGAATTCCGCCGAGTACGATCCAGATCCATGTCGACGATGACGTACCAAACGACGAAACAGCGAGAATGTCAACGGAGCCACCAAGTGGGATATGCCAGATGAGGTTACCGCCGCTGGTCTCGTCCGCGTTGTGTTCCGTCACCTCGCCTGGCATCTTGATCGTGACCGTCGCTGAGATGAAGTCTCCGGTGATCTGGCTTGGATCAAATCCGAAGTCTCCACCGAGGTCGCTTGAATCCTCACCTTCAGAATGAGCCGTGAGTCTGGCACCCTTGTCATCAAAGGTGTAGCTGAAGGATGAGAACCCGGTGTCTCCGCCTCCGCCATCCCACGTCGTGAGGTCCTCAATGTCGCTCGACACCGAGTAGTACGTCATGTCGCCTTCGGTTCGGGTGTCCATGGGGCCGGTTCCATCGATATCGGTGAACAGCTCGTCAAGAAAGTTGTCTTCTGTTGTGCCAAGGTCGCTCGTCACAAGCTCGCGAAATTCGTCATCCATCCCGATTTCGAAGGTGAACACGGCGGAACCGTCCTCAGCAATGTCGAGTGCAACGTTGGACTCAAGGCGGCAGGCCGTAAGGATCAGTGCCAGGAGTCCGAAGATCAGTAGCTTCTTGCGCATATATTCCCTCCCCGGGTGCGATCGATGCTAGGCGACTGCACCGATTCTCAGTGTCATCGGAAAGGGGATGGCATTCCTATAGGGTTCCGGGATGGATGACGATGCGCTCCAGATGAAGGAAGCCTTTGTCGAGGCATATCCACAGTACGTCGTTCGCATTCTGAATGAGCGCGGTATTGAGCTCACCGAGTTGGTTGCAGACGCGATTGTCGATGGTTCTTCGACCCTCGATGGTCTCCTTCAAAGCCTGGTCGACACCCCTTTGGATCAGCAGCGCAACAGCCCCCTCGAATTGTTTCGAGAGTCCTTGCGCCCCGTTGATCGTGCTCTTGCCATATCGGGGGTTCCGAGACCTCCGATCGATGAGGCGCACCGTAGCCTCCATCCCTGGGACATCTACGCCCTCTGCCCCGGTTCATCCCAAGCCCTTGGGGACTCAGCTCACGATGCCCATCTACGCTGGGGAATCCGTAAGGCAATGACCTTTGGGGCCTTTTCACAGCCGGTAGTGCCTGATCTTCCAGCAGTCGTCCTCCTGTGTCGGGAAGATGATCGTGAACACCTCGCTGGCTCATTGCGAGAGGCGGGGTATCGGTCCATTGATGGGACTGAAGACAGAGTGGTGTTCGCCCTCGTGGACATCGATGTCGAGCCTGACGTCATGTCCGAGATGCTGGAGTCAAGGGTTCGGATCGTCGCGTACGGTGATGAGGTCACTGACCTGACAACCGTGGAACTCAAAGCCGCTGGTGTTTGGAAGGTTGTCACGAGGTCCACTGTCTTGACCAGCCTTGAGACGATTGTGCCGATGATCGGCTGATCAGCTTGAGTACCGAGCCCCAATCGCGGCCGACATGTAGGCGGCGAGGCCGTCAGCTTCCCTGTCGATGTTGGCCGTGAATCGTGGATCCGCGATGTACATCTGGCCCAGACCTACGTGGATCTCGGGTGTGCACTCATAGAACCAACGGCTGATGTGGGTTCTGTGGGTATCGACGGCCTCCAAAGCCCGAGGGTCACTCGGTGGTACACCCTCGGTCATCAGCGACAGAAAGAGGTCGTTGACTTGAGAGGCGTCCGCCTTGATGGTTTCCCAATCGGTCTTCGTGTAGGCGGCCGTTCGGAGCGTCGACTGGGCGTAGGCGTCAGTGTCACCCCACCGCTCCTGAGCTTCTTCCTGGTATTCGGCTGGGTCGAAGTCGCCAAACACGCTCAGAGCATCTTCTGCACTCATTTTTCTTCCCTTTCGTTGGTCGGCGATCGCCTTGTCGATCATGTCGGTAATCCCACGCAGCCGTTCGATGCGGTCGGTGAGTTTTGCTCGTTCTCGCAGAAGCGTCTCCGCGGGATCAGCATCTTCATCAAGGATTGATGCAATCTCAGGGAGGCCCAGACCGAGTTCGCGGTACACGAGGATCGTGCGCAGACGCTCAAGATCCGATTCGCTGTAGATCCGGTAGCCATTGGTTGCCCGGTCGGATGGCACCAGGAGTCCAATGTCGTCGTAGTGGTGGAGAGTTCGGATCGTGAGGCCCGACATCCGGGCGACGTTTCCGATGGTTCGTTTGGTCATTGTCCGACCATAAACCATGACGCTACGTGAGGGTCAAGGGGCTTTTCAGAAGTTTTATCAGTCTCCTGGCTTCGCCTCTCCTTCCCGTCCTCCCGCTTGCGGGGGGACGCGCCGAGCGCAGCGAGCGGCAGGGGGGCTTCTGGACTCTTGGCTTTCTGAATCGGTCATCGGTCATCGGTCTTCTGACTTCTGACGTCTGACGTCTGACTTCAGTCTGGGGAGCCGCTTCCGAAGAGACGCTTCAGGAGTACGTATCCGCCGACCACGGCGGCGAGCGCTACAAGGGCCTTTCGCGCATCGACCTTGATGGTTGCATCGCCCTCGATGGTTCCAGCGAAGAGGAAGCCGATCGTGCTGTTCTCAGCCTTGACGGTGTCGGCGATCGCGATACCTGCGTAGGCGGACGAAAGTTCCACATTGTCAGCGCTGACGACTCCTGCCCCAGCCATGTGAAACGATGCGTCCTTCGCCTCCGCAATGAAAACGCCCCCCTGGCTCACGCTGAGGGACTCGGCGGAAACCGTTTGGATTCCACCTTGTGTCACATTGACCGTGGTTGCTTGTACGACCCCAGCGCCACCTTGGTTGATTTCGACGGTGTCTGCGCTGACCTCGTCGATGACCTGAATGTCTTGGTCCATGTTCAGTCCTCGATTCAACAGCCCAGATTCTCGACACCCGATTCTATCGGTCGACGTACCCTGGGCTCCATTCGACATATATGTCCAGTCCAGCCCAGGGTACGCGACGATGGTGGGCTGGACGCGATGAAGGGGACGCCAGCTGGCGTCCCCTTCATCAGTTTTGTCTGGGCCTAGTAGCGCGGACGGCGCTCTTGGCGTTCCTGTGCCTCATTGACACGGAGGTTTCGTCCGTCCATTTCCTGGCCGTCAAGCTCCTGCATCGCCTTGCGAGCGTCATCATCTGACATTTCAACAAATGCGAACCCGCGTGAGCGGCCTGTCTCTCGGTCGGTGATCAAGGCGCAGGATTCAACCGCACCCAGTGCTTCAAAGGTCGTGCGTACCGATTCTTCGGTTGCACTCCATGGGAGGTTTCCCACGTATAGTCTCATTCTTCCGGCTCCGTTCGATTGGAAGCCCGCGGCCGCTGTCTCTGAACTCCGTCGGAACTCGACTCAAGCTGAAAAATCGGGCTGGGGTTACTAACGATGGTGAGGTTAGCCCGTTGTGCGCAATGTACGCACACATGTTGGGGAATCACGAAGTCGGAACCTCTTCCCCCTTGGCGGTCACCGTGGTGCTAGCGTGTCGGCGCGGGACTCGTGTCCTCGACCGAGAGGAGACGTTGAGGTGATGGATCACACTGTTGAGATAGATGCAGACCAACTCACGTTTGCACCAACCTTCAATGTTGCCGTGCCGTTCATCGATCGGCATGTCTCTGAAGGTCGGGGGGCAAAGATCGCCATCCGGACCAACCACGGCGAGGATGTCTCATATGCGGAGCTTGTGGCCGGTGTGAATCGAGCTGGCAACGTGCTTGTGTCTCTCGGCCTTGAACGCGGTGACCGCGTCCTGATGATTGTCAAGGACGACCCTGCGTTCTACTTCGCCTTTTGGGGAGCCATCAAGGCTGGCTTCGTGCCGGTGCCCCTCAATACGCTGCTGCGTGCCAAGGACTACGCCTTCGCCCTTGAGGACTCAGGTGCTGCCGCTCTCATCTGGTCCCCCGAATATGACGAAGAAGTCGTTCCGGCACTCGCGGCTGTCGAATCCGGTCCGACGCACCTCATCCAGACCGAAGGTGACGGTGCAACATTCCGCTCGATGCTTGCCGATGCTTCAACCGAGCTGGATCCGGTGGCAACGACCGCCATGGACGATTGCTTCTGGCTGTATTCGTCAGGATCAACTGGGAACCCGAAGGGGGCGGTTCACCGTCATCGCGACATGGTGGTGACATCGCAGCGCTACGGCGTTGAGACGCTTGGCGCACTTGAGGAAGATGTCTTCTTCTCGGCGGCAAAGCTGTTCTTTGCATACGGACTCGGGAACGCGATGACGTTTCCTCTGTGGGTCGGTGGCACGGCCATCCTCTTCGACGGCCGCCCGGACCCTACGACGGTGTTCGACATGATCCAGCGGTTCCGCCCCACGCTCTACTTCGGCGTTCCCACGCTGTACGCAGCCCAACTTGCCGCATACGACCAACTCAACCCGGATACGTCATCCGTGCGCATGTGCGTCTCGGCGGGGGAGGCCCTTCCGCCAGACATCCTGAAGCGTTGGAAAGAACGCACCGATCTCGACATTCTTGATGGCATTGGTTCAACCGAGTTGCTTCACATATTCATTTCCAACGTTGCAGACGACATTCGTCCCGGAGCGACCGGTCGGCCTGTTCCGGGATACCAAGGCAGGATTGTCGATGAATCCGGAAATGAAGTTCCACCAGGGACAGCAGGGCGATTGCTGATGTGTGGCCCATCCGTTGCGCGGGAATACTGGAACAACCCAACAAAGACCAAGGCCACCATGCTCGGTGATGATTGGATCGACACCGGTGACACCTACTTGCTTGATGAGGATGGCTACTTCTGGTACCAAGGGCGCAGCGACGACATGATGAAGGTTGGCGGCATCTGGACATCTCCGTTCGAAATCGAAGCCAAACTCATGGAGCACCCACTCGTCCTTGAGGCAGCGATCGTCGGTCGCACCGACGACTCGAATCTCGTCAAGCCGGCTGCGATGGTTGTGCTCACCGATTCGTCAGCCGCCGGAGACGATCTCGAGCAGGAGCTGCGAACCATGTGCAAGAAGGACCTTGCTCCATACAAGTATCCCCGGTGGATCGAGTTCGTGGATGAGCTTCCCAAGACGGCAACGGGTAAGATCCAGCGCTTCAAGTTGCGGAAGTGAAGCCCCGCTAACAACCCGAGCATGGGACCACGTATGGGAGAACCTTCCATCCCCAGTTGCTAAGCGCTATTGATAAGAATTATAGTCCGCCGATGTCACCAGTGCGAGGTGGATGTTTTTCGATCAGGAGATAATGAACATGAAACGAAGATGGCTCATACCCATGAGCTTCGTCCTTGCGCTGACGATGGTGCTGAGCGCATGTAGTTCGGACGATACAGCCGATACAACCACGACGGCGGCGCCTGCGGACACAACCGTGCCCGACGATGTCACCACCACGACGGCGGCACCTGTAGACACAACCGTGCCCAACACTGATCCCATCAAGATCGGCATGCTGACATCCCTCACCGCAACGTTCGCGCCTTGGGGCGTTTCCGTGCGTGACGGTATGAAGCTCGCCGCGGACGAAATCAACGCCGCTGGTGGCGTCAACGGGCGAATGATTGAGTTGATCGAACGAGACACCCAGTCCAATCCTGAAGAAGGCGTGAGCGGATTTGAACGGATGATTGAAGACGGTGTCGTGGCTGCAGGTGGTGTGATCTCAAGCGATGTCGCATTGTCGACCGCTCGTGTTGCAGAGGAACTCCAAGTTCCACTGTTCCTCGTCAAGGCCGGAACGGATGCGGTCCTGACACAGGACAGTCGGTATACGTTCCGAACCTGTCTCGTTGCAGCCCCAATGGTCACGGAACCATTGGCTCAGTGGGTTCAGGCCGAAGGCATCACGAAGGTCGGTGCGATTGTCGCTGACTATGCGTGGGGACAGGCGATCAAGTCCGGTCTCGAGAATTCGTTTGCCGACATTCCAGGGGTCGAACTTCTCATTGAGGTCGCACCGGTTCCAGAGCAGGATTTCTCTTCCTATCTGCGGAAACTGCAGGACTTCGGAGCAGAGGTCCTCGTTGCAACCGGTCATCCACCGGGAGGCGTTTCCATTGTGAAGCAGTCCGCAGATTTCGGCATGGATATCCCTGTCACGGGCTCATGGAATCCAATCGCACTCATCGTGAATGCTGTTGGAGATCAGGCGATTGACCGATACGCAGACTTTGCATGCGTCGACTACGACAGCCCTGAGTATCAGGATCTTGCCAGGCGGTATCTCGCCATGTCGGACAACTCGTTCATGGAAGATGATGCAGTTGCCGGGTTCGGTATCGTGCACGCGGTCGCCGAGGCCGTCGGCGCGGTCGGTGATGACCCTGCCGCTGTTGCGCAGTACCTGCACGACAACAGCTTCGATATCCCCGGCTACTCATTCCCATTGAGTTGGACGGCGTGGGGTGAGATCGCGGCGGCGCAGCCGACGTTCACCGTGATGCGTGAGATGACGCCGCCTGAGGGTGTCAATCCTGGAGCCAACTGGTATCCGGAACTGCTCATCAAGTCTGAGCCCCTCGAACCGTACGTCCCGTAGGCAGTAGATGGCGGTTCTTGAGCTCGTCGAACTCGAGAAACACTTCGGTGGATTACCCGCCGTAGACGGAGTCACATTCGGGTTCAACGATGGCGAAATCCTCGCCATCGTTGGACCCAATGGGGCTGGAAAAAGTACGCTGCTCAAGACGATCATCGGGATACACCCTGCGACGAGCGGAACGATCCGGTTCTCCGGGACTGATATCACGAAGATGTCAACCCATCGCATTCGAAAAGCGGGCATCGCGATGGTTCTTCAAACCCCACGGATCTTCGGCTCACTTACCGTCCGCGAGAACGTCGTGATCGGAGCCATGTTCGGAAACCCCAAAGGTGTATCGGAATCAGATGCGTATGAGGAGGCGGATGAGATGCTCGCCGTCGTGGGCCTCTCGTCCAAGGCCGACCTTGCAATCGACAAGCTGAACCTTCATGAGCAGCGTTATGTCGATCTTGCCAGAGCCATCGCTGGTCGCCCGAAGCTGCTTCTCCTCGATGAGGTCATGGCGGGACTCAACGACACTGAAACAGCATCGTCGATCGAATTGATCCGAAGGCTGCGAGATCGCCACGGCGTCACAGTCATCTGGGTCGAACATGTCATGAAGGCAGTTCTGAGCCTTGCGGAGCGCATCGCTGTGTTGGACTTTGGCAGGTTGCTCACCAGCGGCGACCCTCAGGTCGTCATGCGTGACCCGAAAGTTGTCAAGGCATATCTCGGCGGCAAGGCGCTCCCCGATGCTTGAGGTACGCGCTCTCGATGCTGGATATAACAACAAGGCGGTTGTCAACGATGTGGACATCCAGGTCGATGACGGCGAGATTGTTGCGATCATCGGATCAAACGGTGCCGGCAAATCCACCCTTTTACGCTCTGTGTGCGGTCTGTTGCCGGTCCTCGACGGGGACGTCATCTACGAAGGTGGTTCGATTGCGAACCGACCCGTCTATCAGATTTCTCGGGCCGGAATAGCGTTCGTTCCTGCGGAGCGACACCTCTTCCCAGGAATGACGGTTGACGAGAATCTCACGCTTGGTGCTTATCCGAAGCGTCCGGATTCAGATCGTCGGGCGCTCATATTCGAGTTGTTTCCGAGACTTGGCGAACGAAAACGACAGGCTGCGGGCACGATGAGTGGGGGAGAACAACAAATGCTCGCCGTGGCACGTGCCCTCATGGCGATCCCAAAACTTCTCATTCTTGATGAGCCAACGACCGGAATAGCGCCCAGTCTTGCAGTGAACACCTACCAATCGATTGCCACACTTCGCGACCACGGCATTGCCGTGTTGGTCGCTGAACAACAGGTTCCCCTTGTTCTCAGTATCGCCGATCGGGGATACGTGCTTGAGAACGGCTCCATTCAGCTTGAGGGGTCAGCAGCAGAGCTCCGTGACAACCCCATGGTGCAAAAAGCGTATCTGGGGGTTGCATGACCGCTGCCATCCTCGACGGGCTTGTTCTCGGACTCCAGTTCGGCCTGCTTGGTGTTGGCCTCACGATTGTGTACGGGATGGGAGGAGTTCTCAACCTTGCGTATGGGGCCATGGCAGTTGCCTCTGCAATCGTTGTGTCGGTAGCGATGCGATCGGGTCTTCCCGCGGTGCCAGCCGTTGCTCTCGGCATTCTGACAGGGGCGGCGCTCAGTCTCTTGCTCAATGTCACCATCATGCGTCCCGTGTATCGCCGTCGTGGCGACCAACGCGTCCTTCTCAGCATCCTCCTGACGATCGGCGTTGCCTTCATCATCAACGGCTACCTGGTGTGGAAGCTCCCGATTGAAGCCCTGAGTTTGAGCATTGGTGGGGATGCCATTTCAATACTCGGTGTACCCATGCGAGTGGGAAGCCTCCTTGCTTCGGCGATCACGATTCTGGCTGGTGTTGGACTCATCTTGTTCTTCCGTAGGACGACTGCCGGAAAGGCCGTCAGGTCAGTGATCCAGGATGAAGTCGGTGCAAGACTCTGTGGTATCAACCCGGCATCTGTTCGGATGTTGATCTTCACGCTGAGTGGGGCGATCGCTGGGCTTGTCGCGGTCACACGATCGATGACAAGCCCCGTACCGGTCAGCGAAGGGTTCTCTCTCACGATCCTTGCCTTGCTCGTCACGGTTGTTGGCGGCCTCGGAAGCGTCAAAGGTGCGATGCTGGCTGGACTTATTCTCGGTGTCGTCAACGCGCTCAGTTCGTTCTACATAGGTTCATACATCACGACGATCGTGCTTCTTGTTGCCGCTGCACTCACGATCCTGCTCCGACCGTCTGGACTGTTCGGGGAGTACACGTGACGACTCTGTCCCGCACTCGTTCCTTGGTGGCTGGCAATGGACGGAGATCCGTCATGGTGCCGTATGTCGCCGTTGCAATCACTGCCGTCATCCTGTCGCTGGTGCCGCTGTGGATCGGCGATTCGCGGACGCTCACCGGGGTCGCAGTCTCGGGTCTCCTGTTTGCCTGCTACGCCACTGCGTTCAACCTGATCTTCGGCAGCACCGACCAACTCTTCCTCGCAGTGGGAGCGCTTGCTGGTGTTGGTGCCTACACGTCGGCGATCACATCTGATCGTCTCAGTTTGCCGCTGCCGCTGACGATCATCCTCGGGATGATCGTTGCCATGATCATCAGTGGTCTGTTCAGCTGGATCGCCGTTCGGCGGTCGCTTGGGATCATCTTCACCGGAATCGTCACACTGACGTTCTCACTTGCGTTCGACAACCTTCTGCTCGGCCAGCGATCCCTGACCGGAGGTGAGACGGGCATGGTGATCGACGCAGGCAAGGGTGCGTTCTTCCGAGGACAGATTCCTCCGTATTATGTGTTTCTCACCCTGTTGATTGGATTTCTGCTGGCGTACGTGGCGATTCACCGCTCCAGGATGGGATGGGCATTTCGGGCACTACGCGATGATCAGCTCTCGGCTGAGCTGTCGGGGGTCAACGTTGCGAAGTACCGCATCTACGCCGGTGCGATCGGGGGTGCCATGCTTGGTCTTTCCGGTGCACTGTGGGCCCATGTCGAAGGCTTTATCAGCCCGGCGACTTTCACCTTCGTGCATGTTGATGTTCAGGTACTCGTCATGTTGGTGTTCGGGGGAATCGGAACCCTGCTCGGTCCGGTTGTCGGGTCCGCCTTCTTCACCTACCTCGGCGAAGTTCTTGCATCATTCAGCCAACTCAGACTGATCGTTGAAGGTGTCCTTCTCATTGTTCTGTTTCTTGCACTTCCACAGGGTGTCGTGGGGGCGATCGTCATCGGCATTACCCGCCTTCGGGAGCGTCGAAAGGGTTTGCCATGAATGAATCCATTGTCGGTTCGACGGAGATCATCGTTCCCCTCGACGGTCGAGATCCCAGTGTTCGTGCCGTCCCGGTCGCGGTGAGGCTCGCACGCAGGATCGGAATACCAACGCGCCTGTTCTCAACTTCGTATGATCCAGACGAGCAACTCCGATGGCTCCAAGCGATCGCCAAGCTCTATTCCGTCAACGACGACGTCAGCGTGTCGGTGTCGGATTCAGACGATCCCGCCGAGGCGATCACCGACACCGTCGGTACAACCGGACTCGTTTGCATGGCAACCGCGGCCTCGTTGCTTCCCCACCAGGGACACATCGGATCGGTCGCTGAGGACGTCATCCGAAAGGTGAGACGACCCGTCGCGCTCGTCGGACCGAAGGTCGAGCGTCAACCCGGGAGTGAGACGGAGCGAGTGGTTGTACCGGTCGATGGCTCCGAGTTGTCTGAATCAGCGCTCAATGTGAGTGCTGATCTGGCGGAAATACTGGGTGTCCCCTTGTGGATCGTCTCCGTGGTTTCCCACCGAGCTGCTGCCGCATTTGCCGCCCAAGTCGAAAGCCCATCCTCGTTGGTGGAATCAAGCTACGTGAACCGGCTTGCTCGTGATCTTGCCACCCAGCGGAACTTCGCGGCTGAGTTCGACGTGTTGCACGGAGATGACCCGACACGAGCGATCCTCGACTTCACCGGGGACAACGGAACTGTTGTCATGTCAACGCACGGCCGTTCAGGGTTGAGTCGCCTGTTTGGTGGTAGCGTCGCCACGGGTGTGGTGGCCCATTCAAAGCGGGCCGTGTTCGTATGGCGTCCGGACGAGTCGTCGCTTCGGTCGGCTGAGTGACGAACCACATGCCGTCGCAGCGTGCGCGGGCTATTTCCTCACGAAACGCTGTGCCTTGAGTTCGAACCGGGGGAGCGTGCCGAGCACGACCACCTCGACATCGGGTCGGAGTCCGACTGCGGCTTCGAATCCTGCGCGAACTGCAGCTCTCGCGAGATGGGTGTCGATTCCGTCTTGACACTCAATTTCGATCAGGAGTTCTGCCATTTCACGGCGCGTTGTCACCGTGACGCGGAACTCTTCGATCCCGTCGCATCCGCGTAATATGTTTTCAACGGCGGCAGGGAATATGTTCACGCCCCGCACGACAATCATGTCATCGGCACGTCCGATGACGCCGCCGTCGAACCGTGTGAACGTTCTCCCGCACGGACACGGCTCGGTCGCGACACGCACAACGTCTCCGGTTCGGTAGCGCAACACAGGGAAGCCGATACGGCCGAGGTTGGTGATGACGAGCTCCCCTTCCTCGCCCGGATCGACGGCCTTTCCGGTTTCAGGATCGAGTACCTCGATGATGAACTCGCTGTCGATTGCATGTGTTCCGCCGGGTTGAGCCTCGCACTCGAAGCTGTGTGCACCGACCTCGGATGCTCCGGCATGGTCGTAGCACTTGGCACCCCACGCAGTTTCGATGCGTTGTTTGGTCGCCGGTACATTCGCCCCTGGTTCTCCGGCATGGACGGTCAGCCGCATCGGGATTTGGCTCAGGTCGAATCCCTCACCACGAGCCACCTCAGCCAACCGAAGAGCGTACGTGGGAGTACATGTCATCGCCGTTACCTGCATTTCGGCCATCAGTCCGAGACGTTGTGGGGATGTTCGGCCACCGCCCGGCACCATGAGCGCCCCGACATTACGTGCGCCACCAACGGCGGCCCAGAAACCGATGAATGGACCGAATGAGAATGGTATGAAGAGCCGGTCGTTGGAGGTCAAGCCAGCACCCGAGAGGACAAAGCCCCAGCAATACTCCCACCATGCCCAGCTGTCGGCGGTGTCGAACACGCGAAGTGGGGCCCCGGTCGTGCCAGATGTCTGGTGCACCCGCGTGTAGGCGCTCTCGGGATACGTGCAGTTGGTGTTGGTCCTGCTTTCACCTTGACCCGCCATGAGGTCCGCCTTGGTCGTGAGCGGCAACCTCGATAGATCGTCGATGGTTCGGATGTCACCGCCCGAGGCTCCAACGGTGTCGAGTTTGTTTGTCACGAACCGGTTGACGCCGTAGGTGGCCTCCACGAGGGCAGCCAATTTGGCCTCCTGGAGCGCGCGCATCCGCTCTTGCGGAAGAGTCTCTATTGCCTTGTCGAAAAAAGTGGTCCCCACATCCACAGTGTGCCCCGGTTCGCCGTCGGTATGCAAGCTGAGTTCACCTTCAACCACTCCGCTGTTGCGTAATCGGCAGCGGGGATAGTCGCTATTCTGAGGACACGTGATCGACTTTCAAACACATCCCGACAATTACCGGCACTGGCGGCTCGCTGTCGACGGTCGTGCCGCAACGCTTGACATGGATGTGGATCCCGATGGTGGTCTCCATGAGGGATACACGTTGAAGCTCAACTCGTATGATCTCGGTGTCGACATTGAGCTCGCAGATGCCATCCAACGTCTTCGGTTCGAGCATCCGGAGGTCGGTGCGGTCGTCATTGGATCGACCATGGACCGCGTGTTTTGTGCTGGTGCCAACATCCCGATGCTTGCTGGGGCACCTCATCCGCTCAAGGTCAACTTCTGCAAGTTCACAAACGAAACCCGAAACGGTATCGAAGAGGCTTCCACAGAATCGGGCCAGCGATACATCGCCGCGATCAATGGAACTGCCGCCGGTGGTGGTTACGAACTTGCGCTTGCAACAGATCACATCATGCTGATCGATGACGGAAACGCGTCGGTCGCCCTTCCCGAGGTCCCGCTCCTTGGGGTGCTTCCCGGTACCGGTGGGCTGACGCGCCTTGTCGACAAGCGGTTCGTTCGGCGCGATCGGGCGGACGTCTTCTGTACCGTTGAAGAGGGCATCAAGGGCTCCAAGGCCCTTGAATGGAAGCTCATTGACGAGCTTGTTCCGGGCTCGCGGTTCGATGAACAGGTTCATGAACGTGCGACCGAAATCGCGCAAACAAGTCCGCGACCGGCTGACGCCGTCGGCGTACCATTGACACCACTCGATCGAACGATAACCGACGACAGATTGACCTACTCCTCGGTGTCGGTCGCCATCGACCGCGTGGCACGCTCAGCAGAGTTCACCATTGCGGGACCGTCCGAACCGGCCCCCAGTGACCCTGGCGCTGCCTCGTCACTCGGAGCGGCATGGTGGGCATTGCGGGCAGCCCGGGAACTCGACGATGCGGTCTTGCACATGCGGGTCAACGAACTTGAGATCGGTACATGGATCATCCGCACCGAAGGCAACCTGGAGCTCTTGCTTGATCACGACCGCTTCCTCCACGAGTACGGAGAGCATTGGTTCGTCAACGAAGTGATGCTGTATTGGAGGCGGATCCTCAAACGTGTCGACGTTTCATCCCGGTCGATTGTTGCGTTGATTGAACCCGGCTCGTGTTTTGGTGGAATCCTGTTCGAGCTGGCGCTCGCTGCCGATCGGGCGTACATGTTTGCTGGTGAGGACGACGATGGAAGGTCTGCAGAGATTGCCGTCACCGCCTCAAGCGATGGACCGCTTCCCATGTCGAACGGCCTGACGCGTATCGCCACCCGCTTTTGGGGTGACGACGATGGACGGACGAAGGCAGAGAAGGTTGTCGGATCACGTCTTGACGCCGAGGGAGCCCTGGAGGCAGGGTTGGTCACCGAGATCTTTGATGACATCGACTGGGAGGATGAGCTTCGTTTGATACTTGAGGAGCGAACGTCCTTCAGCCCCGACAGCTTGACGGCCATGGAAGCAAACCTGCGATTCCCGGGACCAGAAACCTTGGAGACGAAGATTTTCGGTAGGTTGACCGCGTGGCAGAACTGGGTGTTCCAACGCCCCAATGCCTCGGGAGAAGTTGGCGCCCTCGGGCGCTACGGGACCGGCTTGCGTCCCGAGTACGACCAGAAGAGGGTGTAGGACAATGACGACTGACAAGGTGGACTACGACGCACTGATTCCCAACAACGTGGGCTTGGCAGATGATCCAAAACTGCAGCGTGCACTTGAGAAATGGCATCCCGGTTACATCGACTGGTGGATGTCGATGGGCCCAGACGGTTTTCAGACCGCCGACGTCTACCTGAGGACGGCGATCAGCGTCGAGAAAAGTGGTTGGGCGAAGTTCGACTATGTCAAGATGCCTGAATATCGCTGGGGCATCCTGCTCGCCCCTGCCGAGGAGGGTCGCACGATCCCCTGCGGCGAGCATTTCGGCGAGCCTGCCTGGCAGGAGGTGCCGGGGGAATACCGCTCGATGCTGAGGCGCCTCATCGTGATTCAGGGTGATACGGAACCGGCTTCGGTCGAGCAGCAACGCTACCTCGGCTCGACGGCGCCATCGCTTTATGACCTGCGGAATCTGTTCCAGGTCAATGTTGAGGAGGGCCGTCACCTTTGGGCGATGGTGTATCTGCTCCAGAAGTATTTCGGGAAGGCAGGCCGTGAAGAGGCCCACGAGCTGTTGCTGCGTCAGTCGGGGAGCGATGAGCGCCCAAGGATGCTTGGCGCATTCAATGAGGAGACTCCTGACTGGCTTTCGTTCTTCATGTTCACGTACTTCACGGACCGTGACGGCAAGATGCAGCTCGAAGCCCTTGCACAATCCGGATTCGATCCGCTCTCTCGCACGTGTCGCTTCATGCTTGCGGAAGAGGCGCATCACATGTTTGTCGGCTATACGGGTGTCAACCGTGTGGTTGAGGCAACGGTGAATGCAATGGACGCAGCCGGTGTCAGCGATCCGTACGATCTTGAGGCGGTCCGTGCACTCGGCGTGATCGATCTCCCGACGATCCAACGCAAGATGAACCTTCATTTCTCACTGACATTGGACTTGTTCGGCTCGGAGGAGTCGACCAATGCGGCGAACTTCTTCAACGCAGGGATCAAGGGCCGATATCGCGAGACTTCCATTGACGATGATCATCGATTGACCAACGACACGTATCCGGTGATGAAGCTCGTCGATGGACGGCTTCAGCCGGTTCAGGTTCCGGCACTGATCGCTTTGAATGCTCGTCTGCGTGACGACTTCATCGATGATTGTCAAGGCGGTGTCACACGATGGAATCGCGTGATTGCCGGTAAGGACATCGACTTCGAACTCCGTTTGCCGCACGCGGCATTCAACCGGTCTGTCGGCGAGTTTGCGGACATCGACGTGACCCCCGAGGGGAAGCTGGTCACATCCGAGGAGTGGGAGAGCCGTCGGAACGAGTGGCTTCCAACGTCGGATGACCGTATCCACATCGAGAGTCTGATGCAGCCCGTGCAGGAGCCGGCAGAGTTCGCAAGCTGGATCGCACCACCGACACGGGGGATCCAGAACATGCCGGAGGACTTCCTCTACGTCAAGCTCCCCTGACGTGAGTTCGGTGGATGGTGTGGGGCCAAAGCTTTCACTTGACGCCGACCTGATTCGCATCGACGGGCATCTGCTCGATGTCCGTGTGATCGGTGATGGTGCCGCGGCACCGTCGCTCGTGTTCCTCCACGAGGGCCTCGGTTCGATCGAGTTGTGGCGATCGTTTCCCACAGACGTGGTCAAAGCTGTAGGGGAGCGGGCGGTGGTGTACAGCAGATACGGGCATGGTTGGTCTGACGTGCAGACGGATCGCCCGATCGATTTCATGGATCACGAGGCCGATGTCCTTGCCGAGGTCATCGAGGCTGCCGATGTAGTTGATCCGATCCTCATCGGTCATTCCGACGGGGCCTCGATTGCGCTTCTTCACGCCTCTCGATATCCAGTGACGGGTCTCGTGCTGCTCGCTCCACATGTGTTCACCGAACCGATGGGGTTGGCAGAGATCGCCAAATTCAGTGCCGGTATCGAAGGAACCGATGTCATTGATCGCATGGCCAAATATCACCGCGATCCGCTCGCGACGATGACCGCTTGGAGCAACGTATGGAACGATCCCGACTTCGTTGCGTGGAACATCGAGGCGGCACTCCCTGATATCACGTGTCCGATGCTCCTGATCCAGGGGCGGGAAGATCAGTACGGCACCCTGGCGCAGATCGACGCTGTGGCGTCCCAGGTCAGCGGAGACGTCGAGACGCTCATCCTTGACGATTGTCGACATTCCCCCCACCTCGATCGCCCAACCGAAACGACGGCAGCCACCACGGCATTCGTCGCGTCGGTGAGAGATCGACCGTCTTCGGGTATCTGAAGAGTTCTCCAATTCGTCTGTAGACCAAGTTCATGCAGACGTGAGGTCCCCGGTCCGAGGCCGGTGAGTGGACGACATCGACGTACGCAGCAGGGGTTGATGAATCCGTGCTTGGTCTTCCCTGTCGGAGCGGGCCAGCCTCGGAGCTGGTCCAGCCGGTCACAGCATCGGGGATCGTTCGATCTCGCAGCTGATGCGGGAGGATCTGTCCCAACGGCTACCGGTCATCAGAATCGCCCGATGTGCACACCGTCCAATTCAATCCAGCGGTACGGGGTGAGACAGAGATACTTCGACGAGACCGACACAAGACGCCGTGGGTGTGATATTGTAAGGATCAATAATGAACGCATGGTTCCTTTGGGATCATCGTTCATTGGTCATAGGTAGAGCGAAGACCGGTGAGATTCCGGCGCTGTCCCGCAACTGTAATGCCCCGTCTCAGGGGTTAGCCAGGACGCCTCCCCTGTGACGGTGAGATCTGCCTCCGGAGGAGGGGCTCCTCCCACCAGACCGTATTGGACTCCTCCGCAAAGGAGGAGTCTTGAGAATTCGAACAATCGTTCCGTTGATGTTGGGCGTCATCATGGTTGCCACCGCTTGTGGAAGCGGTGCTTCACAGACGACCACGGTCCCGACCACGGCGACGGCCACTGTTGATGAAGTGTCTTCAACAACGACCGCAGCGTCCACATCAACGACGTCATCGGACCCCGCGTTTCCGGTCACCGTTGAGGTTGACTCCGGGCCGGTCACAATCGATGAAATGCCAACCAGGATCGTCTCGCTGTCGCCGACGGCCACCGAGACGCTGTTTGCCGTGGGAGCTGGCGACCAGGTCGTCGCGGTTGACGAGTATTCCTACTATCCCCCAGAGGCGCCCGTGACGGATCTGTCGGGATTCACGCCGAACGTCGAAGCGATTCTGTCGTATTCACCGGATCTTCTCGTCATTGCAGGAAGCCCGGACGATCTCCAGGCTGCAATCGAGGCAGTGGGCATCCCGGTGATGTTGATGGACTCAGCGGCGACGCTTGATGATGCCTACGCACAAATCGAGGCGCTCGGACTTGCTTCGGGCCATGGCGAGGAGGCATCGACCTTGGTTGCAGAAATGCAAGACCGCATTGCCGCGGTCGTCGACAGTATTCCAACCGGCGCGGCTTCGATGACCTTCTACCACGAGCTCGATCCAACCTTCTACACCGTCACGTCTCAGACGTTCATTGGCCAGATATATCAACTACTCGGACTTGTGAACATTGCTGACGATGGAGACCCAGACGGTTATGGATTCCCACAGCTGTCGGAGGAGTTCATCATCAATGCCGATCCTGACGTGATCTTCTTGGCCGATGCGCAATGCTGTGGAGCGTCCCGTGAAACGGTCGCAGCGAGGCCCGGCTGGAGTGCAATGGGTGCTGTGACCAGCGGTCGCGTCTTTCCAGTCGATGCCGATATCGCCTCTCGATGGGGACCGCGGACGGCAGAGTTCGTTGAAGCCGTTGGCGCAGTGATGATTGGGGACGGCGGCGGCTGATGATTGATACGTCCCTCACCCCGACGCGGCTTCCGATCGCGTGGCTGGTGGTTGCCGGCGCGGTCCTTGTGGTTGCAGCAACGATTTCATTGTCAGTTGGGGCTGCGGGACTGTCGGTGAGAGGCATCTCGATGGAGCTCATTAATCGACTTCCGGGAGTGAGCGTTGATTCGGGACTCTCGGCTACAGACACCAGCATTCTGTGGCAGGTCCGAATGCCGCGGATTGTGCTTGGCATGCTGGTCGGTGGAATGTTGGCTCTCGCGGGAACCTCGTATCAGGGCATATTTCGAAATCCGTTGGCCGACCCCTATCTACTCGGGGTTGCTGCGGGAGCCGGGCTGGGGGCGACGCTGGCAATTGTGTACGGGCCAGCGATCGGGACCACCTCGATTGCTGTTGTCGGACCGGCTGCATTCGCGGGAGCACTGGTCGCCGCGTTCGGCGCCTACATGCTTGGCACCGTCGGTAAAGCAACAACGACGTCCCTCATCCTGGCCGGTGTTGCTGTTGCTGCGTTCTTGACATCGATCCAAACATATGTGCAGCTGCGAAACACGGATTCACTCCGAAGCGTGGTCAGTTGGTTGCTCGGCCGACTCTCGACGGCCGGATGGCACGAGGTGACGGTGATTCTGCCTCTTGTCTTCATCAGTTCGGTGGTGCTCATTCTGCATCGAAAGTTGCTCGATGTATTGGCCCTTGGCGATGAAGAGGCAACCACACTTGGCGTACGTGTTACCAGTGTTCGTCTTGTCGTGCTGATAGCCGCGAGTCTTGGAACCGCGGCTGTCGTTGCTGTAAGTGGATTGATCGGATTCGTCGGGATCATCGTTCCCCACGCACTTCGGCTTGTGATCGGAACCAGCTACACGAGACTGATACCGCTATCACTGTTCGCGGGAGCCACCTTCCTCGTTTTGGCCGATCTTCTCGCCCGCACATTGATTGCTCCAGCGGAACTACCCATCGGCGTTGTGACCGCGTTCTTTGGAGCGCCGTTCTTTCTTTTCATTCTGCACCGCTACGACCGGACATCGACATGAGCACGATCAGATTTCTCGGTGTTTCCGTTCGCTACGGAACCGCTGTCGTTCTTGATGACTTGACGGTTGAGATCGAGTCGGGTTCGTGGGTATCGGTGATAGGCCCCAATGGAGCGGGTAAGTCCACAATGCTGCGTTCCCTAGTGGGACTGACTCCGTTTACCGGTTCGGTGACGATCGATGGGCGTCGAACCGATCAAATGCGGAGAAGGGAACTGGCCCGCTCCCTCGGTTACGTTGCACAAACCCCCGAGCATCCAAGTGGGATGTCGGTTCTCGACTACGTGATGCTCGGGCGTACCCCTCACCGAAGCTATCTGGGAGGGGGCTCCGAAACCGACCTCCAAGTTGTTCGGGAGGTGATGTCGCTGCTGGATCTGGAGCGATTCGCCGGAAGACCCATCAGATCGGTATCGGGGGGCGAAGCCCAGCGCGTGGCCATCGCTCGAGCTGTGGCTCAGCGGGCGCCGGTGCTGCTCCTTGACGAGCCCACGTCGTCGCTGGACATCGCACGCCAACAAGAGGTCATGAATCTCATCGACGATCTCCGCGCGACCCAAGGATTCACCGTCATCTCGACGATGCATGACCTGACCCTTGCAGGTCAGTATGCCGATCGGCTGATTCTCCTCGCCGACGGTGTGATCAGAGGCGACGGAACTCCCCGAGAGGTTCTCACCAACGAAGCCATCGAACAGTACTACGGCGCCTATGTCCGAGTTGTCGAGGATGCAGACGGTGCCATTGCCGTAGTCCCGCTTCGTCCCGGTCGACAACCAGAACGAGACCTGGCCGACAAGGGGCGATGAAGCGATGGCAGCGATCATGGTTCAAGGGTGCACAAGTTCGGCAGGCAAGAGCCTTGTGGTTGCTGCACTCGCCCGCATCTACGCAAGACGTGGCGTAGCGGTTGCCCCATTCAAGGGCCAGAACATGTCGAACAATGCGCGAGCGGTTGAGGGCGGGGAGATCGGGACGGCACAGTGGATGCAGGCCAAGGCAGCAGGTATCACTCCTCAAACACGCATGAATCCGGTACTCATCAAACCAGAGGCTGGTGGGAGTCAGGTCATTCGCAACGGAATCGTTGATCCTGTCGCGGGCAATCTTGACTGGCGCGAGCGATCCAGCTCGCTGTGGACCACGGTCAAGGGAGCACTTCACTCACTGATGAGCGAGTTCGATCTCGTCGTGATTGAAGGCGCGGGAAGCCCGGCGGAGCCCAATCTATGGGATCGTGACATCGCCAACATGCGCGTCGCAGAGGAAGCCGACGCCCCAGTTCTCCTCACTGTCGACATCGACCGTGGCGGAGCGTTTGCGCATCTCTACGGGACTTGGGCCACATTGCCACCTCAGCATCAGAATCGTCTCGCCGGTTTCATCCTCAACAAGTTCCACGGCGATGCGACACTCCTCGAACCCGCACCAGCCACAACAGCCAACATGACTGGGATGCGACATCTGGGCACTCTTCCATGGATCGAACACAGCCTGCCGGACGAGGACAACTCTTTTTATGCCAGTCGGTCCTTTCGCCAGGATGTGACGACGGTGGCGATCATTCGCTGGCCCACCATCTCCAATCTCGACGAGTTTGCCCAGTTGAGCCAGGTGGTCAACATTGAATGGGCCGAACGCCCGGACCAGCTCCTCGGTGCGGACATGATTATCCTCCCCGGATCCAAGCATGTCGTGTCTGATCTCGCCTGGTTTCGCGCCAGAGGATTTGAGGACCGTCTCATTGAACGAGCCGACGCCGGAGTCCCAATCCTGGGCATCTGCGGGGGAATGCAGATCCTCGGAGAGCACATCGTCGACCCCTGTGGAGTCGATGGATCGGGACAGGGCATCGCATTGCTTCCGCTGACGACCACGTTTGAGGAAGCAAAACATGTCGCACAGGTCCATCTGCAATTCGCTGCGGTGCAGGGTCGATGGTCTGGGCTTTCCGACCTTGCATTCGACGGCTACGACATCAGGCATGGCAGGACGACGCTGAACACTGCGGATCAGGTTCAAGCGATCTTGCCGAACAACGCAGGATTTGTGAAGGACAATGTCCTCGGCATTGCCACCCACGGCTTGTTGGAGAATCAATCGGCGTTGTCGGTCTTGTTCGGTGCTGCGTCCACCGAGTCGTTCGATGCGGTACTTGATCGGGTTGCCGACATCACGGAAGAGGCTCTCGACATGGACACAATCGACAAGCTCGCAGGGAGTCCGTGCTGATGGTCTGCCGTATGCCAAGGATCGGCCACCGATGTCACTGACCGTTCTCCTCGGCGGCGCCCGCTCGGGAAAAAGCCGAACGGCGCAATCATTGGCATCGAGGTCGGGCCAGCCGGTCACCTATGTGGCGACCGCGACAGTGGGTGACGACGAAATGGCCGAACGTATCGATCGGCATCGCAGGGATCGACCACAAGCATGGACAACGGTTGAGGAACCCGTGCAACTCCGACAGACGCTGGAAGCAACCAACCCGGACGACACGATCATCATCGACTGTCTCACGTTGTGGCTCAACAACGTGATGGAGCGCGGTTCATCCGAGGCAGACATCCTCAGTGACGCCGCAGCGACCGCCACAAGCGCCGCAGCTCGACAAGGAGAGACCATTGTCGTCACCAACGAGGTTGGTCTCGGACTGGTGCCATCAAGCTCACTGGGTCGCCAGTTCCGCGATCTCGCCGGCCGGGTCAATCAGATCTGGGTTGAGCACGCCACCCGAAGTGGGCTTGTGATCGCAGGAAGGGTTCTCCCGTTAATTGATCTCCCCGATTGGAAAGGACCGATCCATGATCACTGACCTCGCTGTACTCCTCAAAGATGCCCCCGCACCGGATCGAGAAGCAGCACGTGCAGTTCAAGAACGTGCTGCAAACGTGCTGCGGCCCGCCGGTGCGTTGCAGCGGTTGGACGAGGTGGCCGTGTGGCTTTCTGGGTGGCAACGCACCGCGCATCCACGAATCGATCGACCGGAAGTCTTGATTTTCGCCGCCGACCATGGAGTGACGCTCGACGGAGTGAGTGCATATCCAGCGGAGATCACGGCAGCCATGTGCCACGCCGTTACACAGGGCCAAGCAACCGTGACGGCATTCGCCAAAGAGCTTGGTGCGAAGGTCTCGTTGATCGATGTTGGTGTCGGCAACCCAACCGGCAACCTCAGAGTAGAGCCCGCGCTGGATGACGATCGATTCGCGGAAGCATTCAACGCCGGAAGGGCGGCTGTTGCCGGTGGCGACGCCGACCTGATAATCCTCGGCGAGATGGGCATCGGAAACACAACGCCTGCAGCAGCAATCGCTGCCACGATCGCAGGTGGGAATGCTGACAGCTGGGTGGGCCCAGGAACCGGCGTCAGCGGAGAACAACTCGACCACAAGCGAGCAGTGGTTGCCGACGCTGTGGCGAGGATTTCCGACGTTTCGGATCCAATGGAAGTGCTGCGCCAGGTCGGTGGTGCTGAGCTTGTTGCCATGGCGGGTGCTGCTGTGGAGGCTCGTCTCCGGTCCATCCCCGTCATTCTGGATGGCTACGTTGTCACCGCGGCACTTCTTCCAATCCATGAGGTGGATTCGGCGTGGCTCGACAATGTGCTTGCCGGTCATTGTTCTCCAGAACCGGGGCATCGTCGATTGCTAGAACGGATGGGAAAGGATCCGCTCATCGATCTGGGAATGCGCCTCGGAGAAGGATCCGGGGCACTGGCCGCTTTGCCACTGGTCCGCCTTTCTGTCGCCGGGGTTGTGGACGTTGCCACTTTTGCTGAGGCCGGATTGGGCTGATGCACAGCCTCCGCGTCGCGCTCGCCTTCCTGACGCGTATCCCGCTGACTCCTTCGACAGTGAACTTCCCTGCACCGTCAATCGGGGGCTGGTTTCCGATTGCAGGGCTCGTTATTGGAACGCTCGTTGGAGCTGTGTACTGGGTTGCCACTCTCGTTCTTCCACCCCTTCCTGCCGCCGCTGTCGCCATCGGAGTCGGCATTCTCATCACGGGGGCTTTTCACGAAGACGGGCTTGCGGACACGTTCGATGCTCTCGGCGGGGGACTCGACACCGAGGCTGTCCTCCGAATCTTCAAGGACTCCCGGCTCGGCACATTTGGAGTGGCTGCACTAAGCCTCTCAATTCTGTTGCGGGTCACCTTGCTGGGATCCCTGGGTGCAACCGCCGGCTTCCTGGCACTGGTTGTGGCTCACAGTCTGGGCCGTGGAGTGGCCGCATCAGCCATGGGATTCGCCCGTCCTGCGTCTTCGGGACTGGGAACATCGCTCATGGCAGGATTCACGCGCCGTCAAGGTTTGATGGTCGCGGTGCTGACCCTCGTGATTGCCGTTGTTCTCGTTGGCGGTGCCGGTGCGATCGGATTCGCAGTGGCGGTAGCAGCGGCCGCGATCCTTGTCCGCTGGGCAACGAACAAGGCAGGGGGCATCACTGGCGACGTCCTGGGGGCAATCGAACAATGCGGTGAGATAGCGGTCCTGCTCGCAGTGGTTGCCACGATTGAGTATTGGATGATTCCGTGGTGGAGCTAGAGATCTGGCTCCTCAGGCATGGCTCTACCAAGTTCTCTGTGGATGGACGATATTGCGGACAAAGAGATGAGCCCTTGTCGGCTCGGGGCCGACGCGAGGTTCTCGCTCGTCGTAGTGAGATCGCTGATCTGCCGTACGAGCATCTGTGGAGTTCAGATCTGCAGCGCTGCGTCGAGACCGCTCGAATAGTCGCAGGAGAACCGATGCTCGATGAACGACTGCGCGAGTTTGATTTCGGGGAGATCGAGGGGAAGCGGTTCGATGATCTCGACGACAAGATCCAAAAGGGCCTCCTTTTGTTTGACGGTTTCGTCGCCCCCGGAGGAGAGGCAGTCGACACGTTCCGAGATCGAGTCGCGGGGTTCTTCGCAGGATTGACACACGGTCGACACCTCGTTGTCACCCATGGTGGCGTGATCCGTCTGCTGATGCGCGAACAGGGAAGCGACCTGCGGATAGACCCCGGTGGACTCGTGCACCTTTCGACTACCCGTTCGGAAGGATGGAAACCGCAGCTCACAATCACCGAATCGGTGGGTCACGGCGATTGAAGACACACGGTGGAATTCCGTCCCCAGCGTCGATGACGACACCAATGCTTGTCGAAATCGATCAAGCTTGGTTCTGGCTGGCGGTGCGCTACTCAATTCCTGCGTAATACGGATTCGAGAATGGCCATGCCGTATCGATCCACGTGGACAACACCTCGCGAACCGTCGTATCGATATCGGCTCGACTCTCTGTTACCCATGAGCTGATTGCTGCGTCGTGATCCGCGCCACGATCGGGATAGATATAGATACAGCCGATGACATCGTCACCATCGAGGATTGAGTAGGTGAAGCCTTTGCGTTCCTCAAAGTCTCTTGCATGTCGAACGAGATCCTTGAGGTTGCTTTCGAGTGTCATGGTGACGGGCCAACTCGGCTTTTCCTGCGCGGAGAAGCCGGGGGTAGACCGGATGTGGTCGATGCTTGACATCCATGCCTCGTAATCCCGATCGTTGTGCTCTTCGCCCAACGGTTCGAGGTGGAGTCCAGCCCAGGCGTACGAACGCGGTATCTCGAAGCTGGGCGGTACGAACAGGTCTGTCATCCAAGCGATGGTACTTCGACTTGAGACGCGTCGGGAGGTGCCAACCGACGTCCTGAACTGTCTGGTGGCGCCCTCGGGAAGATTCGAAC
>DIDS01000007.1:15245-100924 GCA_002418265.1 Acidimicrobiia bacterium UBA5794 | reverse complement strand
CAACAGCTAACAGCTTTCAGAACAAAACGAAGAGAGAAACAAAATGGCAGACGAGCATCGGATCCGAATCCGACTCAAGGCGTACGACCACTCGGTGGTTGATGAGTCGGCGAAGAAAATCGCGGAGACGGTGACGCGTACCCAGGCGAAGATCAAGGGACCTGTTCCCCTTCCGACCCGTATCCATCGCTACACAGTTATCCGTGGGCCACACGTTGACAAGACGTCCCGCGAGCACTTCGAGATGCGTATTCACAAGCGCCTCATCGACATCCTTGAACCAACGCCAAAGACAGTCGACTCGCTCATGCGTTTGGACCTTCCTGCCGGCGTGGAAGTAGAGATCAAGACATGAACGCAATCATCGGAGAGAAGCTGGGCATGACCCAGATCTTCGACGAGGAGAACCGCGCGGTTCCTGTGACTGCCGTCAAGGCCGGTCCTGTTGTTGTGACGCAGATCAAGCGTCAGGAAACGGACGGGTACACGGCGATTCAGATCGCGTTCAAGGAGATGGCGGCGGACAAGGCGGGGCGCCCTGCAACGGGGCACTTCGCCAAGGCCGGCGTCACGCCCCACCGCCATCTCGTTGAGGTTCGTGTCGACGATGCCGATGCCTTTGAGCTCGGTCAACGGATCACGATCGCTGACGTTCTCGCGGTGGGCCAGAAGGCTGATATCACCGGCATTTCCAAGGGCAAGGGCTTCGCTGGCGTCATGAAGCGTCACAACTTCAAGGGTCAAGGTGCCTCTCATGGTGTCCACAAGGTTCACCGTGCCCCGGGTGCCATCGGTGCCTGTGCAACACCGGCACGTGTCTTCAAGGGCAAGCGCCTTCCCGGTCGCATGGGCGGCGAACAGGTCACGATGATGAACCTGGAAGTTGTTCAGGTGGATCCCGAGCGGAATCTTGTTCTGCTTCGTGGTGCCGTACCAGGTCCGAAAGGCTCGATCGTTGTTCTCAGGGAGGCGGTGAAGGCCAATGGCTGACAAGCTCACCGCGCAGCTCTATACCGCAGACGGCACATCCAAGGGAACGGTTGACCTCAACCCTGACGTGTTCGGTATCGAACCCAACACCGCAGTCATGCATCAGGTTGTCACCGCCCAGCTCGCGGCCAAGCGGGCTGGCACACAGTCCACCAAGACACGAGCCGAGGTTCGTGGAGGTGGTCGCAAGCCGTGGGCCCAGAAGGGTCTCGGGCGTGCCCGGCACGGATCCATCCGTTCCCCCCAATGGGCGGGCGGTGGCGTTGCCCACGGCCCCAAGCCTCGTGACTACAGCCAGCGGACACCAAAGAAGATGCGTCGTCTGGCACTCAGGAGTGCACTGTCGGTCCGTGCAGCAGACGCGCAGATCAAGGTTGTCGAGGACTTCGCAGCATGGAGCGAGCCCAAGACCAAGAACGCCACAGCGCTGCTTGCAGCGATGGGCGTCACGGGCAAGGTACTTCTCATCGCCGAGGACCATGAACGAACAGCCATCAAGTCCTTCCGGAATCTGGACCATGTGATCGCTCACAACCTCGGGCAGGCCAACACGTACGACGTGCTGTGGGCCGACACGATCATCATGAGCCGGGGAACGCTCGAACTCGGCCAGGGCGCCCCTCGCGGCACCGCCGAACACGCAGCCGGTGCAGAAGATGTCAGAACTGCACCGATGACCGATGACCGACGACCGATGACCGACTCAGAAAGCGGAGCCACAGATACCGATGCCAAAAGCCAAGAGCTAAGAGCTAAAAGCATCGACCCAGAGCGGAGCGAAGGGGCGAACGCATGAAGAATCCGCGTGACATCATTTTTGAGCCGGTTGTGTCTGAGAAATCGTACGACCTCGTGGCTGATGCCAACAGTTACACATTTGTCGTAGATCCACGCTCGAACAAGACCGAGATCAAGGAAGCAATCCAGACAATTTTCGATGTGAAGGTTGTCTCCGTCAACACGATGAACCGTCAAGGCAAACAGAAGCGAACCGGCTACACGATCGGAAAGCGCAAGGACACCAAGCGTGCCGTCGTCACCCTTGCCGACGGCGACGCCATCGACGTGTTTGAGGTATAGATCATGGGCATCAAGAAACTCAAGCCAACCTCACCGGGACGTCGATTCCAGACGGTCTCCGATTTCGGCACAATCACAACGTCGACGCCGGAGAAGAGCCTGCTTGCGCCCAAGACGCGTTCGTCTGGCCGGAACTCGCACGGCAGGATCACGTCGCGTCACCGCGGTGGAGGCCACAAGCGTCGTTACCGCATCATCGATTTCCGTCGGAACAAGGACGGCATCCCAGCAAAGGTTGCGTCGGTTGAATATGATCCAAACAGGAATGCGCGTATCGCCCTGCTTCACTATGTAGATGGCGAGAAGCGGTACATCCTCGCCCCGATCGGCATCGCTGTTGGCGACATGCTCGAATCAGGATCGAGAGCCGAGATCCGGATTGGGAACGCGCTTCCACTGCGCAACATCCCCACAGGCACAATGATTCATGGCGTGGAACTGCGTCCCGGTGGTGGAGCGAAAATGGGTCGTGCCGCCGGTACCGCCATCCAGTTGATGTCAAAGGAGAGCAACGTCGCCCTGCTGCGTCTGCCGTCGGGTGAGATGCGACAGGTCCCCCTTGACTGTCGTGCAACGGTTGGTCAGGTCGGAAACGCTGATGCAGAGCTCATCAAGGTCGGAAAGGCCGGACGTAGCCGCTGGAAGGGCAAGCGCCCTCAGACCCGCGGGGTTGCAATGAACCCTGTTGATCATCCACTCGGCGGTGGTGAGGGACGTAGCTCTGGTGGTCGTCACCCGGTCAGCCCCTGGGGCAAACCGGAGAAGAAGACCCGCAAGAAGAACAAGGCAAGCGACAAGTACATCGTACGTCGTCGCTCTCAGAAGGGTAAGAGGTAAGCCATGGCGAGAAGCCTGAAAAAGGGGCCGTTCGTCGACGAGCACCTCTTGGTAAAGGTCGAGAAGGCGAACTCCGGCGGAGACAAGCGTGTCATCCGAACGTGGAGCCGTCGCTCGACGATCATTCCCGAAATGGTCGGTCACACGATCGCGGTGCATGACGGTCGCAAGCATGTCCCCGTCTACATCTCCGAGTCGATGGTCGGTCACAAACTGGGGGAGTTCGCGCCGACGCGTACCTTCCGAGGCCACATGACGGACAAGTCAGTGAGTAGACGATGAACGCACGAGCTCAAGCCAAGTACATTCGCGAGTCCCCGTACAAGGTGAGACGCGTCCTTGACCTGGTCCGCGGCTTGCCGGTGGACGAGGCACAGGCTGTTTTGCAGTTCACCAACCGCAAGGCGGCTACCACAATCAAGAAGGTGCTCGATTCTGCGGTTGCCAACGCGGAGCACAACTTCGCACTCGACGCGGAAGAACTGTTCGTCGCCGAAGCCTACGCTGACGAAGGCCCGACGCTGAAGCGTTGGCGTCCTCGTGCTCGAGGCCGCGCGACCCAGATTCTCAAGCGCACGAGTCACATCACCATTGTTGTCGCAGACGAAGCTGCCGCAGTCCGCGGCCGGAAGGAGAATTCCTGATGGGGCAGAAAAGCCACCCCTATGGTCTGCGTCTCAGAATCGTCACTGATTGGACGGCGCGCTGGTACAGCGACAAGGAATACGCCGCGAATGTGCACGAGGATCACAAGATTCGTACGTTCTTGACAACCGAGCTCCAGCGCGGGGCATTGTCCCGTATCGACATTGAGCGCATCGGGGACAAGAAGGTTCAGGTCGATGTCCACACGGGTCGTCCCGGCGTCGTCATCGGTCGAGGTGGATCAGAGGCAGAGCGCATGCGTGCCGGTCTCGAAAAGCTTTCCGGGCGCAGAGTCAAATTCAACGTCATCGAGGTTCATAACCCTGAGCTTGATGCAACCCTGCTCGCACGTAGCGTTGCCGATCAGCTTGAGGGCCGTGTCTCATTCCGTCGTGCCATGAAGCGAACGGTGTCAACCGCGCTCAAGGCTGGTGCTGAGGGCGTGCGCGTTCAGGCATCGGGCAGGCTGGGCGGCGCAGACATGGGTCGGCGCGAGTGGTATCTCGAAGGCCGCGTTCCGCTCCATACGCTTCGGGCCGACATCGACTATGGCGAGGCGACGGCAGCAACCACGGTCGGCGCCATCGGCGTAAAGGTATGGGTCTACAAGGGCGATGTGATGAAGCGTCACGGGTCAGCAACCGGTAAGGCTGCGGCCGAAGCTCGTCTGGCAGCCGGTGGGCAGCCAGAACGGAGCCGCCGCAAGTCGATCAAGTCCCGTGCCGAGGAAGCTGCAGGTGCAGGTCGTGAAAGTCGCATCATCGAAGCTGGTGGCGGTAAGCGCGTCGTCGAAGCTGGTGGTGGCAAGCGCAGAGCGCGATTGATCGAAGCAGGCGGAGGCAAGAAGGTCACCGCCGCCGAAGCCGAGGCTGAGCTGGAAGAAGCGGTCAGTACGGAAGAAGCGGTCAGCTCGTCAGACGTCAGACGTCAGACGTCAGACGTCAGACCGGAAACCGAAGCGGAAAGCAGCGAGGCGTCTGCTGACGCAGACGTTGCAGTTTCTGCCGAAACTGCTACTGCAGCTGTCAGCTCGGAAGAAGTCGATCCTTCGGATGCTGAAGCTGAAAGCGGAGAGCTGAAAGCTGAAAGCTCCGAGGATGCTGCGCCCGAAGGCGCAGCAGACGAGGACGGTTCCTGATGTTGATGCCGAAACGCACCAAATATCGCAAGGTCATGACCGGTCGGAACAAGGGAACCGCCAAGGGTGGAACTCGCGTCTCGTTCGGTGAGTATGGACTCCAGGCGCAGGAGCGTGGATGGATCACGTCACGCCAGATCGAGGCTGCCCGTATTGCGATGACTCGCAAGATCAAGCGTGGTGGAAAGGTCTGGATCACGATCTTCCCCGACAAGCCGATCACGGAGAAGCCAGCCGAGACCCGCATGGGCTCGGGAAAGGGGAATCCCGAATACTGGGTTGCCGTGATCAAGCCAGGACGTGTCCTGTTCGAAATGTCCGGTGTTGACGAGGACCTGGCCCGTGAAGCAATGCGTCTCGCGGCTCACAAGCTCCCCGTCAAGGCCAAGTTCGTGAAGCGGGAGGAGCTATGAACGCCCTCGAACTTCGCAAGCTCAACTATAAGGAGCTCAGCGACAAGCTGGACGAGTCGAAGGAAGAGTTGTTCAACCTACGCTTCCAACTCGTCACGAACCAGCTTGACAACACAGCTCGCCTCAAAGAGGTCAAGCGCGACGTTGCTCGCATCGCCACGGTGATGCGTGAGCAGGAAATCGCTGCGTGGCAAGCACAGCAGGAGGAAGCGTAGATGGAACGCGCAAGCCGCAAGGTACGTGTCGGAATCGTCGTTTCCGATGCTCGAGACAAGACCGTCACGGTCGAGGTGCGACATGCAAAGCGCCACACCCGATATGGCAAGACCATTCCGGTTCGCAAAAGGTATCACGCACACGACGAAGCGAACGATGTAAACGTCGGTGACACGGTGCGGATCGAAGAAACCCGTCCACTTTCCAAGTCAAAGCGCTGGCGCGTCGCGGCAGTCGTGGAGCGTGCCAGATGATCCAGCAAGAGACCCGACTCAAGGTTGCAGACAACTCCGGAGCACGCGAGGTGCTGTGTATCCGCGTGCTCGGTGGCTCTGGCCGCCGCTATGCCTCGATTGGCGACGTAATCGTCGCAACGGTCAAGGATGCGATCCCGGGCGGAGGCGTCAAGAAAGGCGAGGTTGTCAAGGCTGTCGTCGTGCGTACCGCCAAGGAAAACCGTCGTCAAGACGGCTCGTACATCCGCTTTGATGAGAACGCATGCGTGATCATCAACGATCAGCGTCAACCCCGCGGCACCCGTATCTTCGGGCCTGTCGCCAGGGAGCTTCGTGACAAGAAGTTCATGCGAATCGTGTCACTCGCGCCGGAGGTGCTGTGATGAAACTACGCCAAGGGGATACGGTCATGGTCATTTCTGGTAAGGATGCCGGGACCGAGTCCAAGATCGCTAAGGTCTTCCCCGCTGAGAACCGGATCATCGTCGAAGGTGTTGCAACTGCCAAGCGTCACCAGCGGGCCACAGGCGAACTCAATACCGGAGGCATCATCGACAAGGACATGCCGATCGACGCATCGAACGTGATGATCGTTTGTTCTGAGTGTGGTCCGACCAAGATTGGCGCCCGTATCGATGACAGTGGCACCAAGTATCGCGTGTGCCGCAAGTGCGGAGGTGACCTCTCATGACCCCACGTCTCAAAGACAAGTACAACGCCGAGATCAGGAATCAACTCAAGGAAGAGCTCAAGCTTGACAACGTCATGCGTGTACCGCGCCTTTCCAAGATCGTGGTCAACATGGGTGCAGGCGACGCGGCAGCGGATGCCAAACTCATCGACGGCGTCGTTGAGGATCTTCGCATCATCACGGGTCAGCAGCCACGCGTGAATCGTGCTCGCAAGTCGGTTTCAAACTTCAAGCTTCGTGAGAACCAGGCTATCGGCGCCCACGTCACCCTTCGGGGAGACCGAATGTGGGAATTTCTCGATAGGCTTGTGGCTCTCGCTATCCCGCGTATCCGTGACTTCCGCGGGTTGAGCCCGAAGGGTTTTGACGGGAGAGGGAATTACAGCTTCGGCGTCACCGAGCAGCTGATCTTCCCTGAGATTGATTACGACAAGGTTCAGAAGGTCCGCGGTATGGACATCACACTGGTGACAACCGCGGAGACTGACGCCGAGGGGAAAGCGCTCCTCGATGCGTTCGGGTTCCCATTCCGACGACAGCAGGTAGGTGTCTGATGGCGAAAACTTCAAAGATTGCCAAGAACAAGAAGCGCGCCGTGCTTGTCGCACGCTATGCGGATCGGCGTGCCGAGCTCCTCAAGATCATCAAGGATCCTGAGGTGTCCTATGAGGACAAGCGTGAAGCGTATGTCAAGATCGCCAAGATGCCCCGAGATGCGAGTGCCACTCGCTATCGCAATCGATGCAATGTCACGGGACGTCCTCGCGGATACTTCCGCAAGTTCGGGTTGTCGCGTATTGCGGTTCGTGAGATGGCGCACAGGGGCGAATTGCCTGGCATCACGAAGGCCTCGTGGTAACGATGTACACCGATCCAATATCTGACATGCTCACGAGGATCCGGAACGCCAACACCGCGTTGCACCCTGAGACATCCATGCCGTCATCCAAGTTGAAGGAAGAAATCGCCCGCATCCTTTCCGAGGAGGGATTCATCGACTCGTGGAAGATCCAGGATTCCACCGTCGGATCCGAACTTGTCGTGAAGCTGCGGTACGACGAGCAACGCAAGCGTGTGCTCCAAGGGATTCAGCGAATCTCCAGGCCCGGTCACCGTGTCTACAAGGGTGCCAAGGACATTGATCGCACCCGTGGCGGCATCGGTGTCTCTATCCTTTCAACGTCTACCGGTGTCATGACCGACAGAGAGGCTCGCCAGCGCAACGTCGGCGGCGAGATTCTCTGCAAGGTGTGGTGACCCATGAGTCGTATCGGTAACGACCCAATCAAGCTGCCTAGTGGCGTTGAAGTCACGGTCAATGGTGATGTTGTTGAGGTCAAGGGCCCCAAGGGGTCTCTTACCCAGACGATCACCGAGCCAATCACGGTTTCGATCGACGATGGGACGGTTTCGGTTGCACGTGCAAACGATGAGCGAAACTCGCGGGCACTTCACGGGCTCACACGGGCGCTCATCAACAACATGGTCATCGGCGTGTCCGAGGGGTACTCCAAGGAACTGACCGCCGTGGGTGTTGGCTACCGGGCTGCGCTCAAGGGGACGCAGCTTGAACTCCAGGTTGGTTTCTCACACCCCGTTTCGATCGACGCTCCGGACGGAATCACATTTGAGGTTCCCGAACCGACGAGAATCATCGTCGGCGGGATTGACAAACAGCTGGTTGGACAGATGGCAGCGAACATCCGCGCAGTCCGTCCACCCGAGCCCTACAAGGGCAAGGGAATCCGCTATGTCGACGAGCATGTTCGACGCAAGGCGGGTAAGGCAGGTGTGACCGGATGAGGGGTACACGCACAGACGCACGCCGTCGGAGACACTTCAGAGTACGCAAGTCGGTTCACGGCACACAGGATCGCCCACGCCTCGCCGTGTTTCGATCGAACAAGCACATCTACGCACAGCTCATCGACGATGACAGTGGCCGCACGATCACATCGGCATCGTCTGGCGAGTCCGCCGTCAAGGCTGAGACGCTCACGGTGGGTGCTGCTGAACAGGTCGGAAAACTCATCGGCGCTCGTGCAAGAGACAATGGAATCACCAAGGTCGTGTTCGATCGCGGTGGCTACAAGTACCACGGCCGGATTCGGGCACTTGCTGATGGTGCCCGTGAAGCCGGACTCGAGTTCTAGGAGCGATCGATGACGACAAAAACACCAAAGCCGTCAGACGACCCGAAAGCAGAAACGTCAAGCGACGCCGCTGGGAAGTCTGGCAACCAGCAGAACAAGAAACGTGGACGCCGCGACAGCGGACGTCCACGCGAGCGCGAGCAGTCCGAGTTTGAAGAGCGTGTGATTGCTATCAACCGTGTCGCGAAGGTTGTCAAGGGTGGACGAAGGTTCTCCTTTACCGCACTGGTAGCCGTAGGAGACGGCAAGGGGCGGGTTGGTGTCGGGTACGGCAAGGCCAAAGAAGTACCCGCAGCAATTCAAAAGGCCTTTGAGCTTGCGCGGAAAGAGATGTTCGACGTTCCCATGGCGGGGTCGACGATCATTCACGAGATCATCGGTGTTCAGGGGGCGAGCAGGGTTCTGCTCAAGCCCGCAGCGCCCGGTACGGGTGTCATCGCGGGCGGTGCCGTTCGCCAGATCCTTGAGGCTGCCGGTGTCCAGAATGTCCTCGCCAAGTCCCTCGGTTCGCCGACTCACATCAACGTGGCCGGTGCGACCGTGAATGCCCTCAAGCGTCAACAGCGCCCCGACAAGGTCGCCAAAGCCAGAGGGAAGCGTGCGGAAGAGATCTTCCCACCAGCGTTGCTTGCCGCATACAACTCGTCTGAGTTGATGAGGACACAGGTATAGAGCCATGGCAAAGACACTCAAGATCACGCTGCGTCGCAGCCTCATCGGGGAGAAGCCGAAGGCTCGCGCAACCGTCGAGAGCCTTGGGCTGAGAAAGATCAACTCGAGCGTTGAACGTCCAGACACCGATTCGGTCCGCGGGATGGTATCTGCGGTCGAACATCTGCTTGAGGTAGAGGAAACCTGATGAAACTCCATCACCTGAGACCCGCTGAGGGTTCCAAGAAACGAAAGATCCGCGTCGGGCGCGGTGAGGCTGGTCGTCGAGGCAAGACTGCTGGTCGCGGCACCAAGGGTCTCAAGGCCCGAAGCAAGGTCCGTCAGGGTTTTGAGGGCGGTCAGACCCCGTTGCAGCGTCGGATACCCAAGCTCAAGGGTTTCAAGAATCCAAACCGCGAAGAGTTCACCGTGATCAATGTCGGTCGCCTTGGTGAACTCGATACAGGAACGACGGTGACACCTGAAACGATGCGTGCGGCGGGGCTCGCCAAGAAGCGTGGAAAGATCAAGGTACTCGGAGAGGGCGATATCAATGTTGCACTCACCGTCAAGGCACATGCCTTTTCTGCCGGTGCAGCCGGCAAGATCCAGTCCGCTGGCGGCTCGATTGAGGTCATTGAATCGTGAGAATCACTCTGGCAGATCGTGAACCCTTGGTAGGCAATAGCGCCTGTCATCTGCAACACTTTCCAGCCGGCGACTTCGACCCAAACACAGCACGCCCGCTTTAGACGACTGGACCTCCATGCTCACCGCCTTCAGGAACGCCTTCAGGATCCGAGACCTTCGGAACAAGATCCTGTTCACGCTGTTCATCTTTGCGATCTATCGCCTCGGTGCCCAGATCCCGGTACCGGGAGTTGACCTGCAGGCAGTTCAGGACTTCGCGAACGAGGCAGAACAGTCAGGGTTTGTCGGCCTGTTGAACCTGTTTTCAGGTGGTGCCCTGACACAGCTCTCGATTTTCGCGCTCGGCATCATGCCGTACATCACATCGTCGATCATCATGCAGCTCCTTGCCGTCGTGATCCCGAAACTGCAGGCGCTCCAGGAAGAGGGCGAAACCGGTCGCAAGGTCATCACGCAGTGGACGAGGTATCTCACGGTCATTCTCGCCCTGCTTCAGTCGACCGGATTTGCATACCTGTTCCACTCAGGACAGTTCACCCAAGGTGTGGACCTGATACCCAACTTCACACCCCGCAACGTGATCATCGTCGTTATCACCATGACGGCTGGTACCGCACTGCTCATGTGGATGGGCGAGCTCATCACACAGCGGGGCATCGGCAACGGCATGTCATTGCTGATCTTCGTCTCGATCATCAGTCAGATTCCGAGTCAACTCGTGATCTTGAATACGAACTCACAGACCTATCAGATGGTCACGATCTCAGCGGTGATGATCGCCCTGACCATCGGGATCATCTTTATCGAACAGGGGCAGAGACGAATACCGGTCCAATTCTCGCGCCGTGTACGCGGACGCAAGGTCATGGGCGGACAGTCAACGTACATCCCGCTGAAGGTCAACATGGCAGGTGTCATCCCCGTCATCTTCGCTACGTCGATCATGTACTTCCCTGCATTGATTTCATCAGCCCTCCCCTCGACGGGCTGGGGTGCAGCCGTACGCGACTGGATCAATGACAACATGCTCTCGTCGAGTGGAGGTGGCTTCTCGCCATCTTTGTGGTACATCGGTGTACTTGCGCTGCTCGTCGTGTTCTTCACCTACTTCTACACGGCGATCCAGTTCGACCCTGAGCGTCAAGCCGACATGATCCAGCGTCAAGGTGGCTTCATTCCCGGCATTCGCCCCGGTCGCGCCACGGTCAACTATCTGTCGCATGTACTGAGCCGAATCACTCTGCCCGGTGCGGCCTATCTGGCGGTTGTCACCGTGCTCCCATCGCTTTTCGGCTGGTATTGGAATGTTCCGGTCGGCCTGTCAGGCGTGTCGATCATCATCGTGGCCGGTGTTGCACTTGAGACAACGAAACAGATCGAATCGCAGTTGACGATGCGCAACTACGAAGGTTTCCTCTCCTGATGACGGTGCAGCAATGATCCATCGAACAGCGGTGCACTGATGGGCCGCAGGATCCTCTTTCTCGGTCCTCCTGGTGCTGGCAAGGGAACCCAGGCCGAGATGCTCGCCAGGGCGCTCGGTGTCCCGCACATCTCCACCGGTGTGATGCTTCGCGAAGCAATATCTGAAGGAACCGAGCTCGGGAAGCAGGTCGAACAGGTCGTCGCCTCCGGGGCCCTTGTTTCGGATGATCTCGTACTTGCTCTTGTGGAAGAACGTCTCAGACGTAACGATGCCCGATGCGGATATCTCCTTGACGGCTATCCACGCAACGTGGCGCAAGCCTCAGCTCTCGCCGAGGTCATGGGTGATGATGCCATCGAGGTGGCGCTTCTCCTCGATGTTGACTCCGACGAACTGGTTGCCCGCCTCTTGAAACGTGCCGCGGATCAGGGCAGGGCAGACGATACGGAGGACGTCATTCGTCACAGGCTTGACGTCTACCTTTCTGAGACCATGCCACTGATTGATCATTATGGAGACGCTGTGACCACTGTCGACGGTGTTGGTGGGATTGAGGAGATCTTTGCCAGGATCGTCCTCGCTCTCGCGAGGTAGCGGCCATGAACGGCACCCGGCTCATCACGAAGAAGACGCAAGCCGACTTTGACAAGATGCTTGTTGCTGGTAGGTGTGTTGCTGCGATCCATGCAGCGACGCGTCAGGCCATAGTGGCGGGTACCACAACTCGCGAACTCGACATGATCGCCAGAGATGTGCTCAAGGAGTGGAATTGCCAATCTTCCTTCCTTGGCTATGGCGGGCCATCCAATCCATTTCCCGGTGTGATCTGCACCTCTCCCAATTCGGTGATCGTCCACGGTATCCCTGGCGACTACGTCCTGCGCGACGGTGACATCATCGCGATCGACGCCGGTGCAATCTTTGAGGGTTGGCATGGAGATGCCGCCTTCACGATGGCTGTTGGTGACGTTCCACCCGAGGTGACAAATCTGCTCGATGTGACGGAGAAGGCCCTGTGGGCAGGAATCGAACAGGCTATCCACGGCAATCGGCTCGGAGATATTGGGGCGGCTGTCGAGGCGGTTGCTGAACCACACGGACTCGGGGTTGTCCGCGACTATGTCGGACATGGGATCGGGCGGCAGATGCACGAGGCACCGTCAGTTCCCAATTACGGGCGCGCTGGCAAAGGGCTGCGACTCAAAACAGGTATGGCTTTGGCAATCGAACCGATGTTCAACCTGGGGACCGAGTCATCGAATGTCCTTGAGGATGAATGGACTGTCGTCACGGCGGATGGCCAGTGGTCCGCGCACTTCGAGCACACGGTGCTGTTGACCGAGGCCGGCTCAATCGTGTCGACCCTCCCCGAGCCAAAGCTCGTAACGCAGTAAAGGTTTCGGGTGCTTCTGCCGACGATGGCTACTGTTGGAAACCCGAACGTAGCGTGTGGAGTGCTCATGAAGAAATATGCCATCGTCCTTGCCGTTGTTGGTGCCATTGCAGCGTCGTGTTCATCCGGTGACGCAGGAACAACGACAACACTGCCGGTGGAGCTCACCTCGACGACATCCACAAGCACAGCACCTACGACGACCACGGTTCCTGAGACGACGACCACTACAACCACCACGACCACTACAACCACCACGACCACCACGACCCCACCCGCTGCCGCCACCGTTGAACTCACCGACGAGGGAATCCAGGCAGGCGATCAGTGGATCTACTTCGGCTTCGACGACGACGCTACCGTGACGCACATCTCAGAGGCCCTCGGTGCCCCTTCCAAGGACACGGGATGGATCGATCCGTTCGGTGACTACGGCGTCTGTCTCGGGCCGAGGATGCGAGCGGTCGAGTGGGGGTCACTTGTCACGTTGTACACCACCGGCGACACCGATTTCTGGTCTGGTGGTGTTGAGCACTTCTACAGCTTCTACTACACGGACGTCGCGAACCCACCAGATCTGCGAACCCCGGAAGGAATCGGCATCGGATCGAGCCTCGGCCAACTCAAGGCTGCCTACGATCCAACCAAAATCGTGATCGATGAGGCGTTCTTTGATCCCTCGGTCGGGTTCTGGTCCTACGACCTGCAGACCTGGACGGGCATGTGGGGTTACGCAACCGGACAGTCCGATGCGCACGCGATCACCTCGATCAACGGTGGCCAGGGCTGCGGCGAGTAGCCACACATCGATCGGTTCAGCCCCATGGACTTCAGAGCTGTGCGTGAGACAATGTAGGGACACGCCATCCACGGGTAGGCCATGGTCTTTGACGACCCAAAGAGGCATGCCAAGGTCCATGCCAAGGTGTTTCAATGGGTAGACGCCGGGATCATCACTGCCGATCAAGCTCGTGACATCCTCGCACGTGAAACACTGCCGTACGGCGTTTCCGCACCGTCGACCGATCAGGCAAGACAGACCAACACCGTCGAGGTTCTCGGGTACATCGGAACTGTGCTCGTTCTCATCGCGGCTGTGATCCTCGTGTCGAATGCTTGGAGTGAGCTGTCGCGGGCAGTTCGTATCGCGGTGTCGGGCGCTGGTGGTGTGATCCTTGCCGGTGTCGGACTCATCGCCATTCGAAGTGCGGCGCCAGTCCTCATCCGAATCGGTCGAGTCTCTCTTATGCTCGCTCCCGTTCCAATCTCAGTGGCGGTTGCAGGTACCGTCGGCGGGCTTGCGAACCCGGATCTTGCCTCATTCTTCTCCTTTGCTGCAGCGCTGGGACTCAGTTTCTGGTGGTATCTCGCGACACCAAGCGCGCCTCAACATGTTGCCCTGATCATGTCGGCGTTCGGTACCGTGGTCAGTGCAACCATCATGTTGTTGCCAGACGGCAATTGGGGGTGGGTGACAGGCACGGGGGTGGTTGCTCTCGGAGGTCTCTGGATGGCTTTGGCGACATCGAACCGACTTGCTGAGCAGCGACTTGGAGAGATACTCGGGATTGTCTTGTGGTTGATCGGGGAACTGGTTGTTTCGCTCTCCGTGGTGTCTCACGATGGCGTCGTACCCACGCTGGCTTCCACAGCATTTGTCGCTGTTGGCGTCGCCATGACGGTATTTGGTGTGACGCGTGGCCGAACGCCGCTTCTCGTCGGTGGGATGGTTGGGCTGTGGCTTTTTCTCCCGCTTCTCGTCTTCGGTCTTTTCAACGACGGGGTGGGTGTGCCCCTCGCCTTCCTCGTCGGCGGAGGGGTTCTCGTTGGCTCTGCCGTGCTCCTTGGGAAGCGCTCGACACGTAGCGAGTCGACTTGATCTGTCCCTCAGGATGTTTTTGCGCACTGGTATGGTTTGAACCGTCAATGCTTTCCCAGGAGGGATCATGAACAAGATTGGAATCGGAGTCGTTGTTTTGCTCGTTGTGGCAGCGTGCAGCTCGACCAGCGCGGAGACGACCACGACGGCCGATGGGGGGGCCGCAACGACGACGACGGCCGCTGGAGTAACAACGACGAGTTCTGCTACGCCGGAGACAACAACGACGACCGCTGCGCCAGCAACCGGTGGTCTTGCCGATTGTGTCATTGGTTCGTGGGAGTTGGACGCTGCGAACTTCATGGATCAGATCTCAGAGAGTCTCGCCGATTCCGAGGAACCGAGTGAGCTTGTCTATCTCGGAGGCGTGTATCGCATCACGGCCGATGCTGACGGCACGTTCACCGATGAGCGCATCGATTTCTCGTTTGGTGTCGAAACCGACTTCGGCAACATGGAGCTGACGATCAACCACAAACAGGTCGGTACCTACACGATTGACGGAGACACGATGTCAACCGTGATCCCAGGTGGTCAGGGAGCGCCCGATGTGCAAATCAGCATTGATGGAGTTCCGTTTGATCCGCCCGGTGGAATCATGCCCATAGAGGCACCCGAGGCCTCGTTCGAAGCAGTCACACCCGACTGTGGCGATAACACGATGTCGGTCACCTCCGAGGGCGTCACGACGATCTGGAATCGCGTCAGCTAGGACACCGCGATCCGGTTGATTCAGATCCGGTTGATTCATTGGGTGCTCGCGTTTGTGTTCGTGGTGTGTGAGACTGCACGGTTTGCAAGGTATGAACAGTCCGAATCGTGAGTTGCTGAGGGGTCGGCCCTTGGCTGTTGATGAGGGGTCGGAGCATATGTCCTGGCTGATCCGAACACCGAGGTGTTCGCTGATGGCATGTTGGTGCGCCTCTTCCCTCATCGCTTTTTCATTCGAGTTTGACATCTCGTAATGCAAGTGCGAGTCTTTTTTCAGCCCACGAGACGATAGTTCGACACGCTCGAAAGGAAAAGCGGGGGTGTTGTTTCAACGAGGAGTCCAGGGTCGACGGCTCCTCGCCTATGGCGTCCCGATGGCGGCTGTTTTGTTCGCGTTGATCCTCGGGGCAATCATGCTGCTGATTCTTGATGCCAGCCCCCTTGAAGGTGTCAAGGCAATGTTCGAGGGCGCATTCGGGTCTTCGAAAGCCCTGACGGAAACCGTGCTCAAAGCCACGCCACTCCTGCTTGTTGGAGTGGGAATCACGATCGCGTTTCGCGCCGACGTCATCAACATCGGTGGCGAAGGGCAGTTGGTTCTCGGAGCCTTGTTTTCGACCTTCGTTGCTCTGAATGTACCGCGACTTCCTGCGGTTCTCATGATCCCTCTGGTCCTTCTCGCCGGCTTCGTCGGTGGAGCTATCTGGGGGGCGATTCCAGGGGTTCTCAAGGCCTACTACGACGTCAATGAGATCCTCAGCACCATCATGTTGAACGTCGTTGCCGTTCAGTTGATGAACTTTCTTTTGCGCGGACCTTTCATTGACCCCGGTGAGATTGAGCGCGGGACCAGCATCCCGCAAACCGAACGGTTGACCGAAAATGCCGATCTACCTTTGTTGTTTGGCTCTGGGCGGCTCCATATTGGTCCCGTCATTGCTGTGATCGCCGCCATTGCTGCATATGTCCTGTTGTGGCGGACACCCTTGGGGTATCGGTTACGCGCCGTTGGGCGCAACGCCGATGCCGCTCGCTACGCAGGAATACCGGTCAAGCGCACGATCGTCCTGGCACTCACGCTGAGCGGAGCGATGGCTGGTCTCGCTGGTGCAATTCTGGTGTTTGGCAGCGAAAGCCATCGGATGGTCACCGACGGATCGACCGCCGGTTTCACTGGTAATGCTGGTTTCAACGGCATCGTTGCGGCTCTGTTCGGAGGGCTTCACCCACTATGGACCATTCCCGCGTCATTCCTGTTCGGCGGTCTGCTCGTTGGGGGGAATGCCTTGCAGCGAACCGTCCAGGTACCGTCTGCCCTGATCTTGGCGCTGAACGGACTCGTCGTCATTTTCCTTGTCTCAAGTGATCGGTTCAAACGCCGTCTTCTCGATAGGAAGGCAACAGGCACCGAATCCGAGCTTGGAGACGACCCAACGGGACCGGATCCACCTGACCCTTCCCATCCTGAAGATTCCGAATCGATCAACCTCGTGAACCGTGGTGAGGTATGAGTGGACTCTTCACCGAGGCGGTCCTTGTCGCGACCATCGCAGGTGGCATACGCCTTGCCGTACCGCTTCTGTTTGCGTCAATCGGGGAGATGTTTGGACAGCGAAGCGGTGTGCTCAACCTTGGCGTTGATGGTGTGATGCTGCTCGGCGCTTTTGGTGGCTACTACACGGTCCTCAAGACCGACAACGTCTGGTTCGGACTGTTGGTCGGGGTCGGCATCGGCGTTGTCCTCGGACTCGTAACTGCGGTGATGTCGGTGACGCTCAAAGCGGAGCAGGGCATCAGCGGTATCGGGGTGTTCCTGTTCGGCCTCGGTTTCAGTGACTTGCTATTTCAGATGTGGGTGGGAACGCCGCTCCCGATCCAGGCATTTCCCAAGGTTGAGATTCCCGGACTGTCGAACATTCCCTTTCTTGGCGAAACGCTCTTCAGTCACAGCGCTGTCGTGTACATCGCCTTCGCAATGGTTCCCCTGAGCATGTTCATCATCAATCAAACGAACTTCGGGATGAAGATCCGTGCTGTTGGCGAGAACCCAGAAGCGGCAGACAGCCTCGGCGTCAGCGTTGCCGGCATTCGCTACGCCACCCTGATCATCGGTGGAACTCTCGCTGGCGTCGCTGGCGCCGCACTGGCGATTGACCTCAAGATATTCCAGAGCAATCTCACAAATGCCGCTGGGTTCATAGCCATCGCGCTCGTGTACTTCGGAGCCTGGCGGCCACTCGGGGTGATGGGTGGCGCCTTGCTGTATGGCTTTGTCAACTCGATCGTTTTGCAACTCAAGACTCAGGGCATCATCCCAAGGAGCTGGTCCGATATCGCGGCAATGGCCCCAGCGGTCGTCACGATTCTCGCGCTCGTCGTTGTTGCACATCGATTCAAGCCACCGGCTGCATTGACCAAGCCTTTTGAGCGCGCAAGATGATCGAAAAGCCCCGATGGAGACACATCTGATAGAGATACAGAGGAGGTGGGCTGGGTACCGTTGCCCAGGGTTGGAGACAAACACTCACCATGGACCGCCGCTTTGCGGCACAGACAAGGAGAAGACCCAAACATGAGACGCACATATACATGGCTCGTCCTACTGGCCGCGTTTGCGCTGGTTGTCGCAGCATGCGGCGGAGACGACAATGCCGAGGCGACCACAACAACAAGCACGCCCGTGACAACGGAGACCTTCCGGATCGCTGTCGTAGCCCCTTCGGCTGCAAACGATCTGGCATTCACTCAATCGATGATTGATTCTTTGAACGTCATCGATGGAGAGATGGACCTGGAGATTGCTGTGACCGATGGCATGTTCGTCGTCGAGGATGCTGCTGCCGCGATCCGTGACTATGCAGACAAGGGATACGACCTCGTCATCGCCCACGGCTCTCAATACGGAGGCTCACTTGCCGAGATCGCACCCGATTTCCCCGACACCTCGTTCGCATGGGGTACCGCAGCAGAGACCTTCGGTCTCCCAAACGTGTATTCGTACCAAGCTGCATCTGATCAGGGTGGCTACGTGATGGGTGTGCTCGCTGCTGCATTGAGTAAGACCGGGACTCTTGGAGTCGTTGGTCCCGTTGAGGTCGGCGATGCCAAGCTCTACGTTGACGGCTTTGCGGCAGGCGCCAAGGCCGAGGATCCTGCGATTGATGTCAAGATCGTCTATACCGGATCCTTCAGCGATGTAGCACTGGCATCTGAGACCGCCCAGGCACACGTGACCGCGGGCGCCGACGTATTGACGGGAAGTGCCCAGATGGTCGTTGGTGCGATCGGTGTTGCTTCAACCGAGGGAGTTGCATGGTTCGGGACCCAAGCCAACCAGACGCAGATTGCGCCAGATGTCGTGGTCGCTTCACAGGTCTATCACTGGGAAGGCGTCCTTCGTGAGATCATCGCAGGAGTGCAGTCCGGAACGTTGGGTGGTGAGGCCTACACGATCGATCTTGCAAACGGTGGTGAGGTCATCGAGTACAACCCCGGATACGACCTTCCTGCTGATGTGAAGGCAAAGGGTGATGCTGCAGTTGCTGGCATCATCGATGGTTCAATTGTGGTTGGTGGCTGAGCGACACTTCACCAGACAATTGTGTGGTGGGAGGGCAAAGAGGTCCTCCCACCACATGATCAGAAGGGCTGCGAAAATGGCAGGAACCCCGATGCTTGAGATGCGTGGCATCACAAAACGGTTTCCCGGTGTGATTGCCTGCGACGACGTCAGTTTTGAGGTGTATCCGGGGGAGGTCCACACACTTCTCGGAGAAAACGGCGCAGGCAAGAGCACCCTCATGAAGATCGTCTACGGCCTCTACCGGGCGGACGAGGGGGAAGTGTTCCTCAATGGGGAACCTCTTCGCATCACGAGTCCGAACCAGGCGATCAGTCATGGCATCGGGATGATTCACCAGCACTTCATGCTTGTTCCGACGCTCACAGTTGCTGAAAATGTTGCACTCGGTCTCAAGTCGAGTCGGGGTGCTCTCACAGATCTTGACTCCGTATCGGCGCGGATCGTTGAGCTGGGCGAGACGTACGGACTCCGTGTCGATCCCTCGACACCAGTCTGGCAGTTGTCCGTTGGTGAGCAGCAGCGTGTCGAGATCATCAAGGCCCTCTACCGTGACGCCAAACTGTTGATTCTCGACGAGCCGACCGCGGTACTCACACCCCAAGAGGTCGACCAGTTGTTTGTCACGCTGCGAACGCTGACTGCTGGCGGACGCGGTTTGATCTTCATCTCGCACAAACTCCATGAGGTGCTCTCGTTGAGCACGCGCATCACCGTGCTCCGCAACGGAAGGGTCACCGGCAGTATCCCCGTCGAAGGTGCCACGCGAGACAGCCTTGCCCAGATGATGGTCGGACGGGCGGTCAAGTTTGCGCCGGACGGCGCTGATGCAAAGCCAACCGATGTCGCCCTCGAGATTCGGGGCCTGAGGGTCCTGCGTGATCGCGGCGGTGAGGGTGTTTGTGGCGTGGACCTTGACGTCCGGGCCGGCGAGATCATGGGGGTTGCTGGGGTATCGGGAAATGGTCAGATGCTTCTGGCGGAAACCATTGCCGGACTACGCACCCCCACTGCCGGGTCGATCAAGATCGTAGGGACTGAGGTCGTCGGCATGCCCCCAAAGGGCGTGCGAGATGCTGGGCTTGCATATGTTCCCGAGGAGCGGATGAAGGATGGTGCCATTGGCGATTTCACGGTCTCGGAGAACATCCTGCTGATCGATCACAACGATCCCCGTTATCTGAAACATGGGATGTTCGATTTCGAAGCGATCAGGAAGCATGCACAGCGTCTCGTGGACGAATACACGGTCAAGACGCCAACGCTGGACACGCCGGTGCGCAACCTATCGGGTGGAAACATTCAGAAGATGATCATCGCTCGGGAGCTCTCAGGCACACCCGAGGTACTTGTTGTCGCCCAGCCGACGCGTGGAGTTGACATCGGGGCCGCCGAGTACATCCACACGCGCCTGATCGGGCAGCGTGACCAGGCAACGGCAATCCTCATGATCTCGGAAGACCTTGACGAGATATTCGGTGTTTCCGACAGGGTCGCCGTCATGTATGAAGGTCAGATCATGGGAATCGTCGATCCGAATACAGCTACCAGAGAACAGGTTGGACTCATGATGGCAGGGGTTGCCCAGGATGAGGCCCTCAGCCAGCCGACGTAGGTGAACTCATGAGTCCAGCTGCCTCATCGATATCGTGCGCCCGAAATGTCGGAGGGGTGAGGCCGGGGCTGTAACCCTGACCGGGACGTTCGATGAACACGCCTTGAAGCCCTGCACTCATGGCGCCAGCGATGTCCCAATCGTGGGCAGCGACCATGATCGTGTCGGATGGGTCAACGCCCATTCTTTCCGCCGCCGCCAGATAGACCGACCGGTGCGGCTTGAATCGCCGAACCATTTCGACGGACATGATTTCGTCGAACAGATTGGAGAGGCCGGCATGCTCAAGCTGTGTATTGGCCACGGCCAGGGGAGAGTTCGTCAGTGCGGCAACCGAGAATCCAGCCGCCCTCAGGCTTGCGATTCCCGGGATCGCATCGGGATGTGGGGGAAGGGTCGCCAATATCGCGGAGACGATGCCGAGATCCTCACTTGTGGTTGCGACCGCTTGTTTCGTTGCGACGGACGTGAGGGCGTGCGCTGCAAGGTCGGTGAAAGGGACGTAGACGTCGATGACCGACGAGACAAACGACAGGCGGAGGAGTTCGGAAAACCATTCGGCTGCTGTTGGTCCATCGTCGAACCTTGCACGAAACCAGTTCCGCACCGGTACGAGGCTGAGGAGCGTCTCGTTGACATCAAACACGACGGTGGAAATCATGCCAACAACATACCCCTCGGGTTGCAGCGCATTCACCACAATGGAGGCGTACAATTCGTCGACCAAGATTGGCGACGCAAGTATGCGACGTCATACGAGAGGGGACTCCGATGAGGCAAGTGGTGGTACTTCTGGCGGTTGTTGCCGTGGTCATTGCGGGCTGCTCGTCACCAAGTGAAACGATCGCAGAAAACCTCGTAGGCAACGTTGACGGTGTCAATGACGTCGACATCAACTCGGATACCGGTGAGATCAAGGTCGAAACGGACGATGGATCCATAAGTATCGGAGGGGGAGAGGTCCCGAGTGATCTTTTTGTACCCCTTCCAGACGGCTACGACGTCCAGGCGGTGGTCAAGACCGACGATGGAACCAGTGTCAGTGTTGCCTACGATCAGGATCGTTTCGACGAACTTGCCTCGTATTTCAACGACTGGACCAGCTCCGATTCACCTGACTGGGAGAACAGTTCGATCACCATGGACCAAGGTGGGTCGAATTTTCGAACGGAAAACTGGAGCATGTCAAGCAGCACGATCAACCTCGCCGATTGCGTGACAGCGGAATCGACGGACGGGAAGCCGAACGCCGTATGCGTGCTCGTCATCTCTGAATAGCACCGATTTGGCTCCGATGAACTTTTGGCGTTAGAAAATCGGGCGTTCTACACTTCTGCGAACGGCTCGCGAGAGCTGTGATTTGTTGTGAAAAGACGACGTCGTTGATATCGGCGGATCGCCGAGCCTCCACGCCCAACCAACGGGTTTCGCTCGGCCGTCGCTGGAGTAGACGTCAATCACACAGGCAACCCGGACCCGGGACCTGCGTGCTTGACGCCCACCTCTCCGCATCTGGTATCGACGGTGTCCTGACCGAGAACACAGACAGGAAGCCCGCATGAAAGTCAGAGCCTCTGCAAAGAAGATGTGCGACAACTGTCGCGTCATCAACAGGCATGGCCGTGTGTGGGTCATCTGTCAGAACCCACGCCACAAGCAGCGTCAGGGGTAACCACGAATGGCACGAATCGGCGGAGTCGACCTCCCACGAGATAAGCGTATCGAGATCGGTTTGACCTATGTCTTCGGAATAGGAATCTCGAGCTCGCGCACCATCCTTTCCGCACTTGAAATCGATATGGACACCAAGGTCAGGGACCTCTCCGATGCAGAGGTTCTCAAGATCAGGCAGTTCATCGACGGCAACTTCACGATCGAAGGTGATCTGCGCCGGGATACCGCCCAGAACATCAAGCGCAAGATCGAAATTGGTTGTTACCAGGGTCTACGCCATCGTCGTGGACTCCCCGTGCGTGGACAACGGACGCATACCAACGCTCGCACACGCAAGGGCAAGCGTGTCGCAATCGCAGGCAAGAAGAAGGTCACCAAGTAATGACCACAGAAGCAACCGAACAGGCCGATGCCCCACAGGCCGCTGCACCCGAGCAGGCTGCGCCGCCACAGGCACCTGCACCCGAACAGACTTCACCTGATGCGGCAGCACCCCAGCAGCGTCGTCGAAGAGCCAAAAGGACGATCTCGCACGGTCAGGTACACATCAAGGCGAGTTTCAACAACACCATCCTCACGATCACAGATCAGGATGGCAAGGTTGCCGCATGGACCTCAGGCGGATCGGTCGGATTCAAGGGCTCACGCAAGTCGACCCCCTATGCCGCTCAGGTCGCGGCCGAACAGGCAGCTCGGAAAGCTGGCGAGATGGGAATTCGCAAGCTTGACGTCATCGTCCGAGGCTCGGGCTCAGGTCGTGAGACCGCGATCCGAACCCTCCAGAACATGGGTATCGAGATCACGGGCATCAAGGACGTCACGCCGGTGCCGCACAACGGCTGCCGCCCGAAGAAGCGGAAGGGTCGTTAGACATGGCTCGGTACACAGGCCCACGAACCAAGGTCAGCCGTCGTGCTCGCCAACTTCTCGATGAGAACAAGGCCAAGTACTACGACAGGCGACCATACCCACCTGGTCAGCATGGTCGTGGGCGCATCCGCGAGTCCCAATACCAGATTCAGCTCCGTGAAAAGCAGAAGCTCAAGTTCATGTACGGGGTGCTCGAAAAGCAGTTCCGCAAGTACTACAAGAACGCGGCGAAGAAGAGCGGCATCACCGGCACCAATCTGCTTGTGATTCTCGAGACACGACTCGACAATGTCGTGTACCGCGCAGGCTTCGCAAGCACGCGGCCCCAGGCTCGTCAACTTGTGAACCACGCTCACTTCCTTGTCAACGATCGCAAGGTCGACATCCCTTCGTATGAAGTACGGCCAGGCGATGTCATCACGATCAAGGATCGCAGCAAGGAGATCCTTCCGATCCAGCATTCGATCGACACTGTCGGTCGCTCGACGCCCGAGTGGCTGGTGGCTGATACGAAAGAACGGTCCATCACGATCGATTCACTTCCGAGCAGGGAGCAGATCGATACCGAAATCAAGGAACAACTCATCGTCGAGCTCTACTCCAAGTAGACCGATGACGAGCAACGAATCGAACACAGGAGCGAACGTGCTCATCACCCAACGCCCCACAATCGAAGAAGAGAAAATCGCAGATGAGCGTTCGAAGTTCATCTGCGGGCCACTGGAGCCTGGCTTCGGTTACACCCTTGGGAACACCATGCGCCGTACGTTGCTCGCCCGTATCCCGGGTGCTGCGATCACGTCCGTGCGTATCGACGGTGTCCAGCACGAGTTTTCGACCATCGAGGGTGTCGTCGAAGACGTTGTCGATCTCATTCTGAACCTCAAGCAGGTAGTCCTCAGAATCGACGACGAGGAACCACAAACCATGTACCTGTCCGCAAAGGGCAAGGGTGAGGTCACAGCTGGTGACATCAATGCTCCAGCAGGGGTTGAAGTGATCAACAAGGATCTTCATCTCGCTGAGATGTCAGCGAGTGGCAATCTTGAGATCGAATTGACCGCGGAGCGTGGGGTTGGATACCGTTCGGCGGATCGCAACAAGAAGAGCGAAACCATCGGTGTGATTCCGATCGACTCGATCTTTTCACCGGTCCGCAAAGTTGCATACCGCGTCGAGAACACACAGGTTGGGCAGCGAACCGACTTTGACAAGTTGATACTGGATGTCGAGACCGATAATTCGATCACGCCCGCTGAGGCTATTTCCTCTGCTGGCGGAACCCTACGGAACCTTTTCGAGCTGTTCGCGGAGATGGAAGAGTACGATGCCCTCGCTCTCGACGAGCTCGTTCCGATCGAAGCATCGGGTCAAGAGCACCTCGATCTTCCCATTGAGGCTCTCGATCTTTCTGAACGTCCTCGTAACTGTCTGCGACGTGCCCAGGTACAGACCGTTGGTGAACTCATCGAAAAGACCGAAGAAGACCTTCTCAACATCACGAACTTTGGCATGAAGAGCCTTGAAGAGGTTGTCGCCAAGCTCGATGAGCTTGGTTTCGGTCTGAAGAACTATGCAGACGCAGATTCGAGTCCTGTCTGATGCCACGCCCAATGAAGGGTGCCCGCCTCGGCGGAGGCCCATCGCATCAGCGAAAGATCTTGGCGAACCTCACCGTTTCGCTCATTGAACATGAGGAAGTGACGACGACCCATGCGAAGGCGAAAGTGCTTCGCCCATACGCGGAAAAGGTCATCACGAAGGCTCGCCGAGGGGATCTCCACGCACGGCGGACGATTCTCAGGAAGATCGAGAACAAGGACGCCGTCACGAAGCTGTTCGATGATGTGGCGCCACGCTACACAGAAAGACCGGGCGGATATCTTCGGATAACCAAGCTCGGACCCCGCAAGGGCGATGGCGCCGAAATGGCGAAGGTGGAGTTGGTCTGACGACCAACTCCCGCTCACAGCTTTCCGTTCACAGCTTTCCGCTTCCTTAGTCTGTCGTTCATGCATGGGCCCAGTGACATCGAGGCGGCGGTCCGTGGGTATCGACCCGCCGGTGACTCTGCCTCGTATGACATCGCTCTGGTTGCCCTCTCGCAGGAACGTCCCATGTGGTCGCGGACAGAGTTCTCTCCCGGGCATTTCACGGCTTCCGGGTTTGTCGCTTCGCCTGATCTCCAGTCGCTCCTTCTCATCCACCACAACAAGCTGAGGCGGTGGTTGCAACCCGGTGGGCATATCGAGTCCGATGATCGCACCGTGGAGTCAGCCGCCCGACGTGAGATCGCTGAGGAGACAGGTATTGCTGATCTCGTGCGAGTGGGATCATCACTCGTGAGGGTCGATGCACATTCGATTCCTGCCCACGGGCATGAACCAGCCCACTTACACCTTGATCTCGCTGTCGGGTTTGTTGCGACGTCAAACCGGATCGGACCTCTCGACGAGGTGCTTGAGGCGGAATGGGTTCGGTTTGATGACCTTGCTGATTTTGGCCTTGACACGGCGGCCACCGCCGGCGCTCGTCGACTGTTCGAGATGATCTCTTGATCCCGACTTCGGGTGCCGGAACCGTTTGACACATGCGGCGGTACTCTCTATCAGACCGCACGAAGGGGTAACCGCTCGTGGGCGTTGTGTTTCACCGCCTTCTCCAGACCATCAAACTCGAACGTGACGCGTTCGTGTGGATGGACTTCAATGACCGCGCCACCGGCGACGGTGCGATTCTGGTTGCCATCACCCAGGTGCTCCTCGCTCTCGGAACAGGTGTGTCCATTGGGCATATGCTACGAAACCCCCTCGACATCGTTGCGATTCTGCTGTCGGGAGGTGTGTTTTGGCTGCTCTATTCGGGGGCTACGTACGCCATTGTTCACTACCTCCTCAACGGCCACGGAGCTTTCCCGATGTATCTCCGGATTTCCGGGTTCGCCTATCCGACGCTCTTGGTTCTGATTTTTGCGCGATTGCTGTTCGACTACGACCAGTTTGCCCTCATCCTGGTGGTCGGCGCGGCGTGGTTCGTTGTCATCGTTGCGAGGGGGATCTCATACGTGTCCGACCTTGCGACATCGCGGGCACTGGTCGCTGCGGTCGGTGGATATGTGGCCGTCGTCATTGTTCAACAGATCGCGAGCAATCTGAGGATCTTCTAGTGTCGGGCCGGTGCGATTTCAGCACGATCTACCGGACGGGACACTAGATGCCGACGTATCGAATGGATCTTGCCTATGACGGTTCATCGTTTTTCGGCTACGGGATTCAAAAGGAGGTCCGAACCGTTCAGGGAGAGCTTGAGCGCGCGCTCAGGCCACATACCGCAGGTGCCTCGACCCAGGTCGCCGGAAGGACGGACAAGGGCGTGCATGCCACACAACAGGTCGTATCGTTCGTGTCGCGTGAGATCAACACCGACTATGTCCTGCAATCCCTCAACAAACAGCTCGCGCCCGAGATCGCTGTACGGAGTCTGACCGAGGTTGATCGTGACTTCCACGCTCGTTTTTCGGCCACGGGTCGCGCTTATCGATATCAGATCTTCAATGCGAACATTCACGATCCCCTTCTCAGCACGACGACATGGCACGTCAAGGATCAACTTGATGTCGGCTTGATGAACAGGGCATGTGCGCATCTCGTTGGGGAGCATGACTTCGCGGCGTTTTGCCGCCGCTACCGAGATCGTTCCACGGTTCGGGTGCTGGAGTGGGCCCGTTGGAGAGGCGACGGCGATCGCGTCGACCTTTCCATTGGTGCCGCAGCGTTCTGCCACCAGATGGTTCGCTCAATTGCCGCGTTCAGCGTCGCTGTTGGAGCCGGCAAGGTGGATCCTGATGCCGTGCCCGACATCCTGGCATCAGGCGATCGAAGCCTGACCATGGGCGTCGCACCTGCCCATGCCCTCTTCCTGGTCGCCGTCTCGTACGGAGACGAATCTCTCCCACGCCCCACCTGGGCCCGGTACTGATCAGAAGCCAGAAGTCGCCCGTCCCCCCTGGAGGGGGGACGGATGGTCTGACTTCTGACGTCTGATTCACTCAACCATGTATGCGCCCAGCGCCTTTCGAATCTCGGCGTAGTGCTCGGCCGAGCGGGTCTCGATCGAAAGCGTGATCTTGACCGTACCGAATTCGAGTCCCGTGCCCTCTCGGTGGTGCTCGACTGAAAGAACGTTGCCCCCGCGGTTCCCCACCTCTGTCAGGACCTGGGCCAGATTGCCGGGCTCATCGGGAACGACAACAGCAAACGATGCAAACCGACCCCGTGTCTCGAGTCCGTGACGGATCATCGAATCGAGCAGAAGAAGATCAACATTGCCACCAGACAGGACAACGACCGTCCTGCCGGTGTTCGTCACCTTGGCGTTGAGTATCGCAGCGACACCGGAGGCACCGGACGGCTCGACGAGGTACTTCGCCCGCTCGAGCAGCAGCGTCACGGACTCCATGATCTGACGGTCGGTGACCGTGACGAGTTCATCCACGTGTTCTTCGATGATTGCAAAGCAGGTCTGGGAGGGACGCGACACAGCGATCCCGTCGGCAACCGTCGGGAGACCCACGATCTGCCTGGCGATACCCGTGTTTCTCGCCTCGATGTACGTCGGGACGGCCTCGGCGTGGACCCCGATGATGCGTGCCTCTGGACGCAGTGCCTTGATCGCGATCGCCGAACCCGAGATGAGACCGCCACCTCCCACTGGGATCACGACGGTTTCGACGTCAGGGACCTGGCGTACGAGCTCCAACCCGAGGGTCCCCTGACCGGTGATGATGTTTGGATCATCATATGGGTGGATCATGGATGCACCCGATTCGTCCGCGAACGCAAGTCCGTGATCCGTTGCCTCAGCGAGGTTGGCTCCGCCAAGTCTCACGGTTGCCCCATATTCGGCCGTGGCAGACACTTTCGGTATCGCTGCGTTCTCCGGCATGAACACGGTGGAGTCGATTCCAAGTTCCCGCGATGCGAGCGCAACTCCCTGTGCATGGTTTCCGGCAGACGCTGCCACGACGCCGAGCGCCTTTTGTGCATCCGTCAGTTGAGAAATGGCGTTGAGTGCCCCGCGGATCTTGAAAGAACCAGTTCGCTGGAGGTTCTCAGCCTTGAGCAACAGATCGCACCCCGTCAAACGGGAAAACGAGGTTGATGGCAACGTCGGTGTTTCCAGAACGACTCGGCGGATGCGCTCCTCGGCGGCCCTGATCGTGTCAATGGTGATCGGCATCAGCAGAAGAGTAGACCGATTGGGAGTTGGGTGAGATTCTGTGATTCTGGCTGCCGATTGAGGCAAACGGTCGATATCATCAGTGCTCGCCCCCGAACGGGGGCCGTTTCCTGACGCCTTTCTCAAGGGACAGTTGCCCGTGAAGCCAAAGCTCCAAAGAACGTTCTCGCCCAAGCCCGGTGACATTTCACGGTCGTGGTATGTCATTGATGCACAGGACGTACCGCTCGGTCGTCTTGCATCCGAGGTTGCTCAGAAACTCCGTGGCAAGCACAAGCCGACCTATGCACCCCATGTCGATGGTGGCGACTTCGTGATCGTGGTCAATGCCGGCAAGGTGCACGTTTCTGGGAACAAGGAGATCGAAAAGATCTACTACCGCCACTCAGGCTATCCGGGGGGTCTGCGCGCTGAGACGTTTTCCCAGGTCCGCAAGGATCATCCCGAGCGTCTTGTTGAGGCCGCCATTCGGGGAATGCTGCCGCACAACCGTCTCGGTCGGCAAATATTCCGCAAGCTCAAGGTGTACGCCGGACCTGACCATCCCCACGAGGCTCAGAAGCCTCAGCCACTCACCCTCAAGTACCGAAAGGTTGACGCCTGATGGCAAACGCCAAACCTCTTACACAGTCCACCGGTCGCCGCAAGAGGTCGGTCGCTCGCGTCCGTCTCTATGACGGAACGGGTGAGTACACACTCAACGGGCGAACGCTCGATGACTACTTCAAGGATCCGGCACTTCGTCGTCGTGTCCACGAGGCGTTCAAGATCACTGACCTCGAAGGCCGTTACGATGTCCACGCCACCCTCCATGGTGGCGGGACAACGGGTCAGAGCGATGCGCTCCGACTCGGTATCGCCCGTGGGCTCATCACCATCGATCCCGAGTTGCGCCCAGCCTTGAAGAAGGAAGGCTTGCTCACCCGCGATGATCGCCGTGTCGAGCCGAAGAAGTACGGTCTTCGCAAGGCGCGTCGCGCACCTCAGTTCACCAAGCGGTAGATTGCCTTCGGGGTTCTCACCCGGAGGGATTGCTCAGCATGGAAGACACAAACCCACGCCTGTTCGGAACGGACGGTGTTCGTGGGGTCGCAAACTCAGACCTCACGGCCGACCTGGCGCTGAACCTGGCCCGCGCTGCTGGTTCGAACATCGAGGGGCATGTCGTCATCGGTCGTGACACCCGTCGATCGGGTCCCATGCTCAGCTCTGCGGTTGCTGCCGGTTTCAATTCGGTCGGCATCGACACGGTCGATCTCGGGATCATCCCTGTCGGTGGTGTGAGTCGCCTCGCACGCGATACCGGTGCCTCCCTGGCCGTGATGGTCTCTGCCTCACACAACCCGGCTGAGGACAACGGCATCAAGTTCTTCGGCAAGGACGGTGCAAAGCTCTCTGACGATCTCGAAGCAGCAATCGAAGCCAGATACGCAAGTTCAGAGAAACATTCGCGGCCAGTGGGGACGAATGTCGGGATACAGACGCAGATGACCGGTTCCGTCGCCCGATATGTCGACAAGATCTCCCAGACGGTCGAGTACTCAATGCGGGGTCTCGAGTTTGTGGTCGATTGCGCAAACGGTGCCGCCTTCTTGGCTGCGCCTGCATTGTTTGACAAGGTCGGTGCATCGGTTGAGGTCATTGCCGATACACCAAACGGGATGAACATCAACGACGGTGTGGGGGCCACACATCCCGAGGCGGTAGCGGCTGTTGCAGGCGGAAGGGTCGCGTTCGCATTCGATGGCGACGCCGACCGACTGATCGCTGTCGATGAGAACGGTGCGGTGTGCGACGGCGACGTCATCATGGCGATATTCGCCAAGTGGCAGCATGAGCGGGGGAAGCTGAAGCATGACACGGTCGTCGCGACCGTGATGTCGAATCTCGGTTTTCATCACGCCATGGAGCGACTCGGCATCAAGGTGGTTGTGACTCCCGTTGGAGATCGTTACGTCGTTGAAGCAATGCGCAGGACTCAGGCGATCGTTGGTGGAGAGCAATCGGGCCACATCCTGCTCGAAGATCGTTGTACAGGAGACGGCCTCCGCACAGCGCTGAGGCTCATGGAAGTCATGGCGGCAACGGGTCAACCGCTTTCCGAGCTGCGGAAGGTCATGATGGAGCTGCCGCAGATACTGCTGAATGTTCACGTGGGCTCCAAGGATGGCTGGGAATCAGATCCTGAGATTGCTGCGTCGGTGAAACGTGCCGAGCGTACTCTCGGTCCTCGAGGACGGGTTCTTGTTCGAGCGTCGGGAACAGAGCCGTTGATCCGAGTGATGGTTGAAGCACCAAGCGCCGGTGAAGCGACCACGGTTGCAGAATCGATCGTTGACGTCGTGAGGGATCGTCTCTCCTGATCCCCACACGGGAATTCTGACGCAAGCCAGGATCGGTCCTATGCTTTACTCACAATCGAATATGACGCGGAGATGCACAACTGTTCAGCGCCCGCCCTTGGCCGAGCCAAGGCGACGAGGAAGAGGGAGTATCGAATCGTTCGGCGGATGCCCTCTCGGCCATTCACGGTCGTAACGGTCTGGACAAAATCCGGGGAGTGATCTCCGGGACAGAACCCAGTCCGGTGTGAAGGTGCGAACCTCTCGGCTCGCACTCATCGCCGCATCTCTGTCTCACCGACAAAGGGAGATCGCGCGCGATGTGTGGAATCATGGGATATGTTGGGCCGCAAGAAGCTGGTCCGATTCTTGTCGACGGACTCCGAAGACTCGAGTATCGCGGATACGACTCGGCCGGAATTGCCGTCACGAATGGTTCGATCAGCGTTCGCAAGGCACAGGGGAAGATCGCCAACCTTGAGGCACTTCTGGCGTCTGAACCGCTGTCAGGGTCGATCGGAATCGGCCACACGCGCTGGGCGACACATGGGGCACCGACGGACGCCAACGCTCATCCACACACCGATCCTTCGGGCAATTTCGTGGTTGTCCACAACGGGATCATTGAGAATTTTCAGTCGCTGAAGGCCGAACTGACCTCGGAGGGTTCCGAATTCGTCAGCGATACGGATTCTGAGATTCTCGCCCACCTGGTCGCCCGCGAATACGACGGAGATCTTGCCGAGGCGGTGCGCAAAACGGTGGCGTTGTCTGAAGGAGCCTATGCGATGGTTGCGATGTCGCGTCATGAACCACGCACGATCGTCGCGGTCCGAAAGATCAGCCCGCTGGTTGTCGGTATTGGAAAGGGAGAGACCTTTCTCGCATCCGACATCCCTGCCGTTCTCAACCACACCCGAGACTTCCTGATCATCGAGGATGACGAGATGGTTGTCGTGACCGAGGACGGTGCCGTGATCGAAACGATCGCAGGTGACGTTGTGAACCGTGACGTGATCCACATCGACTGGAACGCGGAACAGGCAGAAAAGGGTGGCTATGACACCTTTATGCTCAAGGAGATCCATGAGCAACCGGCAGTCATCACGGAAACGCTCGCAAGCCGCCTCAACCAGGACGGTGCGGTGTGGCTCGAAGATGTTGGGTTTGATGATGAATACGCCGCCGCAATCGATCGGGTCTGGATCACCGCCTGCGGTACTGCGTTTCACGCAGGTCTCATCGGGCAGGAAATCTTTCGGAGAGTTCTCAGGCTGCCGGCCAACGTCGAGTATGCCCATGAGCTTCGCTATGCCGATCCCATCATCGGCACGAACGATCTGACGATCGCGATCTCACAATCAGGCGAGACCGCAGACACCCTCGCTGCAGCACGGTTGGCCGTGGACTCTGGTTCTCGGATGCTTGCGATAACGAACGTCGTTGGTTCGACGTTGTCACGTTACGCAGACGACATCCTCTACACGCGGGCAGGGCCGGAGATATCGGTCGCATCAACCAAGGCCTATATGGCGATGTTGATCGCCCAGTACCTCCTGGCGTTGCGACTCGGAGCTGCCAGGGGAACCGTCGATGCCGAGCTTGCAGGCCGGGTCGCCTACGGGCTTCATCTCTTGCCAGCGGCGATCGAAACCGTTCTTGAGCGTCAGGCTCCGGTGATGGCTGCAGCGGAGTCCATCGTTGATGCCAACGATGTCTACTTCATCGGGAGAGGGTTGGACTATGCCATCGCCATGGAAGGATCACTCAAACTCAAGGAGCTGTCGTATCTCCACTCTGAGGCCATGCCTGCCGGTGAGCTGAAGCACGGAACCCTTGCACTCATCACCGACGGGGTGCCCGTCGTCGTCCTCCTGACACAACGCGCCGTGTATGACAAGGTGATCTCAGCCGTTGAGGAGGTCAAAGCGCGGGGTGGTCGCATCATTGCCGTGGCCTATGACAGCGACACGGAAATCGCAGCACATGCCGACATCGTGTTCCGGATTCCTGACATGGAGGATCTCCTTGCACCGGTCGCAGCCGTTGTTCCGTTGCAACTCCTCGCCTACCACGTTGCAAGGCTCCGTGGTCACGACATTGATCAGCCCCGAAACCTCGCCAAGAGTGTGACCGTCGAATAGCTCAATTCTGATGGTGCGCGTTCGGATCCAACCGCCGTGAGTTGCGGATCTCGTCTGGGGCGGCTACCTCGACAAGCGTGAAGAAGGCAGATATCGTCTTTTTGCTGTGCTTGGTTCGCATGTGGTCGTCGGTCACTGCAACGGGATGTCGAGTTCTATGATCCAATCGGCAAGGCGCTTGAGGGCACCCAGCCCCTTCGACACATAACCGTCGGGGAGTTCGAGCATCGGGATCATCCGATTGTCGAACGATTCCCACTGCTGTTGCCACCGGGTCATCTCCGTCGGGAGGTTGGCGGATGACGGAACTTCGAGTTCGGCCAGGATGTCGGGGTCACCGATGTCGCGCCCTTCGAGCCAGAAAGCCTCGAAGATCCGCTCGCGAATGGAGGAGCGCTCCTGCGTTTCGGTGAGCGCCAAACCTGCAATCGCCAACCCGGTGTTGGGTTGCACCGGCGGGACCTTCAAGGGGAACTCCTCGGTGGTGAGCAGCAGGGATCGAATCTGTTCAACCTCCCGCGTGTACATGTCCGCGATGTCTCCTGTGACCGGTTTGCCGCCGAGAGGCTGGTCGGGAAGGTGCTGCACCCCGCGCCAGTCCACCACCGTTTCACCGGACCGCTCAAGCGTACCGGCCCGGTGGCTTGCCAGGGCACTGTAGGGGCAGTTGAAGTCGCCGAATATGATGAGGGTGCCGGGAAGAGAGGCGGGTTGGGTCATGGTCGACTCCTTCGGCACGCATGCCGACAGACGATGGCGGCTACCCCTCCATCGTAGGACCGAAAAGGACGGAGACATGCGGGTGGCCCCCCCTGCGTCGCTGGCGCGACGCGTCCCCCCGCAAGCGGGAGGACGGTTGTGGCCGTGGTTCCTCTGTGATCGACAGGATCGGCGCCATCGCACGGTCCACCCGTTCTGGGCGGGGGACGACAGCACCTCCCCTGGTTCTGTGCCATTACGCTGACATGCATGTTGTGTCCCGGAAACTGGATCGAACCAACGGGTGTGAGCCCCGTGCGCGGGCAAACCGCACACACGGATTGAAAGGGGAATGGGGAAACGTGTCCATAATGTGGGAAGCGCGTCCCTGACTGCCAATGGAAATAGTGGGGCTTGGAGTTGATCTTGCTGAGGTGTCGCGGGTCCGACACTTGCTCGCCCGTGACGCTGATCGGTTCAGGCGACGGTGTTTCACCGACGATGAATGGGCGTACGGCCAGCGGTTCAGTGATCCGTCCGAGCGACTCGCTGCGCGTTTTGCAGGCAAGGAAGCGGTGATGAAATCCATGTTCACAGGGTGGCGGCGTATCCCATGGACCGATGTCGAGATCACCGGCGGTGGCCCTCCACGAGTCAATGTGTATCGGAAGGCGGCACAGCGCGCGGAGATGCTCGGAATTGCCGATTTCAAGATCACGATCACCCACACCGGGAACACCGCACTCGTGTTCGTCGTGTCCGTGGGTGCTCACAAGGACGGACGAACATGAATCCGATCCTGTCGGTTGCCGAGATGCGGCGAGTCGATGCCGAGACCACCGAAGACGTCGATCAGCTGATGGATCGTGCGGGCTTTGCCGTGGCGCTTGCAGCCGCCGACCTCGGCGCGGGTTACGACACGACGATTGATGTCCTGTGCGGCAAGGGCAACAACGGGGGTGACGGATACGTTGCCGCCACCTACCTTGCCGCACGAGGAGCAGCCGTTCGGGCTCATTCGGTTGGTGATCCGAGTCCCGGTACAGCAGCGCATCGCGCGATGCGCCGTGCCGAGCGTGCTGGAGTCCAGATCGCACCACTCGGTCCTCCAAGGCCCACCGACGTTGTGATCGACGCTGTCGTTGGAACGGGATTCCAAGGTGAGCTCGCAGCGGACGTTGCCGACTGGATCGGCTACGGGACCGCCGTGGTTGCCGTCGATATCCCGTCCGGACTCAACGGCGACACAGGGATGGCAACGGGTGATGTTTTCGATGCGGACATCACCGTTGCGTTTCATGCCCTCAAGCCGGGTCACGTCCTTGGTGACGGTCCAGACGTGTGCGGTGAAGTTCGTGTCGCAGATATCGGACTGTCGGGCGGCATCACGGACATGATGCTGATGGATGACAGCGATGTCCACATTCCGAGTCGAAGCCGGACTGCTCACAAATGGTCATCGGGTGCCGTCGCCACCATTGGCGGAATGCCAGGACTCACGGGCGCTGCACTGTTGGCTGCCCAAGCCGCGCTTGCCGCTGGTGCCGGTGTCTCGAACCTTGTTGCCCAGCCCTCCACTGCCGCGATCTACACTGCCGCGGTTCCTGACATCCCATCGATGGTTGTCGAAGGGATTGAGACCGTGGCCGATGCATCCGCCCTTGTCGAACGGCTCGCGCGGTTCGATACCGTCGTCGTTGGGCCAGGACTCGAACCGGCATCACAAGCCTTCATCGAGGGGCTTGTCGACGTGTTCGGCGGGGTGCTCGTCCTTGACGCCGGTGCGCTCAATGCCCTTTCATCGCCGGAGATCATCGCTGGTCGGTCGGCTCCCACCGTTCTGACACCTCACGCCGGAGAGTTCACTCGGCTGACGGGCGAGAAACCCGGAGTCGAATCTGCCAGACGCCTGGCCGACGTCACCGGTGCTGTGGTTGTCGTCAAGGGCAACCCAACTCTCGTGGTCGCAGATCGAGTCATCGTCGTCAATTCGGGAGGGCCAGAACTTGCGACGATCGGGACTGGGGATGTGCTTGCGGGAATCATCGGTGCGTTCGTATCAAACTCACCGGATCTCGTGACCGCCGTGGCTTCGGCGGTCTACCTTCACGGCATGGTTGGATCGATAGCCGCTGACCTTGGAACTGTGACTGCTTCCGAGCTGCTCGAAGCGATCGGACCAACGGTTACAGCCTTTTCGTGGTAGCCGAGTCGTCCGAAATCCGTGAGCGGACTACCGTTGAGATGTTCCCGAGACCGGAGATTCATGCGTCCCTCGTGGATCGAGATCGATCTCGACGCAATAGAACACAACGCCAGACAGATCACAGCGCATATTGCCCCCGCGCAGTTGTGCGCGGTCATCAAGGCAGATGCCTACGGACATGGGGATGTCCCTGTCGCCGAGGCTGCCATGCGCGGAGGAGCCGCAATGCTCGCCGTGGCTCTTGTCGAAGAAGGCGTGCGGCTACGCGAAGCCGATGTCGACGATTCCATCGTTGTTCTTTCCGAGCCTGACCTTGCGGACACCGCAGCAATCGTCACACACTCACTCACCCCCACGGCGTACCGCATGGAATTCGTTGAACGCCTTGCCCACGAAGCCGAAGCCGCCGAAAATATCCCTTATCCGGTCCATCTCAAGGTGGATACCGGCATGCATCGGGTCGGTGCCCCGATCCCCACCGCCCTGGAGATGGCGAGGACGATTCACGCAGATCCGCGTCTCGAACTGACCGGTATCTACACCCACTTCCCGGTGGCCGATGAAGACCACGCATATACGTTGCACCAGAATGCCCAGTTCGGCGACTTCCTCGATACGTTGGCCACCGAAGGCATTGAGCCGAAACTGATCCATGCCGCGAACACGGCGGCGGCGTTCGACTTGCCCGTCACACGCCACGCAATGTGTCGTGTCGGGCTCGGGTTGTATGGAATGCGTCCGACGCTCGACAGTGGTCCTGACCTTGATTTACGCCCCGCAATGCGGGTGGTGAGCCACGTTGCCTACATGCGTGATCTGCCGGCTGGTGCTCGCCCTTCGTATGGCCGTATCAAGGCACTTGGTGCTGACGGCAACATCGCGACCGTTCCGATCGGGTATGCCGACGGTGTCCCGCGAAGTCTGAGTGAGACCGGTGCTGTCCTCATCGGGGGGAAACGGTATCCGTATGCCGGAATGGTCACCATGGACATGGTCATCGTTGATGTGGGTTCCGACCCGGTCGGACGTGGTGACGAGGTGGTGCTGCTCGGCGCGCAGGGTGACGATGCGATCAGGGCAGAAGAATGGGCGCACCTCCTCGGAACAATCAACTACGAGGTCGTCTGCCATTTCGGTCCGAGGCTTCCACGGAGATACGTTTCGCGACGCGAAAGTGGGGGATCGCCAATTGGGTAACACAACCATCACTCTGGTTCCCGGCGTCGAGGTTGGGCACAAGACCGATACAGCTGCCATGACCGGCGTGACCGTCATCGCCCTTCCAACGCCGAACGTCGCGGTTGTCGATGTGCGCGGTGGGGGTCCGGGGACAAGGGAAACAGCAGTGCTGGGCGATGCGATAAAGCCAATTCCGGTCGACGCGATCGTCTTTTCCGGAGGATCGGCGTTTGGACTCGGTTCAGTGGACGGCGTCATGGCAGAACTCGAACTGCTCGGGAGAGGTGTTCCGACACCAGCGGGCAACGTCCCGATTGTCCCAGCGGCCATCATCTTCGACCTCGCGGTTGGTGACGGCACCGTCCGTCCAACACCTCAAGATGGTGCGGCCGCGTTTCGTGCACGGTCCTCTGACCCGGTGCCGATGGGGTCGGTTGGCGCTGGAACCGGTGCGACGATCAACAAATGGGCTGGTTTGGCCGGCATCCAGAAATCGGGGATCGGCACGTTCGCAATGGACGTCGGTGGGGCAACGGTTGGAGCGCTGGTTGTCCTCAACGCAGTTGGGGCGCTGGCCGAGGGTGAGCTATACGACCGACACAGCCCAGCGGCCGATCTGACATCAGGATTCCCCCTCAACGTTGCTCAGAACACGACCCTGATGTGCATCGTCACCGACGCTGGGATCACCGACCGAAACGAGCTGCGACGGATCGCGATCCGTGCCCATGACGCTCTCGGTGCAACCATCGTCCCTGCCCATACTCGCTACGACGGAGACACAGCATTCATCATTTCAACGGGAACGGAAGCGTCCCAAGGCGATGTCGACATCGTGGCGGAAGCTGCGTTTCGTTGCGTTGCCGAGTCGATCAGGCTGGCCGTGGAGCACGCATGACCGATCTTGGACATGTCAAGACCCTTGAGGAGCTCGAAGCTCTGGCGTCGTCATGTACCGGTTGCGTTCTTTCAGAGTCGCGGACCACAGTCGTCTTCGCTTCAGGAACACAGCAAGCGCGCGTCATGGTGGTTGGTGAGGGACCGGGTCAGCAGGAGGATGAACAGGGTGTGCCATTCGTTGGGAGATCCGGCCAGCTCTTGATGAGCTTGCTGTCGGAGGCGGGTATTGAGCGGGATGATGTCTACATTGCGAACGTCGTCAAGTGCCGACCGCCGCGAAATCGGGACCCTCGCCAGGACGAGATCGATGCCTGCAAGCCGTATCTCAGACGTCAGATCGAACTGGTGGATCCGAGGGTTGTCGTCACGCTTGGCAACTTCTCATCGAAACTCCTGATGCCAACGACGTTGGGTATCACCAGAATTCGAGGACAGGCATATGAATGGTGGGGTCGCCACCTCGTGCCAACGTTCCACCCGGCAGCAGCGCTGCGCGGTGGCGAATCGGTGACAAACGACATCCGATCTGATGTTGCGCTCGTCCGATCGTTGCTCGACGGTAGGCTCGCATCAAGCACCGAGGATGCCGCGGTAGGTCGCGATGGCGGTGTCGAGAACCCCGAGGATGAGCAGCTCGACCTGTTCGGAGCAACACCGCTATGAGTATCACATTCGCAACCTCACATCCTGACGAAACAAGGACTCTTGGTCGGAAACTGGCCGCTCTCCTGACCGCCGGAGACGTTGTTGTGCTTTCCGGAAGACTCGGTTCCGGCAAGACCCTCTTTGTATCCGGTATCGCTGAAGGCCTTGGTATCGGTGCGCGGATCACGAGCCCCACATTCCTCATTGCCAAGTCCTACGTCGATGGGTTCCTCCCCCTGATTCATGCAGATGTGTACCGACTCGGGTCAGTCACCGAGTTCGACGACCTCGGACTCCTCGACAGTGGCGCCGATGGTGCGGTTGTGATCGAGTGGGGAGAGGCCGTTGCTGAAGCCCTCCCCAAGGATCGGCTGATTGTGTCCTTCACCATGGCTGGAGACGAGAGAACAATCGCGTTCCAGCCGGTTGGTGGATGGGTAGAGCGTGACCTGGGGGTGCTGGCATGAGGACCCTCGCGATCGAGACAGGGACACCAGCGTCGTCGGTTGCGATCGGTGAAGGTACGGCGCTGCGTGCGATGTCGGTGAATGTCGACTCTCGCGGTCACGTCAGCTTCTTGGTCCCTGCGATTGACTTCTGCCTCAATCAGGCGGGATGGCTTCCCTCTGACATCGAGCTCGTTGCTGTTGATGTCGGGCCGGGCCCCTACACCGGGCTCCGTGCTGGAGTGGCAACGGCTCAGGCATTCGCTGCCGCTGTCGGTGCCCAGATGGTTCCGGTTTCGTCGCTGACGGTGATTGCCTTTCGTGCAGCGACCGGACGCAGACGGATCTGGCCCGTTGTTGACATGCGGCGAGGCCAGTTTGCGGTAGCGCCCTATCGGCCACTTCCCGGCGGTGTTGCACCTGATGGTTCACCTGAGGTTGTGAGGCCTGAGGACTTCAAGGCAATCTTGGAGTCTGAGCCTGGCGACTCACTGGTGGTGGGCAATTGGCAGGTTCTGCCGGGCGCCACATGGACGGGGTTGCATCGGGTACGCCGCGGGAGGCCGCGCTATCCCTCTGCAGAGACCCTTCTCGAGATCGCGGACATGTATCAGCGCCATGACAAGTTGGTTGGCGCTGGCGAGGTCCGACCAAGGTACATGCGAGAACCCGATGTTCAAATCAATTGGAGTGCGTTTCGCTCCGAGGGAGCGTGGCCGGATGCCTGAGTTCTCGATCCGAGCGATGAAACGACGTGACATACCCGCCGTTGCAGCGCTCGAGTCTGTCATCTACCCGACACCCTGGTCTCCCCGGGTGTTCTTTGACGAACTCGCGATGGGGAACCGCAGCTATCTGGTTGTCGAAGATGATGCGAGCATCATGGGATATGGGGGCCTCCTCATGGTTGAGGACGATGCTCACATCACGACGCTTGCGGTTGCACCCGAGATGCGAGGAAAGCGGCTTGGTGTGAAGCTGATGCTCGCGTTGGTTGATGAGGCCCTGACGCACGGAGCGCGGCATCTCACGCTTGAGGTCAGGGTGTCAAATACGCCCGCCCAGGGCCTCTATGAGCGATTCGGATTTGACCCGGTTGGACGTCGCAAGGACTACTACGTGGATGAGGATGCATTGGTCATGTGGGCAACCGATGTCGACACGCCCGAGTACGCCGATCGTATCGCCGAGATCCGAGATTCCTTGGAGGGTGAGGCACCGTGAGTTCTTGGATTGCCGGTCGACACGATATTCTTTGGGCTGTAACCCACCGTCACGGTCGCTGTGCTGTACGCAGCCAGAACTTACCCTGGGTACGCGGAACGGGCGGTGGTGGCATATGAGTGGACCTTTGGTCCTGGGAATTGAGACGAGCTGCGACGAAACGGGCGTCGCGGTGATTGAGGGTTACCACGTCAAGAGTTCGGTTCTCTCAAGCCAGGTCGACGAGCATGCCCGATTTGGTGGCGTCGTTCCCGAGGTGGCTGCGCGGGCACACGTCGAAGCAATCCGACCTCTCGCCCATCAAGCGATCACCCGGGCAGGCATCCATCCCGACCAGCTCGACGCGATCGCCGTAACACGGGGACCCGGTCTTGTTGGTGCGCTGTCGGTCGGGTACGCGTACGGGAAGTCCTTCGCCTATTGCCTTGGGAAGCCCCTCTTTGGTATCGACCATATGGAGGGGCATCTCTTTGCACCCCGATTGTCCTTCGATGGCTACAAGCCACCCGCGGTCGTGTTGCTTGCAAGCGGTGGGCATAGCCAGATTGTTCACGTGAAGAGCTGGGGGGACTATGAGATCCTCGGGGGGACCATCGATGATGCTGCTGGCGAAGCGTTCGACAAGCTGGCACGGTTCATGGGTCTCGGATATCCCGGTGGTCCGGCCATTGACGCTGACGCCACGGGAGGCGACCCCGAGGCTGTACAGTTCCCGAGGGCCCTCAAGGATCGTCCTTTCGACTTCTCCTTCTCCGGACTCAAGACCTCCGTCATCACCTATCTGGAGAAAGCAAAGGAGTCAGGGTCCCTCCCACCGAGATCCGACGTGTCTGCATCAATTCAAGAAGCAATTGTCGATGTCCTTGTCGACAAGACCTTCAACGCGGTGGAATCCACCGGCGTCCAGATCGTTGGGGCCGGTGGGGGTGTCCTTGCGAATCGCCGGCTTCGCGAGAAGCTCGAGTCCGAGGCGAACCGCCGTGGTGTTGGTCTGTTCGTGCCAGAGCCAGCGCTGTGTACCGACAATGGGGCAATGATCGCAAGCGTCGCGGTCGACAGACTTCATGCAGGGTTCGAGCCTGACGCACTGACGCTCGATGTTGATCCTGGTCTCGGACTCGGATCGTGAATGGCGGCATTCGCCTCGGTACCGTAGGGGGAATCGAGGTGGTCGCCGATGCTTCAGCGTCCGTTTTGGCGCTGCTATTCGCAGCTGCGGTCATGGTTGATCTCTTGTCGCGAGATCTCGTGTCGTCCAACGAACGGGCCGTCGCTTTTGGCGTGTTCGCAGGAATCGCAATCGTTGGGTCCATTTTTGCCCACGAGGCCGCACACGCCATTGTGGCGAAGCTGAAAGGTCAGCGAGTTCTCAGCATTCGCATGCTCATCTTTGGTGGCTATTCCGTGATTGAAGGTGAGCCTGAGCCAATGACCGAGTTTCAGGTGGCAGCAGCGGGACCGGCCACATCGATCTTGCTCGGTTTTGGCTTCTGGATGCTCCAGATGGTCGACCTTGGGAGCGGTTTCACCGCCACGATGCGGGCCCTTGCACTCGCCAATCTCGCCATCGGATTATTCAACTTGTTTCCCGGCTTCCCGCTTGACGGTGGACGCGTGCTGCGGGGGCTTGTCGCCGAGCGCACGGGGAACCGTGTCGTCGCCACCCGCCTTGTGGCACGAGTAGGGCGATATACCGGTTGGACCGTTCTGATTGTTGGCTGTGGGCTCGTCGTGCTCCAGGAGCCGTTTGGGTTGTTCTGGATCGTCGTCGGCTGGTTCCTTGCAGCGACCGCCGTTCAGACCGGCAGGCGTGAAGAACTCGCAGTTGTATACAGCGGCCGAACCGCCCGATCCGTGATGCGCCCCGTTGCCAAGGCTGTTCCCGGGTCGATGCAGGTTGCATCGATGATCGATACCTACTCGATGGGAAACGACATGCACGCAGAACCTGTTGAGATTGACGGTCGAGTCGTTGGGATCATCGGCCATGACGAACTGGATGCCGCGGCACCGGCACGTTGGGTCTCCACCAAGGTTGAACGACTCATGACGCGCATCGGCCCCGACGACATCGTGGAAGCCGACCAGCCGCTCCAGACACTCGTCATGGATCGCCACGACCCAGGCCGCCCCCTGGTGGTCGTCGAAGACGACACCGTCATCGGAATCATTGACCCGGGTTCTTTCTAGCGGCCAGATTCGGTCATCGGTCATCGGTCACCCGGAATATTTCTTCTTTAGCACTCGTTGCAGGAGACTGCTAGTATTGGCAGTCGTAAGCATTGACTGCTAAGACAACGCGAAGGAGGAAGTCGGATGAATCTGACACCTTTGGGCGATCGAATCATCGTGAAGCCCCGAGAAGAGGACGAGGTACGCACATCAGGTGGCCTCGTGATCCCTGACACCGCCAAGGAGAAGCCCCAGTTGGGTGAAGTCCTTGCCGTTGGTCCAGGTGAGTTCAAGGACGGGGAGCGGATCCCCGTCGACGTCAAGGTCGGCGATGTCGTCTTCTATTCGAAGTACGGCGGCACCGAGGTGAAGCACGATGGTGATGATCTTCTGATCCTCTCAAGCCGCGACGTGCTCGCCATCCTGGGCTAGGAGGTTTTTATATGGCTGCCAAGGAAATTCGTTTTGATGATGATGCCAGGAGAAGTCTCCAGGCAGGTGTCGACAAGCTCGCAGACACCGTCAAGGTGACGCTCGGTCCAAAAGGCCGCAACGTCGTTCTTGAGAAGAAGTGGGGCGCCCCAACGATCACCAACGATGGTGTCACCATCGCCAAGGAGATCGAGCTGGACGATCCGTACGAGAACATGGGCGCACAGCTCGCAAAGGAAGTTGCCAACAAGACCAACGATGTGGCCGGTGACGGAACCACAACCGCAACGGTTCTTGCACAGGCAATGGTGACCGACGGTCTCCGCCTCGTTGCTGCTGGAGCGAACCCGATCGAGATGCGCCGCGGGATTGAAGAGGCAGTGAATGCTGTGGTCGAGTCCATTGCCGAAATCTCCACAAAGGTGAGCTCGAACGACCGTGACGACATCGCCTACGTCGCAGCCAACTCGGCTGCTGACAAGGCGATCGGCGACAACATCGCCGACGCGATGCGTAAGGTCGGTAACGAAGGTGTCATCACCGTTGAGGACAGCCAGACGTTTGGCGTTGACCTTGAATTCACGGAGGGTATGCAGTTCGACAAGGGCTACATCTCCCCGTACTTCATCTCAGACCCTGACCGTCAGGAAGCTGTGCTTGAGGATCCGTACATTCTTGTCGCGAACCAGAAGGTTGGTTCGGTTCAGGATCTTGTACCTGTGCTTGAGAAGGTCATGCAGACCGGAAAGCCGATCTTGATCATTGCTGAGGATGTCGAGGGCGAAGCGCTCGCGACGCTCGTTGTCAACAAGATCCGTGGAACGTTCAGCTCCGTTGCCGTCAAGGCCCCGGGATTCGGTGAGCGTCGCAAGGCCCAGCTGCAGGACATTGCGATCCTCACGGGCGCAACGGTCATCTCTGAAGAGGTTGGTCTCAAACTCGACGGTACGACGATTGACATGCTTGGTACCGCACGCAAGGTTGTCGTCACGAAAGACGACACGACGATCGTTGAGGGCGCTGGCTCTACCTCGGATGTCGAAGCGCGTATCAAGCAGATCCGGAAGGAAATCGAAAACTCCGACTCCGATTGGGACCGTGAGAAGCTCTCTGAGCGTCTCGCCAAGCTCAGCGGTGGTGTTGCCGTGATCAAGGTTGGCGCAGCAACCGAAGTTGAGCTCAAAGAGAAGAAGCACCGCGTCGAGGATGCCATTCAGGCAACCCGTGCGGCGGTCGAAGAGGGCATCGTCCCCGGTGGTGGTGTGGCGTTGCTACGCAGCCAGACAGCGGTCGACAAACTTCGGGGCAAGTCGGAGGACTGGAAGGCTGGTCGCAACATCGTGCGCCGTGCGCTCGAGGCTCCAATCCGACAGATCGCCGTCAACGCAGGCTACGAAGGCGGCGTCGTCGTTGACAAGGTGCAGAACGACTACGAGGGCAACTTCGGGTTCAACGCACAGACCGGTGAGTACGAGGATCTCTTGAAGTCTGGCATCATTGACCCGGCGAAGGTGACCCGTTCCACCCTCCAGAATGCTGCTTCGATCGCAGCCTTGGTGGTTACCACCGAGGCGCTGGTCGCAGAGCGGAAGGAAGACGCTCCGGCAATGCCGGGCGGTGGTCACGATCACGGTGGAGGCATGGACTTCTAGTCCACGTCACAACCGAGAACCAGAAGGGGAGGTCCGTAGGGACCTCCCCTTCAACGTTTGGCGCCCCCTCTGCTTTCGCTAGGACTTCGCTTCGATCGGGTAGAGCTTCGCTCTGCCGTACGCCACGAAACCGACGAGGGCGGCGATGATCACATTCTGTGCGAGCGACGAAGTTTCGCTTCGCGTCGCATGCCAGATGATCGCACCCATCATCACCAGCACCAGACCAACTGCTGCATACACCGTCAGCTCGGGCCGGATGCGTGTCACGCTGGGGAGAATCAGGCCGAGACCACCGAGAACCTCAGCGATGCCAACGATGACGTGTGTCGTGGTACCCAAATCGTACATCCACTCGATCGGGCCGGGGAGGCCTTCGGGCAGCACAAAATGGAGGACTCCGATGATGATGAAGTAGATCCCGAAAAAGATCTGCAGAATCCAAAGCAACCTGTTCTTCCATGGCATCGATGTTCCTCCTGTGAGTTTGGTGCCGTCACGTTAGGGGGCATGGAGCTCGCTTCGCTCGCGGCTCACAGCTTCGGTCATCGGTGATCGGGCATCGGGCATCGGTACGTCAAGCGTGTGCGTCGTCGATCCACAGGTCGGTGGGACGGGCAGCCCACTCCGTATCGAGTATCGACCAACTGGTGTGGTCAAGCCATTGCGATCCGACCTTCACCTCGTCTCGGAGGATTCCCTCAAACGTGAAGCCAAGCTTCTGAGCCATCTTCTCGGAAGCAACGTTACCGACGGCGATACGAAGGACGACCTTGTGGAGCTCCAGTTCATTGAAACCGATGCCGATCGCCACTGCAGCGGCCTCGGTGCCATACCCGTGGCCCGTTTCCTCTGAACGGATCCAGTATCCGACCTCGCCGGTCCTGTTCTGGTGCGATGTTGGCCAGATGGACACGTTCCCGATGTGACGTTCGAGATCGTGCAACGGCCTGATGGTGAAATCGTATGCTCGTTGTTCTGACCATGATCCGACGGATTCACGGATGAACCGTTGCGCAAATCCCTTGTCGTACCCATCGATCCATGGAAGCCATGGCTGGAGCTCGTGGACCGAAGCTGTGATGGCCTCGTGCAGCGTTCCGACATCGCGTCGACGGAACGGTCTCAACATGAGCCGTCTCGTGTAGCGTGGTTGGCCGTGCACGTGATTCGCCATGGGAGTCAGCCTATCGGGATATGCTGCGCTGAATGGACAAATGGTCGGTGTACAGAACCCTTCCAGCCGTCGTGGATCCTCCGGGATCCGAGGCGGCGGTTCTCGTTGCCCTTTATGAAGATGCAGACGACGAAATCCGGGTCATCCTCACCAAGCGACCAGACAACATGCCGACACATCCGGGAGATATCGTTTTTCCGGGCGGCCACCGCGAGGGTGGTGAAGAGCCGATCTCCACGGCAACCCGAGAAGCCTGGGAAGAGATCGGCCTGCCGCCAGAGAACATCCTTGAGGTCCTCGGAGGCCTTGAGCCGGTGACGACGCGGAACCGAGACAAACCGATCGTGCCTGTCGTCGTTCGCATTGATCGGCCAGACCAACTGGTGGCTGATCCCAAAGAGGTCGATGTCATCATCGAACCGACGATCGCTGAACTTCTCGACGAGGACGCTTGGACCATTCGACCCTGGTTTGGGTATTCGTTGTGGTTCTACGAATTTGATGAGGGAATCCTCTGGGGAGCAACCGCCTTCATGATGAGGAACCTTCTCGAGGTTGTCCGTTCCAACGGCTCGTCCCAGCGAACCCGACATTCCACCGATGTGTGACCACTGTGTCCATGCCGAGTGACCCGCCCAAACCGCCGGACCACATGACTCCCGAAGAGTTCCGTCGAAACGGCCATGCAATGATCGACTGGGTCGTCAACTATCTCGAAACAGCAGACGAATTCCCCGTGTTCTCCCAGGTGGAACCCGGTGAGATTTCGGCTCTGCTCCCCGACAACGCGCCCGACGACGGCGAGCCATTCGAGTCGCTCTTCGCCGATCTCAATGACGTCGTCATGCCCGGCATCACCCACTGGCAGTCGCCAAACTGGTTCGCCTATTTCCCCGCAAACACGTCGCCACCATCGATCCTTGCTGAGATAGCCTCCGCAGGTCTCGGGGTCCAGGGAATGCTGTGGTCCACGTCGCCGGCCGCGACCGAGATCGAGTCGAAGGTACTCGACTGGCTCGTGGACATGATGGCGCTCCCACAGTCGTGGAAATCAACCCGATCAGGCGGGGGAGTGATCCAGATGAGCGCGTCTGACTCGACCCACGCCGTGCTCGTGGTCGCACGACACAAGAACAAGGACCGAGGACATGCCGAGAACATGGTTGTGTATGCATCGACGCAGGCCCATTCCTCCATTGTGAAGGGATGCGTGGTTGCGGGAATTGGTCACGTTCGCGAAATCGACGTCGACACCGAATGGGCAATGCGTCCCGATGCGCTTCGGAACGCGATCGCTGCCGATCTCGATGCCGGTCTTCTTCCTGTCGCCGTGGTTTCTGCAATTGGAACGACCGGTACGACTGCCGTTGATCCTGTCGCCCAAATCTCCGACATTGCCGAAGAATTCGGGCTCTGGCACCACGTTGACGCAGCGTACGCCGGCGCTGCCATGGTGTGTGAGGAGTTTCGGCACCATATCAACGGGATTGATCGGGTCGACAGCTACACCTTCAACCCGCACAAGTGGATGATGGTGAACTTCGACTGCAACATCCTGTGGGTCGCCGATCGTGCCCCGCTGATCGAAACGCTCAGCATCTTGCCCCCGTATCTCCGGAACAAGGCAACGGAATCCGGTGCGGTCATCGACTATCGCGATTGGCACGTGCCGCTCGGCCGTCGTTTCCGAGCGCTGAAGCTGTGGTGGGTCATCCGAAGCTATGGGGTGTCGGGGATCCAAGCGATGGTGCGCAGCCATGTTGGCCTCGCTGAACTCCTTGCCGACCGAATCGAGGAGGATGACCGATTCGACCTGTTTGCACCACATCCCTTTGGACTTGTTTGTTTCACGCACCGCGGCGGCAACGACGCAACATCGGCGTTGGCCGAGGCGCTGAACAACTCAGGAAAGGTCGCGGTTACCCCGTCCATCCTTGATGGCACCACCTTCATCCGAGTTGTCGTCGGCCAAACACGGACTACGAGCCATCATGTCGATGCCCTGTGGAACCTGATCGATGACCTTGCTCCCACGGTGCCGCGGTGAGCTATCAACGTGGCACCAAATAAAGAGAAGGCCCCCGAAGGGGCCTTCTCTCTGTCGCGGACCTGGTGGCTAGACGGTTGAGTCTTGCGGAACCCAGGCCTCGGGAACGGTCTCAGGGACAAGATCTTCTCTCTTGCCCCGTGCGACCCAAACCATGCCGAGTCCGACAAACCCGAACGTCAGGCCGAGTCCGAAGAGCAGCGCCGTGACGCCAAGCCCGAGCTGCAGTGTGGAGGCAGTGACGGTTCCGACACCGAGCTCACCGTAGAGAGCGTGTGCGGTTCCGGACCATGCCATGTCTCGTGCCTTACCCTCGAGGGGGTGCGAGCGATCAAAGTCGGTCCAGTAGCCGCCGAGACCCGCTGCGACACGTTCTGGGCTGCCAACCTCGTTGATCACGACCTCGTAAGAGCCTGCTGGGAACGTCTCGCCGTTGTATTCGACGGGTTCGTCAAGCACCACGGTCTGCGTGCTGTGCAAGGTGTGATAGCCGATCGTGGCCATCTGGTACATGTACTCTGTTGCCGTATTGACAAGTGGATCGTTCGGATCGAAATCCGCCTCGTTGACGGGATAGTTCCAATCGTCAACGAGCACGCTCATGATCGCATCGGCACCTTCGGTGGTGCCACGATCGACGAGCTGGCCGTCTTCGTTGTACGACAGTGTTACGTTCTGTGCCTCGCTGAATGACTGCAATGAGTCGTAGCCCGCCTGAACCTGCATATAGGCGTAACCGCCACCAAACAGGAAGAGGACTCCGATTACCGCAACGACAATTCCGAGTGTGCGGAGTCGAGTGAGCATTTCCGTTCCCTACTTTCTTGGAACCCAGTTGTGACTTTATACACAAACTTCTTGTGATTCCTTTCACAAAGTAACACAGCTTGGGATCTATTACTAGGGGTTTCTCATAATTTTTTTATATACCCCTGCGGATATCTTGCGCAGACGGCGTTCGCCCAAGTGGAGTTGGCTGTTGCGGCGAATTCGGCCACTATGGATCCCATGAGCATCGCATCCGTCCTGACAGAACTCACCGAGGCCCACAGCACGGGAAACCTTGTGTCGATTCACATGCACGATGGTGCACTCATCGAGTATGCGGAGATTGTCGATTTTCCCAAACCCGGGACCGGGCCGAAGAAAGTGCGCGTCCAGCCCTATCGGGTACTGAGTGGGTCACGGTTGTCAAAACGAGGGACGCGACGGAACCTCACGATCAATCAGATCGCCTATGTGACGGTTCTGCGGGAACGGTCAGCTCCCAGGACCGAGAGCGATTCTGGTGAGTGAGCTCCGGCGTTGGGAGCTACTACGCCGATTCGGCTCGTTCACGGTGGTGGACCAAACCCATCAGGAGTCCGTCGGAAATTGCTGTCCATGATGCATCGATGATGTTTTGGTGTACGCCGACGCTTCCCCATGTTGAGTCGACGTCGGTGTGTTCGGTTATGACGCGTACCCTCGCGCTCGTACCATCGGAGCTATCAAGGTCACGCACGCGGTAGTCGGTCAGCTTGATCGAATCGACGTGGGGGTATCGATCGGCCAACCCTGCCCGCAGTGCACGGTCAAGCGCCGAAACCGGGCCGTCCCCTTCACGTGTCGAGACGATCCGTTTACCGTCGACGACGACCTTGACTGTCGCCTCGGCGACGACGTCCCCGTTGCGGTGCTCGACGAAGACGCGGTAGGACTCAACATCGAAGAAATCCTGTTTCCATCCCGACGCCTCGCGGGCGAGCAGCTCAAAGGAGCCTCCGGCGGACTCATAGGTGTACCCGAGGTGTTCGCGTTCTTTGATTCGATCGATCACCAGCTGTGCTTGTGAGGAAGTCAGGTCGAGTCCAGACTCTTTCGCTTTTGCCATGACCGTCGATCTACCAGCAAGCTCGGACACAACCATGCGGGTCTCATTGCCCACCGCGGTTGGAGCCATGTGTTCGTACGCGTCAGGCCTTCGGGCCATGGCGGAGGTGTGCAGTCCTGCTTTGTGGGTGAACGCTGATGCACCGACGTAAGGGAGGTGTGGGTCAAGCGTCAGATTCATCACATCGGCAATGTGATGGGAGATCGCGGTCAGCTTGCCAAGCCGCTCGTTCGGGATGGTGGTGTATCCCATCTTGAGACTGAGGTTGGGGATGACCGAACACAAGTCGGCGTTGCCGGTGCGTTCGCCGTATCCGTTCACACAGCCCTGGACCTGGAAGACTCCATTGCGCACGGCCGTGAGGGAGTTTCCAACGGCCAGTCCTGTGTCGTTGTGGAAGTGACAACCGAAGGTTCCGTCCGAGATGGCTTCGGTCACCTCCCCGACCGTCTGCTCGACCTCATGGGAGAGAAATCCGCCATTCGTATCACACAGCACGAGACGTGTGGCGCCTGCGTCGTGGGCTGCCCGGAGCACCGCAAGAGCAAAATCTGGGTTGGAGCGGTACCCGTCAAAAAAGTGCTCGGCATCGAAGAAGACCTCACGATCGTGCGAACGGAAGAACGCGACCGTATCGGTCACCATCGCGACTGCTTCATCGAGTGAAGTACGAAGGGCGTGCTCAACGTGGTAGTCCCACGACTTACCCACCAGACACACGGTCCCGGTTTCGGCTGCGAGAAGCTTATTCACCTGCTCGTCATCTTCAGCCAGGACGCCTGCCTTCCGTGTCGCACCGAAAGCAACAAGCTTGGCGTTCTGCATGGACAGCTCAGTGCGAGCCATCTGGAAGAACTCGTCCTCCTTTGGGTTGGCGCCGGGCCATCCACCTTCCACATAGGCAACCCCGAGGTCATCGAGCAGACGGCAGACCGTGAGCTTGTCCTTCGGTGTCAGCGAGATTCCCTCCTGTTGGGTGCCGTCTCGCAAGGTCGTGTCATAGATTTCAACTGTTTGGGTCATGGGTTCTCCAACGAAAGAACCCTCCGGATCGGAGGGTTCAGGAGCGCACACGTCTAATGACGACGTATGCGCCTACATAATGATGATGGTGGTTGCGGTCTCAGTCATGAACTCAGAAGTATGGACCATATCTGCGGTTAGGTCAATTCGTCAGAAGGGGCTGGCTCCGATGTCTGGACCTGCAGATCGGCAAGAAACTGAGCTATCGTTGATGCATGAGAATGAAGCTCAGCATTTGGCGGTCCGGCGAATAGGAATCGCCGTATGTCAACTGTGGGCAGCGCCGGCGATTCAATTGCCGGCGTTTTTGCTGGAAAGGACGCACACGTGAGGGGCGAGGGAAAACAGCGGATCTTTTCGGGGGTGCAGCCCACCGGGCAGCCGCATCTTGGGAACTATCTCGGAGCATTCCGCAATTGGGCTCGACTCCAGAGTGACTACGACGCGATCTACTGCATCGTCGACCTGCACGCCATGACCGTTGAGTACAACCCTGCTGATCTCGAAGCGGCGAGGGTTGACACAGCCCGAGTGCTTCTGGCGCTTGGAATTGATCCGGCTCGCTCGCTCCTGTATACCCAGAGCCAGGTTTCCGGCCATGTTGAACTCGCGTGGATTCTCAGCACACTCATGCCAATGGGTGTGCTCAACCGTATGACCCAATTCAAGGACAAGACAGCGGCGGGCCACGCATCCAACCTCGGCCTGTACTCGTACCCTGTCCTGATGGCGGCCGACATTCTGCTGTACCGAGCAAATCTTGTTCCGGTCGGCGATGATCAGCGACAGCACCTTGAGGTGACGCGAGATGTTGCTGAACGATTCAACAACCGCTTCGGTGATGTGTTTCCGATCCCCGAGGCGTACATCCCCGAAACCTCAGCGCGTGTCATGTCGTTGACAGATCCGACCTCGAAGATGTCGAAGTCTGATAGTCAGCCGAAGGCGTCCATATCAATCCTTGACAACGCAGATGTGATCAGCAAGCGGATCAAAAGTGCCGTCACAGACAGCGATCCTGTTGTCCGCTACGACACCGAAGCAAAGCCAGGTATATCGAATCTCCTTGAGATCATGGCAGCCTGCACTGATCGGTCGATCGACGACCTCGTTGAGGAGTATGGAGATGGTGGCTACGGAGCCTTCAAGGCGGCGGTTGCCGAAGCCGTCATCGAAGAGCTGGCTCCTGTCAAAGCCGCATACAACGCCTTGAAGAACGGGGATGTGCGTGACGTGCTACGAACCTCGGGGGAGAAGGCTCGCGAGCTTTCAGTCGGGTACCAGCGTGAGGTCTATGAGGCTGTCGGAATAAGGGGTTACTAGTCCACCGGTTCATTTCCTTGCTTGGCAGGGATCGACCAGTATCCAGGAACGAGTAGCCTGCCGATTGCTGGCACCAACCGGAGGTTCTCTCGTGGAAATCGAGATCGGTATCGCAAAAACGGGTCGACGAGCATGGGGATTCGATGACATTGCGATCGTGCCTTCACGACGCACCAGAGATCCACGAGATGTTGATCTGTCGTGGGAACTCGATGCATTCACCTTTGATCTTCCTTTGATGGCGTCCGGCATGGACTCAGCTGTCACCCCAGCCACTGCGATCGAGATCGGCAGGCTCGGCGGCCTGGCGTGTCTCAACCTTGAGGGACTGTGGACACGTTACGAGGATCCGATACCCGTCTACGACGAGATTGCATCGTTGGCAAACGAAAAGGCCACCCAACGTATGCAGGAGCTGTATGCGATGCCGGTGAAACCGGAGCTCATCACGCAGCGGGTACGGGAGATCAAGGCTGCTGGCGTCGCCGCATGCGGAAGTCTCACGCCTCAGAATGTGGCTACCTACATCGATTACGCCAAGGCGGGCGGGCTTGATGTTCTCGTCATCCAGGGGACGGTCGTGTCTGCTGAGCATGTGAGTTCACGAACGGAGCCCCTTGATCTTTATGCCTTCATTCGCGAAGTTGAGATGCCGGTTATCGTCGGGGGCTGTGCCTCCTATTCAGGTGCTCTCCACCTCATGCGCACCGGTGCCATCGGGGTCCTGGTCGGTGTTGGTCCGGGGGCGGCATGCACCACGCGGGGTGTGCTCGGTATCGGTGTGCCGCAGGCCACGGCAATCGCCGATGCTGCAGGAGCTCGTACCTCATACCTTGAGGAGACGGGTCGCTACGTCCACGTCATTGCTGATGGTGGGATGCGAACCGGGGGAGACATTTCCAAAGCAATCGCTTGTGGTGCTGATGCTGTCATGCTTGGATCGCCCATTGCATCGAGTTCTGAGTCGCCCTCGGGTGGCTATCACTGGGGGATGGCGACCTTCCATCCAACACTTCCTCGTGGCTCCCGCGTTGAAACGGGGACGCTTGGATCCCTTGAGGAGATTCTTGTTGGTCCCGCACACGAGAACGACGGGCGAAGAAACCTGTTTGGTGGACTCCGAGGTTCGATGGCCACCACCGGATATGCGACGGTCAAGGAATTCCAGAAGGCCGAAGTCATGGTTGCCCCCGCCCTCCAGACAGAGGGAAAGCGGCTGCAACGATCCCAGGGCGTGGGGATGGGCTGATGGGGGCACCATCGGTCTCTGGCCACGCATCCACGGGTGACTTCGACAGGGTGCTCGTCGTCGATTTCGGGGCTCAGTACGCCCAGTTGATTGCACGACGGGTTCGTGAAGCCAACGTCTTTTCCGAAATCGTATCTCGCGAGATAATCGCCGAGGAGGTGCGGGCCAAGGAGCCGATCGGAATCATCCTCTCGGGAGGTCCAGCTTCGGTGTATGCCACCGACGCATATGGGATCGATGAGACGATCTTCAGTCTTGGGATTCCGGTGCTTGGGATCTGTTACGGCCATCAGGTGCTTGCAAAGGCGCTCGGTGGGACCGTCGCCCCGACGGGGACATCTGAGTTCGGACCCGCCGAGCTCACCGTCTCTGATGATGGCGGTCTCTTCAGAGAACTTCCCGAGGTGCAAACGGTGTGGATGAGTCACAACGACGCCGTGTCCGCCGCACCCGAGGGATTCACAGTGACAGCCTCAACACCCGATGCAGCGGTGGCCGCCATGGAAGACCGCGAGCGGGGCTTGTATGGGGTGCAGTTCCATCCCGAGGTTGGACACACAGAACACGGACAAGCGGTTCTTGAGCGGTTCCTTTTCGATGCCTGTGGAGCACGACCGTCGTGGACGAACGAAAGCATCATCGCACGGTCCGTCGCGTCAATTCGCGAGATGGTCGGGGAATGCACTGCGATTTGCGGGTTGTCTGGTGGTGTTGACTCGTCTGTTGCCGCCGCGTTGGTCCACAGGGCGATAGGTGACAAGCTGGTGTGCGTTTTTGTTGACCACGGGTTGATGCGAATGGGTGAGGGCGATCAGGTTGAGGAAACGTTCCGTAACCACTTCCACATGAACCTGATCCATGTCCAGGCTCAGGACAGGTTTCTCGATGCGCTGTCAGGTGTCACGGATCCAGAGGAAAAGCGGAAAATCATTGGGGAAACGTTCATCCGAGTGTTTGAAGAGGTTGCCGCCGATATTGACGGTGCCGACTACCTCGTCCAAGGCACGTTGTATCCCGATGTGATCGAATCGGGTACCAAGGACGCTGCGAAGATCAAGAGCCATCACAATGTCGGTGGTCTGCCTGATGACATGAACTTTGATCTCGTCGAACCGCTGAGGGATCTCTTCAAGGATGAGGTTCGCGGCGTGGGTGAGGAGCTCGGACTTCCTGAAGAGATCGTGTGGCGCCAGCCCTTTCCCGGTCCGGGACTTGCGGTGCGAATCATTGGTGACGTCACGATTGAGCGGCTCGACATTCTCCGGGCCGCGGACGCAATTGTCCTCGACGAGATCCGCAAAGCCGGGCTGTACCGAGAGATCTGGCAGTCGTTCGGTGTGCTCCCAGCAATCAAGAGCGTGGGGGTGCAAGGTGACGGACGGACCTACGCCTATCCACTCATTCTGCGGGCTGTGACCTCCGACGATGCCATGACCGCTGATTGGGCACGCATCCCCTACGACGTACTGGCCAAGATCTCGTCTCGCGTAATCAACGAGGTGCCTGGCATCAACCGCGTCGCCTATGACATCTCGTCGAAGCCCCCCGCCACCATCGAGTGGGAGTAATTCGGATTACCGACAACCGATGACCGATGACCGATGACCGATGACCGATGACCGATTGCCAACCTCCGACTTCAGAATCCATTCTCGTTTACGCTGGAGGACGGTGTTTGGAGCGCCTCTGACTTCTGACTTCTGACTTCTGAAAAGCCCATAGTCCTTAAGACCTATGCCGGTATGTCCGATATCGCACAGTAGAACCAATGCGGCAACGCAGGGACATGAATGGCTGTGCAATACGATCCCGACCTCGAGAGTCTGTTCCGTGAGGAACTCACTGAACGGGCGTCATCCCTGGCCGAAGGCGCCAAGGCCATCATCGACGGCCAAGTGACCATCGAGCTTGCGGGACGAATGGTGCGCGAAGGTCACACCATCAAGGGGACCGGCCGGGTCATGGGGCACGAGGTGATCGCCAGGGGAGGCGAGACCTGTGAGGTTGTCTGGCGTTGGATTCAACACGGTGAGATTCAACCTGCCGTGATGCTCGGAAGGGCGCTCAGCCTCTTGGTCGAGGCGCTACCGGATGCCTTGGGTGGCGATCCTGATGGGGTCTCCGGAGCAATTGAGGCAATCCGAACCCTGATCAATGAACCGGCGAGACTTGCCGAGCTGCCAGAGCCGATGTTTGCAGAACCAGTCGAGGTGAAGACCTACGACGTCCGACTGACCATCGACGATCGTTCATCGCCCACCGGTGATGAACCACCGACGTCCGATGGTGAACCACCGACGTCGGACGACCGACATCCGACACCCGATGACCGTCATCCGACTCCCGATGTTCCCGAGACCATCGAGATTCCGATATCGCCTGCGGAGATCGCTGCATCACCACCGGAAGATCTGGGTCCCGCACCGGAAGACAGCCCTGTCCCGGAGGACAGTCCCCTACCGGACGACAGCCCAGACCTGGAAGACAGGCTCGTGTTCGAGCCTGGCCCGGACGGCAAGCTCGGGATGCCTGTCGTCACCATTGAGATCGTGAGATCTGCCTTCGCGGGCGGAGCAGGGCAGGCTGCGGCTACTCATCGCACACAGCCCGATGAGTTAGCCGCCGCTGCCCAACGTACCGCGTCGGATCCGATGGCGGTGATCGACGGAGACATCGACATTTCTTTTCTCGACATTGAAGGGTCGATGCTCGATGGTGACGCGATTCCGGTCTACGGACTCGGGGGCCTCGCCAGCGCCGTCGAGGCGTGGGCGGCCGAGGAGTCGGTCCCGGTCAATGCCGGGCGGTTGTACCGCATGATCAATGATGTCGCAGCTCTGCGCATGGATCTGCAGTCTCTCAGCACACACGCAGGTCACGTTCTCCAGACGGCGGAGGCGAGGTCGATTCCCGCAGCCGAGGGTGCGCTTGAGGCGATCGAGACTGTGAGACGTTCGTCGATGGATCTTGAGCATCGTGCATTGGGGCTGACATCTCTTTCCATGGAATCCACACTGGCGACACTGCCACAGGTGATGAAGTATCTCGCCAAGAAGTGTGAGAAACGCGTTGAGCTTATCGTCACCGGTGAAGACACCATTGTCGATCGGCAGATGGTTGACCGCGTCGGTGAAGTCGTACGCCAGCTGATGGTGAATGCGGTCGTACACGGAATCGAGCCACACGAAGACCGTGTCCGTGCTGGCAAGTCTTCGAAGGGAACCGTTTCTGTGGGGTTCAAGAGCGACGGCCAGCATGTGACGATCGAGGTGGCGGACGACGGCGCCGGTATCGATTGGACAGCGGTGCGAGAAACCGCGCTGGGACTCGGTCTCGTTGAGGGCGATCCATCCTCGGAGGAGTTGCGGGCTGCATTGTTTTCCGAAGGCTTCTCAACGAATCCTCAATCGTCTGAGTTCACAGGCGATGGAGATGGTTTGTTCCGAATCTCCCAGATTGTCGAAGAGGTGTACGGCTCGCTTGCGATGACGTCGTCGTCCGATGGTGTGACATTTACGATCACCATTCCCGCGCACCGCGCCCTCCAAAGAGCTCAGCTGTTCGAGGCTGGCGGTCGCTCATGGGGTCTTCCCGAAGCGACCGTTGTCGGATCGGTTCCCATCGGCGAAGTTGAGATTGAGGTATCCGAGCGAGGCTCGACGATCACCTTCGACGATGGACGGATTCCGTACTCATCGTTCGCAACGGTAGCGGGGCTTGATGTTGAGGGCATGCCGGCGGAGGTCATGATCATCCAGAGCCCACTCGGTCCAATTGCCCTTGCCGTCGACAGGACGCTCGATGTTCGGGAGGTCGTCACGAAGGACCTTGGGCCACTCCTGTCGGGATCCACGGTGGTCACCGGAGTGGCGCTTCTCGGCGGTGATGACACGGTGCTGCTCGTCGACGCCGGGCGTCTGGCGTCGAGCCTCCAGGACGACGAGATCCGAGCATCGGGACCGGTCAGCACGGTTCTCGTCGTTGACGACAGTCAGGGAGTTCGACAGGTCGTGTCGGGCGTTCTTGCATCGCACGGGTTTGCCACCCTCTCGGCAGGTTCGGTCGCAGATGCGCTGTCGGTGCTTGGTGAGAGCAAGATCGATGCGTTGGTCGTCGATTTCTCGATGCCACGGGCTGATGGGGTAGCTCTTATCCACCTGGTTCGACAGCGCTACGGAAGCATTCCCATCGTGATGCTCTCGGGAGTCGCGTCGCAAGAGGACAAGGAGCGCGCCGAGCTTGCGGGCGCCGATGCAATCTTCGACAAGTCAGACTTCAAGAAGGGTGCCCTCGTGGAGAAGCTGAGCAAGCTGATTGCCGAAGCCGTAACTGTGGAATAGGAGCTTTCAGCTCACAGCTCACAGCTTTCATCGGTCATCGGTCATCGGTCATCGGTCATCGGCCCTCCGACTTACACTCGGAGCGTGACTGAATCCCCGCTCTTTGCGCATCTCAATCCGACCCAACGCGAAGCCGTCGCAGCGACCGAGGGTCCTGTGCTTGTGATTGCTGGTGCCGGATCGGGGAAAACACGGGTTCTGACGTTCCGGATCGCGCATCTCATTCGGGACCTGAACGTATCTCCGTACGACATTCTGGCGATCACATTCACGAACAAGGCTGCTGGTGAGATGAAAGAACGCGTCGCCGATCTCGTGGGCGGCGTTGCCTACAACATGTGGGTCTCAACCTTCCACTCTGCATGCGTGCGAATCCTTCGACAGGAGATCCACAGATTCGGTTACCGGAGCTCCTTTTCGATATACGACGAGGCTGATGCGGTCCGACTCATATCGATGTGTATCAAGGACCTCGACCTTGATACGAAACGGTTTCCCCCTCGGCGAATCAAGGGTGCGATCTCAAAAGCCAAGAACGAGCTGATCGATCACGAGACCTTTGCTTCCCAAGACGCTGGGTTCTACCACGACAAGGTTTCAGACATTTATCGGCTGTATCAACAAAGGTTGGTTGAGGCGTCAGCGGTCGATTTTGACGACATCCTCAAGCTCACCGTTGAGCTGCTCCAAGCGTTTCCCGCAGTACTTGACCGATGGCAGACCAAGTTTCGGTACATCCTCGTTGACGAGTATCAGGACACCAATCACGCCCAGTACATTCTTGTGAAGATGCTCGCAGACAAACACAGAAACATCTGTGTCGTTGGAGATTCTGACCAGTCGATCTACGCCTTCCGGGGTGCCGACATGCGCAACATCATGGCGTTTGAAAAGGACTATCCCGACGCCAGGCTGATCCTGCTCGAACAGAACTACCGATCGACCCAAACGATTCTGGACGCAGCAAACGCCGTCATCGTCAACAACACAACCCGGCAGCCAAAGAAGCTTTGGACCGATGAGGGATCTGGCGAGCAAATCGTCGTCTTTGAGGGCCAGGATGAACACGAGGAGGCTGCGTTCATCGCAGAAGAGATTGCCCGTCTCGAAGACCTCGACATGGCGTTGAGCGACATCGCAGTGTTCTACCGGACCAACGCCCAATCACGAGTGATTGAGGAACTGTTTGTCCGCTTTGGCGTGGCCTATCAGGTCATTGGTGGACTCAAGTACTACGACCGCAGGGAAGTGAAGGACGCGCTTGCATATCTGCGATCCGTGGTCAATCCGGACGACCAGGTGGCGTTGAAGCGAATCATCAATGTTCCGCGGCGTTCGATTGGTGATACGACGATCGCGCATGTTGACCGGTTTGCCGAACGCGAAGCTATCGGTTTCATGGATGCCCTTCGCCGAGCTGGCGAGATCGACCAGCTGACCGAACGCGCCAAGAGGTCGATTCTCGAATTTGTTGCTCTCATGGACGTCGTGGCAACCAAGGCTGCACTCGGTCCCGAGGCAGCGGTCGAGGCGGTGCTCTATGACACGGGATATCTCGACTCCGTCCGGGCCGAACGCAGCATCGAGGCGATGGGTCGTGAGGAGAACCTCAAGGAGCTCCAGAGCGCGGCAGCCGAGTTTGCAGAGACGGGACCAGCATCTGTCGGACCAGACGAGTGGGCGGCACTCGACGGGACAGGGAAACTCCAGATGTTCCTTGAGGCCATAAGTCTCGTGGCCGACGCCGATGCCAAGATCGAAGCGTCGAACGTGACCCTCATGACGCTGCACAACGCTAAGGGCCTTGAGTTCCCCGTGGCATTTCTCACGGGACTCGAAGATGGGGTCTTTCCCCACGTGAGGGCGCTTGGTGATCCCAAGGAACTTGAGGAGGAGCGGCGCCTCTGTTACGTAGGAATCACACGGGCCGAGGAGCGCCTGTACCTCACCAGGGCGTGGAGCCGGAATCTGTGGGGTCAGAACAACTTCAACGGCCCGAGCAGGTTCCTCAGCGAGATACCAGCGAGCCTCACCCACAAGACCAAGCGGACACGGAGATCGGCGACGATGGAGGCGAGAACCCCAACATCGACTGTTTCCGACGCCGACATCGAGGCTGGCGACCGGGTGCGCCACTCCCATTGGGGAGAGGGCGTCGTCCGCGACATCGTCGGAGCCGGTGAGCGAGCTGAAGCCGTTGTTGTCTTCGATGGCCCCGGCACGAAGCGCCTACTCCTGGCCTGGGCCCCACTGGAAAAAGTCTGACGTCTGACGTCGGACTTCTGGTTCTCGCCTCACCGCTGACCGGGGACCGCTCGCAGCCGTTGATCGGGTGTGAATCCAGCGCGAGCCGTGAGCACGGCGATCACCGTTGAGGAGATGGCGACCGTTCCAAGAACGAGGAGCATCACGACGAGTTGGATCACCACGGCGTCGAGGGGCGCGACGCCTGCGATGAGAAGACCAGCCATCGCGCCAGGAAGGGAGACAAGCCCGACAACCTTGGTGCGTTCGATTTGGGGGAGGAGGGCGACACGTGTCGCCTCTCGCACCACGAACATCGAGGACTTCTTGGATGAGAAGCCGAGGGCAAGAAGCCCTTCAACCTGCGCCGCTCCTTCCGTCATCTGCTTACGAACCTGGTCGGCAGACACCACCGTCCCAGTCAGGGCGTTCCCGATCGTGATCCCCGCGATCACGATCACCTGGATCGGCTCGAGCGGGAGCACGCCAAAACCGAAGACGATGCCAAGTGACAGTGCGGTTGCGCTTCCGATCGCCAGTGCCGCAGAGAGGAAGATCGAGCGTGTCCCTGCTCGGTTGGCCGTCACCCATGCAGCGATACCGACCATACCGAGCACCCACACGACAGCAAGCAGTGCCTCCCAGTCCGTACCGAGAACAAGGGCAAGCACGAACCCCACCACGCCGAGCTGGAATGCTGCGCGTGCAGACGCCCACACGATGGAACGTTCGAATCCGAGCTTGAGGATCACCGATACGCCAACGGCAATGGCAATCAGCGACAGGGAGGCACCGAGTACGAGGATCGGATTGAGATCGAGCACTTCATGACTCTAGGTTGATCGAGACAGCCAGCAGAAGGAACGTCTGTGTCAGACCTACCATCGGCTGATGCCCACGCGGATCCTGATTGCAAAGCCCGGCCTTGATGGCCACGACCGTGGAGCAAAGGTTGTCGCCCGAGCACTGCGAGATGCCGGTTGTGAGGTGATCTACACCGGTCTGCACCAAACGCCAGCAAACATCGCTTCGGTCGCCATCCAAGAGGATGTCGACGGGGTCGGGCTTTCTGCTCTGTCGGGTGCACACAAGACGCTGTTTCCGAGTGTGGTTGCTGAACTCGCCGAACGGGGGGCCAGCGATGTGGTCGTGTTCGGTGGCGGCATCATTCCCGACGCGGACATCCCCGAACTCGAGGCCTCAGGCATTGCAAAGATCTTTGGGCCGGGAACCTCGCTGGAAACGATCCAAACGTGGGTCGCTGAGACCTTTTCGCCGGACTGACCGGCGCCCAACAACACGCACGCAACCGCACCCGAGGAGGGCACGTGAAGATCCACGAATACCAGGCCAAGGCCCTGATGAAGGACGCAGGGCTCTCCGTGCCAGCGGGCATCATGGTCACCGACCCCGATGCCGCTGGTGCGGCTGCAGCCAAGCTCGTTGCGGAGACGGGGAATCCTGTCGTTGTTGTGAAGTCCCAGATCCATGCGGGGGGCCGGGGCAAGGGTCGATTCATCGAGCATCCTGAGCTTGGCGGTGTCAATGTTGTTCTTGACGGCATCGATGGTGGCGTTGAAGCAACGAAGGCGAAGGTCGCTGAGCTCGCATCAAAGATGCTCGGTTCTACGCTCGTCACGGTCCAGACCGGACCAGAGGGCAAGACCGTCAACCGGCTCTACATCGAACAGGGCATCGATATCGCGACAGAGCTCTACCTGTCAGTGCTGCTTGACCGATCCACCAGCCGCAACATTGTCATGGCCTCCACTGAGGGGGGAACCGAGATCGAAGTCGTTGCCGAGGAGACGCCCGAAAAGATCCTCAAGGAAGAGATTGATCCGGCGTTTGGGCTGAGAGATTTTCAAGCGGCTCGGGTTGCAGCGGGTCTCGGGCTTGAGGGACCAGCAGCACGAAACGCCGCAGTCTTCCTCAAAACGCTCACGAAGGCCGCGGTGGACCTCGACACGGACCTCGTTGAGATCAACCCACTCGTCGTCACAACCGATGGACGGGTCATGGCGCTCGACGGAAAGATGTCGTTCGAGGCCAACGCTTTGTTTCGACATCCCGAGATCGTTGCACTCCGGGATCCATCCGAAGAGGACGCGGCCGAGGCGCAGGCCAAGGAATACGGGCTCAGCTTCATCAAACTCGACGGTTCGATCGGTTGCATGGTCAACGGGGCAGGTCTCGCCATGGCAACCATGGACATCATCAAGTACGTCGGGGGCGAACCGGCCAACTTCCTTGACGTTGGCGGAGGTGCCGAAAAGGAACAGATTGCGGCAGCGTTCAAGATCATCACCGCAGATCCGAACGTAAAGGGCATCTTTGTCAACATCTTTGGAGGCATCATGCGCTGCGACACCATTGCAGAAGGCATCGTGGCCGCAGTGCACGAAGTCGGCCTTGACGTCCCGCTCGTGGTGCGCCTTGAAGGAACGAACGTTGAACTCGGAAAGCAGATCATCAATGAGTCCGAACTCAACGTGGTGAGTGCCGAGGACATGAAAGACGGAGCTGTCAAGATCGTGGAGTTGGCCAAATGAGTGTGCTCGTCAACAAGGACACAAAGGTTCTGGTTCAAGGCCTCGGCAAGACCGGAAGCTTCCACACGGACAAAGCAATCGCCTACGGCACCAACATGGTTGGTGCCGTGCACCCGTCGCGGGCAGGCCAGACCGAGTCGTTCTCAGGCGAGACCGACCATTCCGGCGTCCAGGGCCGACAGAACACCTATTCGGTCGAGCTCCCGATCTTTCGATCGCTCATCGAGGCGGTGGACGCAACGGGTGCGAACGCAAGCGTCGTGTATGTGCCACCACCGTTCGCCGCAGACGCCATTATGGAGGCAGCAGAGGCTGGCATGCCGCTCATCATCTGTATCACCGAGGGAATCCCTGTTGCTGACATGGTGATAGCAAAGCGTTACCTCCAGGATCGCGATGTGCGACTTGTTGGACCCAACTGCCCAGGGGTCATCACCCCACAGGAGTGCAAGATCGGAATCATGCCGGGCTACATCCACACGCCGGGCAAGATCGGTGTGGTGTCTCGGTCAGGAACCCTGACCTATGAGGCCGTGCATCAGCTGACGCTGAGCGGGCTTGGCCAGACGACGGCCATCGGCATCGGCGGTGACCCTGTCAACGGCACCAACTTTGTGGACTGCCTGAAGCTGTTCAACGATGACCCCGATACCGAGGGTGTGATCATGATCGGTGAGATCGGTGGAACCGCTGAGGAGGAAGCAGCCGAGTGGATCACCGCAAACATGAACAAACCGGTTGCCGGTTTCATCGCAGGAACCTCTGCGCCTCCCGGCAAGCGCATGGGTCACGCCGGTGCGATCATCTCGGGTGGCAAGGGAACCGCTGCAGCCAAGATCGAGGCCCTTGAAGCCGCAGGCGTGGTCATCGCCCCCACCCCAACAGACATGGGCACCGCCATGCTCCAAGCCATGGGATAGCCCGAACCCCGTCTCATACCCAGGGTTCCATTGCATGTTGACGACACAATGGAACCCACAGAACGACCGGTGCCCGAGATCTACTCACGGAGCGATGCGGTGCGCATCCCAAGGTGTGGAAGCACCATTGAGTCGACGAAGGGTTCGCCGTCGCCATCCCAGTCCCACGCCAGCATCTCGTCGCGGGTTCGACGGCCGCCGATGCCCCTCAACAGCTCGAACGATGATGCCGATGCCGTCGCAACAGGCTGGTCTCGTCCGATACCCCATGTCTGTCCCGTATTGCTTGCTTCGATCCGAATCGTCGGGAGACCCATCGCTGCGAAGATCGGTCTGAGGGACCGGACATGTCCACCTGCAGCAACGTGGACCTCAATCAGATCGCGTCCCGAGGTGTCACCGAAAGCGTTCCGAAGATCAAATTCGTGGTGGAGAATGTCGCTCACCGCCATTGCAGGAATGACGGAGGGCGGGATCGGCCCGAGTACCGAGTTCAGCTGGTCAGCGAGACCCTGCGCATCGATGGTGTCGAGGACATCAACGGCCCCGTCGATCGTTGTTCGCCACTCCGTGATCACCTCGTCGAGCGTGAGGCCTCTGCGGCTGCTGACCTGCGTGGCAGTCCACTTGTCGCTTGCGAAACCGTCGAACACACGGTTGGTGAGATCAGCCGAGATCCCCGCAAGGTGGCGTACGACATCGGTCGTCGTCCACTCCGGGCAGGCAGGGACAATGGTGTCTGACTCGTGGTCAACGACGAGAGCAATAACTCGTTCATGCCCCGCTCGATAGCTCGCCCCATACATCACCACAGCCTACCCACCCATTCGGGGCCCCATACAACCGGAAGCGTATGAAGGGCGCAGAATGTGTCGAGGCGGGGACACTTGTAGGATTGAGGCGATGCCACGGAAGCTTCCCATCGCCGTTCTGATCTCAGGGAGTGGGACGAACCTTCAGGCTCTCATCGATGCCTCACGTGATGCAGACTTTGGCTGCCGGATCGTTGGGGTTGTATCGGACCGACTCGAGGCGTATGGGCTGACCCGGGCACACAATGCAGGGATCGAGACGGCGGTCGTCGAATGGGCTGATCACAACGGTAGGGAAGCTTTCACCGATGCGATCATTGAGGTCTGTGGCAACATGGGCGCCGAGGCTCTCGTCCTCGCAGGGTTCATGCGGATCCTTGCTCCGCGTGCCATCGCAGCGTTTCCACAAGCGATCTTGAACACGCATCCCTCCATGCTCCCGCTGTTTCCCGGTGCCCACGCCATTGAGGAGACCCTGGCGGCCGGTGTTTCCACCACTGGCGTGACGGTCCACTTCGTTGACGAACTCGTCGATCACGGCCCGATCATCGCTCAGACAGAAGTCGCACTGGTTCCCGACGACACGGTTGTTTCCCTCCAGCAGCGAATTCAGGCCGCCGAGCATCGGCTCTATCCACAAGTCGTCGGTGCGTTCGGACGTGGTGAAATTTCGGTGGTTGATGGTGCCGTCATTTGGGATCGTCAGGTTGAGGAGGCGGTCCTTTGACGACAATTCCGATCACGCGGGCACTCATATCGGTGTTCGACAAGACAGACCTGAAGCCCTTTGCGAAGGAACTCGTCGACCACGGCGTCGAGATCGTGTCCTCGGGTGGCACCGCTGCGTACCTTGAGGAGGCTGGAATTCCCGTGACACGGGTTGCCGATGTGACCGGTGCTCCCGAAATGCTCGGCGGGCGTGTCAAGACGCTGCATCCACGCATTCACGGAGGCATCCTTGCTGATCTCGGTCATTCGGATCACCGCAGCGATCTCTCCGACCTTGAGATCGATCCGTTTCAGCTTGTCGTTGTCAACCTGTATCCGTTCGAGTCCACGATCGCTTCGGGCGCGGATCACGAGACAGCCATCGAGAACATCGACATTGGGGGTCCGACCCTCATCCGTGCCGCAGCCAAGAACCATGCTTGGGTCGCTGTCGTCGTAGCACCCGATCGATACCCCGACATCCTTGAGGCGATCGCAAACGGAGGCACGACTTCCGAGTTGCGGACCGACCTTGCCAGGGAGGCCTTCTTCCGCACGGCCCGATACGACGCCGCGATCGTCAACTGGCTTGAGGAACGCGACGGCGAACGCCGCGTCTTCGCACTCAGGAAGCGGCAGAACCTTCGATATGGAGAGAACCCGCAACAGGCAGCTGGTCTGTACGCACCCGATATTTCGGACGGCTGGTGGGTGCATGCTGATCAGATTCAGGGCAAGGAGATGTCGTTCAACAACTATGCCGATGCCGATGCGGCATGGCGGCTCGTCAACGACCTGCCAGCCAACTCGGCTGCAGTCCTCAAACACATGAACGCCTGTGGCGCCGCAACCGGTGATTCAATGTACCAAGCGTTCACCAAGGCATGGGAGTGTGATCCCCTCTCGGCTTTCGGGGGCGTCGTTGCACTCAACGGCGAGCTCGACACCAAAACCGCCGAGGCCATTGCGTCCTTTTTCGTCGAGATCGTGCTCGCACCATCAATCACCAAGGACGCAGCAGAGATCCTTTCTTCGAAGAAGAACCTCAGAGTGCTTGTCGCGCCTGGCCCTTCGTTACATGCGGCTGATGTGCGGACAATCGACGACGGTTTTCTCATTCAGGAACGGGACACAACTCCGACTGGCTCGCAACAATGGGCTGTCAAGACCCGCGAGCCCACCGCTCAAGAGCGTGCCGACCTCGAGTTTGCATGGGTCGTATGCGCGCACACCAAATCGAACGCGATCGTCCTTGTAAAGGACGGTGCGGCGATTGGTGTCGGCGCCGGCGACCAGTCGCGGGTTGGGGCGGCCGAACGCGCCCTTTCCAAGGCGGGGGAACGAGCCGTTGGTGCAGTTTGTGCCTCGGACGCCTTCTTTCCTTTCCGCGACGGACCCGATGCCCTCGCGGCTGCTGGCATCACAGCCATCGTTGAGCCGGGGGGATCAGTTCGTGATGACGAGATCATTGAGTCAGCAACCGAGCACGATGTAGCCTTGCTGTTCACCGGACAAAGGCATTTCAAACATTGAGCGCGCGGATTCTCTCAGGCAAGGAAGTTGCCGATGCAGTCAAGAAACGGGTCCGCAACGATGTAGTTGCGCTCAAGGAACGAGGCATCGATGTCGGGCTTGCAACGGTTCTTGTCGGGGACGATCCTGCGTCACACACCTATGTGAGATTCAAGCACAAGGATGCCGAGGAAGTCGGTATGACGTCGATCGATGTGAAGCTCGCAGCTGACGTCACGCAGGCCCAGGTATTTGCCGCGGTCGACGATCTCAATGCGCGAGCCGATGTGAGTGGCATGATCGTGCAGCTTCCGCTCCCTGACCACCTCGACGGTGAAGCCGCCGTCGAACGTGTGCTGCCAACCAGGGATGCCGACGGTCTCCACCCCTTCAACCTGGGTCGCCTGCTCCTCGATAGGCCGGGACCGCTTCCTGCAACCCCTTCAGGCGTCATGACCATCTTGGATCACTACGGAATCGACCCGTCGGGGATGACCGCCGTCGTTGTTGGTCGATCATTCCTCGTCGGACGTCCCATGGCGCTGATGCTCGGCGCAAAAGGTGTCGACGCGACCGTCATCCAGGCCCATTCACGAACACCGGACCTCGCCGAGGTCTGTCGATCCGCTGACCTCTTGATCACCGCGGTCGGCCGGCCGGGCATGTTCGACGCGTCGTATGTCAAGCCAGGAGCGATCGTCATTGATGTGGGAACAAACCGAACCGACGATGGCCTCGTCGGAGACGTAGCATTCGACGAGGTCGTCGAGATCGCTGGAGCGATCACACCGGTACCGGGGGGTGTCGGACCGATGACGAGAGCCTCCCTTCTTATGAACACGGTGGCTCTTGCAACGACAGCGGCGTCGTAGGACATCAACACCCAGCCGAACAGATTCAGCAAGCAACATCACGGAGAGAACCGATGGCAGAAGCCATAACAAAAAGCGAAACGGGTCTGAATGTTCCGGACCATCCAATTATTCCCTTCATCGAGGGAGACGGCATCGGTCCCGACATTTGGGCAGCAGCTCAGAATGTGTTCGATGCAGCCGTCGCCAAGGCCTACGGGGGCGATCGCGAGATCGCATGGGTCGAGGTCCTTGCCGGGGAGAAGGCATTCAACGAAACCGGAGAGTGGCTCCCTGATGCCACCGTCGATTCCTTCCGTCAACACCTTGTCGGGATCAAGGGTCCCTTGACAACTCCCATCGGTGGTGGAATTCGAAGCCTGAATGTGGCGCTCCGCCAGATCCTCGACCTCTATGTCTGTCTCCGCCCTGTCCGCTGGTACAAGGGTGTTCCCTCGCCCGTCAAGCGCCCAGAAGACATCGACATGGTGATCTTCCGCGAGAACACCGAGGATGTGTATGCAGGAAAGGAACTCGAGGCCGGAACCGAGGGTGTGGCGAAGCTGCTTGCCTTTCTCGATGAGGAGTACGGTTGGGAGATCCGACCAGATTCGGGTATCGGTATCAAACCGATCTCAGAAACCGGGAGTAAGCGCCTGGTTGCTGCAGCAATTCAGTATGCACTCGACCAGAACCGTGACTCTGTGACCCTTGTGCACAAGGGCAACATCATGAAGTTCACCGAGGGTGCCTTCCGCGAATGGGGCTACGAGGTCGTGCGGGAGCAGTTCTCCGACGTTGCCGTTGGATGGGAGGATTGCAACGGCGATCCCGGAGATAGATTGCTCGTGAAGGACGTCATAGCTGATGCTTTCCTCCAACAGATCTTGACACGCCCTGCCGAGTATGACGTGATCGCCACCATGAACCTCAACGGCGACTACATATCAGACGCGCTCGCGGCCCAGGTCGGCGGTATCGGGATCGCACCCGGAGGGAACATCAACTACGACACCGGTGTCGCGATCTTCGAAGCGACGCACGGCACGGCACCGAAGTACACCCGGATGGACAAAGTCAACCCAGGGTCAATCATCCTGTCGGGCGAGATGATGCTGCGTTATCTCGGATGGGACGAAGCAGCTGATCTGATTGTGAAGGGCATGGAGGCCGCGATCAGCGACAAGATCGTGACTTACGACTTCGCCCGCCTCATGGATGGGGCGACCGAGGTCAAGTGCTCAGAGTTCGGACAAGCGGTAGTGGACAGAATGTAGATATCAGCTTTCAGCTTTCGGTTTACAGCTTTCAGCAAGAAGTGCCAAATGAAAGCTGATGGCTGAAGCTGTGGGATTGACGACTGAAAGGAGTTGCCACAATGAGCAAAGTCACGGTGGTAGGAGCAGGAAAGTATGGGTCGACGACCGCACAGCGCATCGCTGAATGGGACATTGTCGACGAGGTCATGATGACCGACATCGTCGAAGGGCTGCCACAGGGCCTTGCCCTCGATATGAACCAATCCCGGCCGATCCTCGGATACCGCACGATGGTCACGGGGACGAACGACTATGCCGATACCGCAGACTCCGACGTGGTTGTGATCACGGCGGGACTGCCGCGCAAGCCAGGTATGAGTCGCATGGATCTGCTCGGGGTCAACGCCAAGATCGTCAAGGCGGTCACCGAAGAGATCGTGAAGTATTCTCCCAATGCAGTCATCATCGTGGTCACCAACCCGCTCGACCAGATGACGACACTCTGTGCTGATGTGTCCGGCTTCCCGAAGGGTCGGGTTCTCGGACAGGCAGGAATGCTCGACAGCGCCCGTTTCGCCCACTTTATCAGCGAGGCATCCGGTGCCGACATCCTGGATGTCACCGCGGTCACGCTCGGTTCCCATGGCGACACGATGGTTCCTGTTCCTTCAATGTGCACGATCGGCGATACACCGATCGGTACGGTTCTTGATGCCGAGACCATCGATGAACTCGTCGAGCGTACGCGAAATGGCGGAGCAGAGATCGTCGCGTTCCTCAAGACTGGATCCGCCTATTACGCACCGTCAGCCGCAGCAGCATCGATGGTGAAGGCTGTCATCGAAGACCAGGGTGCTGAGATGCCCGTTTGTGCATGGATGGAGGGTCAGTACGGGATATCTGATGTCTACCTCGGTGTGATCGCCAGACTCGGTGCCAACGGCGTTGAGGAGGTACTCGAGGTGGATCTCACCGATGCCGAACGAGCAGGACTAGCGGAGGCTGCGGTTGCCGTCGCCGAAAAGGTCGCAGATCTCAACCAGATTGAACTCTAAGGCTCCTGCGGTGGCGCGTTCAGGGGGTGCCGCGGAGCGCGAAAATGATGTCTCAGATCGTGCATGAATCGGCAGAAAGCCGTATTGTTGCTGATGTGGCGGGTGCTGGGGTAGAGTTACACCCGTGTTATTCGTTCCACGACCGTCGTGGACATGAGGAGGTTTTTCAGTGAACAAGGGTGAACTCATTGAAGCAGTGGCTCGCAATACCGGCGAGTCGAAGGCTTTGGCCGAGAAGATGGTGAACGAGACGCTTGATGTGATCGTCAGCGGTGTCGTGATGTCAGGCAAAGTACAGATAACGGGCTTCGGTACATTCGAAGCCCGTGACCGTGCGGCTCGTGTTGCTCGAAACCCACAAACGGGTGCTCCGATCAACGTAACCGCAACCAGGGTTCCAGCATTCAAGGCCGGTAAATCCTTCAAGGATGCGGTCAAGCCAGGCTGAACGGATCAATCAATGTGAACAAGGCCGCCCGACGGGGCGGCCTTGTTCATTTCTGGGCTGTCTGCTGAAAGCTGTGAGCTGTAAGCAGCGAGCGAAGCGAGCCCTTGAAGATGGAAAGCCGACAGACAGTATGATCCGCCATGTGTGTGTTCCCCGGCGCGAGCGTGAGACGCGGCGGTTGCCGTGAACCCACAAGTCAAGAGCCACACACGGGAGCCATCACATGGACACAAACCGAACCGTTGCCACATCGCTTCGGGGTCGAGCGCTCCTTGCTGAACCCAGCCTGAACAAGTCAACCGCGTTCAGCGCCACGGAGCGTCGCGATCTCGGTATTGGTGGGCTGCTGCCGGACAGGATCGAGACTCTCGACGACCAGCTGGTGCGCACCGGACTCGAGTTCGATCGCCTCGACGACGATTTGCAGCGCCACGTCTACCTGCGAGCTCTCCAGGACCACAATGAGGTGCTCTTCTACCGGTTCATCGGAGACAACCTGGCTGCGACGCTACCGATCGTCTACACCCCGACGGTCGGCCTGGCGACCCAGCAGTTCAGTCGCATTTATCGTCGTCCCCGCGGACTGTTTCTGTCCTATCCCCAACGAAACCAGATGGCCGCTCAGCTGGACGCGATCGAGGGTGACGTGGATGTCATTGTGGCAACGGACGGTGAGCGGGTGCTTGGCCTTGGCGATCAAGGTGTCGGCGGCATGGCGATATCGATTGGCAAGCTGAGCCTCTACAGCGTTGTCGGTGGGATTGATCCGGCCCGAACCCTTCCGATCATGCTCGACATGGGTACCAACAACGAAGAGCTGCTCGACGATCGCGGCTATCTGGGTTGGCGCAGCCCCAGAGTCGACGACGCCGACTACAGCTCATTCATGGAACAGTTCGTAACGAACCTCCAGAAACGGTTCCCGGGCGTGTTGCTGCAGTGGGAGGATGTAGCGCAGCACAACGCAACGAGACTGCTCAACAGCTATCGGCATCGGATTCCCAGCTTCAACGACGACATCCAGGGCACCGCCGCGGTCGTACTTGCTGCCATCTGGGCCGCGGTCCGGTCCGCCGGCGTCTCGTTGACCGACCAACGATTCTGTATTGCCGGTGCGGGATCCGCGGGTACCGGGATCGCCTGGATGATCCGCGACGCGCTGGTCGCCGAGGGCGTCGCCGAACCGCTCCGTCAACTGTTCCTGCTCGACAGCAAGGGTCTCATCCACGACCGGCGTCGAGATCTCAAACCCCACCAAGTGGAACTCGCCCACCCCTTCGGGGCAGTTGATGACTGGGCCGAAGATGACCGGCCTGCTGATCTGGCCACTGTTGTTGCCGAGAGCAGAGCGACCGTCTTGATCGGTGTCTCGGGCCAGCCCGGGGCCTTCACCGCACCAATCGTCACCTCAATGTTGGCCGCAACCGACCAACCGATCATCATGCCGCTGTCCAACCCGACGAGCCGATCTGAAGCGACACCCGCTGACCTGTTGGCGTGGACCGACGGTCGTGCGATCGTTGCCACCGGCAGTCCCTTTGAGGACGTGGTCCGTGCCGGCGTGACCTACCGAATATCGCAGTCCAACAATGTCTATGTGTTTCCCGGTCTGGGTTTGGGCACGGTCGCTGTAGGGGCGACCGAGGTGAGCGATCGGATGTTGGTGACCGCAGCCTTGGCGGTCGCCGATGCCGGTAGTGATATCTCGCCGGACAAAGGAATCTTGCCGCCCCTTGACGATGTTCCGTCGGTCAGCCTCCGAATTGCGGCGGCCGTGGCCCGCGCTGCAGTCGAAGACGGGCTTGCCCCGGAGCTATCCACCGACGAGATCGACCGACGAATTGCAGCCAATCACTGGTCGCCGGTATACCCCGAAATCACCGCCATCAACGAGCCACACCGACCTTCGGGCTGAAAGCTGTGAGCTGAAAGCTAAGCGGCGAGTGAAGCGAGCCTCAGTACTCCACATCCAGGCCCGAGAGCACTCTGGCGTATTCGTTGAGGACCGATTGGTGCATCATGATCTTCGCCATGTTGCCTCCGACTTTGATCTTTCCGGTCATGAATGCCATCTGGACATTCAGTTCGCCTTTCGAGATGGCCTTTGACGTCTCAAAATCGCTGGCAACGGTGACATCTGCTGCATCGTTGGAACCCATGGCCGTGTCAACCGCCCCGTCCTTGATTGAGAGGTAGTACGAGACATCCCCCTGTGGCGTGCCGGAAACGTCGAACTGCGCACTGAGTTCGACGCCTACGATGGCGCTTTGAAAGCCTGGGTCGGTTGCGAGCGCTGCCTTTGCCGCCGCAAAGTGTTCGTCGCTGAGGAAGGTGGCCACTGGGTGTCCTTTCGGGGGGTTACCTCACAGAAGTCTACCGAGACCCGAAATCCGATGACCGATGACCGATGACCGACAACCGATGAACGACATCGAACTCGGTGTTCGGAAAGCTGTGAGCTGTGAGCTGTGAGCTGTAAGCCGCGAGCGCAGCGAGCTACTGGCTCGCCTTTGCCACATTCTTGAACTGTGCCTTGACGTAGTCGCGGTTCATCCAGGCAATGAAGTCGATGCTGATGTTCTTGGGACATGCAGCCTCGCACTCGCCGTGGTTGGTACATGAACCGAAATACTCCTCCATTGTTTCGACCATCGCAACTGCTCGAGTCCAGCGTTCGGGTTGGCCTTGGGGGAGGAGGTTGAGATGTTGCATCTTTGCCGCTGTGAACAGGTTTGCGGCACTGTTTGGGCATGCAGCAACGCAGGCGCCACATCCGATACATGCGGCTGCGTTCATTGCTGAATCTGCGGCCTCCTTCGGCACCGAGATGATGTTTGCGTCGGGGGCAGCGCCTGTGTTGATCGAGATGAAGCCACCAGCTTCAATGATGCGGTCGAACGGGGAGCGATCGACCACAAGATCCTTGATGACCGGGAACGCTGATGCTCGCCACGGTTCGACGGTGATCGTGTCCCCGTTCTTGAACTTGCGCATGTGGAGCTGGCAGGTCGCGGTTCCTGATTGCGGCCCATGGGGGTCGCCGTTGATCATCACGCCACACATGCCGCAGATGCCCTCTCGGCAGTCGTGGTCAAAGGCGATCGGCTCCTCACCCTGGTTGTTCAGGTCCTCGTTGAGCTGGTCGAGCATTTCGAGAAATGAGGCCTCCTCACTGACCTCACGTACGATGTAGGTTGCGAACTCTCCGGGGGTATCGGGTCCCGCCTGTCGCCAAATCTTGAGTGCGAGATCCATCACTTGTAGCTCCTCTGCGACAGCGCCACATATTCAAACTTGAGCGGTTCCGTGTGCCGTACCGGAGGTGAACCAACACCGGTCCACTCCCACGCAGACACGAACGCGAAGTTCTCATCGTCTCGAAGAGCCTCACCATCTTCCGTTTGATGCTCAACCCTGAAGTGCCCACCGCATGACTCCTCGCGATCGAGAGCATCCCGACACATCAGCTCGGCGAGCTCAAGGAAGTCAGCGACACGCCCCGCTCGTTCCAGCGACTGGTTGAGGTTGTCCGACGTCCCAAGCACCTTGAGATCTGACCAGAACTCGTTTCGAATCGTCTGGATCTCGGTAATTGCCTTCTCGAGACCCTCGCGGGACCGTGCGAGCCCACAATGCTCGATCATCACCTTGCCGAGCTCACGATGGAAATGGTCGACCGAACGTGTTCCGCCGATGGAAAGAAAACGCTCGTTGCGTTCCCGTACGACATCCTCTGCGTCGGTGAACGCCTCATCTTCAATCGGGACGGGATCCGTATTGAGGTAGTCGGAGAGATATTGCCCGATCGTGTACGGCAGAACGAAATAGCCGTCTGCGAGCCCCTGCATGAGGGCTGAGGCACCGAGACGGTTGGCACCGTGGTCCGAAAAGTTTGCTTCCCCAATGGCGTACAGGCCCGGTACCGACGTCATGAGGTTGTAGTCGACCCACAACCCACCCATTGTGTAGTGGGGCGCGGGATAGATCCGCATGGGAACCTCATACGGATTCTCGTCAGTGATGCGTTCATACATCTCGAACAGGTTCGAATACCGCTCCTCAATCGTGTGCTTTCCGAGTCGCTCGATCGCTGAATGGAAGTCAAGGTAAACGCCGTTCTTGAGAGGTCCGACTCCACGGTTTTGATCGATCATCCGCATCGCGGCGCGTGAAGCCACGTCTCGAGGTACGAGGTTTCCAAATGCTGGGTATTGACGCTCAAGGTAGAAATCGCGCTCGTCCTCAGGGATGTCGTTTGGCGGACGTGAATCGTCCGGATCAAGGGGCACCCAGATGCGTCCATCGTTGCGCAACGACTCAGACATCAACGTCAACTTGGATTGGAATTCGTCTGATACCGGGATACATGTCGGATGAATCTGGGTGTAGCAAGGGTTTGCAAAGTAGGCACCCTTGCGATGAGCCCTCCAGATGGCTGTTGCGTTACAGGCCATCGCGTTGGTGGAAAGGAAGAACACGTTTGAATATCCACCGGTTGCGAGAACAACAGCGTGGGCGCTGTGTGACGTGATCTCGCCGGTTGTCAGGTCGCGAACGACGATGCCCACCGCCCGACCATCTTTCACAACGACCTCAAGCATTTCCGAACGATTGTGGAATTCGACCGTACCGGCACTGATCTGACGAGCGAGTGCCTGGTAGGCACCGAGGAGGAGTTGCTGGCCCGTCTGCCCACGGGCATAGAACGTACGCGATACCTGGGCCCCACCGAAGGATCGGTTGTCAAGGAGTCCCCCGTATTCACGAGCGAACGGCACACCTTGTGCCGTGGTCTGATCGATGATCTCGTTTGACACCTGCGCCAGGCGATACACGTTGGATTCGCGTGAGCGGTAGTCGCCACCCTTGATGGTGTCATAGAAGAGGCGATGGATCGAATCGCCATCGTTTGGATAATTCTTTGCCGCGTTGATCCCACCCTGTGCAGCGATCGAGTGGGCACGCCTGGCGGAATCGTGATAGCTGAAGGCCTTGACGTTGTAGCCAAGTTCACCGAGCGTCGCTGCTGCTGATGCTCCTGCAAGGCCCGTACCGACGACGATGATCTCGTATTTGCGCTTGTTTGCAGGATTGACGAGTTTCGTGGCGAAGCGATGGTTGTCCCAGCGATTCTCGATTGGTCCTGTCGGTTCTCCCGAGGTCAGCACTGATGTGCCTTGTTCGTTGTCCATGTTCATCCTTCCGATCAGACCCAGCCAGCCAGGATGGCGATCGGGATCGAGAGATTGCCGACGAGGATTGCTGCGGCAAACACGGTCGCAAAACCGCGACTGAATGGGTCGTACCGCGGATTTGCCGTTCCGAGGCTCCGGAACAGGCTCCACGTTCCGTGATAGATGTGAAATGCAAGCGCAACGTTTGCGACCATGTAGAGCACAGCGACCGGCCACCGTGAGAGGCTTGCGATCATGTTGTCGAATACGTCGCCGTGGTGGAACTCGGGGTTCGCCCAACCAAAAGTCAGATCGGCAAGGTGGTAGAGAAGAAACAGCAAGATGATGACACCCCCGAAGCGCATCGTTCTGCTTGCATAGTTTGACGCCGCCCAGTTGCGGGACGCCCGATACCGGGTGGACCCCCTTGCAACCCGATTCCGCTTGGTGAGAACCGCCGCGGCCCAAATGTGGAGGATGAACGCGGCTGCGAGTCCGACACGCAACACCGTGAGGAGGAAACCCTCCGGGAAGAGGTGGCCTCCCAGGTGCCAGAGGGCCTCCGAATACAGGTCGATGTAGTAGTTGCCGGCCGCGTCCGTCCCCGTGAAGATCTTGAGATTCCCAAAGAGGTGGGCGGCGATGTATCCGAGCAGACCAATTCCGGTGATCGCCATGATCCACTTGAGTCCGACCGAGGAGGTGAAGAAGCCTCCCAACCATTCGCGCCAACCGCTCCGTGTCTGAACCGGCGATCGTTTGGTGGCTGTCACTGCTCGAATCCCTCGTCGTCTGCAGAGCCTGACGCCCCCACATTATCGCGGTAGCGGGATCTGAAATCAGAATCCGAGTTGACATACGCGCGTGGGGTTGTTTGAATCACAGTATTGTAATTACAAGACATGGGAGTCCTCGTGTTCGCTGACCTTATCGAGGCGTTGAAAACAGAGGGATTGGACATGTCGTGGCAGGACTTTGCAAACTGCCGTGGCGCCGATCCCGATCTGTTTTTCCCTGAGCGCGGCGCATCAACTCGTACCGCCAAGGGGATCTGCCGGGAGTGTTCGGTGCAGGCCCAATGTCTTGAGTTTGCGATTGTCTCATCCGAGAAGTTCGGGATATGGGGGGCGATGTCAGAACGCGAAAGGCGAAAGATCCGCCGCGAGCGTCAGATCGCTGTTCGTCGCAGACAGGCGGGCTGACCAGAGGACCGCGGCTCAGATGCCACGGGACCTGTGCCCGGTACTATTGCGATACGTCACTAAAGGAGCTGTCGTTGGTCATCGTCATTATCGTCGTCATCCTTGTCCTCCTTGCTTTCATCGGGATCGGCTACAAGATCATCCAATCTTCCGATGCAGGCCGCGAAGCTCGTGATCCAGAGTCGGACCCAACGGTCGGATCGACGACGATCGGTCCCTCGGTTTCCCGGTTCCACGTCAGTGGTGAGACCGCGTCGGCCATCTTCAATGTTCCCCTCGGAGAGTCTGAAGCTGGACAACACCTCATCGATCTGTTGTCGTTGGCAGCCGTGGAGTATGTTCGATCCAAATCTGCCGAAGGTCTGCCCCTCGGCGGGGTGCACCGGATCGAAGTGTCGGCGTTGCGTGGTGATCAGCCAGAGGTGATCGCGGTCGTTGAATTGCCATCGCCTGGAGTCCTACCGGCGCCAGTCGACAGGGTGCAGATCGGTGGGAGTCTTATTGCGGCCCTCAACGAGGTTGTTGCGGACTCCTCCGTTTCGTCAAAGCCGTCGGAGGGTGAGACCCTTCAACCAGTCGCATCCTTTGTAAGGTTGAGCGGACCGACCGAGGCTCGACTTCGTATGGTGGGCGTGGACACATCGACGATGTCCCTTGCCGAGTTGACGGACGGATTGCTGCGTGCTGGTGGCTACACGGTTTCTGACTCAGATCGTGTGATGGCAACAGCTCCCGGTGCTTCGGTCCACATGGCAACGAAGCCCGGGGAGCGGGTAACGGTGGTGGTCTTTCCGCACAAGGAGGGCGATTACCCAGAGATCGACGAGAAGGTGTTTGGAGAGGTTGCGGTACTGGCAGGGCAGACAGATGCACAACGGGTCATGCTTGTTTCGGACAAGTTCGGCCCCTATTCGATGTACGAGCGCGAACGTCGTGACAAACGACTGGTATTCGTCACTCGGGAGCGGCTCCAGGCGTTTGTGGATTCCTTTGGAATGAAATGATCGGTTCTCCCGATCCCACAGCGCGATTGCTCAGCACCTGACTACGGTTTTCCCCGGCTACACTCAGGCTCGAAAGGAGCCAGCATGTTCAAAAACATCGGGGGCCCAGAGCTCATCGTGATCCTTGTCGTGGTGCTGCTGCTCTTCGGTGCTGCAAAGCTCCCACAGCTGGCACGCTCCATCGGTGCTTCGGCCAAGGAGTTCCGTAAGGGTGTCGAAGAAGGCGCAGGCGACGCTTCCGAAGACCAAGAGGATTCGGCCGTTTAGTCGGTCCTCTCGGACGGTTTCAGGAACCCTGTTGACGTCTTTGACGTTGTGTCTTGTGAATGGGGACCATGGCCGACAATCCAACGTTGTCGTGGGAAGATGTTGCTCAGCGGTACGGTCGAAAGATCTACACGTTTGCGTATCGACTCACGGGGAATCCTGACGATGCAGCAGATCTTGTTCAGGAAGTACTCCTGCGCGTCCGCAAGGGGCTCTCGTCGTACACCCCCGGGTCGTTTGACGGTTGGCTGTGGCGCATCACTCGCAACGCCTTCCTTGACGGTGTTCGCAAGAAGAAGCGACGCCCCACCCAACCCCTCCCGGACGGTGACTACTCCACGCTCGGCTCCAGTCCATCTCCTGATGAAGTATTGGCCTCGGTCCGGCTCTCGGACGACGTACAAAGTGCACTGCTGAAGCTGCCCTACGAATTTCGCGAGGCAGTCGTGTTGTGTGACGTGGTCGGACTGACCTACGACGAGATCGCGGACGCGGTCGACATCCCTGTGGGAACGGTTCGGTCCCGTATCCACCGCGGACGATCGATGCTGAGGGGGTTGCTGACATGGCCAGTATGACCCCGGACCGCGAGCACATCTCGATGCTGCTGTCCTGTTATCTCGACGGAGAACTCACACCCACCGAACTCGACGAGGTCGTCGAGGCTCTCGAGTCCGATCTCGATGTGATCGCCGAGTTTCGTTCCCTCAAGGAGATCCGCAGCGAGCTGCGCACACTCCCGGTCTTGCACATGCCCCTTGCCCTGCTCCCGGGTGGGCATCTCGGTGAGCAGCTCTCTGCATATCTCGATGGTGAGCTCATCACGGTCGAGATGCCAATCGTTACGACCCACCTCGACTCGTGCCCCGACTGCCGCAGGGAGCTCGCTGAACTTGATCGGTCGCGCACGGCGGTTCGAGCCCTTCCCGGTGTCGAACCTCCGATCTTCCTCGCCCCGAAGATTGAGGAGAAGAAGACCCGACGCGGTCTGCGCACCGCAGCAGCGTTGGCCGTTGGGGCAGTAGCGGTGACCCTTGTATTTGCTGTGACGCCGCTTGGCGACTCGCACCAACCCTCGGCAGTATCGATCATCGATCTCGAATCACGCCACACCGCCCGCGCATCCGCTGCGTTCGTTCCAACCGCCTTGTCGGTCAACACGCCATGATCGTTGCACGCAGGGTCGGAACTGTTGCAGGCACAGTGGTGCTTTCCGTCAGTCTGTTCGCTACGACGGCTGCCGCGAGCGATGTCACCGACCTCCTCCATCGGGTCCAGCAGTCCACCTATACCGCCAATCGGCTCGTGGTGTCCATGTGGAATGGGGACACAAGGGTGTCTTCCGAATTTGTGGAGCATTCATCTGGCATGGAGATGGTTCGGGTCGATTCGGTTTGGTCAATTGTCGGAAACGGCCGGTCAGTGGTTGTCAGTGACGAACCACAGGGCGTGGCGTTCTTTTCACCGTCGAAGCCGATCGAGACAGGTCGATACACGGTCGGTTCGGTCACAGACGTCAGCCACATGCGGAGAGACTGCCAGATCGTCGAGGTGATGGAGGGCGACATCGTTCGTGCCAATTTTCTTGTTGACCGGCGAACCGGTGCACCCCTCATCACCGAGATCCTGACCGACACGGGGGAGGTGTTTCGTCGGTCGAGCCTCCAGAACTTCAAGGCTTACCGCACGTATGCCGCACCCATCGACCAGAACGGAATCGAGTATGAGGTGGTCATGCCACTCGAGTCGAGCCTCCTACCGTCGTCCGTTGCCGGTTACCAACTGATTGACATCTTTCCTGCACCTGGCGGATCTGAGCAGGGGTTCTACGGTGATGGACTGTTCACCTTCTCACTGTTTGTGCTCTCGCGAGCAACCGATGTGACCGGTTTCGAAGAGGCAAGAACATTGGTTACAGCGAGCGGTAGGTATGAACTTGCGCCGACGCCATCGGATGTTCGTATCCACTGGAGGGCTGGGGAAACTCACTATGTGATCGTTGGGGATCTCCCACCAGACCATGCCGCCGAGGTGCTTGCCGAACTTCCCGCCCCAAGCGCCCCCTCGGTGTTCACCCAATTGTGGGAGAAACTGTTCGGGTAGGTCGGATATCTGACGACTGGAGGACGGGGCTCGCGGGCTCGCGCGCCCCCCTGATCCGACTACATCGGATCCGTCCCCCCTGAAGGGGGGACGTGTTGGGAACCGATTTCGCGGCGGGCAACGACCATCTTGTGGACCTCGTCGGGACCGTCAGCGAGGCGGAGCGTTCGCATGTTCGCCCACATCGACGCCAGCGGCGTATCGTCCGTTACGCCCATCCCACCGTGGACTTGTATCGCCTTGTCGATGACCCACAACGCGGCATTGGGTGCCACCACCTTGATGGCGGACACCTCGGTTCGAGCCGCCCGATTGCCCTCCGTGTCGATCAGCCACGCTGCCCGCATGACAAGAAGTCGGGCCTGATCGATACGAAGTCGAGACTCGGCGATCCAGTCCTGGACGACGCCCTGGTCCGCGATCCGTTTCCCGAACGCCACCCTTGATTTGGCTCGTTCGACCATCATTCCGAGGGCACGTTCTGCTTGACCGATTGCACGCATGCAGTGGTGGATGCGTCCCGGTCCGAGCCTGGCCTGAGCAATCATGTATCCGTCGCCCGGTCCCGCTATGAGGTTCGATGCGGGAACCCTCACGTGGTCGTAGTCGACCTCGGCGTGTCCACCGCGGTGGCGATAGCCATAAACAGGGAGGTCTCGCACGATCCTCACTCCCTCTGCCGCGGTCGGAACGAGGATCATCGAATAACGTTGTTTTGGTGGGGCATCGGGGTTGGTGACCCCCATCACGATCGCGACCTTCGAATCTCGCGATACCGCACCCGTCGAGAACCACTTGCGACCGTGCACGACGTAGTCGTCGCCGTCTGGTGTGATTGTGGCTTCGAGGTTGCGTGGGTCCGAGGATGCGACCGCCGGTTCGGTCATCCCGAAGTTCGATCGAATCTCACCCTCGAGGAGTGGGACGAGCCACTCCTGCTTCTGCGCCGGTGTCCCGAAGAGGTGAAGCACCTCCATGTTGCCCGTATCGGGTGCTGCACAGTTGGTCGCTTCCGGTGCAAGTTCGATGGCCCGACCCATGATCTCGGCAAGAGGTGCGTATTCGGTGTTGGACAGCCCAGCTCCGTAGTCCTCGTCGGGGAGAAACAGATTCCACAGGCCCTGACGCTTTGCCTCCGCCTTGAGCCCAGCCATTTCGGGCGGCGCCTCAACAGGATCCTGACCCCATTCACTCCTTGCATGGATCGCAGCTTCCGCGGGATACACATGCTCATCCATGAAAGCGACGAGCCGATTCTGATAGTCAAGGGAGCGTTGGGAGTGCGAGAAGTCCATCCATGCAGCCTAATCGCGACCTTCACTCAGATTCGATCCTCCGGCGCTTCGTCGTAGTGATCGAGACGATCAAGGGGTTGGACGAGGGATGTGAGTACATTCATCACGTGTGCCGTCGTCCGCTTCAGAAACCGGAAGTAGAGGGCGCGAGCGACGGCATAGGAGGCTGGCCCATCGGAGTTGTAGGACTCCTGGATCCGATCGTCATAGCCACTGAGGAATCCGTCGGCCTTGCCGATGAGGTGCTGGGCTTTTTCGGCGTCCTTTTCCGCGAACGCTGTTGCGGCGTCGAGAATCAGCTGAGCTACGGCGTCGCGGTAGGTCTCGAGGTTTTCGCGGTCATCAGCCTCGTCGAAGTTGGCTCCGTACTTGACGAGGTCATAGATGTTCTTTGCATAATCACCGACTCGTTCTGCGTCCTTGACGATCGATGCGTACTGGAGGACGAGTGGTAGATCGGCATTGTTGACCGCGGCGTGAACCATCAGGTGGCGCCGGACGTCACGCTGTGCCTGATTGATCTCCTTGTCGGTCGACCTGACTTCTCGCTTCGTCTCCTTCGATTTTCCGCCCCCGAAGAGGGCATTGCACGCCGTGACGAACACGTCATGACCGTCCTCGAGCATCCTGACCAGGATTTCTTGAACCTCGTCGAGCCCGGACTGGCGGTTGCTTCTGAAGAAATCAAGAACCATGAGAACCCCTGCTAGCTGAGCACCAAAATACCCACAATCGGGATAAGAACAAACGCAATGAGTGTGTATGCAATTGCGATCCACTTTCTTCTTGCTGCGACCTCCGCCAGCTTTTCGGCGAGGATCACGGGTATGTAGCGGAATTTCCGGATCGGATAGATGATCAAGATGCCAAAAACATTGAACAGGAGATGGACGAGCGCGATCGTCATGGCGTCGTTCGAATCGGCGGCAAGGGCCGCGATGAACGCGGTGATGGTGGTGCCAACGTTGGCACCGAGTGTGATGGGATACGCGTTCCTGACAAGCAGGAGGCCCGACGCCACGAGCGGCACGATGATCGAGGTCGTGATGCTCGATGACTGAACGGCAATGGTCACGACGACACCGACACCCATCCCTACCAAGCTGGACCTCTCAAGTGCTGCGTTGACCGATCGCTCGATCCTGTTGGCGATGAGAGTCTTCATGTTCTTCGTGATGTAGGTCAGACACACGAAGATGATCACGATCCCCACGACGATCAGGGCAATGGCAAGCGAGGTGTTGCTGGTGAAAATGAGCTCGACGACACCAGCGATCTTGGTGGCACCCCACTGGACGATCCCCTTTATTGGCGAATCAAAGCTTGCATCGGTACCGCCAGGGAGGAGGCCGGCAAGCCAAGCCGCGGTGTTCTGAAGGGGGTGGAAGACAAGTTCGATCGGTAAGAGGATCGCGACGGTGATCACGTTGAAGAAGTCGTGCATCGTTGCCGCGGAGAACGCTCTGCGGAATTCGTCGGTTCGTCGTGCGTGGGCAAGAGCAACGATGATGTTCGTGACGGTCGTGCCGATGTTCGCACCCATCACCATGGGTACGGCAACCTCGATCGGAAGCTGACCGGCACCGACGAGTGCAACGATTGTTGCGGTGGTGACGGACGAGGACTGGACGAGGACGGTTGCCAGTATGCCAACGAAAAGGGCGGCGAGCGGGTTGGTGATGCCATCGAAGAGTCCCCCCGCTGAGTCTTCACCGAGGCCTTTGACGCCCGTCTCGAGCAGCTTGACACCGACAAGGAACAGGTACAGCAGAGCTATGACGAGTGTGGTCCTGAGCCAGGGAGGAGTCACCGAGGTGGGGCCCGCGACAATGGGAGATTCGACCGGCTCGATCGGGTCAGGCGTGCCTGCTGGATCGTCTGTCATCGTGTGTCAGAAGCCAATCTGCTTGCGCAACAATTCGCAAGCGAAACCCTAGTGTCAGGTGTGCGCTCAGGATTCCCGCGAGTCTGCTACTGCTGGGTGGCTTCGCCTCCGAAAGCAGAGTCATCGAGGAGAACTCGGGCGTTCCATCCGATCGGATCGGACAACTCGTCAATCGATGGCATGTTGACGGGGTCTTCCCAGACCCTTGCAAGGCTGTCTTCGCCCCAACGTTCGACGACCTCGTTGCAGAAGTGCGTGGCATCCTTGGCACGCCAACGCTCGAGTTCGAGTCCAGCGAAGTCCTGGAGGAACTGCTCGGCCTTGTTCGGCTCGGTGCGTCTGCGGTTGAACGCCTCTTCGATACGATCGATGCCCGGTAGGAGTTCTGCTCCGGCGAGTCTCACGACGCGATCGGCATAACCCTCGACAAACGCGGTGAACGCCTGGATCTCCGCGAGCTTCACCGGATCTGATGAAGCCCTGAGAAGGCCCGCGCCGTCTTCCTCCGCTCCGAACATGCGCTGCATTTCGGCTGGGTCATTCATGGCAGAGAGCTTTCCCATCAGGTCGGACATATCCAGTTCAACGGTGTCGTAGAACGCCTGAACGAGTGTGACAAACCGACCACGGAGCCATTCGACCGCCATGATGCGATGGAAGGCAACCTCGTGGAGAGCACCCCACAGTCGAACCTGTCGGTGGTCAACGCCGTGATCGATTGCGAAGTCGTCGAGGTTCGGGACGATGACGTACGCGCGGTCGTGATCCATGGCAGGTATACCGGTGTCGAACTGTCCGAGGGCACGGTGTGCCATGAATCCGACCATGGTTCCCGCTTGGACTCCGAGAAGGGCAGGACCGAGGGGAGCGAGCATCGAACTCATCGAACCCATCGCTCCGAGGTCTGGCATGCCGGGGAGTTGATCGGAATCAGTCAACGATGAGAGCTTCTCGCTGAGCGGTTCGACCAGGATTCTGAACGACTGCTGGTTCTCGGCCGCCCAGGTTGCTCGATCGGTTGGGTTGAGTTCGCCGCTGGCTGGGGACGGAAGCGCGGTCACCGCTGAGATACGAACTTCGGCCACATGTGCGAGTTCCCGGTATTCCTCGGCGACCGCCGGGTCGATCGGTTGGGATGGTCCTGCAAGACTCTTCGTCACCTCGCGAGCGAGATTCCAATTCACGGGGCCGGAGGATTGCAGCAACTTGAACAGCTGTTCAAAAAGGCCTTCATCTTCCATGCCGTACATATAACTATCCCTGAAGCTCCGGTGGCCGCTTCCTCATGGTCACGTCGAAGTGCAGCGTTTCCCCGTCTCTGACAACGGTGAACGTGGCCACATCTCCAACTCTATAGAGTCGAACCGCGTTGATGAGGTCTGATTGCGAGCTGATCTCGGTATCTCCGACTCCCACGACGACGTCCCCAACCTCCATACCGGCATCTCCGGCCGCCGAACCGGTTGGCTCGATGGTTTCAATGACCGCTCCATCGGGCTTGGTTGCCCCGTCGGCAGCCTCGTCGTAGTAGGTCGCGATCTCGACGCCAATGATCGGATGCTCAACATCGCCGGTTTCGATGATCTCGGATGTGATCCGGTGGACGAGATCGACCGGGATTGCGTAACCGATCCCCTCCGGTCCGGCATTTGAGACACCGATTGCGCTTGTGATTCCAATGAGGTTTCCCGATGCATCGACGAGTGCTCCGCCGGACGATCCGCTGTTGATTGCTGCATCAGTCTGGATCATGTTGAAGAGTGTTGTTCCGTCTGCGAAATCGACTCGACGGTCGAAGGCCGAGATGATGCCGACCGTGATTGATGAACCACCTTGCTGCCCGAGAGGATTACCAACGGCAATTGCCGGATCACCGATGGCGAGGTTGTCAGTCGTTCCGAATCTGATAGGCGTAAGGCCTTCGGCTGAGATCTGGAGTACGGCGAGATCGGTGAGAGCATCGCTTCCGATCAACTCCGCCTCATAGGTCCGCCCATCCTCAAAGGTGACGGTATAGCTCGATGCACCTGCAATCACGTGGTGGTTGGTGATGATGTATCCGTCTGTGGATGAAACAACGCCCGAACCTGATCCGGTTGGAATGCGGTCTTCAAGCGCTGACGAGGGCTCGCCAGCGAAAACGTTCACGGTGACAACTGAGGGCAGCACCGTTTTCGCCACTGCGGCCGGATCGACAAACGCTGGGCTGCCGCTGATCGCGGTGTCGGTGGCCGGCTGGTTCAGAACGGTCGATGGTGTTGTTGTGGTCGGGGGCGCAGATTGGTCGGTGTTGAATGCGCCGGTTGTACCCAAGACGCCGACGGTGAGCAGGGAGCCAACAACAGCTGCGGCAACGCCGGTCGCGATGTACGCGAGACCGCTGCGCTTCTTCGGCGGAGGTGTGGCTGCAATACGCGAAGACACCGGCACAATCGGATTCACCGGTGCACCGATGGTGGGATGGTCTTCCGCCACAGGTGGAGGAGGGGGTGGAGGAGGTGGTGGCAGGAGAGGGTCGAAAGCCTCGGGTCGAGGTGATACTGACTGTTCTCGGGTTGGTGTTGTGTCGCTCATGTCTATTTGAACGTCAGGCGGATCTTCGGGGTTCCGCTCAGACATGAAAGGAACCTGAGATTCTTCGGACCCTGAATTCGGAGTATCGTTGTCCATTGTGATGAGTGTATGAATCGGTCAGACCTAGCTTCGCAGGAGTCCGTCCATATTGACGTGACCGCTGAACCGATCGATGCGACAGCAGTCCTGGACTTTGTCGCCGATCGATCGGCGGGTGCAACGGTCTTGTTCTCCGGAACCGTTCGGGACCACTCCCACGGCCGTGAGGGTGTTACCCATCTCGAATATGAGGCATATGAGGGCGTCGTGATCGACAAGATCGGTGAGGTGGTTGTCCAGGCCCTCGAACAATGGCCGATCCTGCGGATTGCCGCTGTTCATCGGACGGGCTCGCTTGTCGTCGGTGAACCAGCGGTCATGGTTGCGGTGTCGACGGCACACCGAAACGATGCGTTTCCCGCCTGTCAGTTCGTGATCGATGAACTGAAGCGATCGGTCCCGATCTGGAAAAAAGAACACTGGCCTGGCGGCGCCGAATGGGTCAGAGAAGATCTGCATCATCAGATGACCGATGACCGATGACCGATGACCGGCCTCTGACGTCGCCCTTCTTCCCGTCCTCCCGCGTGCGGGGGGACGCGCCGAGCGCAGCGA
>DIDS01000007.1:0-15216 GCA_002418265.1 Acidimicrobiia bacterium UBA5794 | reverse complement strand
GAGGGGCAGGGGGGCTCTCTGACTTCCGAGGCCGGTCAGGTCATCGGCTATCTGACGTCAGACTTTTCAGGCTTCGCGGATTTGTCGCCCTACGATCATCTCGGCGGCTTCCTTCACGCCCGGGTTGCGATCGAGCGCGGCTCGTCTGATGGCTGGTTCGACTCGCGGATCATCAAAAACGGTGATGGCTGCGATTGCCCGCCGACGGACCTGTGGTGGGCCGTCGGCAATGAGTGCGAGGAGTGGGTCGATCCCGTCCGGATGTCCGATGGCTCCGATCGCTGCAACCGCTGCTTCTCGGACTTGGCGGTCCCCATCGCTCGATGCAGCATCGGCAAGCCAGCCGAGCGCAGATGCGTCACCGATCTCGCCGTACGCGGTCGCTGTGGCCTCCCGCACGGTCGCAGCCGCGTCGGACTCGCACGTAGCAAGCGCCTTGAGGCCCCTACTTCCACAGAGGCCAAGCTTCTCCGCCGCAGCGGCGCGGACGGGCTCGCTTGGATCGGCAGCGAGTTGTGAAACGGTGATGAAGTGGACGTTGGCGGATTGAGCATCGAGGGCCGTCACAGCCATGCGACGAAGTGCCGGGTCGGGGTGTGTGAGGAACGCGGAGGGATCTTTGGTGAGTGCAACGAGGTCGCGTCTGTTGCTCAGGGTGTGCGCTCGATCAGCATCGCGATTCCCTGACCGACACCGATACACATTGTGGCGAGTGCATATCGACCCTGCCGACGATTGAGCTCGCGAGCTGCTGTGGTCACGAGCCTTGCACCGGTCATGCCGAGGGGGTGCCCGAGTGCAATCGCCCCACCGTTGGGGTTGACGTGTTCGGCGTCGTCAGCGAGACCGAGCTGGCGGAGACACGCAAGGCCCTGTGCGGCGAACGCCTCGTTGAGTTCAATGTTTGTGATGTTGCCCAACTCCACACCTGTGCGCTCCAAGAGCTTCTTGGTCGCAGGCACGGGACCGATTCCCATGATTCGGGGAGGAACTCCAGCCACCGCCATCGACACGACACGCGCCAATGGAGTCAGGCCGAGTTCTTCGACGATCGCTTCCGAGGCGATGACTGCTGCGGCTGCACCATCGTTGATCCCCGACGCATTGCCTGCCGTGACCGTTCCACCCTCAAAGATGGGCTTGAGCTCCCCGAGTCTTGCAAGCGAGGTGCCGGGTCGCGGATGCTCATCGATGTCAACGATGACGGGATCGCCTCGGCGCTGTTTGACCGAAACGGATGTGATCTCCTCTGCGAGAACGCCATTCTTGACGGCGACCTCGGTTCGTTCCTGACTCCGAAAGGCAAACGCGTCCTGATCCTCGCGTGAGACGTCGAATTCCTTGGCGACGTTCTCTGCCGTACCCGGCATCTCGTCGACACCGAAGCGTTCTCGCATGCGCGGATTGACGAAGCGCCATCCGATCGTGCTGTCATGGATCTCATTACTGCGATCAAACGCCGACGTCGCCTTCGCCATGACCTTGGGGGCCCGACTCATGGACTCGACTCCTCCGGCGATGAGAAGGTCGGCTTCCCCCGTCTTGATGGCCCGAGCAGCGAGCCCGATTGCTTCCATTCCGGATCCACACAGGCGGTTGATCGTCGCCCCCGGCACGGTCACCGGCATCCCAGCGAGAAGGGCCGCCATGCGAGCGACATTGCGGTTGTCCTCACCGGCTTGGTTCGCCGCACCGAAGTAGACATCGTCGTAACGGTCCGGCGCAATCCCAACCCTTTCGACCACATCTCGGATGACCTGTGAGGCAAGGTCATCGGGTCGGACCATTGACAGCGCACCGCCGAACCGACCAATGGGCGTACGAATGGTGTCAATGATGAAGGCTTCGGACATGAGTGGAGATTAGCCCGTGGACTCTGCCTTCCGAAACGTCGGGTCCTCAGCTGGAAGACGGAGCGCGCGGGGATTTATGGGTCTGGGTCTTTGATGACCCTGTGGCCCGAAGGGCTCATCCATCGGTAACCGCGGTTGGGGAGGATCCGGTAGTGCCAGCCCGCTTGTTTGACGACGTTGTGGTGACGGCAGAGGGGAGCACTGTTGGGGATTGTCGCCGGCCCGCCATCGGCATGGTTGACGATGTGGTCGATGTCAGACTCCGTTGCTGGCATGCGACATCCTGGAAAGGCACAGGTTGGGCGGAGTATTTGGACGATGCGGCGCTGTTTCACCGACAGACTGCGTTTCCGTGTGACACCGACAGCGACAGGTCGTCCGTCGTCGTCGGTTACACAGAACCGGTGTTCGGTGTCGGCCTGCTGTTCGACCGTCTGTCGAGCGATGTCGGCGATGACAGGCCCGTAGCCACCGAGGTGTCCCGGGTTGTCGTTGAGCTTCGCAAGCGTTTCGAGATCGACCCGAATATCGACGGTGCCCTGTCTCGCGGTGGTACCGCTTTTTGAGGTCGTACCGGCCACGCTGGTGCTTCGCCCGGTGAGGAGGTCGAGCAGGACGTCTGCACGGAGTTGGTCCATGGTTCGGGTTTCGCCTTTGCGTCGCAGTGTCTTTGCCATGGCATTGATGCGGCGGGTGGCCAGTTGGAGTTGATCTGGTGGCAGATCCAAGCAGTACAGGTGGCCCGTCCCATCGGGGGAGGGTGCGGTCGTGATTCGGCGGCTGGCAACGGCAGCTTCATACCTTGCATGGGCGTCGTCGGGATCTGCAGTGATGCACAGTTTTCGGATCCGGGCACGGAGTTGCCCTGTTGTCAGCTGGGGCGCTGTGTCCATGATGTGGGCGACCACTGCCTGTGCCTGGTCGTCGGTGAGATGCATCGTTGCGTCACAAATCGCCGAAGCACGTCGCTCGTCAATGGCACCGGTCCCCAGCAGTGTCCCGATGGCGGGCAATCGGTCCCGCACATCAAGGGCGAGCGCGACCTTGCGTTCCCCGGCTGTGCGTGTGAGCGAAAGAGCGACCGTGATCTCGGCCGCGGCGTCGACGGTGGCGCTGTGCTCGGTCGTGAGCACGCGGTCCTTGACCCGCTTGTCGACGATCTCACACACGTCATCGAGAACCTGTGCGGCATAGAAATTGGCCATACGCTGCCTGGCTTGCAGGACGGTGATCTGGTCATAGCACGACAGAGAGGCGGTGTCGATGGTCGATAGAAGCACTGCCAGACGGATACCCGGTTCGCAGTGCTCGACTTCGAGAGGTATCGGCGTGCAGCCCCAATCAGTCGGGCCGTATTCGATCGAACCGTCATCAACCGGTGGCTGATCCGGTGCTTTGTGGGTTGCATCTGTCTGGATCATCATGTTGACAACGTATCAGCCAGCTATGACAGAAACCGACTCCCGGGCCCCGACCTTCGGATTTTTCTTGTGACATGTTTCGGAGTGGGAAATCATCCGCTACGAAGGTCTTGCCCGAGCGCTCTCGTTCCGTATCTTGGAAGAAGGATGTCGACACCGGTCAGGCTTGTGTTTCTTGTTTTCGCCACACTCACCGCTGGATGCACCCCCACGACCAACGTACCGGCAACAACACCCACGATTCCGCAAACGACCTCATCGATCACGCCGGGCTCCGTGGTCACGACAACCGCCATGACGATCGCCACCACAACCACGATCGACCGCGTTGCCGAGATCGAGGCGATCTTCCAAGACCTCGAACGCCGTCGTCTCCAGGCGATCCTCGACCAGGATGAGGAAGCATTTCGCGCTCTCTTCGCAAACGAGGAGTATCTGGAACGAAGCCTTGTGACAATGGACCTGGTTTCGGTAGTCGACCCATCTGCTGCGTTCATTGTCGATGCAGTAGTGTTCGAGGACAGCGACGCTTGCTTGGGGATCAGCGCAACATGGGATCTGACCGAGGCGGTTGAAGGTGGTGGTGTTGGAACCGATGACTATGTGTTGGAGCCCATGCAGAATGCGTGGGGCTTCAGTTGGGTGGGGGAGGGATGGAGATGCGACGGTCCACATCCACTTTCTGGATAGCCACACTAATTCTTAGTATTCTGGTCATTCCCGATGCTGTCGGTGGGCAAGGCACCTGCTGGTTGAATCCTGAGAAGGGGAAGGTCATCTGCGAGGATTCCGGTGGGGGCGGGGGTGGCACCACGCCGACGACGGTCCCGGCTGATGCGTTGATCTACCTCTACACGACAAATCGGGCGCCCGTCGGGGACTGCTACTACTGGTCGAGTAGACCCGGCGGTCTTGATTCGAGCAATTCGGTCAACGACTCGGCAATCCTCGACATCGTGCTCCGGCTTCCCCGCTGTCCTGCGGTGCCCGTCATCGATGCTGAGGCGGCGGCATGGGCCATTTTTCGCTCGTGGGATCTTGATCCTCCCGAACCGGTGATGCAGCCATCAACGGCAGGGATCACCGGCCTTCCATCCTTCCTCTCCACACCAACACCACCCACCATCACTCACAGCGAGGTGCTCCCCGATGGGCGCACCCTCACCGTGCAGGCCGAGGTTTCTCTCCTGAAAGTCCGATGGGGCGACGGTACAGAGCAGTCGTTCGACCCCGAGGTGGCAGCACCGTATCCGACAGGTCAGGTCAGCCACCTGTACTTCCTCAAGACCTGCGATCCGACATATCGCAGCAGGCATCCATCGGGGGGTCTGTGCCACCCGAGCCTTGCGTCGTACCCGATCCAGGCGACCTTTGTGTGGGCTGGTAGCTACGACGCTGGTGCCGGATGGACCGACCTGGGGACCCTGGATCGCTCCGTGACGATCGACTACGACGTCGACGAAGCGCGCGGCGTGAACGTCGGGTAGGCGAGTCCGAGTCAGACGTCTGACTCCTGGCTTCTGTCCGGTCTGTAGTGTGGAGGGGCATCTCGGAAAGGACTCTTCATGTCGGGCAGCGGCACAACCCACGGTGAAACACTCGCACGAGCACTTCAGGCGATCGATGAGCGGACGTTCTGGAGTGCCTTCCCCGAACACGCCAAGGCCTACGGCGAGGATGCACCCATCGAAGGCGAGGCAGCATTCAAGACACACCTCGGAAACGAGTTCGACACGGGCCAGACGAATGACGGATTCGTGGCCGTCGAGGAGACTTCGCCGTACGGACTCGACCTCAATATCTCGTACCCCCGCACGACCGTCGACCGTGTCATCGCCGACGCATCATCGGCGATGGATTCGTGGCGGCGCACCACTCCAACCGAGCGTGCCGACGTGTGCCTTGAGATCCTCGCGCGTCTTGCCGATCGCAGCTTCGAGATGGCCCAAGCCGTCATGCACACCACCGGTCAAGCCCCGACGATGGCGTTCCAAGCAGGCGGACCGCATGCCCTCGACCGTGCCCTCGAGGCGGTCGCGTACGCCTACCGTGAGCAGAACCAACTTCCGGGGCCGACGACGTGGGAGAAGCCCCAAGGTTCCCGACCGCCGCTGGTCATTGAGAAGGAATGGCTCATCAAGCCCCGTGGCATCGCGGTCACCATCGGAGTGTCGACGTTCCCGACCTGGAACGGCTATCCCGGCATCTTCGCAAGTCTCGCGACAGGGAATCCTGTCATCATCAAGCCACACCAGGCGACTGTTCTACCCCTTGCTCTTTTCACGAGAATCGCCCGAGAGACCCTCGCGGAGATGGGTCACGACCCCAACCTCGTACAGATGATCGTCGACACCCCTGGCAACTTCGTTGCGAAGGACCTTGTGATGCGTCCCGAGGTTGGCATCGTCGATTACACCGGCGGGTCAGCCTTCGGGGAGTGGCTTGAAGCGAACGTGACCCATGCTGAGGTGTATACGGAGAAGGCTGGTGTCAATTCGGTGATCCTCGATTCCGTTGACGATCTCAAGGGTGTCTTTCGCAATCTCAGCGTTTCGATGACCATGTATTCGGGCCAGATGTGTACGACACCCCAGAATTTGTTCGTGCCCGCGGACGGGGTTCCGACATCGGAAGGCATCGCTTCCTACGACGAGATCGTTACCGGATTCGTGGGTGCCATCGACGGCCTTCTTGGCGATGATGCGCGAGCCGTGAGCATTCTTGGGGCCATCAAGGGACCCGAAACGACTGCTCGCATTGCCACAGCCGAAGGGAGCGGCAACGTGCTGTCACCTTCGAGGTCGGTCGCTTCTGACGAATTCCCCGGTGCGACCATTCGTACCCCGGCGATCGTCGAGGTGGGTGCGGCGGACAAGGACATCTACATGTCGGAGATGTTCGGTCCCGTGATCTTCATCGTCAAGACGGGTTCGAGACAAGAGAGCATCGACCTGGCCACGGAAGCGGCGAAGCGCAGCGGAGCCATCACCTGGCTTGCCTATGCAACCGAAGCCGATGCCATTGGCACGATCATCGATGCGGCAGTTGACGGTGGTGTCTCTGTCGCCTTCAACCTGACAGGTGGGCTCTTCGTCAATCAATCGGCTGCATATTCTGATTTCCACGTCACCGGTGCCAATGCTGCAGGGAATGCATCATTGACCGATCCGGCCTTTGTGACAGGGCGTTTTCGGGTGATCGGGATCCGTAAGGAACCAGCTGTCGCGAGCTGACAAGGCGCGATGTGAGAGTTCCTAAGTGCATGGCAACGGAATTTCTATTATGTTCTCCCTGTCCGGCCAGAGGTGGAGGTGCGTGCCATGACTACAACACTTGAACACACGGGCGCGCCCGATCTCAGTGACGCCTTTCCTTCGGTCGCGTGGCGGATTCGCGATTGGGCGATCCGAACTCCCGATCGGGTTGCGATGCGTGACAAGGACTTTGGTATATGGCAGGAGAGAACGTCCGCGCAGGTGTGGGATGAGGTGCTGACCGCCGCGCACGGTCTGCTCGCACTTGGTGTGGAGCCAAAGAATGTGACCTCCGTCCACTCTGAGGATCGACCCGAGTGGATCATCTTCGACTTCGCCACCGTCGCGATCAACGGAATCTGCACCGGTCTTTATCCGACCAATCCCATAGCGGAGACCCAGTACCTCGTCAACGACGCAGGGGCAAAAGTGCATTTTGCCGAGGACCAGGAGCAGGTGGACAAGATCATCGACGCCGGTCCCGATGCATATCCAACGGTCGAAAAGATCATCTATGTGGAACCTCGTGGCGTACGAACCATGAATGATGATCGTCTGATGTACTGGGACGATTTCATGGACCTCGGACGCGAGCACCGCGAGGCCAACCCCGGTGCGGTCGAACGGCTCATGCTCGAAGCCGAGCCCGACGATGTCATGACCCTGATCTACACCTCTGGGACGACGGGTCCTCCCAAGGGTGTGATGCTCACCCACCGCAACATCGAGGTCGCGGTCCGTCACGTTCTCAACGACCCGAACCGGTTTTCGAGTGGCAAGGGTGAGAACGTCAAGGACGAGAAGCTCACCTATCTCCCCCTGTGTCATGTCGCAGAGCGACTCTTTTCGACCTGGTCCATGGCGTACAACGGCCCAATCCTCAACTTTGCCGAGTCGATCGAGACCGTTCAGGTGAATCTGCGCGAGGTCCAGCCGACCATCTTCTTCGCGGTGCCCCGCATTTGGGAACGAATTCACGCTGGCATCCTGATCCGGCTCCAGGACGCCACATTCCTCAAGCGACTCGTCAGCGCCTTCGGTTTGAAACTCGCGAACTACATCGGGACCAAACGAGTTGCAAACAGCGGGGATTTCACAATCGGATCCCGTATCGCCTATTGGATCGGGAACCCGCTGTTCTTCCGATCTCTCCGCGAGCGGATCGGGCTGCGCCATTGTCGCTATGCATCGTCTGGAGCTGCTCCAATCGCACCGGAGGTGCTTGAGTTCTTCATGGGGCTTGGTATTCCGGTTTTCGAGATATACGGCATGACGGAGAACACCGCGTGTGCGACGATCAACCTCGCCGGTCGGGTGAAACTCGGTACTGTCGGCGAGCCCTACGAGGGCATCGGTTTCCGCATCGATGAGGAGACGGGTGAGATCCAAACCAAGCACGACGCTGTGTTCGTCGGCTTTTGGAACAAGCCCGATGACACCAAGGCGATGTTCACCGAAGATGGGTGGCTCAAGACCGGCGACGTTGGCGTGTGGGTCGATGGAACGCACGTCAAGATCGTGGACCGTATCAAGCACATCATCATCACATCGGGCGGGAAGAACATCTCGCCATCTGAGATCGAGAACAGCCTGAAGACCTCACCGTACATCAAAGAAGCCATGGTTATCGGTGATGGCCGCAAGTACATCACTGCGCTGATCGGTATCGAGTACGATGTGGTCGGTGACTGGGCACTGCGTCGTCAGATTCCTTACACCACCTATCGGGATCTCACGGAAAAGCCCGAGGTCGTTGAGCTGATACAAGAGGTCGTCGACAAGACGAACAAGAAATTCTCACGGGTCGAGCAGATCAAATACTTCAGGATGATTCCCAAGGAGCTCGACCATGAAGACGGTGAGCTGACGGCGACCCAGAAGCTCAAGCGAAATGCCATGGAAGACATGTTCGGCGACCTTGTGGAGTCGATGTACTCGTGATGACAATCGGGGTGATCGCACAAGCTGCGAGCCAGGGTGGGTTCGAAAAGTTCATCAACGCCCTCGGGTCGGGTATCGCGCTGGGCGCGATTTATGCACTGCTCGCGCTCGGGTTCGTCATCATCTTCAAGGCCACCCAGGTGGTCAACTTCGCCCACGGTGCGATTGCGGCACTCGGTGCGTACCTCGTCTCATATTTCGCGGTGACCATCAACATCCCTGGCCGGTGGATCACGTGGGCACCGCATTGGCTTCAGTGGACATTGTCGGCTTTGATCGCCGTGATCCTCACTGCATTGATCGGTATCGTCATCGAGCGGATCACGATCAGGCCGATGATCGGCGAACCGCTGTTTGCCGTTGCGATGATCACCCTCGGTCTCGATTTGGTGATTCGATCGATCACCAATGACCTGCTGAACAACACGACGGCGGGACTTGGTGATCCGTGGGGACTCTCAATTGTGGAGCTCGGTCCACTGCGAATAGGGCAGGCCGAGATCGCAACGATTCTGATCACGATCGTGGTCGTCATCCTCCTCGCGTTGTTCTTTCGATCGCGAACCGGGGTGGCAGTGAGGGCGACAGCTTTCGACCAAGAGACAGCGATGGCGCAAGGCATCTCGGTCGGAAGGGTGTTTGCTATCGCATGGGCGATCGGGGCAGCCCTTGCGGCCCTCGGCGGAATCTTCGCTTCGGTTGGTTCCCGAGGTGGTGCAGGTGTCGGGCCTTTCACCGCCCTGATCGCATTTCGTGCCTTTCCTGCTGTGATCATCGGAGGTCTCGACTCGGTGAGCGGCGCGGTCTACGGGGGCATGATCATCGGCATCCTTGAAGTGTTCGCGGGTACCTATCTCGGTAGTGTCTCGTGGCTCGGAACCGGGTTCTCCGGCATCGTGCCGTGGCTCGCAATGATGGTGGTTCTGGTCGTCAAGCCGTATGGCCTCTTCGGAACCGAGGAGATCCGACGCGTATGAGGGGCAGACCGAATCTCTATACCCGCTACCAGTCCGAGATGGGACTCTTCCCATCAACGACGAGGAAGATCTCCATGGTGCTTCTCCTCGTCGTCGCCGTGTTGGCCCCCCTCGCCGCACTCCCGTTCTTCGGATTCACCGGTGACGCTTCCTGGCTCATCCTTGTCAACCGGACCCTGGTCTTTGCCGTTGCAGCGCTCGGGATCAACCTTCTGACCGGTGTGGCGGGACAGGTATCGCTCGGTCACGCCTTCTTCATGGCTGTTGGGGCATATACGGCCGTTGTGTTGGGTGGTGAAGCCGGTCGGAGCGTGTGGGGCCTCGGACTCCCTATTTGGATCTGGCTTCCCATGGGTGGCATCGTTGCCGCCTTGGTCGGCGTCCTGGTCGCACCCACAGCGGTGCGGGTCAGGGGGTTGTACCTCGCCTTCGTCACGCTTGGCCTGGTCTTCATCGGCCTGTATTTGTGGCGCAACCTCGGAAGCATTTCAGGTCAGTCGGGAATCGGCCGTCCCTGGCCCACTCTGGAGTTCTCGTTGTGGCGGAACATGGATCCGCTCATCTCGTTCACGACCGACGGACCGTTGTGGTGGTTCCTCAGACCAATCAACCTCCTTCCGTGGGTCCATATCGAGGAGATGTCCGGTGAAGCAAAGACCTACTTCTTCCTCTTGGTTGCCGTCCTCATCTTTGGTCTGTTGGCAAAGAACCTCATGCGCACACGAATCGGTCGATCGTGGGCTGCCGTCCGAGATCGGGACATTGCCGCCGAGGTGATGGGCGTTGCCGATGCCAAGGCGAAGACCCAGGCATTCGGGATCTCTTCATTCTACGCTGGCATTGCCGGTGCACTTCTCGGTGCCGTTGTCGGGCGAATGATCCCCGAGAGCTGGGACATTTTTTTGTCCGTCGAGTTCATCGCCATCATCCTCATCGGTGGCGCGGGTACGATCGCTGGGACGATGCTCGGTACGTTCTTTGTGGTGATGTCCCCCCGGATCGTGGAGAACATGACTGGCTTCCTTGCGACGCAAGCCAACGAAGGTGGTCCGCTGTCGTGGCTTGGTGCGCTCGTGATACGGTCAAGTCAGGACGACCTGATCGGCATCGTCTCATACCCAGACGCAGCAGGACCGGGTCTCAGCGTGCCCCAGCTCAACATTGTGCTCTTCGGAATCCTGATCATCGTCTTCCTGATCGCTGAACCGCTTGGCCTCTATGGCATCTGGCTCCGGATCAGGAACTACTGGAAGGGGTGGCCATTCACATATTGATTCAAAGGTCTTCACAACGGGCGTGTGCGCGCCTTGCCGAGGAAACAAACAAGAAACAACGACAGAGGAGAACAGGACAATGAGAAAGCGATATAGCTGGCTCATCTTCGTCTTTGTGCTCGCGCTCGTGGCTGCTGCGTGCAGCTCGAGCACCGAGGACACAACGACAACGGGTGCTCCAGAAGCGACGACCACCACTGCTGGTGAAGTTGAAGAAACGACGTCGACGACGGAAGCTCCGCCCGCTGAGATGATTGGCGGACGAGGCATTGACCTTGAGAACAAGATAATCACGATCGGGCTCCTGTCCGACCTGACCGGCGCCTTCGCTGGCCTCACGACGCACATCACCGATGCACAGAGGGTGTATTGGGATCAGCTGAATGCGGCTGGTGGCATCGATGGATGGACGATCAACGCAGTTGTCGAGGACACCGCGTACGACGTACCACAGCATCTTGAGAAGCTTGAGAAGCTCCGTGATCAGGTTGCCATGATCAGCCTGTCGACGGGTTCTCCCCCGACGGTTGCGTCTCTCCCGATCTTGATCGAGGATCAGATACCCACGATTCCGCTGAGCTGGTACTCGGGTTGGGCCATACCCGACTTTGACCATGACGTCACGCTTGAGCAGAACACGAACTACTGCCTTGAGTCGATGAATCTCGTGGCATTTGCCATGGAGATGGGCGCCACGAAGTTCGCTCTCGCGGGCTTCCCCGGTGACTACGGTGGAGACGCGGCAGAGGGTGTCCGAAAGGCCGTTGAGTACTACGGTCTCGAGCTTGTCTACGACGGTGAAGCTGCGGTCATTCCAGGCCAGGATCAGACGGAGGTCATCCAGGCCATCGTCAATTCAGGTGCTGATTGGACGATTCTGACGACGAACCCTGGCACGGCAGCTGAGCTTGTTGCTGGCGCCGTAGGGGCCGGTTACACCGGTATGTTCACCGGCAACGGTCCGACCTACAACGCCGCACTGCTCGACTCGCCTGCAGCCCCGCTGTTCGACTCGGTGTACTACCAGTCGTCGTACAACGTTGGTTGGGGAGTCGACACACCTGGCAACAACCTGATGATGGCTGCAATGACAGAGGCCCTTCCGGACGCTCGCCCGAGCGATGCCTACATCATCGGTTGGAACGAGGGAGTTGTTGTCCACCAGGTGCTCGCAGCTGCAATCGCAGCCGGGGATCTGAGCCCTGAGGGCATCCTCACGGCGATGAACTCCCTTGAGGATGTTGACTTCGGCGGTTCACAGCCGAACCAGTCATGGGCAGGAACGCCAAACGAGTATGTCCTGCGATCACTGGCCATCTTCAAGCCGGACCTTGCGGCCTACACGGCCGCTGGCGGTGCGGATCAGACGTTGAGTCAAGAGGGTGGTACAACTGGATCGGTGCTGGTGAAGGACTTCTTCATCTCCGATGCAGCTGCTGACTTCGACTTCACGGCTCCGTGCTGGGAGGCGTAGTACACGACAGGGACTTTGGGGGTGCGGTTCGCCGCACCCCCAAAGCACCACTCCAATCACCACAAGACTGAACCAACGCCGACGGAAACGGAAGGCCAAGACAAACACCGATGCTTGAAATCTCCAACCTCGAGGTCGTGTACAACGATGTCGTTCTGGTGCTTCGGGGGCTGTCCCTCGAAGTACGAGAAGGGCAGATCGTTGCGCTCCTTGGTGCCAACGGGGCAGGGAAGACAACAACCCTACGCGCAATTACTGGGCTCTTGGATGTCCACGAAGGTGACGTCACGAAAGGTGCCATCACCTTCAATGGTTCTGAAATCCAGGACAAGGATGCGTCGGCAATTGTGAAGGCAGGCATTTCCCAGGTGATGGAGGGACGTCGAGTCTTTGCAGAGATGACGGTCGAGGACAACCTGCGAACCGGGGCGATCACCAACAAGGACGCAAACAGCGTGAAGGACAACCATGACATGGTGATGTCGATGTTCCCGGTGTTGGCAGCCAGAAGGAAGGACACGGCAGGGTATCTCTCGGGTGGTGAGCAGCAGATGTTGGCGATCGGCCGGGCTCTGATGGCAAATCCAACGCTTCTGATCCTTGACGAGCCGTCCTTGGGGCTCGCTCCGATCCTCGTGGCACAGATACGGGATGTCATTGTTGACATCAACAAGCGTGGCACGTCTGTGCTGTTGATCGAGCAGAACGCAAACATGGCGCTCTCCATTGCCAACTACGGATACATCATGGAGAACGGCAAGGTCGTCATGGACGGCGATGCTGAAAAGCTTCTGGGAGACGAGGATGTCCAGGAGTTCTACCTCGGCCTTCATACCGAGGGTGGCGAACGTAAGTCGTTCAAGAACGTCAAGCACTACAAGCGACGGAAACGGTGGTTGTCATGAGTGTTCCATTGCTTGAGTTCGATGGTGTCGGCCTGTCCTTCAAGGGTGTACACGCGTTGACCGACATGTCATTCACGATGAATGCAGGTGAGCTCTTTGCCGTGATTGGACCCAACGGTGCAGGGAAAACCTCCACATTCAATTGCCTCAACGGTGTCTACAAACCCCAGGTCGGCGATATCCGATGGAAGGGCGAGTCGATCCTTGGGATGCGGCCGGACAAGATTGCTGAACTCGGGATCGCACGAACATTCCAAAACATCGAACTGTTCGCACACATGACGGTCCTTGAGAACATCACCCTCGGCCGCCACGTCCGCACCGATGTCGGGTGGATTGCCGGTGCTTTGTGGTGGGGACGTGCCAAACGCGAGGAGATGGACAACCGCGCCAAGGTTGAGGACATCATCGACCTGCTTGAGATCGAGGCGTGGCGTGCCCATCCTGTGGGGCTATTGCCATACGGGATCCAAAAGCGTGTCGAGCTCGGTCGCGCGCTTGCCATGGAACCCGAGCTTCTCCTGCTCGACGAGCCGGTCGCGGGTATGAATCTTGAGGAAACCGAGGACATGGCGCGCTTCATCCTCGACATCCGGGAAGAACTCGGCATTGCGATCATCCTTGTTGAACACGACATGGGGCTCGTCATGGACATCGCCGACCGAGTCCTCGTCCTCGACTTCGGGCAAGTCATCGGACAGGGAACTCCCGAGCAGGTGCAAAAAGACCCCAACGTCATCAGGGCGTACCTGGGAGAAGAACTCTCCATCTGACAGACGTCAGATGGTGGATTCGATCCAGTCGGCTGCTGCGGTAAGGGTTCGTACCGAGGCTGGCTCCCATGGGACGATTGCTGGCCACACGTGCATCATCTCGGGTTCGATCATGAGGGTCATGTCAACCCCATCGCGATCGGCGTTCGCTTTGAGACGAACCGAATCGTCGAGGATCATCTCGGCTCCACCGGCGAAGACAAGCATCGGTGGTAAACCTGTCAGGTCGCCGTTGACGGGGGAAACGAGCGGATCACCAAGTTGGGCGGCGCCCGCGTAGTAGGTGTTCGGCGTTGACATCTCATGTGTCGGGAGGTAATCGGTGTCTGAGTTCGTGACGATCGTGTACGACGTGTGCCTGAGGTCCGTGTACGGCGAGAACAGCATGGCGCCGCCCGGGAGCGGATCCCCACTTTCCCGAAGGGTGAGAAGGAGCGCCAACGTCAAACCGCCACCCGCCGAATCACCCGCTACGACGACGCGAGATGGGTCTGTTCCCAGTGCCACGAGTGCACGATACGCACTCACAGCGTCGTCAAGAGCCGCAGGGAACTTGTGACGGGGTGCCAGCCGATAGCGGGGAGCGTAGGCCGTGGTTGCTGTGGCATGGACAAGCCGAGCGAGATGCTGACGATGCGTTCCGGGATTTCCAAACACATATCCACCACCGTGGAAATAGAGGATGGTCGCAGCATCCCTTGCATCGCCGATCCGGATATACCGGTCAGCGTCCATGCCCCCGAGCGTCGTGCGCCTCACGCGGATCTTTGCCCGCAGTTCGTGGGGCACGGGGGTCTTGACGCGTAGCCCGAACTGGTTGATCAACCGATCATCAGGAACCGTGGCTGCAAACTCAATCGCTGCACGTGCAATCGCCACAACGATGTCCGTTCGCCAACTCCACGACGGCATCGTTGGTCCAAGCAGAAGACGACGGAAGATACGACGGGCGACCGCGATCGAGACCAAGAACCAAAGCTTGATGACATTGATGATTGAATCCATTGCCAGCAGTTAACCGGCAACCACCGACAAACCGATAGCCGATGACCGATGACCGATGACCGATGACCGATGACCGAATTCCGATGACCGATGACCGATGACCGATGACCGATGACCGATGACCGATGACCGATGACCGATGACCGATGAGGCGAGTCAGCGACCGCTGGTCGATGTCTGACTTCTGACTTGTGACTTCTGACTGACGGGGCTCGCAGGCTCGCACGCCCCCGTGATTCGACTACGTCGAATCCGTCCCCCCTCAAGGGGGGACGGTGGGTGGTGTCTTTCACACCCGTCCTCCCGCTTGCGGGGGGACGCGCCGAGCGCAGCGAGGTG
>DIDS01000001.1 GCA_002418265.1 Acidimicrobiia bacterium UBA5794 | reverse complement strand
GCCCCGTGAATAATCGGGGTTAGAGGCCCAATTAGGCTGAAGCTCGTCAGTTACTCGGGCTTGCTTGCCTTGAGCCTGGTTCTTCGAATACCAAGCAAGAAGACGCCAATGACCGCACCGATCAGCAAAACCCAGAAGTTCTCGCCACCCCCAATAATCACCAATACGGCAGGTATCCCCGCGAAGATGACCAGAAGCCAACCAACTGCGAACAAGACGGCATTCATTCTTCGACCTCCTCCACCCCATGTTCTCGATTGTCCATTCTATTCGTGGCACCTATGAGCCTGAGCTGATTCGTCGGTCCGATGCCGTCCTCCTCGGCGGCTCGTCCTCCCACTCTGTCGTTCCTCCCCCGTAACTTCCCCCTGAAGACCTCCAACAGCCTGAGAGGCAGGACGTGGCGGGGTTAGGCTTCCTACGAATAACACATCCACACGGCAGAGACCAGTGGTTCGTTTCCCAGTGCTGTCCACGATCGGAAGCGCTTGCGGAGAATGGGATCGCGACATGATTGCCGTTCCACCAGACTGGGATGACCGCAGCGGCCGCCAAACGAGAGATCTCGGGTATCTACCTTGTGCTCAAAGCCATTGAGGGCTACCTCGACCGACTGATCTCCGCCGGCGAGCTAAAGCTGACGCGCGACTGATGCAACATCTGTTCTGGTCCCAAGCGGCGCCATCTTCCCGCGTGCACATCGCGTGCAAAAGAGAATGGAAAATGGTGCAGAACGATGCAAGGTACTGAAAGCTAGTTTTCCTTGCGCCACAATGGTTTCCGCTGGTCTTGCAGGTATGGCCACACCGCCTGTCCACGCCTGATAAAGATGAGACTCGTGGTTCAAACCCGCGTAGGCCCTCCCTCTCAATGGCCTCTCCGCAACAGCGCGCAAGTATGTGTCCCGTGAAGTGGTGGAAATTGGGTAGGTCCTTTTCTTGAAGGGTCACCGTGTGACTCTCAGCGAGTTCATCCACGAGCTCGTAAGGAGATGCCACACGATGACCCACCATGATGATGCCTCAACGTTTGCTGATGTGCTTGCACGTTTCGGTGATGAGGGTACAAAAGAACTGTTCCGCTCGTTGTTGGAACAAGCGCTCCAGGACCTGATCGATGCCGAGGTCACGACTAAGATCGGTGCTGGGCGTCATGAACGCACCGATACCCGGTTGAACTATCGCAACGGGACCCGTGAACGTGCCTTGTCCACTCAAGCAGGTGATGTTGAGTTGCGGATCCCGAAGCTGCGGGCCGGGTCATTCTTCCCGTCGCTTCTTGAACCCAGACGTCGGGTCGACAAGGCCCTGTGGGCGGTGATCATGACCGCATATGTCACGGGCACCTCAACGAGGAAAGTCGATGACCTCGTCAAAGCGTTGGGTTGCGACACTGGGGTATCGAAATCCACGGTCAGCCGTATCTGTGGTGAGATCGATGAACACGTAGCCGTGTTCCGCACCCGGCGCCTGGACCATGTGGGATTCCCCTATGTGTATCTCGATGCCACCTATGTCAAAGCCCGCGTCGATCACCACGTCGTGTCAAGGGCTGTCGTGATCGCAACCGGGGTCGCCACCAACGGAAACAGGGAAGTGTTGGGCCTCGATGTCGGGGATTCAGAAGACGAAGTGTTCTGGACCCAGTTCCTGCGCTCGTTGAAGGACCGGGGCCTTGACGGTGTCAAGCTCGTGATCTCAGACGCCCACCCCGGACTCAAAAACGCCATAGAGCGAGTCTTTTCGGGATCAGCGTGGCAACGATGCAAAGTGCATCTGTTGCGCAACCTGATGGCCCACATCCCCAAAAGCCACAAACAAATGATCGGAGCAACCGTTAGGACCATCTTCGTGCAACCAGACGCCGAATCCACCAGAACCCAACTCCGCCAGGTCGCTTCGATGCTCGAAACCCGATATCCCAAAGCAGCCGAACTCCTCACCAACGCTGAACACGACGTCACAGCCTATGCCGAGTTTCCCCAACCACACTGGTCAAAGATTGCATCAACCAACCCCCTCGAGCGAGTCAACAAAGAAATCAAACGTCGTTCCAAAGTCATAGGAATCTTCCCCAACGACGAATCCGTGATCCGACTCGTTGGTGCCGTCCTGGCTGAAACCCACGACGAATGGCAAACCAACGAACGCCGCTACCTATCAGAAGGATCCATGAACCGGATCGGGCAACCACCACAGGAGGTCAACGCGCCCTACACACCAGAACTCCCCGCCGCCTAACATGACAAACAACCGCTGAGAGGCACAACCTCATTTACACCACTCAACGGGACACTGCCGCGCGCAAGAATCTATTGCAGGTGAGCGGAGCCGCCATTGCCTACCTTTCTATCGGTTCGACGACCTCAAGGAATGTTCGAAACGCGGGATGAACTGCGAATCTAGCTTCAGCGCCACGTCCGTTGGCCAGTTTCGTCGCCAAGATTTCGATCTTGCGAAGGTCAACTGCCTGATCGGCGTATTCAAACGAACCATCTCCAGTCTCGCGGCCCAAGAACGAGAGTTGGACAAGACGGATTAGCGCCTCTTGGTACTCTGCTGGATCGACAGATACGGATTCGAAAATGGCAAGAACGTCGCTTTCGTGTAGGTAAGCATTCTCTCCAGCAAACGCGTAGAGTATGTCCTCAAGCGGCAATCCGAGGGTGCTTCCTTCAACCTGCACGGCTTCGAAGGCGAAAAGTGAGTATTCCTGTTCCGCGCCCAACACGTCACCCGGTTCGACGCGATTGTTGCCGTGAGCGACTGCAGTCGCAATTGCAGCATTGCAGAGGAGCACAAGATCGCGTGGCCTAGGGAGAATCCGCGAAATCAAGTACTCCGACGCCGGAATACCGGCGATTTCAGCAGGAAAGTACTTGTCCCAAAGCTCACCGGCCGGCACAGCGCTGTCTCGGGCGGCTTCGTACCGCAACTCCGCAACCCGTCTCAGGAGACCAACATCGCTCCACCGCATCCAATGAACGGGAAGTTTGTCCGGTTCTCGAGCGACCTCGCGGACATAGCGGAACACGTCCTCCCGGAGGAAAATCGCGTATGTCACTCGAACTGAGTCCCGCCAAGCGTCATCCCGAGCAAAATCCTGAGAGAGTCGATTAGTCGCTGAAATCAGGCCAAGAAGGAATGGTGCCAAGATGGTCGTCTCTGCCTTCTCGTCCCATAGTTTGTCAAGATTGTCAACGATCAACGCGATGCGTTTCCGACGTTTGAACACCCTGCCTAGAAGTTGGCGCAGGAACTGCAAAACGTCGTTGTGAAGGGCTCCGACAATCCGCTCTCTAGTGGCGGCGATCGAGGACGACATGTCGACCTGGAGTAGCTTCTCCACTGCGTATTCCAACCGAAGGGCGAAATCCGGTTCGAAGAACTGCGGATACTGACTTGCATAATTCACGAGCTCCCACTCCGGCGAGCCGCGATCAGGCGGACCAGCCGGGCGCGATTCGATCTCCGCAACAGCCGCCGCCGCGATCGAGGTGTAGAGGAGAAATGTCCACACTGCCTCAACTAGGAATTCCTGAACCTCGGACCCGCCATATTTTCGGAGCAGGCCGACGACGCCAGCCAGCTCGTAGCTCCGTGGTTTGATCACTGTTGCAAGCACTCGCCTGTCTTGGCTTAGGGCTGATGCCGCCTGGAAGAACGCCGCAGTCTTGCCTGATCCCTTTCGGCCAACAAATATTCCGGATGTGTCGGAAATCACTTGCAAGAACGCAGGCGTTTCAACAAAGTAGGTGTCCAACATCGCGACTTCGTTCTCGGCTATGTGGTCGCCCAACGTCAGATTCTTCAGCTCGGTCGCGAGGGCGATCTGAGCTGCACGGTCGGCGACCGTCGAACCTCGGGCATGCAGATTCGAGAGGTTGTCGTCGAGCCAGGTCGAAACCTGAGTCTTCGCTATTCGAGGGGTGCTATATGTTCGGGCCATGTCGCGGTAGTCGATCGGCGTGAGATAGTCGTCGTCGGCCAACAGCAGAACAGGTTTACCCATGCCATGGGCAAGCCCGCCAATCAAGGCACTACGCGCATTATGGACGTCGGCTCCGCGTCGTCCCGGTGTAGCGAAGTGCACAACCGTGACCGCGGCTTTGAAGATCTGCTGCGATACCCAAGTAAGGGATTCCACCGTGGACTCTGCTGGGTCAAATTGGATCACCGGGAGCGGCTTCCCATTCTCCTCATCAACACGTCGCGAGATCGCCCGCGAGGAATCGTCAGCAATCGGGCTCATCACATAGAAGACAGATGCATGGTCTCCGGAGCGAAGAGTCGGCTGGATTGACTCGGTGAATATCGGCGTGACATTGTCAAGGGGTGTGTCCGTGAGGTACGCGGTTCGAATGTCTTCCGATGATGTGTAGTCCACGTATCCGACGGTGGTAAGGAAACGAAGCGCTTTGAAGTCTTTATCCAGGTCCTCCCACTTGGTGTCTCGAAGGAGCCACACCGGTCGATTGGATCCGATGGCGTAGCCCAGCTCGAACATTACGTTCTGGTTGGCCACGGTCACGTCGAAAACGCATAAGTCCGAGTTCTCGATCTCCTGCAGAATGACATCGATAACGAACCGACCGGCGACCCTCAGCTCCTCCCACAGTGTGACGTCCAGTCGGCCTAATCCTCGGATCAGGTTTCCACCTTTTGCGACCGTCTGGTTGAGCTGACGTGGTTCTGACGGGTAACCGAAGAACAGCTTCGGATTTGTCACGGTCGATCCTCCGGTTCCCACGGACGTGTCCATCTCATCGCCGACGGTAGCCATGATGCCGCCAGAATGCTGCTGTCGGCATTTGACCAACACAACATGAGTTCTCAACTATCCCCGGCAGCGAAGGCGAGGTTCATTGTGCCCGTCTACATCGATTCCGTTCCACCCGCCTCGACTTAGATATCCATCCGCATCGAGGGGTATCGAGACGTTGATTTCCATTGATTGCACCTTTCTGAAATGCTTGCCTCGGGTGGTAAGGGCGATTGACTAATCTCCGATGACTTGGAAGACACGAGGGTTCCAGTACCGCTTGTCATAGGCCGCATGGTCGTAGGCCTCAAGGATTCCCACGTCGACGAGTCGATTGATTGCGTTTCGTGCCGCTTGGTTGGATCTGCGGTACCGTTGCTGAGCCGATGAGACCGACACGATTGGGAATCCGATTAGATCATCAGCAATGTCTACGGCCAAGCGACCGCGGGGCACCAGCTCACGGACGGTTTCGCTGACCTCGCTTTGCAGCTCCAGCAAACGTCGGATTCGATTCTGTGCTGCTCTCGATTCGGACGTGACTGCGGTAATGAAGAACTCCACCCATGGCACCCAGTCACCCGTTTCGCTGACGGCAAGGAGGCGGTCCTTGTACTCGTCTTCGTGGCTCTTCAACCAAGGAGAAAGCGAAAGCACGGGGGAGGAGAGCACGCCCTCTCGAATCAACTGCAGCATGGCAGCGAGGCGACCGACTCGACCGTTGCCGTCGTGATACGGGTGGATCGTCTCGAATTGGTAGTGCGCCATGGCAACGCGAACGAGTAGGGGAATCTCCGGGGGATTGCGATCGTCCCTGACCCACTCGAACCAATCCTCGTACATTTGGAGTAGCTGGTCGCCAGGCGGAGGTGGCACGAACCGCGCCTCGGTAATCGGTCGGTACTTAGGACCGATGAACACGCGGGTCGTGCGCACATCACCTGCCTCTGGACCGTCGGACTCGGTGCCTTCCACAAGTGTGGCCTGCATTGTTGACATCAGTCCGCGCGTAATGGGCGCGCCTTCGATCCATGCTGAGCCGGCGCTGACGGCGGCAATGTAGTTCATAACCTCGCGAACCCGTGCAGGGATCGTTCCACCTGTCGCCTCTACTTCGGCAGCGAAGAGTTCAGCCAAGTTGGCGTATGTTCCCTCAAGCGCCGAGGTTCCAACAGCTTCGAGACGAGTTGCGACCCGCACAACCAGTTGCGGATTGGGGAGTAGCTGAGCCGCCGCATCGAGGCGTCCAAGTTCTACCATTGCATCAGTCACCAGCGACCATGTTCGCGAGGGCAGCCGGATATCCGTTGGAAGAGGATCTGGCAAGAACGCTTCGACTGCGTAGTCCTCGCCGAAGCGGTGATCGTGACCGGTGATCGTGATTGTGCTACCAACTGGAGATTCGCTCAGCAGAGACATAACTTGGATTCTAACAGGAGTTTCCCAGTTTCACGCGTACAACTTGGATTACATGCTGGTGATTCACAGTTTCGTGAGATCATTCCACGTCCCCGGTTGTCACACCTAGTGAACCCCACGGAATCTGTCTCTGCGGTACTGGGTGTCGGGAGATCGCTACAGCGAACCAGCTACGCGTCCTACGCGTACACCCGATTCTGGTGCTGACCACAGCCCAGCAGAACGCAGCCTGAGCCCCCCATCATCATCGAGGGGGAGATCTCGGTCAACCATCTCGGGCCCAAGGCCGTTGAGGACTACCAATCCCTGCCGACCAGCCGAAGCTGACCCGGCCTGAGGCGACAGCGCCTGGACCTTGAGCGGGGACCCATTCCCCGCGTGCACATCGCGTGCACAAGAGAATGAAAAATGGTGCGAAATGATGCAAGGTACTGAAAGGTAGTTTTCCAAGCGCCACAAGGGTTTTCACTGTTTTTGTAGGTATAGCGGCACCCCCTGCGCATCCCTGATAAGGATGAGGTCCGTGGTTCAAATCCACGTAGGCCCACCAATCTCGTCCCACGTCAAGAATCACCGATTCTGAATACATCGGACGGATTCACCCGTTTCGCTGCTCACACGACTCATTTGCAACGTGAGCAACGCCGCTGCCGGTTCCGTTGAGTCGAGACTTTAGGTTCAAATCC
>DIDS01000023.1 GCA_002418265.1 Acidimicrobiia bacterium UBA5794 | reverse complement strand
ACAACGCCGGACACACCATCGTCGTTGGCGACGACAAGTTCGCACTCAGCCTCATCCCGTCTGGCGTTCTCTACCCCACGGTCACGCCGGTCATCGGGAACGGGTGTGTGGTCGATCCCAAGGTGATGCTCGAAGAAATGGACACGCTGACACGGCGTGGAATCGACCCCTCGCGTGTTCTTCTGTCTGGCAATGCCCACTTGATCATGCCGTATCACCGCAAGCTCGACGCGGTCATTGAGCGGTACCTGGGCGATGCGATGATCGGTACAACAAAGCGAGGTATCGGTCCCGCATATATGGACAAATACTCACGCTTCGGAATCCGAGTCCAAGACCTGTTCGATCCAAAGATCTTCCGCGAGAAGCTCGACGTCGCACTCAAGGACAAGAACAAGCAGCTGGTGAAGGTCTACAACCAGTTACCCCTCGATGTCGATGACATCTACAACGAGTACATGGGGTATGCCGAACGACTCGCCACCCACATCACCGACACCTCACTTGTTGTTTGGCAGGCGGTCCGGGATGGAAAGAACGTCTTGTTCGAAGGTGCACAGGGAACACTGCTCGACATCGACCACGGAACGTACCCGTTTGTGACCTCGTCCAACCCCACAGCGGGGGGTGCATCCGTCGGATCAGGAATCGGACCGAGGGAAATCGACCATGTGATCGGAGTCGTGAAGGCGTACATCTCACGGGTCGGAACGGGACCATTCCCCACAGAACTCGATGATGAGATTGGAGACCGACTCATCGACATCGGCGGGGAGTACGGGACGGTCACCGGGCGCAAGCGTCGTTGCGGCTGGCTCGATACGGTCGCCTTGCGATATGCCGTGCGCGTCAATGGCCTGACCGAGATCGCCCTCACCAAGCTGGATGTGCTCTCACACTTCGACACAATCAAGATCGCAACCGCCTACCGATCCGGTGACGAGATCTTCACCGAGATGCCCCGCCAGCAGCGTGTCTTGTACACATGCACACCACAATACGAAGAGCATCCGGGCTGGAACGATGACATCTCACAGATGACGTCATTCGACCAACTCCCTGCCGCTGCGCGCTCGTATGTCGAGCGGATCGAGGAGATCGCTGGAGTTCCCATTGCCACCGTGGGGGTCGGTCCGTCCCGAGCTGCAACGCTCAGGCGGTAGAGCAACATGCGGGTCCTCCTCCTTGGTGGCGGTGGCCGAGAACACGCCATCGGCTGGAAGCTGGTCCAGAGCCCCAAACTCGACGTACTGATCTCATGCCCCGGAAATCCCGGTCTTGCCGAGCTTGGCGTCGTCGTTCCCGATGTTGACCCAACAGATGCAGCTGCGATCATCAAATTGGTTGAAGCCAATTCGATCGACCTCGTGATCATTGGCCCCGAGGAACCACTGGCTGCAGGTATCGCTGATGCACTCACCGAGGTCGCCGTTGCGGTATTCGGACCGTCCAGGTCGGGAGCTCAATTGGAGGCATCCAAATCGTTTGCGAAGGACGTCATGGCTGGTGCGGGGATTCCGACCGCAGCATGCGAGACATTCACGGATGCGAAGCTGGCCAAGGAACACCTTGCCCAATCCGACGGACCATATGTTGTCAAGGCAAACGGCTTGGCAGCTGGGAAAGGCGTTCTGGTCACCGAGTCGTTCCAAGACGCGAGCGCCTGGGTCGATGAGTGTCTCGATGGACGTTTCGGATCGCGCGATGCATCCGTCGTGATCGAGGAGTACATGGATGGTGAGGAGGTTTCCGTTTTCTTCTTGTGCGCCGATGGCGTGGCAGTTCCATTCGAACCGGCTCGCGACTACAAGCGCTTGGAAGACGGTGATCAGGGGCCCAATACGGGAGGTATGGGCTCCTACTCGCCTGTCGGCGATCTGCCAGGTGATCTCGTCGAGTGGACAACGGAGCAGGTTGCCCTACCGACCCTTTCGGAACTCAAACGCCGTGGGATCCCCTACACAGGTTTTCTCTATGTCGGATTGATGTTGACGATCAACGGACCGAGGGTTCTCGAATTCAACGTGCGTCTCGGCGACCCCGAAACGCAGGCGCTGATGCCACGCCTCTCATCTGATCTACTCGATGCGATCGACGCCGCAACACGCGGTGCGTTGTCGTACGTCGATCTCCGATGGACCGATACCGCGACTGTCAATGTGGTATTGGCTGCCGACGGGTATCCGATTGCCCCGCGAAAAGGTGACGAGATCGACCTTGGTACCCCGACAGAGGGTACGACGGTGTTCCACGCCGGTACGTCTCGGGACGGTGATCGACTCGTGACCGCGGGGGGTCGGGTGCTCAATGTGGTCGGAACCGGTGACACCATCAGTGAGGCAAGAATGAACGCGTACGCGACTGCTGCGACAATCAAGTTCACAGGAAAACGCTTCCGCACCGACATCGGTGCGATACGGAGGGATAGCTGATGAAGGTTGCCATCTTGATGGGATCAGAAAAGGACATGGGGAAGATGGAGCCAGCTGCTGTCGTGCTCCACGACTTCGGAATCGAGCATGAGGTCCATGTCATGTCTGCCCATCGGACACCCCACAAGGTCGCCGAATTTGCAGCCAGCGCCAGGGACAACGGCTTTGGGGTCATCATCTGTGGCGCAGGGAAGGCCGCCCACCTCGCTGGTGCAGTCGCTGCCCACTCGACGCTACCGGTGATCGGCGTCCCTGTGTCGGCGGGAGGCCTTGGTGGTGTGGATGCCCTGTATTCCACGGTCCAGATGCCGACCGGAATCCCCGTGGCCACGGTCGCCATCGATTCGTCAGCGAACGCTGCATACCTGGCGGCCGCGATCCTCTCGGTTGGTGACCCGGAGCTTGCTGGAAAGCTCGATGCCTACCGTGGGGAGCTTGCGCAATGATCGAACGGTATTCCACAAAGGACATGAACGCGGTGTGGTCCAACCGGCGCAAACTTCAGGTGTGGAAGGAAGTTGAGACGCTCGTCGTTGAGGCGTGGGTCGAGGTCGGAGTAGCTCCGGCCGACGCAGCGGTGGCGGCACGGAACGCTCCTGAAGTGGACGAAGCCGCGTGGCTCGAACGCGAAGCCGTGACGCACCACGATGTCGCTGCGTTCGTCGACCTCCTCGCGGAGTCCGTTGGAGAGGGTGGCGAATGGATCCACTTCGGCTTGACCTCAAGCGACGTGCTCGACACGGCAAACGGTGTACTCCTCAAGGAATCCGGGACGCTGTTGTTGGCGGCGGTTTCCGATCTCTATGACACGGTGAGGTCCCGCGCCTTTGAATTCCGTGACACGGCGATGGTCGGACGGACGCACGGTATTTGGGCTGAGCCGACCTCGTTCGGGCTCAAACTGGCGAATTGGGCATTTGAGCTCCAACGGGACCATGAACGGCTCGCCGATGCGGTCGCCGGTGTTTCGTTTGGGGCCATATCAGGGGCCGTCGGGACCTATGCCCACACACCTCCGCCGATCGAAGCGTACGTCTGTTCACACCTTGGGCTTGGTGTCGAACCTGCGAGCACCCAGGTGATTCCACGCGACCGTCACGCCCACTATCTGTCCGTCATTGCTGGGATCGGTGCTTCCATTGAACGCTTTGCAACCGAGATCAGACACCTCCAACGATCTGAGGTCGGCGAAGCCCGTGAGGCATTTCGGTCGGGCCAGAAAGGTTCGTCGTCGATGCCGCACAAACGCAATCCGATCGGATCTGAGAACCTCACGGGTGTCGCACGGGTGCTCCGCGGCTACGCATCGGCTGGTCTTGAGAATGTGGCACTGTGGCACGAACGCGACATCAGCCACTCATCGGTCGAGCGCATCGTGATCCCCGATGCGACGACGCTGCTCCACTATGCGCTCAAGCGGGCAAACCGTCTGATCGGCAATCTTGTGGTCGATACCGACCGTATGGCGGAGAACCTCGCATCAACGCATGGACTCGTCTACTCACAGGCAGTGCTCCTTGCATTGATCGACAGCGGTATGACGCGCGACGCCGCCTATCAGGTCGTCCAGCGCAACGCCATGAAGACCTGGGACGAAGGTGGCACCCTGTCTGACCATCTCACAGCCGACCCAGACGTGGTTCTCGACGCTGACACCCTCGCTGCCTGCTTCACCAACGAGCGATTCCTCAAGAACGCCGACATCGTGTTCGAGCGACTTGAGGCTGCGACCATCTGATATCGGAGGTCAGGACGCACGTGAAATCCGAAACGATTGAGGTTCAGACCGGTCATGAAGCCCGAATCATCGATCTGACCGCGCAGGTCTCAGGCTTCTGCGCTGGAGAAGGCGATGGGCTGGTATCAGTGTTCGTTCCTCATGCAACCGCAGGTGTCGCCATCCTTGAAACCGGTGCCGGATCGGATCGGGATGTGCTCGATGCAATCGATGAGCTGCTTCCGCGTGACCCAAAGCGGTGGCACCACGAACACGGGACTCCAGGCCACGGGCGAGATCATGTCCTTCCAGCGTTCATCAGCCCATCGATCACCGTGCCTGTCATCAACGGCATCCTTCAACTCGGTACGTGGCAATCGATCGTCCTCGTCGACACCAACATCGACAATCCCTTCCGAACCATCCGCCTGTCGTTCATCAGCTGAACGCAATGAGAGAATGCAGAGTGTCCCGCCCTTGCCGGGCGGGACACGTGCGTCATTCGTCCAGTCAGGGGATCGCGGTGTCAGCCATCCGTTGGAAGCGGTGTGGGCAACACCGAGGCCGGTATCGGGCCGTTGGCGGGACCACGGAGCACGACGAACACCGCGCCACCAACCTCGACACTTACCGTCGAGCAATCAATCGTGGAATCCTCAACGACGGACAACTCCGTCATGTATCCCACACCATTGTCGATCGCAAGCTGGTCTGCCATCGGGACCGCCTCGTCAAGGGAAAGACAATCGTCGGACACAACCTGTGCAAGCTGGTCGATGAACGGTGTATAGGGTGGTTCTTCGGCGGCGGCATACTCGTCGGGGCTCGGACCCACATCCATGGCGATGATCACCCGATGTTCGTCCTCAACGACGAAGCCGACGGCGCATCGAGTATCGCCAGACGTGGCCTCGCGAGTCGTGACTGGCCAATCCAATCCCAGGACCTTCATCGACGACCGAGCAAGGTTGACAGCGTCGGCTGCGTTGTAGCAGCCCGAATCGAGCCCGTCGACATGGTCATTCAACATCTCAGAGAGCCGGATGACAGCCAAGTCCTGGCGAAAATCATCGCCGAGGGGAGTCAAACCCGGGGTTTCACCGTCAACCACGGTTACTCCTCCGTTCCCATTGGCATACGCGATGAGTTCGCCGTGCTCAATACCGAGCCGATCCAGCTCTGCAGCACAATCCGCCACAGGGTCGCCTGACCTTGCCGAGATGATGTTCTCGCCACCGCAGGCAATGCGGGTCGTTTCCCCCGGGTTGATGAACAGCGAAGCCGCAGCTGCGGTTCCAATCACCGTTCCAACAAGAGCCAGAACAAGTATCGGTACGCGTCTGCGTCGCTTCCTACGTTGTGGTTGTGTGCTGGTCATGCCGAGGATCTCCTCCATCAGGGTTTCGGGTCCATCGGGCATCCGATCCGGATCGGGAACCGGGTTCGCGGTGCGGATCAGGTGGATTGGGTCGCTGGTGCGTCTCATCCTGTCGACTCCTTCTCTGCTACGTCGCCGGTTGCCCTACGAGGAGGTATGTGTCCAGCAACACGGGGTTCTTGCAACTGACTTTCGAACTTTGCCCTGAGACGCCATCGCGCTCGATGCAAGCGAACCGACACGTTCGGCCTCGACAGATGCATCACTTTGGCGATCTCAGCGATTGAGAGCTCTTCCCAGAGTGCAAGAAGAAGGATCTCTTGATCTTTCTCATCGAGGGCGAAAAGTGCGTGAAGAGCATCGGCCAGATCAGATCGGTCCTCGATGCCAGCGTCCGCGGCCTCAGCGGGCATCGGGGCAGTCACAGAAAGGAGCTCAGACAACCGGTTCGCTCGGGATCGACCTCGATAGTGGTTGGAGAGCACGTAGCGAGCGATGGAGAACAGCCACGGCTTCTGTTCCAGAACCTCCCCAGGCATCTGGTCTATTCGACGCCATGCAACGGCAAACGTCTCTCCTGCGATGTCCTCGGCATCAGCCCTACTGGCTGTTCGGCGGGTAGCAAACGCCAAGACGACGCGGTAGTAGGTCTGGTACGCGCTCCGGAAAGTGTCCTCTGCGCCCGAATCCACCAAGCTACCTCCCGTGGCTGTCGGTAGGTAATGTCCACCCAACGGCGGTTCTTACACCAACCAGCCAGGATCAATCTAGGACCGACACCTTCTGACGTCTGACTTCGGGAATCCGAAGCGGGTTCCTTGGAGTCCAGCAAGCCGGACTCTTGACATCTGATTTCTGACTTCTGAGCGTTTCGTGCCCACCTTCGCAGCGAGGGGGGCGAGGAATCTTGATCCTCACGACATATTCGGACGATTCGGAACCCCCACTACCATCGGCCTTGTGGCAGCGATGGAACACCTTGGATCGGGCAAGGTCCGCGAGATCTTCCGGGTCGACGACGACCACCTCCTCATCGTCGCAAGTGACCGCATCTCGGCATTCGATGTTGTGCTCGGCGAGGACATTCCTCACAAAGGGCAGGTGCTCACCGGGGTCTCGCTCCACTGGTTCGACATTCTCGACACGCCGCATCACCTGATTGCAGCCGACACCCATGCAATGGACTTCCTCACCGCCGAGCAGCAAGATGCCTACGCCGGTCGATCCATGTTCGTGCGTTCGGCCGAAGTCATTCCGATGGAATGCGTCATACGCGGCTACCTGTACGGGTCTTCATGGAAGGAGTACGCCGCCGGCGGCGGGCCGACGACCGAGCATCTCCCTGATGGTCTCCAGATGGCAAGCAAACTTCAGGAACCCATCTTTACGCCTGCCACCAAAGCTGAGAGCGGCCACGACGAAAACCTCAGCGAAGCCGATGCCAGGGCCTTCGTTGGCAACGACCTCTACGAGGAGCTCAAGGCTCGGTCGCTTGCGATCTACCGTACCGGCGCCGAGTACGCGGCAGAGCGCGGGATCATCCTCGCCGACACCAAGTTTGAATTCGGAATGGTCGACGACGAGATCATCCTGATCGACGAGGTACTCACTCCCGACAGTTCACGCTATTGGCCAGCCGATGCGTGGGAGGTGGGAGCCACGATGCCCTCATTCGACAAACAGCCGGTCCGCGACTGGCTCGAAGACCAACATGGATGGGACAAGACGCCACCGGCGCCCACAATGCCGAACTCGGTCATTACCCAGACGAGCGACCGCTACATCGATGCGTATGAACGCCTCACTGGAACCTCGTTCGTCGACTACCTCACGCTGATGGGCGCACCGTGACCACCCACGCCTTTGAAATCACCATCACCCGGAAAGAGGGTCTCTCTGATCCCGAGGGAACAACGGCCAAGAAGGCGCTCCACGATCTGGGCTACGGCGGGGTCGGCGATGTCTCATTTGGTCGCATCATCGCCATCGAGGTCGAAGCCAAGAATTTGGCGACAGCCCGATCTCAGGTGGAGGAGATGTGCATGCGACTGCTTGCGAACCCGGTCATCGAAGCGTTTGCAATCGAGGCGGTGACATGACGATTGCGGTTGTCGTGTTCCCCGGCACCAACTGCGAACACGACATCGTCCACGCCCTCGATCTGGCTGGCGCAGATTCCGAGCTCGTGTGGCATACCGAAACCGATCTTGCTTGGGCGCTCGGGGTGGTGCTCCCAGGAGGATTCGCGCACGGCGACTATGTCCGCACCGGTGCCATTGCACGGTTCTCGCCCGTGATGGCTGAAGTTGAACGACTCGCAGCGTCTGGCATTCCGATTCTTGGCATCTGTAACGGGTTCCAGATCCTTTGTGAGGCCGGCATCCTGCCGGGCGCCCTTGTCGCCAATCGAGATCTGAAGTTCATCTGCAAACCGGTGTATCTGCGGGTGGAATCCACCGACAGCATCCTGACGTCTGCAGCCACCATCGGGCAGGTGCTCAAGATCCCACTCAACTCGTATGAGGGACAGTTCGTGGCGGACGACATCGATGCAATCGAGGACGCAGACGAGGTCATTCTCCGGTACTGCGATCCCGATGGAGAGATCCGCGAGCATTCAAATCCGAACGGTTCCACCAATGCGATCGCCGGTATCACCAACGCGGCTCGGAACGTGGCTGGTCTCATGCCACACCCTGAACGGGCTTCCGAGACCATCCTGGGATCGAACGATGGCATGGTGATGATCGAGAGCTTCGTCGAGTCCGTCCGAAGGGTTCGTGTGTGACAGCCACACAGCAGCCAGACCACATCCAACTGGGCATGACCGACGACGAGTACCACCGGGTCATCGAGATCCTGGGACGCGTGCCTCTGGCTGCCGAACTGGCCATGTACTCGGTCATGTGGTCCGAGCACTGCTCCTACAAATCGTCGCGTACGCATCTCGGTAAGTTCCGATCGGATCAGCCGTGGGTCGTCGTAGGACCCGGCGAGAATGCTGGCGTCGTTGATCTCGGCGATGGCTGGCTCGCGGCGCTGCGCATCGAGAGTCACAACCATCCGTCCTTCGTCGAGCCGTATCAGGGTGCCGCAACGGGGGTTGGTGGCATCCTGCGCGACATCTTCACCATGGGTGCGCGACCCGTTGCGGTGTGGGATCCGCTGCGGTTCGGGCCCCTTGAGGACCCCCGCAACCGGTACCTCTTCGAGGGCGTTGTCTCAGGTATCGCCGGATACGGAAACGCCGTCGGGGTTCCGACCCTTGGGGGCGAGGTTGAATTCGCTGATTGCTTTTCGCAGAACCCACTCGTCAATGTGATGGCGCTCGGTCTTCTCAAGAGGGAGCAACTCGTGCTTTCGGCAGCCTCGGGTGTCGGGAACAAGGCGATCCTGCTCGGGAACGCCACCGGTCGCGATGGCATCGGCGGCGCATCGATCCTCGCTTCGGCGTCCTTTGAGGCCGGTGACGAGGAGAAGCGGCCGAATGTCCAGATCGGTGACCCCTTCGAGGAGAAGAAGCTCATCGAGGCCTGCCTCGAACTCTATGACCGTGGACTGGTCGTGGCGATCCAGGATCTCGGAGCCGCGGGCATTTCGTGTGCAACATCCGAGGTGGCCGGCAATGGGGGACTTGGTATGGACGTTGATCTTGAACGTGTCCATGTGCGCGAACACGACATGACGCCTGGCGAAATTCTGATGTCGGAGTCCCAGGAACGCATGCTTGCCATCGTGACACCGCACAATGAAACCGAGGTTCTGGACCTTGCCGCCAAGTGGGAGATTCAAGCGTCCGTCATCGGAACCGTTACAGAAGGGCCGCAGCTCAAGGTGTACGCCAAAGGAGAGCTTGTCGCTGACGTTCCGGCAGCCTCGCTCGCCGACGATGCGCCAAAGTATGACCGCCCGGTCCAGCGACCGACCTATCTCGATGAGGTCTGGGCCGATCAACCGATCCCTCCCCCCGACGGGGACGTCACGGATGCGCTTCGACAGTTGCTCGACGATCCCGCCATCGGCGACCGCTCGTGGATTTCGAATCAGTACGACCACATGCTGTTTCTCAATACTGTCATCGAACCTGGCCACAACGCGTCTCTCATGCGCATCAAGGGAACAAGCAAGGGTCTTGCCGTCTCAACCGACGGCGATGCGCATCGGACGTGGCTTGACCCACGTCGTGCGTCGGAACGCATCGTCTTTGAAGCGGCGCTCAACGTCGCCGTGACGGGTGCTGCCCCGTACGCCGTGGTCAACAATCTCAACTTCGGATCGCCGGAGAACCCCGAAGTGATGTGGCAGTTCGTCGAATCGGTTGAGGGAATGGCATCGGCATGCGAGAAGCTTGATCTCCCGGTGGTCGGTGGCAACGTGTCGTTCTACAACCAGACCGACGGAGTCGACATCTACCCGACGCCGGTCGTGGGAATGCTTGGCTTCTGCGATCCCATGCCGCAGTTCCCTCCCCGGCTCGACCGTGCTCAAGATGGCATGGCGATCTGGTTGGTTGGCGACCCTTGCCAGGGCGACTTCGCAGGTTCAGCGTACGACCGGATCATCAACCAGAAGCTTCGTGGGCGCCCGATGGAAGCCGACGGTGCGACAGCCAGGAACATCATCGCTCTGGCAACCGAACTCGCGCCGACGACCGCTGTGTTGCACGACATATCAACAGGAGGGTTTGCCGTCGCCCTCACAGAGATAGCCATCAAGTCGGACCTCGGAATCACAGTCGACGGACTCTCAACCGCTGAATTGCTTGACGAGACCCCGCTCCGATTCCTTGCGATCACGCACCGTGCCCACCTCGATACAGGTGTGCACCATCAACGAATCGGTACAATGGGCGGTTCAACCATCGACTTCGGAGCGGCGGGAAGCATCAGCATCTCAGAAGCCCGCGCCGTGTGGGCCAACGCCATCCCACGCCGGATGCACTGATGGCACTTGGCCCACCCGTAGTGCACCTGTGAGAGAGCTCTAGAACATGTCGCGGATGCAGAAAAAGCTGCTCGCTATCGGTCTAGTCCTTGGCGTTCTCGCAGGGTTGCACTGGATCTGGCTGAAATCCACAGATCGCGATACAACAACGGTGTTCGGAAGTTTCACCGGTGCGGTGCTTGTCATCCTCTTTGCGCTGGGGTGGGCAGCAATCGACAAGAACAAGTCGTAGGACGCCCTCCGGCTGTTCAACTCCCAAGGCGCGGATCGCTACTCCACGTCACTCCCGAGTGGGCGAACCTCCTCGGATCGTTCGTTCTATGCAGTAGTGTTCCCCGTCATGTTGAACCGATCGGCGAGACTCATCGGTGTCGTCATAACTGCCGCCCTGGTGACCGCCGCCTGCACACCGGGGACGGACCCGACCACAACGGTCGCGCCGGCCACTACCACGACCGCCAGCGGTACGACGATCACGGTTGAGACGACCACGACAAACCCAACCGAACCCTCGACCGATTCGGCAGACCTCGTATTCTTTGGTGGTCCGATCGTCACGATGGACCCCGACATTGGTATGGCCGAAGCCCTCGCCGTGACGGGTGATCGGATCGTCGCCGTCGGCGACCGTGCCGACATCGAGATCCTCGTGGACGCATCGACCGAGGTGGTGGACCTCGCCGGCCGGACGCTCCTCCCCGGATTCGTGGATCCCCATTCGCATGCCCTCTCGGACGCCGTTGGATTCGAAGACGATCAGCAGCGCACGCTCGCCGCCGGGATCACGACAATCGCCGACGGGTCGGTGGAACCCGACCTCTACGACGAGTTCGTCACCCGTGCCCGGTCCGACGCGATCCGAGTGCGTCTTCTCATGTACGCCGCGATCACCGATCCGTGCGGCGTCCCATACGACGAGTGGTGGAAGAACCTCACACCGGGTCCGATCACCGACCGCCTGTCATTGGCCGGGGTGAAGATCTTCTCCGACGGGAGTTTCGTGTGTGGCGCGGTCGCGGCAAGCGAACCGTGGGCTCCAGGGGCAACAATCGGTCCGCCCTACCAGGAAATGTCGACTCTGCGCGACTGGATCGTCGCCGCCGACGAACGTTCCCTCCAGGTGGTTGTGCATGCCCAGGGGGATCTCGCCATCGAGCGGGTTCTTGACGCCTACGAGTCGGCCCTTGAGGACTCCGACACTGATTTGCGGCATCGCATCGACCACAACACGTTCGTCACCCCCGAAAGCGCGGTTCGGTATCGAGAGATCGGAGTCGTCCCAGTCGTCTTCGGCGGTTCGCCGGCCTGCACCGATCTGGAATGGACCGACTTCTTCAAAGAGTTCGGGGAACGGCCGAACACGATCATCGAGGCAGCACCCGGAACCATCGTGGCGTGGCACAGCGACGATCCCGCGTGGCCGCCCGATGGAACGATCCCCGATCTGTACAGCCTCGTGACCCGCAGCCGTCTGGGCGACGATGGGCAGCCCTGCACACCGGAACCGTGGATGACAACCGGAGGGGTGACCATCGACCAAGCGGTACAGATGATGACGATCAACGCCGCCTATGCCCTCGGCCGCGAGGCCGAGATCGGATCTCTCACCCCGGGCAAACTGGCCGATCTCATCGTCCTCTCCGCGAATCCCCTGACGACCCCGCCGGATGACCTCCTCGATCTGACGGTGCTCACCACCATCGTCGGCGGTGTGACCGAGCATTGCTCGCCGGGATCCGAGTCGCTGTGTCCGTATGGCTAGAAACCGACGCTATCGGCCAAGCCCACGCATGGACCAGAACGTCGGATCCGGGGCTCAGGGGGACGGAGGTATCCAGACGACGGTGTCGGGGTAGAACTGGCTCCAAGCGAACCAGAATGCTTCGTGGCCGACCGCGTCTGTTCCATCAAATGTCGTTGCCCTCACGCCCGACCCATCGGCGTGGAGCCTGATGCCGTGCAGCGCAACGGAACGCCCGGCGTCGATCTCCGTCCTGGCCGCAGCAACGGGGAATGCAATCGTTAAGGGGATGCAGGGAGCCGGACAGCCTGCTAGCGCAGGAGTACGAAGGCGGTACTTCGTCAACCGCTGGAAAACGGGGGCTCGAAGGCTCGCACGCCCCCCTGATCCGACTACGTCGTATCCGTCCCCCCGGAAGGGGGGACGTGCTCGTGCGCTTGGTGTTGTTTGATTTGGTCGTCGTTACCGTTGCGGGGTGACTGACCCAACAACCACCGTTTGCTATCGGCATCCAGACCGGCCCACACGGCTTTCATGTTCCACGTGCGGCAAGCCCATCTGCGTCGAGTGCAGCCACGATGCATCGGTCGGCCAGAAGTGTCCCGACTGCTCCAGGAGTGACCCGCGAGCCCGAGTCGTACAGGCCCGTTCATTGACGAGGAGCCCTGCGTTTGCCTCGGCCCCGGTCTCAATGGCGATCATCGCCATCACGTCGGGGATTTACCTTCTTGGCTTCGTCTCGCCCGACATCAACCGTTGGCTTGTCGAGAACCTCGCTTTGATTCGACCAGGCAACACTGGATACCAACCCGAGGTGTACCGAATCTTCACGGTGGCTCTCCTTCACGGTGGCCTCATGCACCTTCTCTTCAACATGTATGCCCTATACATCTTCGGACCGCGTCTGGAACAGCAAGTTGGAAGCCCAGCGTTTACATCGCTGTATCTCGCTTCCGCAGGTGCTGGCGGTCTCCTGTCGGCGGCACTCGGAGACGCCGGTATCTCCGTGGGAGCATCAGGAGCCATTTTTGGGCTGTTCGGGGCCTGGATGTTTGTTGCATGGAAGATGCGCCATTCCCCCGGTGGCCGCGCCATGTTCAATCAGCTTGGGTTCCTCATGGCGATCAACATCGCGCTGCCCTTTCTTGTGCCGGGAATCGACTGGTATGGGCATCTCGGCGGCTTCATTGCGGGTGTCGGAATCGCCGCGCTTTGGTCCGTGTTCGCTGTCGGAAAACCACATGCGAGATCGATTCGTACCGTCATCGGCGTCGCCGTGATCATCGCCGTGACGGTCACTGCGTTCTTGGTGATATGACCCAGATCCCACGAGGGGTACACTGGCCTTCGTGACCGAAGAACCGCTGGATTCTCCGACCCTTGATCAATCTGTGCCTTGCCGACCAACTCCCGGCCGATCAATGTTGGACCATGACCGCCCAGGAGAGGCCTGTGGCGTATTCGGCGTCATCGGATCCGACATTGAGGCCGCGCGCCTCACCTACTTTGGGCTTTTTGCCCTCCAGCACCGAGGTCAGGAAAGTGCTGGGATTGCGGTCAGTGACGGGGACAACCTGACCGTCTACAAGGACCTCGGTTTGGTGGCTCAGATTTTTGATGAGACCACACTCGCTGGTTTGTCTGGCTCGCTTGCCATCGGACATACGAGATACTCAACAACCGGCTCCAACCGCTGGGAGAACTCCCAGCCCGTCTTTCGCCATCTCGGATCGAACGGAATTGCCCTCGCCCACAACGGCAATTTGACCAATACGGATCACCTTTCCCAAAACGCAGACGGAGGAGTGTCGACAACAGACTCCGAACTCATGACCGACGTGATCGCCGGGGCGATGTCTCACGATGGCGCAGATCTCGCCGAAGCCCTTACGAAGGTTCTCCCCACATTCGAGGGTGCCTTCTCCCTCGCCGTCATGGATCGCACAACCCTCGTCGGTGTCCGCGATCCGTACGGTTTTCGACCTCTCTGTCTCGGAAGGCTTGACCAAAGCTGGTTGGTTGCGTCCGAAACTGCTGCGCTCGACATTGTGGGAGCCGAATTCGTACGCCAAATCGACCCGGGTGAAATGGTCGTGATCGATGAGGACGGCCCCAAGAGCCACTTCCCGTTCGACAACCCCGCATCGAGCCTGTGCCTCTTCGAGTTCGTGTATTTCGCACGGCCCGATTCCATTCTGCTCGGCCAAACGATCCACACGGCACGACAAAGAATGGGCCGGCTCCTCGCAGAACAGGCACCCGTCGAGGCCGACATCACCGTTCCCGTTCCCGAATCCGGAATCCCTGCCGCACAAGGCTTCGCTGCCGTATCGGGGATTCCATTCTTCGACGGCCTCGTCAAGAATCGTTACGTCGGGCGGACCTTCATCGAACCTACGCAGACCATGCGCGAACGCGGTGTCCGGATGAAGCTCAACGCGATGCCGGGTGTGATCGAAGGCAAGCGAGTGGTTCTCGTAGATGACTCGATCATTCGGGGCTCCACCACGAAACAGCTTGTTGCCATGGTCAGGGAGGCCGGAGCGTCAGAGGTGCATCTCCGAATCTCGTCACCTCCGTACCGTTGGCCATGCTTCTACGGGATGGACACCGGCGACCGAGAAACTCTCCTCGCTGCCAGCAGGTCGGTCGACGAGATCGCTGCACATCTTGAAGTCGACTCGCTGGTGTACCTCGATCTCGAAAAGCTCATTGAGGCAACAGGGGCAGCTGCCGATGCATTCTGTACGGCGTGTCTGAGTGGGGACTATCCAACCAACGTGCCAACGACCGACAGCAAGTATCTTCTTGAGCGAACGTCATGAGGTCATGCACGTGACAAACTATGAAGACGCCGGTGTGAACCTCGACGCTGCCGATGAACTCATCGAACGGATCGGTTGGCGCGTCATGGCAACGTGGACCGATGACGCTGTTGGCGGATTCGGTGGATTCGCTGCTGGAATCCAGCTTCCCGTCGGGTACAGGAATCCGGTGCTGATGATGTCCACCGACGGTGTCGGCACGAAGGCCGAGATTGCAAGACAAACTGGCTTACTCGAGGGCCTCGGCTACGACGCTGTTGCCATGGTGGCCGACGACCTCGTTGCCGCGGGTGCCACCCCGATCGCTCTTACCAACTACATCGCCATGGGTTCGCTCGACGTCGACAGGGCCGAGACACTTGTCGAGTCAATATGTGACGCATGCGCTCCAGCGGACATCGCCGTCCTCGGTGGCGAGACCGCCGAACATCCGGGCGTGATGGCTCCCGACCAATTCGACCTGTCAGCCACCGCACTCGGCATTGTCGAGTTCGGCGAGGAGGTCGATAGTGCAAATGTGAAAGCCGGGGACGTCATCGTCGGGATCAAGAGCCCGAATCTCCGTTCAAACGGATTCTCCCTGGTCAGGGCCATCGCCGCCAAACATCTTCCCCTCGACGCCGACTTTCCCGACACCGCCACACCAACGGCACAGGTGCTGCTCCAGCCCTCGATTGTGTACGCGCCAGCTGTGTTGAATCTCCTTGCGCGGGTGCGCCCACATGGACTTGCCCACATCACTGGAGGGGGTCTTCCCGGCAACGTCCTGAGGATCCTTCCCGAAGGGACACGGGCGGTGATCGACCGTCCAGCATGGGAGGTTCCGCACGTATTCAATGTTCTTCAGCGTCTCGGATCTGTTCCACTCGGTGAGATGTTCCGTGCATTCAACATGGGAATCGGTTTTGTCGCGGTCGTCGATGTCAACGATGTCGATGCCACGCTCAAGGCGATGGAGACGAGCGATCTCGACGCTGTTGCGATCGGCGAAATCACCGCAGGCGCACGGGGCGTCGAATTCGTTTGACCTCCGGTCACAATCGGTCTGACCTTCAGTCGACAGCCGGCAACCGGTATCCTCAAGATCCATGGAAACGGGCCTCCTCATCTTTGGAATGCTGGTGGCCGGACTCGCCTTCGGAAGCGCCGCACGGTTCCTCATACCCGGACCGCAGCGGTTCACACTCGCTGAAACGACGCTGATCGGTATCGCTGGCGCCGGTGTTGGGAGTGTCTTGGTGAGCCTGATTGCGGATGCCCAAAGCATCGGTGATCTTGGACTGGCTTCCATCCTTGGTGGAGTGGGAGGATCAATCATCGTCCTCGGAATTGCCGAGTTTGTAGCCAACAAGTTCCGTCTGCGGTCGGATTTGCTCGAACCAGACATATCCCTGACGGAGCTCCTTCGCACTGGTGAGTCCTCAACGGTGGAGTTCAAGTCGACTGCTCGATGGAATCTGCACACTCGCGAACGGGACGATCGGATCGAACTCGCCATCGCACGGACCGTGGCGGGATTCCTCAACGCAGACGGAGGCACGCTCATCATTGGGGTGGACGACAATGGCAAACCCATCGGATTGTCCCACGACCTGTCCCTCATGAAGGAGCCCGATCTCGACCGCTACGAACTTTGGATCAACGACTTCCTCGAGGTAACCCTTGGAAAGCCAGCGTTGACGTTTCTCTCAACACGATTCGTGCCAGTAGGCGACGAACAAGTCGTTGTGATCAAAGTGGAGCCAGCAGCCCAGCCGATATTCGTCAACGAACCAAAGGGCCAGAGAACGGCGGACTTTTACGTGCGTATGGGAAACTCAACCCGAAAGCTCCTGACAGACGAATTTGCAACGTACCGACAATCGAGGTGGAAATGAGTGACCAGGCCCCCTATCCCGTCACATTTGTCGTTCCCGTTGACGATGAACAACGCAGCCGAGGGCTTGCCGCTTTGGGGGTTCTGTTCATCAAGCCACTGCTGCTTATTCCCCACATCATCTTGCTTGCCCTTTACACCATTGCTGTTCAGATCGTCGTGTGGATCGGGTATTGGTACATCCTCTTCACGGGTGGGAAGCCATACTGGGTCGAGAACCTTGAGCTGATCTACCTTGAGTGGATCAGTCGTGTCTTTGCCTGGTTCACCGCAACCACCGACGCATATCCGACCTTCGGAACCGACGAGAACCATCCGGCTCAGGTCGAGGTTGTCGAGCCCCCCGAACCACAGAACCGCCTGCTGGCGTTCCTCGGAATCATTCTGATCCGTACGATCCTTGCGCTACCCCACTTCTTCATCCTGGCGTGGCTCACGCTCGGAACGATCATCGTGGCGTGGGTGGGATTCGTCTGGATACTCGTGAACGGCTCGCTGCCGTTGTCGTTGCACTACTACTTTGTTGGATTCCACCAGTGGTGGGCCCGTGCATGGGCCTACACGGCCGCACTGACCGACGAATACCCACCCTTCTCCCTCAAGGTCTAGCGCGTACCCAGGGTTCCTACCCGACAAAAACGGGGGGTAGGAACCCTGGGTACGCGGAAAAGCTACGAGTCGGTTTCAAAGGGGACGGAGCCGTTGTCGAGCGCGTCGAGAACGAGACGGTACACCCACGCAGCAGTGCGTCCGGCCTCGACACCGCCGATGCCAAAATCGTCCGTGAGTCGATGCCACGTGTCGAAGCTCATGATCTGTCGGATGATGGCGGTGACGGCAGCAGCTTGAGCAAAATCGAGATCACCATAGTCCCGCTCAACGCCGCGAGATACAGCTTCAGTCCTGGCGCGTTGCATCCTGCTCGTGGCCTCAAGCTGGGGAGCCCCGAAGCCGCCCGCTGCACTGATGCGAGCGAGCGCGGTCGAGACGTCGCCCATTTCTGAAAACAATCGAAAGTTGACCTCGATCGCATCGGCCATCGCGGGTAGATCCTTTTCGACTTGCCGACCGCCGAGATCCTCAAGCCGCTCCTCTGCCCATACCTCAAACGCAGCAACTAACCCTTCCTTCGAGTTGTAGTAGTTGTAGACCGTACGCTGGGAGACACCCGCTCGGGTTGCGACGTCGGGAATCGACAGATCCACCAGGCCGCGCTCGGCTAGTTCACCGGCAACAGCCTCCATGATGCGGTTCCTCGCGATCTGTTTCTGTTCGTCTCTGAGCGTTCCCACGACCGTGACTCTATCACGGGTTGCAATACATGCAATAATGTTGCATACTTTGCACTAGTCATGCATACGAGGGAAGGGACAACCATGACGGATACCACAACACGACCCGTCCAGGCAGCATTCGACGCCCGGACATCAGGCATTCTCGCGATCACCGGATCGATCACCATGCTTGTCGGTACAGCCGCCTGGGCATTCTCAGGGGCCGACCTCGACAAGGCCCTCGACAGCGACACCATGGCCGAGTTTCTAACAGATGCAGCAGACACCGGGGCAGCCCTTGTTGCCAACCTGTCGCTTTGGATGCTCGGGGTCGTTCTTCTGGCAATCGGTGGCCTCGGTCTTCTTCGCCGAGGACGTGAAGAATCACTCGCCTCTGTCGTCGGTCGATTCAGCCTGACTGCGGGTGCCGGACTTGTTTTGGGTGCCTACAGCCTGTGGCTCGGAATCGTCCTCGGGCTGGCTCCTGCCCACCTCGCGGGCGAATCGGTCATAGGAACCGCCCGAGCTCTTGGATATGCAGCGTCAATCGGTGATTGGGTCGCCACCGTGATGATCCTTGGTGTTGGAATCGCCGCAATTGCGACTGCCGGACGTGGCGTTTGGGTGCCGCGATGGCTTTGGATCTGGGGTATGGCATCCCTCGCTGCAGGAATTCTCACGATTCTCGGCTTGTTCCTTGAGGCTCGCACGTCGCTAACGATAATCATCCTTCCCATAGGAATGCTCTTTCTCATCACCGCTGGCATCGTCTCAATCCGCGACAATCACTGACATGTCCGAGAGTCCATCCGTGGCGTACACGACTGACCCCGTGATCGTCTCACTGTCAGACGCGAGCGATCGATCCGTGGTCGGAGCGAAAGCAACCGGGCTTGCCCTCCTCCTTGACTGCGGGCAGACGGTTCCGGCCGGTTTCGTCATCACGGTCGGGCATACCAACAACCTGGATTCAACAGAAACCAGCGCGGCCATCACGGCCGGACTCCAGGCACTTGGCGCAAGCCCCGTGGCGGTCCGCTCGTCGGCGGTGGAGGAGGATCAACAGGATGGATCGCACGCGGGCCAGTACGCGTCAGTTCTCAATGTGTCTCCCACTGTTGGGGCTGTAACTGACGCGGCGCGCAAGGTCGTAGCGTCAGCGCATGGTGACCCGATCGCGGTCATCGTCCAGCAAATGGTGCCCGCAACGACAGCTGGCGTGGCGTTCTCGGCCAACCCGACGACGGGAGACGCCGAAGTCGTCATCTCCAGTATCACGGGCCTCGCAGACCGTCTGTTGAACGGATCGGAATCAGGCAACGAATGGGTCATGAAGGACTCCGAGCTCACTCTCCGAGCGGGTGATCGTGTCGACGAAGAGGTGATTCGCGACGTTGCAACCGCTGTCCATGACATCGAATCAGCTCTTGGACACCCGGTCGACGTCGAATGGGCATACGACGGTGAGATCCTTCACATCGTGCAGGCGCGCCCGATCACGGCACTACCGGTACAACCCACTGATCCCGTTCCGGAAGGGTTCTGGACCAAGGATTCCACCCATCATCCGGGTCCGCTTCGTCCGCTCGTCACATCAGGGATCGGCCAGGGCGATGGTGCAGTGGCGAGGTGGGCGAAGCGAAGCGGACTGGTGATTGATCGCCTTGAGGAAACGACGATCCATGGTGAGCTCTACAACCGTCCCATTCCCGTTGGAAGTGATGGATCCGGAAAGACCCCACCGTGGTGGCTGATCGGGATCATCTCGCGCGTTCATCCCGAGATGCGACGGCGCATGGCGGCAGCACGCGCGCTGGTGGAATCTGGTCGACTTGACTCGGTCAGCAGAGATTGGGAGCTCCACGGCCGAGCATCGGCGCAAGAAGCCATCAAAGGGTTGCATGGGGTCGATTTGGAAGCACTCGACGACCAGGCGTTGCTCGAGCACATCGATGCTGTCGAAGCATTTGAGCAAAATGGCGCCGACATCCACTTCGACCTTGCCTTGGCGTACTTCGTGTCCTTACACGAACTCGTGATGTGGTGCGAACAGCATCTCAGCTGGGATGCAGCCACAACGCTCCGGCTCCTCACCGGTCATTCGATGGCATCGTCGGAACCAACGACCGTCTTGCGGTCCGTCGTAGCGGCAATCGAACGGTCACCCGCTGCCCTTGACGCTCTGCGCAACGGTGCCGGCGACATCCAGACACGGATCGCCGCCGCGGACCCGGGTGTTGGAGCGCTGCTCAATCAGTGGATCAACGTTTACGGCTTCCGGAGCGTTCACTATGACTGGTCCGGGCCGACGATCGGTGAGCTTCCCGGCCTTGTCGAACGGATGATATTGGCCGAACTCGAGAGCCCAACGAATGTGCTCGAGGACGACGAGATCGAACGGCAAGCCCGAGAAGCGATCCCCGTGGAGAGAATCGACGAGTTCGAGCGACTCCTCGAAGCCGCACGAAGGGATTACCCGACCCGCGAGGACAACACCGCTTGGCTCGGATCGACCGTCGGTGCGTTGATGCGAATGGCGTGGCTGGAGGTTGGACGGCGACTCGCCGATCGGTCAATCATCGCAGATTCCGAGGACGTCTTCTTCTTGACCAATGCTGAGGCGCGCAACTGCCTTGAGAGCAATGATGGTGACAGATTCGAGACGGTCCGACGGCGTCGTGGCGAACGTGCATGGACGTTCGCCCATCCCGGACCCCCCACATACGGAGTTTCGGGGGGACCCCCACCAGACATCCGCGGCCTTCCGAAGGCGGCTAGGAAGATCAATGGAGCCCTGCTGTGGGCGATTGAGGCAGAATTCGGAGTTCCGCCGGTGTCTGAGGCAAACTCGGATGCGATCGTCGGGTTGCCTGGCGCAGCTGGCATCTGCACCGGCACGGCACGTGTGATCACGTCGGAAACGGATTTCGCCCGCGTTCAGTCCGGCGACGTGATCGTCTGCCCAATCACCAACCCTGCCTGGTCCGTCTTGTTCGGTATCGCAGGAGCGTTCGTGTGCGATTCGGGTGGCCCGCTGTCCCACACGGCAATCCTTGCTCGTGAGTACGACATCCCGTCGGTTCTGGCGACAGGCGATGCAACCACCCGAATCAGCGACGGTGACACGATCACGGTCGACGGAACCGCAGGAACCGTCTCTTTGTGAAGTCGCAATGGACCGAACATCACGCTCAGAACGCGTACCCAGGGTTCCAGCCCCCCGTTTTTGGGGGGCTGGAACCCTGGGTACGCGTGTTTCTCTGGATCAGCCTTCGGCCGGTTGATCCTTGCGTCGTGGCGTGAACAGGCGAACGATCAGCCATGCGATCAGGACGAGGATGCCGATCGGGATGATGACCGCAGCAGCCACGAT
>DIDS01000006.1 GCA_002418265.1 Acidimicrobiia bacterium UBA5794 | reverse complement strand
GTTGAAGAGGGAACCCCGGAGCACTTCTTCACGAACCCCCAACACGATCGTACGAAACTGTTCCTGAGCCAGATTCTCTAGTGGTTCGTGCTTTGGCCTTGATTTCGTCGGTGTTTACCATCAAACATCGACCATCGAGTAGCGGCAAAGGAGCCACGAATGACGGCTGCGGTCCTCACCAGACATCTGTCCAAAACATACGGTGAGGGGGAAACTGCCGTCCAGGCTCTGAAAGACGTATCCATCGAGATACCGCGCGGTGAATTCGTGGTACTCCTCGGTGCGTCGGGCTCAGGCAAGACGACCTTCCTCAACCTGGTCGGCGCACTCGAGTCGCCGACGTCAGGCTCCGTTGAGGCAGACGGTCAGAACCTTGAGGGTCTCGACGATGACGAAAAGACCACCTATCGGCTCAACTCGGTCGGGTTCATCTTCCAGTTGTACAACCTCGTTCCGACGCTGACGGCACTCGAGAATGTCCAGCTCATCGCAGAACTGACCGGTTCTGATGCCAAGGAACGTTCACAGAACGTCCTCGATGAAGTCGGCCTGACCGACCGCCGCGACTACTTCCCCGGCCAGCTGTCGGGTGGTCAGCAACAGCGGGTATCGATTGCCAGAGGGCTGGTCAAGAACCCTCCTCTGCTGCTGGCTGACGAGCCGACGGGTGCCCTCGATGTTGAGACCGGTGTACAAATCCTGTCCTTGCTTCGTGACACCGTCAAGGGTGGTGAACGATCGGTTCTCACCGTCACCCACAATACGGACATTGCGCGGATCGCACATCGGGTGCTTGAGTTGCGTGATGGCGAGATTGTGAACGTCCGCACCAACCACGATCCGGCCGCCCCAGCCACCGTCACCTGGTGAGCCTCCTCAACACCAAACGGAAACGCGACATCAAGCGTCAGCGCGGCCAGTTCCTCGCAGTCGCTGCCACGATTGCACTCGGTGTCCTGCTCTTTGCAAGCACGTACGACGCCTATCGCAACCTTGACGGTTCGTACAACGCGACCTATGACCGTCTCGCGTTTGCCGACATCACCGTGGCTGGTGTTGATCCCGACTTTGCCACGACCGCTTCCCGAATCGATGGTGTTGCTGCGGCCGAGGCACGGAAGCAAGCCGAGGTTCCGGTACGCGTCGGTGAGGCCACCCTATTGGGCACTGTCATCGGGTATCCGCCCAACGACCAGCCGGAGGTCAACAAGATCGGTGTTGTCGAGGGCACCTATCTCGATCCGGACGATCCGACGGGGGTCGTCATCGAGACCCACATGGCAGAACAGATGGATCTTTCGGTAGGGGATACGATCGACATCTTCACCGGTGCGACCTGGAGCGAGGCGACCGTGGTTGGTATCGCCGTTTCCGCCGAGTACATCTGGCCAGCACGCGACAATCAAGACATCTTTCCTCCACCGGGAACCTTCGGTGTCGTCTTTGTCTCGGCAGACATCATGGAGAGAGTCCCTGTGGAAGCGGTACGAAACGATGTGGTCATCGCCTACACCACCGATGCCGACATCGTATCGACCGACGCCGCTGTTACCCAAGCGGCGCGCAGCGCGGGTGCGTCCGATGTGATCACACGTGCTGATCAGGCTTCCAACTCAACGCTTCTCCTTGATGTCAACGGGTTTGCGTCCATGTCGATCCTTTTCCCGGTCCTCTTCATGGCCGCAGCCGGAATGGCAGCGTTCGTTCTCCTCACCCGGATCGTCTTTGCAGAGCGAGGCATCATCGGTACGCTCCGCGCAGCCGGGATGGCACGGAGACAGATCCTCAGGCACTATCTGTCGTTCGGGATCCGTCTCGGTGTGATCGCCGGAGCCATCGGCGTCGTCCTCGGTATGGCCGGGGCATACGCAATCACCGGCATCTACACCGCCCAGTTGGACATCCCCGACACCGTCAGATCCTTCCACTGGATGACACCCATCATTGGAATGGGGTTCGCCGTTGCTGCAGGTGCGCTCGGTGCCTGGGCACCTGCGAGACGAGCCTTCACGATCTCGCCCGCCGAGGCGATGAGAGGGCCGACGCCGACAGGCGGGGGTCGGGTGAGCCTGTTCGAGAAGGTAATTCCGCCGCTGCGGCGCTTACCTGCCCGCTGGCTGATGATCTTGCGTGGTCTCGGCCGAAACAAGCGGAGGAGCTTCGCCACAGTTTTGGGTGTGATCCTCGGTCTGGTGTTGATCATGGTGTCATGGGGAATGCTCGACTCGATCGTGATTCTCATGAATCGACAATTCGACGAAGTGTCGCTCCAGGATGCCGACATCGTGTGGTCAACCCGGGTAGATGATCAATCCGTTCTCGAGATCGAAGGCGTACCCGGGGTCGCTGCCGCCGAGATTGTCGCCAGAGTTGACGCGACCATCAGTCATGATGATCAGTCCTTCGCAACCAATCTCTTCGGATACGACCAAGGGACCGTGATGCACGGTTTCCCAGACGGCGTGCCTTCTGATGGGGTACTGGCGGGCTCGGGCATCCGAAGCCATCTCGGTATCGGTGTCGGAGACGAAATACAGATCTCCCTCCCGACGATCGGTACAACATTCACCACCAAGCTGGTCGGCACCCTCGACGAGCCGGTCGGTGTCTCGGTGTACATTGACCGAAAACTCCTTGCATCCATTGTCGGCGTCGACACGATTGATAAACCGACCGTGTCGCAGCTCCAAGCGAAGTTCGAAACCGGCATCGATGACCGCGACACCGTCCTTGACGACATCAGGACGCTCGATGACGTTGCTTTCGTGTCGGACTCACGGGCGCTCTATGAGATGTTGCAGCAGTTCTTGGGCTTCTTCTACGCCTTTATCGGTGTCATGCTTGTTCTGGGTGCTGCCATGGCCTTTGCGCTCATGTACAACGCCATCTCGGTCAATGTGGCGGAGCGAACCACCGAGTTTGCAACCATGCGTGCCAATGGTTTGTCGCATCGATCGATCGCTGCACTGATTGCGTTCGAGAACATCATGCTGACCGTGATCGGCATCGTTCCCGGTGCGATTGCCGGCTATGTCGTTGGGGCCATGTTCATGACGCAGTTCTCTGTCGAGGCGTTCACGCTCTCGTTCTCGATGCGGCCGATCAGTATCGTGATCTCGATGGTGGCCATGCTCATCGCCGCTGCACTGTCGCTGATTCCCGCGATTCGACGGGTTCATCGAATCGACATAGCAAAAGAGGTAAGGGAGCGAGCCGTGTAGGCGTGAGCTCGGAGAAGCTGGACATCCGAAGGCGATAGTGAACGCCGGTTCCGCCAAACCCAAGCCAGAAGGCTGGAAACCGCGATCTACCAATCAGCTGGATCCAGGCGGTAGAAGCTACTGAGTAAGGCGTAGATCTCGGGCTCTTGGATCTTGAGTTCCGCTGGAACGGTGAAGAATGCTTCGGTGAGTACGGCGAAGAGCTCGGCGAGCCCTACGGCACCGTACGAATCGATGTACCTGGGCCTTCCCTCCCTCAGATCGGCGAGTGCGCCCTTCATCACTCGCATCCAATCGCGATGGGCTTCGCGGTCCTGTAAGCGGGGGACACCGTCGGTTACGCCGTCGGCCATGTCAAGCTTGTGTGCGAACTCGTGAAACACGACATTGTGGCCTCGTTCGGGGTGCCGGGTAGCTTTGAGAGCCGAATCCCAAGTGACCATGACCGGGCCGTGGAGCATTGATTCGCCCGACAATGCTGTTGGTCCTTGAGACTCGATACCACCTTCGAGTCGACGCTTGGAGGAACGTACCGCCGTTGACGGATACACGATGATGGTGGTGACATCCCTGTACTCATCGAGGCCGATACCAAGCACCAGCAGGCTCGCCTGGGCCGCAATGGTCACCTTGATGTCCTCGGTGAGATCGAGTCCCCGAGCCGATTCGAAACTCTTGGACGACAGAAACCCGATGACAGTTTGTTCCAGATTCCTCTGCAGTTCAGCATCACCGAGCGGCCACCATCGAAGGCGCTCCCCGAGAACCTTGCGCCACTGCTCGGGGAAGTCCACCTGGCGCCGGTTTCGTCCAATCTTCATTTGATCCCCGTACCTCGGTGTCAATCGGGTTCGCCCAGACTCATATCACAACTATGGCAACGAAATCATGGGTTCGTCGTCGGGTTCATGATCCGGGATCTTCTCTTGAACATCTTGTAGAGCTCAACGCTGGCCATGACCGCAATGACTCCTCCGATTGCCATTGCGAAGTGGGTGATGTCGAGGGGTTCGGTTCGAAATACGCTCTGCAGGAACGGGACGTACAGGATCAGTAGGTGTGCGGTGAGCCCAACTGCGACCGCTCCGAGCATCGCCTTGTTCGACAGCAAACCGACTGTGAAGAGAGATGCCCGCTCCGTACGAATCTCGAGGGCGAGACCGAGCTGACCGAAGATGAGCACGGTGAAAACCACGGATTGCCACGCCGAGTCGTCTGCGTTCCACAGCAGGAATCCGGCGGCGAGCGAAACCACCGACAGTATGAGACCAAAAATGACGATGAACTGCGTTGTACCGCCACCGAATATTGACTCGGTTGCCGAGCGGGGTGGGCGTTCCATGACGTCGTCCTCGGCGGGCTCGACACCAAGGGCCAGAGCCGGTAGCCCATCGGTGACGAGGTTCATCCAAAGAATCTGAAGAGGCAGCAGTGGCAGTGGCATGCCGAGAAACGGACCAATGATCATCACGAGGACTTCAGACGTGTTGCAGGTCAGCAAGTACTTGATGAACTTGCGAATGTTGTCATAGATGACCCGACCCTCTTCGACGGCAGCCACGATTGTTGCGTAGTTGTCATCAAGTAGCACCATGTCAGCTGCCTGCTTGGCTACGTCCGTGCCTGTAACCCCCATGGCGATACCAATATCCGCCTTCTTCAAGGCAGGAGCATCGTTGACGCCGTCCCCCGTCATGGCCACGAGTTCGCCGTCGGACTGAAGGGCGGAAATGAGATCGAGTTTGTGTTCAGGCGAGACTCGTGCAAACACCGAACTTCGCTGTGCCGCTTCCTTGAAGGATTCTGGATCCATGGCATCCAGTTCAGCACCGGTCACCACCTCGTCTGATGTCGTGATGCCGATTGATTGGGCGATGTGGAGTGCTGTCAATGGGTGATCCCCGGTGATCATGACTGGCCGGATACCGGCCGCGACCGTTTCATGGATCGCGCCGGGAACCACATCTCGTGGTGGATCCATGAGACCGAACATGCCGACGAAAATGAGTTCGTCCTCAATGTCATCGTCCATTTCGGGCGTGTCTCGCGGTCGGACGGCGAGGCCGAGAACCCGCATGCCCTTCGATGCCAAAGCTTCCTCGCTCTCGGTGATACGTCGACGGAAGGTGTCGTCCATGTCCAGGATCGTTCCTTCGACCCATACCCGATCCGAGCGTTGGAGGAGTCCGGTCACAGCGCCTTTGGTGAACGCGACATAGGGAGGGACCGCGTCCCCGAGGGCGTCGAACAGATCCTTGAGATCGGCCGGTACGGCAGCCGAGTCGGTTGGTGTGCGATGCACCGTTGTCATTCTCTTGCGCACAGAGTCGAAAGGCATTTCACCGACCCGTGGCATGATTTCCTCGATATCTGGCTTCATGAGCCCGACTCTGGCTCCGGCGATGACAAGTGCTCCTTCTGTTGGATCGCCGAATGCGATGAGCTCCTCGTCGTCGGCGAGCGTTGCATCGTTGCACGCCAGCCCGATCAGGAGCGCAAGCTCAATGGTCGGTGAGTGCCCCGCGACGATCGGGTTTTCATCGATCAGGTCGAGACGGTTGTTGGCAACGTCAAGGACAACCGCGGTCATACGATTTTCGGTGAGGGTTCCCGTCTTGTCAGTGCCGATCACACTCACGGATCCGAGGGTCTCCACAGCAGGGAGCCGCCTGATGAGTGCGTTTCTTCCGAGCATGCGCTGGGCCCCGAGAGAGAGCGCAATGGTCACAACGGCTGGCATTGCCTCAGGGATCGCAGCGACAGCGAGGCTCACGGAGGTCAGGAGCAGAGTTTCCACATCGTCGCCACGAAGCAGACCCATGATGAACAGCACCACGACCAGACCCCCTGCAACACCGGCAAGGATCTTCCCGAGATGATCCAATCGATCCTGGAGCGGTGTGCGAGTGTCCTCGACGTCCTGAATGAGTGAGGCGATTTTGCCGAGTTCGGTCTCCATCCCAGTATCGGTGATCACCACCTCGCCTCGGCCACGGGTGACGATCGTGCCGCTGTAGACCATGTTCCTGCGGTCTGCAAGGGCCATGGTTGTCTCATAGACAACGTCTGCTCGTTTTGATACCGGTTCTGACTCACCGGTGAGCGTGGCTTCCTCGATCTGGAGGTTTGCTTCCTCGACAAGTCGACCATCAGCAGGCACAACGTTCCCCGCTTCCAGGATGAGCCTGTCGCCCGGCACGAGATCGTGTGAAGAGATATCAGCGATTCGCCCTGACCGTCTTACTCTGACATGCGGAACCGCGAGCTGGCGGAGCGCTGCCATGGCTTCTTCTGCCCGGCTCTCCTGGACATATCCCATGACGGCGTTGAGGATGATGATCGCGACGATCGCGATGGCTTCGATCCAGTCACCGAGGAATCCGGAAATGAGTGCCGCCGCAACAAGCACGTAGGTCAGGACGCCCTTGAATTGTGTCAGAAGGATGGAGAGCTTGCTCTTTCCCGCTTGCTCCCGGATCTCATTCGGACCAACACGTGCCAGCCGGGATGCAGCCTCCTCATCCGTCAGTCCAAATGAGCTCGATTCGTACGCAGCGGACGTGTCGGTGGAGGATCGTTGCGACCAGTCGGTGTGTTCCAACGGGACCCAGTCATCGCTACGTGTCACCAAGTTGACTCCAGAGATCGCCAACAGCGAGGTCGATCACCGTCCACGCCATTGCCAACGCACCCTCGCGTATGGTCTCCATGCCCTTGTCGGTTAGTGTCGCGGCGGCGAACTCGCGCTGATGATTCACGGCTGGATCACAATCGAGGCTGAGCATTGGGTGAATGGCGGGCACCTCGTGAGACACGTTGCCCATGTCCGTTGACCCTGACGTTTGTGTATTGGCCTCCGAGTAATACGGCATGGGTCTCCCTGCCAGTTCCGAGTTCTCCACATACAGCCGTGTGAGGAGCGTGTCCGATCGCAGATCCTTGTATCGGTGTCCTTGTGGGTTGACCTTGAAAGTACAGCCGGTGGCCAGGGCAGCCGCCTCAAAGCAGGTGGTGACCTGTTCAACGAGAACGTCCAGCCGAGCGTCGGTTGCTGAGCGGACGTACCACGACATCGCGGTGTGATCGGGGACAATGTTCGGCGCGGCCCCACCATGGGTGATGATTCCATGAATCCGATCGGAATCGAGGGTGTGTTGACGAAGTGCCGCGATAGCTGTGTACGCCTGTACGGCCGCGTCAAGTGCGTTGACCCCAAGCTCGGGAGCACTCGATGCGTGCGAAGCCTTTCCGAAGAATTCCACATCGATGTGATCAACCGCAAGAAACACGGGATCCACAACGTCCACAGGGCTCGGGTGGATCATCATCGCTGCGGCAACGTCTTGGAAGGCACCGGCGTTGATCAGATCGATCTTGCCTCCGAAGTGCTCTTCGGCGGGCGTTCCCAGGACGGTGACACGGATTCCAAGCTCTTCGGCTACGGACGCAAGAGCGATTCCGGCCCCCATGCCAGCCGTTGCAATGATGTTGTGTCCGCACGCATGTCCCACCTCTGGGAGGGCATCCATTTCTGCGCAGATGACGACGTTCGGGCCCGTCGTCCCGACCGTGGCCTCGAACGCCGTGTCAAGACCGTATGCCGGAGCTGTGACATCGAATCCGCCTGCTCGCAGCAATTCCACCATTTTCGCCGAAGTCTGAACCTCCTCATACGCGATTTCGGGGTTTTGGTACATCCAGCGAGCCAGTTCTCGAAGCTGTTCCTCGTACGCCGAAAACTGATTCTCAGCCTCCTGTTTCACCTTGGTTTTCGACGTCGTCATGGGTCACTCCCGGAATAGTGGCGTGTTGTGTGTCGTTCCATTCTGTGGCACGAAGCGAGCCTAAGTGCCACAGCACCTGATTGAGTCTCCCACGGCTCCATACTCTGGGGGCAACAAGGAGGATCAATGGGCCACTACCACGACGAAGCACAGCGCTACAACGCGACATCCGCAGAACTGCGCAAGATGATTCCCGACACATACGACGGATACCGGACCATGCACAAAGAGGCGATGAGCGACGGAGAGCTCAGTGCCGGTGTCAAGGAGCTCATTGCACTTTCGTTTGGTATCGCGGAGCGGTGCGATGCCTGTATTGCTTCCCACGCAAAGGGAGCCGCACGCGCCGGTGTCACCCAACAGCAAGTGGCGGAAGCCGTGTCAGTTGCCATCTTGATGCAGGGTGGACCGGGTACCGTCTATGGGGCCAAGGCCTTCGAGGCGTTCAAGGAGTTTGAGGCCAAGTACGCATGAACCTGCTCGCATCGATCCCGTCTCCGTCACAGAACGTCATCGAGATCGGACCCTTGACAATCCACGTCTACGGCATTCTCATCGCGATCGGTGTCATTGTTGCGATCATCGTGTCGCGCAATCGGTATGTGCGGTTCGGCGGGTCGGGGGAGATGTTCGAGCGAGTGGCCATCTGGGGCGTGGTGATTGGCTTCCTCGGTGCACGAGCTGGGTATGTGATCACCCACACACACCGATTCGAGGGGAGGCCGTGGGCAGCGTTCTACATCTGGGAAGGTGGTCTTGCACTCTATGGCGGACTGCTGTTGGGTGCGTTGACCTTCATTTACCTCCTTGACCGTTGGAAGGGAGATGTCTTCGCGGTTGGTGACGCAGTGGCAATCGGCGTTCCCCTCGCACAGGCAATCGGTCGGTGGGGGAACTACTTCAACCAAGAGCTGTTCGGCACCCCGAGCAACCTCCCGTGGGCGGTCGAGATCGATCCGGACAAGGCCGCCGCCGCTGGATTCCCCGGTGTGGCGACCTTCCATCCGACGTTCCTCTATGAATCATTGTGGAACCTTCTCATCCTGGTTCCGATCATCTTGTGGCTCGAGAGGAAGGCGAAGCTGGCCAAAGGTGCATCATTTGGTCTCTATATCGCAGGGTATGCCTTCATTCGTTTTCTGATGGAATTGATGCGCACCGACACCACATTCCGATTCCTTGGTCTCTCGCGCAATGGTTGGGTCTCGGTAGCTGCCTTTCTTTTCGGTGTCGGTTGGATCATCTATGCCCAGCGTCGGGGTGAGAAGCGAACACTCGTCGGACCCCCAACCTTCCTGTCGCCCCAACCGGAAACGGCAACCGATGACCGGCAACCGATGACCGATGACCGACCTCAGCAGGTGGACGACGGACGACGGACGACGGACGACGGTTCTCAGAATGCGTCTGACTTCTGACTTCCGACTTCTGGAATCAGGCTGCCGCGTGGGAGGCGAATACCCGGAGGATCTCACGGTGCCCTGCTGAGTAGCCGCGGGCTGTATCGTCGTCGGGGAGATTTTCGTGTTCGACGACGACGGTCGTGGTGTTGCCATCGGCGACAAACCGAACGGTGATCGTCGATGGGGCGGGCCAGCTCTCAACCTCCCACGTATATGCAATCTCATTGGGGGGATCCCATTTGGTCACGGTGCCGATCTGGTGTTCGGTGCCGTCGGCGAATCGCTCGAAGAAGCGCCCTCCGACCTTGCCCTCAAGAATGATCGAATCTGGCGAGGTGCCCTCAGGGGCAAAGGAGTAGGTGTATTCGCCCTTCCAGGGCCACCAGCTGTTCATCTCGTTCACATAGGCATTGAATACGGTCGCACGATCTGCCGCCACGTTGACTTTCTCACTCACCATGGACATCGTTCGCCTCCTCGACGAATTGCTTCAGTGACCCAAGTGCGGTCGCCCACATGCTTTGAACCTCATCAAGCCATGCATCCGCGTCGGCAAGACCACCTTCGCGCAAGGAATACCAATTCTGTCTCCCTCGCGCATCAGATGTCACGATCCCTGCATCCTTGAGCACCCGCAGGTGTTTCGAGACGGCTGGCCGACTCATCGCAAATGGCGCAGAAAGTTCCTTGACCGTTGCCGGTCCCAACGACAGGGTGTGCACGATCGATCGACGCGCAGGATCTCCCAGTGCGGCGAACGTCCTGTCGAGTGAAGTTGCAGTGACCATACTCAAATGGTAACCAATCAGTTACCAATAGTCAAGAGATCAACACGGCTCTTCGCGTACCCAGGGTTCCAGTACTGAGAAAAATCAACAATGGGGCCCACAGAACGAACTTCATCCGGCCACGGCGGCTGACGATTCGTGTCCAGCAGATTCACGACCCGCTCGAACCAATCGATGCTCTCATTCTGTGGGCTCCATTGTAGAAAAAACCGGGTACTGGAACCCTGGGTATGAGTGATGGGATGCCTCCTATACGCCCTGTCCGCCTTCGGGTGCCTTCTGGGTGTCGGCAAAGACCTCACCCATTGCAGCGATACTTCCCAGGATCGATGTTGTCTCCATCGGTAGGAAGATCTTTGTGGCCTGTCCGTCGGCAACCCGCTCGAGTGCCTCCAGGTAGCGGATGGCAATCAGGTCAGGTGTCGGATCACCGTTGTGGATTGCCATGAACACTCGCTCGATGGCCTGTCCCTCGCCCTCAGCGACTGTCAGCTTCTCATACTTCTGTGCATCGGCGACGGTCTTGATCGCTTCGGCTTGTCCCTCTGCATCGAGAATTCTCGATTGCTTGACGCCCTCCGCCTTGAGAATCGCGGATCGCTTTTCACCCTCGGCTTCGGTGACGATGGCTCGTCGATCGCGCTCGGCCTTCATCTGTCGGTGCATCGCGTCCGTGACATCGGCGGGTGGATCGATTCTCTGGATCTCGACGCGGACAACCCTGGTGCCCCACACATCGGTCGCCTCATCGAGAATCACGCGGAGCTCGGTGTTGATCTTTTCACGGGAGGTCAGGGCCGCGTCCAGCTCCATGTCACCAACGACGTTCCTCAGGTTCGTCTGCGCAAGCTTCGTCGCGGCAACGATGAAGTTCGAGATGTTGTACGCAAGCTTCACCGGATCGGTCGCCTGGTAATACACCACCGCATCGACGGTCACGACCACGTTGTCCTTGGTGATGACCTCCTGTGGGGGAACATCGACAACTTGCTCACGCATGTCGATCTTTTGAACCCTGTCGATGAACGGCACGATCATGTGGAACCCCGGATCGAGGGTCTTGCGATAGCGACCGAACCTCTCGGTGAGTCCCTGCTCATGCTGTTGGATGATCTTGATCGCGAGAGCGACGTAGATCACAAGCACGAAGATCAAAATGAATACGACGACTGCTGCTGCCTCCATGGGCACCCTTTCCGTTTCTACCTGTTCTGTTGACTACTCGTTAACTACTTCGACGACAAGGCGCGCTCCCCGAACCTCAACGACCCTCACCTCGGTTCCGACACCGATCGATCGATCTCCGTCGGTCGTGGCTCGCCAGTCCTCGGTTCCCATCATGACCCTGCCGGATCCCGAGAGCCGGTCAACTGTCGATGTCACGACAGCACTTGATCCGATGTATCGGGCGGCACCAACGGGGAGAAGTTCCCCCCGAATGTCCTTTGCAGCGAATCGCTGGAGGAGCCACAAGAAGGCGATCGATACGACGACGAACATGATGATCTGCCAGACCACAGCGACTCCGGCGAGTGAGAGGAGTCCCGCTGCACCCGCGGCAACAGCGAACGGCAACAGGAAGAACCCGGCGGTCACCAACTCTCCAAGTGCCAGAACAGCAGCTGAGATGATCCACACTGTTGCCCAGGTCGACGCATCCATGTCCGGGTCATCTGGCACGAACAACGCCACCGCTCCGACAAGGACGATGATGGCGAGTCCGCCGACCGCAAGAGCGAGATTGGCCGAATTGGATCCCGTTCGAGGAAGCGACGGCGCTGTTGGTTCCGAAGCCGGTCGCGGACCCCGGTATGCCGAAGCCCAATCCTCGGCGAAGAGTTCGAGGTCTCCTCCTACAACGGATTCGATCGTTTTGCCTTCAGCCATCGCGTCTTGGATGTGGGATCGCAGTTCGATTGCCATATCTGATGCGGTGTCACCATCGACGCCTGACCCGAGCCAGTACGTGCGGCATCTATCGACGACTTGCTCACTTGTCAGATCGGTCACGTGTCACTCCCTTCACGATCCGGTTCACACCCTCACTGAGGGTCGACCATTCTTCTTTCCAAATGCTGAGCTGCGTCTTGCCCTCGGTGGCGATGCGGTAGTACTTGCGGGGTGGACCGGATCCGTCTGCTTCGACAAAGTATCCCTCGATGAGACCGGAGCGCTGCATACGCGAGAGGGTGGGGTAGATGGATCCTTCGCTCACCAGGTCGAGACCCCGGTGCGAGAGCTTGCTCGCCATCTCATATCCATAGCTTGGTTCTTCGCTGATGAGCGAGAGCAGACACATGTCGAGCACCCCCTTGAGGACCTGGGATCGATGGTCCATTCGTGACATGTATTGCGTTCCCTGATAACGTGCTAACAAAGATATCACAGATAGAGCACCACTGTCAATACAGACGTCAGACGTCAGATCTCCATCTTCCGCCTCGACGGCTGCACCCTTGGCGGCTCTCCCGGCATCTTGGGATAATGCGGGGGCCATGGGGCGTCGCCGATGCCATCAGCTTCATCGCGTGCCACCCAATCAAGGGCCATGGTCAGGTCCCCGGCAGCTTCGTCGATACCGTCGGTGAGATCACCGACGTCCTCCCAGCGGTCCTTGAATGACATCAGATCGAACCTAGCGGGCGTCATGTCGTCGAGCTCGTCCCATTGGAACGGTGTGGAAACCCACCCGGTATGACGGATCGAATATGCCGATGCCATCGTCCTGTCTCGAGCGTTCTGGTTGTAATCGATGAAGACGCCCGAGCGTTCCTCCTTCCACCACGCCGTCGTTGCAAGGTCGTTACGTCGCTCGGCCTCTCGTGCAATCGCAAGGCAGGCTCGACGAACCTCGTAGAACGTCCATTCCGAACGAAGGCGTGCGTAGATGTGGATGCCACGATTGCCGGAAGTCTTTGGCCAACCGACGAGACCGATCTCCTCAAGGATCGTGCGGATCGTATGAGCAACGTTGATGATCGCGTCGAACCCGAAGCCGTCCGTGGGGTCGAGATCTATTCGTAGCTCATCGGCATGGTCCAGATCTGATGCCCTCGCATTCCACGGGTGGAGATCGAGGCAGTTCATCTGCGCCAGCCATACAACGTCCTGGACTTCGAGGGGGAGAAACATCCGTCCCGGACGACTTGAGGGAAACACCACGTCCACCTTTGAGCGCGCAGACTCTGGCACCCGTTTCATATAGAAGGGATCTCCGCCGACGCCATCTATCCACCGCTTGAGCATGGTTGGGCGGTTGTAGACCCCTCGAAGAGCTCCATCTCCACACATGACGTAGTGCTGTGCAATCTCAAGCTTCGTCCACCCCTCATCGGGGAACACGACCTTGTCGGGACTGGAGATCCGCACAGGCACGGTGCCAGCCAATACGTGAGTTTCTTTCGCCATCGACTGATTATGCCCGGCAACAATCGGTTTGCATTGCACAACGGCGGTATCGACGGCTCAACTGAGTGCTGCGTCCACCATCGCCAACGTTGGTGGACACAGCGCTAGGACTTGCCGTATGTTCGGTCGAACGAAGTAACGATCGCATCGGCCAATGCGGCCTTGCGGTACCACACGAGCGTTGCATGTCCACCTCGCAGCGTTCGGAGCTGGCTTCCCTGCCAATGGTCTGCCAACGCCTGGGTCGCAGTCTCTGGGATGTACCCGTCAGTTCGGCCACCAACAATGACCGCTTGGTGCGCATGGGGAGGCGCAGGCACCCGAAGCACAGAAACGGAGTTGAGTACGGATCGAAGGCGTGGTGCCTCGCTCATGCCCCCGAGGGCGTCCCATGCAATACCGCCGCGTAGGACCCCATCGAGAAACACAGGTGCCGGTGAATGGGAAGCAGCCAGAGGGGCGGTCGCCATCGGAAAGTCGCTGGTTGCCGAGATGATCGCCGCAACATTCCCTCCCATGGAGTATCCCGAGACACCGAGCTGGTGTCTCGGGTCGCGGAGCCCGGTGAGAATGGCTCGTCCCTCGGTCACCGCAGCGATCCCCATTTTCATGAAGTCAGAAACGGTGCGGATGGGCTGGTCGTATTGCGGGTTGGGGTGCCGGGAGCCGTAAAACGGATTCTCCGGAATGACTGATGCGATATCTCGTTCAGCGAGAAGGTGGCCGATCGCGATCCGAACCTTGGGGTCATGCTCATTCCAGGCCGCCATGAGCATCACAATCCGAGTGTGAGGATGCGGGGGTTCAATCGACATCACTCCGCCCCTTCGGGATCTTTCGGGTAGGTCGAGGTCGGGGACCTCGTATGTGCCATACCGCACGAGATGGCCGTTGCCGACGTACTCCTTCGACACCCATGCGGGATGAACTGCAGGGAGGGGCGCTGTGGAGAGGTTCGGAGGCTCAAGAAGTGCTGGATCACCCCAGCCCTCGGAGAAGAAGCGTAGACGCCGCGGCCCATTTCGCACGACGAGTCCTGCGGCCCGATCGACGGGATGAATCATATCGACCGCGAGAGGTAGCCGATAGCGAGGGGGTACATGCGGCGCTTGACGGTTGCGAGTGTTTGAGCGTCCTTGCCGGTCAACGTTGCCGCCAGCTCCTGTGACCTTGGCAGCACCCGGTCGGCAGGGACGGCCTCGTTGATGATGCCCCGCTGCTTGGCCTCGGTTCCACCGATCTGGCGGCCACTCACGACGAGATCATGGGCAATGGGCTGGGGGATTTTGTCTGCGATGAGGGCAGCCATGCCCGCGGTGAAGGGAATCTGGACATCGACCGATGGCAGGCAGAAGAACCCGCGGTCCTCACGCATGATGCGGTAGTCAAAGGCAAGGGACACAAGTGCTCCACCGGCGTAGGTGTGTCCGTTGAGCGCAGCGACGGTTGGGAAGGGTGCGGTGAGCAGTCGTGCAAGGAGGGCATCGATGCGCGCCATGAACGCCTGCTTTTCAAGGTGGCTGCTTCGGTTGATTTCATCGAGATCAAGTCCGGTGGACCAGTACTTGTCGGTGCCGGTCACGACAAGGGCCTTGCCAGAGCCCGACTGTTCAACCTGATCAAGGGCGCGGTTCCATTCGCTGATGGCGATTGAACCGATACGGTTCTCACCATTGTTGAGCGTCAGCGTCCAGACATCTCCGCTTGCCGCCACATCGAATCCATTCATGGTTGCCCACGCTAACCCTGGACCCGCTGGCGTGCGTAATCTGGTCTCCATGATCACACCCGGTGCGAACACTTCACTCACCTTCGTCGTTGACGAAGCCTCCACTGCGATCACCCTCGGTTCAGGTGATGTTCCCGTCCTCGGCACGCCGAAGGTTGTTGCGCTGTGCGAAGAAGCGGCGGTCGCGGCCATCGGCGGGCGACTTGCATCCGGTTTGACGACGGTCGGCACCCACATCAGCCTGGATCACACGGCACCTTCGGTTGTTGGTTCAACAATCGTGGCGACGGCAACAGTCGTTTCAGCGGACACCCGAAGCATCGAATTCGCCGTCGAAGTCGCCCAAGCCGGCGGGACCGTCGCTGAAGGCACCCACCGCCGAGCAATCGTCAACCGTGACCGATTCCTGAACCGGCTCTTGGGCTGAAAGTTGAAAGCTCCGCTACCCCAGCCAGTCGATCTTGCACCATGATCGTGTCTGGCACGAGGGGCATGGGATCCAGCGGCTGTAGGGACGTCCGGGCAGCCAGGCGGAAATCGACGCGATCCGAACCAACGATTCGATGAGGCTGATCCGGGTCCGAACGGCGCATCGCGAGCAGGTGACGACCACGGTGCCGCGCTGGTGCTCTCCTACCGAAAAGAGGGCTTCATGTCCGTCCTCGGACGCATGTTCCACAAGAGGGTCGTCCTTGAGTGGATCATCGATTTCGATGGGTGGCGTTTCAAAGAGTGCACGTTTCCCTTCAGGATCCTTGCGGGACGTCACAGCAGGCCGATCAGGTTCTTTGCAACCGCACGGTATGCCTCGGCTGCGCGTGAGCCCCAGGCGTGGCTGAGCACCGAAACTCCCTCACCGGGTGCTTCGGCTACTCGAACGGATCGTGGGATCGGCGGTTCGATGAGCGTCAGACCATGCAGCTCATCAACCTCGGCAAGGACCCGCTTCCCAAGCTTTGTACGTGTATCAAACATGGTCGCAATGCCCCCGAGGACGGTGAGGTCCTCATTGGTGTACGCCTGGACATCGCCGATGGTTTCAAGGAGCTGCCCCACTCCTCGGTCACTGAGCGTCTCGGCTTGGAACGGGATGAGAACGGTGTCTGCGGCAGTGAGCGCATTGATCGTGAGGATGCCGAGCGACGGTCCACAGTCGAGGAGGACGATGTCGTAGCTGTCCGCGATGTCCTTCATCGCTCGCTTGAGGACGAATTCACGACCGGTTTTGGTGAGGAGGTGGATCTCGGACCCCGCCAGATCGATCGACGACGGGATGACGTCGGGACCGCCTTCTCGTACGATGACGACATCTGTGATGGTGCACCGTCCCATGAACACATCGTGGATCGTTGCGTCGAGCATCTCGGGGTCTGTTCCGGTGGCGAAGGTCAGACAGGCCTGTGGGTCAAGATCGACCATCAACACTCTTTGGCCAAGATCCGACAGCGCGTCTCCCAGTGTGTGGACCGTCGTCGTTTTCGCGACGCCCCCCTTCTGATTCGCAACCGCAATGATCGTGGCCATACCCCAATTGTAGAGACCGACTACCCACCGAGGCCACGAACCTCAAGGGCGCGTACCTAGCGTACGCGCCATGGGCTGTGATCTGACCGCGGTCAGTGGGGGGCGGTGGTTTTGCAGATGGGGGTGTCAGGATTCTGGAGGACGGGATGGCCGTTGCGTTCGATTACGACGTCCACCAGGCATGCCGAGATATGCCCATCGGGCTCAAACACGAATTGGGCAATTGCCGTCCGCTTGGCTGAAGCCGGGTACGCCTGCCAAACGAAGTTGCCGAGTCCGAGGGCTATCGGCTTCCCCTCGTACCACATCAAGGGTTGGAGGTGATGCTGGTGATGCCCAAAGACGCCGTCAGCTCCCGCATCGACCCAAGCCTTTGCCTGATTGATCTCGAACGGCTTTGGAGTCTGTTCGTAACTCTTCCCCCAATGTGCCGTCACGATCACGATGTCGGCGTCCTTTTTGGCTTCCCGGATTGCCGCTGAGATGGATTCAGTGTCATCGCCGCTTGTCATGCCCGGCGTGTCGTCGGTCGCGATCCAACTTCCTGTCTCGGGATTGACCCCGCCACTCCCGATCACGGCAATCCGCCATCCTTTGACCTCGGTGATGAACGGTGCGTAGGCTTCGGCGCGGTTCGCGCCGGTTCCCACCGGTGCGATGCCCACTGCGAGGAGATTCTGCCTGCCATCGAGCATCGCCTCCATCCCGTAGTCCATGCCGTGGTTGTTTGCCAGATTGGCAACGTCGACCCCGGCAGCCGCCATGGATGGGAGCGCCGCGGGGTCGCACCGAAAATTCCACGTCTTGTCCCATGGGCTTCCCAAAAGCGACGGCGAGCATTCCAGGTTCACAACCGTGAGATCGTCCTCGAGGAATACACCGAACAAGCCTGTCCATGCATCCTCGTAGCCGGTCTTGGGGAACGTTCGTACGAACGTCGGGTCGAGGTTCACGTCGCCGGTGCCGTTGATGACGAGCGTCTGCTTCACGGGAACCGGCTCCACATACACCGTCGATGTCGTGGTTGGCGCAACGGTAGTCGTGGTGGTTGTGGCCGGAAGTGTCGTGATGGGTGCCGGAGGGATCACGGTCGCAGGACCAGGTGCACCGTGTGCAGTGGTGCAGGCAGTCGCCCACAGTGCGAGGGCAACAATCAGGGCGGAGTATCGTCCAGCCATCGGAGGTAACCGTACTTGCTTGATCCCGACATTGGTTGCGACACGTGGCCGTCGATTGGCTCGTGAAGACCGCAACGAGGACCCAAGCATGATGATGGACCGCAGCTTCCGCTTGGGATGGGCAGGAACGGTTTTACTCGCGTTTGTGTGGTCTGTCGTGTTTGCGGTCCGCGGTGTTTTCGAACAACTGCGCTTCCATACCCATGCCTTTGACCTTGGAATCTTCACGCAGGGCACGTACCTGCTGAGCCAACTCAAGGAACCGTTTGTCACCGTTCGTGGACTTCACCTGTTTGCCGACCACTCCTCCTACATCCTGATCCTCATTGCCCCGATCTATGCGCTTGCCCCCTCGTCGGGAACCCTGATCGTCATCTCGGTCATCGCGCTCGGGGTGTCAGCCCCGATCGCGTTCTCAATCGCGCGCCGCGCCGGCGCGGGTCCGTTGCTCTCAACCCTCACCGGTGTTCTCGTTCTCGTTGCTCCGGCAGTGCAATGGCACGTTCGGAATCCATTCCATCCTGAGGTACTCGTCATCCCTCTGGCACTTGCGGCAATCTCGCTTCTGCAGAGGAACCGGGACGGATGGGCGATCGCCGCCATCGTGTTGGCTCTCACGGCCAAAGAAGACGTCGGACTTCTTGTGGTGCCCCTCGGTTTGGCGGTGGTGTTCCTCATGCACAAGTGTCGGGTGGGGTACATCATCAGTGCCGCGGGACTGATCGCCTTTCTTCTCAACTTCTACGTGCTTCTTCCGGCATGGTCTCCCACGGGCGATCTCCTCTACTCGTATCGCTACTCGCATCTCGGCGATTCACCCATGGGGATTCTTGTCGGGCTGGTGACATCGCCAGACGTCTGGTTCGAAACGATCACCGATCCAAAGAAGATCTGGTATGTCGTTGCCCTCGTGTTTGCGATGCCATTGAGTGTTTTCGCTTCCCGGTGGCTCCTCGTGGGCATTCCCACCCTCCTCGCCAACGTCCTGTCGTTACATGGCTACCAATACGAGATCAAGTGGCAGTACACCGCGTCTCTGATCGTTGTCGTAGCGATCGCGGGTGCATTCGGGGCTGGCCGAGTTGAGAGGTTTCAGAACCGAACATTGAAGATCGTCTCGATTGGTATCTCGCTCATTGTTCCGATCGTGATCTGGATCGCTGCGGCGCCGATCCGTGATTGGGCGAAGCCTCATTCGGATTTCGATCGGATCAACACGATGCTTGCGCAGATTCCCTCCGACGACTCCGTCTCTGCATGGACGAGCTTTGTGCCCCATGTCGCAAACCGTGAGGAGATCTATTTGTTCCCAAATCCGTTCTTGTCATACAACTACGGTGCAGACGACACCGTACTCCCCGACCCCTCGACGATTGAGTGGGTTGTCCTTCGTTTGGACTCATTGCGTGAATTCGAATGGATCGTTGATGATCTCATCGAAAGCGGCGACTACGAGGTCTTCTACGAGGATCTCCCGTTTGTTCTCCTCCACCGCGTCGATTCACGAGCGTTCAAGTAGCGCCGCTTCCCAGGTTCGGAACACCCGCATCATGGTCGAGGGCGATTCGATCATCGGGATGTGGCCGATGCCCTCAAGATAGACAACCGACCAATCCGGGCGTTGCCGGGCAATCCACATCGCTGTCTCGCGCTGGACGACGGTGTCGGACGCCCCATGGATGAGAAGCGTTGGCTGGGTCACCTTGTGAAGTGATCGAAGGAAATGCCTCTTGGTGAGAACGTATGGTGCGATGGATCGGCTGGCGCTTGTCAACGCATGTGGCGACCAGGGTTGCTGTCGACGCAACTCGGCGATCTCGAGCGCGTCGGCAAACGCCGCATCCGACACAATCGTCGGGTCCGCAGCGACAAATTCGTACGACTCCATCACTGCTTCGTCGGAAGTCCGCGTAGCACGATATTGCTCCACGAGGGCTGTTCCGATTCCCGGGATCATCGAGGTGCCGAGCGTCAGGGCTGTTCGCGGCTTGAGACGGGACCAGTCGGCGACCGGTCCAGCAGGATCGATGAGCACCAGTGCCGAAACTCGATCAGGATGCTGACCCGCAGTGAGAATCGATATGAGGCCACCCATCGAGTTTCCAACCAAGAGCGTGGGGCCGCCGTAGTGATCGATGACGTCTGCGACGAGTTCTGCGTTCGCCTCGACCGTGACCGGACGTCCGAGTGGCTCGGTGTATCCGAAGCCGACCAGATCGGGTGCAATCACTGTGTGCGTCTTGGTGAGATCGTCAGCGATGAGGCGCCAGTTGTACGCCGATCCTTCGAGTCCATGGACGCAGACCGCCAGAGGCCCCGTCCCGCCGTACTCGATGATCGAGACCGGGCCCCCAATGTCAATCGTGGTTCGGTTCATCCGATGATCCCGAGACCGTCGAGAAGGCTGGCTGGATCGTTGTTGCCATAGATGCCCTGGAAGTAGAAGCGCTGCATGCCCATCTCGGCATAGTCGTCGAGCATGGTGCGGACCTGCTCGAAGGTCCCCTGAGGTGGACGACGTTGCGCGAAGTACGCATCGAGTTCGGCCCGGGTCATCCCCCGCTCGTCTGCCTCCTTGTTGAGACACTCGTCGAACTCTTCTTCAGTCTCTGTGGCGATGACCTGGCCAGCGGACGAGATCAGGATCTGTTCCGGATCTCTTCCAGCCGCCACGGCGGCATCGCGGCAACGCTGGATCCGTTCGGCATAGTTCCGACCGGGATAGACATTGAACTCATCGGCATACGTGCCGGCAAGTCTCGGCGTCTTGTGCTCGCCAGACCCGCCGACGAGAAGCGGGATCCGACGATCCGACATGGGGCTGAGTGGGAAGTCCTCAAGTTGATATCGCTCCCCCTGATAGCCGGGATGGTTCGGATCAAAAGCCGCCGACAGATAGGCCAGAGCTTCTTCGAGCATGGCGAAGCGTTCAGCTCGCTCTGGGTAGGGGATACCAAAGACCTCGTGCTCGCGACGCATCCATCCGGTCCCCACGCCAAGCGTGAATCGGCCTCCTGACATGCGATCCAGCGTCATGGCGGTCTTGGCGAGAACGGCTGGGTGGCGAAAGGTGATCGGGGAGACGAGAACCACCAGCTCCACATCGGTTGTCTCGCGTGCCAGTCCGCCGAGTTGTGTGAGGGCGTCTGGAGCAGGCGTCGTCCCTGCCAATGCATCGTCGCCTGCCATGAGATAGTGGTCCGGAAGCGCAAGGGCAACAAGCCCCCGCTCCTTGGCCAACGACGCGGCATCAAGGAGCCGCTCGTATGGGCCCGCAACCTGGATGGCATATTCGATGGGGGCGGTCATGGTTCAAGAGCGTAGAGGTCGTGATCTGGGAACTTTGCGTTGAACGTGGCGCGATCGATGCGGTACAAGACGTGGATGTCACCCCCCATTGGGTGCGCAAAGTTGCCGTCAAGATCCTGCATCATCCCGACACGCTCCATCACCGCCCTTGATGCGACGTTGTCTGGCACCGTCACGGCAACGATTTCGGTGGTGCCTCTGTCGAACATGAAAGCGATTGAGGCAAGGGCTCCCTCGGTTGCGTACCCCTCACCCCAGTAGTCGGGATGGAGCCGCCAGCCGATCTCGACAGCCGGTGCGAACGGCGAGGCGTGCGCGTGCCAGGCGGGGCCGATGACTCCGATGAACTCCCTCGTCTGGCGTAGCTCGGCCGCGAAGAACGTGAAGCCGTACCGTTCGAACTCTCGCTGCCAACGACGGACGGTTCCTGCGGTCTGGGCCCTCGTCATGACCGATGGGAAGTGCCTCATGATCTGAGGATTCGCATTGTGTTTGGCGAACGCGTCGATGTCGTCATCGCTCCATGGACGCAAGCGAAGTCGTTCCGTGACGATCATGACGTGAGGCTATCTGGGACCCGATGACCGATGACCGACGACCGACGACCGACCTCCGATAACCGAACGTCGGAGTTCAGTTTGCTGAACGGCGAGTTCTAGTGATGGTGCTCGTCGGCGTCGGATTCAGCTTTGGTGAGGTGCACGGTGCCATCGGGATGTTCTGGTGGCGAGTAGATCGAGTACAGCTTGACGTCCTCGTCTCCCGTATTGACGATGTTGTGCCATAGCCCAGCGGGAACAATGATCGCCCAATCGTCCTCGATCTCATGGCTCTCATCGACAGCGTCGCTTGATGTGCCGAAGTCAACACGTGCGGTGCCTTGTTCCAACCGGAGGAACTGATCGAGATTTCCGTGGGATTCCCAGCCAACCTCTCCGCCGGGTGGAACTGACATGACGGTGAGTTGGCTATGCGCACCTGTTTGGATCACGGTCCGAAAGTTGTCGTTTTCCTTGGTGACCTGCTCGATATTTCCTACCCAGCCCAACATGATGGCTCCCTTCGTTGCCGCACCTTGATCCTACTGATCCTGGGGAGGCGTCAGACATCGGACGTCAGAAATCAGGAATCGGTCGTCGGTGGTCGGTGGTCGGTCATCGGATACCGGACCCCTTCCATCCCGTCCGCCACGCCGATATGTTGGATGAGACGAAAGGAAACCGGTTGCGCCAGACATACTTCACTCCTGCTGTGTTCAGATTCCTGCATGAACTTGAGGACAACAACAACCGTCCATGGTTCGAGGCAAACAAGAATCGGTACATCAACACGATCCGAGAACCGGCCAAGGAATTCATCGCAGACTTCGAACCTCGGCTGACCGCGATGTCTGATCACTTCGTCGCCGACACCCGAACCAACGGCGGTTCACTCATGCGCCCTTATCGCGACACTCGTTATTCGAAAGACAAGACGCCATACAAAACGAACGTCGGCATTCAGTTCCGTCATCAGATGGGAAAGGATGTTCACGCCCCAGGCTTCTACTTGCACCTTGAACCGGGGGATTGTTGGGCAGGCGTCGGTCTTTGGAAACCCGACGCGAAGGTTGCCAAGCAAATTCGCGATCGGATCTATGAGGAGCCAGAGGCCTGGAAAAAGGCCACCTTGTCCAGGTCATTCACCGATGCGTGGGACGTGGAACCCGGCGAGGACGAAGTGCTCAAACGCATACCAAAGGAATACGAGAATCCCGAGTTTCCGCTTGATGTACGGCGTAAGAGCTTTGTGGCAAGTTCCAAGCTGACGCAAAAGACAGTGACATCGGAGTCATTCGATGACGACCTCGCCAAGCTCTACGGCAAAGCTGCCGGCTACAACCAGTTCCTGTGCGAAGCCCTCGGACTCCCGTTCTGAGAAGCTTCGCCCTTTCTGATGCTGATAGCTGAAAGCTGTCAGCTCAATCTGCTGGCAGCCTCAAGCGCGAACTTCTCGAATTCGAATGTCGAGTCGATGGTCCATCGGAAGGCGAGCCCGTCGAGCGCACCGAGGAGGATCTCCGCCCTCATGGTCGCTGTATCCGAGGTGAGGGATCGATCTTGGCGCATCATCGCGTCGGCGAACCGTTCGACACGCCGCAGATGGTGGCGGAGAAATCTTCGTCGCGCGCCGTTGTCCGAGGTCTCGGTGTTGACGGCGGCGATCACATACACCTTGGCCATCTCTGGCTGTTCAACGAAGAATCGAATGAATGCCGCGACGAGATCATCGACGGTGTCGGTGCCAGCTCCGCCGGGGTCCGGATCGACCGCATCGATGGATTCGCGCACGACCCTGATGACAACCTCTTCCTTCGAATCGAACAGGTTGTAGAAGCTTCCTGCCTTGACGCCGGCTTCTTCACAGATCGCCTTGAGCGTTGCCGCCTCAAGTCCACCCTCCGCGAGCAGTGACCGAGTTGCGTCAACGATCCGCGCTTCGGTGCGGAGTCCGGCCTGATAGCGAGCCACGGCGATTCCCTCCAACGGTATGGCTTGAACATCGTACTCCGACTTCTTGAGTGTGCGCTCAAAACTCACTCAAATTTGGATGAAGTTCATCAATTCTGATCGAACACTCAAAGTTGAGGGTATACTCAAATTACGAATTCACCGAGCCAGGGGTGTGAGAGATGTCCCACTACAAGACCAATCTCCGTGACATTGAGTTCAATCTTTTCGAGTTTCTTCACGTTGACAGCTATTTCGGGAAGGCGCCCTTCGAAGGCTTCGATAAGGCGACGGCCATGGACTCCCTCAGAGAGGTTGAGCGGCTTGCGGTCGAGGACTTTGCCGCGAGCTGGGTCGAATCAGATCGCAACCCACCCGAACTTGTCGACGGTGAGATTGCTCTTCCACAAGCGACGAAGGACAGCCTTGACGCCTTCTTCGATGGAGGATGGCACCTCTTGGGAATCGACCAGGACCTTGGTGGCTTCGGTGCTCCGGATGCTCTCCGCTGGGCAGCAGGTGAGATGTTCGTTTCTTCCAACCCAGCTGCATTTCTGTATGCCTCAAGCGCCCTGATGGCCGAAGTCATCGCTGCGGTGGGGACAGAAGAGCAAGTTGCCAAGTTTGCCATACCGATGATTGACAACCGCTGGGGAGCGACGATGGTTCTCACCGAGCCGGATGCGGGCTCCGATGTCGGGGCCGGCACGTCCAAGGCGGTCCATGTCGAGGGGGACGTGTGGCATCTCGAAGGTGTGAAGCGTTTCATCACATCTGGCGAGAATGACTATTTCGACAACATCATCCACCTCGTGCTCGCCCGGCGCGAAGGTGGAGAACCTGGCACGAAGGGCCTTTCGATGTTCATTGTTCCCAAGTACCTCGTCAACGACGACGGATCCCTTGGTGAGCGCAACGGGATCAAGGCGACTGGGCTTGAGCACAAGATGGGTATCAAGGGTTCAACGACGTGTGAACTTTCGATGGGTGTTGATGAACCATGCGTCGGCTACCTCGTCGGTAACGTTCACGAGGGTATTCGGCAGATGTTTCTCGTCATCGAGGACGCCCGGATGCTCATCGGTGTGAAATCGGCTGGCACCCTTTCGACGGGATATCTCAACGCTCTCGACTATGCAAAGGAACGAGTTCAGTCCGCCGACCTCACGAAGGCGACTGACAAGACTGCTCCTCGTGTTGAGATCATCAGACACCCCGACGTTCGCCGCATGCTGATGCTCCAGAAGTCCTACGCCGAGGGCCTCCGCGCTCTGTGGATGTACACCGCATGGACGCTTGACAAGATGCGGCTCGAATCCGGAGATGACTATTGGGCACGGCTCAACGATCTGCTGCTCCCGATGGTGAAGGGCTACTCGTCCGAAAAGGCATATGAACTTCTCGCCCAGTCACTCCAGGTATTCGGTGGGTCGGGATTCACACAGGACTATCCAATCGAGCAGTACATCCGCGACGCAAAGATCGACTCCCTCTACGAAGGGACCACTGGCATCCAAGCCCTGGACCTCTTCTTCCGAAAGATCGCACGCGACCAGGGTCAGACGGTCATGCGACTCGCCGAGGACATCCTTGAGTATGTGAAGGGCGGCTCGGACGAATTCGCACCGCAGCGTCAGGCGCTTGGCGACGCCCTCGAGCAAGTTCAGAATCACATCGGTGTACTCGTCGGACACGCAATGGCGTCGATGGAGGATCCTCCTGAGATCTACAAGACCGGTCTCCATACCAACGGTCTGCTCGAAAGCTTGTCCGAGGTTGTGATCGCCTGGTTGCTGCTTGAGCACGCCGAACGCGCCAGCGCTGCGTTGCCGACCGCGGAAGGATCGGACAAAGCGTTCTACGAGGGCAAGATTGCGTCAGCTCGGTTCTTTGCGAGTGAGGCGCTACCCAAGATTGCCCTCCGTACCGCGGCAGCACAGAACGAAACCGGTTGGCTGATGGACATGAACGACGAAGCGTTCTGAGCTCGCTTCGCTCGCTGCTTACAGCTTCTGACGTCGGTTTCCTTCCCGTCCTCCCGCGGAGCGGGGGGAACGCCTGCGACAGTAGGCGCAACGTGATGCACGGGGGCTTCCTGGTACTGCGATGAGCTGAAACGCCCCCCTGCGGCGCTGGCGCGCCGCGTCCCCCCGGAAGACCGGGGGGACGGGTCTGAACCGCTTCTGACTTCTGACTTCTGAAATCGGGCATCGGGCATCGGATGTCGGTTATCGGTCATCGGTCTATCGTTGCGGCATGACTTCTTGCTACGACTCGATTCTTGGGCTGCGAGCGATACGGCAGTTTGAGGATCGTCCCGTTTCCGACGCCGATCTCCGCGCGATCCTCGAGGCAGCCCGCTGGACGGGGTCATCGAAGAACTCTCAGAATTGGTCGTTCATCGTGATCACCGATCCTGAACAGAAGACGGCGATCTGTGAAGCAGGCGACTTCACGACACCGGTCGAGCATGCCCCGATGATGATCGCACTCGTCGAGACTCCCGGTGGCTACGAGTTCGATACCGGACGGGTCGCCCAGAACATCATGCTGGCAGCAGACGCAATCGGGTTGGCAAGTTGTCCCGTGACGCTTCACCGGACTGAGATCGCCCACGCGGTGTTGGGTCTGCCCGATGGGTATCGATGCAGATATGGTGTTGCGGTGGGTTATCCGGCTCCTTCCTCAGGTCCTGCGAGGTTTGGTGGGAGAAAGCCGATCGGTCAGCTCGTCCACCGGAACCGGTACGGCGGATGATCGAGGCGTCCCTTTCGCGTGTGGGGCGGTCCATGGGTACGAACCACCCGGCTGCATGACCCGCATCGCGGTCTTTGACTCCGGTATCGGTGGGATCGGCGTTCTCGAGCACCTCCGAGAGCGAGCTCCGTGGGCGGATCTTGTCTACCTCGCCGATCATGCCTTCGGTCCGTACGGAGAACGTACGCTCGAAGAGGTTCGTGATCGAACCACCCTGATAGCGCGGTTCTTGCGATCTGCCGGAGCAGAGGTGGTTGTCATCGCCTGCAATTCAGCCTCCGCGGCAGCACTCCACCACTTGCGTCGCGAACTACCCGACATCGAGTTTGTTGGCATGGAGCCAGCAGTGAAACCGGCAGCCGAACAGACATCTACGGGGACAATCGCGGTGCTGGCCACCGATGCAACTTTCCAAGGTGAGCTGTTTCAGAGCCTTGTCGGTCGTTTCGCAGGGGATGTGAAGATCATCGAACGCTCGTGCCCCGGTCTGGCCCTCGCTGTTGAACGCGGGGAGCCGGTCGGTGATCTCCTCGACGCCTACCTACCGGAGATCGCGGCGTCAGAGGCCGACGTCGTTGTTCTCGGGTGCACTCACTATCCCCACATTCTTTCCGATATTGCCGTTCGTCTGCCACCACATATCACGTTCATTGATCCCGCTCAGGCGGTTGGACGCCGTGTGATCGAAGTTGCAAACCGGATGACGATCGACCTGGAGGGCACCGGATCCACCGAAATGTGGACGACATCGTTGGAGACCGATCGGTGGGACAAGAGGGAATGGACGACCGTCGACATTCCGGCAAATGCGGCGATGGCTCTCAGCTTTGGTGACTCAACACTCGTAGCGCTGACGGGGGACATCACTGAGATGCCTGTTACGGTCATCGTGAATGCAGCCAATGTCGAACTTGACCACGGGGGCGGCGTCGCCCTCGCGATTGCCATTGCAGGTGGTTCCACGATCGGGGCCGAGTCCCGCCGCTGGATTGATGAACATGGACCACTGGCTCCCGGCATCGCCGCGCTGACATCCGCAGGTGAGATGCCATCCCAATACGTCGTGCACGTTGCCGGACCGATCCACACCCCTGATCAAGACAACGAGGGCCTCCTCGCAGCGGCGGTCGTTGGGGCGCTGGATGCGGCAGCCGAGATCGACGCAACCACTGTTGCGATGCCAGCGATCTCGGCAGGTATCTATGGATATCCTCCTCATGAGGCGTCCGCCGTGATCGCTGAGACGGCAGCGTCATTCCTCTCTGAGGGCGCCACATCGCTGCGCTCGGTCCGGCTTGTCGGTTTCAACGAGGACATGACCGACCGATTCGTCGACGCCATGGAATCGATGGACATTGTGATCTGATCCGGAGCGCACGATATCCTCGCTCCATGGACCATCCGACCGTCGCAATTCTGGGTGCCGGTTCACTCGGTGAGATTTTCGCACGAGGTCTGCTCCGTGCTGGATGGTTGCCCGATGACTTGATCTTGGTAACTCGTCGGGCAGAACGTGCAGCAGATCTCCAGAAGGACACCGGGATTCCGACAATTACCTCATTGGGTGTCGGTGCGGAGGGGAGGGATGTCGTCATCATCTCGGTCAAACCGAACGACGTTCCAACCGTTCTCTCTGAAATTCGGGGATGCTTGACACCAGACCAGGTCGTCGTATGCCTCGCAGCTGGAGTCGAGATCGCAACCCTCGAGGCGGCGCTGCCGAACCAACCGATCATCCGAGCCATGCCAAACACGCCGGCGGCAGTTGACCTCGGAATGACCGCTCTCTCCCCAGGAACCTCAGCATCCGACGACGACATTGCGAGGGCCCATCTGGTACTCGGTGCGGTTGGGGAGACGATTGAACTCTCCGAAGATCTCCTTGATGCTGTCACTGCGGTGTCTGGGACCGGACCGGCCTATGTCTTTCTTCTCGCCGAGGCGCTGATCGAGGCTGCCATTCGCGAGGGTCTACCTCACCACGCTGCCGAAAAACTTGTTCATCAAACCATCCGCGGTTCGGGTGAGTTGCTTTTCCAATCGGACGAGTCAGCATTCCGTCTTCGCGGTCAGGTCACATCACCTGGGGGCACGACCGCAGCGGCGATGCATGTCCTTGAGGATGGTGGATTTCGAGCCCTCATGGAGGATGCCGTTCAGTCGGCTGCAAACCGGTCACGCGAACTGGGAAAACGAGCGATCAACCCATGATGCGATCGGCCATGCTCGCCGTTACCAACCGAACTGTGACTCGCAAACTCATCACCGACACCAGGGCTGGCAAGGCGGTGGCACACCGGTTCGTGGCGGGAAATCTGCTCTCTGAGGCCGTGGCCGTCGCGGCTGTGTTGAATCAGGACGGCCTCAAGGTCTCGATGGACTACCTCGGTGAACATGTGTCGACGGCCACAGAAGCCACGGCCGCTACCGAATCCTACATTGACTGTATCGAGCAGATCGGTGCCAATGGGCTGGACGCAAACGTCTCGGTCAAGCTGACGCAGCTTGGCATGGGCTTCGATGATGGCGTGGCGGCGGCCAATCTCGATCGTATTGCTCTGGCAGCACTTGGTGTCGGGACGACCGTGACGGTCGACATGGAAGAGTCTGAGCACACCGAGGCGACGATCTCGTTGTACGAGGATGCCCAGAATGCTCATGGGAATCTTGGGATTGCAATCCAATCCTATCTCCATCGATCCCCAGATGACATCGAACGGATCCTCCCCCTCGGTGGGCATGTTCGTCTGTGTAAGGGCGCGTACGCCGAGCCGGCGTCGATCGCGCACCAATCCTCTGCTGCCGTGGACGGCGCGTACGATCATCTGGTCAGTGTTCTGATGGCGAACGACGATATCCAGCCCGCATTCGCGACGCACGATGATGCTCGTATCGAGCATGTGCTCCGCCAGGCCGATTAGCGCTCCGAACCGTGGGAGTTCCAGATGCTCTACGGTGTGCGTCGCGACCGTCAGGTCGAACTCGCAGGCATGGGTCATGCCATGCGGGTGTATGTCCCATACGGTGAAGCCTGGTACCCG
>DIDS01000028.1 GCA_002418265.1 Acidimicrobiia bacterium UBA5794 | reverse complement strand
GCTCAAACTTTGCCTTCGCCATGACCGTTTCTCCTATTCGCCTCGGACCTTGGCCACGATTTCTTGTGCGGCTTGGGTCGGTACTTCTTGATATGAGTGGAACTGCATCGTGTATTGAGCCCGGCCCTGCGTACGGGATCTCAGGTCACCGACGTAACCGAACATCTCCGCAAGCGGAACAAGTGCATTGACAACCTTCCCTGTTCCCCGGGATTCCATGGATTCAACCTTGCCACGACGTGACGAGATGTCTCCGATGACATCACCCATGTAGTCCTCGGGTGTGACCACCTCAAGGGACATCACCGGCTCGAGGAGTTTGACCCCGGCCGTTTTCGCAGCCTCCTGGATCGCCATGGAGCCTGCGATCTTGAACGCCATCTCGTTTGAGTCGACCGCATGGCTCGACCCGTCGATGAGGCGGGCCAGGATGTCCGTAAGTGGATAGCCAGCGAGCACGCCACCGTTGAGTGCCTCTCGCATGCCCTTTTCGACAGCTGGAATGTACTCACGTGGGACATTGCCACCCTTGACGGCATCCTCGAATACAAAACCTGATCCCGGCGCGAGCGGTTCAAGATCGATGACGACGTGGCCATACATACCTGACCCACCGGTTTGGCGCTTGAACTTGGCATCGATCTTGCTGACGGGACGCTTGATCGTCTCACGGTATGCAACCTGTGGGCGGCCCACGTTGGCCTCGACCTTGAATTCACGAAAGAGCCTGTCGACGATGACCTCAAGGTGGAGCTCGCCCATTCCTTCGATGATCGTCTGTCCGGTTTCTTCGTCACTGTGAACGGTGAAGGTTGGGTCCTCTTCCGTGAGCCGTGCAAGACCGGTACCGAGCTTGTCTTGATCGGATTTCGTTTTCGGCTCGATCGCAACGGAGATCACAGGGTCGGGGAACGTCATCGACTCAAGCTGCACAGGATCACTCACGGCCGAAAGGGTGTCACCCGTCTTGGTGTTCTTGAGACCGACGGCTGCGACAATGTCACCGGTCATGATCTCGTCGATATCTTCCTGCTTGGCGGCATGCATACGAAGGAGACGCCCGAAGCGTTCCTTCTTGCCATTGGTTGTGTTGATAACGGAATCGCCCTTGTCTGCCCTCCCGGAATAGACACGGAAGTAGGTGAGCTTTCCGACATACGGGTCAGACATGATCTTGAAAGCGAGGGCAGAGAAGGGCTCAGAATCGATTGCCTTGCGCTCTTCGATGTCCTCTTCGCGACCCGGTCGGAATCCCTGTATCGGGGGGAGATCCGCTGGCGACGGAAGATAGGCAACGACTGCGTCGAGGAGTGGCTGAATGCCCTTGTTCTTGAAGGCGGTTCCCATCAACACGGGTACGAAGGCTCGCTCTATGGTGCCTTTACGGATCGCCGAGCGGATTTCGTCTGGAGTCAGTTCCTCTTCCATGAGGTATTTCTCCATGAGGGATTCATCCTCGGCCGCAACGACATCGAGCATCTTGTGGTGCCATTCGTCGGCCATGTCGACAAGTTCGGCTGGGATCTCAGCGTCATCCCACTTCATACCGTCATCGTCGTGCCACAAAATGGCCTTCATCTCGACGAGGTCAACCACGCCCTTGAAGTCGGCCTCGGCGCCAATCGGAATCTGAATCGGAACGGGATTTCCGCCAAGGCGGTCGATGATGGACTGATTGGCCGCGAAAAAGTCTGCACCGATGCGGTCCATCTTGTTGATGAAACAGATCCGGGGAACACCGTACTTGTCAGCCTGACGCCATACGGTCTCTGACTGGGGTTCAACACCCGAGACGGCGTCGAATACCGCTACGGCACCGTCGAGAACGCGGAGGGATCGTTCGACCTCAACCGTGAAGTCAACGTGGCCGGGCGTGTCGATGATGTTGATGGTGTGCCCGTGCCACGAGGTCGTTGTCGCCGCTGACGTGATCGTGATGCCGCGTTCTTGTTCCTGCTCCATCCAGTCCATGACGGCCGCGCCCTCATGCACCTCACCGATCTTGTGGGTGCGGCCCGTGTAGTAGAGAATTCGCTCGGTCGTCGTCGTTTTGCCCGCGTCAATGTGGGCCATGATTCCGATATTGCGGATTGTCTCGAGTGGAATGGTGCGTGACATGAGTTGTTACCAGCGGTAGTGGGCGAAGGCCTTGTTGGATTCGGCCATCTTGTGGATATCTTCGCGGCGCTTCACAGCCGCACCGGTGCGGTTGGCAGCGTCAAGAATTTCGTTTGCAAGGCGTTCTGACATCGTGTTCTCGCGACGCTTTCGTGCGAACTCGACGAGCCAACGCACCGACAGTGTTTGCGCACGGCGGGAACGAACCTCGACAGGAACCTGGTAGGACGAGCCACCGACTCGACGTGTCCTGACCTCCATCTGGGGGCGGATGTTGTCGATTGCGCGCTTGAGGACGGGCAATGGTTCAGTACCAGTGCGCTTCTCAACAGTGTCCATGGCTGTGTAGACGATGCGGCGTGCCGCACCCTTCTTGCCCTTGAGTAGGACCTTGTTGATGAGCTGTGTGACCAGTACCGACTGATAGATCGGATCCGGATCAAGCTTGCGAACTTCTGCTGGCGCTCTCCGCATCAGGAGTCCTTCTTCGTTCCGTAGCGCGACCGCGCCTGCTTGCGGCCGTCAACGCCAGCTGCGTCGAGTGCGCCACGTATGACCTTGTAGCGGACACCGGGTAGATCCTTCACACGTCCGCCACGGACGAGAACGATCGAGTGCTCCTGGAGGTTGTGTCCTTCGCCCGGGATATAGGCGGTGATCTCCATCCCGGAGGAGAGACGCACACGGGCGACCTTGCGAAGCGCAGAGTTCGGCTTCTTTGGGGTCACGGTGTACACGCGTGTGCACACGCCGCGGCGCTGTGGGGAACCGGCGAGACCGACGGTTCTGATCTTCTTCGGCTTTGGCTTCCGGCCTTGTCGGACCAGTTGCTGCACGGTTGGCACGTTGCTCTTCCGTCTCTCTTGTTGACGCACTCCGACCCGACACCCGGGTATCGGAGTTCTGACGAACGAAAATCGGCACCGTCACCGTTGGCGGACAGAGCCGATCCCATGTGTGAACCTCTTCCGGCACAACAGCCATCTGAGCGCAGCTCAGATGGCCTCCGGGTACCAGCGGGTTCGGTCGGGAAAACCTGAACGGGAGTATATGGAGACCGTTTAACAATTCGCACAGGAAATCCGAAACCGATGACCGATAACCGAAGACCGAATTCAGAAATCAGATCGGGAAGACGGGTGGTTCGGTTGGGGGTGGCGGCGGTGTCGGAGGGGCTGGCGGCGCAGGGCGGGGTACTTCCGGGTCGGTCGTCGGTCGTCGGTCATCGGTCATCGGTGTTTTCTTCTGCTTTTGGTACTCCCGATACCCCATGAATGCGAATACGACGACAATCACTGCCGCGAAGGTGTAGCCGTTGATGAGTGCCACCGGCACGATGATTGCAACCGCGATCCACGTCAGAATCTGCGCAATGAGGGGAGCCCACTCTTCGCTGAAGATCGCAATGAGATGTTGTGCCATGTGCCCACCATCAAGGGGAAGAATCGGGATCCAGTTGAGGACTCCCCATACCAGGGCAACAAAGACGAAGTACCCAAGGAAATTGACGACTTCGGCCGGCCAGGTGGCAAAGAGATCGAGTCGTTCTAGACCGACAAGTGCGAGCCCGACGATGATTCCAACCCCGGATCCCGCCGCTGAAATGATGAACGACCGGCCGTGCGAGAGCTTACGTTTGCTTGTGTACGACGTCAGTCCCCCAAGCGCATAGAGCGTCACATTGACCCCTTCTGCTCCGAATGCACGTGCAGTGAGCGCATGTCCAAACTCATGAAGCATGATCGCGACGAACGCGGCGACGATCCACGACACCATTGACTGGATCGAGTCCCTCGGGCCGAGCACCACGATCAACAGAAACGTCACATGAACACCGACGGGAATACCGAAGAGTTGAAACCTGAGCATGTAGGGAGCCTACGGGACCGACGATGACCGATGACCGACGACCGAGGACCGAGGACCGAGAGAAGGGGCTGTCCCGGCGCCTTCCAAACCCGTCCTCCCGCTTGCGGGGGGACGGTGCCACAAGTGCGTTCCGAAGTTCCCGGGCCGTCCCCCCGGCACCCGGGGGACGCGGAGCGCAGCGACACCGTCTCGCGATTCCGAGCTGCGCTACTGCCCTCTACCAATGAAGAAGGGGAGCGACTTTCGTCGCTCCCCTTCTCTGTTTTCGTTGAACGGAATGGTCAGTCGCCGGCAGCTTCGGTATCTCCACCGAGGGACGCAAGCCACTCAGCTGGGTCCGCAGGGAGTGCCTCGGTCTTCGACTCGACCTCGAAGTCTCCGAAGAGATCGCCAGCCGTCGGTACCGCGGCACCAGGGATCATCGGCTCGATCTTCTGGTATCCGGTGGAACCGGTACCGGCTGGGATGAGCTTGCCGATGATGACGTTCTCTTTCAGACCACGCATGTAGTCGGACTTGGCATTGAGCGATGCCTCGGTGAGCACCCGTGTCGTCTCCTGGAACGATGCGGCTGAGAGCCACGAATCGGTCGCAAGCGACGCCTTGGTGATACCCATCAGCTCAGGACGCCCCTCAGCTGGTTTCGACCCGGCCTCCACGAGTTCCTTGTTGATGTCGCGAAACTCCTGGCTGTCGACCAACTCGGCAGGCAGCCACGGACCGTCACCTGGATTCACAATCCTCACTCGACGCAACATCTGGCGAACAATCAGCTCGATGTGCTTGTCGTGGATATCCACGCCTTGGGAGCGGTACACCTCCTGCACCTGCTCAACGAGATACCGCTGGCACGCCCGAATACCCTGGATGTTGAGTACTTCCTTCGGGTCCAACGGACCTTCGGTCAATTGCGTACCTGGCTCGATGATGTCACCTTCAGCGACCTTGAGACGAGCACGAACGGGCAACGGGTATGAGATCTCGTCTTCACCATCAGCGATCACGATCGATCGGTCACCCGTATCGGGATCCTTGTCGATCCGGACCGCACCGCCGGCCTCTGCCAGAATCGCAACACCCTTTGGTGTACGTGCCTCAAAGAGCTCGGTGACACGTGGAAGACCGTGCGTGATGTCCTCACCAGCAATACCGCCGGTGTGGAACGTACGCATCGTCAACTGTGTCCCTGGCTCCCCAATGGATTGGGCAGCCATGATCCCAACGGCAGTCCCGGGTTCAACCATCGCACCTGTGGCGAGATCGATCCCGTACGACAACTGCGAGATCCCATGGCGGCTCGTGTCGGTCAACGGTGAGCGAACTCGTAGCTCCGTGACGTCCTCGACATCATTGAGACCATTGACGGCCTCACGGTCAAGCATGAAGCCCTTCCTCAGCTTGCGTCCATCCGGAAGCTCGACGAATTTGCGGTCCACCTTGACATCCTCGGCGAGGACACGTCCAAAGATCCGATCACGGAGATGACGAACAACGTTGCCCCTGGCATCTCTGACCTGAATCACAAGGCCCGGATCGTCAGTCTCCTCCTCATGGATGATGATCTCTTGAGAAACATCCACCAGACGTCGAGTGAGATAACCCGAGTCCGCGGTGCGTAGCGCGGTATCGGCAAGTCCTTTGCGGGCACCGTGCGTTGAGATGAAGTACTCAAGAACGGTCAAACCCTCACGGAAGTTCGCCTTGATTGGCTGCGGAATGATCTCACCCTTCGGGTTCGCAACAAGACCACGCATGCCTGCGATCTGACGAAGCTGCATGATGTTTCCCCGAGCACCCGAGTTGACCATCATGTCCATCGGATTGAACGGGTCGGCCTTCAGCGTCCGCTGCATGGCATCCTTGACGCTGTCTGTGGCATTGGTCCAGATTTCAATCAGCGCAGAGTGCTTTTCATCGTCTGTGATGATGCCCTTCTGGAACTGGCTCTCGACCTTGGCCGCCTCAGCCTCGAACGCAGCGAGGATTTCCTTCTTCTCCGGAGGTGTCTTCACATCCTGAAGGCCGATCGTGAGACCAGCCGTGGTTGCGTAGTGGAAGCCGAGTTCCTTGATGTTGTCAAGCGTTTTGGCAACATCCGGCTTGTCGTAGGTGTGGATCACCTCTTCGACAATCGTGCGGATGTCACCCTTCTTGAGAACCTCATTGAGATACGGGAAACCCGGAGGGAACGCACCGTTCACCAAAGCGCGCCCAAGTGTCGTGTCGGTGAGGCCGTCGGGTTGGACGGGCTCATCGTCGATCAGATGCTTGAGCAGTGGCTTGAGCTCCGCATGAAGCTTGTCTTCTCCCGCAAGCCAACCCACGCGCAACTTGATCGGGGCGTGAAGTCCCAGATCTCCCTTTTCGTACGCCATCATCGCCTCATCGACCGAAGAGAACGCACGACCCGCACCGGGGGCGTCTTCCTTCATCGCCGACAAGTAGTACATCCCAATGATCATGTCTTGGGAAGGTGTCACGATGGGACGACCGTCCGCGGGACGCAGAACGTTGTTCGTGGAGAGCATCAGAATGCGAGCCTCAGCCTGTGCTTCGGCCGACAGCGGAAGGTGGACAGCCATCTGGTCACCATCGAAGTCTGCGTTGAACGCCTCACACACCAATGGATGTAGCTGGATCGCCTTGCCCTCGATGATCACAGGCTCAAACGCCTGAATACCGAGACGATGCAACGTCGGTGCCCGGTTGAGCAGGACAGGATGCTCCTGAATGACATCACCGAGGACATCCCATACCTGTGGGCGTCGACGCTCGACCATCCGTTTTGCAGCTTTGATGTTTTGTGCGATGTCGAGATCGACGAGCCGCTTCATTACGAATGGCTTGAAGAGCTCAAGTGCCATGATCTTTGGCAATCCGCATTGGTGCAGCTTGAGGTCCGGGCCGACCACAATGACCGAACGGCCCGAGTAGTCAACGCGCTTTCCCAGGAGGTTCTGGCGGAACCGACCCTGCTTTCCCTTCAACATGTCAGACAGAGACTTGAGGGGTCGAGAACCTGGACCGGTGACAGCGCGGCCACGTCGACCGTTGTCGAAGAGCGCATCGACTGCTTCTTGGAGCATGCGCTTTTCGTTGTTGACGATGATCTCGGGGGCGCCGAGGTCAATGAGACGCTTCAGCCGATTGTTCCGGTTGATCACTCGGCGGTAGAGGTCGTTCATGTCTGAAGTCGCAAAACGTCCACCATCGAGCTGCACCATCGGGCGAAGGTCCGGTGGGATCACCGGGATCGCCTGGAGGATCATGCCCTGTGGGTCGTTCTTGCCATCAGCAAAAGGTTGGACGACCTTCAAACGCTTCATTGCCCGTTGACGACGCTGCTGGGATTTCGCCTCAAGATCGGTCCGGAGCCGCTCGACCTCTTCCTGGAGATCCATGCGGGAGATGAGGTCCCCGACGAATTCGGCGCCCATACCCCCGATGTAGTAGTCGCCGTAACGGTCAATGATTTCACGCCACAGTTGTTCCGATTCCACCAAGTCACGGGGCTGCATGGTCTTGAAGCTGTCAAACGCCTCATCAAGAAGATCGACCTCGACACGGGCGCGATCGTCTCGGTCCTTGATCTCGCGCTCGACCTCTTTCTTGCGAGCGTTGATCTCGTTTGGCTTCGCTCCGGCGTCCTCCATCTGGGCAAGTTCACCCTCAAGACGCTCGAGGCGAGCTTCTTTCCACTCCTCGAACTCCTCGGAGATGAGCAGTCGCTCGTGGCGGGCTGCCTCTTCGAGATCTGGGAGATCCTTTGTTCGCTTCTCGTCGTCAACAAACGTGACGAGGTACGCAGCGAAGTAGATGACCTTTTCAAGATCCTTCGGAGACATGTCGAGGAGATACCCGAGCCTGCTCGGAACGCCCTTGAAGAACCAAATATGTGTGACGGGTGCGGCAAGCTCGATGTGGCCCATCCGCTCTCGTCGAACCTTTGCACGGGTCACTTCAACGCCACAACGTTCGCAGATCACCCCGCGGAAACGTACACGCTTGTACTTACCGCAGTAGCATTCCCAGTCGCGGGTCGGACCGAAGATGCGCTCGTCAAAGAGGCCGTCTTTTTCAGGCTTCAGCGTCCGGTAGTTGATTGTTTCAGGCTTCTTGACCTCACCAAAGGACCAGGATCGAATCTGGTCCGAAGATGCAAGGCCGATTCTCAGTTCGTCGAAAAGTTGTGCCACGTTAGCTCCCGCTCTCAAATCTCAGATTTAGATCTCAATGGTTTCGAGGTCCGGTCGCTCAGGTCGAGAAATATCGATCCCAAGGGACTGGGCAGTTCGGAAAACGTCCTCTTCAAGATCCTTGAGCTCGACTTCCTCACCCGCTGACAGCATCTCGACGTTGAGGCACAGCGACTGCATCTCTTTGACGAGCACTTTGAAGGACTCCGGTATCCCCGGCTCAGGAATGTTCTCTCCCTTGACGATGGCCTCATAGACCTTGACGCGTCCACGGACATCGTCGGACTTAATCGTCAAGAGCTCCTGAAGTGCGTAGGCCGCACCGTATGCCTCAAGCGCCCACACTTCCATCTCACCGAATCGCTGTCCACCGAACTGCGCCTTACCGCCGAGTGGCTGCTGGGTGATCATCGAGTATGGACCGGTCGAACGTGCGTGGATCTTGTGATCAACGAGGTGAACCAGCTTGAGGATGTACATATAACCCACGGTGATCGGCGAGTCGTATGGCAGACCGCTGCGACCGTCGTAGAGCTGACCCTTGCCCTCGGAATTGATCAGCTGGATGCCGTCACGATTGACCTTCGATTGGGCAAGAACCTTGAGCACCTCGTCTTCATGGGCACCGTCGAACACCGGCGTGGCGACATTCGTCCAAGGCTCTGCACCCTTCGATGCCGCGCTTTCCAAGTCGTCGAACGGTTCCCAACCGGTGGCAGCTGCCCAGCCGAGATGGGTCTCGAGCACCTGTCCAAGGTTCATCCGCGATGGCACACCGAGAGGTGACAGGATGATGTCAACGGGAGTTCCGTCCTCAAAGAACGGCATGTCCTCTTCAGGGAGAATCTTTGCAATGACACCCTTGTTGCCATGACGTCCCGCGAGCTTGTCACCTGCGGAGATCTTCCTCTGCTTGGCGACGTACACCCGAACGAGTTCGTTCATTCCGGGAGGAAGGTCATACCCGTCCTCACGGCTGAACTCCTTGACAGCAATGGCCTTTCCTGATTCGCCATGAGGTACTTTGAGGGAAACGTCTCGGACCTCACGTGCCTTCTCACCAAAGATCGCACGAAGCAAGCGCTCTTCTGGGGTGAGTTCGGTTTCGCCCTTCGGCGTGACCTTGCCGACGAGGTAGTCGCCGGGTCCCACTTCAGCTCCGATACGGATGATGCCCCTGTCGTCAAGATCCATCAGGACCTCTTCGGCGACATTCGGGATGTCTCGGGTTATCTCCTCGGCACCAAGCTTGGTGTCCCTGGCCTCGATCTCGTGTTCTTCAATGTGGATCGAGGACAGGATGTCCTCTTTCACGAGGCGTTCGGAGATGACGATGGCATCTTCGAAGTTGTGGCCTTCCCAGGGCATGAATGCCACCATCAAGTTGCGACCGAGAGCAAGTTCACCACCCTCGGTGGAAGCTCCGTCAGCGATTGGGTCGCCAACCTTGACCTTGTCACCTTCGGCAACGATCGGCTTCTGGTTGATGCAAGTGCCCTGGTTCGACCGTTCAAACTTCTCGAGAGAGAGCGTGTGCTTTTTGTTGGTGCCTGCTTCCTTGATCACGATCTCATCGCCCGTTACGACCACAACCTCGCCATCAACAGGAGCAAGGATGACTTCGCCTGAGTCCGTCGCAGCACGTGCCTCCATGCCGGTCCCGACGAGCGGGGCGTCGGACGTGATCAGCGGTACAGCTTGACGCTGCATGTTTGAACCCATCAGGGCGCGGTTTGCATCGTCGTGCTCAAGGAATGGAATGAGTGCGGTTGCCACCGAAACGACCTGCTTCGGGGAGACGTCCATGTAGTCGACCTGATCGCCGGGGACGTTGTCGACCTCGCCACCCGTCTTGCGAACGAGTACCCGATCGTTCGAGAAGGCGCCGTCGGCATCGAGTGCTGCGTTTGCCTGCGCAATGACGTGACCCTCTTCAAGGGCCGCCGTCAGGTAGTCGACTTCCTTGGTGACCTTTCCGTCGATCACGCGTCGATAGGGCGTCTCAATGAATCCAAACCGGTTGACGCGTGCGTAGGAAGCGAGTGACCCGATGAGACCAATATTCGGACCCTCGGGTGTTTCGATCGGACACATGCGCCCATAGTGGGACGGGTGAACATCGCGGACCTCGAAGCCTGCCCGCTCACGACTCAGCCCACCGGGGCCAAGTGCGGAGAGACGACGTCGGTGAGTCAACGAAGCGAGCGGGTTCGGCTGATCCATGAACTGGCTCAGCTGAGAAGTCCCAAAGAACTCCTTGATCGATGCCACGACTGGTCGGATGTTGATCAGAGTCTGTGGTGTGATCGCCTCAGGATCCTGTGTTGTCATGCGTTCCCGGACAACACGCTCGAGACGGGTCAGACCGACCCTGATCTGGTTCTGGATCAGTTCACCTACGGTACGAATCCGACGGTTCTGGAAGTTGTCGATGTCATCAACTCGGAACCCGTCGTGACCGAGATGGAGTCCCATCAGGTATTTGATCGTGTTGATCATGTCCTCATCGGTGAGCAGCCCTTGCTCCAACGCGGAGTAGTTCTCAAGGATCTCGGTCCCAACCTCACCGGTCAGTTTCTGATTGAGCTTGTAGCGACCTACCCGCGTGAGGTCATATCGCTTCGGTGTACGGAACAGGGTTTTGATGAGTGACCGGGCTGATTCAACGGTGGTCAGCTCGCCGGGACGGAGTTTCCGATACAGGTCGAGCAGTGCCTCGTCGCGGGTAGACGTGGGATCCTTCTCGATCGTGTTGCGGACAAGGTCCGAATCGCCGAGAAGAGCAATGATCTCCTCGTCGGTTTCCGCAATCGACAGGGCGCGCAGGAACGTTGTCACATATTGACGACGCTTACGATCAACACGTACGCCAATCGTGTCCTTCTTGTCGATATCGAATTCAAGCCATGCACCGCGACCGGGAATGACCTTCGACGCGTAGACAGCGCGGCCAGATGTCTTGTCGATTGAATGATCGAAGTAAACGCCAGGACTTCGGACAAGTTGCGACACCACAACACGCTCGGTGCCGTTGATGATGAATGTCCCGTTCTTCGTCATCATGGGGAAGTCGCCCAAGAAAACCTGCTGCTCTTTGATCTCGCCGGTCTCCTTGTTCAGGAACCGGGCGGTGACGAACAACGGACGTGAATAATTGGAATCCCGATCCTTTGCTTCGTCAATGGAAAGAGGGGGATCATCGAATCGATGATCCGACAGTTCGAGGGCGAGGTTGCCTGTGAAATCTTCGATGGGGGAAACCTCATCGAACATCTGCTTCAGGCCGGACTCTAAGAAGGCTTCGAACGACTCTCTCTGGATACCAAGGAGGTCTGGAACCTCTTGCACCTCAGGGATTTTTGCGAACGAGAGCCTTGTGGAACGCGCACGGGCCAACGCGGGTCCTCCTCATATATCGGGCACGACAGCAGCGATGCTGGGAACGGTGGTATGGGCGAATCCCGGATGATAACACGAAATCCGGCATAGCACGCAGCTATGCCGGCTCTTCTTTCGGAGAGTCGTGAAAACGTCTTCAACTGTGGACCACAGAATACAGGACTCGGCCGTTACGGTCAAGGAACGGAAGTCGGAGTTCACAAGTCACAAGTCAAACATCAGATGACCGAGGACCCAAGACAAGAGTTCAGCCACTGAACTCCGGGGGACCCGCTTCGGGTTTCCGACGTCAGACACCGGAATGACAGAGCGCGGTACTGTGGCTTTATGGAGCGAGCGACACGGGAGTGGATCTGGAGGGCTACCAGAGGGCTGCTGATGGTGCTGAGCATTGTCTTCGGATTCCTCACCGTCGCAATCGCGGTCCTTCTCGGAGATTGTGGGGCATTCGGCGGCCGATGTCCTGCCGAGCCACCGCGGCTCCCTGACGACGACGTCTTCCGGATTGCTGCCATGGGTGCTGCGCTCATGGTCGGCCCCACAACGTTCTTGCTCGACCCAGGCGTCAAACGCCTTTGGCTCGCGATCGGTGTGGCGGTCGCGGCTGGCATCGTGGTGGGACTCGTCGGCCGATCAATGGCATACAGCTAGCCACCAGAGTGATGGGCACATTCTTCGGATTCGTAGCCAAAGCTGCCCCTAGAGTCGGGGGTGGTTCCGAAACGGAGCCCCTGCGTCTCGAGAGGAAGCATCCCGCATGGTTCACAAGCACGTCCCTGACTCCGACTATCTAACACCGGCCTATGCCGGCCGTCTCGGTTTGTCACAGATGCCGAAGCACCGCCTGCCCGACAATGCGTCCGACGCACAGTCGATCTACCGCCATATTCACGATCAACTGATGCTCGACGGAAGCTCGCGCCTCAACCTCGCAACCTTTGTCACGACATGGATGGAACCCGAGGCCGAAAAGCTCATGGCTGAAACGTTCGACAAGAACATGATCGACAAGGACGAGTATCCCCAGACGGCCGAGATAGAGCGCCGGTGTGTGAACATCGTTGCCGATCTGTTCCATGCTCCGAGCGATGGCAATGCGGTTGGTGTCTCAACCATCGGTTCGAGCGAGGCCGTGATGCTCGCTGGCCTTGCCATGAAGTGGCGATGGAGGGCCATGCGCGAAGCCGCGGAGAAGCCGACTGACAAGCCCAACATGGTGATGGGGTCGAACGTACAAGTTGTCTGGGAGAAGTTCTGCCGCTATTGGGATGTCGAACCACGTTATGTCCCGATCACCGAGGATCGTTTCGTGGTCGATTCCGACGATGTGATGGCTCGAGTCGACGAGAACACCATTGGAGTCATCCCCATCCTCGGTACGACCTACACCGGCGAGTTCGAACCCATCAAGGAGATCCACGACAAGGTCGTGGATCACAACGCCGAACATGGACTCGACATACCGATTCACGTTGATGCCGCGAGCGGAGGGTTCGTCGCGCCGTTCATCCATCCGGACCTCGAGTGGGACTTCTTACTTCCCCAGGTGAAGTCGATCAATGTGTCTGGCCACAAGTACGGCCTGACCTACCCGGGGATCGGTTTTGTGGTTTGGCGATCAGCGGACGACCTCCCCGAGGATCTCGTGTTCCATGTGAACTATCTCGGTGGGGACATGCCTACGTTCACCCTCAACTTCTCACGGCCGGGCAACCAGATCATCGGGCAGTACTACAACTTCCTGCGTCTCGGGCGCGCCGGGTACACCTCGATCATGGAAACACTCCGAGATGTTGCGCTGTACCTGTCGAGCGAGATCCGCGACATGGGTCCGTTCGAGATTCTGAGCGACGGATCGGCTATCCCGGTATTGGCGTTCAAGTTGAAGGATTCGTCGAAGTACACCGTCTTCCATGTGTCCGAGAAGCTCCGTGAGGGCGGCTGGCAAGTACCCGCATACACGCTTCCTGACAATGCAACCGACACGGCAATTCTTCGTGTCGTCGTTCGTGAGGGACTCGACCGAGATCTTGCGGATTCACTCATCGAATCGATCAAGGCGGCATGTGCTCACCTTGACGAGTTCCCACCATCGCACGAAGCCAAAGCCTCTGCGTTTGCCCACTAGCTCCGGTTGAGGCGCTCGAATGGCCATGGATTGGAAGCGCCATGTTGGTTGGAGCCCTCGGACCCTCGACTGGCGGGTTTCAGCCTTCTTCATCATCGGTGCGTCGTGTTTCGCTCTCGGGTCGCTTCCTTCGTACGCCCTTCGCGTTCCGGTCAGGGCGGTCGGGATCACGTTCTTCGTTGGGTCGATCCTCTTCACATCCGCGGGAGCAAGCCAGCTTCTCCAGCTTCGCCGAAACTATGCAGCTTCAAGCAGCGGGCAAGCAGTTCGGCGGTGGCATGTCGCAATCGAACACGGGAGTTTGGTGTGGTGGTCCACGGCCATCCAGTTCATCGGCATGCTGTTCTTCAACATCAACACGTTCGATGCCATGTCCACAAACCTGTCCGTTGAACAGGTCAATCGACTCGTGTGGGCTCCCGACCTCATCGGATCCATCGCCTTCCTTGCGGCAAGCCATCTCGCTTGGCTGGCCGTCACCGACAGACGCCTCTGGGTGGTACTCACCGACGACGAGGACTGGTGGATCGCGGTGTTCAACTACCTGGGCTCCATCTTCTTCATGATCTCGGCCATTGGGGCATTCACGCTCGACACCGATGAGACCATCAACCAGGTCTGGGTGAACGCGGGAACCTTCCTCGGTGCCCTCTGCTTCATGGTCGGTGCGTACCTTCTGTTGCCGAAGGCGACCGAGAGTTCCCGCCCGCAAGTGAAGTGATTTCTGACGTCAGCCGTCAGACGACAGACGTCGGAGCCCCCCGGCTCCACGCTGCAGGAGGGCTCTGGGGCCGCGATATGTTGGGATGCCCCCCTGCGACGCAGCGCCTGCTGCGCAGGCGTTGCTCCGCGTCCCCCCGGCAGCCGGGAGGACGGTCCGGAATGCGGGCGACAGCCCTTCCGTTCGGTCATCGGTCATCGGTCATCGGTCATCGGAACCAGCGCGACGAAGGGGAGCGGCTTCCGCCGCTCCCCTTCCGTCCGTAATCCGTAGACCGGAATCCGTAATCCGTCGAGCTATTTCAGCTCGACGCTTGCGCCGGCTGCCTCAAGGACTTCCTTTGCCTTCTCAGCGGCTTCCTTGTCAACACCTTCAAGGATGTTGGATGGAGCCTCGTCGACAAGTGCCTTTGCTTCCTTGAGCCCTAGGCTCGTGAGACCACGAACTTCCTTGATCACCTGGATCTTCTTGTCACCAGCGCCGGTCAGGACGACATTGAATTCATCCTGCTCGTCTTCAGCGGCAGCCTCTGGGCCACCGGCAGCGACAGCGGCCACTGCAACAGGAGCAGCAGCGGTCACATCAAACTTCTCTTCGAATGCTTTGAGAAACTCAGAGAGCTCGAGAACTGTCATTTCCTCGAACGTGCTGAGCAACTCGTCAGTCTTGGTTTTTGCCATGTTGGCTATTCCTCCCCGTCATCGTCAGATGACGCAGCGTCGTCGTCGGACGCGCCGGTCTGATCGTTGCCTGTATCTGCGCTGTCCTCGGTGACATCATCGGATGTCACGTCTTGTTTGTCAGTGGCGTTTGATGCCTCAGCATCAGCCGACTCATCTTCTTCGGTCTCTTCAACATCATTGGCCAGTGCTTCCGTATCAGGAGCCCCGTCGTCATCCGCAGATGCCGCGACGTCATCGCCAGACGACGCAGTATCGGGTACCGGTGCTTCCTGCTCCTTCTTTTCGAGCAGTTGTTGGAGCACCGATGCGGTGTTCCGCGGAAGCGCTGCCATAAGCCCCGCAAGGTTCGCCATCGGTGCTTTCATTGCACCAGCGAGCTTCGCAAGGAGCACATCGCGGGGCTCGATGTCTGCAAGCTTCGAGATCGTTTCCGGAGTCACAAACTCGTCGCCCAACAGCCCGCCCTTGATCACGAACACGTCGTGATCCTTGGCAAAGTTCTTGAGCGCCTTGGCTGCTGTCACCGGATCACCGTCGCTGAATGCAAGACCGGTCGGGCCGAGCAGTAGTTCGTCGAGAGAGTCGATGTCCAGGTCGGCCGCTGCAAGACGGGCGAGTGTCATCTTCACAACCTTGAACTCTGCACCGTTCGCTCGAAGCTCACGCCGCAAGGTTTGCTGATCCTTGACCGAAAGACCCGCGTACTCAGCAAGGAACACAGCTTGTGATCCTGCAATACGCTCTTTGATGTCGGCGACCGCCTGGACCTTTTCTGGTCTTGGCATGTGTCGTCCTCCTCATTCGGACTTTCACTTCGCCTCATTCGGCCCTGAAATGAAACAGAGCCCCGACACGCAACATGCAGGGCTCTCCGTGAGGATTGGCCTGCGCTGGTTGTGTCTCCACAGTTATGCCCTGCCGAAGCAGACTTGGCACCAACGGTCTCGGGTCGGTATGAGGTTGTGTCGGGAGCATAGCTGGCGTCACGCGCTTTCAGCGCTCAGGATGCCGAACGTCTGGCATCGGGAACCGGACATCGGAACAATGCAGGAGGGATCGCCAGAAGAAGTGGTGGTCGTTTGAGGATCGTGCAGACGGCGGGCCAGGATGCCATCTACTCGTTCACTGCAATCGACCGGGGTAGGGGCCGGTCATCATTGACAGCAGTGCCGGGACCACCCGTTTGAGACGGTGGTGGATCGTCTCTGTTCCTTCCTCCAGCGATCCCCCGCTGTATCCCCTATGGTCGTCGCGCCACGAGTTGATGTCAACCGATTCAGAGGACCGATGACCGATTTCCGATGACCGACAACCGAGGCGGACGAAGGGTGAAAGGCGACAGGCCGAGAGTCACGCGATTTGGTTAAGCGAACAATCGGTCATCGGTCAATCGGATTTCGGGACTCGGCTGCGGCTATCTGCGAGCTTTGATGAGGTCGGTGACGGCGTGGGTGTCGACCTTGATACCAGGGCCCATCGTTGAACTGATGACGATCTTCCTGATAAAGATGCCCTTCGTCGTCGGAGGCCGGGATCTTGCGATCTCATCAGAAACCGACAGAAGGTTGTCGACAAGCTTGTCCACCTCAAACGAGACACGCCCGATTGGAATATGGACGTTTCCATACCGATCATTGCGATACTCAACACGGCCAGCCTTGAATTCAGCCACGGTCTTGCCGACATCGGTTGTCACAGTCCCAGACTTGGGGTTTGGCATGAGTCCACGGGGCCCGAGCAGCTGACCGAGCTTTCCCACAACCGGCATCATGTCTGGTGCAGCGATCGTCACATCCCAGTCGAGTGCGACCGTACCGTTTGCGATCTGATCGGCGAGGTCTTGGCCACCGACGAGATCCGCGCCGGCCTCTTCAGCCTCCTTAGCCTGGTCATTTGCGAAAACAGCGACCTTGATTTCCTTGCCCGATCCATGGGGAAGCGAAACGGTGCCGCGTACGATCTGGTCTGCCTGGCGAGCATCGATCCCTAGGTTGAAGACGATATCGACGGACTCATCGAACTTGGCAAACGCAAGGCTTTTGACGAGCTGGAGAGCCTCGTCCGGGGGGTATAGGGCTTCCTTGTCGTAGCGGTTCTGCAGTGCAGCAATGTTCTTCGTAATGGCCATGATGTCGGTTCCTTTCGTGGTCCACGGGCCGAAGCCCTACCACTCGTTGTTTGGCTGAAAGCGGAAAGCTGTCACCTGAAAGCTCGTCGGCTACGCATCCACGACATTGAGGCCCATCGAACGAGCGGTTCCCTCAACGATCCTCATCGCGTTTTCGATGTCGTTTGCATTGAGATCTGGCATCTTCGTCTCGGCGATGTCACGGATCTGTGCCTTCGTGACGGATCCGACCTTCTCCTTGTGCGGAATGGCCGAACCCTTCTCGATTCTGGCTGCCTGTCGAAGAAGCACCGCCGCAGGTGGCGTCTTGGTGATGAAGGTGAACGAGCGATCCTCATAGATCGAGATCTCAACGGGAATGATGGTGCCGGACTGTGCAGCGGTTTCAGTGTTGTATGCCTGGACGAAGTCCATGATGTTCACCCCGTGCTGTCCGAGCGCGGGCCCAACCGGCGGCGCAGGGCTTGCTTGGCCAGCGGGGATCTGCAACTTGAGCACGGTCATAAGTTTCTTGCGACCCATGAGTCAGATTCCTTGTTTGTCAGTATTTGATGATCTGGTCAAAGTTGAGTTCGACGGGTGTCTCACGCCCGAAGATGTCGACGAGTACGCGGACCTTCGACTGGTCGACATTGATGTCCTCGATGACACCGTTGAAATCGGCAAATGGGCCCTCAACAACCCGAACCGTCTCGCCCACTTCCCAAGCGGGCTTGAATGTCGGCTTCGGCTTCTTCGTTCCCTCTTCTTTCGCAACGCCGAGAATGTGCTCAACTTCCTTGCGAGAGAGAGGACTTGGCTTCGTTCCTGAGCCGACAAAGCCCGTGACGTTCGGCGTGTTGCGTACGGCGTACCACGAGTCGTCATCCATGTACATGCGAACGAGCACATACCCGGGAAACTTCTTCCGCTCTACCGTGACCTTCTTGCCACCCTTGTATTCGACGACATCCTCCATCGGGATGGCTACATCGAACACCTTGTCCTCAAGGTGCATGGATTTGACACGAGTTTCGAGATTTGCCTTGACCTTGTTCTCGTAGCCCGAGTACGAGTGAACCACATACCAGGCGCCCGGGAGGTCATACGGGCTGAGCGGCTTTGGCTCAACAACTTGTTCATCGGCTCCATCGACGTCGTCGATGACTACCTCTTCTGCCAGGTCCGCCATCAGGTAATGGCCTCCAGCACGTTGATCACTGCCCGGTTGAATGCCCAGTCGAGACCGAACACGACGAAGGTGAGAATCGTAGTCACGCCGAAGACGACAATCGTGTACGTGGTGAGCTCCTCACGCGATGGCCATGCAACCTTTTTGAGTTCTTGCTTGACCTCGCGAAAGTACTTCCTGACGCGTTGGAAAACGCTGAGCTTCTCGCCTTGGCTGGACCTCTTCGGGCGCGGGCCTTCGGCGCGGCGCTTCTTCGCCCGCTCCTCTTCCTTCGCCTGAAGGCGTCTCATTTCACGGTTCACTCGTTACTCCTACGTGTCCTTTGCAGGGGTGGCGGGACTCGAACCCACAACATCCGGTTTTGGAGACCGGCGCTCTGCCAATTGGAGCTACACCCCTCCGGCCTGATGGGGCGCGGCTCGCGAGTATATGTGGTGCCAACCCGAAGTGTAAACCAACCGTGTTGCTGACGCCGCAGAGATTCAGGCTGCGCGCGCTCGCCGGATTCGAATCAGTACGGCAGTACCAGCCGCAGCTGTTGCCACCACTGCGGCAGCGGCCACAGGCACCTTGAGGGAGATACCGTGGACGGGATCAGGAACAGCAACGGGGCCGAGGGATCCCATGACATCTGCTTGCAGACCACCTGGGGCAAGATGCGCTTCGGGATCAAGCGACCGGAGCGCCATGGTCACGTCCTGGAGGCTCTGAACATCGTGCCCGCATACCTCGCACCTTTCGATATGACCTGCAAGTGGCCCCGCCACTGCCGATGTACCCACGGTGTCAAGGGCGACGTGAACCGCAGAACACATCACGCTCATTGTGCGCCGTCCTGAAATCCGTCGAGAGCGGACCGAAGCTGCTTGCGCCCTCGGTGCAGTCGTACCTTTGCTGCAGTGACCGAGATGTCAAGGTACTCGGAGATCTCAGCGTGGGTCCAGTCATACACATCCTTGAGCACAACGACGGACCGCACCGACTCAGTCAGGTCAAGGAGCGCCTCTTCGATATGAGGACTTGCCGACACCGATTCGCCTGCACGAACGGGATCCAAACTGGTCGACTCGGGTTCACGATGCATGTGGTCGAGCGGATCGGTACGCCGCCGCTTTTGTTTGTCACGGTGGGTCCAGGCGGTGTTGACCGTGATCCGGTGCATCCAGGTTGAAAACCTGGCGTCGCCGCGGAACTTCGGCATCGCCCGCCACGCGCGCACAAATGCATCTTGGGAGACATCCAGAGCGAGTTCCCGATCCCTGACCAGTCGGACGGCCAACGTGTACACCTCGTGCTGATGGAGCCGGACAAGTTCCCCGAATGCATCTCGATCACCGCGACGGGCGCGTTCAACGAGTTCGTGGGTCTCGCCCCGTGTTTCGAGTGGTTCGACCTCAGGTCGGTACATGTCGTTACTCCGCGTCGGGTACCACCGTAGCCGTGCCGGTCATGAGCTGCTCCCCATCTCTTGCGATCACGACGTTGACCTGATCACCACCAACATCCGTCATAACCGTTGCTTGTTCGGCCGGAAACAGGGCGTTGCGAAACCGCACCTTTGCCGAGACGACAGAGCCGTGCAGATTGACACCCTGCATCGCCCACGCATACATCAAGAGCCCGTGGACAACGACTCCCGGCATTCCGGCACCGACAGCAGACTCATGGTCCCAGTGGAACGGGTTGAAGTCCCGCGAAGCGGCTGCGTACCGCACCAGGTCGCTTCTGCTCACCGAGCGCAAGAGAGCATTGCCATCAGATCCATTCACACCCGAGGCGCGTACGGCAGGTTCCACCCGCTCTGAGTCCGGCGGCGACGCCTGCTGACTCGATAGGAGGAATGTCGAGATGGACTCGACCGTTGTTTCTCCACCCGCGACGGCTGTTGCCTCGAATGTCACGAAGAACGAACCACCTCGCTCGCGAACTCTCGTGATCGTTCCGGTCACGATCTGGTCCGATGGCACAACCACCGGCGATGGGTATGTGAAGGTCTGGTCGACGTGCATCAGTGTCGTGGTGTACTCCACGATCCGCGGGTCATACAAGAACGAGTCAGCAACCGAGAAGAGCAGCACAGAGCCAAAACCAGGTGGTGCAGTACCGACCCATCGTTCCGGGTCATCGCGTGTCGCTGCCACATACGCTGCCACGCTGTCTGGCGTGACCGCGACGGTGACAGGCCCAATGGTATGTCCGAGAAGGTCTGCTGGTGTGAACCCCTCAGTCGTCATCCTGTCACCCCTTCAGGGGGGACAGCAGAGGAGCGAAGCGACGCTGCAGGGGGGCCAGGGAGCCTGCGACCACGAGAGTGCGTAAAGCTTGCTTTACAAAACGCTGGAGGACGGGGCTCGCAGGCTCGCAGACCCCCATGGCTCGAAGACTCGCCTGTTCCCCCTGAAGGGGGAACGGGTTTGGCTCGCGGGCTCGCACGCCCCCCTGATCCGACTACGTCGAATCCGTCCCGACCAGAAGACGGGGCTCGCGGGCTCGCACGCCCCCCTGATCCGACTACGTCGAATCCGTCCCCCCTGAAGGGGGGACGCGGGTTCGGTGGCGACGCCGACACCCGTACTAGCGGGTTTCTTTGTGCGGGGTTTGTTCGCGGCACCACTTGCAGAATTTCTTCAACTCAAGGCGATCCCTCGTGTTGGTTTTGCTCTTCGTGGTGACGTAGTTCCGCCTCTTGCAGGACTCGCACGCAAGCGTGATGGGCGGTCTCTTGTCGCTGGCCATGTGGCACTCTCTTCGTTTCGTTCTGAAAGCTGTTAGCTGTTG
>DIDS01000026.1 GCA_002418265.1 Acidimicrobiia bacterium UBA5794 | reverse complement strand
ACCACGTGAAGAATCGGGGCTAGGGGAGACCCTGAGTCAACCCTGAGGTGTCAGGATCGTCGGGGATGGTTCCCGATAGCCTCGGGGCGAGTAATCGTGGACGATGGCACCATGACAGATACACGAAACACTCAGACAGTCCCGCCAGGGCGCTCGTTGCGCCGCTCGCGGGAGGACAAGATCCTGGCTGGCGTTGCCGGTGGTCTCGGACAGCATCTCGGAATCAACGCATGGTGGTTCCGATGGGCATTCATCTTCCTTGCCCTTGCAGGGGGGGCTGGTGTGCTCCTTTACATCGTGGCATGGATCTTTATTCCGGAACCGGGAGAAGACGAGACATCCGTATCGAGATGGCTATCGACACTGGACTTCTCCGATGTCGGCACGGTGATAGGCGTCGCCCTGATAGGCGCTGCGGCTTTGATCGTCGCCGCGAACGTCTTTGACATCTCAGGTGCCTTCATTGCTGCAGGAGTCCTGTTTGCGATCGGGTTCATCCTCTACCGAGGAGGCATTGACTTCGGTGCGAAAGGGGATCCCCCACCACGGTCGCCGTCCGGGCATCCTGACGACGACATCGAGACCACCACGGTCGACGAAGACACGCCGCTCACCGAGGAGGTGGGCGGCGTGCCCACGTCAGCGGCGGCAGCCACAGTTTCGACGAAGACCATATCTCAACCTGCCTCAACAGAACCAAGACTCCCCCGGCCGAAGAAGGAGAAGTCGATCCTGGGTCGCCTGACACTGGCAATCGTGCTCATCGTGGTTTCGTTGATGGCTTTGCTCGACGTATCAGGAGTCTCCATCGGGAACGTCGGAGCCGGTGAATGGTTCGATCCCATCCACTATGCAGCGGTCGCGCTCGGAATTGTTGGCGTAGGGCTGATACTTGGAGCGTGGATCGGGAAGTCTCCGATGCTCATTGTCGTTGGCATTTTGATTCTCCCCATGCTGTTCATCACCGCCGTGTGGCCACGATCATTTCCGTGGACCGCCGGTGAGATCGCAGTGCGCCCTCTGACGGCCTCACAGGTTGATTCGCCCTATGAGCTCGGTGCAGGTGAAATGATCATCGATCTGACCGCTCTCACTGTCGATGAACTCGCTGCGGTCGGTTCTGTCGAAATGACTCTGGGTGCGGGTCGTCTCGAAATCCGCGTCCCTGCCGATGTTGGGGTAGCACTTGGGGCTCGGGTCGGGATGGGAACGTTCGAACCGCTCAAGTACGAGCGAGGGGGAATCGGGGTTCACGAGGCATTGGAGATAGGACCAGGGCCGATTGTCCTGCACATCGACGCAGAGGTCGGGGCTGGCACCATTGTTGTGCGAAACAGCGATCAACTCCCGTGGACCGACACCACATTCGAAGAGGAAGACGTCGTCACGGGAGGGGTTACACCATGAAAAGGCACGCATTTGATCCGATATCGTTCATCTTTGGCATCGTGTTCGTTGGATTCGCTGCGGCCGGTGTGGCAAGCGCGACGACGAACATCAACTTTCAAGCGTGGATCATTCCCGGCGCGGTTCTGTTGTTCGGTGTCGGACTTCTCCTTGTGGCCCTCCGAGGATTGCGCAACGCAGACTGACGCGTTCTGCGGGCTCCAGCCCACCGCCATGGTGGCTTCATACCCTGGGTATACGGACCCTTAGTAGGCGCCGCCGAGCTTGGTGTGATCCCACGAGGCGATGGTTTCTGGCTCGACGATGACTGCCGTGTTCTTGGTTGCGTGGGATCCAAACGAACGTCTGAGAACCTCGGGCGTCATCTCTACGGGTTCGGGACCGACCATGGGGTATCGGGCGGCCAAACGGCCATAGATGTCGAGCACGAACTCGGGATCCGTCACGAGTGTGGCGGTCCCTTTGATCATGACGCCCCGAAGTTCTGAGTACGCGTCACCGGATTCCACAAGGACGGAAAGGCGTGGGTCACGCATCAGGTTGACAATCTTTTGGGATTTCGTGAATGACCGGAACACGATCTTGTCGTTGTCCATGACAAACCACATGGGTGCCAGGTGCGGGCTGCCGTCCTTGCTGAGGGTCGCAAGTTGAAGGATCTTGCGTTCTCCAGCCAGGAAGGTCTGGATTTCGTCGGCATCCATGGTGATGTCTTTTCGGGCCATGAGCGCAAGATACCGGATGTGAGCCTTCAGCTTTCGGCTCTCAGCTTTCAGCCGAGGGTCTTGCAGTATCCTTTGGGATGTCCCCCGACCCTGTGTGGCGGGGAGAGAGGAATCGAACCATGGCTGAGAAAGATCGGCGCAAGCCCACAACGGCACCGATGGTTGTCGCTCGCAAGGGTGGCGCCAAGCTCAAAATGATCACCGCGTACGACGCCCCGACGGCACGGATCGCCGATCGTGCCGGAGCCGACATCATTCTCGTGGGCGATTCGGTCGCCAATGTCGTGCTCGGTTATGACGACACGCTTGCCGTGTCCATCGATGTGATGGTTCACCACACTGCGGCCGTTGCCAGAACGAAGCCGACAGCTCTCATCGTTGGTGACATGCCTTGGCTGTCGTATCACTCGACTCGAGAGGCAACCGTTGCCAACGCTGGCCGGTTCATTCGAGATGGTGGAGCCGGTGCCGTCAAGCTTGAGGGAGGCCGCAAGCGGCTTCCCATGATCAGCGCGGTCCTCGATGCCGAGATCCCCGTCATGGGGCACCTGGGACTGACGCCGCAGTCGGTCCACACAATGGGGGGCTACAGGGTGCAGGGACAGGAAGCCCAAGCAGCTTATGAGCTGATCTCAGATGCCCATGCCCTTGAAGATTCCGGCGTCTTTTCGATTGTTCTCGAAGGTGTCCCCGATGTCGTTGCCGACATTGTCACGAAAGAATTGTCCATTCCCACAATCGGTATCGGTGCAGGTGTGAACTGTGACGGTCAGGTGCTCGTGTTTCACGATGTCACAGGCCTTGGAGCGGGCGAGGCTATTCCCAAGTTCGTCCGCCGGTATGCCCATCTCGCCGATGATGCCGTCGAGGCGGTGAGAGCCTTCTTCGACGATGTCGAATCGGGTGCATTTCCGTCCGAGGCTGAGACCTATCACATGCCACCTGAGTCCGAAGAGATCCTCAGAAACCTCTCGAATCCCTCCGACCACTTCCTCGCTGACGAAGCCATGGAACGCTGAGTCTGACGTCAGAAGTCTGACATCAGAAGTCAGAGTCGGGTGAGGTTTGGGTGGCAGGTCAGGGGGACAACTCAGTTGCTGAAAGCCGCTGACTCAAGCAGAGTCAGGATTCCCTCAAAGGGTTCGGGATACGAGCGGGTTCCCGAACCAAGAGCCGCCGGCAAGCCGATCATTGACCCGCCGGTATCGGTACCGTGACAGTAGCTTCGTGACATGCGACGCATCGCCATCGCCCTCACAGTGAGTCTCGTGGCTGCCGCCTGCTCGTCCTCGTCGACATCAGACACATCGGAGACCTCTTTTCCGACGACGACCGTTGTGTCAACGACAACCGAAGTGACAAGTTCGATTGCACCGACCTCGTCTACCACCACAACCTCCACAACAACAGCCCCAGCCGACACCCCACCCCTGCTCGCCGACCACCGAATCGAGGATGTCGAGATCGGTGATCAAACGATGCGTCTTGCGATTGCCGATTCCCCGGAATTGAGAGCAACCGGCCTGATGGGTGTGACAGACCTGGGCGATCTTGATGGAATGCTGTTCTACTGGCGTCACGACGCAGCGGGTGGGTTCTGGATGAAGAACACGCTCATTCCGCTCGACATCGTTTGGTTTGACATCGACGGACGACCCGTGGGGAGGGCATCAATGATTCCGTGTGAATCCGATCCGTGTCCCTCCTATTCGCCTGGAGATGACATCATCTACCGGTACGCCATCGAAGCCAACCCCGGCGACCTCGACTGGGTCACCAACGACACCGTTCTCATCTATGAGGATTGAGCCGATGACTGATGACTGACGTCGGCCACCCGACTTCGTCAGGTCGCTTGGAGTCCAGCAAGCTGAACTCTTGACTTCGCTCTTCTGACTTCTGACGTCGGCTACCCAACTTCGTCGGGTCGCCTGGAGTCCAGCAAACTGGACTCTTGGAATCTGGAATCTGGAATCGGATCCCCGATACACTTCACACATCCAGTCGGTGTCACCAGGCGCCGCGGGTGCCCGAAACGGCACCTCAATCCTGCTCCTGCCACCTGCAGGGGCCTTCCGCGACGGCGGATGTCCAGAGGAGGAAATCGAAAATGCGCTCATATGAGCTGATGGTGATCTACCGCTACGACATGGCAGAGGACGACGTCCGCGCCGCAGTTGCAGAGGTTGAGAAGGTCATCACAGACCGCAGCGGTGTCATCACCGACACAGACTTTTGGGGGAAGCGTCGCTTCGCCTACGAGATTGACCACATGACCGAAGGTTTCTACGCCGTCATCACATTCGACGGCGATGTGGAGCTCCAGACGACGCTTGATCGCTCTCTTGGGCTTCTTGACAGTGTGGTTCGCCACAAGATCCAGCGGCTGGTCAAGTAGAGCGAAAGTGTCATAGCGGCCATCCACACTGTCGATGAGACGGTGGATCGGCCCGAGAGAAGAGAGATGCAATGAGCAATAGCGTGACCCTCGTGGGAAACCTCGTAGAAGACCCTGAACTTCGCTTCACCGCAAGCGGAGTGGCGATGGCCCGTGTCCGCCTCGCCGTGAACCGCCGCTACCGCGATCGTGACAACGAGTGGCAGGAAGAGACAAGCTTCTTTGGCGGTACTTGCTGGAGAGAAGTCGCAGAGAACATCTCAGAGTCACTCTCCAAGGGAGACAGGGTGTTTGTCACCGGACGCCTTGAGCAGCGCAATTGGGAGACCAACGAGGGCGAGAAGCGTTCGGTCGTTGAGGTCAGAATCGAGGAGATTGGCCCTTCGTTGCGGTGGGCGACCGCCCAGGTAACGAAGACCCCGCGTTCAAATGATGGAAGCGGTGGATACGGCGGCGGTGGTTCTGTTCCAGCGGCACCGGTAGCCCGCGATGACTACGGCCCAGACGAAGCACCGTTCTAGACGGCAGTCCACGAGACCCCAACCCACAGTTCAAATCAAGGAGAAGGCCCATGGCGAATCCCAAGAATGAAAAAAAGCGGCGGAGACGCCCCGAGCTCAGCCCAAAAAAGAAACGACTTGTTCATAAGTTCGGCGAAGAAGATGTTGTTGACTACAAGGACATTTCCCTGCTCCGCAAGTTCATGTCAGACCGCGGCAAGATCAGGTCACGACGGGTGACCGGGTTGACGCCAAAGCGTCAGCGAGAGGTCGCAATGGCGATCAAGAACGCCCGCGAAATGGCATTGCTTCCCTACACCCAGACGAAGCAGTAATGATGAAGGTCATTCTCACAAAACCAGTTGAAGCCCTCGGAGCGAAGGGTGACGTGGTCGATGTTTCCGATGGCTACGCCCGGAATTATCTCGTCCCGAAGAAATTCGCCGTAAAGGCATCCGAAGGTGCCCTGCGTCAGGCGGAGTCGATGCGTGTTGCGCGTCTTGAAGCGGACAAGCAGGCCCTTGAATCTGCCGTTGCCCTTGGCGAATCGCTGTCGGGTACACGTGTCGTTGTGGCTGCACGCGCTGGCGATTCTGGAAACCTCTTCGGTTCGATCGGAGCAACCGACGTCCAAGCCGCGATTGTGAAGTTCACAGGCATCGAGATAGACAAGGACATCGTTGTCATCGAAAGGCCGATCAAGGAGATTGGGCTCCACGAGGTGACACTACGTCCCCATTCCGAGGTTGAGGTGACCGTCACGTTGGACGTCATCCCGGCGTAACCGCGGCTTCACCGCGGCAGCTTTCAGCTTTCCGCTCACAGCAGGAGCGACAAGCGAGGCTTACGGTTCTCCACGGACGGAAGATGGACGCTGGCTGAAAGCTGAAAGCGGTGAGCTACAAGTAGTAGGCCGCGACAAACAACCATGAACGGGAAAACTATGCGGCTCGAACCGGTCTCTACAACCAGCGGGTGCGCATACACTCGCACCCGCTGGCACAAGCCATGATCAGGATCTGATGTCTGGAATCTGACTTCTGATTTCTGTCACACCTGATATGTATGATGGGGATAGCCCGTTGACGACGACCGCCGAGGAGGACCGGTGACATCGGTCTTGGACACACCTACAAGCCGAGGGGGGCCACGCGTTCCGCCCCACAGCGCTGACGCCGAAATATCGGTGCTTGGGGCGGTTCTCCTTTCTTCGGATGCAGCCAACATCGCCCTTGAGAAGCTGCATGCCGAGGACTTCTACAAGCCAGCGCACCAGCAGGTCTTTGAGGTCGTCCAAGGTCTCTTCGATGCGAACGAACCGATTGATGCGGTCACTGTTTCAGAAGGTCTGCGGCGTGATGGAACACTCGACCGTATCGGTGGAATTGAGTTCCTCACCGATCTCATCGACGCCGTCCCTGCAACCTCAAATATCGAGTACTACGCCGCGATCGTCGAAGAGCATGCCCTGCGTCGGCGACTGATGCGCGTTGGCGGCGACATTGGCGTACTCGCCACAAAGATGGCAGAGCCCATCGAAGAGGTGGTGGACCAAGCAGAGCAGGCAGTGTTTGCTGTTGCCGAGCGTCGGGTCGGAGACGGACTCCAACCCATCGACGACCTCTTGGGACCAGCCATCGAGAAGGCCGAAGAGCTCCAACGCAGCGGATCCGACGTCACTGGCACATCGACTGGCTTCCGTGATCTCGACAGGAAGCTTGCTGGACTCCATCCAACGAATCTCATCATCGTTGCGGCTCGACCCGGGATGGGAAAGACGTCCCTGGCCTTCAACATGGCACAGAACGTTGCGCTCGGGGGAAAGACGGTTGCCATCTTTTCGCTTGAGATGAGTCGTGAAGAAGTCGTCACCCGCATGCTCTGCTCGAAGGGCCGAATCGACTCACAGCGACTCCGCACCGGAAAACTCACCGAAGGGGACTTCACAAAGCTCTCCAACGCGGCAGGGGCGCTCTATAAGCAGAACATCTTCGTTGATGATTCACCTGGCCTGACCGTCACCGAGATCAGAGCCAAGTGTCGAAGATTGAGGCGAAAGCCTGGACTTGACCTTGTTGTCGTCGACTATCTCCAGCTCATGAACGGATCAGGTCAGGAAAACCGCCAACAAGAGATCGCGATGATTTCACGCTCGCTCAAGAACCTGGCGCGTGAGCTTCACGTTCCGATCATTGCCTTGTCGCAGCTCAACCGCGGTGTTGAGTCTCGTGAGGACAAGCGGCCGCGCCTTGGCGACCTGCGAGAATCTGGCGCTGTTGAACAGGATGCAGATGTCGTGATGTTCATCTATCGCGATGAGTACTACCACCCCGACAAGGTCGAATCCAAAGGCGTCGCTGAGGTGGTTATTGCAAAGCACCGACAGGGCGGTGTGGGCAAGGTTGACATGACGTTCTTGCCCGAGTTCACCCTCTTTTCCGACATGGGTCGCTCCGAGTCACCGATGTAGTTTGACCGACGACCGACGACCGACGACCGATGACCGATGACCGAATCGGGTATCTGACTTCTGACTTCTGAATTCTGATTCCTGACTCGCCGGTAGCGTGTCGGGATGACTGACGGCCGACTGTCGCCATTTGCCGCGAGCCTTCTTCTGGCGGGAGTCGCCGTTGCCTGGGGCGCGATCCCCCTGTTCGTCCGGAACGATGTCTCGTCCACCGGGCTCGTTGGGGTCAGGGTGACTTTTGGGGCGATCGCCTTGATCATCGTTGCGGCTGCCGTACGCAAGCTGCGGTTTCCTGCGATGCACCGCGTTCGGCTCGTTGTTTGTGGGCTGCTTCTTGCCGCACATTGGATCGCGTTCTTTGAGTCGATCAAGCTCACCACTGTGGCGATCGCGCTGTCGGTCCTCTACATCGGTCCGATCGTTGCATCAATCCTGTCGGGGCCACTGCTCGGGCAGGTCGTGCCGCGCCGACTCTGGTTTGCTCTTGGTGTTGCCGGTATAGGCACGATCGTTGTCGTCCAACCGTGGGTGATTGGCGATGAAGGTACCACCTCATTCAAAGGCATTGCCGTGGCGGGAGTCGCTGCGGCACTGCTTGCGACCTTGATGATTGTTGGTCATCCCGCGGCAAGAGATCTTCGAGGACTGACCATGTCCATAGGGGAGCTGACCGTTGCTTCGGTGGTACTCGCCCCTGCCACCTATGGTGCGCTCACCAACCACCCGGACGAGATGATCAACTTCATCATTCTCGGAGCCGTGTTCACCGGCCTCACTGGATTCCTCTATTGGGAGGTGTACCGGAGCATACCGGTTGCGGCATTGAGCACCATCATGTACATCGAACCGGCATCGGCAGTTGTCTGGGCAATGCTGTTCCTCGATGAGACGCCAAGCCCGCTGACCTGGGCTGGCATCGCTCTTGTGATCGTCGGTGGTGCAATCGCAACAACCTCAAAGCAAGAGACCGATGTGGTTGCCGCACCAGTCGCCCTCTAGTGGCAGTCGTCGTACGCAGCCGTTCTCGTTCCTAGCCTTGTCCCATGACCGAGGGAGTTCTGACAGCGACACCGATCGAACGAGACATCGTCATGGTTGAGGGGTCCGACGCACGATCGTATCTTCAAACTCAACTGTCACAGGACATCGAAGCAATTGACCTCGCTCAGTCTGCCTGGTCGTTCATTCTTGACCCAAAGGGGTCGATCGAGGCACTGGTTCGGATAACACGGATCGGTCACGACCGCCTGACCCTCGATGTCGAGCCCGGCTACGGCGACTCAGTACGTGCCCGCCTCGACGGGCACTTGTTTCGCACCGACGCTCGGTTCTCCCAATCCACATGGCCGGGTGTCGCGTGGCGGGGCGACGGATCGTCCAAGCAGCGCTTTGATGCGCCGATCGTTTCCGTGTGCAGTGGGAGTAGCCCTGAAGGGATTGATGTGATCGGTCCAAACGTCTCCGCTCCGGCAAATATGCCCACGACCGATCTGGAGGTGCTTCGGATCCAAACCGGTTGGCCCGCAATGGGCAATGAGATCACCGAGGGAATCACTCCGGCGATGACCGGCTTGATTGATATCACCGTCTCGTTCGACAAGGGCTGTTACACGGGTCAAGAACTGGTTGCAAGAACCCACCATCGTGGCGCAGCCCCGACGAAACGGCTCGTCCGGGTCACCGCTGAGCCCGGCACGGCCCCGGCCCGTATCGAGTTCACTATTGAGGATCAACCGGCCGGTGAGATCACCTCGATGCTTGCGAGCGGCGAGGGCCTGGGATACCTGGCCCGAAAACACACAACACCGGTCGTAGCAACCGCCGGCGATCATCAGGTGAATCTCACGGAAATTGGATGAACGTGTCAGTGGAGGTAATCCCTCACTGAGACCCTCTGAAGTCTTCGTGCATCTGGGACGGGGTTGGCCCCTTTTGGCCTTGGTACTTGGATCCGAGTTCGGGAGACCCATAGGGAAACTCGGCAGATGTCGTCATTTGGTAAAAGCTGATCTGTCCGATCTTCATTCGCGGATAGATGGCAATCGGAAGGTTGGCCACATTGGAGAGTTCGAGCGTGACCTGCCCTTTGAACCCCGGATCGATGAACCCGGCGGTTGAGTGGATCAACAAGCCAAGGCGACCGAGGCTCGACTTTCCCTCAAGTCTGGCAACGATGTCATCCGCCAAACCGACGGTTTCGAGTGTCGAACCGAGCACAAACTCGCCAGGATGGAGGATGAACGGATCAGCATCGCTCACCGCAACATTCGTGGTGAGGTCACCCTGGGGTGCCTTCGGGTCGATGAGGGCATACTTGTGATTCTCGAACACCCGGAAGTTCGGGTCGCAACGCAGGTCGACGCTCGATGGCTGCACCATCGCCTCGTCGTACGGATCGATGAGAATCCGCCCGGCTGCGATGCTTTCCTTGATGGTGCGGTCTGAAAAGATCATCGATCCGCGATGCTAGCCGCAATCACGTCCCACCTTCAGGGGGGACGGCAGAGGAGCGAAGCGACGATGCAGGGGGCTTTCTGACTTCTGACTTCTGACTTCTGACGTCTGGGAGACGGGGCTCGCGGGCTCACACGCCCCCCTGGCTCGAAGACTCGCCTGTCCCCCCTGAAGGAGGGACGGTGGGTGGTGTCTCCCACACCCGTCCTCCCGCTTGCGGGGGGACGCGAGGAGCGAAGCGACGCTGCAGGGGGGCGTCCCACGTTGCATGCACTGGGTCCGTCTGATCCGACTCCGTCGGATCCGTCCCCCTGAAAGGGGGACGGTGTTCAGAACCTTATTCCAGCGTTGACGATCGACCGAACATCGGTGCCGAGCATCCGAATCGATCGCATCACATGCTCGTGGTCCATCGTTCCGACGCTCACGTGGAGCATGAACCGGTCGATGCCAAGGACGTCCCTCCAGCGGAGGATCTTGGCCGCCACTTGTTCAGGTGTTCCGATCACGAGCGAGCCGTCGGGTTGGCTCATCGCGTGGAATTGCTCGCGGGTCATCGGCCCCCACCCCCGTTCGCGGCCGATCTGGGTCATCGCCGCGGCATACGAGGGATAGAACTCCTCAACCGCTTGATCCATCGACGGTGCGATGTGGCCATGGGCGTGGACAGCAAGGGGGACCTCGGCTGGTGTGAATCCGGCCTCGGTGAGGGATCGACGGTGAAGCTTGCTGAACACCGAGAAACGGTCCGGTGAGCCACCGATGATCGCCAGGGCCACAGGGAGGCCGCGATGGCCCGCCCGTACCACCGATTCGGGTGTTCCCCCGACACCAACCCACACCGGGAGCTGACGATCGGGCCGCGGGTAGACGCCCTGATCGTCGAGTGGTGAACGGAACTGACCCGACCATGTCACTCGTTCGCTGTCTCGGATGGCGAGTAGCAGGTCGAGCTTCTCCTTGAAGAGCTCGTCGTAGTCACTGAGCGAGTATCCGAACAGAGGGAAGGACTCGATGAACGAACCGCGCCCCACGAGGAGCTCGGCGCGACCCGATGAGACGATGTCAAGGGTGGCAAACTGTTGGAACACCCGCACAGGATCATCGGACGAGAGCACCGTCACCGCGGGACTGAGCTTGATCTGTTTCGTTCGGCCTGCTGCTGCAGCGAGCACAACCGCAGGAGCTGACGCAGCGAAGTCCGGTCGGTGGTGCTCACCGATCCCATAGACATCGAGACCAACCTCATCGGCGAGCACGACCTCGTCGAGTACCTGCCTGAGCCGGTCGCCGTGACTGATGACGCGTGCGCCGTTGGCATCGAGAGCTGTTTCGGCGAATGTCGTTACTCCGAGTTCCATGCGTGTGGTCGACGCTACCCCGATCTCTTCGAACGGTTGGCGGTCGTCAGGCGATCGCTTCCAGTGCAGCTACGAGTTGGTCGCGGGCTTCGGACGCCACGGCCTCAAGTTCGGCTGAAGCCCCGGCAACGCTGAGCATGACGTGCGGGTCGACGACGGAGACCCGCGTCGATCCGGCAACCGTGGCAACAACGACATTGCACGGCAGTAGCAGACCCATGTGATCGTCAAATCCGATTGCCTGATTGGCCAGCACCGGGTTGCATGCACCGAGGATCTTGTAAGCGTCCCGTTCGACTCCGAGCTTGTCCTTGAGGGTTGCGGCGACGTCGATCTCGGTGAGGATGCCAAACCCCTGTTCGGCCAATGCCTCGCGAATCGCTGCTTCGGCATCGGCGAATGACAGCGCGGTTGTGCGCTCGTAGCCGTAGGTCGTCTTGTTCATGAGGCTCCAGTCTTGTTTTGTGGTGATCAGGTCGATGTCGTGAATACCTGTTCGCTGAGGATGTCGGCGAACGGTGTGATCCCGAGTCCCGACGGTTTCGTGCACACCTTAGGAACCCTGGGTCTGATCGAAGTCGGACGGAGCTCGGGCAGACCACTACGTGATCGACAGACACACCTCATCTGAACCTGACGATGCATTGCCACCGGCGTCTACCGCCTTGATGACGTAACAATTGATTCCGGGAGTGAGTTCACGTGGGAAATCAATGTACTCGGTGGTTCCAGCGGGAACATCGGCCAGATGAACCTTTGATCCGCCGGAGTTCTCGGAGTATGAGAGGGAATAGTGGTCGAGATCCCCTGCAGGTGAGGCGGCCCACTGGACATAGACCTCGCCGCTACCGCCCCCGATTCCTACGGTTACCCCCGTCACCTTCTCCGGCGGTGGGTCTGCCGGCAAGTTGGTCGTGGTCGTGGTCGTGGTCGTAGTCGGCGGCACGGTGGTGGTGGTCGTGGTCGTCGACGTGGTTGTGGTGGTCGGGGGGATGGTCGCCGTGGTGGGCGTGCTGGTCGTCGCAGAGGGGATCGACGTCGTCAGTGTGCTTGTTGTGTTGTTGCCCGAACTGGTACATGCCGCGGTAATGGCGAAGATTGTGATGGCGAGTGCCACCATTCGGACGGTCCGCATACGTGCCATACGGCATCATGCCACGTCCTCGTCGATTCGACCAGGAGAGGGGTTACCATGCCCCGCCATTTCCGTTTGAGACGACGTCAACGAGTTCCGACAGATCTGCAATTTCATGGGTACTTTGCGGTCCGTGCGACGTTTCAGAATGCGGGTTGTACCAGCACGTGTCGATGCCGAAGTTGATCCCGCCTTGGATGTCTGACGTGAGTGAGTCCCCGACCATCAGGGTCTGGGCCTTGACGGGGGTGTCGAGTGCACGGAAGGTGAGTTCGAAGATCTCGGCCGCTGGTTTTGATACTCCAACTTCTCCCGAGATCACGATCGGGTCGAAGTATCGGGCGAGTCCGAGGCGGGTGATCCGCGTCCGTTGAACCTCAGCGAGTCCGTTGGTAACCAGCGCAAGTGCAGCGAATTCTGACAGTTCGTTGAGGACCTCAAGCGTGCCCGGATACAGGTCGCCTTCTTCTCCGAGTCCTTGGACATAGCGTTGGGCGAGCGTCTGTACATCTGCATCCATCTTGAATGATGCAACTAGGCGCTCCCACCGGGTAACTCTGAGGTCATTGGGTGTGATTCTGCCGCTCTCCACCGCCGTCCACAGATCCTGGTTGATGCGGCTGTACGCCTGGTAATACTTTTGTGGATCCTCGATCCCCGACTCACGGAGTGTCGCGTCGAACGCACGCACCTCAGATGTGCGCGAGTCGAGCAGGGTGTGATCGAGATCGAAGAGAACGGCGGTGTACGGCATCCGAGAACGGTAATCCGACGACCGACGACCGACGACCGACGACCGACGACCGACGACCGACGACCGACGACCGACGATAGCGAGCGTCTGGTCGGCCGGTGCGCGCTGGCTATCCGGTGTTGCGGAGTCCTGCAGCTATTCCGTTGACCGTCAGAAGCAAAGCTCGCTGAAGGTCAGGATCTTCGCTGTCGTTGTTTCTTGATCGTTCGAGAAGGTTGACCTGAAGGTGGTGAAGTGGGTGGAGGTATGCGTCACGGACCAGCAAGGTGCGTTGGAGGACGGGGTTGTCTTCGAGCAGTGTTCGTTCTCCGGTAATCGCAAGGATCTCCTTGATGGTTCGATCGTATTCGGCTGAGATGACGTCGAACAGGTGTCGGTGTTGCGATGGGACGAGGGCCTCAACGTAGCGTCGTGCGGTCTCAAGATCGGTCTTGGCCAATGTCATCTCGACATTCGAAACGAACGCTTGGAAGAAGGGCCACTGTTGGTGCATTTGGGTGATGGTGGTGCCGTGTCCCGCCTCGCGTGCTGCCTCGATCCCGGTACCTACGCCGAACCATCCGGGGATGATCTGGCGCGATTGGGTCCAGCCGAAAACCCATGGGATCGCTCGGAGATCGTCGAGGGAGCCAGAACCATCGGGTCGTCGCGATGGCCGCGACCCAATGTTGAGTGCCCCCAGCTCATCGACGGGGGTCGAATGCAGGAAGTACTCGAAGAGCCCGGGACTGTCAATGAGGTTGCGGTAGGTTTCGTAGGCGGTGTCGCTAATCGAATCCATCGTGTGATACCAGCGGTCAAGTTGTTCTTTGGGCTGGCGTGACGACCGGTGAAGCAGCGAGGCTTCAATGACTGCCGATAGCGTGAGTTCAAGATGGCGTTCTGCCAACTCGGGAAGTCCATACTTGTCGGAAATCACCTCGCCCTGTTCAGTGATCTTGATCAGACCGTCGACCGTCCCAAACGGTTGAGCGAGAATCGCGTCATGACTTGGCCCTCCCCCTCGGCCGGTTGTCCCACCACGCCCGTGAAAGAGGCGCAGTGCAACACCATGCTCCTTGGCGACGTCGCGGAGCCGTTGTTGAGCTTTGTGGATCTCCCACTGAGATGTGGTAATGCCGCCGTGTTTGTTCGAATCTGAGTAGCCAAGCATCACTTCTTGGATGTTTCCTCGGAGCCGGACAATCTCCCGATACGGTTCGATGCCCAAGAGGCGATCGAGGAGATCACCCGCATTTCGTAGTTCCGTGGTCGTTTCGAGCAGCGGCACGAACCCGATCGCTGCAACGCCATTCACAGCATCGACCAATCCAGCGGCCTGGGCCAGGACGACAACAGCAAGTACATCATCAACGTCCCGTGTCATTGAGATGATGTAGCTCTCGATGATGTCGGTGCTGTATCGGTTCTGGAGGTCACGAATCGTATGAAACAAGGCAACGGTGTCATCCGTCTCGACACTCGGCGCCCTCTCACCCAGAGCAATCGGCCTCGCGCCTGCGAGCACCTCGACCAACAGCTTGGCGCGTTCAGCAGGTTCCAGATCGCAATAGCCACGATCAGGTCCATCGAGGAGCTCATCAATAGCGAGATGGTGAACCGCTGCATGCTGGCGGATGTCCATGATTGCGAGGTGAAATCCGAACACCGACGCTGTACGCATCAGCCGGGCAACCATCCCCTCGGCAACCAATGCTCCACGATTTTCGGCCAACGACCCGGCAATCAACCCAAGGTCTTCGAGCAGACCGCCAACGTCCTCATATCCGACTCCGGGCTCGTAGGTGGAACCCGATTGCATGCGGCTTCGAGTGTCGATGAGGCGTTGATGAACAAATGCAAGCTTCAGCCGATACGGCTCCTCGGCATCAAGGTCACTGAAGCGTTCGTATACATCCGGCATTCGAATCCGCTCAGAAGCGAGAGATTCGACGAGTTCGTCACTCACATGGCTGATTCGTGAGGAAGTCGAAAGCTCGGCAGCGAGAGTCTCGACCGCTCCGATCAGATTGCGCAGCGCGTGATCATGTTGGACCGCCACAACATGCTCAGTCACCGATGACGTCACAAACGGATTGCCGTCTCGATCTCCCCCCACCCATGTTCCGAACCGCAACGGCACGCGGGTCATCGAGACATCTATCCCGAGACGTGCCATCTGTGACGCATAACCGTCAAGCACTTCCGGCACGGCGCCGGCGAACAATTCATCAAAGTAATACATGACCGACACTGCCTCATCCCGAGGATCAGGCCGGACGTGTCGAATCTCATCAGTTTGCCAGATCAGATCAATGAGCTCTGCGAGCCGCCGATCAATCCGACGCCTGTCCGGCTCGGTTACTCGTGGATCGCTGCGCTGGTCGAGCAAGTCGGACACAGCGTTGAGCTTGGTGAGAATCGACCGTCGGGAAGCCTCGGTGGGATGTGCGGTAAAGACAGGACGCAACTCCATCCGCTCCACCATCATCACAATCTCTGAACGGTTCAACCGTGCCGCTTCAACAAGGTCAACAGTGCGCTCCAACCAGCCACGCTGTCGTTGAGTACGCGCCGCCAGTTCGTCAAGGCGATGCGTCTGCTCCGCGACATTGGCCAGATGAAAATAGGTCGTAAACGCCCTCGCGAGAGTGCCCAGTCGCGCCACATCAAGAGTGTCGAGAAGGGCGGCCAGAGCCGCAGCGTCTCCGGCGTCTACCGAGCCGCGGAACCTCTTCGTGATCGCACGCACATCTTCGACAAGGTCGAGAAGCTCACGCCCCTCTTGACGTACCAGCGAGTCACCAAGCTGATTGCCAAGCCGCCGGATATCTGCGCGTAACGCCGCGTCCCGAGCCTCAAGATCCATCGCACGAGCGTACCAACCCCCAAATGTGAATCAGCTTCAGGTCTGGTTCAGCTTGATAGCTGGAGTGGGTTGATGTCGCAGAAGTGAGGCCCAACGGAGCCCCATCGGCACAGAATGTCAGGGCCACCAGTTGATTGGAAGTTGGTCGACCAGGCGAGGTAGGAGAGGTCTCAGTGCTCGCTCGCACTGACCGGTTTCATCGGGCACAGCTCAAGTGCTCGGGCGACACGATCTCCCATGGTCATCTGGTCGGCGAGTGCCAACATTACGTTGCGTTCCAGACGGGTGATCGGTCGCGAATCCTCCGACAGCCAGTCGGCGATCATCTCGAGAGCCAGGCCGAGTTCATTTGCATCGAGGTACTCATGGGCCCACGTCTGTTGTTGGGCAGTCAATCGGCCGCCGAGGTCGATCACGAGTGCGAGGAGCTGACCGGAAATCTGTTCGTGATTGCTGACCTGATCGTTGCTCATCGGCTGAGGTCACCGTTCATGCATTGTGTGATGGTGTCAGCGATGGCGTGGCTCATGCGAGCCATGATCTCACGCAGCAGAGTCCTTCCTCGGACAATTCAGCTACGCGGGCGAGACAGAATGAGGGGTAGACCAGAAACCCTTGCAACCAAAGGTTTCGAGTGGAGCGGGTGAGGGGAATCGAACCCCCGTATTCAGCTTGGGAAGCTGATGTTCTGCCATTGAACTACACCCGCGGTTGGCAAATTGTAACGATCCTCTTGGTTGATATCGAGGCCGATCGTGACACGAACATCAAACCCGAGGGCCTTTGGCTGCTGTCAACCAACCAATGGGGTCTCGATGACAAGTGGGAGGACGATCTATTGCCTGTTGAGTGGCGAGGTTTGGCTACGCGGAGGCGCCGGTCACCGATTGGGTGGTGAACTCGTCGAGCCAAGGACCGAACCATTCGAATCCGTCCATGAGGCTGTCCATGTCGAAATCAAACAGCTCATCGATCGTTCCGTTCTTGAACGCCTCCATGAGGGTCTCGGGATCAAGGTCCCTGAATTGATCTCCGTCGAAGTTGAACTGGTCCACATCGAATCCATCGGGGAGTTCAAGATCGGACATGAATTGCTCAAGGTCGTCAGGGAAGTCGAACGTGTCGAATGAGAAGTTCTTGAGCCAATCCTTGTCAAGCCACTTTTCATCGAAACCTTCCGGCATTTCCCAACCGTCTGGCAACTCAAGGTTCTGGAGGTCGAGATTCTCCAAGTCGAGATTTTCCAGGTCGAGACCTTCGATCTCGCCTTGGAGGTTCTTCATCATCGCGTCCCAGTCGATCTCTGCGATCAGCTTCTTGACATCACCAACGGTGATGTCATCGAGATCAACCGTCGCCTCGTCGATGGCACCGTTGATCTGATCGATCGCTTCGGGGGTGAGCACTCCGAGGTCGAGCAACCTGTCAAGCGCCGCGTCGACCAGGGAACCGACCGTTGTGTCATCACTGATGTCATCGGTGATGTCCGTGGGGCTGTCAGTGCTTGGTGCTGGCTGTGCGGTGGCAACGTCATCGCTCGTTATGGAGACAAACGCAATGGCTCCAACCAGCAGGACTCCCGCAACAGAGGCCGTGATGAGAATCTTTTTCATGATGTGCAGCAACTCCCTGGTCTGCGAATCTCGCAAGATTGCCGTGTTGTGTTCCCTCTCAAGCTATCACGTACCCGAGGTATTGGTCTGAGAGAACCGTGAGAACCGATACGAATGCGGAGATGATGTTGCGGAGCTCTTCCCGGTGCATCATGCGAGCAAGGAGATGCCTCCCCACAAGGAGATCACGACCCCGACCGTGATGAGCCACCACGCTCGTCCCGCCCTGAAATCGCCCTCCTCACCCTTCGGTTTGTCACCTTTGCGGTGTTTGTACAGCGCGTAGAGGTTGCCGATCAGCATCGCAAGCCCGAGCGCGAGAGCGATCTGTTTGATGAGCAGGTTGAGGTCGAGAATTTCTTCCATCCAAGGAAGGTACTTCTTCCCTTGCATATATCTGTGGGCGTCTAGCCTGCTCACTTATGTCGCCACTATCCGCCTTTGAGCGGCGCCACCAGCTGTCTCCGTTCAGGCGCATCATGTTGTCGATCGTGATGTGGATCTTCGGGATCTCCACCTCCCTCCTGTTGGTTGGGCTGTGGGGTCGCGCCGTGACCGTCGATCAGGCAACGGTGACGGAATCGGCCCAGACCGTCGTTGATGCAGAGGTTGCGAAGGGCCGCATCTACGACTGGATCAGAGATGCCGTTGTCGACTCCCAATCGGTCGGATCGACGGAGGCGGAAGCAGTGATCACGGAGATCCAAACGCGGTCAGAGGTCTCTGTGGCGATCAACAACGTGGTTGGAGCCTTCGTGGGCGCCCTTTTCACCCCCGAGGGCGAATCGGCCGTCGTGGACCTTGAAACCGCGATATCTCCCGCGGTGCCGGTCATCGTTGAGCAACTCTCCGAGCACGACGTCCCCGTCGATGAGGGGGCCCTTGTTCATGCCCTCGGCGATGCCGCGACGATCGAACTTGATACGGATGGAGCAGCACGTGTCGCTTCGGCAATGAGCGACGCGCGTGCTCTGGTGAGCAGGGTGGTCGTTCTTGCATTTCTCATGATGATGCTTTCGGGAGCTGCTGCACTCGTTCTAGCGAAGCAGCGATTCGTGATGCTGCGAACGTTGTCCCTCCGAGTTTTGTTGTCGGCCTTGTCGTTTGCCGTCCTCTTCAGAGTCGGCGCGTGGGCGCTTGATCCAAACGGTGGCCGTTCCCCGGTCGCAACGGGAGGATCAATCATCCTCGGATCCAACAGTCACGTGTTTGTCATCATTGCCGCAGTTGCAGCGGCCGTTGGCGGCATTGGGGGATGGGTCGCTTGGCGGCGGCGGAAGCGTTTTCTCGCAGAGGACATCACGATCGAGATGTTTACCGCCTCCAGTGGCGGCGGGTCATACAACAGCGTCTCCGACGACGACACCCGAGAGCTCCTCCCTGTCTGAACCCGTTCCCTGATCGCGGCGACCACCAACAGTCGGTTCATGTGCCATCCACAACACGCTCCGGTACGGGATGCTGCGTGGGTGTATAGGATCCGAGCACGACTGAGGAGTGCGATGCAGACCTACACCACGCCGGGAGAAAAGACCGTTGCGAGTGATACCAATGCGGTGTCCATGCTTCAGCGGAGAGCCGAATCTGCCCCCGATCACCCTGCGCTCGCCTATCGGGATGGTGATCGCTTCGTCGATGTCCCGACTTCTGACTTCTGGGACACGGTGGTCGAGCTCGCCGCAGGGCTTGTGGCATCCGGTGTCCAGAAGGGGGACCGCGTTGCGCTCCACACGGCAACGCGAATCGAATTCACCTATTTCGACTATGCGATATGGGCTGCGGGAGCTGCCACGACGACGATCTATGAGACCTCATCGGCCGAACAGGTCAAATGGATCCTTTCAGATTCAGGATCTGTGGCGCTCATCACCGAGAACGCGGACACGAAGGCAGTCTTCGATTCCGTTTCGGAGGCAGCCCCTGCATGCCGCAACGTCTTCGTCCTCGATGACGGAGCAATCGCTTCGCTCAAGACCCTTGCAACCGACGATTCGCGTGACGAAGTGCGGCGACGGATTGCGGCCATCAGTCACGATGATCTCGCCACCCTTGTGTACACCTCGGGTACGACCGGCATGCCAAAGGGTTGTGAGCTGACCCACTACAACTTTGCGTGGGAGGTTGAACAGCTCTATGGGTCGCTCGCCGTCTTGATGGAACCCCACAACCGAACGCTGATGTTCTTGCCCCTCGCGCACATCTTTGCCAGAGCGGTTCAGTCCGCAAGCGTGTCGAGTGGTGCGACGATTGGGTTCTCAACAGGAATTCCTCAGCTTCTTGAGGAACTGTCGATGTACAAGCCCACCTGGATATTTTCGGTACCTCGCGTCTTTGAGAAGATTTACAACGGCGCAAAGCAGAAAGCCGAGGCTGACGGGAGGGGCAAGATCTTCGACAAGGCCGCCGCGACTGCCATTGCCTATTCGCAGGGAATCGAAAGGGGGAAGATCGGTTTGGGGACCAAGGCCGCGCATATGGTCTTCGACAAACTCGTCTACCGCAAACTGCGAGAAGCGTTTGGCGGTGAGGTGACATATGCGGTATCGGGCGGTGCGGCGCTTGGCGAGCGTCTTGGCCATTTCTTCCGCGGCATCGGGATCGTTCCGCTGGAGGGATACGGGCTCACGGAGACCACGGCGGGTGCAACCGTCAATCGCCCGGATGCGATTCGCATCGGGACGGTCGGAAGGCCCGTCCAGGGATCTTCAATCCGTATCGCTGACGACGGTGAGGTGCTCATCAAGGGGGGTCAGGTGTTCCGGGGCTACTGGAACAACGACAAGGCGACCGCTGAGGTGTTGTCCGATGATGGCTGGTTCGCAACCGGTGATCTTGGTGCCCTTGACTCCGACGGGTTCCTCACGATCACGGGCAGGAAGAAGGAGATCATCGTCACAGCCGGTGGCAAGAACGTGTCACCGGGGTTGCTTGAAGACGACATGCGAGCCCACACTCTCATCAGCCAAGTGATGGTGGTTGGCGATGCACGACCGTTCATTGCTGCGCTCGTGACGCTTGACGAGGATTCGCTCTCTTCGTGGGCAGCAGTGCATGGGCTCGAAGATGTGCCTTTGGAGGATCTTCCAACGCACGAAAAGGTGATCGCCGAGATCGACAAGGCGGTCGCCAACGCCAACAAGATGGTGTCAAAGGCAGAATCCATCAAGACCTACCGGATCCTCCCAAAGGACTTCACCATTGAAGGAGGGGAGCTGACGCCGACCTTCAAGGTGAAACGTTCTGTCGTTGCATCGAGATACGCATCGGTGATCGAGGACATCTACGCCTGACCGACGGTATTGGTGGGAACGCAAAGACGGCTCGTATCGTCAAACAGGGTGAATCCCTAGCCTTGTGGTGGCATGAAACTTCGCACCGTCCTCTGTGTGACCGCAGTCTTCTTGATTGGTCTGCCGCTCCACGCCGCGTTCACTGCGTCGGCAGCAGAGGGCTTCTTGATCAACGACGGCGACTCGGCACCGATGATCTTTGCGATGTCACTCCAGGAACCCCAGCGCCACAACGAGCTGCTTGAGGTCGACCTGTCGGTGTCGGGTTGGTCCGTTGGGGACACCGTCCGATACGAATATCGCTGGAACCGCTCCACGCTCGGAGCGGTTCATTCCACCGATGCTGACGATCCGGTCGTGAGTTTCGCTCCGACGGTTCCCAATACCCGTCATGTCCTCCAGGTTCGGGCCGTCGACGATGCTGGGATACGGTCGCGTTGGTATCAGGCAGCCGACATGATCACCCCGCCACCACCCCGAGTGATCGTTGCAGGAGACTCAATCGCCTCGGGATACACACGGCAGTGGTTCACGTCAGCTGGTTCATGTCGCGACGATGCATACGCTTACGGTGCGACGGCCACACACGAGCTTGCCTTGGGTCTTCCGAGTGCCTGGGCGCCGACCTATCGCAACGTTGCGTGGGCGGGTGCAGGGGTCCACTCGATGTGGAACGGTGGAACCGACGGTTGCGATGTCACCCACCCAAGTCAAGTGGACGAGATCAAGGCCGCCGCTGACCCATCCACATGGAACATTGTGGTCATCACGGCTGGAATCAATTCAACGAACTGGTCGAACGTCGTTGCCGACCTCACCAAGAACACGGCATTTTCGTTTTCGGAACTCGGTGACAAGAAGGCATGTCAGAAGGCTGTATCCGAGACATGGGACCTGTCATCGCGTACGGATTCCATCGCCTCGGCGACCAAACTCATCACCGAGACACTTGCTGCCCAAACCAACGCTGACTTGTACTGGACGAGCTACTTCACGATCAGCGGCTCCCATCTCGCCCCAGGGTGGACACCGATCGGGGCCGAGTGTGACGACGAGATGGAGATGGCGATGTCGCTTCTCGACTCGACGCTTCAATCTGGCCTTGCAGATCCTGTCACATGGATCGACATTGACCGGGGCGTCCTTCCACTTCAGGATTGGGGCGGTTGGCCTCACCCAAACAAAGAAGGTCAAGCCATGATCGGCCGGACGGTCGCGGCCGCGATCAGATAGTCGCCCGTGGTCGCCGGCTGATTTGGCTCGTTTCTGTCGCTGGCATGTGACACGATGTGGCCATGCAGACTGCTGGCATCCTCCACGCCGATCTCGACGCCTTCTACGCAGCGGTGGCCGTCAAGGAGAATCCGGCCCTCGCCGGCAAACCGATGGCCGTTGGAGCGGGGGTAGTTCTCTCCTGCACCTATGAGGCGCGCGCCTATGGGGTACGCGGTGGCATGCCGGTGCGGGAAGCCCGCACGTTGTGTCCTCACCTCATCGTCGTTGACGGGACGTTTGGTGCCTATACCCAGTACTCAAAGGCTGTCTTTGCAATCTTTGGGTCCTACACACCCGTGGTCGAACGACTGTCCATCGACGAGGCATTCATGGATGTCACCGGGTCGATCCACCTCTTCGGGACACCGGCGGATATCGGTCGCGCCATCCGCAGCGATGTGAAACGAGAAACCGGTCTTGCTGTCTCTGTTGGAGCGACACCGCGCAAGTTCCTGTCCAAGATCGCAAGCCAGGTCGCAAAACCTGATGGTCTGATCGTCGTGAACCCCGGCGAAGAGCTCGAGTTCCTGCATCCTCTCCCCGTGTCGTACCTGTGGGGTGTCGGTCCCGTGACCAAGCGGAGGCTGAACGACCTTGGCATTCACACGATCGGTGATATTGCAGCAACACCGCAGGACGCGATGACATCGATGCTTGGATCTGCCCACGCAACGCATCTCTACGCCCTTGCGCACAACCTCGACCCCCGACCTGTCGAAACGAGGAGAAAGGCGAAATCGCTGAGCGCCCAGTCCGCAATGCGGGCGAAGATTCGTACGCTCGACGAGCTGGTGCCAGTACTCAAGCGGTTGACCGATCGGGTCGCCAGCAGGATGCGGGTCAAGAACCTGTCAGCTCGTACCGTGACGATCAAGGTTCGCTTCGGTGACCTGTCATCGATCACGCGTTCAACGACCATGCCAGCTTCAACAGATGCCACTGGTGCGATCGTGGTGGTCGCGACCAAGATGCTTGAGCGTGTGCTCACGGAGTTCCCGAATCACGAAACGACACTTCTCAGCGTCGCAGCATCGGGGATCGCAGCAGGTGAGCCGACCCAACTTGCCTTCGGTGTCGATGATGATGACGTGTCGGGTGGTTCACCAAGAGAACTTGAGTATGAGGCACTGGACCAGTCCGTCGATGCCCTCAGGAAACGCTTTGGCGCAGACGTGATCACCCACGGTTCGGATCTTCTCTCGGGCCGCACCAAGAACACCGATGGCCTTTCGGACATCATGACCAACGACTGATTCACCAAACGAGTTTCAGACGGCCAGATCTCGACGATTGAATTGTCTGATCGCCACCAGTACGCATGCAGCCGCCCCGATACCGAGCAACAGGTATCCGAACGACAGCCCGTGGGCCAAAGGCGGCGTGTCACCCAGATACCAGTAGAACGGTGAGAGGGGCCGGAATGGTTCGAGAACCTCCACCACCGAGCCGAGGCCATTGAGAAGGAAGCTCCCAACGGCGACGCCCGCTGTGATCCCCGCAGCCGATCGTCCCGAGGGCAACAGACTCCACAATGCCAGGGTGAGACCACCGAAGAACAGTGAAAGCGCCACGAGACCGACATTGGCCCCGACGACATTGATGATGGTGAACCCCATGTCCCAGATCGCACTCCCGATCAGTCCCGTCACCATGAGGGCCACTCCGATCCCGGACGCGAGAACCGTGATCGCGACCACCTTCCCAACGAGAACTCGCCGTCGACGCTGGGGATGTGCAAGCACGATGTCGAGAATCCCGGTGCGTTCCTCTCGAACGATCATCGAGGTCACTGCTCCAACGCAGAACACAACCATCACGACCGGCCCGATCGATTGATATGCGCGGGTGGAAACGAACCCTGCTGGTGTCGCGATCAACCCTGGCTCGGTGACCCCAAGGAGTGCAAAGAGTTCCTCGGGCATGGCCGTGACCAGCCCCTGGATGGTGTCTGGATCAGAGGCGATGACCGGCCATGCTGCAATCGTGAGGAGAAGGAGGGCGCTGAGCCCAAGGGCCCACGCCCAGATCGATCTTCTGTGGTCCCATACCGACTTCGCGAACACGGATCCAAGCAGAGCCACCGTTCGAGGGCCGACGTTGGTTCGTTTGCGGGCGAATGAGGCCCATCGCGGCAATACGGCAGCCTCGGTGGAGATGTCTCTATGAGCGAACAGTGTGACACCAGCAGTGACGAGTGCCACGATACCGATGCCGAGCCACAGGAACGACACGGGGAAACCGCCAAGGAGGGGGAAGTCCTCGGCATACCAGGAGAAGGGGCTGATCTTGGACGGAATCTCAAGCCACTCGAAGATGCCATTGAAGGCGCTCGTGAACCAGCTGAGAACGGCGACGAGCAGCGTGATCCCCGTCGTCATCGGTGCGGATCCCGAGAACGCGGCAATCATCAATGCGAAGGCGGCGAAGGTGAGGCCGAGACCTGCAAGGCCAAGATTTGCGGCGATGATCCCATTGATGCTGAGTTCGAGATCGAAGATCGGGTTCGTGGCCGCCATCACGAGTGCCATGGTGGTCGGGATGATCAGCACCGACACTGCAACAACCGCTGATTTCTGGAGCATGACCGATGTCCGCGAAACGGGCATGGACAACAGCATGTCCATTGTTCCCGTCTTCTCCTCGCGCGCCGTTGCCCCTGCGGCGGCCGTTGCACCCAAACCTATGACCATGATCGGACCGATCAACGTGTAGAGCTGACCCTGCAGAAAACCGGCACCGGTGAGGAACGTCGCTGGATCAATGCCGAACAAGTCCATCACCTCGGGAGGAAAGTCGGTGATGAAACGCTGCAGGTCGGAGGACGCGACCACCAGCGGGTACACCGCCACAACGGCAAGTGTCAGCACCACAGTTCCAGTCGCCCAACCGATCAGCGAGAGACGGCGGTCCCGCAGCGCCTTTGAAAAGATGCTACCGACCATGGGTGCTACCCGAGTAGTAGGAGAGGAACACTTCTTCGAGTTCGCCATCTCGGGTCGAGATCGATTCGACGTGGTACTTGGCGGCGGTCTTGATGACCGCATCGACGGAGCCTGCCACCGTGATCACAAGCAGAGCATCGTCATGTCTTGTCGCTACGTTGACGACACCTTCACACTTCAGGAATTCGTCAGGCGGGACGGCGGCGGCGAACCGGAGGGCAACGGTCGCATGTGCCTTGGCCTTGAAGGCTTCGATTGTGTCAACGGCAACCAGGCGACCCTCGCGAACGATCCCCGCACGATCAGCCACCCGGTCAACTTCAGACAGGATGTGTGACGACAGGAACATCGTTCTTCCCGCAGCCTTGGTGTCGGTGACGAGTGCTTGAAACTCCTGTTGCACGAGGGGATCGAGACCGACGGTCGGCTCATCAAGGATCAGAAGTTCCGGGTCGTGCATGAACGCATTGACAAGTCCGACCTTCTGTCGATTGCCGGTCGAATAGTCCTTGATCTTGCGGTCGAGATCCAAGTCGAATCGTTCAGCAAGTTCGGCGACTCTCGCCGTCGTGTCCATCTTTCGCAGGTTGGAGAAGTACAGGAACAACTCTCGTGCCGTCATGGTGTCATAGAGCGCAAGATCGCCTGGCAGATAACCGATCCGTCGACGTATCTCGAGCGAATCCCGCACGACGTCGAGTCCGAGCACCCGAGCCGAGCCTGAGGTCGGAAACAGGAAGTTCAGCAACAGCCGGATCGTCGTCGTCTTTCCCGCGCCGTTTGGGCCGAGAAACCCGAACACCTCCCCCTTTATCACCGAAAGGTCGAGGTCGATGATGCCGGGGACGTCTCCGTAGTACTTGGTCAGCCCATCGGTCTCAATGATCGGAGTCTCGATGTCCATACGGTCGGGATCACCCCGGACCGAGGACGTCTGCGTGGGAGATCTCAACCGGCTCGATGTCCCCGGCGGGTTCGAAGCCGAACACCTGTCCATAGAACGACAGCTCAGAATTGAACACCGTGATGATGTTCTCAGCGCGTCGAAAACCGTGCTGCTCGCCCTCAAACTCAAGATATGCGTTCGGGATTCCGCGCTCTTCGAGGGTCTTCATGATCTCCTTGGACTGAGCTGGGGGCACGACGACATCCTCAAGCCCCTGAAACGTGATAAGGGGGCAGTTGAAGCCTTCGAGGTGGTTGATCGGGGACCGTTCACGGTACAGGTCCTCCGCCTCGGGCCACGGACCAACGAGACTCGATTCGTAACGGCTCTCGAACTTGTGTGTGTCGGCGGCAAGGGCAGCGATGTCTGATACGCCATAGAGGTTGGCCCCGGCGCCGAACGTGTCCGTGAACGCCAATGCTGCAAGGGTTGTGTATCCACCAGCGCTTCCTCCGCGGATGGCAAGACGATCGGGATCGACCAGCCCCTCATCTACGAGGTAGTCCGCTGCTGCACAGCAGTCCTCGACGTCGACGATTCCCCAGTTTCCGTTGAGGAGTTGGCGATATTTGCGCCCATATCCGGTTGAGCCGCCATAGTTGACGTCGACAACAGCAATACCCCGCGATGTCCAGAACTGGATCGACAGGTTGAAGGAACGAGACACATGCGATGTCGGTCCACCGTGGCTCATCACGATGAGGGGTGGCAGCTCGTCGGTTGGCCCCTCAACATCTGCGTGCTTGGGTGCGTAATAGAACGCATGTGCCACTCGACCGTTCTTCGAGGGAAAGCTGATGGCCTCGGCACGCGAGATCATCTCAGGGTCAAGGTCAAGATCTCGACTCGCACCGATGACGGTCTCATCCACGTGATCGTCTGTGAACGAATAGGAGACGATCTCGGGCTCACGATCAACCGATGTTACGATCGCCACCACGTCGCTCCCATTGCTGCGGAGTGAACTCAAACCCACCCGAGCAACATCGAACACCTGACTGGCCCCGGACCTTTCGACCCGAAGAAGCCGTGCCGATTCACCCTCAGCCCACGTCGAGATCAGCGCGCCGTCGGTGCCGATCGTGTATGACGGACGACCGAACACCCACTGTGGCGGTGCAACTTCAGCGTCAACGACATGGACCGGCCTGAGAACATCGACATCTTCGACTGCGTAGATGTTCCACCAGTTCGTCCGGTCTGAAATCACGAACAGATCGTTGTCCGGTCCCCATCGAGGCTGGACAACCGACTCATCGGATCCACCGGCAAGCCGCTCCTGGGACGTGACGGACACCGACGACGCATCGCGTTCGATCGAGCCGTGCCACAACTCCGTTGTGTCCCACGGCATGTTGGGGTGATCCCACGTGATCCACGCCAGACGGAAACCGTCAGGGCTCGGCCGTGGATCAGATACGAAGTCCCGTCCGGACGCGACGACGGTCGGTGCCGCTGAGCCGTCCGTTGGGAGCACGACGATCTCGTTGCGTGCTTCACCCTCACCGGTGTGATCCTCACGGACACAGAACATCAACGTGCCATCGGCGGTCACGCGGCCGTCTGCGTATCGCCAGGCGGCTGGTTGTGGCGGTTCGGGTGTGATTGGCTCTGGGTGTGCTCCCTTGACGATCCGATAGATCCGCTGATCCTCCCAATTGCTGAAAAAGAGCACACCTCGATCAACCCACCATGCCCCACCCCCGTATTCGTGGACCCGGGTCCGTGCGTTGAAGCCGTCAGGGAGCATGTCGAGTCGTTGCCCGTCAGCGAATCTGACAACCTGAATCCGCCCGGCCTCGTCGGGGCGCGACTCTGACCACCAGATGTCTCCTTCGTCTGCCCACGTTTCGGTCGGAGTCGCAGCACCTGCCACGATACGTTCGGGAGTTATCGGTGAAGGCCAGGAGCCATAGGGGAGGGTCGTTGTCATGGTCGTCCTTGGTCAGAATCGTATGCAAGCACGTCAACAATAGACTCGTCCGATATGGCGTCCGGATCAAAACGACTCATTCTGCTCGCGCTGACCGCCAATGTGGCCATTGCCGTCACCAAATTCATAGCGGCCTTCATCTCGGGAAGTGCAGCGATGTTCGCTGAGGCCATCCACTCGGTCGCTGACTCGGGTAACCAGTTGTTTTTGTTGAGGGGCGAGGCCGTTTCACGCTACGCGCCTTCGGTCAAACACCCATACGGACGGGGTATGGCGATCTACTTCTGGTCGTTCATGGTCGCCATCATGCTGTTTGTCGGTGGTTCGGCGTGGTCAATATTCATCGGTTGGCAGCGCATCTTTCATGCAGATGAGCACGACGGTGACGGACTTGTCTTCTCGCTCGTGGTGCTTGCGATCGCTGCCGTCTTCGAGATCTTCATCGCGTTTCGACCGGCTGTGAAGCAGTTCAACGAGCATCGAGGATCGCGCGGTGTTTGGCGCACGATCCGCAGTTCGAAGGATCCGGCGCTGATCATCGTCGTTTTCGAAGACGCATCGGCGGTGGTGGGTCTTGCGATCGCGGCAATTGGTCTTGTCCTTGCCGAAGTCACAGGGAACGCGGTGTGGGATGGGCTCGCATCAGTTCTGATCGGCGTTCTTCTCGGTATTGTCGCCTTCGTGATTGCACGCGAGATGAAGACACTGCTTGAGGGGGAAGCTGCAACGCGTGAGGACCGTACGGCGATTCGTGTGGCGATCCTGTCGGTTGGAGCGGTGAACCATGTGGATCGCATTCTCACGATGCAGCTCGGACCCAATGAGATCCTGGTCAATGCAGATGTGGCCTTCGACGAGGGTGCCGACGAGGTTGAGGCCATTGCTGCCGTCGAGGCCTCAGTAGCTGCCGCAGTGCCTGCTGCGACCCGAATCTTCATTGAGCCAACCCGATGATCGGTTCTGCGTCTGCTCCGGCCTCTTCAGGCAATCTTGGCCCCGGCTTCGACGTCCTTGCACTTGCCCTTCAGTTGCGTTGCACAGCAACAGCTGAGCCTGCGTCACGAATGACCCTGACAGAGCGGAATCGTACGCTGCGCCTCAATCCCGGCGACATGATCCACCGCGCAGTGGCCGCTGCGGTTGATCAACCGATGCATGTGACCCTCAACAATGAGATTCCGAGATCGCGGGGTCTCGGGTCGTCGGCGGCGGTCACTGCGGCGGTTGCGGGGGCAGCCTTCAAGATGGTCGGGGTGCGGGATGCCCGCCAGCGGGTATTCGAGATCGTGACCGAGATCGAGGGTCATGCCGACAACGCTGCTGCAACGGTGTTTGGGGGGTTTGTCGTCGCGACACCCTCGGGTATCCAGCGTCTCGATCTTCACGAGTCCCTTCATCCCGTGGTGGGGATTCCCGATGTCCACCTTCGTACATCGGATGCGCGTGACGCCCTCCCGACCGAGGTGTCGAGGGATGTGGTCGTGAGATCACTTGCACGCCTTGCGTTTCTGATCGAGGGGCTTGCCAGCGGCAACCCTGAAATTCTCGGACAGGCAGCGGGTGACGAACTCCACGAGGCTCCCAGGGCCCGTCTTTCGCCTGTCACGGCAGAGTTGATGGCGGTTGCTCGTGACGCCGGGGCGGTTCACGTCTGCTGGTCAGGGGCCGGACCGAGTGCTCTCGCGTTTGCGACCGCCGAAACGAAGGGCCGGGTCATCGGTGCGATGGCCGGTGTCCTCGGAACCGACGGTGAGGTCCTTGCCATCCCCGTCGACACCAAGGGCCTGATATAGCTCGCTTCGCTCGCGGGCTCGCACGCCCCCTTGGCTCGTTTCACTCGCCCGTCCCCCCTGAAGGTGGGACGGCTAGCTGCTGAACAGCCTCTGGAGTTGACCCGTCCCCCCGCTCGCGGGGGGACGCGCCGAGCGCAGCGAG
>DIDS01000024.1 GCA_002418265.1 Acidimicrobiia bacterium UBA5794 | reverse complement strand
ACCACGTGAAGAATCGGGGCTAAGTGGCTCACTCAGCGAGAAGATTCGCAAGATTATTTAGATATTGGGCGGTCGTTTGGTTCTTACGCCCGACGTCGTCAAAGGCCTTACGGCGAGTTTCGGCTTCCGTCGTTGTGAGCGCCGCCCACGCCGCTTGCCGTTGCTCGATCAATGCATCGCCGACAACGTTTGCTTTGTGACGGATCTCAGGAGTCCATCCGAGGACACTAAGGGCGAGTACCTCTTCTCGGACCGAGTTGAACTCTTCCCATGAAAGACCACGATCGTATAGTTTCTTGACGACGTCAGGGTCTCCACCCGAAGTGACCCAGAGGCGTTCAGCGTTTGACTGGCGGTACGACTCCCCAAGCCTCCACGCCCGGGCGTACGTCGATGCCGCGATTCCCCGAGCGTGCTGCACCCTCTCGTGGCGCAGCCGGTCCTTGAACTGGCTCTCGTCGAGGTCGAGGCGACGGTTGCCACTTCGCCAGTTCAGGTACACGGTCAGCGCGGTGACGCAAAGTGCAACGAAGGTAATCAGATTGGCTGCCAACATGTTCGTTCTCCTACTGCGAGTTGCATTCACGTGTTTACAACGGTCTAGCCACCACCGAAGATCGGTACATAGAGGGCGTTGTACGCGGTGGCGAGTTCGGTTCCTGCATCGAGGCTTCTCTGGACCAAGGGGTTGCTCGATGCATCCGACAGGCATTCCGGATAGCCGGGTATGTCGAGGACTCTTGCGAATGGTTCGTTGTGGACATCGGCAGGAATTAGATCGACGCAGAGAAACGCTGGGTCCGCTTGGAGTCGGTAGCCCACCGAAAAATCCTCGGCAAGTGATACGAATCTACTGATTTCAACGTCTGTGACAGCAAGAGAAGGAGATCCGACATAGGCATCAATTGACGAGACGACCCCGTCCCATTCATCTAGAATCCTGTTGTTTGCTAGATGCGATTCCTCGACCCACTCAACATACTCTCCGACGGTGACGATCTGCTGGCTAACGTCGCCCTGCTCTTCGAACCAAGCGGCGAACTCATCGGAAGCCTCTCGCCATTCCAGCAGCAAGATAGCAAATGCCTCATTATCGGGGACCTCCAAAGAGGTAGTGGCGCTTGCCGTAGTCGGGACCAGTTCGGTCGAAATGTCTACAGAACACGCAGACAGCACAGTCGACACGATAAGAATCGGGATGATTCGTCTCATTGCTCTGATCTCACAGCTGACTCTCCTACACTTTCGAGCAATACTTCGATGGCGTCGAGTCGGAGCTGCATCTCGTCCGTATCCATTAGATCAGACAGCAGCAAACCGGTGCCCTCGTCAGGGAATATCTCGTTCGGATTAGAGGATTCGAAGTAAAGCGATGCCTGGATGTCGGGCTGACTTGCGATGAACCAACCGAACAACGCAGCTCCGACAACAGCACCGACGGCCACACCTCCACGGTCGGCCCATGGAGTGCCGACGGTGGCGCCCCCGAGGGCGCCGAGTGCGATGGCGATCGTCACAGTCATCACATACTTTCCCATCAATAGCGCTCCGTTTCGATGTCGCCGATTACGGATCCAACCATGACCAACACCAGTCCCCCAACACCTAGGCCAGCCAACACTATCGGGAATGTTCCTAGCTGCCAAGCGGCCACGATCGGATACAGAAACGATAACGGGAACAGAATGATCGAGCCGATGAACCAGACGCCGCCGAGCGTCGTGGCGTAGGCGTACCAAGAGATCAGAACATAGGCCAGCATCACGAGCTGCCCCAGAACGTAGATAATTCCACCGATTCCCGACCGTGCGCGATCGAATGGCGAAGGCATCCCCGCATCATAGGGCTCGGGTTTGGGTCGAACGCTTCTGGTCCGCCCATTGTGCCTCTCGGGTTGCCATGTGAGCCTCACCGAGTTCCCACCGAGGTTCCCGTCGGTGTCTCCCTTGGCTTTCCGACGATTCTCTGCCCCCACGTATAGCACTGTTGAAACTTTTGTCGGATCAATGGACTACGCAGCGTTGGCCGACCGATTCGACTTCATGAGGGATTCCTACCGGCATAAGACACCACTCGAGAGGTTCCTGGATCTCTGGCAGGCAGATGCAGCGTGGATGAGAGGCAACTATGAAGATGCTTGGTGCTTTCGCCGAACTCACCGTTTGTCCATCGATCACGTGTTCAACATCCGCATGCGATGCGAGGAAACCTCGCTGACTGCTCGGGATCTCCAGGGCCTGCCGTTGACTACTTCTGCGGCAAAGATGCATTTGCACAGCAGCAGGAACGTGATGCTCGCAAGAAGAAGCTGTGTCGGAAGAACGGTTGCGCACTTCTCTATGTCCTCGAGGGCTACGTAGCAGATGAAGTCCTCGGAGCGATCACAGCCGCTCTCACTCCAAGGGATCCTTCATAGTGATCTCAGACGGTCCCGCGGCCGGCCGCGCCGTGGCAGCGTTTGTACTTGATGCCCGACCCGCAATGGCACCGCTCATTGCGCCCGATCTTGGTGCGAGCTGTCGAGGCGCCTGAGAAGCGCTTTGACGCCGCTTGGGCCAGTCGCTCTCGGGCCTCGAGTTCATTCTCCCAACGTTGCAGTCGTTCACTCTTATCGTGTATCCGTGCTTCATCGGTATCGATCGTGTGTTTTCGGGCTTTGACCCTAGCTTCTCTATTGTCGAGCTTCTCGACTGCCTGGAGAGCTAACACTGGCCATTCACTAGCAGTGCTTTCCCCGAACATGTTGATGAGCTCGCGGTCGATGAGCATGGTGACGGCTCGACCCATCGAGACTCCTGCAGAATCGCAGTACCGCTTCCAGGTTGCCCACTTTGCTGCGGTCGCTGGCACCCGCAGCGTCCGAAGAGCCTCATCGTCACCGAGACCGGCGAGGAGCTTGCGGTCGATCCTCGCCAAGATGCCCTTGTCCATATCCATCAGCGCCGCCTGTGGTGTGCACATGTGCACACCGGGCAACTTGTTGCAAGTGCGTGTGGGTTTAGGGGGTGGCTGTGCGCAATCGCGATCGCGACTGTGATCACGGTGAGAGTGCGCCATTCGTTTTTGGGATCGCGGCTGTCGTAGGTCACAAGCGCAGTACTCCGACTCTGTTGTGAGACTTCTCGAATGTGGGATTGGAGTGGAATCTTGGCGTGAATTGGATGCGAGGAATGACCCAATACCTGAATCTTGACCCATCTAGGCAGCGGTTGAACATTGTTTCGGGGCAACGAACGGCCAACTCGATTATCGAAGCCGCCATCGACTGCGGGATCGCCACTGTGATCAATGAGCGTTTCGTGCTTCATGTGCATGAAATAGACACGCCAACCCTTTCACGAAAGTTTCGACAACCCTTTCATCAGAGTTTCAAAGACAACATAAACACCGGGGGAACCCGTACGTACCAAGGGCTTGTGCGGTATCGGGCAACCTCTCCAGGAACCTGCCGAATCACCACTTTCATCCTCGCCACCGGGAGCTCCCGAACCGGGATGAGAGGTCCAGTGAAACTCTGGTGAAAGGGTGCGCCATCAGAATGAATCTGTCCAGGCGCTGTCATAGGTCGCGTGTACATTCGAAAGAGATCCCGAGAGCGAGGAGTCAACCATGGGAGCCGTATCGAGAGTGACCCACAGATCGGGCCGTCGCGCCTGGCAGACGCGCTGGCGCGACCCGGCAGGCCGGCAGCGATCCAAGAACTTCGATCGAAAGATCGACGCTGAGCGGTACCTGCTTGCCATGGAGACCGACAAACTCAGGGGCCGGTACACCGACCCCCGCCTGGCCAAAACGGCACTCGGCGAGTGGATGTCTGAGTACCAAGCCACTCGTGTGAATCTCGGGCGCCAGACCCAAGCCAGAGACGAGGCGACGATAAGGAATCACGTCCTACCGAGATTTGGAACGTGGATGATCGGATCCATCCAACCGATCCATGTTGCTCAGTGGGTCGCCGACCTCGACGCTGCCGGATACGCACCAGCAACCGTTCGCAAGGCGTATCAGCTGCTTTCCGCAGCGATGGACGCCGCCGTTGAATCCGGGCTCATCGGTCGTTCGCCGTGCCGAGGTGTTGATCTCCCACGGCTGGAGACAAGATCCACCATCCGTTTCCTGGAACCCGCCGAGATCAACTTCCTGGCCGACGCCATCGACTCCCGGTACTCCGCAATAGTTCTGACCGCGGCATACACCGGCCTCCGGTTCAGTGAACTGCGCGCACTCCGAGTGGATGGGTTCGATGCCCTTCGACGGGCCATCCGGGTCAAGGCATCGCTCGTCGAGAGCGGAGGCAAGTTCTATTTCGAGAATCCCAAGTCAGAGGCCTCACGTCGCACCCTTCGCGTTCCGTCATTCCTCGTCGAGGTCCTGGCCATCCATCTTGGAAAGTACCCAGACGACTCCGGCCTCATTTTTTCGGCGCCCAACGGTGGGCCGATCCGGCGGAGCAACTTTCGGCGCCGGATCTGGCTACCTGCGGTGGAGGCGTCCGTTGGCCAACCATGTACGTTTCACGACCTCCGTCATACCCACGCCGCCCTCTTGATTGCTCAGGGAGAGCATCCGAAAGTGATTCAGGAACGACTTGGTCATGCGTCGATCAAGACCACCCTCGACACCTACGGGCATCTCTTTGAGGGTCTCGACGAGGCGGCCACGGATCGTCTTGAGGCGACCTACGCTGCCGCTGATGTGCACGCGATGTGCACGCGGGACGATTCTGAGGTCATCGCTCTGAAAGCAAAATAAGAGAAAACCCTTGTGCCGCAAGGGTTTGCGAGGGTGGGCCTACGTGGATTTGAACCACGGACCTCATCCTTATCAGGGATGCGCTCTCACCAGGCTGAGCTATAGGCCCTCACGAGAGCCCGAGATTACCAACCTGGACACCCAATCGTCCTGGGTCTGCGGATGTGCGTGGCGGATCCACCGGAGTGGACGGCAGGGTCGGCTACGATTGGTGAAACGATCCGAGAAGGAGATCCTCCGTGGAATGGGTAAGGCTTGGTCACGTGGTTTTCGCGGCAATCTGGTTCGGCGGCGCCGTCTATGTCGAGGGGTTGATGGCGAGTGTAAAACGAACCAAGGATCCTCAGATCGCAGGAATTGTCGGCAAGCGGATCGGTGCGACGAATCTGAGACTTTTCGGTGTTTCCGGGATTCTCACGCTGGTTTTCGGAATTTGGCTTGTGCTCTATGACGGGTCCCAGTCTCGTTGGGAGTTCTCAGACATGTTCGTGTCTGTCGGTTTCCTTGTTGTCATCGTCGTGCTCGGTTTGGGGATCTTCTACATCGTGCCGCAGGGGAAGAAGATCGATCAGATAATTGCCGAGCGTGGTCCCACTGATCCTGAGATCAAGGCCCACAGTGACAGAATCGCTATGGCATTGCATCTGTCGACCCTTCTGCTCTTCATCGCAATGGTTGTCATGGTCGTCCATTGAACCGGTGGGCAGATACAGGTATCGACTGCCCTCGATTCATGAACCGATGTAGCCTCGCTCGGGTAGAATTCCGTTTTCCAAGGGGACGTAGCTCAGCCTGGCAGAGCATCTGGTTTGCAACCAGAGGGTCGTCGGTTCGAATCCGATCGTCTCCACCGCCGTAGGACACGCCGTAGGACACAATCGAATAAGGAAGGTGCGCCATGGTCGAGGCAGTAATCATCGATGCGGTGAGGACGCCGCTTGGGAAGCGCAATGGATCCCTTTCTGATTGGCAATCTGCCGACCTTGCTGCTGAACCTCTCAAAGCGCTCGCCGAACGCAACAGCCTTGACCCCTCCCTTGTTGACGATGTCATCATGGGCTGTGTGTCCCAGGTTGGGGAACAGACATACAACATCGGCCGCAATGCGGTTCTCGGTGCCGGATGGCCAGAGACCGTTCCTGGGGTCACGATTGATCGTCAGTGTGGTTCCTCCCAGCAGTCAGTCCACTTTGCCGCACAGGGCGTGATGGCCGGTGCCTACGACGTTGTCGTGGCAGCTGGAGTCGAGAACATGACCCGGGTCCCGATGGGATCGTCGATGGGTTCATCCAACCCGTTTGGCGAAAAGATGCGCGAGCGCTACCACAACGGACTCATCCCACAAGGTCTGTCTGCCGAGTTGATCGCTGAAAAGTGGGGGATTTCCCGTGAGGAGCTCGACAGCATCGGCTATGACAGCCAGATGCGGGCGCTCAAGGCGACCGAAGAAGGGCGCTTTGAAAATGAGATCATCCCGATCGATGTAAAGATCGAAGGGGTGCCCGGTGTCTTTACCAGGGACGAGGGGATTCGCCCTGGAACCACGAAGGAGAAGCTTGCAACGCTCCGTCCGGCGTTCAAGGAAGATGGTGTCGTCACTGCTGGGAACTCATCCCAGATCACCGATGGTTCAGCGGCCATCCTGATCACATCGGCGGACAAGGCCAAAGAGCTTGGATTGAAGCCAAAGGCCAGGTTCGTGTCGTTCTCCCTTGCTGGAACCGATCCGATCTTGATGCTCACCGGTCCGATCCCCGCCACGGAAAAGGCACTCGCCAAGGCAGGGCTGACACACGACGACATCGATCTGTACGAGATCAACGAGGCGTTCGCCGCCGTGATCGGTGCATGGCTGCGCGAAACGGGCGTCGATTGGGACTCGGTCAACGTCAACGGTGGCGCGATCGCTCTCGGTCATCCGCTCGGGGCATCCGGAGCGAGGCTGATGACGACCCTCGTCCATGAACTTGAGCGATCGGGTGGACGCTACGGCCTCCAGTCCATGTGTGAAGGAGGAGGGCTCGCAAACGGCACGATCATCGAGTCGCTTGCATGATCGTCTTTATTGCAACCCTGATCGGGTTGGGGATCGTTGTGATGACCGTGTGGAGTATCCGGTTCATTTCTGCCGGACCGCCCCCGGAACCTGATCCCTCAGCGATCGAGGAAGTCGACGTCCCTTACCTTTGCACCGTGTGTGGACTGTCCCTGACGGTGACCGAGGCTCAGATTGGCGAGGAGATTGCTCCTCCCCGTCACTGTCGCGAAGACATGGTCAGAGCAATTTGAAGAAAGCTCACAGCTTTCAGCTCAGCGAAGTTGCTGTCGGACTGGGACTGTCATGCGCACCGTTCACGCGGATTCCAAAGCTGTGAGCTGAAAGCTGAAAGCTACAGATAGGGCCGAAGGGCCTATCTGTACCCCATCGTCATGGTGAATCCGACGCCGATGCCGACCAGTCCGAGGAGGAGCCACACGTTTTCGGTTCCGCCAGGCATGAGTCCTACATAGTTGGCGAGAATAACGAGCGTTCCCACAGCCATGAGACCGAACATCGTGACGACGTACCACGTGGGTGATGGGCCCTTGGTGTCCAATGAGGTCGGCTTGCGCTTTGGGGGCGTCGGGCGCTTGTTGGCCTTGTTTTTGCGGCCTTTGGAAACTGGCATGGGGCCAGCGTAGTGCGAACAAGTCCGTGACGATGCTCGGTGGCGAGCCCTTACGCTCGCAAACCGGATCTGGCAGTACCCTCGCATCGATGACTGACGTACTCGAGACCGAACAGGACAGCAGCGATCATCCACATGACGGTGGAGCACGGCGCGCGATCCGCATCTTCGGCTGGACCACCATCGGGTTCGGCCTTTTCTTGCTCGGCTTTGTCGGCCATCAGCTGTTCGTCACGACGTATTTCGCTCAACAGGCGAACGAAGGACTGACCGAGGAGGTTACTTCACGCTTCGCCGACGTCGAGATTTCCGAGGTTCCCTACCTGGATCCGACGATCGGATCCACCGAACCGACCAATTCGACTGACCCGTCGGATCCGTTTGTGGATCCCGAGGTGAGGTACCCGACACTTCTCGTTGAAGCCCCGCCCGATGTCGGTGAACCATTTGCCATCATCACCATCCCGTCCATACCGCGTCTTGCGGGCGGTTGGGCAGTCGTAGAAGGTGTCTCACGCAAGACCCTGCGTGCGGGTGCGGGCCACATGCCGAGTACCCCACTCCCCGGGCAGCCAGGCAACTCGGTTATCTCGGGACACCGAACGACCTACGGTGCGCCCTTTCATGAACTCGACATGCTGAAACCGGGGGATCTGATCGAGGTTGAAACGGCACTGGGTGTTCACACCTATCGGGTCACCGGATCCGAGATCGTCTCTCCACGTGATCTTTGGGTGACGGAGGACCGCGGTGGGGCGACCCTGACACTTACGACGTGCCATCCCAAGTTCAGCTCTCGACAGAGACTTGTCGTGTTCGCCGAGCTCATCGACGGTCCAAACGCCCCGGCTATTCTCGGAACATGAAGCAACTCTTCCTGCGACTTCCGGGACCCATTGCGGTGAAGGTGATCCTTGCGACCGTGCTGGTGATTGTTGCATTGTTGTTGTTGAACATCATCTACAACTGGATGGGAACTCACCTCCTCGATTCCGGTGGTGGCATCGAATGAGGGTCTTGGTTGTTGACAACTACGACTCGTTTACGTACAACCTTGTTCAGTACATCGGTGAACTTGGCGCTGACCCTGTCGTATACCGCAATGATGTCCTGTCATCTGCCGATGCGAAGGCACTCGCTCCCGAGCGGATCGTGATCTCGCCAGGACCAGGCCGTCCCGAAGATGCTGGGTATTCCATGGAGTACATCACGACCCTCAGTCCCGCCATCCCGACCCTGGGTGTCTGTCTTGGACTCCAGGCTGCAGTCGCTGCGTTTGGCGGTTCCGTCGGGCTCGCTCCCGAGCCACGTCATGGCAAGACATCCCCGATAACGCATGACGGGAAGGGCATATTTGCGGGGATTCCCAGCCCATTTGACGCAACCCGGTATCACTCGCTTGTTGCGACCGATGTGCCGGACGTTTTTGAGGAAACCGCACATTCGGACGACGGTGTGCTCCAAGGGATACGGCACAGGATGTTTCCGATCGAAGCTGTGCAGTTCCATCCCGAGAGCATCATGACGGTCCACGGGAAGGCGATTCTCGCGAACTTCCTGTCAGGAAGCTGGCTCACGCGATCGGATCAATCCCTCCGCAGCAAGTGACGCAATCGCATGGCTGATTTCCTGTGGCGACCGGCCAAGCTTCTCCCCAGCCTCGTTGAGGTCATCGCCCACAAGGTCGGCGCGTACCAGGGCTCCCCGCAACTGTCGCGTCGAGCCCTCAAAGCGGGACTGACGTGGAGCTGAAACGTGGATCGAAGGGTCGGCGCATGTCTCAGCGACCGGGCACCGATCGCATAGGGGCTCCCTCGGGAGACAGATCGTTGAACCAAGGTCCATCAGGGCTTGGTTCCAATCTCCGGCTGGAGAGCCGACAACGCTGGAGGCGAATCGTTCGAGATCGAATCTGTTGAGCACTCGACCATCCCAGCGGCTCAACACTCGTCGCAAGTTCGTGTCCACTGCTGCGACCGGTGCTCCAAAGCAGATCGAAGCGATCGCGTTTGCGGTGTACGGTCCGACCCCGGGGAGAGCCGTGAGAGCCGCTGGATCTGTGGGCCAACCTTGTTCCGAGACATGGATTGCTGCGTCTCGAAGGCGGAGGGCTCGCGAGTTGTAGCCAAGCCCGGACCACTCCGCAAGCACTTCCTCGTTGGTTGCCGTCGCGAGGTCATGAACCGTTGGCCACCGATCCATGAATGCCTCGAAACGCGTGATGGCTCGCGCAACCTGGGTCTGTTGGAGCATGACCTCAGACACGAGCACCGGATACGGATCCGTTGTCCGCCTCCAAGGCAGGTCGCGTTTGTTGGTCGCGTACCACCAAAGAAGAGTGGTGTTTCGCGACGCCGCTACCGATGCTGATGTCACGCTCAAGGCGGCGGTGGTGTGCCGTCCCACAGATACAGGACGACCGTGATGGTTGAACCTTGGTTCACCATGGTGCCAGCGGTTGGGTTTTGGGTCGCCACCTTTCCATCCAGGGCCGGGTTTGGCGTCGAAACCGGAGGGTCAACCACACTGATATCCACGAGCAGTCCTTGTGCTTCCGCGGCAGATTCTGCGGCTTCCACAGACATCTGGAAAAGGTCCGGTACAGCAACCTTTGCGACAACGCCGAGCTTGACGGTGACGGATGTGCCGACCTCGACGACTTCGCCCGGGTCACGATTCTGTTCCGCGATGTTCCCAACGAGACCCGAGTCGAGTGGCACCGCGACCGTCTCGGTGCTCACGATCATCACGAGTCCAAGACCAGACATCTCAGATTGGGCAGCAGCCTGCGTCTTTCCGACGAGATCGGGAACAGGGACGGGTTCGGGACCATCCGAGACGATGAGAATGATCGTGGCTTCCTTCGGTATCTCCTGACCTGCTGCGGGATTCGTCCCTATCACAAATCCGAGGGGGATATCTTGGGAGAACTCATTGAGCGTTTCGATGTTCGTGAAGCCAGCACGGGCGAGCTCCAAGATGGCGGTATCGGTCGATTTGCCGGAAACGTCGGGGACCGCAATCGCCTCGGGACCCAAGGACACGACGAGATTGACAGCCGTTCCGGGTGCCGCGCTCGTCCCACCGGGAGGGGACTGGTTGATGACGATGTTTTCATCCGTGTCGTCCGCAGGCTCGTATTTGATGTCCCCCAAGGTGAATCCCTGGTCTGTGATCCTGTTCCGCGCAATGTCGACGTTTTCCCCGATGACATTGGGCACACCGAACTGTTCAGGCCCCAGTGACACATAAACGGTCACAAACTCCCCGACCGGAACCTTCGAACCAGCGGGTGGGTCCGTACGAGTCACCCGTCCCGCGGCGATGGTGTCGCTGTTCTCTTCCCTTTGGCGTACTTTCAGACCGAGCTCTTCTTGGAGTGTCTCGAACGCCTGATTTGCCTCGACGTCAACGAGATCCGGAATCACGACCGTGTTTGCGGCTGCGTCACCTCCGGAAAGGAGCCTGATCAGCAACCAGACGCCGAGGCCGAGGATAACGATGAGGCCACCGACGGCTGCCCAATAGCCGGTCTGTGAGCGCTCCTGGACAGGGGCGTCGAACCTTTGTGTACCCGTGGTGACACCGGGCATTGGTCTGGTACCCGCTGGCATGCCGACGGGTGGAGGAATCATGGCCGTAGCCGCAGCAGCAGACACAACACCCGCGGCCATCGGTTCGAATCCCCCAAGGTAACGCATCAGGTCCGCACGCATCTCGTCTGCGCTTTGGTACCGGTCCTCAGCACGTTTCTGGATCGCATGCGATGCAATTGCTGATAGTTCTATCGGTGCATCAGCGTTCACATCGTGAGGCGGGACCGCGTGTTCAGAAACGTGCTGATACGCCACAGCGACCGGGCTTTCGCCGGAGAACGGCGGTCGACCAGCAATCATTTCATAGAGGACGACGCCGAGTGAGTACACGTCTGATCGCTCATCAGCTGGCAGCCCCTGGGCTTGCTCAGGCGAGAAGTAGGTCGCGGTCCCGATCACGGCACCCGTGCGTGTCAATTCCTCAGAATCGTCGAGTGCCCGCGCAATCCCGAAATCGGTGACCTTGACGGCTCCGGTGTCGGTCAGCATGATGTTGCCAGGCTTCACATCACGGTGATAGACACCGTGTTGATGGGCAACACTGAGGGCTGCTGCGGTTTCTGCAGCGATCTCCGCAGCCCTCCTGGGAAGGATTGCACCGTCCTCTCGCAGGACATCGCGAAGCGTCTTGCCCTTGATCAGCTCCATCACCATGAAATAGGTGCCTGCGTCCTGACCCCAGTCGTAGATCGCCACAATGTTCGGGTGAGAAAGATTTGCCGCGGCCTGCGCCTCGCGTCTGAAGCGTGTGACGAATGCCTCATCGGAGGCGAAATTGGCGTGAAGAACCTTCACTGCAACCGATCGGTTCAGCAACGTGTCGTTGGCCTCAAAGACATCTGCCATACCCCCGCGGGCGAGGTGTCTGATGATTTGGTACCGATCAGAAAGTAAGCGATCTTCCACGGATGGGAGGGTACACAGCGACTTCGATAATGAGGGCAACTGATGGAAGTGCTGTCCGCCTACTCAAAGAAGGTCGCAAGCACCTTTTGCGCAATGGGGGCCGCAACGCTTCCGCCGGTTGCAGACTCACCGAAGTCGCCTCCCGATTCGACGACCACGGCGACGACGATCGATTGCTCGTCAGGCTCGGGCTCCACGGGACCGAACCCGACGAACCATGCGTGGGGGGCCTTGCCAGTGACTTGTGCGGTTCCCGTCTTCCCTGCGATTCTTACACCGGGAACCGCGGCCTTCTTCCCGGTTCCCGAAACGACCGCCTGCTCCATGAGACCACTCAGAACAGAGGCAGTTGCCGGACTCATGGCTCGTCTCCACACCATGGGTACGGTGGACGACTCGACCGTTCCATCTGATGTGAAGATGTCGTAGACGAGATACGGGACCATCATCTCCCCACCATTGGCAACCGCGGCCCCCGATAGCGCAACAAGGAGTGGTGTCGTTTGGACGTCGAGTTGCCCGATGGCGGACTGCGCGGTTGCGGGGAGATTGTCGTTGAGGCTTCCATCGTCTGGGAAGAAGCTCACAAGAGTTTCGAGATCGAACGGTACAAGCTTGTTGAATCCGAACTGGTTTGCATGTCTGGCAAGTTCTTCGCCCCCGAGTTTCATGCCAAGCTGTGCAAAGGTCGTGTTGCATGAATGGACGAATGCGTACTCAAGGCTCACCTGCGTCCCTGCGCGACAGACCTCCCCGTCAAAGTTCTTGATCGTCGAAGAGCTTCCCGGAAGCTCGAGTTCCACCGGATCAGGGAACTCACTTGAAGGACTCACCAAACCGGTATCGAGTCCAGCTGCTGTGGTCACGATCTTGAACACGGATCCTGGCGCGTACGTCTCGTCAGAGACACGGTTTCTCAGGGGCTGGTCCGGATCGTTTTCAAGGTCAGCGCCAGCCTGTGCAGCGTCGAGACCGATGAGGCTGTTGGGGTCGAAACTCGGGTACGACACGAGGGCAAGAACCGCGCCCGTCTTGGGATCGAGGGCTATCACAGCCCCTCGTTGCTGTCCGAGCGCGTCCGTTGCGACCTGTTGGAGTCTGTGGTCGATGGTGAGACGAAGACCTCGGGGTCGGGTGTCGCCACCAAGGATCCCGTTGAGGACACCCGAGATGGTCGAGTCACGGTTCGATGTGAGTTCGGATGCATGGGTTCGTTCAAGGCCACGAGATCCAAAGAGAACGGACGTGTAGCCAACGGTGTGTGCGTAGAGGCCATCGAAGGGATAGGCCCGTTGGAACAAGGTCGGATCGTTCGGGCTTGGACGAGACTCTGCAACGACGACCCGATCCGACGTGACGATTGGACCCCGTTCACGACCGGTCCTCCATGCAACCACCCTTGGGTTGCGAGGGTCGTCGCGGTATTCGGGTGCGTTGATTGCCTGTACATAGGTCACTGAAACTGCAAGCACCAAGAAGGCGCCAAGAAGTGCGTAGGCAGCTCGCCGAAGAGAGACGTTCACGCGCGCTCCTCATCCGAAATGCGCAGCAACAGCGCGATGATTGCTGTGTTGGCAAGGAGCGACGACCCGCCGTAGGACATGAACGGGAGGGTGATGCCCGTCACGGGCATCACCCTGAGTACCCCACCAAGGATGATGATCGCCTGGAGCGCAAGAACGATGGTCAACCCACCCGCGAGGTACTTGCGGAACAGATCCCGTGACCTGATGGCAATACCGAAACCGGCGGCAACCAGGAGTGCGAACGCGGCGATGACGGCAAGGGAACCCGCCAGCCCCATCTCTTCAGCGATGGCGGCGAAGATGAAGTCTGTTTCCGCAGCTGGGATCAGGTCGGGACGACCGAGACCGATTCCGGAACCTGTCAGGGATCCCGAACCCATGGCGAAGAGCGCTTGAACCGATTGATAGCCGGCATCTGAGAAGTGACCGAACGGGTCGAGCCATGCGTCGATTCGTCGTTGAACATGGCTGAACGTCGAGTATGCAGCCGCCCCTCCAGCAACGGCAGCGAGCGCCCCGGTGACGAGGTAGAACGATCGACCAGTCGCGATGTAGAGCATGCCGATGAACAGACCGAACAAGAGCAGCGACGCCCCGAGGTCCCTTTGATAGATGAGAATGACGAAAGCGATACCGGCGGCCACCAGCACCGGGAACAGATGTCTGGGTTCGGGGAGCTTGAACGGTCCAATCTTGCGATCAATGGTTGCCATCGCCTCGGATCGTTCAGCGAGGTACGAGGCAAGAAAGATCGTGACGAGCACCTTTCCGATTTCTCCCGGCTGGAAGCTGAGGACACGGTCGAGTCCAGGGACGTCGATCCTCACCCAGAGTCGCGACCCATTCACCACCGCACCGTGAAGCGGCCATCCATCGGGCAGGAGAGGAAGCATCAGGAACAACACACCCACAGCAAGCAGTACGTAACGGTATCTGCGCAGGACGCCGACGCCTGTGTTCCGTAACAACCACAAGAGACCGACACCGGCCGCTGCGGCGATCAGCATCGACCATCGCTGTATCGCTGCAAGGTGGCCGTCGAGTCGATAGATCTCGATGAATCCGATCGCTGTGAGGAAAGCGACCGTTGGAAGGAGCAGGCTTGATGCGCCAGATGCCCAGCGTCGAACGGCGATCTGGATGCCGCCGAAGGCGATGACAAATACACCGAAGGTCACGACAACCTGGGCGTTGAGCCAGTTGTCCTTTGTGAACTCGACGATTCCGACGCCGACTGCAGCGAGGATCGCGGCGGCGATGATGAGGCCGGTTTCGGCCGTGCGCGTCATTCAGTCGCGTCGACCACGACAACGGTCGTGTTGTCGACGCCCCCGGCCGCATTTGCCTGTTCGATCAGCGCCCACGCTGTTGGTTCGACGCCCTCGCCGGCACTGAGGATCTCCTCGATCATGATGTCGGACACCATGTCGGTGAGACCATCCGAGCAGAGAAGAATTCTGTCTCCCGGTTCGAGGTTGATCTCGAACGTGTCAATCGGGATTGGTCCGAGCCCGAGAACTCGGGTCACGAGGTGTCGGTGTGGATGATGTCTGGCTTCTTCCTTGGAGATCCTCCCCAAAGTGACGAGTTCTCCAACAAGAGAATGGTCGTCGGTGAGTTGGGTCAGTTCGCCGTCGTGCAGTAGGTAGGCGCGAGAATCACCGACGTGGGCGAATGCTGCAACCCCGTCGGGATCAAGCCGGACGAGGGTCATTGTGGTGCCCATTCCTGCAAGGGAGCGGTCTTCTTCCGTTGCGAGTATGACGGCAGAGTTTCCGGCAAGGACACGATCGGATGGCTCAATGGTGGCATCGGTTGGCTGTTCCGATGCTGCTTCCACTGCGATTCGCGACGCGATCTCCCCGGCCACGGCTCCACCCATACCGTCAGCGACCATCAACAAGATGGTGTTGTCGCTGCTCCCGGATTCGGCGGGATAGAGCGCGTCCTCGTTGTGCTCTCGCACCTTGCCGGTGTCGGTGCCGGATGCCCAGACGTACTTCATCTCACCTCAAGAATGGTCTTGCCGATCTGAACGGTATCGCCTCTGACAACTGTTGTTGGGCTTGTGACCCTCCGACCGTTCACATAGGTGCCGTTGGTGGATCCAAGATCGTGGACGATCACCTTGTTGTCTGTGACTCCGACCCTTGCGTGGAATTCGGAGGCGTATGGGTCATCGATGGGGATGTCAGCGTCCTCTGATCGTCCGAATACGTGACCTTGGGGCCGGAGCCTCACCCGCTCTGGATCGCCTCCACCGGTGAGGACAACCACCTCAGCCGCAAACCCGGCCGTGCGGGTACCGGGATTCGCACCCACATGGGCTCGCACCGCCCGGGCAACCTGCCACAGAAAAAGGAACAACATGGCGAGGAACAGCAACTTGATGATGTTGAAAAAGAGGGCAGGCATGGCTAATTCACCGGCCGGTACGTGAAGGAAAGGTCGCCGAGGAGGACGTTGTCGCCTGGTCTGAGCACCAGCGGATCACCAGCGATCCTTGAATGGTTCACGAATGTTCCGTTTGAGGAACCAAGATCGCTGAGTTTCGTAGAACCCTGATCCAGAAAGATGATTGCGTGGTGGCGTGAGACCTGCTCGTTTGCAATTCGGATGTCACAGTCGAGTCCTCGACCGATGAGCACGCGATTCATCGCGATGTTGAGTACGGCCGACCCGTCGTCGGCGATGAGTTGGGACCAGGCGGGGAGTGGTCCAGCAGTCACCGTCCCGGTGCAACCGAGGACACCACGGGGGATACCCGGATCGGTCTTTACATGGATCGATACCGGCCCAGCGAGTCGCCACCCGTTTTCTTTCGCCGATTCTCTCACGACAGCTTCCAGTTCCCGAATGAGTACCCGTCGGTCATAATCGGGATCGATGTCGGATGGGTTGAGCGCAACGACGAGATCGTTGGGGATTTGTGGGCCAGCAACCGAGTCTGACACCAGAAAGTCCAGCTGCCGAAGGACCTTACTCCCGATGACAACCGGATGCATCCGACCTTTGAAGACGGTCGCGCTCGCGCCGTCAACAAGGTTTTCGAGTCGCCGTTCGAGGCCTCGGGCGAGATTCATGTCGTTGATTGTATGAACACGGGCCGCTAGTACGTAGCAACAACACCACGGATCGGTCAATGACCGATCTGACAAGGGCGCTATTGCGCGCCCGTGGTAGCCTTTCGCAGCGTCGGGCGAGTGGCGGAATTGGCAGACGCGCAGGATTCAGGTTCCTGTGAGGTAACACTCGTGAGGGTTCAAGTCCCTCCTCGCCCACCATGACGTATCGGTCCTACCGACCAGACCGTCGTTTCAGGCGGCGCCGCTGGTTGCTGATCATTCTCACCCTGATAGCGGTCGTTGCCTCCGTCGCATATCTTGTGACACGCCAAACGGAGCAGCGGGGTGCCGTTGGTTTCTTCGCGGCTGCGGACGACGCGACCGCCCTGCATGCCACGGCGGCAGCTGAACTGGAATCGGCGCTTGCATCAATTGGGGACACATCGCGCCAAGACCTCATCAACCGATTGGCCAGGATCACGAAAACTGCCGCCGAGGCAAACGTGTTGCTTGACGTCGAGGTTTCCCCAACGGTGGCAGCGTCGTACGGATCACTTTCGACGGCTTCGCTGTCATGGTCGAAAGGTGTCGCAGAGGTCGAACGGGTCCTGGTGGCTCTCATGGATGGTGGTTCCGCCAATACAGCGACCCGAGAACTCTCTGCGGCGTTTGACGAACTCCGTGCCGGAGACGCAGCGTACGTCCTGTTCATGCAGTCGCTTGAGAAACCAATAGAAGACATCGACACTTCGATGTTTGTATCAGTCGTCTACATCAACCCCAACCCCACCAATCCTGAGCTGTACAACCCGATCTCTGTGGTGCTGAACGTTTCGACATCGTACGAGCTTGCGGCGCACCGCAACGTCGCGGTGACGGGACAACTCGATCCTGAGCCCGTCAGCGACAGGGGCGGCATACCCCTCATCCCGTTTTCGGACATGGTGAACCTCACCGCTGTTGTGACAAACACCGGGAATGAGGTTGCATCTTCGGTGGTCGTCAAGCTCGATCTCCTCAACGCTGATACGGATGAATCGATTTCGATCACCGAGACGATTGCCGAAATTGCAGGCGGCTCATCCTCATCGGTTTCGTTCCCAGACCTTGATGTTGCGCCGGACGGTTTGTATCAGGTGAAGCTGACGGTCACAATCGATGACGACAACCGTCCCGAAGACAATTCGTGGGACATGAAGTTCATCCAAAGCGGGGAATCATGAACGATGCAGGTCTTGTGCTCGGGGTGATTGCGATCGTTGGTGCTCTGATTGCGATCGTCCAGGTTCAGGCCGTTCGGAGAAAGCTTGATGTGATCCCCACTGACGGCAACGTCGTTGAACTCCTCCAACAGCTGACGGTGACATCCTCGGCGAACGCCGAGGCTGTGACACAACTCGATCAGCGGATATCAGTGCTTGAGGGACGCCTGCCGTACGCCGTCAGCTACATCGGCGTCGTGGCGTATGACGCGTTCGGAAACATTGCAGGAAACCAGTCACGGTCGGTCGCACTGCTGAATCAGCGCGGCGATGGGCTGATCATTTCCCTTCTTGTTGCACGCGACGAGACCGTGTTCTTCACCAAACAAGTCACCGCCGGAAAAGGGACCGAGAGCCTCTCCCCCGAAGAACTCGCAGCCGTCGATCGCGCCCTCGGTCGCTAACCCCGCGTACCCAGGGTTCCAGCCCCCGGTTTTTTGTAGGCTGGAGCCCACAGAACGCGGACGCCTGTCGATCGGTAACCTGCCTGCAACATGATTGACATCGCCATTCTCCGGACACAGCGTGATGCGCTCGCCGCGTCGCTTGCCAGACGCGGAGTTGACTTCGATCTCGATGCCCTCACCGACCTGGATGAAAGGCGCAGACAAGCCAGGGTCCGTGCGGAAGAAGTACGCGCCAATCAGAAGGCTGCGGGCAAGGCGATTGCCACGCTTGTCGGTGAAGAAAAGGCCGAGGCGATTGCGGATGCGTCGCAACTCGCTGAGGACTACAAGGCACTGATTGCTGACGCCGACGCACTGGACGAGCAATTCAACTCCATATGGGTGCAGCTCCCGAACATGACGGACCCGACGGCTGCCGACGGACTTGAAGAAGAAGATGCAGTCGAGATCCGCACGGTCGGTAGCCCCCGCATATTTGACTTCGATGCGAAGGACCACGTGGAGTTGGGGGCGGAACTTGGTGTACTCGACGTTGAACGGGCATCGAAAGTCTCGGGCTCGCGGTTCGGGTTTGTCATGGGCGATCTTGCAATTGTCGAGTTTGCGCTCATTCGATACGCCATGGACATGCTGATGCCACACGGCTTCAAGCCGATGATTCCACCCGTTTTGGTTCGCGACCACGCCTTGTACGGCACTGGCTTCTTCCCTGGAGATGCCGAGCAGGTGTATTCGATCACCGACGACGACCTGTTCCTTGTTGGTACGTCCGAGGTGCCCCTTGCTGCGTTCCATGCAGACGAGATCTTTGACGAGGATGAACTCCCCGTTCGGTACGCAGGCTATTCAACGTGCTTTCGACGCGAAGCCGGAACGTATGGGAAGGACACTCGGGGCATTTTTCGGGTACACCAATTCGACAAGGTCGAGATGTTCTCGTTCGTTCGGCCTGAGGATTCGGCAGCCGAACACGAGTTCCTACTCGCCCGCGAAGAGGAGCTGCTTGGCGGTCTCGAATTGCCGTACCGCGTTGTGAACGTGGCAGCGGGTGACCTCGGATCGTCTGCCGCGAAGAAATATGACATCGAAGCATGGTTCCCGTCACAGGGCCGATATCGCGAGGTCACTTCGACATCGAACACGACGGACTATCAGAGTCGTCGGCTGAAGATCCGGTACCGATCCGAATCGGGAAACGAGCTCGTACACACACTCAACGGCACAGCGATTGCGGTTGGCCGAATTCTGATTGCGTTGATGGAAAACAATCAGAACGCCGATGGTTCGGTGCAGATCCCACAGGCGCTCGTCCGCTATGCCGGGTTCGAGCAGCTCACCGCGGGATGAGCAACGGCAAGGTCTTCGAGGACATCGCAGACCGATACGACCGGTTGAATGCGATCTTGTCGTTCGGACAAGATCAGAAGTGGCGCAACACGGTCGTTTCCCGACTCCCGGAGGGTCGAATACTCGACCTTGGCGCCGGCACAGGTGCGGCAAACGAGATCATGCGGTCGCGCCAGCTTGTCGCCCTTGACCCTTCCCCAGAGATGCTCGCCCTCAACAATGCAGATGAGCGGGTCGTCGCGGTTGGTGAGCAGTTGCCGTTCGTTGACGAGTCGTTTGATGCGGTCTTTTCTGCCTATGTATTTCGGAACCTCGACTCGGTTGACACGACGATGGCCGAGATCGCACGGGTTCTTCGACCTGGAGGAATGGCAGGAATTGTCGACCTCGGAAGACCTGTTGGAAGGATCAAGGCGAAGATTCATCGAGCTGGAACGTCAGTCGTGCTTCCACTCGCCGGGATGACGGTGGGAGCGCGCGAGGAGTACTCATATCTTCATAAGACCCTCGACAAGCATCCCCCGCCCCAGCAACTCCTTGCCAACACCCCCCTGACCCTCATCGACACCTGGAGGCTCGGGCCAATGGGATTCGTGTGGGCAGCACTTTTGCACAAGTCAGACTCCAGAAGTCTGAAATCAGATACCTCTCGTGGGATCTGAGAATCCTGTGCCGACCGCTCGGCGGTGTCTTTTTGTGGTCGGTACCATCACGTCAACCGTGCTAGGTGGGGTACTAGGGGTGCCCTGAATCCGAAAACCTCTTCATGCGGAGCTGAACTCCCCGCCTGAGGGTGCAAAATCGGTGAGTCAAGCGCTGGTTCGATTGATGTTGACTGCGAGGTCCCGGTGCGGCGGAGCGTCGTGAACCGGGTCAGGTCCGGAAGGAAGCAGCCCTAAGCGGTTTGCTCCGGGTGTACCGGGGTGGCCTCGGACGAGTCAGTCGGCCAGAACGCGTTACCGGTGGAACGCCCAAGGGCGGGGTGCACGGTGTCCGTTGAGCACATCGCTTTTTGCGCGGAGGGAGAGGGATTGAGCCTCAAGAAAGCTTTTAGCTCACAGCTTTCGGCTTACAGCATGTGCCTGCCATCCGTAATCTGTAGTCCGTGATCTGAGTTGGCGGAGGGAGAGGGATTTGAACCCCAAAGTCTTGCCAATCACGACCAGGAATCGGTTGCTCCAGGGCT
>DIDS01000004.1 GCA_002418265.1 Acidimicrobiia bacterium UBA5794 | reverse complement strand
ACAACTCAAACCGAATCGTGCCAGGCACAAAATAATTCAGATTCCAAGCCAACGGAGCCTCACCGTCGCCATAGAAGAACTCTTCCAACAACAACACAGGAGAACCCGCCCCAAAGGCCCCACATGCCAAAGCATCAGCAACATGGCCCTCAGCAATCGTGGCCGAGATCTCAGCCGCAGCAAACCGCAATGTATCAACGTTGTCGAGCAATGCCGTTATGGAATCCTCAAACTCCACCAGCAACACGTCATACGGCTTGACCGCATCAGGAACAATGCTCTCCATGAGAGCAAAAGGACCCTCCTCTGTAAACTTGGTTCTACGAATAATCGCAACATCAGAACCAACATCCACACGCAACTTACGAGCCTGCACAGCATCAGCAGGACGCTGAGTAAGAGAAAGATCACGGGTCTTACACTCCCACCCCTGCCGCGCAGCCAAAGCCTCCACCGGCTCCAAAACCTCAAGACCCATCGCTGGCTGACGAACAAGAGAAGTCAAAGTGGTGTGAGAGCCCTGAGAACGATTCACAATCCCCTCATACTCGAGATAGACAAGAGCCTCACGCACTGTTGACCTACCCACCTCAAATATTCGAGCCAACTCGGGTTCCCCGGGCACGCGATCCCCCGGCTGCAAACCCTCCTCATTCACCCAATCAAACAACGCATCAACAAGTTGGAGATAAATCGGACGCGAATCCGACCGTAGCCGCCTCTGCCCCCGAGTCTTCACCATTCGACTACCTCCCATCTACTAGGGCTACCACACGCCAAGGAACTCCACCAACCAAAACCTGGCGTCATACCAGACAACCGACAATACCCCACTCAGCTCACAAGGACGATACACCACAACCCCCCTCGAGTTATGTGTCTGAAATCTCCGGATCGACTCCGAGGGCGACAGCTACCCGGTTCGTGTAGTTGAAGTATGAAACCAGCTGGACAAGATCGAGGATGTCTTCATCGGACAATCCGAGATCACGCAGAGCCTCAATGTCCGCTGAGCCCATCGATCCCGACGTGCGGGTGAGCTTCTCAGCAAACTCGAGCAGACACATCGCTCGCGAGCTGATCGGCGCATCACGAAAGTTGGAGATAATTTGGTCGACAAGGTCAGGATCATCGGTCAATCTGGTGAGAACGCCACCGTGATGGTCATGACAATAGACACACCCATTGATGACGGACACGACCGTAGCCACCATCTCCTTCTCCTCCATCGAAAGCCCCGAATCGTGATAGAGCACCGACTGATATAGATCCTGTGCTGCAGACGCCGCAGCAACTTTGAGGCTCGACAACTTCACAATGTTGGGAATATCACCAACGATCTCGAACAAGGCGTCATAGAACACCTTCAGATCTCCCGTCGCATCAGCACGTTCGATCTGTCTTATATAGGCCATTGTGCAACTCCTTTCAATCTGTTGGGGCGACAGCACGCATGGGTATGACGGTTGCGCGTCCAGCGGCTAGCCATCGGATGTCCTCGCGTCGAGATCGAGGAGGGCGGGTCGTACCTCGGAGGCGAGAACGTCGATGGCCCAATCGGGATCCGGTCCAAATGTGTACCACGCGAGGGGAACCTCGAGACCGGCAGCGATGAATCGGCCGAAGCCTTCGACAACGTCTTCGACGGTTCCGGCAACGGCGAAAGTGTCAATGAGGTCACCGTTCACCAGCTTGGCCCCAGCGTCGACACCATGATCCCTGACCGCGGCACCGATCCTGGCGACTTGGTCACGATCCACGTCTCCGCCCGCCTCAATCATGATCGACTCCACCCTGTGGAGGTAGTAAGCCAATACGTCTCGAACCGCGTCGCGGGCCATCCGCCGATCTCTTGCTACCGACGTCAGAACATTGGAAGCGACCAGCATGTGAGCGGGGTCACGTCCAGCACGTGTGGCCCCAATTGTCATTCGCTCACGGGCCCAAGACACATATCCCGGGCTGGCCAGTGCTCCAAGCTGCACACCATCCCCGACCTCGCCGACAGCCTCCATCATCCTTGCGTTCACGGCGCCGAGATCAACGGGGATGGGATGTGGTGGGGTGAAATCGAGACTCGTCTCCGGTGATGCCGAAAAAGTCGTTGGGGTGAAGCCGAGCGGCTGACCGGTCAAGAGCTGCCGTATCGCTCGCGCGGCCTCGACCGTGTTTGTGTAGGGTTTCCAACGGTCCGGAGCATACCCAAGCGCTCGCATCGTCCAGGCGGCAGCCCCTATGCCAAAACGGAGCCTTCCGTTGCCGATCTCGGCGAGGGTACCCGCTTCCATTGCCAGAATCGTGGGGTGTCGGGTCACCGGATTGGTCACCCCGATGCGCACAGTGATCTGGTCGGTTGTCGCCAGCGCGGCCGCCGCCACGCTGAACACCGATCGGAAATGCCTGCTCTCCGGGAGTGATACCTCATCGTATCCCAACTGATCGGCGCGCTGGATCATGGCCAGCGTGTTCTCGGCAGGGTCTTCGTTCGAGAGAGATATTCCAAAGCCTTTGAACATGGTGTCAACTCCAGCAACGGTTGCGTATGTGCAGGGCGAAACGAACGGATATCACGTCTACTCCGATGCCGCGGCTCGTAGGACAGGGGCCGAGGCTCGGATGTGATCCTCCGCGGTCGCGTCCTTGTTGATGGGAAGCATGAAGAGATCGAAACAGCTGCGCAGGGAGCGGATCGTCTCCGCACATTGTTCAGGAGTACCTGCGACCGCATACGAATCAACCAGGGCCAATGGCAGAAGATCAACTGCCGCCTCGAAATCACCGGCGAGCATCGCAGACCGAACTTTCTCGACCCGCTCATCGTCGAGACCGGCAGCCGCACGAATGTCCGGTGGAGAATCTACCGCCATATAGGAGAAGTGGGCAAGAACCTGGCGCTTCTCCTCCTCTGAATAAGCCAAATACGCTGACCACGCTATCTTGGCATTGCCGCCTGCACGAATGCGTTCCGCCTCTTCCGGCAGATCGGCCAAAGGCTTTGCAGTCAACACCACCCAATCTGCCCGCTCTGCGGCCAGATTCTGCGTGCGGGGTCCGCGGCCAGCCAACGCCAGCGGCACCTCGCCTTCGAACCAATCGAGTTGCGCTGTCCCAACCATCTCGCCAGCCAGAAGGCGGGTGTTGATGTCGACCGCCTCCTTGAGCGCTGTGTAAGGCTTCTTTGGATCGAGCGCCAAGGGCTCCAGGACACGGCTTCCGCCAACGCCAAGTCCATGCCACACCCGGTTGGGAAAGGCCTCGTGCAGCGTCGCGATGGTGGCTGCGGTTGTGACTGGATGTCTGGAAAACGGGTTCGTTATCCCGGGGCCGACCGTCAGGTTCTGAGTCTCCATAAGGACGGCGGTCATCGTGACGTAGACGTCACGGGCTGTGCCTTCGTCAGCAATCAGGCAAACCGTCGCACCCTCGGCTTCGGCAAGTCGTGCCAACTCCACGATTCTTCGTACCGGTTGTGTCGGCTCGAACCAAATGCCCCAAGGGAATGTCATAAGCGAGTCCTGTCTCCATGTCATAGGCTTGTTGTCACAACTTATCAGACATCTGGTAGGATAACCAATGGCAGATGCTCCCTGGTCTCTGCCTACACCACTGAGTACTCGGTGCTCGGTTGTCGAAACTGGAGGAAATGATGTGGATCAAGACGATCCCCTACGAGGAAGCCGACGACGAACTCCGGGCAGTCTACGATCGACAAGCAAGAGCGCTCGGGAAACCAACAGAAACGACCATGGTCGGCTCCTTGTACCCACGTCTCGCCGCTACTCGGCTCGATCTCTACGCGGTAAGCGAACGGTGCCCATCCAACCTGACCAAGCACCAACGCAATCTGATCAGCTTCGTGACGTCGGCGCTGAACGATGTCACCTACTGCTCGAGCCAGGCAACCATCAAGCTCCGTGAAACCGGGCTCGACAACGATCAGATCATCACACTGGCCAACGATCCCGACAGCCTCGATCTGTCCCCCGCCGATCGCGAACTGGTCCGCTACACGACCAAACTCACCCGGGCGCCCGGCTCCGTGGTCGAAGAGGACATTGAGCGCCTGCGATCACAGGGGTTCACCGATCTCGACATCCTCGATGCCAACTCCCAGTGTGCCCATCTCAATTATGTCAACCGCGTCTCCCGAGGACTGGGAATCACCCATGCCGTCGACCCTGATTTCCCCGCCTACCTGGCAATCCCCGAAGAACGCCCTGCTGACGCTCAGGGCCATTGAAACTGAGGCTGCGACGGTATGTGCTTCCGAGTTGTCTGATAAGTTTGTCATGGTAGCTGGCAACACACCACCAATCGACCACGCATGGATTGCTGAAAACGGGAGACGACTATGTCGTTGACAATCCGACCGGCGCAAGACTGTCTGTGGGACTGTGTGTCCCTCGGCGAGGTGATGATTCGCCTCGATCCTGGTGATGTCCCAACTCGTGTCGCTAGACATTTTCAGGTTTGGGAAGGCGGCGGGGAGTACAACGTCAGCCGAGGGCTACGCCGGTGCTTCGGGAAGCGGACCACCGTTGTCACCGCCATTGTCGACAACGAGATCGGTCGTCTTCTTGAGGACTTGATCCTCCAGGGGGGTGTCGACATGAGACACGTTCAGTGGGTCGACTTCGATGGCGTTGGCAAACGAGCCCGCAACGGACTCAACTTCACCGAGCGCGGCTATGGCGCTCGTGCCGCAAAGGGTTGCTCCGACCGCGGCCACACTGCAACCTCCCTGCTCCAACCCGGTCAGGTCGATTGGCAACAGATCTTCGAGACAGAGGGCGCTCGGTGGCTACACACCGGCGGCATCGTAGCTGGACTCGGCGAACAGACTCCAGATGTCGTGCTTGAGGCAATGCAGGCCGCTCATGCTTCCGGGACGATCGTGTCCTACGACTTGAACTATCGCCCCTCCCTTTGGGAGGATCATGGTGGCAAAGCTCGCGCTCAGGAAGTGAATCGGGAACTCGCCCACCATGTGGATGTGATGATTGGTAATGAAGAAGATTTCTCGGCCGCTCTGGGATACCCAATCGAAGGCGTCGGTGACGACCTCATGCACCTGGATCCCACCGCGTTCGGTGCAATGATTCAACGCGTCACCGCCGACTACCCAAATCTCCAGGGCGTTGGAACCACGCTCCGGGGAGTTCGGTCCGCTTCCCGCAACGACTGGGGTGCAGTCCTATGGGCAGACGGATCATTGTATGAGGCCACCCATCGACCCAATCTTGAGATCTTCGATCGAGTGGGGGGCGGCGATAGCTTCGCGTCGGGCCTCATCTACGGTCTCCTCGAGGGAAAGACGCCGCAAGAATGTGTTGAGTACGGCGCAGCCCATGGCGCTCTTGCCATGACCACCCCGGGAGACACAACCATGGCCACACTCGCCGACGTTGAACGAGTTGTGAAGGGAGGCGCTGCACGTGTCACACGCTAGAGCCGAACAACGAGTGCGTAAGGCCGGACTCGTGCCTGTGGTGGCACTCCCGACTCCAACCATTGCTCTCCCGCTCGCCGAGGCGCTATTGGGGGGTGCTCTGGATGTGATCGAAATAACCTTCAGAACGGAAGGGGCTGCCCAAGCCATCAGCGATATCCGCAACCATTTACCCGAGATGCTCGTGGGCGCCGGGACCATCACTTCACCGGAACAGGTCTTGGCCGCGGCCGATGCGGGTGCCCAGTTTGCGGTTGCTCCTGGCTTCAACGAAGCTGTCGTTGCCGCCGCCGACGAAGCGGGTCTGCCCTTCTGGCCGGGTGTAGCCACCCCTTCTGAAATTGAAACGGCCCTCGCTACTGGACATCGGTTCCTCAAGTACTTCCCCGCCGAAGCCATGGGTGGCGCTACAACGATCGAGGCGTTGCTTGGGCCGTATCGGCACCTCGGAATCGAATTCATTCCCACCGGCGGGATCAACGCCGAGCTTGCACCGTCCTACTGGCAGGTTGCAGGCATCGCCGCGATTGGGGGGAGCTGGATCGCCGCAAAGCAGCTCCTCATCGACGAAGCCTGGACCCAGATCGAACACCTTACCCGCACCGCAGTTGCTGCTCACGCAGCAGCTACCAACGAAACGAACTAGCGACCATGGCAGAATCACCAAAAGAGACCCGGAACCCCGCCCACTACGGTTCGCGCTCATCAGCGGCAGATGATTCGTCTCGACTCTCCCCTCCTTTTGAGGGGGAACATGCCAAAGACACCACGACCGATGGTCCCAAGCGCTCCGTGGACTCCAAGACGCAGCGTGTTGGTGAGCTGTATCGTTCCTTGAGGGACAAGGGTGCGGACCCCAACGAGTGGGCTTATGCGTGGCGTCGGGAACTGAACCGCGGGGGGTTTCGAGCGGTTGATTTTCTTATGGCTGAGGTCGTGGAATCCGGCAAGTGCATTGGGTGTGCTGCTTGCGTGGCGATTTGTCCTGTTGACGTGTTCGATTACATCGACGAAAAGCCTCAAGATACAAGAACATCGGCTTGCGTTCTGTGTGTGTTGTGTGTCGAGGCGTGTCCGGTGCTGCGTCCGGTTGACAACGATCTTCCGGTGATGCTCAATCACCTGTCGCCAGCCGCGAAAGACGAAGGTTTCGGGTCGTACGGATATGGCGTCTACGCGCGCTCGACGGATCCAGAGCTGGTGGCGCGTGCCCAAGATGGTGGACTCGTTTCGGCGCTTGTGTTGCATGGGCTTGAGCAGGGCAACCTGCAAGGAGTGGTTCTTGGTGACGTCATTCCTGGTCAGGAACAGATCGGTCGCCCTCTTCTTGCTACGACTCGTGAAGAGGTTCTTGGTGCTGCTGGCTCGCGCTACACATATTCTCCAAACACGTTGGCGTTGCGTGAGGCAATGCGCAGAGGGATCGCTCCGATCGCAGTGGTCGGTGTGCCGTGTCAGGTGGACGGGGTACGTCTTCAACAGAATTCAAGCATCTCGCTATCGACAGCAAGCTGGTATCGCGACAACATCAGCCTCGTGATTGGATTGCTCTGCTCGGAGGCTTTCACACATGAGAGTATTGCCAAACTCGGGGAGATGATCGATGTTGCACCGATCCGCATCGAGAACATCAACATCAAGGGCAAGGTCGTGGTCCGACTCGACGATGGCGAGGTTCGCACGGCTTCGCTGAAGCAGTATCAGGATTTCGCTCGACCAGCGTGCCTGTATTGTCTTGATTACGGCGCCGAGAATGCCGACATTTCCGCGGGCGGCATCGGCCTGGACAACTGGACGCTCACTTTGGTTCGAACCGAGGCGGGTCACCGCGCATTGCAGGCAGCGATCGATGCTGGCTGGATCGAGACCCAGCCACTCGAAACTGAACCGCGAGGCATGTTCCTCTTCGAACGTCTTGCGGCGAACAAGAAGAAGAACCGACCCCTCCCTGCACAGATGCCAGATCTCGCTGAACGTGAATCTCTCGGCTGGCTCAACCCGAAGACGTTTTATACGAAGGGGCCTGGTGCCCCGGCACAATCCGAGGATGGCCCATCGTGACGGAGAATCTCTTTGACATCAACGTCAAGGTTGCAGGTCAAGGTGGAGATGGATCGCTCACGACGATCTCGCTTCTTGGCAACGCCCTTGCAAGACGTGGTTTCCACCTGTATTCCACTCGTAACGTCGCCTCCCGGATCAGGGGTGGCCACGCTGCGGCGCTGCTACGGGGATCCATTGAGCCGCGTACCGGGATGGGTGACAACATCGACGTGTTGGTTGCCTTTGATGCTGAAGCGATCGAGATTGGAGGCTATCGGGTAGCGCCCCATGGATTCGTGATCTATGACTCTTCGGCCGGGCCTCTTCCCAACGGGTTCTTGCCCGAAGGCGCCACGGTGATCGAGATTCCCTTTGGACGACTTGCCGTTCGGGATCTCAGACGTGAGTTGTTCAAGAACAGCCTCACGTTTGGGGTCATCTCACGCATACTTTCACTGGGCGACGATGAGGCTGCATCTGTTTTGGAGGCCCGTTTTGGTGGGAGGCCCAAGCTCATCGACAAGAATCTCCAAGCACTCCGAGAAGGCTTCAAGCTTGCGTCCAGTTCAGGCTTTGAAGAAGATTCCGGTCCGTTGCGACTCGCCCGGGTTGAAGCCGACGAGCGTGTTTTTATCAGCGGGAACCACGCTGCGGCAATCGGATTCCTCGCTGCGGGTGTTCGTTTCTTTGCCGGATACCCCATAACACCGGCGACTGAGGTTCTTGAAGTGATGAATCGCCACATGGAAGCGTTCGGAGGCGTCTCGGTTCAAGCAGAGGATGAGCTTGCAGCGGTGAACATGGCACTCGGTGCATCCCTTACGGGGGTCCGCTCCCTCGTTGCCACATCGGGACCTGGAATTTCGTTGATGCAGGAAGGCATCGGGCACGCTGGTGCTGCTGAGATTCCTCTGGTGATCATCGATGCCCAGCGAGCTGGTCCATCCACGGGCATGCCAACAAAGCCAGAGCAATCTGACATTGGCATGATCATCCATGGGGGTACCGGAGACTTTCCCCGTATCGTCCTGGCACCGGGTAATCCATCCGATGCGTTCGAGCTTGCCGTGAAAGCCGCGAACCTGGCCCAGCGTATCCAAGGGCCCGTGTACCTCATGCTTGACCAGTCGGTGTCACAAGACTCAGCAACCACGGCGCCGTTCGATATTTCTGGGGTTGAGATCGACCAAGGTGCACGGCTCAGCCAAGAACAGCTCGATGCACTCGACGAATACCGTCGGTACAAGGTGACAGCCGATGGACTGTCTCCATTGGCTGTTCCGGGTATGGCAGGAGGGATGAGTCTTGTCACTGGCAATGAACACGACGAATGGGGCAAGGTATCCACCAATCCTGTCAACAGGATCGCCATGATGGACAAGAGGGCACGCAAGGTCGACACGATCAAGGACTCCCTGCCATCAGGCCTCCGTTTTGGGCACGACACCTCCCCGATCGGGATTGTTGGTATCGGAATGGAGAGCGGCGTAATACGCGAGGCCGTCGAAAGGCTCACGGTGGCTGGCATCGCGTTGGCGGGACTCCAGCCACGGACTGTTTGGCCCGTTCCCGCCGACACACTCGAATTTGTCGCGTCGAAGGAACGTGTCTATGTGGTGGAGCACAACCACGAAGCCCAACTCATCCAAGTCTTGGCATCTGTCGGTGCACCCTTCAACACTCTGAGAAGTATTCGTAAATTCGACGGTGTGGCATTCACCCCCGGCGAGCTCGTCGATCACATAGCCACAGCGGAGGCAGAATGACGACCACCTATCGACCCGCAGATCCGATCTGGTGCGCAGGGTGCGGACACTTCGGAGTGCAAACAGCCCTCAGCGAAGCTCTCGCCGATCTTGACATCTCGAAAGAAGAGATCCTGCTACTTGCAGGTATCGGTTGTTCAGGGACAATCCAGAACAACCTCGGAACATACGGCTACCACGCCCTCCACGGACGTGTAGTCCCAACAGCGACCGGCGCATGGCAAGCCAACCCGGACCTCACCGTAATCGCAGCAGGCGGCGACGGCGACGGCTACGCCATTGGTATGGGTCACCTTATCCACGCATTCCGACGCAACCCCTCAATCACCTACATTGTGATGAACAACGGCGTCTACGGGCTGACCAAAGGCCAAGACTCACCAACACGCCAAGGAACGCCATCACTCGACGCGATACTCCTCGGCCTCTCAATCCTTGAGACAACGTTCATCGCCAGAGCATTCACACGTGCCTCTGACCAGCTCCGTGACCTCACAGCTGCCGCCCTCCGCCACGCAAGAGAAGGGCGCGGTTTCGCATTTCTCGAAGTCCTGTCACCATGTGTCACCTACAACGACACCTACCCCCAATGGGACGCCGAATATCTCGACCTCGACACCGACACTGAACACAACCCAACCGACCGCACCGGAGCCTTTGGCCGAGTTGTTGCCCTCCAAGCCGAGGGAAAGATCCCTATCGGGCTGATCTACCGTGACCCAACCACACAACCAGGCTCTTTCCTGAATCCTTCGGCTTCGAATATTGAACCGACCTCACTCACCAAGACATATCGCGACATCTTGGACCACTACCGAATCTGACATTGACACAATAAAGCCGAGTCCACTCCAGTGACTCATCCTGGTCAAGAATCGCGAGCCGCGACGACTCCATTGCTCAGAGCCAACAATGTCGGCGAGGGCCACGAAACACTGAGCGCTTCGGTCGTAGCCTTCATGGGCTTGTTGGCGCGCCTGCCAAAGCAATCTAAGACGTTGACCTGACCCTCGCGTCGACCTACTTCGTCAGCGCGCGAATATGGCGTTCTTGTGGTGGCATCGACCCGATGCGGTCTTGCCAATTCCTCGATGAAGTGATGGACCGCCTCGACACACATTCTGTAACCAAGACACGTCCTAGGTACCGCGGTGGACTTCACATCTCGAACGAGAATCCACCGGGACGTAAAAGGTCTTCTTCGGCACCCCCGGCACGACTCGAACGTGCAACCTACGGATTAGAAGTCTGTTCTGGGCCAATACGCTGACCTGCGACTTTGCCCGCAAACCCATACACACCAAGGGTTTCAAGGCTCAATGGTTTGCAGCATCTTTCACCAGTTTTCAACAAAACGCGTCCTGAGCGCGTCCTGGGATTGCGGAGCGGACAGAACAGGCGTCCCCGCTCAGGCAAGCCCGTTCGCGAGACGGGCCGTATTCACTTCTGGCAAGGTCTCATATCCGCGACTCTGGACTCTGACGCCGTAGATCGCCCTCGTTGAGTTGCGGGCCGTTACCTATCCCAGGCTCTTCACCGAGCCACTATCTAACGTCTCGCTGTCGACACAACCATATGACGGACGGTAGTTGACCTCTCGATCTCTAACTGTGACAACGGCCCCACACGGACGCCGGGACCAAGAACAACATCCGATCACAATCATCGAATAGAATGCCGGGAGCTACGCATGAACCATCGCACTTGTCCCGCAAAGCCACGCCTCAAGTCAGCGTTCCCGCTGACCGCCGGAATCTGATTCTCCGGCTTCAAGCAACGGGTTCAGCAGACAGGGATGAGATCGCTACCGATTATCGACTGAAACTAAGCACACAAGAACACCCCCAAACCGTAGGTTCAGAGGTTTCTGATGTCGCGCGACATCACACGGCTCCGGGGGTAGAACTTGAACCCACGACAAACGGATCAACGGTCGGTTCCTGACACCTTCGTTCAGACTCGTGGAGACTCAGCAAGCCTTGTGGGGCTTGATTTTCTCAGGACACTAGGGATAACCATATGTGAAGACATCACGAAGGGGGACGGAGTCCGAAAGGATTCGTCCCCCTTCCGTGCCGATGCAAGCTGGTCGCTACACCGACTCACCGTCATCGATCGCTGCGGATACCGCCTCGTGAACATCACGGCCTTCCGACTCCGGGCTGACTCCACCGATGCGGTTGCTGGTGGCGCTGTCAAAGAAGTGCAGCTTGGTCGTATCGATGACGAGATCGAGCGGTGACCAGTCTGTTACCTGCGCATCAACACTGACCCTTGCCGTGAACCGCGTGATCTCCCCAAGCGATTCGACATCGCTACCCATGTCGGCGAGAAGCTCTTCGATATCGGGTGTCATCACGGGCGGTGTCTCGAGCGAGAAGTGCACATACGTCTCGGAACCGAGGAGTTCGTTCGTTTCCGTCTTAACGGTGATTGTTCGCTCGGGGGACACCTCGGCCACCTCTGCCGCCTCGAACGCACCGGGACGTATGCCGACAACAACGGTCACACCCAGATAATCGTCGATACCGGGATGCCGGTTTATCGAAGCCTGGTCGACAGCGATGCTGTGACCGGCGAACGCCACCGTATATGTGTCGCCATCCTTGGACAGCTTGCCGTACACCATGTTCATCGCCGGGCTGCCAATGAAGCCAGCAACGAAGATATTCACTGGATTGTTGAAGAGCTCTGTCGGGCTTGCCACCTGTTGGAGGTTGTACGGCCTCTTTCCCGAAACAGGTCTCAGCACTGCAACGCGATGTCCAAGGGTCATCGCCTCTGTCTGGTCGTGGGTGACATAGACAGTCGTCGTGCCGAGTCGTGCGTGAAGCTGGCTGATCTCGGTGCGCATCTGGACCCTGAGCTTGGCATCGAGATTGGAGAGGGGCTCGTCCATGAGAAAGGCGCTCGGTTCGCGCACGATGGCACGACCCATCGCAACCCGCTGGCGCTGACCACCTGAGAGGGCTTTCGGCTTCCTGTCGAGTAGCTCAGTGATCTCGAGAATCTCGGCTGCCTTCTGCACCGTGGCTGCGATCTCGACCTTTGGTCGCTTACGCAGTTTCAGACCGAATGCCATGTTCTCGCGAACAGTCATGTGGGGATAGAGCGCATAGTTCTGGAACACCATCGCGATGTCGCGGTCCTTAGGCTGGACATCATTGACAACGCGCTCACCGATGCTGAGTTTACCCTCCGTAATGTCTTCGAGTCCAGCGATCATTCGTAGAATCGTCGACTTGCCACACCCTGAAGGGCCAACGAGGACGAGGAATTCACCATCGGCAATCTCGAGGTTTACCTGACCGACGGCACGCGTTCCATCGGGGTAGATCTTCCCCAGATCTCCAAGCGAAATCGATGCCATGAGGGCGTCTCCAAATCAGTCGACAATGTTGACGCACCATAGCATGTCCGTCATCCAAAAAGCGTCAACCTTGGTTGACAGCACAGGTACCACGGTCAACTAGAGTTGACGGTGTGAAGAACGACGAAAAGCGGACGATCATCCCACATCCGGCCGATACGGAGAACGCTCTGGCTGCTGTGGTTTCTCTTCGTCAAACGGCCGACCAGTTGGAGCGCGACGCCGTGCAACGAGCGATTGGTTCCGGATGGTCGTGGGAACAGATCGCTGAGGCGCTCGGAGTCACGAGACAAGCGGTCCACAAGCGATATGCGCACCACATCAAGCGTTGAGCACGGTCACGTAAGTCAAGCAGTGATGGACGCGGCATCGTGAGGCGGTCACTCCTCTTCGACGCTGTTAAAACCGGTGGGACGACATTCCGAAGTGGTTGGTTCACTTCCGAGCTTGACCTCGTCTCCGAAAGTGATCATTACAGATCGACGACACCTCGGGGCCGCAGCGAACCACTCAAGGTGACACAACCCGTCGCCACCGAAGTCTTCGGAGCGCAGACTATCGGCCGAACGCTCGCATCAGCGCACTGTCGCGATCCTGCCCAAAGCGCCTTGAGACATCAGCATTGGGAGCGAACCCATCGAAGCCGTGATATCCACCCGGATACACATGTAGCTCGGTCGGAACGCCTGCTTCCATGAGACGCTTGGCATACTCCATATTCTCGTTCAGGAACAGATCCAGTGCACCTATGGGGATGTGCACAGGGGGTAGACCGGATAGATCTGTCGCCCGGAATACTGCCGCGTGGTGCGGTACATCCTCCCGTCCGTACAGAGAGCCGAGATACGACATCCAGCCGAGACGGTTGCTCTCACGGGTCCACACAAAGGTATCGAGAACTCCCTCACCCGCAGGCACAACGTTTCTGTCATCGATCATCGGGTATATCAGCATCTGAAACATGATGTCGACCTCTCCGCGATCACGGGCCAGGAGCGCGAGCTCTGCTGCCAGTCCGCCACCAGAGCTTGCTCCTCCAATGGCGATACGTGACGAGTCGACACGCAGCTCATCACAATTTGTCGCGAGCCACTTGAGGGCGGTGTAGCAGTCTTCGATCGGTGCGGGGAAGGGATGCTCAGGAGCCAATCGATAGTCGACGGACACGACGACACACCGTGCAGTGACCGAGAAATACTTTTCCGCAAAATCGTCCTCCTCCGCGCCGCCAAGTACATAGCCGCCACCGTGTATCCACAGCAACGCGGGCAGCATCTCTGGCGCATCACTCGGTCGGTACACCCACACCGGCACGTCCGGCACGTCGCCGGGCCCTGGCACGGAGCGAATCTCGCACGTCACATCTGCGATCGGTTCGAGTTCCGATACCGAGGCTTTGAACATCTCACTGTGTACGACACGAGTTGCAGGGATGTCATACAGATTGAGTCCTTCACCCGTGAGCTCGGCGAAGGCTTCGAGAGCCTCCACCAATTCAGGGTCGAGTTGACTAGACATGTCCAGTTCCGACATTGCGACAACTCCTCTTCATATAGGCGACTCTCAAGGTATTCAGCGACGTGAAGGACTCCCACATCAATTCCCTTTGCACTCACCCTCCCGGGAGATGGAGCACGCAGCCAGGATTGTCGAGTACGAGGCAGGTGGCGCCATTGTCGTGGACGCACGCAAGCTTTCGATCGTTGTCGATAGCGACCTCCCGAAAAGAACTCGGGCCCGCGGCACCGTATCGGCCGAACCTCACTCACCCAAGGTGCTACCTCCCGTACAGACATCATACATCATACAGGTGAGTTATACTGCCGCCCTGTAGGGAAGGAGCGAGCGAGTCGTGACAGCATGCGTAATCATGGGATCGGGGAATATCGGGACCGATCTGATGTACAAGGTGTTGCGCTCCTACACACTTGACCTCCGTGCACTCGTGGGCATCGACCCCGATTCCGAAGGCCTGCACCGCGCGGCAGACATGGGGGTCGACACATCCGCTTCCGGCGTGAAGTGGGTGATCGATAACGCTGACAGTATCAATCTCGTTTTCGAGGCCACATCCGCTGGCATCCACCGCAGCCACGCTCCCGAGTACGAGCGCCTTGGCATCACAGCGATAGACCTTACGCCAGCAAGAATCGGCCCATCCGTTGTGCCGGGCGTCAACCTCAAAGACCATCTGGAGGCCCCAAACGTCAACCTGATCACATGCGGGGGTCAAGCAACCACTCCGATCGTTGCAGCCATCTGCCGGGCCGCAAGTGTTCCGTATGCAGAGATCATCTCGACCGTGGCGTCCAACTCCGCGGGACCTGGCACGAGAGCGAACATCGATGAGTTCACCGAAACCACCTCAGCCTGCCTTGAGGAGGTGGGAGGAGCCGGTATTGGGAAAGCAATAATGATCCTCAACCCCGCTGATCCGCCCATCATGATGCGCAATACGGTGTACTGCGGCCTTGCGGATGGATATGACCCCGAACGCGTCGTCGAGTCGATCGTACAAACGGTCGACAACGTCCGCACCTACGTGCCTGGCTACCAGTTGAAGAGAGCTCCAGTATTCGAGAACGGACCGTTCGCCACACCGGGCGGTGTTGTACAGACTCGTGTCGTCGTCCTTCTCGAAGTCTCTGGCGCAGCGGACTTCCTTCCTGCGTACGCCGGAAACCTGGACATCATGACCGCGGCAGCGGTAAGGGTCGGCGAGGCGCTCGGTGCCGCACGCACGGGAGGCCGCACATGACAGCAGCGTTCCGATTGACAGATTCGACGCTGCGCGACGGGTCACACGCCATCAGGCATCAATTCACCGTCGACCAGGTACGAGCAGTTGTGCGCGGACTTGATCGCGCAGGAGTTGAGGTGATCGAAGTGGCTCATGGTGATGGTCTCGGCGGATCCAGCTTCAATTACGGATTCTCCCGAATCGACGAGATGGATCTGATCAGGGCAGCCGTCGATGAGGCTGACAACGCACGTATCGCTGTCCTGCTTCTTCCGGGCATAGGGACCAAGGATGACCTCGTTCATGCAGCGAACATCGGTGCATCCGTTGCACGGATTGCCACGCACAGCACCGAAGCAGACATCTCCCACCAGCACATGGCTCTCGCAAAGGACCTCGGCATGGAGACGGTGGGTTTCTTGATGCTGTCCCACATGGTCGCGTCCGGCGATCTGCTCGATCAGGCGAAGCGCATGGAATCCTACGGAGCCGATGCCGTATATGTGGTTGACTCGGCCGGTGCAATGACCATCCGTGACACCATGGAGCGCATATCGATGCTCAAGCATGGCCTTGACTGCGGAGTTGGACTCCATGCCCATAACAACCTGTCCCTGGCGGTGGCCAACTCCCTCGCTGCCATCGGTGAGGGGATCGATCAGGTCGACGGATGCCTGATCGGCCTCGGCGCGGGTGCAGGAAACTGTCCCACCGAAATCCTCGTCGCGGCGTGCGACAAGGCCGGATATGAGACCGGCATCGACCTCACCGAACTTCTCGACGTTGCGACTGACGTGGTCCGGCCACTGAGTCCAAACCAAGGAGTCATCGACCGTGACGGGTTGATGCTCGGTTACGCGGGCGTCTACGGATCGTTCCTGCTGCACGCAAAGCGGGCGGCAGAGGTGTACGGCGTTGCGTGTGACGACATCCTTCTGGAGCTCGGCCGTCGCGGCATCGTGGGTGGGCAGGAGGACATGATCATCGATGTGGCACTCGAACTGAGACAAGCAGCCGATAGCAGCGACGCGCCTCGGTAGGCCATAGCTGAGTGAGAAACGCCGATATCGAAAAGGGCATGATGGAACAAGCACGAGACCATCCAAGCATCTCGACAATGATTGACCTCAGCGGCAAGGTCGCACTCGTGTCCGGTGTTGCAACAGCTGGTCACGACATGGATGCCCAATTCGATGCTGTGGCCACGGGGACGCCTCTGCGCCGCGTTTGTGAACCCGACGATATTGCTCGCGTCGCACTATTCCTGGCTTCGGATCTGTCCTCCTTCGTCAACGGGGAGCAGATCGTCGTTGACTAAGGGTTCCTCCAGACATGAAGGTTCGTAACACCAAGGCACTTAGGAGCTGATCTAACATGCAATTGCCCTACGACAGACCATCTGACCCTGCGAAACGCAAGAGCGCCGTGATGACCGACGGTATCGACCGAGCGGGCGCTCGTGCAATGCTCAAGGCAACGGGCCTCACCGATGATGATCTCGCAAAGCCGATCATTGGGGTTGGCACGTCATGGATCGAGACCATGCCGTGCAACTGGAACCAACGCGACCTTGCAGAGTCGGTCAAGATCGGTATCAGGGATGCGGGTGGAACTCCGATGGAGTTCAACACCATTGCGATCAGCGACGCGGTGTCGATGGGTACCGAGGGCATGCGTGCATCGCTCGTGTCGCGTGAAGTGATCGCTGACTCTATCGAGCTCGTTGCCCGCGGCCACTCCTTCGACGGACTCGTGTGCATCACGGGATGTGACAAGACGAATCCAGCAGCGATGATGGCCTTTGGGAGGCTCGACATTCCGAGTCTCATTCTCTACGGCGGAGCGATCGATCCTGGGTTCCGTCACGAGACGCGGATCACGCTCCTCGACGTATTCGAAGGACTCGGTGCGTACTACGCGGGAGATGCGACCGCACAGGATGTCTACGAGCTCGAGAGCGTTGCATGCCCGAGTGCCGGCGCATGCGGTGGCCAGTGGACCGCCAACACCATGAGCACCGTGATGACCGCGATCGGTCTGTCACCCGCAGGCCTCAACGACATCCCTGCACTTCATCCGGACAAGCCCGCGGCCGCCCGCAGGTGTGGCGAAATCATCATGGATCTTGTGCGAGCAGGCACCACCGCACGATCGATCGTCACGCGGGCATCCATCGAGAATGCCATCGCAGCGGTCGCGGCAACCGGTGGCTCAAGCAATGCTGTGCTGCACCTTCTGGCCGTGGCAAGAGAGTTCAGCATTCCCCTGACGATCGATGAGGTCGGTGAACTCATCGCAGCCACACCGGTGCTCACGGAGCTCTCCCCTTCTGGCCCCGACCTCGCAGTGGATCTTCATGGTGCCGGCGGAGTCCCCTTGGTGATCAAGAGGCTGGTCGAAGGGGGCTTCCTCAACACCGACACGAGAGGCGTAGACGGTAAGACAATCGCCCAGATCGCAGGATCTGCGATCGAGACTGAGGATCAGCAAGTCGTCCGTTCGACCGAGACGCCAAGCAAGAAATCGGGAGGCCTTCGAATTCTACGAGGAAGTCTCGCCCCCGACGGGTGTGTAGTGAAACTCGCCAGGCACGACCGCACCAGCCACAGCGGTCCCGCAATTGTCTTCAACTCCGAGGAGGAGGCCTACGCCGCAATAAAGGACGAACAGGTAAAGCCGGGGAGCGTCGTCGTCGTGAGATATGAGGGTCCCGCCGGTGGTCCCGGGATGCGCGAGATGCTCCAGGTCACCGCGGCGATAATCGGGGAGGGTCTTGGAGAATCCGTCGCGCTGGTCACCGACGGTCGATTCTCGGGGGCTACGCGAGGCATGATGGTTGGTCATGTCTGCCCGGAGGCTGTTTCGGGCGGACCAATCGCCCTCGTCGAGGACGGCGACATCATCAGCATCGACACCGAATCAGGGACGCTCGACATCGACCTGAGCGAGGCCGAGGCGAATCGGCGTCGTGCTGTCTGGTCACCACCGGAACCCAGATACGTCAGTGGCGTGCTGGGTCGTTACAGCCGGACCGTCGGATCAGCGAGCGACGGAGCGATCCTCACTGCGTGAGATCAATGACCGCATTCTGCTCGGCTGACTCGTAAGACTGAAAGACCAACCTCAGTGTCTTGAGATTGTCCTTGCCCGTTGTCTCTGGCGGTACGCCGCTCCTCAGAGCCTCGACAAAGGCCTCCTGAATCGGGACCATGCTGGCGTGAGCGACATCGTAGTCAGGATCAGCCCAATCATACCGAGGTGGCGGATATCGACGGGACAACGTGCCATCCCCGGTCGTAGATCGAATCCAGAAATCTGGACCCAACTCGAGCGTTCCCTGTGTGCCCTCAACGTAGATGAACGTTTCTGGGAAACGGCCCCACTCGGTCTTCGACGATTGACTCATCTCGCAATAGCAGATGACGTCTTCGAAGCGAAGCAACACCGAAGCGACATCCTCACCAGCGATGTCATCGCGGCTCCGGAGGTGCTGGCAATACAGCGAGTGCGGCTCGCCGAACAGGAATCGTGCAATATCGAGAATGTGCGTTCCCAGATCCGTAAGGATGAATTTCTCAAGTGTTCTCAGGAACGGCTGATTCTCGAAAACCGGGAATCCGTGAATGAACTGTATGCGAGCACGAAATGGATCACCTATGGTCCCTTCCGACAGCAATTCCTTGAATCGCCTGATCGGAGTCTGGTAACGGAAGTTTTCGTGGATGAAAAACGGAATACCCGCCGCCTCACACACATCGACCATCGCTTGAGCCGTCTCCAAATCACCTGCCATTGGTTTCTGACAGATGACCGGGACGCGATACTTCGCTGCAAGCTTGACAAGCGGTGCGTGACCGCCAACCTCGGTGATGATGTCAACGAAGTCAAGATCTTCATTGCGAAAGAGTTCCTCGGCGTCACCATAGAACTTCGGCACATCGAATCTCTCGGCCGTGGTCTCGGCCTTTGACACTGTGCGATTGTACACGGCCACCAATTCGACACCGCCGACCTCGAACCAGGCAGGAATCTGATAACGCGACCAGAACCCCGCACCCATTACCGCAAATTTGAGATCTGTCATATTCACATGATACACAAACTCATACAAGTATGACGTCTGATCTCTAGACATCTCACTTGCAGATGTATGACGGGATGTGTAGGGTCGGGCTGCAATGAAGGGACAGAACGGCAAAGATGTAACGGTGGTGCGAATACTGGGATGTCGGAAACCGTGGGCGAGACCTTCAAGACGTGACAAATAGTCGACATGCTTACCAAGAAGAGGAGAAGCGCATGGGCGAACACCACCTGAGCAGAAGGAAATTCCTTGGTCTCGCAGCAGTTGCTGGCGGAGGACTCGTTGCAGCCGCGTGCGGAGCTTCATCGGCGACGACAACAGCAGCAGCAGCAATCGGCGGGGCGACGACAACAGTCGGCGGAGCAGTGGCAACAACAACTACACCGGGAGCGACAGCCCCAGCAGGTGAGGCGGTTGTGCTGGACGTGATGACGAACGCGTCGGAATATGAGGGTGCGTACAGGGAGATATGGAACTTCTTTGAGTCTACACACCCGGGCATCAAGATCAACCTCTTCTCGATCAACGAGGATACTGCCGCGGCTCACAACACGAAGGTCGCTGGAGGTTACCTGCCTGCAATCGAACACAACCAGGAAACCCAGATCCTGGCTGGCGCGAGCAATTACGAGACATTCGTTGATCTGAGCTCGATCGATTTCCCATGGTTCGACAAGTGGACCTGGGACGTTGAGCACGCATGGTCCAAACTGTTTGGTGTTCCCGGACCCCGCACGCTCGACCCCTACCAGGGCTATGTGCTCACGTGGCAATGGAACGAGGTTCTCATGCAGAGAGCCGGTCTCGATCCACAGAAAGACGTCAAGACGTGGGATGACATGACTGCTTGGCTCACCGAGGGTACGGCGTGGGCAAAAGCGCAGGACGACGTCTCGTTCTTCTGGAACCAGGCTTGGCACAACTGGGTATTTGCCGTCCATTATCCCGAAATCGTCCCCATGGCGTTCGAGGACGGGACGAGACAACGAGCTGTCGACTGTTGGCTTGGAGAAGCGAAGTTCAATGCAGCAGATTCACCGTATCGCCACTTCTACCAGTTCTTCTTGGATGCGAGCAAGAACGGCTGGATTCCCGACGGACTCACGACACGGCAGTGGGAAGGAGACATGGAGGCCAGCTACATCGCCGGAGACTCAGTCATGATGTTCCATGGTCCCTGGCCATGGGACAAGGCGCTGGCTTCGGGGTCAGACTTCGCCTTGAACGACATGCAGCGAGGCATGCCTGCCACCCCGCCAGCAGATGGACAGCCATGGATGCAAGCTGCTGCACCGCCAGCGATAGACAACGGCTACTTCATTCGAACCGGAAACAAGGAGACTCCGTATTGGGAACAGACCAGAACTGCTTTCAACTGGTTGCACAGCCCTGAAGCGATACCGCTGCGGGCAGAGGCGGAGGGTCGACTCCCACTGTACGAACTCGACGAGCTCCCTGACATCCAGGGTCCACAGTTCCAACAGGTGCTCAAGGAGATCGGCACTCCGGGTGGCAAGTGGGAGAACACGAAGTTCGACGACTCGATGACCGGTGAGATCGTAGCTGCCCCGTTCCGCAAGAAGGGATCAGTTGGCGTCTTCGACTGGGAGGCGAACGGTAACAATGTAGTCTTCGCCGACCTCCTCTCCGGAGCGATCACCGTCCAGGAAGCCCTCGATATCAACCAGGCCAACTGGGAGGCCAGCTACGACATCTAACGGAGACAATCACGGCGCGATGATTGGGACGCGGTGACGACCATCGGTCGGTCGTCACCGCGTTCTGGCAATAGGGTTACAAGGTGGATATGACCTCAACAGAGCGGACATCGGACAGGATAACCTCGGCGTCCGGTGCACACCACACTCGACACAGGGACCTCAGACGAATCCGCATCATGCAGGACTGGGCATTCATCTCGCCCCAGCTGTTTCTGTTTGTGCTTCTCACACTCGTACCGTTTGTCTTCGCCGTACCGATCCTCTTCACGGATATGGCCAACTTCAATGATCCGTCCGTGAACTCAGTTGGCTTTGCGAACTTCACGGCCATCTTCACGAATCCGAGCGTCGCCGCTGACTACTTCCCTGCGTTGAAGAGAACACTCATATTCGTTGCCCTCAATTACACAACGGTATACATCTTCGGACTGTCCCTAGCGCTCCTCATGTTCGAATTCGGGGTACGGCGGGGGTTCTTCACAATCATCTACATGCCGTTGATGCTGTCAGGTCTCGCCGTTGGATACCTTGCTGTAATGCTCTTCTCCCAACAAACGGGAAGTATGAATCTGCTTCTCCTCGACCTCGGCATCATCAAGGAACCGATCGACATCTTCTCCGCAAATGGAACACGATGGATCCTTCCGCTCATGGTTGGTTGGCGATATGCGGGCTTCAACATGGCAATCTTCCTTGTTGGGTTGCTTGCGATCCCGCTGGACACGATCGAAGCCTCCATCATCGACGGTGCAACCTACTGGCAACGCTTGACAAGGGTGTATTTCCCTCAGATGTGGCCGTCATTCATCATTGCAACGACGATGGCGCTCATCGGCGCCTTCTCTGTCTTCGATGAACTGGTGGCGATGGGAGCCCTGTATGTCAATCCAGAAGCAAAGCTGCTCAGCGTCCTGTTCTTCACCTATGGATTCCAAATCGATCGGCTTGCGCTCGGCATGACCCTGGCCATCATCACATCCGTGCCACTCATCTTCGTCGGGACGTTGCTCCTGAGGCTCCAACGCAAGCTTCAGTACTAGACGAGAGAGTGCACCACAAATGACCACTGAACTCGAGAGCAAGAATCAAGAAGAGATCGCCGATCGGAGGCGATCTCAGCGACGTCGAGACCGCAGCCACAGTCGACGGCGTAAAATCTACGCGGGCCTAGCACTTGGCGTCATGGCAATCTACTCCGTACTCACTCTGATCCCTTTCTACGCGCTCGCCGTCAGAAGTACCGTGCCCACCAAGGAGTCAACGACGCTTCACTTCTGGATACCCAAGGCGGACGAAGTGAATTTCGATTCGCAAGTCGGGAATCTCTCAATGTTCTACAATCTCGATCCTGCGGACCTCAAGGAAGCTTTCGGGATTCCCTCCACGGAGTACCTTGGTGCTCGCACCTCGCTGCGGGACATATCCGAGGAATACGGAATACCAGAGGAGGAGATCCGATCATTCTTCTCGAATTTCTACATTTACAACGGTTGGAGAACCATCCTCTCAGACGGACGATTCTTTGGCGCGTTGGGGAGAACACTGTTGGTCACCATCGTGAGCTTGATCGGTCTCACAATTCTCTCTGTCTTTACCGGATATGGTCTGGCGGGGCTTCGGCGCCGTGATCAGAGGCTGGTGTACAGCACCTACCTTCTCCAGATGGTGATCCCGGCCATGCTCATCATTTTGCCTCAGTTTCTCCTTATCAAGTGGTTCACCGACTTAATCCCTGGGTTCGCATCTCCAGGTCTGACGCGGGTCATAGTCCAACTCGGTTCGATCGTTGCGATCAACATCAAGGGAACCGCGTTCTCGGTGTTGATCTTCACCGCGTTCATCAACGGCATACCCCGCGAGCTTGAAGAATCGGCGATGATCGATGGGGCAAGCAGGGCACAATACGTGTGGCGAATCCTGATGCCGCTCCTCAAGGCTCCGATAGTCGCACTCATCGTCGTCCAGCTCCCCCTGATCTACAATCAGTTCCTTGAGCCGTTTGTGTACCTGGACAGGGAGAGCAGTACGTTGTTGCCGTACATACAAACGACTGTTGGTCAGTTCTCAACAAACTTCCAAGTCATCTACGCAGCAATTCTCGCCTCGATTATTCCACTCCTGGTAATCTACATTGCCTTCCGCAAGGCGTTCGTCAAGGGAGCTCTTGCCGGTGCAGTCAAGGGTTGATCGCGGGACCGCCGACGAATCGCTGATGAAGGATACAACCGACCGATGAAGTCTGAGCCACAATCATCACTTGTGTTCCAACCGCGAACGCATCGACACATGCAGCGTGGTGTCAACAAGGTCGTCAAATCCATCCGGCCAACGCTTGGACCGACACCCAGAGTCGTGGCAGTCGACCGACTCGTTGACCAACGCATGCCTGAGATCCTTGACAACGGTGCTGTCATCGCACAGAGGATCAACGAGCTATCAAACCGCGACGAGGATGCTGGGGCGATGCTGGTCAGGGATGTTGTCGAAGCTGTTCGACAACAGGCAGGTGACGGAACCGCTACTGCAGCCGTGATCTTCCAACATATCTTCGATGCCGGCATTCGACATCTTTCAGTTGGTGGGGACGTCAACGTCCTGCGAAAGCATCTGGAACTGGGAGTCTGCCGAATTGAGGAGCAGCTAGTCGCCAGAGCGGAGCCGGTCGTCGGTGGGCCAGACCTTTCCCATCTCGCAGAATCGTTGTGTCACGACCCAGATATGGCGTTGCTCATCGGAGAAGTTCTCGACACGGTTGGTGAGTACGGTCGTGTCGAAGTCCGAGCAGGTCGAAATCGCGATATGACACGAGAGTACGTGGAGGGTATGTACTGGAATCGTGGTGCTGTCTCACGTTCGATGCTGACAGATCAGGGACGCTTGAGAACCGAATTCATTGATGGTTTCCTCCTTCTGAGCGACATCGACGTTCAGGACCCGAGACAGCTGCTACCTGTCGTTGTAAGAGCCCTCAAGGATGGTGTCAAGTCCCTCCTGATCGTCGTCGGGGACATCTCGGATGGAGCTCTCGCGTTCCTGGCGGCCAACAACGATCCAAACCATTTCGTGAGCGCTGTCGTAAAAGTGCCGGGATGGGGAAAACACGAGAACGCCGCGGCGCTGGAAGATCTGGCCATCCTGACCGGTGGAACACCGTTCATCGATGCAGCGGGTGACAGATTCGATGCACTCACCGTTGAGCATCTCGGTCGCGCCAGACGCGTCTGGATCGGGGACAGCACCTTTGGAATCGTCGGTGGACGCGGCGATAGCAAGCAACTTTTGCGCCACATCAACGGACTCAAGGCTCTCGCCGAAGACAGTGACAATCGGGTGCGACACGACCATCTCGTGGATCGTATCGGCTCAATCATCGGAGGTTCGGCGACGCTCTGGATAGGCGGATCGACCGAAATCCAGATAGAACAACGCGTCGAAATGGTGAAGCGAACAGTGAGCGCCATGCGTGGTGCCGTGCGAGAAGGGATCGTACCGGGAGGCGGTACTGCGCTTCTTGACTGCCGGCTGGCTCTCGGGACCATGATACGCGATACACCGCATCCCGACGCGAAGGCCGCCTATCGCATCCTCGCTGAGGCCATCGCCCAGCCATTCCGCACGATCGTCGATAACGCCGGATACGATGTTGCCGAGACGCTCGCCCGAGTCAATCAGAGCGATGAAGGGTACGGCTTTGACGTGAACACAGGAGAAATCCGGTCGATGATTCCCGCAGGAATCATCGACGCCGCGGCGGTACAACGCTCGGCTGTCCGCTGCGCTGTCACCGCGGCAGCCCTTGCCTTGACCGTCGAAGCCTTGGTTCGTCGGCCGCGCTGACCGACCTCAACACACCCAAGCCAATCCCCGATCTGAAAGGCATGCGCGCAATATGAAACCTGAAGAAGCGCTGAAAGCAACCTACGCAACCCTGGCTTGCACAGCCAGCGATGGAAGCCGTGTGTGTTTCGCTGCATCCACCTCTGGGCTCGCACGTTCGACAGATGACGGCCGTACGTGGCACGACGCATACGCTTCGCTAGACGCGCAGTCGGCCATCACGACCTTGGCCGTCGCCGCATCGCCAGCTTTTGCAGTCGATCGCTTCCTACTGTCGGGCACCATCGACGGCGTGCTCTCTTCGCGAGATGCAGGCACGACGTGGGCAACTCTCGAATTCCCAGCCCCAGCTCCCGCTATCTCCTCCATCGTCTTCTCACCTAACTTCAGCAAAGATGGTTTCGCCTTCGCAGGTACGCTGGAGAACGGCGTGTACTGCTCCGCAGGTCGCGGAATGATGTGGGCTGCGTGGAACTTCGGTCTTACCGACCTCAACGTCCTCGACCTTGCCGTCTCGCCACAGTTTGCCACAGACGGAACACTATTCGCCGCCACCGAAAGCGGAGTGTTCCGGAGCGCCAACGGGGGCCGCGGGTGGCGCGACACTGCCTTCCCTTCTGAATTTTCACCCGTTATCAGCATTGGAGTTTCGCCGCTCTACGCAATCGACCACACGTTGTTCGCTGGCACCGAAGAGCATGGCCTCCTCCGCTCAACCGATGAAGGCAGCCACTGGGATTCTCTCGGTGAAGCCCACATCTCAGGTGCCGTGAACACAATCGAGTTTTGCTCTGCTTATGCATTCAACCCTCAGATCCTCGCTCTCGCGAATGGCGTGGTCGTCCTGTCGCTCGATGGCGGGGATACCTGGTCGACAATGACACACGACAAGCCACTTCACGCAGGAATCGCATCCATGGCAGCGATGACACCAATCGCACCCGACATGGAGTTGTTGCTCGGTCTCACCGACGGATCAGTCGTCACTTCGAGAGCGATCACCGACCTGTCGGACGACTGACAGATCACATCCCTCCTGGACCGCTGAACTCAAGATCGAATGGAAGGGCCCCTTCCAGGTCGCCCTCGAGCTTCGGGATCAGCTTCGCCGCGAGAGCCAGATGAGCAGGGTGACCAAGGTATGCCTCGACCGCAGCAGCGTCAGGAAAATCCAAGATGATACCATGATCAAATCCCTTGCTAAGCCCCTCGGCACTCACATTCGATCCAACAATTACATCGATGATTCCACCGATCTTGTCTTTGAGTTCGATGAATCCTGCAAGAAGTTGGTCGATCTCTTCATCTTTCACGTCGGGCTGAAATCGGAACAGGGCGCAGTGTCGAATCATGACCTTCTCACGCCCTCGATTGCCAGCGTCCCGTCGTACAAGACGGCACCGTCAATACCAACGTCGAATACCTCCATGGTTCCCACGGCATCTTCTGTCACAAAAATCTTCCCGGATCCAGGAGGTCCGAACGCAACGTTCGTGGGGAAGTTTCCATCCGTGGGAATTCGGTTTTTGACCTCACCAGCAGTGTCAAGCACGGTCACATCCCCTTGTCCAACGACTGTGACATACAGATCACCATTTGCAGCAAACTTCATACCATCCGGCCCGCGCATCGACGTGTCATCGCTCGGCACCAGCACGTTCCCAAACAATTCTCTCGGCCCAACATGCTCGCCGTCGAGGGAGTATCGGAAGATGTTCCCCGTCATCGTCTCGTTCGAGTACAACATACCATCGGTGCCGATGGCTACGCCGTTCGTGAACCGAATACCAGTGTCAACCTGCTTGATCGCCTTGGTCTCGACATCAATTCGGTACACCCGTCCATCGACTGGCACCTCATTCCAATCCGAGCGAACCACACCACCCGGTGCGAAGTCATCGAACAGTATGCCTGAATCCGTGAGAAACAATGCTCCGTCAGGTCCGAACGCCAGATCGTTGGGGAAGAGGAACGGATCACCATCGCATTCGGTGAGGAACGTCTCGACAGTTCCATCTGGGTACAACTTGAGCAGCGACGGTTTCTGCGACTCGGCTATCCAGACGTTTCCCAAAGCATCGACCGCGAGACCGTTCGGTCGACCCGTACGGGCAAGAACCTCTTCGATCTTCCCGTCCGAACCCAGGCGGGTCACGCAACCTCGGTCCGGCGACATCTCGACAACAAGCCAACCACCATCAGGCATCAATACCGGGCCCTCTGGAACCCCAAGTCCAGTTGCAAAAATCATGATCCGTGCTCTCCTTCTTCAGCCTTCTTCCACTGACGAGTAGTAATTCTCTCTCACCTTGATGAGGTGAGATTCCATTGCCTGACGTGCCGCCCCCTCGTCGCGGGCCACAACGGCCTCAAGGATGGCTTCGTGATATGGAAGCACATCCGTGACCGGATCAATATGGTGGATGACCTCACGAATGTGGCTTTCCAAGAGCACTCTCAGCGCGCTGATTAGCAATCCAAGTAACGGATTCGACGTCATCATGGCCAGAGACTCATGAAAACTTGCGTCGCTCGCTGCGAATGCGTCGCGGTCCTCAACGCTCCTTTCCATCTCGGCCATATGACCCCTGAGCACCTCGATACTGGCGTCACTTGCCGCACTCGCGGCAAGCGCGGCGACCTCGGTTTCGAGGAGCCTCCGGACCGCATGGAACTCCTCAAAACTCACAGCGCCATCGCTCACATCTACATACAGCGACAGCGGCTGCACGAGCTGCTCATACCCGAAATCACGTACAACGGTGCCAACACCGGGTTGAATCTCAAGAAGGCCTCTCGCCTCAAGCGTTCTCATCCCTTCCCTCAGAGCAGTTCGCGAGACACCCATTTGGCTTGCGAGATCTACCTCCGGAGGCAATCGATCACCCGCTACAAGATCGCCGCTAACGATCATTTCGGTGATTCGGTCTGTCACCTGCTCTGCGAGACTTCTCTTCATTTCGAGTTTGAATCGACTTTTCTGTGTCATTGTGATCTCCAGCATTTCGCGATCGCCTGGGGCTCTTCTTCTACACCCCTCGGGGGTCCTCTGGTGACACCATGGCGCACCTGACCTCGCTCAGAGCAATAGGATAGCTATGCATCCAGCCCCGCCATGTGTTCTCCAACCATGGATCTATTGTCCCCTTCCCACAGCGAAACGTACACGGCGGATGACGGTGCCACATCACGCGACACTGCTGCTCGGGTTGATCCGTTCCATGTTCGACGAGATCGATGCGAGAAACTGTGCAGCAGCCACACCATCAAGACTTCGGTGATCTGCCGTCATCGTGGCGGTCATCAAGTTCCGGACACGAATTGCTCCATCGGCATCAACCGATGCCGATGGAGCGACTCTTCCGGTTGCCAGAATTGCCGCCTGCGGTGGATTCACGATCGCACGGAATTGGTCGACGCCGTACATCCCGAGGTTCGAGAGCGTAAACGTTCCTCCTTCGAGGTCTGCGGAGGAGAATCCGCCGTCTTCCACAAGCCTCTGCAGTCGTCTGAGGTGCTCTGAGATCTCATCGATGGATAGCCGATCGGCATTGTGAATCACAGGAACATAGAGTCCTTCAGGTGTACCCATTGCGACACCAACGTTTATGTCGGTATTGATCTCGATGCCCCCGTCACGAAAGAAGCCATTAACCCTCGGATGGGCTGACAAGGCTGACGCGACGGTCTTCACGAGAAACGCAGTCACCGAAGGTTTGGGGCTCCCTTCCGCCGCAAGAGCGGCTCTCGCTTCAACAACATCCGACATGTCAAGATCCCGGGTGACCGAAAACTGTGGCACAGTTGTCACGCTCTCAACCATCCGTCTGGCGGTGATCGATTGTACGGGCGTCAGTTTCAGCCACCGATCTCCGGCCTCCTCCGCTGATTCTGCCTGAGGGGATTTTACGATCGAGGCAAATGCCCGGACATCACTTTCGGAAACTCTTCCGCCGGGACCCGTTCCATCGACGCTTGAAAGGTCTACGCCAAGCGCACGGGCAGCTTTGCGACCCGCAGGTGTAGAGCGAACAGGCCCGCTGTTCACCCTTTCCACGTCCGCCACCGCTACAGCGACGGGCTCCGAGACGGCTGGATCCTGCTTCTCCTCTGCACTGTCCGCCGAACCGACCCCTGGTGATGCTGCGTCAAGTGCCTGAAGAACTGGAACATCCTCCGAGAGATCCTCGACGATGAAGGCCACCGTCGTACCAACTGAGATGCTCGCACCTGCAACGAGCCCTCGGCGGATCCCGGTAAGAAATCCGCTCGCCGGCGCCTCGACTTCGGCGACCACCTTGTCTGTATCGATAACGAGGATGGGTTGACCCTTGTCTACAGAATCGCCCTCATCTACCAGCCACTCGACGAAGACGCCTTGTTCCATGTGGTCCGACATCTTGGGTATGTAGAACTCAGTTGCCACCATTACTCCGATGCTCACTCAAACCACGACCGGAGCCGTTGGGTGGCGCCATACTCACTCCATCACCCCACGCACTGCCCGCAAGATGTCCTCCGAATCAGGCCACACACCCTTTTCAATGCTGTCCGCAAAAGGAACCGGGGTGTCGCGACCCGCGATCCTTACGATCGGAGCCTGCAAGTAGTCGAAAGCGTGCTCCATGACGACCATGGCCCACTCACCCGTGGGACCGTAAGAGCGACATGCCTCGGCGACCAAGACAACCCGACCGGTCTTTCTTGCCGATCGACCGATCGTATCCTCGTCTAGGGGGCTCACCGTTCGAACGTCAACGACTTCCACATCGATACCCTCCCTCGCCAATATCTCGGCTGCGAGCATTGCATGCCACACCATGTAACCCGAGGCGACCACCGTTACGTCGCCGCCGGAGCGTTTCACATCACACTGACTGAGCGGAATGACGTAGTCATCGTCAGGCACTAAACCCCGGAAGGAGTACAGGAACTTCTGCTCCAAGAAGATCACTGGGTTGTCATCCCTGATCGCTGCCTTCAGCAATCCTTTGGCATCGTAGGGTGTGGAAGGGAGAACGACCTTGAGACCAGGGATGTGCGCAAACCACACCTCCAAGCTCTGCGAATGTTGAGCGGCTGTACTCTTTCCAGCCCCGCCACCTTGGGGCATCCGGAGCACCCACGGCACAGAAGCTTGACCACCCGTCATCAGCCGAAGCTTGGCTGCCTGATTCGCTATCTGATCCATCGCCAGCCCGGAGAAGTCGACGAACATGATCTCCGCTACCGGTCTCATTCCGACGAGCGCGGCGCCGGTCGCCGCCCCAACAATTGTCGCCTCCGAGATCGGCGTGTTACGGACTCGCTCAGGACCGAACTGGTCGAACAGCGTGCGTGTCACACCAAACGCCCCGCCATGCTTGGCGATATCTTCACCGAGCAAGAATACGGACTCGTCCCTTGTCATCTCCTCTCGAAGAGCCTCACGAATGGCCTCCTGATAGGTGATCTCCTGGGCCGGAACGTCATCGGCGACCTGGGAGATGAGATTCGGGGACATCGTCGGAGCTGTAGCACTCAGTGATGTTGCGTCCCATTTTTTTGCTGCCATGTCGGTGCCCCTCCTACGCGTAGATATAGTCCATAGCCGTACTCGGATCAGGGTCGGGACTTGCCTTGGCAAACTCGATCGCTGCCGAAATCTCATCTTTTGCAGCCGAATCGACATCATCCAATTCCTCGCTGGACGCCACTCCGGTATCGACAAGAACTCGCCTGAAATGAGTTAGCGGATCATGTTTCCGGTGCTCGGCCACCTCGGAACGTTCCCGATAGACCTCCGGCTCGCCCGCGTAATGGCCCTCGAATCGATACGCCTCAGCCACCAACAAGGTGGGTCCCTTACCCGCACGTGCCCGGGCTACCGCTTCCGTGGCCGCCTCGTAAACCGCAAGCACATCAAAACCGTTCACCAGCACCCCCGGTATCCCGTATGACTGGGCACGAATCGAAAGATCATCAATGTTGGTGGAGTCACGTATATGCGTCGACACGCCATACTTGTTGTCCTCAAGGACGAATACCACTGGCAGATTCCAGACCGACGCCATATTGAGACTCTCATGCCAGCTGCCGGTGTTCGTGCCGGCGTCGCCGGTGAAAGGAACGGCCACCCGGCGCTCTCCCCGCATCTGGAACGCCAGCGCCGCGCCGACTGCAAGCGGGTTCCCTGCCCCAACCACGCCCAACGCGCCAAGGCTCCCGGTATCAAACGCCGCTATATGCATCGAGCCGCCACGACCCTTGCAGTACCCTGTGTCCTTACCGAGAATCTCGGCCATCATCCGCTCGGGCGATGCCCCTTTTGCCAAGTTGTGGCCGTGGCTGCGATGAGTCCCGACAATGAGATCGTCATGATCCAACGCCATACAAACTCCGACTGCCGAGGCCTCCTGACCGATCGAGGGGTGCACCGCCCCTTTTATCTGGCCTCGTTTGAAAAGGTCCATCGCAGCCAGCTCAAACTCACGGATGAGAGCCATCTGACGGTACATCTTGATCTGCGTAGCGGTATCAGGAGCCATGAGTATCCCTCGATTCGTGACCGCACTTTCGATCCATACCGATCACGAGATATCGGATTGGTAACGCAGTCTGATGTCGTATAGTATGACGTCTAGTCATCATAACGAACTATACCTACCGGGTGTTGCGATGACAAATTGGCTACGCGGAGAGTCGCCACACGGACATCAGCAAGCAGGATAAAGATGAAGAGATATGCTCGCTAAGGAGATTGAGGATGAAGGCAGCAGTTTGGCACGCACAACGAGATGTTCGCGTAGAAGACATTCCTGAACCACCGTCACCCCCACGAGGTCAGGTAACGATAGAAGCATCGTGGACCGGTATTTGTGGGACAGACCTGCACGAGTACACGGGTGGGCCGATTTACATCCCAACCGAGGTGCCACACCCACTGACCGGTGCAATAGCGCCCGTCGTACTCGGTCACGAGACTGCTGGCCAGGTTGTAGCCGTGGGGGCGGATGTGACCAGAGTCGAAGTTGGCGACCGGGTGGCCTTGTGTCCCATCATTGGCTGCCTAGAATGTGAGTGGTGCAGGTCAGGTTTGATGGGGCTGTGCCCAAGTATTGCCTTTCTAGGTGTCTCCTGGCATGGGGGTGGTTTCTCACGCTATGTCAACGTCTACGACTATATGTGCTACCGGTTGCCGCCAGAAGTGTCATACGAAATGGGGGCCTTGGTCGAACCCTTTGGGGCTGCCTATCGTGCAGTGAAGCAAGCTGAAGTAAAGCCCGGCGAAACAGTGGCTATTGTCGGTAGCGGACCGATCGGTCTGATGGCGCTCCAGTCGGCACGTATTCAGGGAGCCGGGCAAGTCATCTCGATTGAGCCTGCCGCCAAGCGACAGGAATTAGCTCTTGAATGTGAGGCAACAGCGATAATTGATCCCAATGCACAAGACCCGGTAGCCGGTATCGCAGAATACACAAATGGTGCCGGTGCCGACGTGGTAATTGAGTGTGCCGGAATTGCGGCCACGGGCATACTGGCCGGACGGGTTGCTCGCCGCAAAGGGCGCGTGGTAGTGATGGGTGTTTTTGAGGGACCGGCCCCACTTGATTTCACCGATTTGGTTTATGGCGAGAAAACGGTGATGGGTAGTATGGGTCCTTATGGCGTGATCGATGAAGTCCTCCAGCTCATGGCCGAGGGCAAGTTCAACGGTGAACCCCTAGTCACAGGCAAGATAGACTTGGATGATATTGTGAGCGACGGATTTGAAGCCCTCATCAGAAACAAGGATGAGATCGCAAAAATCTTGGTATCACCTAAATAATAGATTATTCCTGAGACCAGATGATCCGGTGGAGCCTGATGGGAATAATGAAGGGTTTCCGAGGTAACGCTACTGATTGTGGGCGCAATCAGACCACATCTTGGGGCGGCAGCCGTTCGCCAACATCAAGAGCACCATCACGACCATGTCCTCGATTCGAAGGACGACCTGCTCGGCACGCTTGTCGACGTTGCCGTAATGCCCCGGGGGAGGGGGGGGTCGTTCATGTCATCCCGTGGGGTGGTTCCGGTTGGAATCTAGTCCGAAGTTACCCTGAAGGTTCCGGGGTGTTCTGCTGATATCCCTTGTCCCCGTTGAACATTCTTGTGTGGCGAGGGTGGATGTTATGGGTACGAGATCTGGAGTGGGATGGGGGCGTTGATCAGTTCGAAGGCTTGGCGTTGGAGTTCGGTGGGTCTGGTGAGCTGGTCAAAGGTCGGGATCTCGGGGTGGTTGGGGATTGAGACCTGGTTGCGGGTCAAGGTAGCGAGATGATCGAGGAGACTCTGAAAACTGTGGGCGGGTTCCCTCGATGTGGTTGTGTGGCGCGACGCTTTCATATCGGCTGTTTGGGAGCGTCGTGCAGGCCCAACGGGGTCGGTGCGTTCGGGTGGGTCCTCGTCTTTGAAGGTGAGCGGTGCCCATGCTTGGCGGAGGTGGAACACGAGGTAGGCGGCGAGGAGACAGATGAAGGTATGTGCCCGTACCCGTTTCTCCAACCGGTGATAGATGGGACGGATTTCGAGGTCGACTGTTTTGATGGACCGAAACAGCCGTTCGACTCCTGTAAGCGCCTTGTACGCTTTGACCACTTCGGGGGCGGTGAGGTCGGCTTGTTCTACTGAGGTGCGGATCACATAGATCCCGTCAAGGGCGGCTTCTGTAGCAATGGTGTCGGTGAGCCGGTGGTAGGAGAAGTGTCCCTCTTTGATGTTGAGGGTGAAGTGTTTGGCCATCTTGTAACGGTTGGCTACCCGCCCGACCCGTAGCCCGATCTTGGCGGGGTCTTTGAGCCGGCCAGCATTGACAGCAGCAACGATCTTGTCAAGGTCAGCCTCGGTGGCTGCAAGCAGGTCTGTACGTTTCCGGGCCCGTTCTGTGGCCAGGGCAGGGTTACGACATGCAATGAGACGTTCACCGCGATAGTCGGGGTGGGTGATCTCAGCAAGGTTGGTTTCATCGAACAGTGACAACTGTAAGGGTCCATCGTCTCTGGCCAACGTCTTGACCTGAGGGGCTCGCAGGGCAGTGATCCACCCCATCTGGTCGGTCTCTTTGAGGGCGTCGATGCGGGCATTGGTGATCATCCGGGAGTGTCAGGTGTTCTGTGTAAGAGGCAGGGTTGGTGATGTGTCTCCTTTCTATCAGATGTCGTGTTACAGGTCGAGTGGTATTTGGTCGGGGAAGTAGATCGAGAACTGGTGCAGGGCTGCTGGCCAGTCTTTGATCGGGTAGGTCCATTTCTTCTCCGCGTTGCGTAACGCAAGCCACATCAGTTTCATCGCTGCGTCCTCAGTCGGGAAGTGGCCTCTCGTTTTGATAATCTTGCGCAGCTGACGGTTCACAGCCTCGATCGAATTTGTGGTGTACACAATTTTTCGGATCGGTTCAGGGAACGCCAGGAACGGGATGAACCGTTCCCAATGGGTCCGCCACGATTCACCGATCATCGGATACTTGGCACCCCATGTCTTGTCGAAGGCAACAAGTGCTGTCTCGGCAGCTTGTTCGGTTGCGGCCCGATAGATCGGTTTGAGATCCTTCGCGACGGCTCTTCGGTCTTTGTATGACACATATTTGAGGCTGTTACGGATCAAATGCACGACACACGTCTGTATCCATGCGTCGCCATAGACGGCCTCGATTGCCTCAGGTAGGGCGGTGAGCCCGTCACAACACACAACACAGACCGTTTCGGTGCCCCGATTCCGGATGTCGTTAAAGATTTTGAGCCAAAACTTGGCAGACTCGCCTCCTGGGCCGATCCATAAGCCCAGCGACTCTTTGCGGCCCTCCATGTTGAGGCCGAGTACGAGATACGCGGGGCGGTTTCGTACGACTCCGTCGGTGCGGATCTTGACGGTGAGGGCATCAATCCACACAACCGGGTAGCACGGATCCAAAGGTCTCGATTGCCATTCTTTGATATCGGCCAACACAGCGTCGGTGGCTCTCGAGATGAAGTCCTTTGAGACCTCAACGCCGTAGATATCGGCAAGATGATCTCTGATCTCGCCATAGGTCATCCCACCGCCATACATCGAGATGATCTTGTCATCAAACCCATCGAAATGGGTTTCACCCTTGCCAACAATCTTGGGCTCAAAAGACCCGTTGCGGTCTCTGGGCATAGCAACCGGGACCTCACCGTGATCAGTGATCAACGTCTTGGGTGACGTGCCGTTGCGCGAGTTGCCAGAACCCCGCCCCGCCACATCGCCTTTCTCATACCCGAGATGATCCGTCAACTCGGCACCAGCAGCCGTTTCAACCAGACGACCAAACAGCTGTTTCATCAACCCGTCAGGGCCAACCAGATCCTTAGGCGACTCGTAATCCTTGAGTAGCTCATCAAGCAACTCTTGTGAAATTTCCTTCATAAAGCGTCCTTCCACGAAGCCGGAACATCCGACCCCAGTTCTAGTCGCCTCTTACACAAAATGCCGGACAGTCTCGATCATCCCACGGTCACCGACCATCACCATGTGGGAGAGCCCGAAACGTTCCCTCACCTTTTCTACTGCCGCAATGAACGCCTTGGGGTCCGCAGTGTTGCCGGGGAATACTTCAACAGCCACCGGGCAGCCATCGGTGTTGGCGACCACCCCGTAGGTGATCTGGAGTGTGCCCTTTTTCCCGTCACGTGAATAGCCCCTGGCACCAAGGGGACAGGTGCGGCCCTCAAGCCAAGAACTCGACAGATCAAAGAGCACCAGACCCCCCGGTGTGAGATGGCGGGCGGCCAGAGCCGCTTCAATACTGTCCTGGCGCTCCACAAGCCAATCCATAGCGGCATACACGTCGTCGGTGTCAGCACCTGGGGCAAGGTCTGCCCCCAAGGTGGTGTCTTTCCACCATCTTGTGGTCGCCAGTTTCGAGCCCGGTCGCAGTACCCGGGCACACACAAGAGCCATAGCCACATCCCGCATCCTGGCTGGGGGACCCAAGATGGTCGGGAACCCCAACTGGCGGGCTTGGGCCCACACGGCAGCTGCCCCACCGTGGGGCAACGAGCGGTGCACCTCAAAAGCATCGGCACGAGGGACCACCTCGTCGCCTCGTAGCACCATGCGCAGCATCTCGACACGTGTCTCAGACCATGACGACAGATTCGCCAGGGTGCGTTTCTTGACCTTGCCGCCTTCTCGGTAGCTCTCTCGTAACAGGACAGCCGGTGGCGAACCTCGATTCGGTACCCTCTCAACGTACATGGCTACATGATATCACAGTGAAATTGACGATACAAGTATCAACATAAGACTGTTCCTGCTACAAGAATCCTTACATGGCTACGCCTGACATGACACAATGATGCGAAACCTCAACAGACACAAGGAATTCAAGCCACAAAACAGGACAGAACAGGGGTAACTTCGGTCTAGTTGTACTCGGCCAGGACGTTGGTGACAGTTTGACATAGGTGAAGACCTCCGAGTGGAGTGGTGATTGCTGTCAACACCCACTGGAGGTCTTCATGGGTCATCGTAATGCTCGTCTCAACGTGTTTGGGCGTCGTCTGATTGTTCATCGGGTTCGTGTTGAGGGAATGCCCGTTGCCCATGTCGCGAAGGCAATAGGGGTCTCTCGCCAGTGCGCCCACCGGTGGCTTGCCCGTTTCGACGCTGAAGGCGACGCCGGGTTGGAGGACCGTTCGTCTCGTCCTCATTCGTCACCAACCCAGACTCGGGTCGAGGTCGAACAACACGTGGTTGCGCTTCGCCGTCGGCTTCGGGTTGGCCCAGACCGTCTCTCCGATGAGCTCGGGGTTCCCGCTCGCACGATCAGTCGGATCCTGCGACGACACCAGATGCCGTATCTCTTTGAGTGCGATCCACTCACCGGCGACGTGATCCGAGCCTCGAAACACACCACTGTGCGATATGAACGCGAGACGCCTGGCGAGTTGA
>DIDS01000013.1:16326-24230 GCA_002418265.1 Acidimicrobiia bacterium UBA5794 | reverse complement strand
ATGATGACCGCAGCAGCCACGATCAGGAAGGCAACCGTGGCGAGCAGCACCTCACCTGCCTGATCGAATGCCTCTTCGATCGGACCCGGGTCTGAGGTAGGTTCCACGATCGGAGCAACGACATCCGGGACCTCGGTGAGGCCAACAGTCAACGTTGCATACGAGGTGCGTCCGTCGAGATACTGCAGCTGACCTTCGATCTGCTCGATGTTGAGCAACACATCCTGCATCTGAACCTGGATCGTGACCAGATCGTCAATGTCCTGCGCCTCGGCCAACAGCCCCGTGTAGAACGCTTCTTGCTGACGCCAGTACTTGAGTCGCCCCTCAAGGTCGACGTACTGATCCGATACGTCTTGACTTGACAGCGATGACGAAACCCGCTCCCCGAGCCCTTCGACTCTGGCGACGGCATCGTCGAATCGATCGCTTGGGATCCGGAGGGTGAACCAACCAACTGCGTAGCGGTTCTCGTCGTATTCCTCGATGTGGCTCTCGCCTGACGAAACATATCCGCCGAGTTCAGCGGCGATTGCCCGGATTTCTGAACCGCGGGCATCAAACGTCCCCTCACCGATGCGAACGTCGATTCGCCCGTCACGGATGACCTTGGCTTCAAACGGCGGGGCCCCGACGCTGTCATAGACCTCGGCATACTTGGCCGAGGTCACCGACGACTCGATGCCATCTGCCGATGGTGCACCCCGGTCAGCGTCATACAGATTCTCCGGCTCAACGGAATCGCCACCTTCACCGACGCCGATATCGAAATCACCAACCGTTGGGCTCGACGCCGTGTCGGCACTTGAGCAGGCAGCAATCGCCGTGGAGGCGACGATCACCAGGAGCAGAATCCTCCACGCCCCCGGATGCCTCAGATTTCTCGTGGTGTTCATGTTCTCTCTCCTTGTGCCAAATCGCTTCGGCTTGGTGCTACGACGCACACCGCCACCGATCCGGTTCCCCGACCAGAACTACGCTTGTCTGCATGAGTACATCCCAGCTCCCGCAATCTGACGTCATCTCCGTGGTGATCGACAGCCACATCGCAACCCTCTGGCTCGACCGGCCCGAGGCTCGCAACGCCTTTGCCGCCGACTTTTGGGCCGATCTGCCAGTGATCATGGAACGTCTCGGAACCGACCCCGATGTGAGGGTGGTCGTGATCGCGGGTCGGGGAGAAGCCTTCACTGTCGGTATCGACCTGAAGGCGTTCGGACCGGCGCTCATCGGAGGCGCTGGGCTCACCGAGGGCACGGAACCGCCGCGCTCGGAGGTTGAGGCCCGCCAACGGCTCTACCAATCGGTCAAACATCTGCAACGAGCTTTCAACTCCATTGCTGACTGCCCGAAGCCAGTCATCGCTGCGGTTCATGGATACTGCATCGGCGCCGGGATCGACCTCATCACCGCATGCGACATCCGGTTTTCGGCTCAAGACACGGTCTTCTCCGTTCGTGAGACTCAGATGGCCATGGTCGCCGACGTCGGCACATTGCAGCGGCTTCCCAAGATCATCGATCCTGGCCGCGTGGCCGAGATCGTGTATACGGGAAAGAACTTCGACGCAGCAGAGGCCCTTGAGATGGGGCTCATCAGCCGCGTTGCTTCGGATGCCTCTGGCGTTCAGGTCGAAGCACGCCACCTTGCAGAAGCAATAGCGGCCAATTCCCCCCTTGCCGTCCAGGGATCAAAGGCGGTCCTGAAAGCCGGCGAGGGACGCAGCGTCAAAGAGGCACTCGACTACGTGGCCCTCTGGAACGCCAGCTTCATCACTTCGAACGATCTCACCGAAGCCGTCACATCGTTCATTGAGAAACGACCGCCCGAGTTCACGGGTAGCTGACCCTCAGGCACGTTGGAGTCCAACAGCTGGACTCCAGGGTCGGGTGTTCGCTCTTCTGACTTCTGACTTCTGACTTCTGACTTCTGACTTCTGACTTCTGACGTCGGTCATCGGATATCGGATATCGGTCATCGGCCGTCGCTAGAATCTCGGCATGCTGTGCGCACCACGACTCGATCGGAGCCATCTCTTCGCCGCTCCGTAGCATCTCGGTTCTCCGCGCACCACTTCCACTTCACCTTCCAAGGAGCAGACATGGCAGATCTTCAGAAACGGTTTCACGACATCATTGCACCCGTCATCGCTTTCGACTCCGAAATCGAGATCGTCGACGGCAAGGGCAGTTGGGTTACCGGCGTTGACGGCAAGCAGTATCTCGACTTTGCGTGCGGCATCGCGGTCACAAACCTCGGGCATCGCCCCGATGCAGTGGTCGCCGCAGCACAGACCCAGCTGAACAAGCTGTGGCATGCCGGTGGTGCGTTCCTCTACGAACCACTCGTAAAGGCAGCAGAGGCCATCGTTGGCATCGCGCCAGACGGCATCGACAAGGTGTTCTTCATGAACTCCGGTGCAGAGGCCGTCGAAGGGTCGATCAAACTTGCCAAGAAGGTCACCGGTAGACAAGGGATCATCACGTTCCGCGGTGGTTTCCACGGTCGAACCATGGGCTCGGTGACCTACACCACCTCGAAGGCCAAATACCGGCAGGGCTATCACCCGCTGCTGCCATCGACGTTTGTCGCACCGTTCCCACATCCCTACGGGTGGGGAATGAGCCAGGAGGAGGCAAATGCCTATGCCCTGCGCGAGCTTGAATTCAAGTTCCGCTACGAGGTGACGCCCGGTGAGATCGCTGCATTCCTCGTCGAGCCAATGCAAGGCGAAGGCGGCTACTACCCGGCAAGCAAGGCGTTCCTCGAGGCACTTCGGGCAATAGCGGATGAACATGGAATTCTGCTGGTCTTCGATGAGGTTCAGACCGGATTCGGCAGAACAGGTGACTGGTTCACGTCACAGGTGTACGACGTCCGACCCGATGTACTCGCCATGGGCAAGGCAATTGCCAACGGTCTTCCGCTGTCGGCGGTCGGTGCCTCATCCGAGCTCATGGATCAATGGCTTCCCGGCTCACACGGGACCACGTTTGGTGGAAACCCCGTGTGTTGCGCCGCCTCGGCAGCGACAATCGACGGGCTTCGCGAGGTGATCCCGACCGTGCCCACATCGTCCGAACATGCCTTCAGCCGATGGAATGCTTTGAAGGGCACCCATCCGACCATCGGCGACGTGCGCGGTCTGGGTCTGATGATCGGCATCGAACTGGTCAAGGCGGACGGGTCCCCGGATCCCGATGCGTTCGCATCGATAGCCAGCTTCGCAAGAAACGCCGGTATGTTCATCCTCAATTGCGGTCCAGACGGGAACATCATCCGATTCATCCCACCGTTGAACGTCTCCCGCGAGGATCTCGACCGTGGCATCGATATCCTCGCCGATGCAATTGGGGTGTACGAAGCAGGCCGCTGATTCCGAAAGCTGTGAGCTGAAAGCTTTCAGCAACGAGAAAAGGGCGGGACCGTCAGGTCCCGCCCCTTTTCGAGTCCTTCCCTCACTCTTCGGTGAGTACGCCCCTCAGGCGCGGGTACCGAACCGGACGGTGCGGATGGCAGAACTCTGCCCGGTTGTACTTCGAGAGCAGCGTCGTGCAATCGCTTACGGCACAGGTGCGATCCTCGTCGTATGTCTTCGGACGACGGGAACGGCCCTTGGGTCGTGATGCTTTCAGAATGTCAGACATATGGTCTGGGTGCCTTTCTTCGCTTTCTTGATGAGGCGGCGCAACACGCTCTTGGAGACGCGAAAACGCCACCGGTAAATCTCGGTCCTCTGATTGTAGGACACCAACCCCAGGCCTGCAAGGGGAAGATCAGGATTCTTTCCGTGAACCGGCGATCGGCGTGACCCCACGCTCACCCGGCAACGCAACCACCGCAAGGGCAACGGCCATGGCTACCAGCGCAAGCCAATCCCCAAAACGAACCCAAATCGTCTGTGGTCCAATCCTGAACTGCAATGATCCGTAGAGAACCATCTCTTCAAGTTGGTTCGTCGTAGGGCCAACCGTCCCGTCGCCAAGAATGAACGTCGACTTGCCGGTGATTGCCGCAAGTGCGGTGTCAAGCCCCACCGCCGCAGCATTCACCTTGGCAAGGGCGATCAACTGATCAGAAGCTGCGGACACGCCGTAGCTGGATTCGTTGGTGGCGATCACCATCGCCTCGGCTCCTGCACGCGCCACGGCGCGCATCGAGCGAGCAAACGCCCCCTCAAAGGAGATGACCGACCCCAAAATGCCGTACTCGGTTGGGAAGACGACCGGTTCAGTTCCCGAGATCATGTCCCTTGGTACTTGGTCGAGCTGTGGCACAAATCCGAGGAGTCCGCGCAGCGGAACGTACTCACCAAACGGAACAGGATGCTGCTTGTGATACTCGCCGAGTTTCACTCCCTCGGGTGAGTAGACGATGTTGAAGTTCAGGAACTCAGACGTACCGACGGACCGTGTCCCTGAAACCAGAATGTAGGCATCAAGCCTTCGTGCCTGTTCGATGATCTCAGTTCTGACGGTTTCGTTCGTATCGGGCTCGTAAGGCGTCCCCGTTGAGTTCTCGGGCCAAATGACGAACTCCACCGAATCGATGGGAATCGACTTGGTGAGCTCAAGGTGGGATTCGTAGATCCGTCGATTCTCGTTCTGGCATCGCGTTTGTGGACACGGGCTCCCGCCCTGAACAATGGCGGCACGACCCACCTGTGCGGCCGGAGATGGGGGAAAGAGGCTGCCTGCGATCATGACAAGCACAACAACCACAGCCGAATCAACAGCCATCCGCCACTGCTCCTTGCTCTCGATCACGAGCGTGATGCCCGCAGCAACTCCGATCACGAGGACCGTCCAGCCGGAAGGCCCAATCCACTGCACCGATCCCAACGCACCGGGGAGACCGGCCGCTGGATATCCAATATCACCCCATGGGAACCCACCAAAGGGGAAGCGGCCCCGTACGAATTCCATCAGCATCCACCCCCCAATGGCAATGAGCCACCAGCGCCAGGGTGTCCAAAGGCGAAACGCCCAGATCAGGAATCCGTATCCGGCGGTGAACGCTCCCATCACAACCATCACCGGAATCCAAGCCACAAATCCGAGCTGGATGAGCCAGGTGAGGAGGAGGCCGAAGAACAGGGCTCCCCACCCGAAGCCGAGCATTGTCGCCACGGATGCCCTTTCGACGCGACGGATCGCAACGAAGAATGGGATGGGTGCGACGAACGCCAATGGGCCAAGACCGATTGGAGGAAACGCCGCCCACATCATCAGCGAGCTCACGGCAACGAGTGCGATTGGCACCATGACGGCTCAGGATAGGGTTGGAGCCCCGATTCGGTCGGTCAGAAGCACTGGTGCCGATACCATCGCCGCCATGGATGATCTCTCAGTTGCTCTTGAAGCCGCACAAGCGGGAGCTGCGATCATCAGAGAACACTTCGGGTCGCCACCGATCCCCGAGTACAAGACTCAATTCGACCCTGTCACCGCCGTCGATCTTGCAGCTGAAAAGGCGATCATTGCGGTCCTTGCCGCACATCGACCGAACGATGCTGTCCTTGCAGAGGAGGGAGGTGGGATTCTCCTGGAGGGCCGACAGTGGATCGTGGATCCACTCGACGGAACCGTCAACTTCGTTCACTCCATCCCCCAGGTATCCGTTTCGATCGCTTTGTACGACGGAGCAAAGGGTCTTGTCGGTGTCGTCCATGACGCACTTCGCGATGAGGTCTTCACCGCATCCGTTGGTAAAGGTGCTCATTGCAACGGTGAACCGATTTCGGTGTCGTCGACCGTCGACATCTCTCGAGCGGTGGTGGCGACTGGGTTTCCGTACGACCACGACCTTCATGCCGATTCGCTGAGCGTCGTCGTACGCGAAATGCTGCGAAAGGTCAACGGACTCCGCCGCTTCGGATCAGCAGCACTCGATTTGGCATGGACCGCAGCGGGCCGCTTCGACGCATACTGGGAACTCGGTATTGCGCCGTGGGATGGTGCTGCCGGGATGGTGCTGGTTCGCGAGGCAGGTGGCTCAGTGACGGATCCATTTGGGGCCGAGTCAGTTCCATCAAACCCTCTGGTCGTTGCCTCCAACGGGATGCTCCACGAGGCGATCCGCACGATCGTCGACGATTTCTGTCCACCACATTTGCGACCATCGTGAGGACGGTGTTGGTCGCTGACGCGGTTCTCACGGGCCGTGGATCCATTGGAAATGCTGTCGCAATCCAGCACGGGCAGGTAGTTGCGGTTGGCGAATCGCGAGAAATCGTGCGCGATGGTGACCACGTCGTCGTCTACGACGGAGGTTTTCTCACGCCTGGGTTTCGGGACGCACACATTCATGCGATTCCCTATGCGGCACTGCTGACGGGCTGCTCTCTCAAGTCAGCAAGTTCGATCGCCGACCTGATCGATCGTCTCGCGACGTTTGCCCGCTCGCAACCGCCGGGTGCTCCCATCGTCGCGTCGCGTTTCGACGACGAATCTCTGATTGAGCGGAGACTTCCGACACGAGCTGATCTCGATGTGGCGGTTCCAGATCGTCCCGCCGTCATCTACCGATACTGCGGCCACATCGCTGTTGCGAACTCACGCGCCCTTGCCGACTCAGGCATCGAGGCTGCAACAGCCGATCCCGACGGGGGGATCGTCGATCGCTCCGAATCCGGGGAACCAACGGGCGTTCTACGCGAGACGGCGACGGGACTCATTGCGACCTCCCTTGCGAGAGGTGGACCACTCCCGGCCTCGGATCTCATCGACGGACTGACCCGACTCGGTGGCCTTGGGATCACCTCGATCGGCGCGATGATCGGATACGGCGAAAGCCCCCATGAGAGGCTTGCTTGCGAGTCCGAGCTCTTTCGCGAGGTAGCTGATGATCTCCCGATCCGGGTCCATGGTCTCTCGATCGCCTCGACGCCCACAGACCTTGCCTCGTCAGCGGCTACCCTCACGGGTGGAGGGGATCGGCTGAGGTGGCTTGGGGTCAAGCGTTTCTCGGATGGAAGTCTTGGAGGCCACACCGCTGCCATGTGTTCTCCGTTTTCCGACGCCGATACGACCGGCACATACCGCCTCACAGCCGATGACATCGCGTTGTCACGTCAGAGTCTCAAGCTTGGCGGGATGGTTGCGATTCATGCGATCGGCGATCGAGCGATTTCCGAGGTGTTGGGAGTGTTCGGGGTCCTGTTGTCGGAGGGTGCGTCCACCCGGGATCTTCGCATGGAGCACGTATCGGTCGCGAGTCCACAGCTCATCACTGACTTTGCGAGTACGGGGGCCATCGCCGTGATCCAACCGGCATTCCTTGCCTCCGAGGAGGCGTGGCTCGCCAAACGGCTTGGTTCCGAACGGATGGAGTGGGCCTATCCCTTTCGATCGATGCTTCGAGCGGGCATCACACTCGCGGGATCATCAGACAGCATCGTGGAACCGCCTCATCCCCTTTGGGGAATCGCCGCAGCGATGGACCGGCACGGAATCGCACCCGAGGAATCGCTTTCGGGTCTCGAAGCACTCGACGTCTTCACGTCCGGCGGGGCCGTTGCGCTTCGTGAGATGGAACCGTTGGCGGTGGGCAGCCCCGCTGATGTGGCGGTCGTCGATTGCGACTTTCGCACCGCAACATCCGACGAGGTCCATGACGCCCACGTTCTTGACACCTATGTCGATGGCAGTCAATTGCGCGTGGATCGAAGCCAGCCGACCTGGGTTGATTAGGCGGTCACCATGGTTGGCAGACAGGCCTGGCAGTACGAGCCCCATTCGCCGTGCCGAGGATCATGGGTGAGCTCTGCCCCACAACTGGCACAACGCGCCGCGACGAACGTATCGGCGATGTGCGTGAACGGACCGTCATCAGAAAGAAGGTCCGCCACGAGAACGGTGTTGGAGTGCCCGCGTGACATGGAGTCAGTGTATGCCGATTGCCGA
>DIDS01000013.1:0-16299 GCA_002418265.1 Acidimicrobiia bacterium UBA5794 | reverse complement strand
ACCGAGTACCGATGACCGAAGTCAGGCGTCTGACGTCTGGAGTCCGAAATCCGTGATTCGTAATCCAGCCGACACCTACGATAGCGCCATGCACCTATCCATTGAGTACTGCGCCTCTTGAGGCTACCGAGACCGTGCCGTGCGCATGGTTGAAGCAATCCTCAACAAGTTCGAGCATTACATCGATGACGTGACTGTCATCCCGTCAAGCGGTGGGGTGTTTGAGGTCACCGTCGGGGACAAGCTCGTCTTCTCAAAGAAAGATCTCGAAAGACACGCCGAGGTCCAAGAAGTCCTGGAAGCCATCGATGCCGTGATCGGCCCCATCCCCGAGCCGCCAGGCGAGCACTGACCCGATTCAGAAGTAAGCTTCGGTCATCGGATATCGGACTTCGGTCATCGGTACTCGGTCATCGGTCATCTGACGTCTGACTATGAGAGGACGGCGCCGGACTCGGCGGAACCGACGAGCTTTGCGTACTTGGCGAGGGCTCCGCGGGTGTACCTCGGCGGGATCGGTTCCCAAGCGGCCTTTCGGCTTGCGGACTCGGCTTCGTCGATCAGCAGATCCAAGCGACGGTTTGGAATGTCGACTCGGATCCGGTCACCCTCCTGCACCAGCCCGATCGGACCACCGTGGGCAGCCTCTGGGGCCACATGGCCGATACACAATCCGGTCGTTCCGCCCGAGAACCGGCCGTCGGTAATCAGCAGCACCTCTTTGCCAAGTCCGGCACCCTTGATCGCCGCCGTGATCGCAAGCATCTCACGCATGCCGGGACCACCCTTCGGGCCCTCGTATCTGATGACGACGACATCGTTTGGATGGAGATCGTGAGCCCACAACGCTTTGAGAGCGTGCTGCTCATCGTCGAAGACCCTGGCTGTTCCTTCGAAGACATCAAGTTCGATTCCGGCGATCTTGACGACGGCACCTTCAGGCGAGAGTGATCCGCGCAGCACCGCAATGCCGCCTTCGGGAGCGAGCGGGTTGTCGATCGATCGCACCACATCCTGATTCGTTGGTACCTCTACATCTGCGAGGTTCTCGGCCATTGTCTTGCCTGTCACCGTCATCACATCTCCGTGAAGGAGGCCAGCATCCAGGAGGAGCTTCAGGACAACCGGTACCCCTCCGATCCGGTCGAGATCGACCATGTGATACTTTCCGAACGGCTTCATATCGCCAATATGGGGTGTGCGGCGCGAAATCACGTCGAAGTCCTCAAGGGTCAGATCGACATCGGCCTCGTTTGCCATCGCCATCAGGTGGAGAACCGCGTTGGTGGAACCGCCAAGGGCCATGACCACGGTGATCGCGTTCTCAAACGCGGCCCTCGTCATGATGTCACGAGGACGAATGTTCTTCTTCAGGAGCGCAATGACAGCCTCGCCTGATCGGCGGGCGTAGTCGTCAAGTCTGGCATCCACGGCAGGGACTGAGGCGGAACCCGGTAGGGACATGCCGATGGCCTCACCGACAGATGCCATCGTGTTTGCGGTGAACATCCCAGCACACGCACCGTCACCGGGACAGGCATTCTGCTCGATGGTGAGGAGCTGGGCATCGGTGATGGATCCCTCGGAATGGGCCCCGATGCCTTCGAACACATCGACAATCGAGATGTCCTTGCCATCGACAACGCCTGGCAGGGATGATCCGCCGTAGAGGAACACCGAGGGCAGGTTGTGACGAGCAGCCGCCATCAACATCCCGGGAAGCGACTTGTCACAACCGGCGATCGAGACCATCGCATCGAACCGCTCAGCATGCATGACAAGCTCGACGCTGTCGGCAATGACCTCACGAGATACAAGGGATGCACGCATCCCTTCATGCCCCATTGCGATGCCATCTGATACGGCAATCGTTGCAAACTCAAGTCCGACCGCACCAGCCTCGCGCACACCGATCTTTGCAAACCCAGCAAGCTTCGGTCCGGTGACATTGCACGGTGTCACTTCGTTGCCAGCGGACACCACGCCGACCTGGGCCTTGACAAAGTCGTCTTCACCAAGCCCCACGGCTCGCAGCATGGCTCTGGCACCGGCCTTCGCCGATCCGATCGTTACGTCCTGGGAATGAATCTTGTTTGACATGGTTTTGAGTTTACGCCCGCCTGTTGGCTCAGAATCCTGGGCTGGAGATCACGAATCTCGAAGCCGTCCAGCCTTCTGACTTTGGTCATCGGTCATCGTCTGACGTCTGACTTCTGACTTCTGATATCTGTATCGAAGTTCGGGTTCTAACCTCGCGTTCTCCATGCCGTGGACCACCGAAACCTTCCCAGAGATCCCTGTTACTCCCGAGGCACCAAAACGTGTGCCGAGGAAGCGACGGTGGAGCGCGCCACAAAAGATCCTGCTCACCCTGTTGATGCTCGCCGTGGTCGGCGTGTTCGGTGGCTACGCGTTCTTGAGCTACACCGAAGGAAAGATCGACCGGATCGCGGCGGACGAACTCACGTCTTTGAACTCCGCCCCGATTCTCGCTGGTCAGCCGATCAACTTTCTCATCGTGGGTGTTGATGACCGCTCAACGATTCCCGACGATTGGGAGGACAAATTCGGCGACTTCGCAGGACGGCGCACCGATGTGATCATGGTTGCCCACATCACAAACTCTGGAATTCAGATGCTGAGTATTCCCCGAGACTGGAAGGCCAACATTCCAGGCAACGGGGTCAACCGGATCAACGCCTCATACGTCATTGGGGGACCCGATCTCCTCGTCGAGACCGTCCAAGCTGAGACAGCGATTCCCATCCACCACTATGTCGAGATTGACTTCGCAGGAGTCGGCGCCGTTGTCGACTCTCTCGGTGGCGTCACACTCGATTTTGACTACCCGGGAAGGGATGGCAAGTCCGGGTTCCGGACCGAGGCCGGACGACACACCCTCAACGGCGAGGAAGCAGTCGCCTACGCACGGTCACGTCACTACGAGATCCTCAAGAACGGATCATGGAAATCGACGCCCGGTGGAGACATCGCCCGAACGGGCAGACAGCAAGAGATCCTGATCGCTCTGTTTTCCCAGGCAACCTCTCCATCGAGCGCGTTCAATCTCCCAAGCTTTCTCCCAACGTTTGCCGATCAGATCACCGCAGATGAAGGTCTCACGTTGGGACTGATGGCGGATCTCGGGCGGAGGGCGTTGACCATCGACTCACGAAGCATCGATGCCAGAACGCTGCCTGTGAAGAACTCGACCGGGAGTGACGGTCGGGCCTACGTCGTTCCTGTCGACGAAACCGCCGATGTCATCAACGCATTCATTGCAGGGCAACCGCTCACGCCGTAGCGACTCGCAAACGCCGTTGACGCTCTCCACGTGTGTCGGCAGGATGCGCTTTGAGGGTGGTCATGGAACCTGTCTGCCCTCCATGCCACCTGCCACGGTCACCACCTGACCCGTTTGGTGAGCCGAGGCAACATCCGATGCCAGGAGGACAACCTGTCGTGCAACATCTTCAGGTGTAGCCAACTGCTTGCGAGCCATCGTCGAGGTTGCCTTCGCGACGAGGACAGGATCGATCCCTTCCGCCATCCGCTTGGGGGTGACCGTCCAACCCGGAGCAATAACGTTCACACGTACACCATCGCCGATCCGTGCTGCCTCGTTCTTGAGGGAGAGGAGCAGTCCGGTGTTGATGGCACCCTTGGCTGCGGCATAGTCGGAGCTACCGGCCTCGCCGAACTGACCAGCGGTCGACCCAATCATGACGAGGACACCCGACATCGTCGACGTGGTGTGGGAGAGGAATCGGCGCGCGGTGAGAAAAGTTGTCATGAGATTGGCATCGATCGTCTGTCGCAGCCGTTGGGGTGAGATCTCCCAGATCGGACGGTCTTCCCCGGGGTACCAACCGGCGTTGGCAACACAGATGTCAAGGCTTCCGAACGATTCGAGGACGAAGTCAAACATCGCGTCCACGTCGGACGGAACGGTGAGGTCGGCTCGGACCGCGATCCCGCCGATGTCTGATGCGAGCTGGTGAGCGGCGTTCTCTGAGGAGTGGTAGTGGACGGCGACCATGGCACCCTCATCTGCAAATGCTCGACAGATGGCTTCACCGATTCCACCAGCACCACCGGTTACCAGAACGTATTTGTGCGCAAGACCCAAATCCATCACGCGACCTTAGGCGCTGCTGCGATTTCGTGATCCCGGTACCCTGCGGTTGAGCCAGCAGTCAAGGAGATCACAGCAATGGAACTGCCACAGGAGATACGAGATGCCCTCGACGAAAAGGTGTTCGTCCATCTTGCAACGATCAACCCGGATGGTTCACCTCACGTTTCTGCCGTATGGATCACACGCGATGGCGACAAGGTGCTCTTTTCGAGTGCGACCGGTCGAGTGAAGCCACGAAACATCGCGAATGATCCGCGGGTTGCGTTGTCGTTCTCTCCACCTTCGAAACCGTACAAGAACTTCACGCTCAGGGGCACCGTCACGAAGACGGCTGAAGACGGAAAGTGGCTCATCAACTCTTTGAGCGACAAGTATCTCGGAAAACCCGACTACAAGGGTGCGCCCGGCGAAGTGCGTGTCAACTACGAGATCACGATCGACAACGCCGGCGTCTGGGGCTGACGGAGCGGCGCGACCGGAGGTGTCGACATCCACATCTCGGCAGATGACCTGATCGATCTCCTTCGCTCGAAGGGGCTCAGGATCACGAATCCCCGAAGACTGGTGTGCACAGTGATTGCCGAACGTCACCGCGATCACCTCACCGCGGCGGACATTCTTGAGGCTGTAGCCAGCAAGAGCGACGGGGATCTTGATATGGCAACGGTGTACCGCACGCTCGATGTTCTTGAGCAATCCGGCGCCATCAAGCATGGACACATCGGCCATGGACCAACGGTGTACCACCTCACATACGAGGCTGACCACCAGCATCTTGTCTGCTCGTCGTGTGGTGCCACGGTCTCGATACCGGCACGAGACATTCGGTCGTTCATCGACACCATCACGGAACAAACCGGCTTCATACCCCAGGTTGAGCACTTCGCCCTGTCGGGTCTGTGCGCAGATTGTGCCAAGAGGCCCACAGCAGAGTAGTCTTATTGCAACTCGCTCGCAATAAGGATTAAAGTGCACATTCCAGATGGGTTTATCGGGCCTGGCGCATCAGCCATTGCTGGCGTCGGAGCCGCAGGAGGATTCGCCGTCGCGGTGCGACAGGCAAAGACCTACCTCACTGACCGCCTCGTTCCCCTCGCCGCGTTGAGTGCTGCGTTCGTGTTCGCAGCACAGATGGTGAACTTCCCGGTTCTCCCCGGCATGAGTGGCCACCTCATCGGAGGCGTACTCGCTGCTGTGCTCGTTGGCCCCTCGGCGGGCTATCTCATCATGGCGATCGTTCTCGGGGTGCAGGCACTCGTATTCGCCGATGGAGGCCTTTCCGCCCTCGGACTCAACATCATCAACCTTGGTGGCATCGCTGCCGTCGGTGGCTATTGGCTGTATCGCGTCATGCTGCGTTTCTCGAACAGATCTCCACGATCCGTGGTCTTCGTGTCTGGACTCGCAGCCGCCATTTCCGTGCCACTTGCCGCTGCTGGCTTCGCCGTAGAATTCGCCCTTGCCGGAACAACGACATCGGTTTCCCTGACATCGGTGTTGTGGGCGCTCATCGGCACACACGTGCTCATCGGAATCGGTGAGGGCATCATCACCGCCGCCGTGATCGGTGCGGTGGTCCGATCCCGTCCCGATCTCGTTTATGGAGCCCCAACCTATACCGGTCAGCGAACCGAGGACCTCGTGGCATGAACCGCAATACCCGCCTTGCCATCTTCGCTGTTGTGATAATCGCCGTCGTGGGTGTCGTCCTCAGCCAGCTTGCATCCACCGAGCCCGACGGACTCGAGTTCGTAGCCGAGCAGGAAGGATTCGCTGGCGCTGCGACGGATCATTCACTCGAAGGCGCACCGCTTGCCGACTACGGCGACGATGGATTATCGCGAGCGATCGCGGGGGGTGTCGGAATCGTCATCACCCTTGCCCTTGGATACGGACTGTTCAAGATCTTGGGCAGGTCCGACTCCGATCAACCAGCTGCCGGGGACTGACATGGCCGATGGCCACGTCCATGCCCTGTATCTCCATGGCAACTCGGTCCTCCACCGAGTGGCTCCACAGATCAAGATCGTTGCGGCATTCCTGATCGTCATTGGCATCGTTGTCACGCCGAGGGAGGCGTTCTGGGCCTTCGGGCTGTACCTGGTTGCGATCGTTGCACTCGCCACAGTCGCTCACATCACGCCCCGTTTCGCTGCACGACGGATGGTCATAGAGGTTCCGTTTCTGCTGGTTGCGCTTCTCCTACCGATCCTCGGTGGTGGATCGACCGTTGAGGTGTTCGGGCTTTCTCTTTCACAAGCAGGGTTGTGGGACGCCTGGAACATCCTCGCAAAAGCGACTCTGGGGCTCTCGATCGCCGTCATCTTGGGGGCAACAACCCAAATGCCCGAGCTGCTTGTGGGCCTCGACGGGCTCAAGATGCCGTCCATCGTCACGGCGATCGCCGGATTCATGGTCCGCTACATCGATGTGATCCTCTCGGACTGGTCGAGGATGCGAATCGCCATGGCATCTCGTGCTCACGGCGCCCGTTGGATCACCCAGATCGGCCCGATGGCGAGGACTCTTGGAGTCATGTTCGTGAGAACCTACGAGCGGGGTGAACGCGTGTATCTCGCTATGCGATCCCGCGGGTATACCGGATCGATGCCGGCATCGGCGATTCCCGCGGCCCCTGTTTCCCAGTGGATGTTGGGTGGAGCAGTCATTGCCGCGGTGTGGGCAGTTGCTGCATTGGCTGTGCTGACAAGATGAGTACCCCCGTCATCTCCGTCGACAACCTCTCCTATCGGTATCCGGACGGAACTGCTGCCCTCGAAGCGGTTTCGCTCCACATCCATCCCGGTGAGCGTCTTGCGCTCCTTGGCCCCAACGGTGCAGGGAAGACAACACTCATTCTCCACATGAACGGGATTCATATGCCTCAGACGGGCTCGATCTCCGTATCGGGCGTGCTGCTTGACAACTCGTCAGTGATGGATATTCGCCGTCGGGTCGGGGTTGTGTTCCAAGATCCCGACGATCAGCTCTTCATGACGACGGTGCGTAGGGATGTCGAGTTCGGACCGCGCAACCTCGGACTCGAAGGTGCCGAACTCGAAGCAAGGGTGGACGCAGCCCTTGAAGCGGTCGGAGTTGCTGATCTTGCCGACCGGCCGCCGAACCACCTCTCGTTCGGGCAGAAGCGACGAGTCGCCATCGCTGGCATACTTGCAATGGAGCCAGACATCATCGTCCTCGATGAGCCGACCGCAAACCTCGACCCTGCATCACGCTCAGAACTCACCGCACTCCTCGACGACCTCGACATCACGCAGTTGATCGTCACCCACGACCTGCTCTACGCAAACGAAGTCTGCGACCGAGCCGTCATCCTCAACGAAGGGCGGGTTGTGGCAGACGACGACATCGGGACGATCCTCCGAGATGACGAACTCCTGGCCAAGCACAGACTTGCCCTCCCCAAGGGTGTAAGGATCTAGGAATAGACATCAATCAGGGTACAGAAGCGACACCCGGCCTTAGCCGAGACTCTGAATCGGTGCCCTAGCAACGATCTCGATTGATTTACCGAACACGCGTACCCACCGAGGCGCCGTACCTCGGTGGAGTCTGCCCCTACGACCTCTGGGTGAAGAGCTCGTCGGCAGAGTGGTCATCCCATGCGCGGTATCCGATCTTGTCAGATGTTTCGGCGTCGAAGAAGTGGATCTTCGGTGTGTCAATCGCCAGCCGCAACTGTGTGAAATCGGGAACATCAACGTCAGGAGAGATTCGTGCGGTGAACTTGGTCGTGTCGCCTAGCGAGGAAGCATCGAGTCCCTGATCTCGAAGGTTCTCCTCAACATCAGGAGTCAATACCGGTGGTGATGGCAGTTCGAAATGGACGTACGTCTCGGACCCAAGCAACTCGTTCACCAAGGACTCAACCTCGATTGTTTCTGACTCGCTGCGGGTGCTGACTCGTGCGTCCTCCATCGCCGATGGCCTGATACCGACGACGACCTGCATTCCGAAGTAGTCCTCAATGCCCGGGTGACCATCCACCGCCCTGGCATCAACCGTTACCGTCTTGTCGCAGAAGCCAAGGTGTACCACGCCAGCATCATCTTGTGTGAGCGTCCCATAGACAAGGTTCATGGAAGGTGAGCCTATGAACCCAGCCACGAAGAGGTTCGCCGGGTTGTTGAATAGTTCGGTTGGAGCCGCAACCTGCTGCAGGTTGTATGGACGTTCGGGTGACACCGGTCGCATCACCGCCACCCGGTGCCCGAGTGTCATCGCTTCCACCTGATCGTGCGTCACATAGACCGTGGTGGTCCCCAATCGCTGGTGAAGGCCTGTGAGCTCAGATCGCATCTGGACTCGCAATTTGGCGTCAAGGTTCGAGAGTGGCTCGTCCATGAGGAACACCGCTGGTTCGCGCACGATGGCTCGACCCATCGCAACTCGCTGACGCTGACCACCGGATAGTGCCTTCGGTTTGCGCTCGAGCAGTTCGGTTATCTCAAGCATCTCGGCAGCAGCGTTCACCTGTTGCCGGATCTCATCCTTTGGCACCTTCCGCAGTTTCAAACCAAACGCCATGTTGTCGTACACCGTCATGTGTGGATACAGCGCGTAGTTCTGGAACACCATGGCGATATCCCTGTCCTTGGGGCGGACATCATTGACGACAACGTTGTCGATCGAAATGGTCCCCTCGGTCACATCCTCGAGCCCGGCAATCATGCGAAGGGCAGTGGACTTGCCGCACCCAGACGGTCCAACAAGCACAAGGAACTCCCCGTCACCCACCGCCAAGTTCATGGCACCGACGGCGCGAGTGCCATCCGGGTAAATCTTGCCAACATCATGCATGGTGATCGTCGCCATCAGAGTTCCTCCTCGGGAGTTTCGTGGCGAGCAAGCGATGATCCATTCATTGCCTCGATGGCTTGTCGGTTGAGCGTCTCGCACACGAGATACATCGCGTGTGACCAGAGCAACGGCGTCGCTATCTCGCCCCAACGCTCACGCCATGGCTCGTACGACGATGGGTCATTCAGGTTTCTCGGGATTTGTTCGGGGAGGTAGCCATCCTCAGTGACCTGTGCCTCCACCCACTGCAGAAGGGAGCGTCCCTCTTCATGTGCACCGCGCTCAAAGTGATACCAGGCCAACCAGCAGGTGAGCAGTATCCACTCACCCCCCCCGTAGTACGTGTCGGCCAGGTATCTGCGGACGCCCCCGCCGACTCGCAGAGTGTCGTCGATTCGTGCTGCGGTGGACAGCATCATCGGATCGTCTGGGCTCACGACGCGATACGGCACTGACAAGCCCAGCAGACTTGCGTCAACATCGTCGGAGCTACGAAACTTAACAAAGTGCTTCTTGCCGCTCGCATCGGAATGGATCCGCTCGGCGATCAAGGCCAGAGTTGCTTGATGGTCGACCCCGCTCGTGGCCTGATGGGATGAGAGGCCCCCGAAGATGGCAGCAAGCGTATGGGGGTGGACATCCTCCGGGAACTCCTCCCAACAGTCGTAGCATGGTCGATCCCAGAGAGCTGTCAGATAGTCCACGACAAGGGTGGCCGCTGATCGCACCTCTTCCGTCTGCTGTCGTCCGGACGTTCTGATGTGTTCGCCGAGGGCCCACAGCCACGTGCCGAAGCCATCGAGTTGGAAGTTCGGCCAATTCTCCTCGGCTTCGTTGCCTTCGGCCGTGTAGCGCGTGTGGAGGACGTCGGCTGGCGCGAGCGGCGCCCCATTCGAAGCGTCAATGACTGCGCGGCGTATCGAATCTTCACGCTTTCCGACGGTCGCCGCCACCCAATCGTGAAACCTCGCCGCGCTGTCGTGTTCGCCTACGACGTCCATGGCGTACGCGATGAACGAGCCATCTCTGAACCAGCTATACCGATAAGTCGGAAAGCTGGGGGAAGCCAGATACGCGCCATGCGATGTCTGGTTGCCCAGAATGATCTCGATGCTCCGGTCATACAGATTCACTGTCCGTCGCCCTCCTCAGATGTGAACTCGATAGCCACCATTGTCCAAATCTCCAACGACGGCACAGAAACCCGCACCGACCCGTCGTGCATGAGCCACTCAACCCGATGAAGGCTTTGGTCGTGTCCGTCAGGACTCGCTGCCCATACTTCCCGGACGCCGGGATCCGCCTGAACCTCCACCGACACTGGGCCAAGCGGTGAAGGTGGCATGTGTTCTTCGTCCCAACGGGCCTCTGCGATGTCCGACATGTTCACAAGATTGATGACCAGCCAGCCTGGGACCTCGCGAACAACAGTCCAGACGCCGTCTGGAACAAGCACCTCAGCACGAGATGGCGTGGCAGGCGAGCACAGAAGTTCCCCGTACCGAACCCTGAAGTCGCTGCTACGCCGAAGCCAATCATTGAGCCTCGGGGAGAGTGCTTCGTGAAGCGGAAAGTAGGGGTCAGAGAGGAGACGGCCGCCTTCACCAAGCTCAATGCGGGATCCTCCATGAGCCGCGATGAGCGCGTTCGCCAAACGAATGTTTACCTCGTGTGCGGCTGGCAGGTAGAGCGCTATCACGACGGGTTTGTGTCCTGAACCCACGTATGCGTTCTCCACCACCTCTGCGATGTCCCCGTACGTTGGCATATCGGGCCACAGTTCGATATACGAGAAGTCCATGGGGGCCTGCAGAAGTGTGTCGATGGGCCAGTTCTTCACCGCGTTGAAGGTGGTGGGAGAGTTCGGACGCCGTCTCTTGAGTTCGCGTACAAAATCGGAAAACGCTGCAGGCAGGTTTACCTCTTCGCCGCGTCTGTTGAACGCTGTTCTCGGCTCGCCGTACTGATCAATATGGATGCCCGCGAAAGGCAGGGAGTCGACTATTTCGTCACAGCGTCCATGCAGGTGATTCGCCCAGCCGCCACCGTTGGTGGGATCCATGAGACCAAGAAAGTCACCCTCAAAGATGTGGGGTTCACCGTGTTCGTCGCAGAGGGCCCACTCAGGTTTCTCACGCCAGAAGTCCATTGATGCGCCGTACACGGCAACGTAAGCCATCGACGCCATTCCCTTGGAGGAAGCTGCATCAATCAAATCACGCACCGTCTGAATGGACAGTTCCCTGCCCAACGGATCGAGGAATACCTCGGTGGGTGGAAGCGGGTTGTCATGTCGATAATGCCAGTCGTAGAACTGGACGCCATTGATGTGGAATCGTGCCAGTTCTGCCACTGTGGTGGCGATATCAGTCCGATTGGGCGAGAAATCGCTCAGAAATCCATAGCGAGGACGACTGGTCCACGCCTCAAGGACGTCGAAGGCTGTCGAACCACGTGTGACTACGCCCGACGGTTCGATGTGCTCGACCTCCACGCCGTAGCCGCGCGACACGATGTCTGGAGGATTCCATCGGACAACAACATCTTGCGGAGCCTGGCTGGCAGCTATGGGCATCAACAATTTCACCACCTCATCGGCAAGGTGCAGGATGCGACACTCAAGCATGCCGCCTTCCGATCCATCGATTCTCGCCCTGATCTGGACCGTTTCGCCGATGCGGTAGAACCCTTTGTCTGGCAGGATCTTCATGGATTCGGTCATCCTTTCATCCCAGAACCCACGTCACCTCGGATGAAGTGGCGCTGGAACACGGCAAAAACGATGACGACCGGCACGATCGCCACGATCGATGCTGCGAACACCTGTCCCCACTCCGTGAGGTGCGCCGATTGAAAGAGGGCGATACCTATCGGGAGTGTGCGCTTTGACGTCTCCTTGATCGCCACGTGCGCCCACGGGAACTCGTCCCAGCTGTAGAGGAAAGTGAATATCGCGACCACCGCGAGTCCGGGTCGCACGAGCGGCAGTGCGATTCGGCGGAAGATGACCCACTGGCTGGCACCATCGATCAAGGCGGCTTCCTCGAGCGATTTCGGAATCCCTTCGAAAAACCCGCGTAAAAGGAACGTTTGGACCGACAGGTTCATGGAAATGTACACAACAATAAGACCGGTGAGCGAGTCGAGAAGGTGGAGGTTCTTGGCGATGATGAACTGCGGGATGATGAGCATCACCGGCGGGATCATCATTCCAAGGAGAAGTCCGTAGAAGATCACTTCCTTCCCTGGGAACTCAAGCCGTGCGAAGGCGTATGCCATCATCGCTGCAATGACAACGGTCAATCCTGTCGCCACCGTTGCCACGAACAGCGAGTTGAGGAAATACAGCCCGAAGTTCTCTTTCGTGAGCGCCTCGACGTAGTTGCTGATCGTCGCTGGTGATGGCCAGAGTCGGGGGGGAATTTCAAAGACGAACGCCTGAGGCTTGAGAGATGTGACGACGGTGTACCAAAACGGTAGCGTCACGATCACGACGCCGAGGATGAGCAGGGCATAGACGAAGGCGCGAGCTGCTCTGGAACGGGTTCGTGGAGAGATTGTCACAGCTCCACCCTTCGGCGCAGAAGCTGGATCTGGAAGATGCTCATTACAAGAACGAAGAACATGAGTAGATAGCTGATCGCCGCCCCGTATCCGAAGTCAAGCCTCGTGAAAGTTGCCTCGTACATCAGTGTCAGGATGAAGTGGGTCTTGTCGAGGGGATCACCGCCGTTGGTGATGAGCAAGTTGGATATGTATGCGTTAAACCCGCCGATGGTCAATACCACGGTGAGGAACACGAGCGTCGGACGCATCAATGGCAACGTGATGTATCTGAAGCGTGCCCAAGGACTTGCACCGTCAACTGAGCTTGCCTCATGGAGCTCGCGAGGAATGGCTTGGAGACCTGCGAGAGCAATGATTGCGGTCCAGCCAACTCCCTTCCATATGCCAAGCAAGAAGATGGGAACGAAGGTGAGAATGGGATCGGCGAGCCATCGGATGTTCTGATCGGTGACGTGAAGGACATCCTTGAGGAAGTAGTTTGCGAGACCGCCCTGGCCAATGAAGATGAACTCGAATATCAGGCTCACGATCACCCACGGCGTGATGACCGGGAGATAGTAGAGAACCCGAAACAGACTCTTTCCTCGAATCGCCTGGTTCAAGAGAACCGCGACACCGAGTCCGAGAGCGATCTGGGCTGGCACCGTGACGAGCGCGTATGCGGCGGTGTTCAGTACGGCCCGACGGAAAATGGGGTCGCCCAAGGCTCTGGCGTAGTTTTCAAGTCCAACCCAGATCGAATCACCCGAGTTGATGATATTCCAGTCGTAGAAGCTGATCCGAAACGAAAAGATCAGAGGCCCGAGGACGAACGTCGCGAACAGGGCGACCCCAGGAATCAGAAATAGCCAGGCTGTCCCCATCCGGCGAATCCATCTGAGAATGGGGTGCGGTGGCTGTGCTCTCACGGGCGTCTCTCCAAGACCAGAATGTCTTGCAGCGCGACCCTGCCCCCCGCTCTGGCGGGGGGCAGGGTCGACGATCGTCATCTCAGCCAAGGAGTTGGTTGATCTCATCGGCTGCTTGGTCGAGGGCCTCCTGCGGCGTCTGGTCACCGTTCAACATGCGCTGGAACGCGTTGTTGATAGCGTTGTCCATGTCGGACCATGCAGGGTGTGGAACCCTTGCCTGGGCAGTCTGCAGTTGGTCAAGGAACACATCGAAATAGTCGGGCATGACTGGGTCTCCGATCAACCCTGACAGCGTGGGAATCACGCCGACTTCAGCCATCATCTTCTGTGATTCTTCGCTCATCAGGAAACTCATCCACAACGTCGCCGCATCAGTGACGTCGGAATCGACGAAGAGCACGACGTCCTCACCGCCGACTACAGAACTCGTCTCACCCGCTGCATTGGTGGGCACAAGCGCAAAGTTGACCTCAAAATCCGGGAAGTTCCCTGCGTAGATGTCAACCATCCACGGGCCATCGGTGATCATTGCGTATGAGCCCGTTGCAAGACCATCGGCAGTGCCGATTCCGCCACCCAGGAGGTTGGGTGACAAGCATCCGCTGGTGTGTAGGTCGTTGAGCATGGTGAAAGCCTCGACACTTGCTGCACCATTCACGTAGCCCGTCGCAGTGGTGATGTCTTCATCCACAACCTCGCCACCCATCGAGTAGAACACCGGTGCGGGTGCCCAGAAATATGTCCCGCCAAGTGCGAAACCGTACTTCTCGTTCGGTGCGTCCGACAGGGCACATGCAACCGTCGCGAACTCTTCGAGGGTCTCTGGCGGTCCGTCCTCCCCGGCGGCTTCGAACATCTCACGGTTCCAAAGCAGAACTTGCGTGTTGGTGTTCTGTGGGAGTCCGTAATAGTGGCCGTCCCAGAAGTTCGTTGCAAGTGGGCCGGGGAACGTTTGCGATGCGATTTCATCGAACCCTGGCATGACGCCGTCGAGTTGCTGAAGAGCACCGAGATTCGCGAACTCAGGAACCCAGATGATGTCAAGCCTGGCCGTATCGGGTCCGGCGTCGCCTGCGAGCCCCGTCAAAAGTGCAGCCTTGAAATCGTCATAGGCGAACCGAGTCGGCTCGATGGTGATCGTCGGGTTCACCGCCTCAAATGCGGCAATGACGTTGTCCAACTGCGCCGTCTCCGGGTCGCTCATCGTGTGCCAGTACGTCACGGTAGCTGGCTCCGGCGGCGCCGCAGTTGTTGCAGGTGCCTGCGTGGTGGTCGCTCCGGATGCCGCTGTGGTCGTAGCCCCGGATGGATCTGTGGTCGTTGTGTCGTCGGCCGCACCACCACAGGCTGCGGCTATCAACATCAGAGCAGTGGCAACAAGTGCCATCCTCATACTCGTTGATGCTCTCTTCATCGGCTCATCTCCTTCATTGTTCGTTCCTTCAGTTCGGTCGGTTGCCAGTTGTCCCAATCCCATAGAGGGGTTGATCTGCTTCGGGTGGGCGATTCAAAAACGGCATCGAGGACCAGACTCGCGGCACCCCGTGCCCACGCCTCATCGCTGAGTGGCTCGACAACAAGCTCGTAGGATCCGCGGAGGCCTTCATGAGCATGGACAGCCAGTTCGGCATTGACTGCTCCGAGCAATTGTTCGCCTGCGTCGACACCTTCGCCGCTGAGGACCACCAGTTCTGGGGCAAGGAGGTTGATCAGGTTCCCAAGGGCTCGCCCAAGCAGCGTCCCTGCGCCTGCCAGTAGATCTGAGAAGACTTGCTCGTCTGGCGCCGCTGCATAGAGTTCCGCTGCGGTTGTTGGCTTTTGAATCTTGTGCTCCTGCGCCAAGTCTTGGGCTCGCCGAAGCAAGGCAGGCTCGCCGATCGTGGCTTCGAGGCAACCCCTATTTCCGCATGAGCACGGCGCGTCCCCGTCACTCATAACGGTATGGCCGAATTCGCCAGCACCACCGTGGGCGCCTCGGTACACGCTCCCACCGACGACAACGCTGAGGCCGACGCCTCGCCCAAGGGTTACAAGGATGAAGTCGTCCGACTTCTGACCAACGCCAAACCAGCGCTCTGCCAGGGCGAGAGTGTTGGTGTCATTGTCGACGCGCACTGGCACTCCAACCCGCCCTTCAACGAGAGCCGCTATCGGAACGTCCTGCCATCCGAGGAACGGAGAGCTGCGACAGATTCCGAGACTTGTGTCGATGACGCCTGCCATGCCGATACCAACTCCGAGTATGCGCTTATGCCCCAATCCGGATATCTGAAGAAGGTGGTCCACAGCTGCGCCGGCTGTGGTGGCGACAGATTCGGGGTCGATATTCGACAAGGGAAGCTCGCATTGGCCGAGCGTCTGCGCCTCAAGATCCGTGACGACCGCAACAATGTGATCCTCCATCAACTTGAGCCCGACCACGTTGTAGAAGTCATGGTCGAGTTCAAGAAGAGTCGGTGGGCGCCCGACACCGGACACCACCGGAGCACTCTCGCTCACTAGCCCCCGTTCGATCAGCAATGGCACTATTGCCCCGACAGTGGCCTGTGAGAGCCCGGTTTCGCGAGCGATGTCTGCCTTGCTCACGGGGCCCCTCTCGCGCACTACGCCAAGCACCATGGACCGATTGATCGATCTGACGAGTTGACGATCGGCGGGGAACTGCACTACAGAATCTTTCTTTTCGTAACTTACCGAAGTAACTGTATACAAGGAGTTACTACCGCGCAAGTCGCAGCCGAATCAAATCTCCACGACGTGAGCGGGCATGCTATTTGTGAAAATCTCGAGCACGGATCGATGAGGCAACAAAGATCATCGAGGATTCATCCACCCCCGCCACGTAACTTCCGTCTAGTTATT
>DIDS01000019.1:68403-69029 GCA_002418265.1 Acidimicrobiia bacterium UBA5794 | reverse complement strand
CCCCGATTATTCACGGGGCGGCGCGATGAGGCTGTGTGTGGGTTCGGTTGCGGTTCTGGTGGGCTCGGGCGGTGAGACGACCGGTGCTCGCGGTGTCCGATGGGATCTGGAGTCGATGATTCCCGATCCGGGACGTGTTGAAGTAGCCGTCGTGGCACTGAGACGGGTTTCGTCGGGCTCAGGCGGGTTCAGGTGAGTGCGGCGATGTTTCGGTACGCGGCAAGGATCTCGTCTGTGGTGGGCCATGCGTCAAGAAGGCGGACACTGTCGCGCCGTGCAGTGGTGATGATGCGTGCTGGTGCATGCCAGAACGTCCAGCGGAGCCGTTTCGCTTTTGCCCGAACCAACGAACCGGTGAGGCATAGCATCTGGAACCAGCCAACAAGGTCCGAAGCCCAACACACACTCTGGAGCCATGCCTGGTTTGGTTCGAATCCAGTGAACGGGAAACGTTCCAACCCAGCGTCTTTCAAGCGTCCAATGGAGTCTTCGACGTGGGCATGAGCACGCATTGACCGATCGAGTTGTGCGGGGTCTCCTTTCTGGTCGGTGTAGTGGCCCCAAAAGCGATACTCGAGGTCAGGTAGCAGACTGGTTCTCGTCCCGGGGTGTAACGGTTGACGCCG
>DIDS01000019.1:0-68222 GCA_002418265.1 Acidimicrobiia bacterium UBA5794 | reverse complement strand
GTTTGGCGGCGGGTAACGACCTGGAACCCGATGTTGCGATCCCGACAGCCCTCAACGAATGCTTTGGTGCCACCCGCAGAATCGGAACGTACCACCACCGGGCGTTGCACCACAACAGGATCGTCACCCATTGAGTGACCGGCTCGAATATCTGTGGGGAGTTGAGAGACACCGTCGTCAAGGACCCCCAACAGATCTGTCACGTCGTTTGCTGCAGCGTTCCCTGGCCGGAGATGCCCAGCAAGGGCTTCACCGGTTGCATCAGCAAAACAGAACAACGGATGAAACCCGTATCCGCCTTTGAAATGTGGGGCAGCACCTTGTTTGTTCTCAGAATGGATCTCCACCAAAGACGCATCAAGATCCAAAATCACCGGCCCGTCACCCGTCACCGTCGAGATACGTTTCCACACATCGGAGCGGACCCGAGCCATTGCCCGGCGACCTCGTTGCACCGTGTCACTGTCGAGCGTTTCGGTGAACGTTCGATACAGCGTCGAATCTGAACACACGTCACCGAACAGGCGTTCCTGGGATGCCAACACCTCAATGTCGGTGCACGACTCGCCGCCCCCCGCAAGCATCAACATTGCCTGAGTCAACACCCGTCCCCGATCATGGATCGGTATCCCGGGACCAGACCAACCTACCGCTTTTGAGAGTGCCGAACCCACCCCGAGACGATCGGCAAACATGCCCAAAGCATGCAACCCGACATGACCCACCACCTGGGTCCCACCCGATTCCACAACCACGTTACGAGTGCTGTTAGCGTTCATCTCGGAGATGCCCTTCTGTTTTGGAAACTGATGTCTTCACAACCTCAGTATCCCTTACCAGAAGGGCGTTTTCGCGGAACCCGACATTCAGCCGATCACACCACGTGAAGAATCGGGGCTAAAAGCCAAAAGCCAAAAGCAAAAGCCTCCTCAGTCCCTGATCTTGGAGAGGAGCCGCAGGATCTCGATGTACAGCCACACGATCGTGACCATCAGGGCAAAGGCACCGAACCACTCCATGAATTTGGGAGCCTGTGCGGCGACGCCACGTTCGATGAGGTCGAAGTCAAGCATCAGATTGAAGGCGGCAATACCGACCACCAGAATGCTGAACCCGATTCCGAGTGGACCGCTGTCCCACACAAAGGGCATGTTCACGGAGAACAGCGAAAGCACGATGCTCACCAAATAGAACAGCGCAATCCCGAGCGTTGCCCCGATGATGACGCCGCGCATCCTGTTCGTGACCCGGATCGTGCGCGTCACAAATAGAACGAGCATGACCATGAACACGCTCGCCGTGGCGAGAAGCGCCTGGATGATGATGCCCTCAAACTCGGCCTCATAGATGTGGCTGATCGCCCCGATCACAACGCCCTGACTGATTGCATAGAGCGGTCCCGTGATGATTGCGAGCTGCGGCTTGAATGCCGTCACGACCGCGAGGACAACGGCTCCAATCAGGACGAAGAACCACCAGATCGGAATGTTTACCTCGCCAGCCTGGGGATCGACAAGTGTCCAGCCCCATGCACCTGCCGCAAGCACGAGTATGAGTAAGAAGGCTGTCTTGGCTGCAGTGCCGCCGATGGTCATTGGGTCGTCGGCGCCCATGGTGATCGGTGTCTTCGGTTCGCTCAACGCGGTGTCGGTGGCGGCACCGACCGGCGGGAGCGCACCGAATTGTTTCTGAAGCGTCGGATTGGCCATGGCTCACTTTCGATCGGAGTGGGAATCGTAGGAGTCAGGAAGGCGAAAGTCACCGAATGCGTGCCGTGATCGGCGGGCAGAGCACTAGCCTCGCGTCATGCCTGAAAACGGTGCGTCCGCAACCGGCCTCCTCGACCGACTCATCGCATCCATCCCTTCCGACATGCCGCCCCAGCAGCGCGCCATGATCGAAGCGTTCGCTGCAACGTACATCCGGCGCATACCTGACGCCGACATCCCGGATCTTCCCCCCGAGCAACTGTATGCCGAAATTGAAGACCTGTTGCGCTTCGTCGATGCCCGCGGCAAGAAGGATCACGCCATCCGTGTCTTCAAGCCCTCGGTCGAGCTCAACGGATACGAAACCGTCGGGAGCGTCGTCCAGGTGGTTGTGGATGACATGCCGTTTCTTGTCGACTCCGTTGCCAACGCCGTGATCCGATCCGGTGCGGGAATCGAACGCCATCTGCACCCCGTGATCGGTACCACGCGAGATTCTCAGGGTGCCCTCGTTGCTGTCGCCTCGGCACGGACGTCCCCGAGGACCGAAAGCGTCCAACATTTCGAACTCGACCGTGCGCTTTCCGAAGAGGAAGAGGCCAAGCTTTCCGATGCCATCGAGGGTGTATTGAGCGACGTTCTCGTATCGGTCCGTGACTTTGACGCCATGCGAAACGCTGTGGCAGAAATGATCGATGTTGCAAAATCGAGTATCACCCAGTACAGCTTTGAGGAAATCGACGAGACCATTGACTTCCTCAACTGGCTCCTCGACGACAACTTTGTCTTTCTCGGATACAAGGTCTACGAGATCGGCGAAGGGGACGAGGGGCTCCACATCCAGTCCCGCGAGGGGAGCGGTCTCGGAATCCTGTCACGCACCGATCCACCTTCCAAGCCGATCCCGCTTTCTGACCTCCCGAATTATGTGACAGATCGTTACTTCGGCGGCGATCTCGTCGTCATCACGAAAACGAACCGATATGCGACCGTCCATCGCGACGCTCGCATGGACTACATCGGGGTGCGACAGCGCAACGAAGCCGGAAGAACCGAAACCGAGTTTCGTCTGGTGGGTTTGTTCACCTCCAAGGCCTACATGGCCACAGCGAGTGACATCCCTGTGCTGCGACGCAAACTTGCCCGCATCCTTGACGAGCAGGACCTGATCGAGGGAAGCCACGACTACAAAACGGTTGTCCAGCTGTTCGAGAGTTTCCCCAAAGACGACTTGTTTGCGATGTCCGTTGACGACCTGAGCGACATGCTCAGACATCTCCTCGAAACCGAGGAATCCGAGCATGTCAGGATGTTTGTGCGAAGAGACGCGCTCAAGCGTTCCGTGAGCGTTCTCGTCACCGTTCCCAGAGATCGATTCAACGCATCCTTGCGACAACAACTCCAGCAGCTGTTCAAGGAGGCGTTTGATGGAAAGTCGATCGACTATCGCCTTTCACTTGGTGAGTCCGGAGATGCACGCATTCACTTCTCAGTATGGACCGAGGGAGGTATCCCGGCTGAAGTCGACCTCGCGAGCCTGGAGGCTCAGGTTCACGCACTCGCCAGGAATTGGGAGGACCGCGTGGTCGACGCCCTCGTGGATGTGGTTGGAGAGTCGGAGGCGAATCGACTGGCGAGCCGTTGGACGCCAGCGTTCCCTGAGTATTACAAGTCGTCGACTCTGATCGAGCTTGTGGTTGGGGACATCATGTCGCTCGATCACCTTGAGGCATCGGGCAAGGATCTCGTCGTCGGCGTCAACAACGAATCGAGAGGCGTGGAATCTGGAGGCGTCGACGAGCCAGCATCTCCCGAGCCCTTGACGCGGATAACGGTGTATCGGACAACAGGAAAGCTGGTCTTGTCGGCGATCATGCCGCTGATCGAACACCTCGGTCTGACTGTCGTTGAGGAAGTTCCAACCCGTCTCAAAGGTGAGGAGGGGACGTTCATCCACGACGTTGGAGTCTTGATGCCTGACGGATCACAACTCGATGTGGAGGAGGTCGGGGATCGGGTCACGGCTGCGATCGAGGCAGTACTCACCGGTGAGGCGGAATCAGATTCACTCCACCGATTGCTTGTCACCACAGGACTCGACCATCATCAGCTCGCAATTCTTCGTGCCTACCGGAACTACTGGCGACTCGTTACTCCTTCCTTTTCTGTGGGATACGTGGACGACACGTTTGCGCTCCATCCCGGAGTCGCCGAAGCGTTGGTGAAGCTTTTCAATGCACGCTTCGGAGAACGCCACGATGAGGACGATGCACGAGAGATCGCAAAAGACATTCGTCGACGGCTCGACAACGTGTCGTCTCTCGACGAGGACCGCATCCTGCGGGGATTCCTCGGTCTGGTGCTCGCCACCCAACGTACGAACCTCCGCGTTGAGGGTCGGAAGTCGCTATCACTCAAGTTCTCTTCGGACATGGTTCCAGAGATGCCGAGCCCCAAACCGCTGTACGAGATCTACGTCTCGGCACCTGATGTCGAAGGCCTCCATCTGAGGGGTGGAGCCGTTGCTCGTGGTGGCATTCGGTGGTCGGATCGCAAGGAAGACTACCGCACGGAAGTTCTCGGCCTGATGAAGGCACAGAACACCAAGAACGTTGTCATCGTGCCGACGGGGGCCAAGGGTGGGTTCGTCCTGCGCAGGTCGGTGGAGGCTCGCCCGAGCTATGACGAGGTCAAGGCCGGGTACCAAACTTACATTCGTGGTCTCCTCGACATCACCGACAACCGGGTCGGCGATACCGTGGTACCTCCTGCCAACGTGGTTCGTCACGACACCGACGATCCGTATCTCGTGGTGGCGGCCGACAAGGGAACAGCCACATTCTCGGATACGGCGAACGCGTTGGCGGCTGAGTACGGGTTCTGGCTCGACGATGCATTCGCTTCGGGAGGGTCAGCAGGCTACGACCACAAGGCGCTTGGTATCACAGCCCGCGGCGCGTGGGAGTCGGTGCGTAGACACTTCTTCGATCTTGGCATTGATGTGGCGACGGAGGAGATCACCGCCGTGGGCATTGGCGATATGTCCGGTGACGTGTTCGGAAACGGCATGCTGTTGTCGAAACACCTGAAGCTCATTGCCGCGTTCGACCATCGGCATGTATTCGTCGATCCCGATCCCGATCCCGGCGTGGCATGGGAGGAGCGCAAGAGAATCTCCCTCATCCCACGCTCTTCATGGGCCGACTACAACCCAGATCTCATCTCTGCCGGTGGGGGCGTGTTTGATCGCTCTGCAAAGTCGATCACGTTGACTGACGAGATGCGTTCGGTGCTCGATACAACCGCTGAGTCGCTGAGCCCGAGTGAGGTCATTCGGCTCGTGCTGAAGGCTCCCGTTGATCTGTTGTGGAACGGCGGAATCGGAACCTATATCAAATCCAAGATCGAGACATCTGAGCAGGTGCAGGATCGATCAAACGATGCCGTGCGTGTCAACGGTCGAGATGTGCGTGCAAAGGTGATCGGAGAGGGAGGCAATCTCGGCATGACCCAGCGCGGCCGTGTCGAGTTCGACCGCTCCGGCGGCCACGTATTCGCAGACTTCATCGACAACTCCGGGGGTGTCCATGCATCCGACCGTGAGGTGAACCTCAAGATCCTGCTTGGCATTGCAGAAAGAAACGGAACGATCACGCGGCTCGAACGTGACGAGATCATCCGGGATGTCTCTGACGATGTTGTCTCAGCGATCCTGTATGACAACTTCCTCCAAGCCCAGATCCTCTCCCAAGAGGCGGCGATGTCGACCCGGACGATCGACCAGTATGGCGACTTGATGGACCGCCTCGAGCGAGAAGGGATACTTGACCGGGACATCGAGTTCCTCCCTACGGCGGAGGAGATGCTCCAACGTGGTCGTGACGGAGTCGGGATGGCACGTCCTGAGCTCGCGGTGCTTCTTGCCTACGCCAAGCGCCAACTCACCGACCTTTTGGTTCAGTCAGATCTGCCGGACGATCCACATTTCGAGACAGATCTGTTGGCGTACTTTCCGCCAACCGTGGCCGAACGTTTCCACGACGAGATCATGCAGCATCCCCTGCGACGGGAGCTGATTTCGACGATCGTGGCGAATCAGGCGCTCAACTCCCTTGGCGCGACCTTCTATTCCCGCATGCGAACCCAGACGGGTGAACCAGCCGCTCGAATCATTCGTGCCTTCCGCGCAGCGAGAGCCATCACCGACGCTGGAACGCGGTGGTCCGACATCGAAGCCCTCGCCGGAACGATCGATCCTGACGTCTCAAGAGCTCTGCTGCGAGACGTCGACCAACTCGTGTTCGTGATCACCCTCTGGTACCTCAACCAACCGGTGAGTCCATCAACAATCGATGAGGAGATCAGTCTCGCAAAAGCTCAGTTTGCAGATCTCGCGGCCGGCATGCCGCTTGCGGAACCAGCCGAGTGGAGGGAACCGTATGAAGCCGCTGCCACGGCAATGATTGACAACGGTGTACCAGCCCCGATTGCGCTTCGACACGGCTTCCAACGAGCCTTGCGCCGTGCCCCGGACATCATCGAACTCGCGCATGAGCACGATCGCGAGGTGATGGAGGTTGCGAACCTCTACACGAGCGTGAGCCAGGAGTTCAAGGTCGACTGGGTTGAACGAAGGATCCGCGAACTTCCAGGGGTCACAACATTCGATCGTCTCGCTGCGGATGCGCTCTTGCACGACATTCAACAGATGCGCCGAGATGTTGTGACGATGATCCTGGAGGAGTCCGATGGTTCCCTCGATGCCCACTTCGAGCGCTTCCCACGCATGATCCCCCGCCGTGACCGACTCTTTGCGTGGCTGGAACGAGATGGGATCGAGAATGTCTCTGCCGGTTTGATCGCGGTCCGACGCCTTTCGCAGATAGCGATGGGACGATGACGGTTGCGAAGTCATCGTCTCTGTAACAAACGACCGTTTGTTAGGCTAGGTGGTAACCGAGGAGGCGCACCGTATGGTTTCTGAGCATCAGGCCACGTTCGACGAGATGATCGCTGCAGATGAAAAGATCGAACCACGCGACTGGATGCCGGACGCCTACCGAAACACCCTGATTCGACAGATCGCACAACATGCCCATTCAGAAGTGATCGGGATGCAGCCGGAGGGGAATTGGATCACTCGGGCCCCGACCCTGCTCCGCAAGGCGATTCTCATGGCCAAAGTCCAGGATGAGGCTGGCCACGGGTTGTACCTCTATTCCGCCGCCGAGACACTTGGCGTCTCACGTGACGAGCTCCAAGAGATGCTGCACTCCGGGCGACAGAAGTACTCGTCGATCTTCAACTACCCAACGCTGTCATGGGCCGATATTGGCGTCATCGGGTGGCTCGTCGACGGTGCTGCGATTGTCAACCAGATCATGTTGCAGGGCGCCTCGTACGGACCGTACGCCAGGGCGATGGTTCGGATTTGCAAGGAGGAGAGTTTCCACGCCCGTCAGGGATACTCGATCTTGATGACACTGGCCAAGGGCACGGACGACCAGCGCAAGATGCTCCAGGATGCCGTTGATCGGTGGTGGTGGCCAGCTCTCATGATGTTCGGACCCCACGACAGTGAGTCGACACATAGCGAACAGTCGATGGATTGGAAGATAAAACGCATGTCAAATGACGATCTGCGTCAGTTCTATGTCGACCAGACCGTTCCTCAAGGTGAGTATCTCGGAATCACCTTCCCGGACCCGGATCTCCACTTCGATGAGGAGTCCGGCCACTGGCGCTTCGGTGAAATCGACTGGGATGAGTTCTGGGCAGTGGTTTCCGGCGACGGGCCGATGAATCGTGAACGTATCGCTCACAAGAAAAAGGCATGGGAAGACGGGGCGTGGGTGCGGGAAGCAGCCACTGCATACGCAGCAAAGCATGCATCAGACAAGGTCAAGGTCGCATGAGGGGCACACAATGAGCTACGACGTTCCGCTGGCAGAAGGGGAATCGGTGGACGAGATTCCCGTTGATGGTGATCAGTCAACCGGTTGGCAGCTGTGGGAGGTATTCATGCGTCCCAAGCGGGGTTTGGCGTACACCCACTGTGGTTCCGTTCATGCAGCCGATGCCGACTCAGCAGTTCTGAACGCTCGTGATGCCTATACCCGGTTGGGCGGGACGGCAAGTCTGTGGGTTGTTCCCTCATCGGCGATTCACGCGTCGGACGATCCAGCATCGATGTTCGAGCCGGCGGATGACAAGCCATACCGCCACCCGACTTTCTACGAGATTCCCGACGAGGTCGGTCAGCTGTGACCGATGCTGCAGATGCGGCGTTGGTTGAGGTGCTGTTGAGGCACGCTGACGACAACACGATTCTCGGTCAGCGGCTTGGCGAGTACATCTCGTCCGCGCCAGAACTCGAAGAAGACCTCGCGATCGCAAATGGCGCATTGGACCATATTGGCGTTGCGATGCACCTTTACGAGTATGCCGCCGAGATTGCTGGGGGAGATGCTTCGGTCGATACCTATTCGATGTGGCGCGGGGAGCGAGAGTTCACCAATGCTCTCATCGTTGAACAGCCAAACACGGACTTTGCCCACATCGTTGCGAGGGCATTCTTGTTCGGCGTGTGTCAGACACTCCTGTGGGAACAGCTGAGCAGATCATCAGATGAACGGCTTGCAGGAATCGCAGCTCGGGCGCTCAAGGAGGCGACGTACCACGTGACACATGCTCGAAGCTGGGTCGTCAGGCTTGGGGACGGAACCGTCGAAAGTCACACTCGGATGCAGGCGGCGATCGATGAGATGTGGCGTTTCACCGGTGAGTTGTTCGAGCCATCAGATGTCGATCCTGCATTGATCGACGCCGGAGTTGTGTTTGAAATCGCAACAACTCGACCTCAGTGGGATGCCACCGTGGACGCCGCTCTTGAAGAAGCGACGCTCACGCGTCCTGAAGATCCATATCAGGCGACGGGAGGCCGTTCGGGAAGACACACAGAGCATCTCGGTCGCCTGCTCGCCGAGATGCAGTGGCTCCAGCGCGCGTATCCGGGGGCATCGTGGTGAAAACAACAGCTCACACCGTTGAGGAGATGACTCGACTACTCGACGCGGTCGTCGATCCCGAGATCCCGGTTCTGACGATCGCCGACATCGGGATTCTGCGCGACGTGACGATTGGCGCCAACGGCGCCGTCACCGTCGAGATCACCCCGACGTACTCGGGTTGTCCGGCACTCGGGGTCATAGAAGAGGACATCGTTGCGGCACTTGCAGATGCAGGCATCCACGATGTCACCGTTGAAATCAGGCACTCTCCGGTCTGGACAACGGAGTGGCTCACTCCCGAGGCGAAGCAGAAACTGGCTGGCTTCGGCATTGCACCTCCGGATTCGGTGTTGAACATCGTTCCGGAGATCTTGTGCCCACGGTGCTCGTCGACGGGAACGGCGAAAGTATCGGAGTTCGGATCGACTGCTTGCAAATCTTTGTGGGTCTGCACGTCGTGTGGCGAACCCTTCGACTACTTCAAGGCCATCTGATGACGGACGCAGCGTCAAGTACCAAGCAGGCTGGTGTCGAGTTCCACAGCGTGACCGTCGCGGCAATCGAACCGCTGACCAGTGACGCCGTAGCCGTTTCTTTCGAGATCCCTTCCGAAATTGCACACGTCTTTGAACACATACCGGGTCAACATCTCATCCTGCGGGCGACGATCGACGGGGAGGACGTGCGCAGGAGTTACTCCATCTGCTCCGCACCCGGCACCACGAGACCGACCGTCGGGATCAAGCATCTGCCAGGTGGAGTGTTCTCAACCTATGTCCACGAGCGTCTCAAGGTCGGGGATGCAATTGAGGTGACACAACCCACAGGCGAATTCACCCTGACCCCGAGCCGAAGCAATCGGAATCACTATGTCGCGATCGGGGCAGGGAGCGGGATCACGCCGATCCTGTCGATGATCAGATCGGTGCTCGCATTCGAACCTTCGTCCATGTTCACGCTCGTGTATGGAAACAAGGACGGTGGATCGGTCATGTTCCTCGACGAGCTCGATGCACTCAAAGGGCAGCACCCATCCCGTTTTGTTCTCCTCCATGTGTTGAGCAGGGAGTTCCACGAGGTCGAGTTGTTCGAGGGTCGGATCGATGCCCAGAAGCTACAACGGATGCTCAAGACGATCATCGATCCCGCAGATGTTGCCGGGTGGTACCTGTGTGGCCCGCGGGGCATGGTCCAGTCGGCGACAGAAGTCCTCACAGCCAATGGTGTTTCCGTTGATGACATACATGACGAGTTGTTCTACGCAGGCGAGGTCACTGAGGCCACGGTTGCCCAAGACGACGCCGAGGGCGCGACGGTCAGGTTCACTCTGAGGGGTCGGACCTCGACTGTGACGGTCGCGATGGATGGAGCCCCCATTCTTGATCATGTGCTTGCAATTCGTCCCGACGGTCCTTTTTCCTGTCGCTCGGGTGCGTGTGCGTCATGCCGAGCCCAGGTGACAAGTGGGGAGGTTCGCATGGACAAGAATTGGAGTCTGAGCAAAGAAGAAGTTTCCGCAGGCCAGATCCTCACGTGTCAATCCCACCCGGTGAGCGAAGTTGTCGAGCTCACCTACGACGTATGAGCAGGCTCACCCGCGACGACATCGTCATCGCGTCGGGAAAACGCTTCGCAACCCATGGCTACCACGGCACGTCGATGCGGGATCTGGGTGATGACCTAGGAATCCTCGGATCGTCGATCTACTCCCATGTCGGTGGCAAGCAAGAGCTCCTCGTTGCGGTTGTCGAGCGTGCCTCGGATCTCTTCAGTGCCTCGGCCGAAGCCGCCCTTTCGGCCGAGACCGATCCGTCCGAAACCCTTCGTCTACTTATTTCTGGCCACATCGATGTGCTTGTTGATCACTCGAGTGAGGCTCGAACCTTCCTTGCGGAAGCAGACTTCGTGGAGGATCCGGATCGTCGTCGGATCACGAAGATGAGGAATGCCTATGAGATGGTATTTCGCACGACAATCCAAAGGGGCATCGATGACGGGACATTTCGCGCTGATGTCGACGCGACCCTGTCTGGGATTTATGTCCTCTCGATGCTGAATGCGATTCAGCGCTGGTACACGCCTCGTGGCAGACTCAGTCGCTCCGAACTCGCCGTCGACATGCACCGGTTCATCGTCGAGGGGCTGACTTAGTGGAGCTCACAGCTTTCAGCTCACAGCCAGCGGAATGATCTGTGGTCTGTTTCCGTTCATAACTGTGGAGGTTTGATGGAACCGATTGATGTTGCGGCGCTGATTCTCAGGGTTGTGTTGGGCACCGTCATGCTTGCCCACGGAATCAAGCACGCCCGCGGCCGCGAGAAGACGAGTCGTTGGTTCGGGTCAATCGGCTTCCGCTCGCCTCAGCTTCAGTGGTTTGCATCAACGGCAACCGAGATCGGTGTGGGTGTGCTGCTGATCGTGGGCCTTGGAACTTCTCTTGCGGTGGCCGGTCTGGTCGGGATCATGACCGTCGCATTCGTTTCCGTGCACCGTGCCGCGGGATTCTGGATCACTGCTCGTCCCGATGAGGGTTACGAATATGTCCTCACGTTGACTGCCGCTGCAGCCGCTCTTGCGATGATCGGACCGGGCAAGGTATCGATCGATCGGATCGCTGAGATCGATGTGATCCTTGATGGGTGGTATGGGCTGGCCGCAGTTGGGATAGGCATCCTCGCCGCGGCGTTGCAGCTTGTTGTGTTCTTCAGACCAGAGCGTGGAAGATTGACGGCCTGAGGGCTACTTGCGTGAAGTCCCGTAGTTCATGTTGCGAAGCCGATTCTCAACGTTGCCCGGGTCTTCGTACTCAGTGTCTTTCGAGACCAGGGAGCGCAAGCGATCATTGACATTCTCAACGTGCTTGCGGTCCGCCCGCTTGTCTGTTGTACCGCGTTTGAACAGTCTCATAATCGTCTTATCGGAGATGCATCCGTCAATCTTAAGCGATCAGCATGAGACCGCGAAATCAAGTTGATGGGCCACGATCCTATTGAATGATTGCCAGTGTGGCGGTTCCTGGACTGTGTTGCGTGGCCACCATGGTGAAGTCGAACCGATCGACGTCGGTGCAAAGAGCGACATCGCCTGGGTGTGCCCACGGGGCAGCGATGAGCCGATCCGCTGACTCACTCGTCGCGATCGTCAGTGAAACGCCATCGGGATCCCCACCACCGTGCATCAAGTTGTCGATGAGTCGACTGGTCGCGTCGTCCTCCATCGCCCAGCCTGATCCGTGGCGACCGCAGGCAACGATCGTCACAAGGTCGGCTCCAACAGCACTGGCTGCTGTCGCTGATGCCACGACGAGACTGGCTGGATACACCACCGATGCCGATCCGAGGGCAGCAAGGACACATCGGGTGCCTGCCGATGTTCGCTGTATGAAGACACGGCCGCCTACATCGTTTCCCAGAACCTCGGCCGGTGAGTTACCTATGTCGAAGTCAGATGGCTTGATGCCCTTGGACTCACCGCAGAGAACCGCGCCGCGGTGTCGGCTTGCAAGCTCGCGTGCCTGATCGAGGGTGTCGGTGAGATAGTGCGGTCCTACCCCTTTGGCCTGCGCGTACGCTGCGGTTGAAAATGCCCTGAAGGTATCGACAACGATCGTGACTCCCTCGGCTGATCGGGCGCCATCGATGCCTTGAAGATGTCTGACTTCCATGGCCACAGTTTCCCACGGTGACGATCGCTTCGTCAGGCTGTGGTGGGGGATGCCCGACGTCCGATGTCCGCCGTATGCTTTCCGGGTGATTCGAAACGCAATCCGGGCTGTGCTGCTCGATGTCGATTTCTACAACGCCGCTGAAGTCGACACACGACTGACGGGCCAGGCTGGAATCATCGTCGTGGTCGCGTCGGGGCTTGCCGGTGTTGGTTCGGCGATAGCGCTTGAGGATGTGAGCGTCCCCGCCGTGGTGTTGGGGAGCATCGTTGCGGGAGTGATCGGTTGGTTGCTTTGGAGCCTTGCGTCGTGGTTGATCGGCACCCGGCTCTTCGGCGGCGACGCGACCTACCCGGCGATGCTCCGGGTCATCGGCTTTGCGTTCACTCCGCTTGCCATCGGGGTCATTCCGTGGCTTGGCTTTCCCGGTGCTGCATGGATGCTCGTGGCTGCGGTTGTCGCCTTTCGCGAGGGTCTTGACATCTCGACACCAAAGACGATCGGCACGATGGCACTTGGCTGGAGCCTTTGGCTCGTTGTCACGGTCGTGTTGAACATCGTCCTTGATCTCAATCTCAACGCACGGTGGCCATTCCCCGGTTGAGTGATCGCCGTCGAGTCATCTCACCCCGTTTGGTACACGAATTCGTCAGCTGCCAACGTACGACCCAGACAAGTTCCAGAGCCGAGCGGCCTGATCATCATCCTTGGCATGACGGGTGGACTTCGAAAGGGCACAATCCACAAAATAACCACCGGCGTCAGCAACGACGTCGGAGTCGGTTGCCAGGAAGACAGTCGTGGCTGCGCCGTCCGACGGTGTCGCGAAGCGACGTCGTGCGAGCTTGACGACAAGGCCAACGATGAAGCTGTCGCCACCTCCGCCAAATCCCGTCTTCACCAACCCTGGATGGACCGAATATGCAGTCACCTCCCGATCAGCGAGACGGTTGTTCAATTCGCGTGCATGGAGGATGTTGGCGAGTTTCGAGTGGCCGTACACATACATCTGCCTGTAGCGGGTGTCTTCCCACATGAAGTCATCAAAACGAATTCCGTCCTTCGCGTAGGTGTGGGCGACCGATGCCACATTGATGATGCGTGACGGTGCCGACCGAACGAGCAGATCGGTCAGGAGGTTGGTGAGCAGGAAGGGACCGAGGTGGTTCGTTCCGATGGTCATCTCAAACCCATCAGCGGTTTCTCTGCGTGATCCAAAGACGCCCCCAGCGTTGTTGATGAGAACGGCGAGATCGTCATGGCTTGAGGTGAAACTGGCGGCAAAGGAACGTACCGACGAAAGATCAGCAAGATCAAGGTGCATGACAGCGACCATTCTTCCGGTTTCCCTTTCAATAGCACGGGCCGCGGCGTCGCCCTTTGTGGTATCACGAGCGGTGATGACGACTCTGGCTCCCCGTTCGGCGAGGAGCGACGCTGTGGCCATGCCCAATCCGCTGTTTCCGCCGGTGATCAGCACCGTGCGATCTTGGATGGTCCATGTCATGCGTGGTGAGGCTATCGGATGGGGGGTCGCATCTCAGCGTCGTGTCTTATCGTCCCCTCATCCATCGTTTACTGCACTTTCACACCTGTGTCGTAGGCTTGGTGCATGGAAGCCAATGATGCACGCATCCTCGTTGTCGAGGACGATCCTGGTGTGCGCGACGCGCTTGAGCGTGCCCTGGGATTTGAGGGGTATACGGTCGAAACCGCTCGTGATGGTGGCGTTGCCCTGTCAATGGTTCGGGAAGACAAATTCGATCTCATCCTGCTCGATGTCATGATGCCTCACGTCGATGGGATCGAAACATGCCGTCGGATTCGCGCATCTGGCGACGACATTCCGATTCTGATGCTGACAGCAAAGGCCGCTGTAGGCGACCGGGTCGAGGGCCTTGACGCCGGTGCCGACGACTATGTGACAAAGCCCTTTGCGCTCGACGAACTCTTGGCACGCGTCCGGGCGCTGCTGAGGCGCTCGACAGGCGACGTCTCACAAGTCATCAAATTTGAAGATCTGGTCATCGATCCAGGGGCACGTACCGTGACCCGAGGCGGGGACGCGGTTGCCCTCACGAAAACCGAGTTTGACCTGTTGGTTCTCCTCGCACGGAGGCCAGGAATTGTCCTTGACCGCGACACGATTTATGAAGAGATCTGGGGCATCGACTTTCTCACGTCATCAAACTCGCTTGATGTGTACGTCGGATATCTCAGACGGAAGACGGAAGAGGGCGGCAAGCCGCGCATCATTCACACCGTTCGCGGTGTGGGGTACGTACTGCGCTCGGACACATGACCATCAGGCGAAGGATCGCGCTGGCGTCGGCGGCAGCTGTTGCCGTGACGGTGGTCATCATCTCCGTTGTGACCTATCTCGGCGCGAGGGCACAGGTGCTCGGCCCGATCGATGACAGCCTCGCAACTCGGATTGAGGGTTATGCAGCCGTTCCTGTGATCGAGCTGTTTGGAGTCTTGAGCATTGGCCCCGATGGTTCGGTGAGAATTCCACGACCGCGGTTCCCGCGAGACGTCGGTGGTCTTTTTGGCCGGGCGACACCGGTCGAGTTTGATGCTGCCTATGTCCAGATCATCCACGACGGCCGGGTGATCAACATTGGTGAGGACACCCTTGAGCTGCCTCTGCCAAACCCCGCATCCCTCAGCCCAGATACGATCCACTTTCGATCGATATGGATCAGTGGGTCGCACATACGCATCGCAGCCTTGAGTCTGCCGTCCGAAGACACCGTTCTGCAGGTTGGTCGTCCCCTCACCGAAGCGGACGAAACCCTTCGTCGTTTTGCCTGGATGCTTGCGATCGCCGGAGCCCTCGGTGTGATGCTCGCAGGCGGTCTCGGCTGGATCGTTGCACGCAGTGCCGTCAAGCCGATCGCAGAGCTTGAGGATTCGATCGCTGGTATTGCCAACGACCGTGCACTTGGCGCTCGTCTTGCTGTCAAAGGCACCGACGAGGTTGCACAGCTCGCCACGGCCTTCAACGAACTGCTGTCGGAACTCGATTCGGCCAAGCAACAGCAGACCAGACTTGTGCGAGATGCCGGACATGAGCTCCGAACCCCGTTGACGGCTCTCCGCACGAACCTTGAGATTCTCCAACGTCATGATGTTCGCGGTGAAGAGCGTATGAGGATGCTCAATGCTGCCCACGCTGAGGTCGAGGAACTGTCCGCACTCGTTGCCGAGGTGGTTGATCTTGCAACTGATCGATACGAGGAAGAGCCGATATCGTCGGTTCTGCTCGCCGAAGTCGTCGGTGTCGTCGCTGAGCGGACGATGCGACGAAACGGGCGGTCGATCGTCATCGATGCTGACGATACGACAATTGAAGGGAAACCGGTCGCCCTGGAACGTGCAGTTGCGAACATTGTGTCGAACGCCGACAAGTGGTCCCCACCCAACGCCGACATTTCGGTCGTTGTTGAGACCGGTTCGGTTACGGTGAGAGATTCTGGCCCCGGTTTTTCAGAATCTGATATCGGCCACGTGTTCGAACGCTTCTATCGATCCGACACCGCCAGGTCGACACCAGGTTCAGGTCTTGGGCTTTCGATCGTGGAGCAGATCGTCACCGATCACGGGGGCTACGTGTTCGCACGAAACCGAACCGATGGTTCCGGCGCCGAAGTGGGGTTTGTCCTGCCCCAGAGCGCTCATTCCCACTCTCAGATTTCACCAACTTCTTAGCTTCGACATACAGACTCTCGGCATCGACTTGTGAACCTATGGGGGAGATGCCGACATACGGCGTTGACAGGAAGGATGCACACAATGAGGAAGATCATCGTAAGTCTTGCGGCGGCGGGGGTGCTCGTGGCGGGCGCTTTTGTTGCCTCCTCCGTGACTGGCTCTGCGGCGGAGGCACAGACAGCAGAGGACAATGCGACCGAACAGGTTGAGCGCCCGGCTCCAGGTTCGATCCTTGAGGATGTTCTCTCGGAGTTGGTCGCAGACGGGACGATCACACAGGATCAGGCTGATGCTGTCAAGGAGGCGCTCGAAGCCAAGCATGAAGAGATGAAGGAGAACAGGCCCGACGGCCCTGAGCGTCGCAAGCACCGCAGGCGAGCGATAATGCGGCACCGTGTCATGGAACTCCTTGACGACGGCGTGATCTCAGCCGACGAGATCGCAGAACTCCCTGACGGTCATCCGTTCAAGGACGCCGATGGTCCTTTTGCTGAGCTGATCGAGGATGGGCAGATCACTCAGGCCGAATGGGATGATTTCGTGGCCGAACGAAAAGCAGAACACGAAGCCAACCGATCGTCAGCGGAAACCTCCTCCCTGAACGCCTAGCAGTCGCCGAGACCGCGTACCCTGGGCTCCACCCGACACATATGTCCACTGGAACCCAGGGTACGCCGCGTTCTGTGGGCTGGCTTCCTGACATTCCGGTCGAGTCCGTCACCAGCGTACGATGCCTTGATGGCCGCGAACCGTGTGAACCTGATACTGACATTGCTGTGCACTGTCTTGGCTGTGGCGGTATCGGCCTGCACGCTGAGCGTTACACCGAATCCATCCCGCTCGGGGCCCGGAGCTCCCGGTGGCGATGGAACAGTCAAAGCCAGAGGTGTCGGAGCCTTCAGCCAACCTGCCGCAAATCTGACAGAGCGGCAGGTCGCCCGCTTCCTCATCGGGGACCAGTTCTTTACGAAACCCTGGTCCGTTGCGTCAAGCGGCCAACCGGATCAAGATGGCCTCGGACCCACGTTCCTTGCGACGTCGTGCGCTGGGTGTCACCTCGGCGATGGCAGATCCAGCGCTCCGGACCACCCCGATGCGGCTCCCATCATCCGTTTCATCACACCAGATGGAACAGCCACGACCCTTGATGCGTATGGTGTGCAGCTCCAGAGCAAAGCCATTGACGGGGTTGAGCCGGAGGCCGACATCCGTGTCACATGGACGGAGACAGAAGGCAGGTATCGGGACGGAACCAGCTACACGCTTCGATCCCCAATCATCGACGTTTCCAACGAACGCTTCGGTTCACTCACTGGTGCGCATGCATCCGGTCTGAGGTCCGCACCCGCGCTGATCGGTGTCGGTCTCCTCGAAGCCATACCTGCTGATGACATCCGTTCACATGCCGATCCCGACGACCTCGACGGCGACGGCATTTCGGGGGTGGCGTCGGTGGTCGAGACGCTTTCGGGCGAACCAGCTCTTGGGCGGTTTGGGCTCAAGGCGAACATCGCAACCGTCGCAGACCAGACTGCGTTGGCATACCTTCTCGACCTTGGCATCACCTCGCCGATGATGCCAGACGAAAACTGTCCGATCGGTCAGGTCGCGTGCAGCGAAGCACCCACCGGAGGAAACCCCGAGATCTCGTCAGATCGAATCGGTGCTGTCGTCTTCTATGCCCAAACCCTTGGAGTCCCCGCAAGAGTCGGCCTTGACGATGCATCGGTGATCAGGGGACAAGCGATCTTCGAGTCAATCGGATGCGACGCATGCCACATCGAGCGGTGGAAGACCGGTGATCATGAGGTCGACGCCCTCGCGAATCAAACCATCTACCCATTCACCGACATGCTCCTCCACGACATGGGAGAGGGTCTGGGTGATGGTCGAACGGACGGCACTGCCGGTCCCACTGAATGGCGAACGCCTCCGCTGTGGGGACTTGGCTTCACCCGGGCAGTGAACCCCAATGCGGGATTCCTCCACGATGGACGGGCACGCTCGATCGAAGAAGCGATCCTGTGGCACGGCGGAGAGGCAACGGCATCCGCAGCACAGTTCATCAAGCTTGATGCCGACGATCGGGAGCGCCTGCTCCACTTCCTCAAGTCGTTGTAGCGTTCGGAACGATCAGGTAGGTGGAGCATGTTCGGCGGTCTCGGACGAGGCATTGACATCCGATTGGTTTCGAACCGCATCTTTGCGGGCGGCTTCCTCGTTTTCCTTGCCGGGTTCATCGCCCTTGCTGCCTTCGGCGATCGGCTGACTTACGCCGAGGCGGTGACATCGGCGATTTCCGTCGCGATTGCGTGGATGATCGGTCGAGAGCTCGATCCGGACCATGTGCACGTGGCAACGCTCGCAATGGTGCTGGCGGGAGCCGCAGTGTTCGTGGATGTGCCAAACGCGCTCATCACGGGTGCGGCGATGTTGACGCTTCGGATGACGACCGGAACCGTTGGACGGTTCCTCACAGCATCCGACCTCCTGCTCGTCGCAATCGTCGGGTTCGGATCCGGGGGAGAGATCTGGGCATGGCCGATCGGAATCTTCGCTTTGGTGTGGCTTAAGGAGGCACCCGAGGTCGGACCACTTCGCTGGTGGGCTGTCGGGGTGCTTGCCGTGTCGTTCGTTGGTGCGTTCTACTTGGCAGATCTCGATGTGATCACGGTCTCGACCGAGACGCTTGCTCTGGCTGGGGCTGTTGCCGTCGTCGCAGCAGTCTCAATCATTCGCGTGTCAACCGTCTCACCAACGGACCGCAGCGGTGGCCACCTTGACAATCGGCGCCTACGGATGTCACGCCTCGCTGCAGGCACCTATCTGATCGTGGCAGCCGTCGTCGGTGGAACCGAGGCGTTTTGGGACATCGCCCCGATCGCCGCTGGCCTGGGGACGGCCGCTCTGGCGTCGATCGTGCTTGTCGTACGTGGAGTGCACCGACCGACCGTGACTAATTGACTTCAAACTGGATGCGTGAGATCCGGGCAACGATGGGGTTGACGAAGCTTTCGACCGCAGCAACATGGGCAGGGTGGCTTCGGTATGCGAGATATCCCTCGGGTGTTGCGAAGTCGGCAACCACTGCGAAATCAACCGCCGACTCTGACAGGCCGATGTCGGGACCGACCGTGTATGCCTCGATGGTGTCGATGGCGTCGGGGAGTGCCTTGAGCGCGGCTTCCATTTCCTCGATGTCTTCTTGGCTGACTCCATCCTTGAACTCGAAAAAAACAACATGTCTGATCATTGCAACCCTCCTGGGAAGTCTCCTGCCTTGGGCAACATGGCAGGTACCGTCTTGCCGAGTACGTCTTCCATTTCTTGTGATATCCCGATGAGGGCATCGAGCGAGATTCCGTGCTCAAATCCGGCACGGTTGAGCATGTAGACGAGATCGTCCGTCGCGATGTTGCCGGTCGCCGCAGGTGCGAATGGGCAACCCCCGATGCCGCCAACGGATGCATCGATCACGGAAACGCCCGAGTCGATTGCGGCATGAACATTGGCAATGCCCGTGTTGCGTGTGTCGTGGAAGTGGACTCGCAACGGGAGATCCCCAGTGACGGTTTGCACGGCTGCGATGCGTTCGGTCACCGACCACGGATCAGCAACGCCAATCGTGTCGCCGAGAGCAAGTTCGTCGATGTCTGTTTCGGCGAGCCTCCGGGCGATCGCAACGACCCGCTCGGTGGGTACCTCGCCTTCGAAGGGACAACCCCAAGCAGCCGAAATCGTGGCGGTGACTCCGAGACCGGCAGCGGACGCCTCGACCGCAATCTGTGCCAGTGTCTCGATCGACTCGTCCGTGGAGACACCCTGGTTCTTCTCGTTGAAGGTGTCGGTTGCGAACACGGGGATGTTGATCTCATTGACACGCGTTTCACAGGCTCGTTGCCACCCTCGTTGGTTCATCACAAGCCCGATGTAGGAAACCCCATCCCCTTCGGGAAGGCGCGCCATTACGGCTTCAGCATCGGCCATCTGTGGAACGAGGGTGGGGTGAGCAAATGAAACAGTCTCAATGCGACGGACCCCGGCTTCAAGAAGGTGCTCGATCAGGCGTACCTTCTGATCGGTCGAAAGGATTCTGTCCTCGTTCTGCAGCCCATCGCGGGGACCAACTTCAACGATGTCGATGCGACGTGTCATGCGACCATGATATGACCGGCTGCCGATGACCGATGACCGATGACCGATGACCGATGACCGATGACCGATGACCGATGACAGACTTCTGACTTCGGGAAATGGAAGGCGGAATGCCCTTCTTCGTTACCCTCCCGGCAACGGGTACGGAGGATCAATGGATGGCGCGGTGATGGATGGCGAGGACTTCAAGGACGCCATGTCTCGGCACGCGGTGTCGGTCGAAATCGTGACCGTCAACACAACCGAGGGGCCCGTTGGGATCACGGTCTCGGCGTTTGTGTCGGTTTCGGTTGATCCACCGATCGTTCTCGTATGTGTGGACAAGATCACGGGATCACTTGATGCCATGATCTCGGCAGATGGATACACCGTCAACTTCATGCCGCAGGGCACCGAGGACACGGCCATGCTCTTCGCCACAAGAGGCGCCGACAAGTTCGGATCCGTTGAATGGTCCGATCCCGAGACACCTGTGGCGGGACCGATCCTCGCCGAGGCCTTCCAGGTGTTTGAGTGCGAGACCATCCAACGCACGGAGATGGGCGACCATTGGGTGCTCTACGGGTTGGTTCGCCGAGGCACGGTCGGTGATGCCAAGTCCCTCCTCTACGTCAACCGAGGGTTCACCGAACTCCGGTAGGAGGCGCTCGGCAACTGTTCCCCATGGAGAGGCCCCCCTGCGGAGCAGCGCCTGCTGCGCAGGTATCGCTCCGCGTCCCCCCGGGCAGCCCGAGGGGACGGGAAGAATCTGAGCAACCGTCCTCCCGCGGAGCGGGGGGACGCGACGAGCGTTGCGAGGAGCAGGGGGGCTTCTAGACGCCGCCGCGGCCGAGGTTGATCCAGGTGGTCTTGACGTTGGTGTACTTGTCGAGGGCGAGGAGCGACTTGTCCTTGCCACCGAAGCCGGACTCCTTGTAGCCGCCGAACGGGGCCGTGATGTCTGATGTGTCGAAGTTGTTGACCCACACGGTTCCAGCCTTCAATGCGGCCGACATTCGATGGGCACGGCCGAGATTCGAGGTCCACAGTGCAGCCGAGAGTCCAAATCGGGTCTCATTTGCTATCGCCAGGGCCTCTTCTTCGGAGTCGAACGGGATGATGCTCAGCACCGGTCCGAAAATCTCGTCGCGAGCGATGTCCATGTCGTTGGAAACATCTGCGAACACGGTCGGCTCCACGAAGTAGCCGCCCGTCTCGGTCAAGGTCCGACTTCCTCCGGCAACAAGGCGTGCACCCTGATCGACACCACGGTCGATGTAGTGGCACACGCGATCGAGCTGGGACTGGTCGACGATCGGCCCTGCCTTCGTTGCAGGATCGAGCGGGTCACCGGGTGTCCAGCCACCCGACATCGCTCCAACCTCCTCCACGACGCGGTCGTAGACCGATCGCTCGGCGAGCAGCCGAGACCCTGCGATGCACATCTCTCCCGTATTCCAAAAGATCGAGAAGCCCACAGCACCGATGGCAAAGTTGAGATCGGGTGCATCAGCGAAGATCATGTTCGGTGTCTTCCCGCCCGTCTCAGCAGAGACCCGTTTCATGTTCGATTGGCCGGCGTACTGGAGGAAGAGCTTGCCGACCTCGGTTGAACCCGTGAATGTGATGCCATCAACGTCGGGATGGAGGCCAAGTGCCCTACCGGCCGTCTCGCCGTACCCCGGAACCACATTCAGGACGCCGGGAGGGATTCCAGCTTCGATGGCGAGTTCGGCGATACGCAATGCTGAAAGCGGCGACTGCTCGGCTGGCTTCAACACGACTGAATTCCCAGCCATCAGTGCCGGTGCGAGTTTCCATGCGTTGATCATCATGGGGAAGTTCCAAGGGGTCACAGCACCAACAACTCCGATCGGTTCGCGTGTGATCAGCCCCAGGGCGTTCGGACCGGTTGGCGCAATGTCGTCGTAGAGCTTGTCTGCTGCCTCTCCGTACCACGAGTAGGTGTGGACCGCCTGGGCGACATCAACACGACGTGAATAGCGGATCGGTTTTCCGACGTCAAGGGTCTCAAGGAGTTGCAGCTCTTCGCCGTGTGAGTCGATGAGCCCCGCGAGTCTGATCAGGGCTTGGCCGCGGTCACGTGGTGACAGGTTCGCCCACCGTCCATCCTCGAAGGATGCACGGGCCGATCGCACCGCAACGTCAATATCGGCCTCGTCGCCTTCGGCTACCGAGGTGATCACGGTGCCGGTTGCCGGATTGATCGTCTCAAACGTTGCTCCGGACTGCGCGTCAACCCATTCACCTTCGATGAACATCTGGTTCCTGGGTTCAACGGCGGCGGCCGCCTCGGTCCATTCGGCAAGGGTCGTCATGATCAGTCCTCCGTGGTGATTCTGGACCACCGAAGTGTATTGGTGGCCTTTCTTCCCGCTCCCGGTTGCACGTAGGACAACTCGAGGTGTGTCGTTCCATCGGGCTGATCGATCCAGCGGATCAATCGGGTCTGTGTCGCGCCAACCCAATCGGGAAACAGGCTCAACTCCACATCGTGGTGGACCTCATCTCCCTCGACGAAGTAGGTGCCGGCGTATGAGATGTAGCCAACCGCTGCAGCCGCACGGTCGAGAGCATGTGCCTGGGCAAAGGAGTGGGTGTCGAGGAGGTCGCGGTCCTTCTTCATGAGGGATGCCATCATGCGACCGTCGTTCGTGTATGTGAGGAGACCGACTGCCGAGCCGCCAAACGGGCGGACGGTGCGACCACCGATCTCCACGTTCCAGTCGACCAGTCTCCAGGTTCCTACGAGATTGTGCATCGGACAACGGTATCAGCACCCGCGTTGCTCAGCAGGCAAAACCGGTCCGGTACCCTTGGTACCTCTGATGATTCAACACACACACATACCGACAGAGGCCGAGGAGATGTACCTCATCACGATCGCTCGCGCGGTCGAGGATGGATCGGTTCCACCGATTGCCGTATCGGATGTCGCCCGAGCCCTCGAGGTTTCGTCGGTCTCTGCGAACCAGATGGTGAAGAAGCTCGAAGGTCTCGGACTCGTCAGTTACACGCCGTACAAGGGTGTCTCCCTGACCGTTGAAGGATCGTTGTTGGCGGATTCTGTACTTCGCAGTCGGAGGTTGTGGGGCCTGTTTCTCTCCGAACACCTTGGCTTCACGCCCGAGCGTGCAGACGAGATTGCGTGCGAGATGGAACATGTCACGCCAGAACTCGTAGCGGACCGTTTGGCAGGGTTCCTCGGAGATCCACAGTTCGGGCCGACGGGAAAGCCAATCCCACACGGCCGTGGCTCTGCGGCCTCGGAAGGTATTCCCCTTGCTGAAGCTCCACCGGGTGCAGACATGGAGGTGCTTGAGGTCGCCACGCCATTTGACGCCTTTCTGGCCTCCCAAGGGGCTGTGCGCGGTACGACGGTGACGGTTCTTGCCTCAGCTGCCGATGGCAGCGTGGTGCTCGGGACGTCGAATGGACCGGTACAGCTCGCTGCAGATGCTGCGGGTGCCATTCGTGTGAAACCGACTGCCTCGAGAGTCTGATGTTCGACCGAGCTGAGATGGGCGTTCTGGCCGCGATCGATGCCGGTGCAACGTACGCTGATGCCAGGGCCGTTGTCGCCAAGGAAGAATCGATCGAGGTGCAGAATCAGCATCTCGAAACACTTGACGTCTCGGAGCGGATCGGCGTCGGTGTCCGGGCGTTGATCGGATCGTCGTGGGGATTTGCCTCGACCGGAGACCTATCCAATGTTGGTCTGCGTTCGTGCGGTGAACTTGCAGCTGCAATCGCCAAGGCATCAGCTGCCGTGGCGGGTCCGTTGCTTGAGTTTGCCGATGTCCCCGTTGTTGAAGCCTTCTGGGAGACACCCCACATCGAGAACCCGTTCGATGTCCCGACCACCGAAAAAGTGGACATGCTCGTTGACCTCACCGCAACGATGCAGAGGGTTGAGGGCATCAACTTGGCCTACGGCATGGTGGCCGGGTGGGACACCCGCAAATGGTTCGTTTCTTCGATCGGGCACCGCATCGAGCAGCACATCGTTGAAGCGGGTGGCTTCTACACAGCGACGGCGATCGGTGAACACGAAACCCAGATCAGGTCGTACCCGCAATCATTCGGCCAGTACGAGACTGGGGGCTACGAAACGATTCGGAAGTGGAACTACTCCGATCATGCCGAACGCATTGCTGAAGAAGCAGTTGCCTTGCTTACTGCGCCAGAGATGGAGGAACGTCAAACGAACCTGATTCTTGAGAGCTCCCAGGTCGCCCTCCAAATACACGAATCCGTTGGACACGCCATCGAGCTTGATCGAATCCTCGGATGGGAAGCAGCGTTCGCAGGGACAAGCCACCTCGAACTCGACAAACTAGGAACCCATCGGTATGGATCCGAACTCATGAACATCACCGCGGATGCGACCATCCCCGGAGCGCTCGGGACGTTCGGCTACGACGACGAGGGATCGCCCGCATCGTGTGTCGACATCGTCAAGAACGGAATCTGGGTCGGTGTCCTCTCTGGCCGTGACTCTGCCGCGGTCGCCGGTCTCCGACCGGGCGGAATGGTGCGCGGAGACGGATACAACCGGATCCCGATGGTGAGAATGACCAACGTTGGTCTGCTCCCCGGGGACGGAACGCTCGACGACATCATTTCTGACACCGACGATGGTGTCTACATGGGGACAAACCGATCCTGGTCCATCGACGACCGCAGGCTCAACTTCCAGTTCGGATGCGAGATCGGGTACGAGATCAAGAACGGGAAGCTCGGTCGGATGCTCAAGAACCCGACGTACACCGGCATCACACCACAGTTCTGGGGTTCCCTTGACCGGCTTGCCGGTGAGAGCGAGTGGACCCATTGGGGTGTCCCGAACTGTGGGAAAGGTCAACCGGTTCAGGTTGCTCACACCGGACATTCGGCATCGCCCGCTCGGTTTGCAGGTGTCCGGGTAGGGGTAAAGGGATGAGCCGATCAACCGACCTGGTCAGCCGCATCCTCGACATCGTTGGAACGAAGGCAGATGCCGGTGTCTATGTACGAACCGGTACGTCAGCATTGACCCGATTTGCGAATTCTTTCATCCACCAGAATGTGTCCGACGATGTCGTCCATGTCCATCTGACCGTCGCTCTTGACGGTCGAGTTGCGTCTGGGAGCACAACGTCGACCACCGACGATGCACTCAACTCACTCGTGGATCGCCTGGTGACCGTCGCGGCGATGCAACCCGTCGATTCTGAATTCCCTGGGTTCGGCGGATCTGTTGAGGCTCAAGAAATCGATCACTTCGACGAAGAGACGAGCCGAGCCGATCCCAATGCCAGAGCTGAGATCGTCAAGACGTTTGTCGGTGCTGGCGACGGTCTGCTCGCCGCAGGCATGTGCGGCGTTGACTCCTACACCGATGCATACGGCAACACGGCCGAGCGGTTCATCGACGGCCGGATGACACGAGTTGTGCTCGACGGAATCCACCAGACCGAAACGTCCGCGGGAAGCGGACACTCGGCAGGACAGAGCCTCGGCTCGATCGATGCGACAGGCGCAGGAAGGCTTGCATCCCATCGCGCCATACTCGGAATCAACGCGTTCGACACCAAACCGGGGGAGTACGAGGTCGTTCTTGCTCCTGAGGCCATGGCGACCATCGCACAGTTCCTGACGGGATACGGCTTCAGTGGCAAGAGCTACAACGAGGGGATGTCGTTTGTCACACTCAACGAACAGCGGTTCGATCCAACGGTGCACCTCAAGGATGACGTCTCTGATCCACGCGGTCTCGGTATCCCGTTCGATGCCGAAGGCACACCCCGCAAAACCATTGCGGTCATCGATGGTGGGGCAACTCCGTCGCTGCTCCATGACCGTCGAACGGCGACGAAGGCTGGCAATGTTTCGACCGGCCACGCCTCCGTCACCGGTGAGGCCTGGGACAACCGTCCTAGTGGCCGCAACCTCTTCTTCGGTGAGGGCACATGGAGTGAAGAAGACCTGATCGCACACGTTGAACGTGGTATCTACGTCTCGACGTTCAACTACTGTCGCGTCCTCGATCCCAAGACGGTCGTGGTGACCGGTTTGACACGTAACGGGACCTTCATGATCGAGAACGGTGCTATCACTGGGGCTGTGACGAACCTCAGGTTTACCCAGTCATTCATCGATGCTCTCGGACCGGGTCGAGTGAAGGGCATCGGTGCGAATGGCCGTTTTGCTGCCGGTGAGGACGAGTCCGGCACCGTTCACACCCCAACTTTCCACCTTGCATCGTGGAACTTCACCGGAGGGGCAGCAGGCTGATGGGCATCCTCGGACCTGAGATTGCAGCCGCCGTCTTCGATACGGTTGAACAGGCCGAGAAAGGCTGGGCACTCCTCAGCGAGGCTGATATCCCAGCAACCGTCATCACAGATCCAGGAATGCTCGGAAAGTTCAGTGTGTCGCTGCTGGTCCAACGCGACGACCTTGAAGCAGCCCAGACGATCCTCGCGCCGCTCGTGTTGCAACACCCTGACTGACGCCTGACCGCACCGTCGCGATTCAGTAACGCTGTTGGCTGGGATGCCTTGACGGGAACGTCATGTCGGAGTCGATCTCAGCTGTGGCTGTGGGCCTCATGGTTGTGATCTTCATGATCGTGATCGTGATCTTCGCCGCCGTGATCATGCTCTTCGGCGATCTCCTTGCGGATCGCATCCATGTCGAGCTCTTCGATCTGGCCGATGAGGCTCTCGAGGGCCTCCTCGGGGAGAGCTCCAGGCTGTGAGAAGACGCCGATGTTCTCGCGGAATGCAACAAGGGTCGGGATCGAACGGATCCCGAAGCTCTGTGCGATTTCCTGCTGATCCTCGGTATCTACCTTTGCGAACGTGATGTTCGGGTGTTTCTCGGAGACCTTTTCATAGGTCGGTCCGAACGAGCGGCACGGGCCGCACCATTCCGCCCAGAAATCGATCAGGACGATGTCATTGCCCTCGATCGTCTCGGCAAGTGTTTCTTTCGTGATGTCAATGGTTGCCACGGTGTGGATACTCCTGTTGTGTGCTTGGTGTCAGAACGCAGTCTGGGCTGTGAGTATTCCGGTGCCCGTCCGTCGTCGGTACCCTGCCGAGGTGCCGGAAGCTACTGCGATCGTTTCGTTGTCGGGTGTTGCCGTTCGTGCGGGAGCGGTGCCGATCCTGCGCGACATCGACCTCGCGGTCCATCCCGGCGAGGTGATCGGGATCTTTGGCGCCAACGGTGCCGGCAAGACCACACTTCTTCGCCTGATTGCAACGATGACACGACCGTCGGAGGGAATTGGGGCAGTATTTGGCGCCGACCTCAACAGTCCGGACCGGTTTGAGGTGCGTTCCCGCATCGGCTACATCGGACATACGCCCGGTTGGTATCCCGAACTGACGCTCGCCGAGAACATGGCATTTGTGGCACAGGCAATGGGTATCGACGAAGCAAGAGTCGATGATCGTCTCGATGCCGTCGGTTTGTCGGGAGCCAAGGATCGCAGGGCCGATCGCTGCAGCCACGGCATGCAACGGCGCGCCGAGTTCGCGCGAGTCCTTCTCACCGAACCGGATCTCCTCCTCCTTGATGAACCACATTCGGCTCTCGATGCTGATGCCGTCGACCTTGTTGACGGTTTGGTCAAACGGACCGTGGGGCGGGGTGGGGCGGCGGTCCTTGTATCCCACGACCATGTACGTGTCGAGTCGCTCGCTGACCGCATTCTCCGTATCGAGAACGGAACGATCAGCACCGGAAGGGCGCCATGAGTCCCCCCTTTTGGAAGCAGGCGACCACCGTGACCCGTCGGGATCTCCTGCGCGAACGCCGATCGGGTGAGGTTCTGTGGGTGACGCTCCCGTTCGGCGCGGTGGCCCTCCTTCTCATCCCGATCGCCATCAGCACCGACACGGTGACGCTCCGCCGCGTCGGCGTCGGCATGTTCTGGGTCGTCGTCATGCTTTTCGGTGTTCTGATTGCTGTGCGGCGAACGACTTCGGACTCGATCGCCCAGCGTGACATGGTTGCTCTCACGGGCATGGATCCAGCGGCTGTATTTGCGGGAACCGCTCTTGCGAACTTCCTGTTGCTGTTGCTGTTTGAAACCGTGCTCGGTGTCCTCACCGTGGTGCTCTACGACATCGATCTGTCCGGAGCGGAGTGGTTTCCCCTCATCCTCATCCTCGTAGCGGTTGGTCTTTCACTTCTGGGCACGATTGCCGCGGGCATTGTCGCAACCGGTCGTTCGACTGCGGCACTGGTTCCGTTGATCGTCGCCCCGATGTCGGTACCGCTCTTGATTGCGGCAACGCAGTCCTTTGAAGGCTTACGGCTTGGCAAGAGTATCCTCACGTGGATCCTGATGTTGGCCGTCATCGCACTGGTTCTGGCGGTCGCAGGGGTCCTTTCCGCGAGACCATTGCAGGAGACAGGATGACCAACGCGAAGCCACAGTCAAGTCCTGTCTGGCCGTGGTACGCCATGGGAATCGCAGGCATTGTCACGCTTGTGGTGTCCTTTGTTGCACCGCCAGATGCGATCCAGGGAGAACTCTCGCGTATCTTGTACGTCCACGTCCCGGCCGCATGGCTCGCATACGTGTCCTTCGGCATCACGATGCTCGCCTCGGCGCTGTATCTGTGGAAGAAGGACCTGAAGTGGGACCGCATGGCGGCTGCCTCGGCTGAGATCGGCGTTCTCTTCACCGGTATGACGCTGGTGATCGGGATGATCTGGGCCAAGTCGACCTGGGGCGTCTGGTGGACATGGGACGCGCGCCTCACGTTGACTGCAATCATGTTCTTCGTTTACCTCGGCTACCTCGCACTCCGCCGCTCAACCGATGACCTCGAAGCGAGGGCCAAACGAGCAGCCATCCTTGGTGTCCTTGCCATCGTTCAGATACCGCTCGTACATTTCTCGGTGGTGTTGTGGAGGGGTTTGCATCAAACGCCCTCACTTTTGAAACCGGCATCGGTCGACATGGATACCCCGATGGTTGTCACCTTGTTCATTGCGGTTGGCATGTTCTCGGTGATGTATGTCGCAATGATGTCCAAGCTTGTCGAGCTTGGAAAGCTCGAGGAGCAAGTCATTCTCGCGGACCGGTCCAGTACCGCTCCCGTCGCTGGGTCCGCTGTCACTGCTCCTTCTCTGGGGGGTGATGCCTGATGAACCTCGCGGAGCAGTGGAATTGGGTTGGGCTTGCCTTTGCAGCCACCTACATCAGCCTCGTGGTGTTCGCAGCATCGATTGCAACGAGGATCAACAAGGCACGACAGAGACTTGAGGCAGATCAGTGAGACGCTATGCCCGTTTCGTTATTCCTGCGGTCGTCATCATCGCCGTCCTGGCCTTCCTGTTGGTGAACCTGTCTGCTTCGTTGGTGTACTACAACACACCAGCTGAGGTACAGGAACGACCGGGCTCCAATGAGCGGCTTCGCCTCGGCGGGCGGGTCGCTCCCGGTTCTGTTGTCGATGGAGGGACGACGGTGTCATTCACGGTGGAGGACTGTGACACGGATGTGACCGTGATCCACACCGGTGTGCCCCCACAGTTGTTCCAAGAGGGCATTGGTGTGGTTGTTGAGGGGACCTGGGATGGAACCGTGTTCGAGTCCGAAACGATGCTCGTCAAACACGACGAGCAGTATCGCTCAGATGACGAGCACTACGACACTGAACGCCACTCGTGTAGCGACCCATGATTGCAACCGCAGGCTATGCGGCGGTCCTTGTGGCGCTTGGCGCCGCGGTGGCGCTTGTCGTCCAAGGGGTGCGAGGTTCGGCGACCGGAGACAAAGGACTCGTCGTGGTTCCGGTCCGCGTCCTCATTGGCGCGTCCGTGGCCTCCTTTGTCCTGCTTGAGATCGGAATTCTTTCCCACGACTTTTCCATTGCCTACATCGCGAACAACACAGCCTCCACGACACCGCTCATCTTTCTCTTCGCGGGAGGCTGGGCTGCTCTCGAAGGGTCGATCGTCCTGTGGGGACTGCTGCTTGCGGTGTTCATCTGGCTCGTCTTCAGATCGAAATCATCGAATGATCGCCTCGGCATTCTCGCCCTCGCCGTTATGGGAGGCGTTGCGGTGTTCTGGTTCGGGTTGATGGCGACCGCGGCGAATCCATTTGCGGTGTGCACCGATGTCGCAGGCGGTGTGTGTAGCGCGACGTCATGGTGGCCGCTGTCGGCGTCGGTCGCGCCAGCCGAGGGGCTCGGCCCGAACCCATTGCTTCAGAACCACATCCTGATGGCCGTCCACCCGCCGATGCTCTACGTCGGGTACGTCGGGATGACCGTGCCGTTCGGGTTTGCGATCGCTGCCCTGTGGCTCAAGGAATCAGGCACATCCTGGCTCGATCGTTCGCACCGTTGGACGCTGATTTCGTGGGTGTTCCTCACGACAGGAATCTTTCTCGGTGCATGGTGGTCATATGAGGTCCTTGGATGGGGTGGTTACTGGGCGTGGGACCCGGTCGAAAACGCCGCGCTGCTTCCGTGGCTTGCCGCGACTGCATTCCTCCACTCGGCACTTGTGCAGCGAAGGCGCGGCATGCTCCAAGCGTGGAATTTCATGCTGGTAATCGCTGCGTTTGCGCTCACAATCCTTGGCACGTTCCTGACAAGGTCGGGCGTCATTGCCTCAGTGCACTCCTTCACCCAATCCGCCGTTGGTCCGGCAATCTTGACATTCCTTCTGATCGTGGTGGTTGCCTCCCTGGCCCTGTTCGTCGTGCGCGCACGGGACATCGCTCAAGCCCCGCGCCTGGATTCGTTGGTGTCACGCGAGGGTTTCATCCTCGCCAACAACCTGCTGCTGACCGTCCTGACCTTCACAGTCCTGTTCGGAACCATGTATCCACTCATCGTTGAGGCCCTCTCCGGCGATCAGGTGTCGGTGGGTCGTCCGTTCTTCGACAAGGCCGCGGTCCCGCTTGCTCTCCTGCTGTTGTTGACGATCGGTCTCGGTTCAGTCGCTCCATGGAGGGTCGCAACAGGTGCGATTCTGTGGAGACGACTCCGGTGGGCCATTGCGTTGGGTCTCGTCACGGGTGCCGTGGCTGTACTCGCCGGGCTTGATTCTGTCGGTGTGCTCGTCACACTCGTGATAGCGGTCTTTGTGATCGGTGCACTCGTCATTCGCTTTGTCGAGGTGGTCGCCGCAAGACCGGAGGGGATACTGGGAGCATCTCGCAAGGTGGTTGCGAACGATCCGGGCTACTGGGGAGGGCAACTTGCCCACCTTGGGATCGCCCTTGTCGCGATTGCACTTGCAACAACGAGTGGTCTTGCGGTGCGAGAGGTCGTCCGGATCAATCAGGGCGAGACGGCGGTCGCAGGTGGGTTCTGTTTGTCGTACGTCGGCCCGTTCGAGAACATTGAGCCGCATCGAACGGTGACCGGTGCCAGGGTCCTTGTCCTTGACGAATCGTGCAGCGACGAGAAGGCGCTGTTGAGCCCCTCTGTCAACAGCTACCCGGGTGTTGCACAGCCCATCGGAACCCCAGACGTGTGGACATCGTTCACCACCGATGTGTATGTCGGGCTGGCAGGCGGTTCGGTTGATTCCGTGTTGTTGAATGTCTTCATCTTTCCCTACCAATGGCTGCTCTGGTTCGGAGGACTTGTTGTCGTTGCTGGTGGTGGTCTTGCCATGATGCGGAAACCAGCACGACGTCGTGAAACGTCAGATGTGGTGACAGCTCAGGAACCGACGTCGCGAGAGACCGCTGATGAGTGACACGATGAAGACCTTGCTTCCGATCGCCATTGGCGCGATCGCGCTTGGGATCATCGTTGTGGGACTTGCTGGTGGCACTGCCTCTGCACCGACGACTGACGACCGTGTCTCGGCTTTGGCATCCTCGATCAAATGCCCGTTTTGCAACGGTGAGTCCCTTGAGGAGTCATCGTCGGCGGTTGCAGGGGATTACCGCGCTCTCATCCGTGAGAGGGTCGAATCGGGTGAGACCGATGAAGAGATCCGTGCCGAGTTCGCTGCGAATTTCGGGGATTCATATATTCTCGACACCTCAACCTCAAGCTGGTCGGTTTTTCTGTGGGCCCTCCCAGTTGCGGCCCTGATTGGCGGACTTGTCGCGATCGTCGGTATCAGGCAAGCATCCCGGATGTCGGAGAAGAGTACGCGTGCCCCTTGATCAATCTCTCGAAAAGATCGAGATACTCAATCAGGAGCTTGCCGATGTTGAACAGCAACTCACCGATGGAGACATCGATGAGGCCACTGCGAAACGTTTGACGGACAAGTACACGGCTGAGCTCAATGCCGCCATTGCAGCCAGATCTGCCGACACGGGGGACTCCCCCGACGATGGAGCGACTGACGGCGCCTGGCTCACCAAGCGGGCCAAGGTTGGCATACTCGTCGTCGCCCTTGCGGTATCGGGCATTGCAACCTTTGCGGTGATCTCGCTCACCGCAGACTCAACCAGCGGGGTCGAGGGTGTTGCGCAAGCTGCACTCACCGATCCCAACGGGCGTGATCTGTCGACCGTTTCGAACGAAGAGATGGAGGCGGTCGTCGCCGAGAACCCTGGTGTCATCCCCATGAGGCTTGCGTTGGCTCGTCGGTACTTCGAGGCTGGTGATTTCGACAAGGCCCTTGAGCATTACTTCGTGATCCTTGAGTCCGAACAGAATCCTGAAGCACTCGCCAACGTCGGGTGGATGACGTACCTGTCGGGATACGACGATCTGGCTGCGAGCTATCTCGAAGCAGCCCTTGAGCGAGATCCCACCTTCCTGACCGCACGCTGGTTCCTCGGAAACGTCTATGCGTCCCTCGGTCGTAACGACGAAGCAATCGTGATGCTCACCGCAGTGGCTTCATCTGACGAGACACCTCAAGAGATCAAGGACCTCGCTCTTGATCTGATAGCCACACTTGGTGAAACCGATGGGTAGCGCGACCGAACAACGCGGCTCACGCATGGTGTGGGTTGCGATTGTCGGTGGACTTGCATTTGTCGCCCTCGCGATCATCTTTGCATCGCGGTTTGGATCGGATCCCACCGTTACAGCATCCCCGTTGCGCGGCCAGCCAGCACCTGATGCACCGATTTCACTGATGGACGGGTCCGGAGAGATCTCTATTGCTGACTACGCAGGAGACATCGTCGTGGTCAACTTCTGGGCATCGTGGTGCCTTGGCTGTCGGACCGAGCATGCGGCGCTCATGCAGGCAGCATCAGACTACGAAGCGTTCGACACGACGTTCGTTGCGATCAACTATCAGGATGATCCCAAAAACGCCGAGGCATTTCTTGATGAACTTGGACGAAGTGAGGTAACCGTGTACACGGTGGATGAAGGGTCAACCACCGCCTTTGAATGGGGTGTTCTCGGTCTGCCCGAGACCTTCTTCGTTGACCGAGATGGCATCGTGGTCGGAAAGGTGTCAGGTCCTGTCTCGTACGGACTCTTGCGTGCAACGATCGACAAGATCATCGTCGGCGACGCCATCGACGACGTCTCCACAGGCGACGTGGAGAACCGTTGAAGTCAGACGTCAGATGTCAGACGTCAGATGACCGATAACCGACAACCGATGACCGACAACCGATGTCAGGAGTTCAGCTTGCTGGACTCCAAGGAACCCGCTTCGGGTTCCCGAAGTCAGATTTGAGATCGAGCGGCTATCTGCCTAGACTTGAATTGTCTATAGGGATAGACTGCACCCATGAAGCGACGCGATCTTGTACGAGAGATTCGCGTGTTGGCAGATGACGCAAACCTGGAATTTGGCATGGTGAGACAGGGAGCCAAGCATGAACTGTGGATGCTTGGTACCAGACGTCTTGTGATACCTCGACACCGAGAAATCAACGAGTACACAGCACGCGGCATCATCAAGGAAGCAAAGGACGTGTGTGCGAATGGCTAAGCGAGTACGTACAAGGCCGTACCGGGTCGAAGTTGTGCGATCTGGGAGTTGGTGGGCGATCAGCGTTCCGGAACTCAGCGGCGTCTTTTCGCAGGTGAAGAGGCTCGATCAGGTCGAAGGCATGGCCCGAGAAGCGATTGGTCTCGCACTTGGCATTCCCCCGGAAGACGTCGGCGGCATCGACCCCACGGTTATTCCTCCACCCGAGGCGGCCGTCGTCCTGGAACAGCTTGCGTCGACGACTGCTGTGGCTGAGGAAGCAATGGCCCACGCTGCTGACCTTCGGAGGCACACCGCTGCACTGTTGCGCGATGAGGGCTTGTCGATGCGAGACATTGGTGCACTCCTAGGTGTGTCGCATCAACGAGTGAGCCAGATCCTTGCCGAGTAATCGCTACCTGACGACCAGGGATGCCATGAGGCGTTCGGTGGCCGCGGTGACTTCCTCAACGGCGCGGTCGAATGTATCCCGATTGTGGGCTGCGGGCTCGGTGAAACCCGACACTTTCCGCACGTATTGACGTGCGGCTTCTTCCATCGCGACATGGCCGTGGATCTGCTGTCCGTCTCTGAGTCTGTGAATCGATCTGCACATGATCCAACGGTAGCCACATCCTCAATACGGGAATGGCGACCTTTAGCATCGGGCCAACTGCCTGTTATTTGAAGGGGAATCCATGGCTTCGGAAGCTGAGTATCGCCTGCCACGAATTGTGGTGCCGAGCCACTATGACATAGTCATCGAACCGGATCTCGCTGCTGCATCCTTTGTGGGATCGGTCAGGATTGCTCTCGACATTGTCGAACCGACCTCGATCATCGAACTGCACGCGATCGAGTTGGATCTGCGTTCCGTCACGGTATCCCAAGGAGGTACCGATCACCGCGCCTCGGTTGTACTCGATGAGGATTCCGAAACCGCAAAGCTCATATTCGAGGGCGAACTCTCATCGGGAAACGCGGTGCTTTTCATTGAGTTCACCGGCATCCTCAACGACGACCTCCGCGGCTTCTACCGATCGGTGTTCACCGATGACGATGGCATCGAACACACGATTGCAACCACCCAGTTCGAGGCGACAGATGCGCGCCGTGCCTTCCCGTGCTGGGACGAGCCAGATTTCAAGGCAACCTTCCGTACGACACTGATCGTCGAAGAAGGGCTGTTTGCCGTCACCAACGCAGCCGAGATCGGGCGAACTGTTCTCGATTCCGGCAAGGTCGAGGTTCGCTTCGATACCACCATGAAAATGTCCACCTACCTCGTTGCATTCGTTGTCGGTCATCTTGTCGCAACCGATCCTGTTGACGTCGATGGTGTCCCGCTTCGAATCATTGCTCCGCCGGGGAACGAACACCTCACGGACTTCGCCCTTGACATGGGTGCTCATGCCCTGCGCTTCTTCTCCGACTACTACGACATTCCGTACCCGGGTGACAAACTCGACATGGTTGCGATCCCCGATTTTGCGTTTGGTGCAATGGAGAACCTCGGTTGCATCACATATCGAGAAACGGCGCTGTTGCTGAATCCAGAGACCGCAACCCAAAGTGAGCTCACCAGGGTGGCAGATGTGATTGCCCATGAGATCGCTCACATGTGGTTTGGCGATCTGGTCACGATGAAATGGTGGAACGGTATCTGGCTCAACGAGGCGTTCGCGACCTTTGCGGAGATCAAATGTGTCGATGCGTACAAGCCTGAATGGAATCGCTGGCTGTCGTTTTCTGCCATGCGCGCAATCAGCCAGGAGATCGATGCCCTGGCATCCACGAGACCGATCGAATTCGAGGTCAAGTCTCCGTCGGACGCGAACGCCATGTTTGATGTGCTCACCTACCAGAAGGGTTCCTCCGTGCTCCGGATGCTTGAGCAGTACATCGGGGAAGAGACCTTCCGTACCGGGATCAACGCCTACCTCAAGAAGCATGCATATGGGAATACCGACACCCCTGACCTGTGGGCAGCGCTGGAGGAGGCTTCGCACGAGCCGGTCGGCCAGATCATGGATACGTGGATTCTCCAAGGTGGCTATCCACGCTTGATCGTCGAACGCGAAGCCGGCAACTTCTGTCTGAGCCAGGAGCACTTTCGCCTCATCGGGGAGGGCGATGGCACGTGGCAGATCCCTGTCCTGTACGCATCGTCTGACGGCCATGGAAAGACGATTGTCGGTGAGAAACCAATCACCCTCAAGGCTGCCGACGACTTCATTGCAAACGCGGGTGGAGAGGGGTTTTTTCGAGTCGGCTACAGCGAAGAGCTGCTACCCGGCATCATTGAGCGGCTGCCAGAACTCGACCCGATCGAACGATACGGGATCGTCTCGGATGCTTACGCCGCGGTTGTCAAGGGTGATACGCCTGCATCGAGCTACCTCGAACTCGTCGCTGGGCTCAAGGATGAGGACGAGGTGGACGTGTGGTCGATCGCACTCGCCGGCATCTCGGCTCTCGACCGTGTGATCGCCACCGATGATCGGTCGGCGATGCAGCAGTATGTACGCCACGTCGTTTCAGGAAAGGTCCAAGAGCTCGGCTGGACCGTCGGGGGCGATGAGTCGGATCGTCGACGTCAGATGCGGGGGCTTCTCCTCCGAACGCTTGGGAACCTCGGGGCAGATCGGGACGCAATTGACACGGCCACTCGGATGTATCGCTCCGATGAACCAGTTGATGCGGAAGTTGCCGATGCCGCGCTGATGATCGTTGCAGCCAACAGCGATGTTGTTCTGTTTGACGAGCTCATCGACAAGTCGAAGAACGCAACAAATCCGCAGCACACCGTCAAATACCTTCGTGCAGCGACCCAGGTGCTGGACCCAACAGCGGCCGAACGCATGTTCCACATGGTCCTCGACGGACAGATCAGGACGCAGGACTCGTTCTGGGTTCTCGCCCTTCTGATCGGTCATCGTGAAAACGGACCGATGATCTGGAAGCTCATCGAGGAGAACTGGGACACCGTCATCGACACGATGCCGCACGCGAACAAGCGAGGTTTCATCCATCAGATTCCGCACCGCTCCGAACCCGACGTCGCCGCATCGATCGAGGCGTGGTTCGAAGATCACGAGATTCCGGGCGGGGCCCGAGCCATCGCGCAAGAACTCGAACTCTTGCGTGCGAACGTCGAACTGCGTAAGCGTGAAGAAAACCGCATGGGCAACGCAATCCGAAGACTTCTGACTTCTGACTTCTGACGTCTGACGTCTGGATTGGCGTCCGCTCGCGAACGCGCACCGGTGTTCCTAGCCTGTTTGGAGCAGCAATCCAACGGAAGGACGCTGAGTGAAGGTCGTTGTTGATGGGTCACCACTCAGGATCGACGAGGTGGTCGCTGTCGCGTATGGCAAGGCTGAGGTCGTCGTGGGCGACAGCCTTGATGCCCGCATGGAACCCGCCGCGACGCTCGTCGAACGCGTTGTCGTCGAGAACAAGATCGTCTATGGCATCACGACGGGCTTTGGTGCTCTGGCAAGCACCCACATTCCACCCGAACGAGCGACTGACCTTCAATACGGTCTGCTTCGAAGTCACGCCGCGGGCGTTGGTGACCTGATGTCTCCCGAGGTTGTCCGTGCCATGCTGTTGTGTCGCGCCAGAACCCTCGCGCAGGGGTATTCGGGTGTCCGACCGGTTGTCGTCAGAAAATTGATTGAGCTTCTGACCAACGACATCCTCCCAGCCGTGCCAGCACAGGGATCCGTTGGGGCCTCTGGCGACCTGGCACCGTTTGCCCATCTCGCTCTTCCCCTCATCGGAGAGGGTTTCGTGCTTTCCGATGAGGGACCGGTCGCGTCCGCCTCTGTTCTTGCGGCCGCTGGCATCGAACCTTTGGAACTCGGGCCGAAGGAGGGGCTGTCGCTCCTGAACGGAACAGAAGGGATGCTTGCCCAAGGATGCATCGCGGTCCACAGGGCGCGACAACTCGTCGACGCTGACGATGCAGCGTGTGCCCTCAGCGTCGAAGCCCTGATGGGATCGACGAGGCCGTTCGAAGAGCGGATCCATGCTCTGCGACCACACACGGGACAGGTCGAGTCTGCGAGGAGGATCCGGCAACTGCTCGAAGGGTCCGAGATCTCAAAGATGCACCACGACGATTTCACCCACAAGGTCCAGGATGCATACAGCCTCAGGTGCGCGCCTCAGGTCCACGGCGCGGTCCGAGACGTCATTTCCTATGCCGAGACCGTGTTTGCGACTGAGCTTGGTTCAGTCGTCGACAATCCGATTGTCTTTGCCGAGGATCGTGACGTCATCTCGGCAGGCAACTTCCATGGACAGCCACTCGCCTTTGCGCTTGACTTTCTCGCGATTGCCGTCACCGAGCTTGGATCCATCTCTGAGCGACGAACCGATCGACTCCTTGATCCTGACCGCTCAAGTGGACTCACAGCGTTCCTCGCGACGGAACCAGGGGTGTCGAGCGGATACATGATCACGCAGTACACCGCTGCTGCCATCGTGGCCGAGAACAAGGTGCTTGCCCACCCGGCATCGGTTGAATCCATTCCGACGTCGGGGCTCCAGGAGGACCACGTGTCGATGGGATGGGGGGCCGCAACCAAACTCGATACGGTGTTGACCAACACCGGCCGGGTGGTCGCCGTCGAACTCATGTGTGCAGCCCAAGGCGCCGAGCAGAGGGACGCCCCCCTCGCCCCCGGAACGTCAGCGGTCAAGGATCTGGTTCGATCCGTGTGCGAACCACTTGTCGAAGACCGTCCACCCGGGGTGGACATGACGGCGATCGCTGACCTGATTGAATCGGGGGCATTCAGCCGCATCGAGTTCGGAGCGTGACATGACCGACGACACCGCCGCATTCGCATACGGAACCGGGCCGCGAACGGTGAAGGCCCCAACCGGTACCGGGTTGAATACCAAGGGGTGGCTCCAGGAGGCGGCGTTGCGGTGCTTTCTCAACAACCTTGATCCGCAGGTCGCCGAGATCCCGCTCGATCTTGTTGTCTACGGGGGCCGGGGGAAAGCAGCACGCAACTGGGAGTCGTTTGATGCGATCGTCCAGAGCCTGACCGATCTCGAATCCGACGAAACACTCCTGATCCAGTCAGGCAAACCCGTTGGGCGATTCCGCACCCACAAGATGGCACCGCGGGTGCTTCTGGCAAACTCGAATCTTGTGCCAGATTGGGCGAACTGGCAGACGTTCTGGGACCTCGAAGATGCGGGCCTGATGATGTACGGCCAAATGACCGCAGGCTCATGGATCTACATCGGAACGCAGGGAATCCTCCAGGGCACCTATCAAACATTCGTCGCGATCGCCCAAATGCGGTTTGGTGGAACACTCAAAGGCACGCTGACCCTGACCGCCGGTCTCGGTGGCATGGGGGGTGCCCAGCCGCTTGCGGTGACCATGAACGAAGGTGTCTGTCTCGCCGTCGAAATCGATCCCGACCGAATCCAGAAACGGCTCGACACAAGGTACGTTGACGAACTCGCGCCGAATCTCGACGCTGCGGTTGAGCGGGCTCTTGAGGCCAAAGCGAACGGTGAGGCCGTGTCGATCGCTGTTGTGGGAAACGCTGCCGAGGTGTTTCAGGATCTGCTCGACCGCGGTGTGGACATCGACATCGTGACTGACCAGACGTCGGCCCACGACCCACTCAACGGCTATGTCCCTGTCGGGATGACGCTGTCGGAAGCTGACGCGCTGAGGGCTGAGGAGCCCCGGGAATATGTCGAGAGGGCAAGGGCGTCGATGGCCGCCCACTGTCGGGCGATGGTCGGCTGGCAGGAAGCAGGCGCTGAGGTCTTCGACTACGGGAACAACCTGCGAGGAGAGGCGCTGGAGGGCGGGTACACCGACGCCTTCTCCTATCCCGGGTTCGTCCCTGCCTACATTCGAGATCTGTTCTGTGAGGGGCTCGGACCGTTTCGGTGGATTGCACTGTCGGGTGACCCCGCCGACATCAAGGCAACGGACGACGCTCTCCGTGCACTCTTCCCGGACAACGTCCCGCTGCTCAATTGGCTCGACATGGCTGAAGACCAGGTCGAGTTCCAGGGCCTGCCTGCCCGTATCTGCTGGCTCGGATATGGCGAACGTCATCGGGCCGGACTCGCCTTCAACGATCTCGTGCGGACAGGCAAGGTCTCCGCACCGATCGTGATCGGCCGTGACCATCTCGACTCTGGTTCCGTTGCATCGCCGTACCGCGAGACCGAGGCGATGCTTGATGGTTCCGATGCCGTTGCTGACTGGCCGATCCTCAACGCCCTGATCAACACTGCCTCGGGCGCCGCATGGGTGGCGGTCCATCATGGCGGGGGAGTCGGCATGGGCAAGTCGATCCACGCAGGTGCCCAGGTCGTTGCGGACGGCACCGACGAGGCTGCCCTTCGGATCGAACGAGTCCTCACGAACGATCCCGGCATGGGCGTGATCCGTCACGCCGATGCTGGCTACGAACGCGCGATCGAGGTCGCACGCGAACGCGGCGTCCGCATCCCGATGCTCGACGCGTGACCCGACGATGTCCGACCTGCTGATAACGAACATTGGCCAGCTCGTCACGAACGACGGTCGCGACGATGACCTTCTCGGCATCATCACCGATGCTGCCGTCGGCATCCGTGGCGGTGTCATCGCATGGGTCGGTTCGACTGATGCGGTCCCGTCGAACCTTGCGTCCTTGCCGATGATCGATGCCAGAGGTGTTGCCGTCGTCCCGGGATTCGTCGACGCACACACCCATGTCGTGTTCGCAGGCGATCGCGCCCATGAACATGCCATGCGTCTGGGAGGGGCGACCTACGAGGAGATCCAGGACGCGGGGGGCGGTATTTATTCGACTGTGAGCGCAACGAGAGACGTAAACCTGGCCGAACTTGTGCTTGCCAGCCGAGAACGGGCCGTGCGGATGCTTGCGAGTGGTACGACGACCGTGGAGATCAAAACAGGCTACGGGCTCGACACGGAAACCGAACTCAAGATGCTTGATGCGATCGATGCGATCGACGCAAGCCTTCCCATCGACGTCATCCGAACCTACCTTGGAGCACACGTCGTCGCCCCCGAGTTCCGCGACAACCGCTCTGCCTACGTGGAGCTTGTGACTGGTGAAATGTTGGACGCCGTGTCCAAGCGAGTCGACTTCATCGATGTGTTCTGCGATGACGTTGCCTTCTCCCTTGCAGAGACGGAACGGATCGTTGAGGCAGGGAAACGTGTCGGGCTCGATGTCAGACTCCACGTTGATCAGCTTTCACGTTCAGGTGGAGCGGCACTTGCTGCATCCGTTGGTGCGGTCGCGGCCGACCATCTTGATCATGCAACCGATGCCGACCTCGCATTGCTTGCCTCGGCCGGAACCGTTGCAGTGCTGTTGCCGGGCGTGTCGCTGACCATGCAGGAACCGCCACCAGACGGTCGACGGTTCCTTGATGCAGGTGTCACGGTTGCAATCGCGACCGACTGCAACCCGGGAACGAGCTATGTCGAGACCATGCCGTTCATCATCGCGCTTGCTGCCACGACCTCTGGCTTCACACCCCAGGAGGCGCTCTGGTCTGCGACTGCGGGAGGAGCCGCAGCGCTGGGGCTCGACGACCGCGGTGTAATCGCCGAGGGCAGGCTTGGTGATCTGGTGATGCTCGATACCCCGTCATACGAACATCTCGTGTACCGGCCAGACGGTGACCTCGTTCGGCGGGTCATCAAGCGCGGTATCCCGGTCTGAGCCGCTTGAGCTCGTTCTGTGGGCTCTAGCCCACCGTGACGGTCGGTTCTTACCCTGGGTACGCGTGAACCCGGTAGCCTCGCAACCATGTCTGTTCGTCCTTATCTCAGCCGTGAGCAACCCATTCGGATGGCCCATCGCGGGAGCAGGATCTTGTGGCCCGAAAACACGCATCATGCGTTCCAGGGGGCGGTCGACCTCGGCTACCGCTACATCGAGACCGATATCAGGGTCACCCGCGACGGCGTGGTTGTGGTGTTTCACGACGAATCGCTCGAACGGACAACCAACGGGGTTGGTCGGGTCGTCGACTGGGATTGGGCCGACCTCAAGCGCCTCGACGCTGCATACAACTTCTCACCGGACGGAGAGTCTTTCCCTCTGCGGGGCACGGGCATCGGCATCTCGCGACTTGACGACACATTCGACACCTTCGACGACGTCAACTTCAACATCGATCTGAAGGCCAAGAACGCCGAATGGGCCGTTGCGGACGTTGTAGTGCGGAAACGGAAGCAGGACGCGGTCCTGATCGGTGGGTTCATCGACGCCAGAACCGCTCGGTTCCGTAGGATCACGAAGGGTCGCGTCGCAACATCAGCAGGTTCAACAACCGCCACCGCCATGTACGCCGCCTCCCGAGTTGGGCGTTCCGTCAGGCGCAACGCCGACGCCTACCAACTCCCATACGAGATGAAGGGGGTGAAGATCGATCAGAAGCTGATCGACGCGATCCACGATGTTGGGGCACACATTCACCTGTGGACCGTCGACGATCCCTTGGACATGCGGCGGTTCCTGGAGATGGGCGTCGACGGCATCGTGACCGACCGGCCAGACATCCTCAACGACGTTGTCAACGAGATCCACGATGGACAAGGGTGAACCCATCGGCACGATCGTGCGGCTCCAGATACAGAAGTACCCGATCAAGGCCAAGGGAGTCGGCTACATGCCCCAGGGCATTCTCTCCGTATCGCAAGCCTCGGTCGATGCGTGGGGCATGGTCGGGAGGCATGACGACACGTGGGTCATCGATGCCCACCACAAGGCCCATCCTGCCTCCCGTGGCGGCGGTCGGCGTCCACTGTCGATCGGCTTCACTGGTCACTATGCGTTGATGGCCGAACGGTTTGGGAGTGCACCCGATGGAATCGCTGGTGAGAACATCCTCATCGACGGCCCGCCGCTGTGTCTGGACAATCTCGGGGAGGGACTGGTGATCGAAACGGCAGAAGGAGAACGTGTCGCGTTGGAACGTCCCAGGATCGCGGCACCGTGTGTGGAGTTCACAAGCTTCATGCTCGGCCTCGACGCCGTTGCTCTCCTCGCCGAGGTCGAAGCACCTCTCATGGATCTTCACGAAGGACGACGCGGCTTCATCGTGGCAGCCGACCACACACCCAAAGGCATCGGCATTGCTGTCGGTGACACCGTCTTCTACGGTTCTGTGGAGTAGACATGGCAACAACGCAGAAAATCAGATACTCCGATTGTGATCCTCAGGCGATTGTCTTCAACGGCAACTACGCCAGATACTGGGACGATGCGATGACCGACTGGATCGAGGAGGCCGGATACGGAGGTGAAGAGCTCGGTGGGATTGGAGTCGATGTCGTGGCTGTGCGGATGGAGATCGACTTCAAAGCTTCCGCAAAGCTCGGGGATGTCATCGAAACCACCGTTTCCGTGGAGTCCATGGGAACGACATCGATGACGCTTTCCTTCGTCACGACCCGACTTTCGGACGGCACGGTGGTCGCATCGGGGCGTGAGATCATCGTTTTCGTTGATCCGAACGAGTTCACGCGGGTGCCAATTCCCGACGAGGTCCGCAGGAAGCTGGCAGGATCCAGCCAGTGAGCCCCCCTCAGAATGCAAGCGTCGGCCTGACCGTCTATGTGCAGGAGGAGCTCGCTGCGAGGGCAAACCCGGAGAAGGCAGAGGGCATGCAGGCGTACATGAAGACCGACATGCCGTTCTATGGCGTGCAGAAGCCTGGTCGTGTCGAGATCATGCGGCAACTCAAGAAGAACTTCGCACCCTCTGATCGAGATGAATACGAGGGGCTGGTTGTGGCCCTTTGGGAACTGGATCATCGGGAAGAGAAGTACCTCGCCCAAGGCTTCGCGACGACGTTCGAGCGATTCATCGTTCCCGAATCGCTCCCTCTCTACCGTCGATTCATCGTTGAGGGCGCATGGTGGGACTTTGTCGATGAGGCCGCCATCCACATGATTCGTCCCCTGGTCCTTGATTACCCACACGAGGTGTGGCCGGTTGTGGATGGGTGGATCGATGACGACGATATGTGGCTTCGCCGCACCGCAATCATCTGTCAGGTTGGTGCAAAAGAGCGCACCGATGCCGATCGTGTGTTCAGCTACTGCACAAAGCGGATGCATGAAACGGAGTTCTTCATCCGCAAAGCCATTGGATGGGCGCTGCGTGAATACGCCAAAACGGATCCGAATGCAGTCGCCGACTTCGTTGCTGAACACCGGGTACAGCTCAGTGGCTTGAGCTATCGCGAAGCCACGAAACACATCGGCCGCCTCATCAAGGAATCGTCGAACTGAACACGCAATGGGGCGTGCTCTCGTGACGATCTCAGGAGGTGCTGGCAGCGACGGCGATGAAGGTTCCACGATCAACCGTGAATCGGGATATGTCGCCTGTCTCTCGATCGACCATCAGGAGCCCACCCCATCGGGCATTGTCGGTTGCCTGAAGCACAACGAAGGCTCCATCCGCTGTCCATGTCACTCCATAGGCGCGGAGTTCCAGTGGGATATCAAGTTTCTTCTTACCGGTCACGCTCCAGAGCTCAAGATGGAAGTCGAGATCACCGTCGTTGCGGTAGTCAACGAGGGCAACCTCGTTGCCGTTTGGCGACCATGCAGCGTCGATGGCCCCACCGTCATGTTCACCGAGGTCTGTGAGAATATGAAATGTCCGGTCTACGAGCATGGGGTTGAAGGTCGCTGACGTGTCGCCGGAAATGGTGACCACACCAATCCCGCTGCTTGAGAAAGCCAACGGGAACATCCCATTCGTCTCGGCCGAGGTGCTCCCATCGCGACCGATACGGCGGACACTCCGTGCATCTGTGTCGGGGTCAACGCTCGCTGTCGCGATTCCCCACTCATCAAAGGCAACGAGCCACTCCCCGTCCTGCACCGTTCCAAGCACCTCTGTGTCGGCAATCCCGGAGCTGCTGACGTCATCGATTTGGGCAATCTGCGCGTGCGATGCCATGACCGTGCGGTCGGTCCCTGTGTCTTGCACCCAAGCGATGGAGCCAGGCTCAGTTGCGTGCCAGGCCCACGATGAAGCACTTACAGAGAATGCAACGTACCGGTCCTCTTGGCCCACAAACAGGGTGGCAACCGACACATCTGATGCGGGTGCCCGGAAGGCGAAGAATTGACCGCTTGCGTCTGAGCGGAAGTCCCCACCGCTGCCGTAGGGCAATGGACCAAGGACCTCATCAAGTCCCGGAGTCCAACGTTCAAGAACCGGGTGGGTCCAACTCCCCGTCACCGCCAGCAACGCACCCCCCATCTGGTCTTCCGAAAACACCGGCGGAGACGGAATACTGACCGGGGTATTGCCGGGTGCAACAGATGTCAGCGTTGTGCTCTTGATTGTGGAAGTGGTTGAGGAAGCCGCTGAATCGACCGGTGGTGTGCTGGTCCATGTGCCGAGAAGCACCGCCGCAAGCCCTGCACCAAGCATTGCACCCACGACAAATGGCTGCCACGCCATGCCCGAAGGCGTGTCGACTGAGGGCTCGTCGATTCTGATGGACGGTTCCCCGTCCGGCGTTTGATCGGCTTTGCGTGGCGACATGCTCAACACCCAAATTACTGCCAACGGCAAGAAATACGCCGACTACTCGTTCTACGGGCCCCATTGTGGGAAAAACTCTGTACTGGAACCCTGGGTTCCAGTACAGAGAAAACCGGGTACTGGAACCCTGGGTACGTGGTGGGTGAAGCTCACGCCACGACGGGGTTGTAGCTCGGCCTCGCTGCCTCAAAGCTGTCGATTTCGTCCCGGTGCTCAAGGGACAGAGCAATGTGGTCAAGCCCGTTGAGAAGACAGTGTTTGACAAATGGATCGATGTCGAAGGTTGCCTCGAACCCCTCAGCGGTCACGGTCTGGTTCTCAAGGTCGATCGTGATCCGGCTCTCTGGATCTTCAGCCATCAGTGTGAGCCTGTCGACCTCGGCCGGGGAAAGCTCGACAGCGAGGAGCCCGATCATGGCGCAGTTCGACCTGAAGATGTCAGCAAACGAGGGGGCGATGATGGCCTGGAATCCCCAATCCTCCAAGGCCCAGGGGGCATGTTCGCGTGACGATCCCGAACCGAAGTTCTTCCCTGTCACCAAGATGACCGCGTTGCGATACTCGGGCTTATTGAGAACGAAGGACGGATCGGGCTCACCCTCGTCGTCTGTCGCCCAGTCGAAGAACAGGAACTCACCAAACCCGGACCGCTCAACCCTCTTGCCGAACTGTTTCGGAATGATCTGATCGGTGTCCACATTTGCCAGCGGGAGCGGAACAGCGGTGCCAGAGACGATGGAAACGGGATTCATGTTTGGCTCCTGATGTCGACGAAATGGCCGTGGATCGCGGTTGCCGCTGCCATCTCTGGGGGATACGGGAATAGTACCCGGTGCCTCCTTTGGTCGGTTACGAGAGCTTGTATGGGATGCCGTTCATCATGACGAGGCAGTCGATGGCAGCGTCGCGGGCGGCGTTGAAGTCGAGATTGGTGAACACTTCGTACGGTTCCCCGTTGTGTTGTAGATACACGGTGTATCCCTCGGGTTTGTCGATGATGTAGAGCCCGTTTTTGGGTCCAGCCATCGATTGACCGAGTGCCCTGAGCGCCACGTCGTCTTTGATCTCGGAGATGAGATCGATGCGTTCCACGCTCAGCGCATCCCTGAAGTCTGACCCTGTGGTTGCTTGTCGACCAAGCACTGCTGATGCCATCCGTCTCGCCTTGCCCTCAAGGATGGCCTGGGCCTGTTCCTGACGGGTGAAGCTCACGCCACGACGGGGTTGTAGCTTGACCTCGCTGCTTCAAAGCTGTCGATTGCGTCGCGGTGCTCGAGGGACAGGGCAATGTGATCGAGTCCGTTGAGGAGACAGTGTTTGACAAATGGATCGATGTCGAAGGTTGCCTCGAACCCCTCAGCGGTCACGGTCTGGTTCTCAAGGTCGATCGTGATCCGGTTTTCTGGGTCTTCAGCCATCAGTGTGAGCCCGTCGACCTCGGTCGGGGAGAGCTCGACGGTGAGGAGTCCGATCATGGCGCAGTTCGTCTTGAAGATGTCAGCAAACGAGGGGGCGATGATGGCCTGGAATCCCCAGTCCTCCAAGGCCCACGGTGCGTGCTCGCGTGACGATCCCGAACCGAAGTTCTTCCCCGTTACCAAGATGACCGCGTTGCGATACTCGGGTCTGTTGAGAACGAAGGACGGATCGGGCTCACCCTCTTTGTCTTTTGCCCAGTCAAAGAACAGGAATTCACCAAACCCGGACCGCTCAACCCTCTTGAGGAACTGTTTCGGAATGATCTGATCGGTGTCCACATCCGCGGTCGGGAGCGGAACTGCAGTGCCAGAGACGATGGAAACGGGATTCATGTTTCGGTCCTGATGTCGACGAAATGACCGTGGATAGCGGCTGCCGCCGCCATCTCTGGGGATACGAGATGGGTCCGTCCTCCCCGCCCTTGCCTGCCTTCAAAGTTACGGTTCGACGTCGACGCGCACCGTTCACCGGGTAGGAGGATGTCAGGATTCATGCCAAGGCACATCGAGCATCCAGCCTCGCGCCACTCAAGGCCCGCTGCCGTGAAGATCCTATCGAGACCTTCTGCCTCCGCCTGTGCCTTGACGAGTCCTGAACCGGGGACAACGAGCCCCGTGACGGTGTCGGCAATCGTGTGGCCTTCAAGAACGGCTGCGGCTGCACGAAGGTCTTCGATGCGGCCGTTGGTGCATGATCCGATGAACACACGGTCAATGGCGATGTCGGTGATCGCAGTGCCAGCTTCGAGATCCATGTAGGTGAGGGCTCGCTCGATGGAGTCCCGCTCAATGGGGTCATCGGCTGATTCAGGATGGGGGAGTACCCCAGAAACGGGAAGGGTCTGGCCGGGGTTTGTCCCCCACGAAACATGGGGTTCGATGGTTGATGCATCGATCACAATTTCGGCATCAAATGTCGCCCCGTCGTCGGTGCGTAGCTGTTTCCATGCTTCGAGGGCGACGTCCCAGTCGGTGCCCGAGGGCGCCATCGGTCGGCCCTTCAGGTAGGCGAAGGTGGTTTCGTCTGGTGCGATCATCCCAGCACGCGCACCGGCTTCAATGCTCATGTTGCACACCGTCATACGACCCTCCATTGAAAGGGCTTCGATCGTAGACCCGCGGTACTCAATGACATGGCCAGTCCCGCCTGCAGTACCGATTTGCGCAATGACGGCGAGGATGATGTCCTTGGCTGTGACACCGGTTGGCAACTCACCGTCCACCGTCACGGCCATCGACTTTGGTTTTGCCTGTTGGAGGGTTTGGGTTGCCAAGACGTGTTCGACTTCGGATGTTCCGATCCCGAAGGCGAGAGCACCGAACGCACCGTGGGTAGCCGTGTGGGAGTCCCCGCACACGATCGTCATACCGGGCTGGGTCAAACCCTGTTCGGGTCCAATGATGTGCACGATGCCTTGACGTTTGTCATCGATATCGAACAGTTTGATTCCGGTTTCACGTGTGTTGCGACGCAGCGTCTCGATTTGTCTGGCCGCCATCGGGTCGTTGATGCCTTGGTCTCTTGGTGTTGTCGGTACGGCGTGGTCGATCGTTGCAAGTGTCAGATCGGGACGTCGGACGATGCGGTTGCTCATTGCAATCGACTCGAAGGCCTGAGGTGATGTCACTTCATGGACAAGGTGAAGATCGATGTACAGGAGGGCGGGTCCGTCCTCTTCCTGGTGTACCACATGGCTCGCCCAGACCTTGTCGAACAGGGTTGATGGCTCGGTCATGTGGCTCCTCATCGGACGTCGCATTGGACGTGTCGTAGGCTAGTGCTGGGTCCACCAACGTTCGCCGCGTTGACGCCGGCCAGTGATGCCCCTGACTCGCCCTCACCATCGCCAACGTTGGTGGATGCTGCACGAGCCCTGCCAGAACGGTTCCACGAAGGCCACCGTTTGCGCACGGTCGGCCTACGATGCCGGTGTGTCGTTTCTGATCGGAATCTTGGCCGCGGTCACACTCGCTTCGCCGTTTGGTGCAGCCGAGGGCTCGGCGATTGACGACACCCAAGGACTCACGGTTGAGGTGACGGTGGTGTACGACAGCTCGGCCAAGGCGGTGATCGTCAGACCCTTCTCCGACTATGAGGAATTACCCCCAACAGCGATGGTGGCAGAGGGTGACGGAACATGGATTGCATGGGTGGTACTTCCCACAGCACAGAACTGGCAGATCGCCTTTGAGGGATTCCCGGCCGGTGGTGGATCCGACATCTCGGAGACAACCGACCTGATTGCTCTTGGTGTCGACTCGGTCGTCATCGATTCTGATGTCACGGCACCGCTCCCGTCCAAGCCCCTTATCCCGCAGGGCTCGTGGTGGCTGATTGTTGCGGTCGTGGTCGGACTCGCTGCTCTCGGTGCTCTCGCGTATTGGACCTTCGGATCAGACCCCGAACTCAACGCCGTCCCCCCTTCAGGGGGGACGGATTCGACGTAGTCGAATCAGGGGGGCCGGGGAGCCTGCGACCACGTGAGTGCGTAGAGATGGGACAGCAAAGAAACGAAGCGCTCTGGAAGACGGGGCTCGCAGGCTCGCGCGCCCCCCTGGCTCGTTTCACTCGCCCGTCCCCCCTGAAGGGGGGACGGGTTTGAGAGCGCCTCAGCCTCGTCGTTTGCGGGTTGCTGCAATGAAAGCCGCTACGCCGAGGGCACCGGCGCCGGCGATGAGCCAGACCTTCTTCGGTGGTCTCGGGACACGTGGTCCGAGACTCACAGGACGTTGGAACTGAAGGATTTGCCACCCTCGCTCTTCGGCTGCCTCCCTGAGCTCCTTTTCGGGGTTGACAGGAACCGGGTTGCCGACGATCTCAAGCATCGGCATGTCGGTGAAACTGTCCGTGTAGGCGAACGAGCCTTCAAGGTCGATGCCGTCCTCGGCAGCGACTTCCTTCATGGCATCGGCCTTGCCAGGGCCCATCGCATAGCGTTCAAGCTCGGGGACGTACCTTCCGAGCCCGTCCGTTCGGATCTTCGTTGCGATCACGTTGTCGATACCGACCATCTTGGCGATCGGTGTCACGAACTCCTCGGGACTCGCTGACACGACATATACCCGGCGTCCGGCCCGGCGGTGTTCATCGATCAGAAACAATGCCTCTGCAAATACCAGCGGTTCAATGACATCGTCCAGCGTTTGGGCGACGATCGCCTCGATCTCGGCCTTGTGCCAGCCGGATACAAGATCGAGCATCTCATTCCTTGCCCGTTCCAAGTCGCCTTCGTCCGCGCCGAAGAGCATGTACGAAAGTTGGGCCACGCCCAATCTCACCAGCGTGCCGCGCCTGAGAAAGCCCGCCTTGTAGAGGGGTTTCCCAAACGCAAGCGTCGAGGAGCCAGCGATGATCGTCTTGTCGAGGTCAAAGAAAGCGGCTTCAGTCATCGTGGGGATTGTATCGGCCATATCTGCCCGTTCGTAAGCGATCGACACAACAGACATCTTGTACGGCTGCACGAGATCCGATACGTTCGCGATGCTTCCCCTCCTGTTGAAGGAGGAACCGTGTCCGTTGTCGCCCTATGGTCGCCAAACGATCTCTTGTTGAGTGTTCTGACCCCGATCGGTCTTGCGATGACCAGAGCAGAGACCCTCGTGATCGACCTTGATCCAGCTGGCCCACGCTATGCGTCGGAATACTCGCTGGCGGATCTTGTTACGAACGGACCGACACGAACACAACTCGAACCACGCTCCAAAGCCATTGCGGTTCTCCCGAATGGCGGAATTGGAGTCGACGAGGCCGCTCGTGTCGTGAGCGAACTGGTTGCACGATGGCCAAACACCGTGCTTCGGTGCAATCCAACTGCCCCACCGCCCGAGACGGCGATCTCAATTCTTCCACTCCTCCCTGAACCGTTCATGGTCCGCCCGACCACACGGACCGTGTATCAGCGGCTTGGCTTTGCACCGACCGTTCCCAAAAGCACTGCCCCCAAAGGCACATTGATACTCCCAAGGCCCGGACGGTCAACGATCGATGCGCTCATGGGTCTGCGCTCCATGCCGGTGAAGTCTCCGTGGCTTCGGCAGCTTTCACGACTCTGGAGCGCTGCGTGAACGCCGTGGATCGAATTGTGACCTCGATCGTCCGATCCGACACGCCGCTCGACCGAACCTCTGTGATGCGTGCCGCAGCGGCACTCAAACGCGATGAGGCACCAATCGCTCCTCACCAGGTCATTCACGACGCCGTTGATGCGGTGGTCGGTTTTGGTCCGATCGAGCGACTGCTCCGTGATCCGACGATTTCCGATGTGCTTGTCAACTCGGCCTCAGAAGTCTGGATCGAGCGGGAAGGAAACCTCATCCTGACGGACGTCACGTTCGGTTCACAAGAAGCAATCGTCGCTGCGGTTCGCAGGGTGATTGCGCCACTTGGACTCCGTATCGACCGTGCCGTGCCAGCGGTCGATGCCAGACTCCCGGATGGCTCGAGGATTCATGCCATTATCCCGCCGGCATCGGTCGATGGACCGGTGGTCGCCGTGAGGCGGTTTCTCCAAACGGTGACCGACATGGATGAGCTCGTGGAGCTCGGGGGAATCGACCAAAGCGGAGCGGACCTCTTGGTCAATGCCGTTGCTGACCGGCGCAACATCCTTGTCGCGGGAGGCACCGGCGCAGGTAAGACAACGCTTCTCAACGTCCTGTGCGCTTCGATCGCCACAAGGGATCGCATTGTCACCATCGAGGACTCCGCGGAATTGAGAATCTCGGGCCATGTCGTCCGCCTTGAGGCGCACCCACCCAATGTTGAGGGAAAGGGCGAGGTCACGATTCGTTCGCTTCTCACCCATGCCCTGAGGCTGCGACCAGACCGCATCATCGTCGGTGAGGTACGCGGTACCGAAGCGGCCGACATGATTCAGGCTCTCAACACCGGCCACGCCGGGTCGATGTCCACGGTGCACGCAAACGGCCCCGATGAAGCACTTGATCGGATCGAAGCACTCGCATCGATGATCGGGACAGGCATGTCATCAAAGACCGTCCGCACCCAGATCCTGTCGGCGTTCGATGTGATCGTATTTGTTCACCGAACCGACAGCGGGCGCAAGGTCCGGACGATTTCCCACGTCGGGCGTGACGGACTCGAGGAGGTGTACCCGTGTTGATCTGGGCCATTGTCGGGATTGGCATCCTGATTGGCGCCCCCGTGTCGGTCCTCGTTGCCGCTGGAGTCGTTGCGATCGCTCCCGTCTACGGGTCGGTTGGCCTCATCGCGGTGGCAGCCCTGTACGGTTGGCGAAAGCGGACGGAAAAAACGTCGGCATCTTCAGAGGTTGCACTCCTGCGATCGCTGGCGGGTGTTGTGACCGCAGGGGGAACCCTGCGTCATGCGATCTCCACGAGTACGAGTCCGCTGGTGACCACCGATGCTCGCAGACTGTGCGCCACCGGTGCCTCGATCACAGAGATCGGCGATGCGATGACGTCGACGATGCCAACAAATGGGAGACCATTCGCCGCGATGTGTGCAATGTCCCAGCACACCGGGTCGTCGGTTGCTGCATCCCTTGAAGCTTTTGCTGAGCGTGCGAAAGCCACAGAGCTACGTGAAAGAAAGAAGCGATCCTCGCTCGCGCAGATTCGTTTGTCGGCCTGGGTTGTCGGGGTGGCGCCCCTTGCCCTCACCGCCCTTGTCGTTGCCGTTCGGGGTATCCCCGAGCCTCGTGGAGCTGTCGTGATGATTCCCATGGTGGTCGGAGCAACGCTACAAATCGCAGGAACCGCATTGGTGTTCGCGATCTCATCGAGGGCAGCAACATGATTGTCGTGGCTCTCGCTGTCGCCGTTGCCTATGGATTGGTTCTCCAGCTTCCCCATCGACGATTGATCGCACCCGGGATCGCGGCAGCCGGCGTCCACCCTGCCTTGGGGATCGTGTACGCAGCGTCACACTTTGGAGTTGTCCACGCAAGAAGGATCCATTCGATGCGGCTGAAGTCAGCCCTGGACCGTGCTGACGAGTTGACTGCGATCGATCTGGTTGCCAGTGGGGTGGAGGCAGGGGTGTCCTTCCCGATCGCCGTCTCCACGGCAAGCCGCTTCGTTCGCCCCCACGTCTCCGAAGATCTCGGACGTCATCTCAGGCGAGCCAACCGAAACACACCGATCGATCCCGAGTCGGATCCGACACCGATTGAGGTCATGTTCCGGATCGCTCGTTTGTCTGCATCTTCGGGGGCGAGGCTTGGGACGGAACTTCGCGGGCTCAGTGACACGGAACGAGAACGAGACAATGCGCGTCACGATGAGCGTCTTGCCCGTCTCCCCGTCAAGATGCTGTTCCCGCTCGCCCTGTTGATTCTCCCCGGGTTCCTCCTTGTAGCCGTCGTCCCTGCGGTGGTTGGCGGTGTTTCGAAGCTCACACTGTGACGTTTCACCCAAGCACTTCACTCAAGCACTTCCCGAAAGCACTTCCCGAAAGCACTTCCCGAAAGGAGATCTCCATGATCAAATCAGAATCCGGACAGGCGACGGCCGAGTACGCACTGGTGCTCGTGGCTGCTGCGATCGTTGCGCTCGCACTCATCACGTGGGCATCGACGACTGACGCACTCCCATCGTTCTTCAACACCGTCATTGAAAAGGTCGTCTCGTTTGCAACCATTGCATGATGCGCGGTGAGCCCGGGTCGGCAGTTGTCGAGTTTGCGCTCGTGCTACCACTTGTCCTCGTGTTGCTGTTCGGGATTGTTGAGGTTGCCGTTATTGCGCGTTCCGAGATCCAGTTGATTCACGCAACTCGGGAAGGGGCGCGTGAAGCTGCAGCGTTTCCTGACACGGCACGAGCGGCCTCCGCGGTGCGATCAGCCCTCGGTGGCCTTGCCGCCAATGCCCGCATCTCCGTGTCGCGTCCTGCAACGGTCGGTCAGAAGGCCACGGTGAACGTTTCGCTTCCGTACCGGGTCGCGACACCGATCTTCGGTGGTTTCACCGTGACACTGACGTCAACGGCTTCGATGCGTGTTGAACGATGAGACCACACGATGAACGCGGTTCGATGCTGGTTGGTTTTGGTCTGTCCGTTGTGCTGGTGTTTTTCGTGCTTGGTATCGGAATCGTGGGAGGGGCGGCCGTAACGTATGCCACGGCGGCTTCAGCTGCCGACGCCGCTGCACTGGCCAGTGCCCCTGTCACATTCCTGCCGTTCGGGGCGACCGGGACCCCTCAACAGGAGGCAAGCCGGTTCGCCAAGGCAAACGGGGCAACGCTGGTTTCGTGTTCGTGTCCCGTCGACGAGTCATGGGACCGGCGAACCGTTTCCGTCACGGTCGCAAGGACGATCAGTCTCCCAGTGGTTGGCGAGCTGAGGATTGTGGCGACAAGTCGTGCCGAATTTGATCCCATGAAGCTCGTCGGCACGAGTGGTGATATCGCCCGGATGGACGATCCTTGAACAATGATCTGTGGGGTTCTGGTACCCGAACGTTCTAGGCTCTCGTGCCATGCGAATAGTCATTGTCGGTGCAGGAACCATCGGATCGTTTCTAGCCGAGAAACTCTCCATCGAGCGCCAGGACGTTGTTTTGATCGAGTCCGATCCTGAAGTCGCGGCGGTAGCTCAAAATGAGATCGACTGTCTCGTGATCATCGGCAACGGAGCTTCCGCGGAGACCCTCAAGAAGGCTGGAATCGAAGACGCCGATCTTCTGATCGCGGTGAGCTCGTCGGATGCGGTCAATGTGCTGGCGTGTGCCGCAGGTACCCAGCTTGGCATCCCGTTCACGGTGGCAAGAGTCGAGGACCCCGACCTCAAGGCTGAGGTCGAGGCCCTGGGTGTTGATCTGGTGATCGATCCAGGGGCGGCAGCGGCCCGGGAGCTCGTTGCGCTCGCAGCAGGGGGCGAGATCGCAGAACTTGTTGAGTTCGCAGACGGCAGACTCGTCCTCATCGGCGCATTTGTTGGCAAGGACACCGAGTTTGCCGGCCGAACCCTCGCAGATCTTCGCGGGAGCGTTGAAGGGTGGGACTGGCTCGTTGTTGCCGTGATTCGTGGTACCGAAACGGAGATCGCTCGTGGAGACACCACTCTCAGCCCGGGTGACCACGTCCTGATGATGGCTCGCACGAAGATGGCAAAAAGTGCATACAAGTGGCTCGGGATTTCAAGTCGTCCCGCAAACAAGGTGATCATTCTTGGAGGAACACGTCTTGCTCGGCTCACCGCTGGGATGCTCGCCGACAGGGGGATCCATACCACGCTGATCGAGCCAGACGCGGACCGTTGCCGGTTGATTGCAGAGGAATATCCAAAGGTTGTCACTGTCCGTGGCGAGCCAACCGATCTCAAGCTGCTCCGTGCGGCGGGCGTCGAGTCGGCAGACACCGTGATGGCGTTGACCGGGTGGGATGGCGAAAATGTGCTGGCGGCACTTGCCGCGAAGTCCTTCGGTGCACGTGAGGTGATTGCTCGGTTCACCAATACGGATCTCATGGGACTCGGATCAGGTCACGGCATCGATGCAACCGTCAGCGCACGCCTCTCGGCGGCTGACGAGATCCTTCGATTTGTCAGGCGAGGAGCGATCCACTCGGTCGCGACGTTCTCGGACTCAGACGCTGAAGCGATCGAGCTCGAGGTCGGTCCCAACTCGATGGCCGTGGGTAAGACTCTCGCCGAACTCCGTCTCCCACACTCACTCATCATCGGAGGTATTCAGCGAGGCACGGAAGTGTTTGTGCCGAGGGGGACATCTCGAATCGAGGTCGGTGATCACCTGATCGTCATTGCTCTTCCAGAGGCCATCACCATCGCTGAGAACCTCTCGGGTTAGCCATGTCCTGGCGAAACCTCCTGCACGTCGTTGGAGCGGTTATTGCCGCGATCGGGGCGGCGATGGCGACTCCGATTGTCGTGAGCGTCATCTATCGCGAATGGTCCGAAATTCCGGGATTCGCTGCAAGTGCCATCTTGACCTTCACCATCGGGATCACGCTGTGGTTCTTTTTCGACTCACCTGGAGAGCTGAGCACGAAGGAAGGATTTGCCGCGGTGGGAATGGCGTGGACCGCCATTGCCCTCATCGGTTCTCTCCCGTACATCTTCACCGGTGAGATCTCGAACATCACAAACGCAGTGTTCGAATCTGCATCTGGGTTCACCACAACCGGTGCCTCGATCGTCCCGGATCCCGGCCTGATGTCCCACGGTGCCTTGTTCTGGCGATCCCTCACACAGTGGATCGGGGGAATGGGGATCATCGTGCTATCAGTTGCGATCCTGCCGCTCCTCGGTATGGGGGCGGTTCAACTTGCACGGGCCGAGTCGCCCGGACCGATCCCGGATCGGCTCACTCCACGGTTTTCCGAGACGGCCAAGCGGCTCTGGTACGTGTACATCGGCCTCACGGGTATCGAGGCGGCGCTGCTCTGGCTCGGTGAGATGTCGCTTTTCGAAGCGATCAACCATGCATTCACGACCCTTTCAACTGGTGGATTCTCGACCCACGTTGGTTCCCTCGGCGCATACGGCGCCTACACCCAATGGGTCATCATCGTGTTCATGACGCTCGCTGGAATGTCATTTGCCCTCCACTACACGTTCATCACGAGAGACAAACTGGCGTACTTCAAGTCGCTCGGACTCCGCGTCTATCTCGGCATCATCTTTGCCGCTTCCATCCTGATGGCGATCGGAATCTGGGGTGGACCGGTTCTTACCACGATCCGGGATTCGCTATTCACGTCGGTGACGATCGTGACGACGACCGGCTACGGAACAGCCGACTTCGCGACATGGGGCCCTGTGCTCGAGGTCATGATCGTTGGGCTGATGTTCGTCGGTGGAATGGCTGGATCCACATCCGGTTCGATCAAGACCGACCGACTCCTCATCCTGTCAGGAGCTTCGAGGACGGACGTTCGAAGAATCATTCATCCCCGAGGTGTGTTCGTAACCCGTGTTGGCAAGAAGCCGGTTCCCGATTTGGTTGTCGAGACCGTTCAGACCTTCTTCTTGCTGTACATGTTTGCGTTCATGACGGGGGTGTTTGCGATCGCAGTGATCGGGTTCGCGGCAGATTCAAGTCTTGATCTCGTCACGATGGTCTCGGGGGTTGCATCGTCGCTTGGCAACGTTGGCCCAGGACTCGGTGAGATCGGCCCCACGGGCAACTATCTCGTGTTTCCTGCCGTCAGCAAATGGGTTCTCTCCGGCCTGATGGTGATCGGTCGCCTTGAGATCCTCCCCATCCTCATTCTTCTCAGCCCAGAGGTTTGGAGGAAGTGAGCGTCTGATATCTCGGGCCGGATGCCCGTATACTGCCGCCCGTTCCGAACCTCTTCAATCCAGGAGTGATTTCTGTGTCAAATCCCGATGTGTGGCTGTATGTAGCCATGGGAATGGGTGTTGCCGCCCTGCTGCTCGCTGCCGTCTACGGTCGCCAGGTCCTTGCTGTTTCGCCAGGTAACGAGCGCATGGTGAGCCTCATGGACGCCATCCGCGAAGGCTCCATGGCGTTCATGCGGCGTGAATATCTTGCGATAGCCGGATTCGTGACAATCATGACGGTGCTGATCCTCATCCTCCTGCCTGAGTGGGGACGTCCGTGGGGCGCCATCGGATATGTGTTCGGTGCAGCTCTTTCCGGTCTTGCTGGATTCATCGGGATGCGGATCGCAACCGCCGCCAACGCCCGTACTGCAGAGGCAGCTCGCACCGGTGGCACCGCTGGGGCGCTTCCCGTCGCCTTCCGTGGTGGCGCGGTGATGGGGTTCACCGTTGCTGGTCTCGGCCTTCTTGGGTTCGCCGTCGGCATCTGGTTCTTTGAAATGGTCCTGGAAAAGGAACTCTGGGTTGACATGGTGACCGCCATCGGTCTTGGAGCCTCATCGATCGCTCTGTTTGCCCGCGTCGGCGGTGGCATCTACACAAAGGCTGCCGACGTCGGCGCTGACCTCGTCGGAAAGGTCGAAGCTGGCATTCCCGAAGACGACCCGCGCAACCCGGCCACAATCGCAGACAACGTTGGTGACAACGTTGGCGACGTCGCTGGCATGGGTGCCGATCTTTTTGAGTCCTACATCGGCTCTCTGGTCGCACCGATCGCCTTTGCATCCATCGTGTTTGCGGGCTCAGCGTTCTTGCCACACATGATCTTCTACCCCCTCATGATTGGGGCAATCGGCATGCTGGCTTCAATCATCGGGTCATTCCTCGTACGTCCCCGCGGGGACAACCTCGCCCGAGCCCTCCATACTGGGACTTGGGCAGCGGCAGGTCTCACGGTGGTCGGTGTCGCTGCTCTCACACCCGTGATGTTCGACGGGGTCGAAGGGGTGGACAACCCATGGGGCTTCTTCCTTGCAGTCATCGTTGGTCTCGCCGTCGGAATTGTCGTTGGCAAGATCTCTGAGTGGTACACCTCCGATCATTACAAGACGGTCAAAGAGATCGCCCGTCAATCGGAGACGGGATCGGCAACGGTGGTCCTTGCCGGTATTGCCGAGGGCAAGAAGTCCGCTGCCTATTCCGTGATCGTGGTGACGCTTGGGATGGGGGCTGCATATTGGGCCGGAGACCTTGCTGTTGAGGGTGCTGGCATCTACGGCGTCGCCATTGCCGCAATCGGCGTGCTCTCCACGCTCGGAATAACAGTGTCCGTCGATGCCTACGGACCAATCGCGGACAACGCAGGTGGCATCGCTGAAATGGCCGATCTGCCACCCGAAGTCCGGGCAGCCACCGACCAGCTCGACTCGCTCGGAAACACAACGGCCGCAGTCGCCAAGGGATTTGCCATCGCGTCGGCGGCCGTGACCGCCCTTGCGCTGTTCTTCACATTCTCCCAGGCTGTTGGCGTCGACGGCTTCGACATTCTTGACATCAAGGTCGTCATGGGACTCTTTATCGGAGGAATGTTCCCGTACCTGTTTGCGGCCATGACCATCCAGGCTGTCGGTAGAGCTGCTTTCCAGATGATCGAGGAAGTCCGACGCCAGTTTCGGGAGATCCCCGGACTCAGAGAAGGTCGCGATGGTGTCGTTCCCGAGTACGCCAAGTGCGTTGACATCTCAACAAAGGCATCGCTTCGTGAAATGATCATTCCCGGTTCTCTGGCTGTTGCGCTTCCCCTTGTGGTCGGATTCATCTCCGTTGAGATGCTCGGTGGTCTGCTCGCCGGAGCGCTGGTATCTGGATTCCTCCTTGCGATCTACATGGCCAATGCGGGCGGAGCGTGGGACAACGCCAAGAAGTTCATTGAAGCCGGCGCCTTTGGCGGCAAGGGATCCGACGCACACAAGGCTGCCGTTGTCGGGGACACGATTGGTGACCCGTTCAAGGACACAGCGGGGCCAGCGATGAACATCGTCATCAAGGTGATGACTGTGGTTTCCCTGATCTTTGCCTCGGCATTCATCTCGTAGGGCTCGTTCGCGCTCGACAGCCCCCGAACCAAATCCCGGGCGGGCTTAGCCTGCAACGCCAGGAGAGAGGAAACCGTGGGGAAGACCGTCACGATCATCAGGCACGCAGAGACCCATGCCAACCGCGAGAGCCGTTGGCAGGGCTTCACCGATTCGGGGATTTCCGATGTTGGACTCGCCCAGATCAATCGGCTGGCGAACCGGTTTGCTGGCGCCTCTCCTGACGTTGTGATTGCGTCAGATCTCCCACGAACCATGACAACCGCCGCAGTCTTCGGCGATGTGATTCCTGATCCCGCGTTCCGCGAATTCTCGATTGGCTCATGGGAGGGATTGACCTCGGCCGAGGTCGCAGAACGCTTCCCGGAACAATGGCTGGCCTTCACGAACGGTGAGGATCTCGCCCCCGGTGGTGGGGAACAGATGTCCCTGTTCATCAGGCGGGTTGGAGCAGCATTCGATCGGCTTGTCGCCAAGCTTGCCGACGGCGAGCACGCCGTTCTCGTCACCCATGGTGGTGTGATCTGGGCCCTGATGAGCCAAGTTGCCGGACTCGAGGGAACCGGACGCATGATTCCGTCGCACAACACCGCCGTTTCCCAGATCACGATCGGAAGCGACGGGGAGCGTCGTATCAACGTGTTCAACGACGCGACTCACCTCGATCACACCCCTCAACAGTTCGGGCCAATTGGCCAGCACGCAACGTTTGTTCGACATGGACAATCGGAGGGGAATGTTGCCGGCACATGGGACAGCACGACCGATACACCTCTGACGGATGTCGGGAGGCAGCAGGCAGCTTCCGCGGCAGCACACGCCCCCGTGGTTGATGCCATGTTCAGTTCTCCACGCATCCGCACGACAGAGACAGCCGAGATCATCGGGGAAGGCATGGGCGCGTCGCCCACAACCGATGAGGGGCTTGTCGAGATGTCCTTTGGTGCATGGGAGGGTCTCACCACGGCTCAGATCCTTGAACAGCACGCAGCCGACCTTGCCGAATATCAATCGGGACGTGGGGACCACACGAGAAGGGGCGGATACGGAGAGTCGCTCGTTGGTGCCGGTGTCAGGATGCGACAGACCGCAGAAAAGCTTGCCGAGGAAGCGGTGACCGCGCCGTACATCGCCGTTTCCCACGGTGCTGCGATACGGGCGTTGGCGGTCAACGTGCTCGGAATCAAGAACGCCGGTCGGGGAAAGATCACCATCCCACGCAACACGGCACAGTCAAGTTTCCTACTGAATGAAGACGGAGCCGTGATGGCGTCATACAACGTCGCCCCACATCTGGACTGAGGTTGTGCGCCTTCTCATCGTCACCAACGACTATCCGCCCAAGCCGGGCGGAATCCAGATGTATCTCCAGAGCTTCGTCGATGCTTATCCCGATGAGATCCACGTCGTGGCTCCCGCCGACAATGATGCTGCGATCGATGAGTCTGGCGTCACACGAGGACTCCGGCAGTGGATGCTTCCGACCAAGCGGACTCGTCACCTGGTGTTCGATGCAGTGCACCGGTTCAAGCCTGACGCAATCCTGTTCGGCGCTCCGCATCCGCTCACTCCACTGGGACCTTCGCTTCGCGACGAATTCAACATTCCGTTCGGGGTTGTGAACTACGGCGCTGAAGTCACGCTCCCGGCTGCGGTTCCGGGAATCAAGCAATGGCTCGGAAAGACCCTGGCGGCTGCTGATGCCAACTTTGCGATCAGCCGATACACCGAAGTCAATGTCGTGCGGCTCACCAAGAAGCCGGTGGTCTACATCGGAGCCGGGGTGGACATCGACACCTTTACACCCCCGAGAAACCCTCCAGAGAACGCCAAGCCGGTCATCGGCTGCGTGTCGCGGTTCGTGCCGCGCAAGGGCCAAGACCGTGTCATCGAGGCCGTATCCCTCGTCAAATCCGACGTGCAGGTGATGCTCGTCGGGAAGGGACGAACCGAGGCCCGTCTGCGCAAGAAGGCGGAGCAGCTCGGTGTCGATGCTCGCTTTGAAATCGATGTTCCGTGGACGGACCTCGCTGGCCTGTATCGGGAAATGGACATATTTGTGATGCCGTGCAGGTCACGGTGGGGCGGTCTTGAAGCCGAGGGCCTCGGTCTCGTCTTTCTTGAGGCGGCAGCATGCGGTGTGCCGGTCATCGCAGGCGATTCGGGTGGAGCGCCCGAAACGGTGATTCCCGGTAAGACCGGATACATCGCGACCGAGTCCAAAGCGATCGCGAAGCACCTCATCACTCTTCTGGCAGACCCCGAAAAGGCGCGCGAAATGGGTGCCGCCGGGCGAGCGTTCGTGGAGTCAGAGTTCACCTGGCAGCGAGTCGTTGAGCGGGTTCGCGAGGGTTTTGCTCCACACTTGCGTTAGGTTCCGCCCCGCGTGTCAGTCTTGACACATCGGATTTCGTACCGAATTCTGAGCTACCAGACGCGATCGGAACAGCCTTGTCGAAGAAACTTGTCATTGTCGAGTCGCCAGCAAAGGCGAAGACGATCGGTAGATACCTCGGTGATGACTTCATCGTTGAGTCCTCCGTTGGCCACATTCGCGACATTCCCGCAAGGAAGAAAGACCTTCCCGAGAGCAAACAGGCTCAATGGGCGAAGACCCGATTCGGTATCGACCTCAACAATGACTTCACGCCGATCTACATCGTTTCTGATTCCTCCAAGAAGCAGGTGCGCCTGCTGAAACAACTGCTCAAGGACGCCGACGAGCTTTATCTCGCAACGGATGAGGATCGTGAGGGTGAAGCCATCGCGTGGCACCTCCTTGAGGAGCTCAAACCGAAGGTTCCCGTACAAAGGATGGTGTTCCACGAGATAACCGAGAAGGCAATCCAGGAAGCCGCGGCCAATCCCCGAGATCTTGATGTTCAGCTCGTCCAGGCTCAAGAGACACGCAGAATTCTCGATCGACTCTTCGGTTTTGAGGTCTCCCCTGTCCTGTGGCGCCGGGTGAGACGAGGTCTGTCGGCGGGACGTGTTCAATCTCCTGCCACGCGAATCCTCGTCGAGCGAGAGCGTGAACGGATGGCATTTGTCCGCTCGTCATACTCAAGTCTCAAGGCGACGCTTGCTGCGGAAGGCACCGAATTCTCCGCAACTTTGCGGACGATCGACAGCGTAAGGGTCGCTGATGGCGCCGACTTCGACGCCGCGGGAAATCTCAAGAAGGGTCGTAGGGCTCTGTCGCCTCAAGACGCGGTCGGCTTGGCGCAGGGTCTGAGCGGTGCCGACTTCTCGGTTGCGAGTGTCGAGTCCAAGCCATACACCCGCAAGCCGTACGCCCCGTTCCGCACCTCAACCCTGCAACAGGAAGCCGGCCACAAACTCAGATTTGGGGCTAGACGGACAATGAGTGCGGCCCAGGCGCTCTATGAGCAGGGCTTCATCACCTATATGCGAACCGATTCGACGAATCTCTCGGCGACCGCCCTTGACGCTGCACGCTCGCTCGTTGCGGATCGCTACGGCTCACAGTTTCTCCCCGAAAAGCCGCGCTTGTATGGTTCGCAGGCCAAGGGCGCTCAAGAGGCGCACGAGGCAATTCGACCGGCCGGTGATCGATTCCAGGACATGGACAGAGTCGCAGCACAGTTCGGTCCGACATCGGATGCGGCTCGTGTCTATGAACTGATCTGGATGCGCACCGTCGCGTCCCAAATGAAGGATGCCAAGGGTGAAAGCCTCAAAGTTGGGATCACGGCAGACACCCTCAAAGCCGAAACCTGTGGCTTCCGCGCAAGCGGTCGCACAATCACCTTCCCGGGATTTCTACGTGCCTACGTCGAGGGCAGGGACGACCCCGATGCTGCACTCGACGATCAAGAAACCCATCTCCCGAACATGGCTGAAGGTGACAGCCTTGTGGCTGTTGCACTCGAGCCAACCGACCACGAAACCAAACCACCTGCGAGATACACCGAGGCGTCACTCGTGAAGCGTCTTGAGGAGCTTGGCATCGGTCGACCGTCGACCTACGCGTCGATCATCTCGACCATCCTCGATCGTGAATATGCGTTCAAACAAGGAACCGCTCTCGTACCGACCTGGCGTGCCTTCGGTGTCGTCGGCTTGCTTGAGCAGTACTTCGCTGAATACGTCGACTACGACTTCACAGCCAAGATGGAGGAAGATCTCGACCGGATCGCTTCCGGCGATCAGGAGATGGTTCCGTATCTCAGGGAATTCTACGACGGTGTGAAGGACCCGGAGAACCCAAGGCCCGGGATCACGGACTTCGTGTCTGAGGACGCACTTGAGCGAATCGACCCGAAGGCAGTCAACTCCTTCGAGATCGGGATTGGCGACGATGGTGTGCCCATTGTCGCCAGATCCGGACAGTACGGGCCGTATCTCCAACGCGGTGAAGATCGTGCATCGATTCCGCCAGACCTGCCTCCAGACGAATTGACGCTTGAGCGTGCCGTGGAGTTGCTGAGTGCTCCGAAGGACGAACGCTCCCTTGGAAATGATCCCGACACAGGTCTTGAGATCTTCCTCAAGACAGGCCGATATGGGCCGTACCTCCAACTCGGTGAACGCGATCCGGACTCGACGGACAAACCAAAGATGGCTTCGGTGTTCAAGTCCATGGATCCGGCAACCCTCACGCTCGACGATGCGGTCCGGTTGCTCTCGATTCCACGAGAGCTCGGACCCCATCCTGAAGACGGCGAGCCGGTATTTGCAAAGAACGGACCCCATGGGCCGTACGTGAGCTGGGGTAAAGAGAATCGTTCCATCGAAACCGAGGAGCAGCTCCTGACGATCACGCTTGACGAGGCCCTGGAAGCACTCGCAAAGCCTCGTCAGCGCCGCGGAGCGAAGCCACCGCTCAAGGAACTTGGCAAGGATCCCGCCACCGGCAACGAAATCGTCATCAAAGACGGCCGCTTCGGTCTCTACATGACCGACGGCGAGACCAACGTATCTTTCCGAGTTGCAGAAACCCTCGACAACATCACCCTGGATCATGCCTCCGAGCGCCTTGCGGAGAAGCGGGCGAAGGGCCCAGCCCCGAAGAAGAAGAAGAGGTAGGAGCGTTCAGCTTGCTGCGGTTTCGGAGCCCCCCTGCTCCTCGCTGCGCTCGTCGCGTCCCCCCGCTCCGCGGGAGGACGGTTTTGTTCTTGATCCCGTCCCCTCCGGTTTCGTGGGAGGACGGTGTTGTTTCTTCCCGCCCCCCCGGTTTTCCGGCCTGCGCAGCAGGTGCAGCGTCGCAAGGGGGCGTTCCAGCTCGTCGCGCCCTGCGCTTCGCGGGAGGACGGGGTGAGCCGTAAGCTCTCCACATGACCGAGCTCGCCGACAAATACATTGCATTTGAGGGGATCGAGGGTGCAGGCAAATCGACGGTTGCTCGTGAGGTTGCTCGCCATCTCAACGATTCGGGGAGGGACGCGATCTTTGTCCGCGAACCGGGAGGGACCGAAGTCGGGGAACGTGTCAGAGAGATTCTGCTCGGCGAAGGCGAGGCACCTGCCCCCCTTGCCGAGGCGGCATTGTTCGCGGCATCGCGCGCCCAGCTCATCCACACGGTCGTACGCCCGGCGCTCGAAGCGGGGAAGTGGGTCATCACCGACAGGTCGGCGTATTCGTCGCTCGCCTATCAGGCCATTGGGCGCGACCTCGGTCTCGAAGATGTGCGACGGCTCAACGACATCGCGATCGGTGGTCTTTGGCCGGGGAGGGTGGTGCTCCTCAAGCTGACCACGGGCGACGGTCTGGCGCGTCAGGCCGTCGACGATCGCATCGGTGGGGAGGGAACGCGCTTTCACGAGTCCGTCGCCGACGGGTTCGATTCGCTCGCTGCTGCAGAACCTGACCGTTTCGTCGTTGTGGACGCGTCAAGACCGATTTCGGTTGTTGTCAACGACGTGATCGAAAGGCTGGGACTGTGAAGCCTTTTGTCGGAGTCATCGGCCATTCCTCCGTTGTCGATCTGCTCACGTCGGAACTCACCAATCCGGCTCACGCGTATCTCTTCATAGGGCCATCGAATGTGGGAAAGGCCTCCGTGGCACGGGAGTTTGCCGCCCACCTCGTAGGTGGATCAGATGCCGACGCTGTTCGGCGAGCTGCCACCGGGAACCACCCCGACGTCATCGTTGTCGCTCCCGAGGGAAGGGCATCGGTCACGGTCGATCAGGCCCGCATGGTTGTCTCTGGCGCGGTGCGTGCACCGCTCGAATCCTCGGTGAAGGTATTTCTGTTCGAGGAAGCATCAATGCTCAACGATGAAGCGGCCAACGCGCTGCTCAAGACGATCGAGGAGCCGATCGCGTCGACCAGGTTTGTTCTCGTTGCCGAATCAGAGGACGATCTTCCATCGACCGTGGCAAGCCGCTGCCGAACGGTGGTATTCGGGAGGGTGAGCGAATCCGAGATCGCTGCAGGGCTCGAAGCCAACGGTATCGACCCCGAGAGCGCGGCTGAGGCAGCCCGAATTTCGGGTGGCCGACCGGGTCTGGCGTTGTCGCTCGCCACCGAGCCCGCCGTCGTGGAGTTCAGGGAGGCATGGTTGTCGGTACCCGGGAGCGTGACCGACCATCCCGGGGATGCCTACCGGCTGGTATCGCGCGTCCTTGAGGCGACCGACCCGCTCTTGGACGCGATCAAGGAGCGGCAAGGAGCTGAGCGACTGATGCTCTACCCAGACGACAACGCCCCGAAGGCGTTCCTTGAGCGCCAAGCACGTGAGCTTGCTCGGGCATCCGATGCTCTCTACTCGACGGGCCTCGAATTGTTGGCGAGCTTCTACCGCGACACTGCTGCGTCACAGGTTGGGGCACCCGTTCAGAACTCGGACGTTGACGTCGCGTTGTTGGCACGGATCGATGTTCCGACGGCCATTGCCCATGCCGAGCGAGTGTTTGCCGCCATCGATGCGCTCGATGCAAATCAGCGACCGAGCCTTGCGTTGGCTTCGCTGTTTGTGGACCTCGGCCGGGATGAGTAAACGGTCAAGTGTCTTTCGGGGTATCGACGCGGCGGCGCGCCGCCCGGCGCGGTTGCTCTCGCGCCTGTACTTCGACATCTCAACGGTCGGGGTTGAAAACCTTCCGGTAGAGGGCCCATTCATCGTGGCTGCAAACCACTTTTCACACCTTGATCCACCGTTCATTGGCTTCAATGCGAATCGTGACATCCGGTTTCTTGCCGTTGATGAACTCTTCGGACGCTCCAAACTGTTCGACCTGATGATGAAGTATTACGCCACCATCCCGCTCGATCGTGATGGCAATCCGATTGCTGCGATGCGAGAGGCCATCGATCACCTTGAATCGGGTGAGGCCATTGGCGTGTTCCCTGAGGGACGAAGGGTTGAGCGATGGGGTGTCGATGATCCCAAACGGGGTGCGGCATGGCTCGCCTGGATGACCGGCGCACCGCTGATCCCCACCGCGATCTACGGTACCCAGCACAGTCTTTCCCCCGTTGATCGCGGATTTCACCGAACTGCCGTCAGGCTTTGGTACAACAAGCCACTGTGGTGGTTTGACTATGCGGACAGGGTCGATCCGATCGGGTCGATGACCGCTGACTGGTTTGACGCTGTTGACCGTCGTCTTTCTGATTGGATGGAGCTATGACAACGAAACGGGTCGTGATAACGGGTGCCTCGGGCCTCATTGGTTCTGGGCTCGTCACGGCGCTTCGAGAGCGGGGCGACGCGGTCGTAACGCTCGTGCGGTCGTCGCCCGACGGCGGGTTGCCTCCCGACACACACGTATGGGGCCCTCGGACAGGCAGCCTTGAACCATCCGTTCTCCGTGGAGCTGACGCAGTTGTCGTGCTCAACGGAGTGCCCATCGGCGACAAGCGCTGGAACGAGGAACGAAAGGCGCTGCTTCTGTCGTCTCGTGTGGAGGCGGTCGGAACAGTCGCACGAACCATGGCGAAGATGGACGATCCGCCACCCGTGCTCGTGACTGCATCGGCGATGGGGATCTACGGGGACCGTGGAGACGACGTCCTGACGGAATCTGAACCAGTCGGCAAAGGTTTCTTTGCCGAGTTGTGCGCCGCGTGGGAGGCTGCTTCGCGTCCAGCGAAGACGGCGGGAATACGCGTGGTCAACACGCGCACGAGTCTTGTTCTGTCCAATCGTGGCGGAACACTTGCCCCAATGATTCCGCTCTTCAAGTTGGGGGTTGGTGGACGCATCGGTGACGGAAAGCAATGGTGGTCGTGGATTTCGGACGAGGATTGCATCCGAGCCTTCCTCCACGTGATTGACAATGAGATCTCGGGACCGGTGAACGTCGCATCGCCGAATCCGGTGACCAACAGGGAGTTCACCAAAGGGCTCGGATCTGCACTCCGGCGTCCGACGTTCCTCCCAACCCCCCGAATCGCCCTGAACATCCGTCTCGGGAGCGAACTCGCCGACGCCGTCGCCTACGTGTCCCACAGACTCGAACCGGGAGTTCTCCGGGGCTCAGGATTCACATTCAATCATCCCACGATCGACTCCGCACTTGAGGCTGCTCTGACCTAATGGAGCGAAGACGGAGCGGGAGGGACTGTGGAGCGCCACTTGGTATCATCGGGCCTTCCGCCGGGGTAGCTCAGGGGTAGAGCAACGCACTCGTAATGCGTAGGGCGCGGGTTCAAATCCCGCCTCCGGCTCCAACAGGAACTCCTTGCATCGCG
>DIDS01000027.1 GCA_002418265.1 Acidimicrobiia bacterium UBA5794 | reverse complement strand
GAGCGCAGCGAGGGGCAGGGGGGCCGCCCGGGAAGGGCGGAATGTGGTTTGGCTTCTGACTTCTGACTTCTGACTTCTGATGTCGGACATCGGTCATCGGTCATCGGTCATCGGTTCTATCCACTCTTCGATGTCGAGGGCATCAATGGCGGTTTTGATCTGGAGGGCGGTGATCCGGTAGCGGCTGAGCGTCGCCCCGTATGGATCAATGATTCCTGCGGTATCGAGAAGCCGAATCCGATCTCGATTCATCGTGGGGAAGCGTGCCTGCACGGCAGCAACCTGGTGTTCTTCCATGCAGAGAGCCAGGTCCGGCTGGTGGACGGTTGTGATATCCCTGGATCGATGGCGAGAGAGGTCGACACCGAGTTCCGTTCCAGCAGCGACCATTGTGGTCGTTGCGTGTAGACCGGGGAGTCCGTGGGTTCCGGCACTTGAAACGATGATGTCTTGGCCGGCCCATCGCCGTCGGGCCAAGTGTTCGGCGAGTGGTGATCGACAGATGTTGCCCGTGCACACGAAGAGGACGTGTGCCGTCATCCTCAGCGATCCGCGTGGTATTTCGCCGCGGCTTCGATGAAGGCGCGGAACAGTTCCGTACTCGGTCCGTGCTCGCGTACGCCGAGGAACTCGGGATGCCATTGAACCGCGACCATCGGCCAGTCGGGATCTTCGTGTTCGATCGCTTCGACCGTGCCGTCGGGTGCTGCACCAACGACGCGGAGGCCTTCGCCGAGCTTTTCGACCGCTTGGTGATGAAGTGAGTTCACGCCATGGTCGCCAGCCCCGATGATCCGGGCGATACGACAGTCGTGCTCGATTCGTGCGATCGAATGCGGCTGGTAGGAGCCTTCGCCAAGGATGCTGTGGCCGATGGCACCGGTATGGGAGGGAAGATCCTGGATCAGGGTGCCTCCGAATGCAACGTTCACGACTTGGAGCCCGCGGCAAATCGCCATGGTGGGAAGCCGACGGTCATGGGCCCTTCGCACGAGTTCGATCTCGAAAGCGTCCCGTGTGTCGTCGACATCGGCGACCGTTTCGTGTCTCGGTGCACCGTAACGCTCGGGCGCGATATCGCCTCCACCCGCCAGCAGGAGACCGTCGACTTGATCGAGCACTTGGTCAAGGTGAACCTGCTCGACAGGCAGCAACATGATCGGCATCCCACCAGCTGCCGTAACGCTGTCGGTGTAGGTGTGGAATACCATGTAGGCCCGCAACGGCGTCCCGATGGAGTCAACGTACTTGGGGGATGCGGAAATTCCGACGACTGGCAGCATTCGCGGATGATACCGCTCCATCGTGCACACACGGCCTGACGCCGGGCCACCGAATTGTGAATGTGAGCGTGCGGGGACCATGCACGGTGTCGCTGCGCAACGAATCGACGTATCCTGTGGATAACGCGTGCGGCCCCCGGAAGACGGATGTTCCGCACGAACATCCTGATTCTCAAGTGAGGGGTCACCCGTATGGGTTCGCTGATCAAAAAGCGTCGCAAGAAGATGAGCAAGCACAAATACCGCAAGCGTCTCAAGGCAAATCGCCACAAGCGCAAGAAGTAGAGCTTGCCAATTGATCGAAAGGGTGTCCTGCAGGGCACCCTTTCTTCGTTCGGATCCTTTTTTTCGATCCGAACGATATAGCGCCCTCACGCGGCTTCTTGGCCGCGCAACGTTTCGCTTTTGGCTCATACCTTCGGTCGGCTGGTGAGAAGGATCACACCGACCTGGTTGTGCTCGCAACCCGCGATGCACGGCGGTACGAGACACAGACCGGCCCTGGCGGCTGGAAAGGGGAATTCGGGATGAGGAACATCTTCAAGGGAAACGTGTGATTCATCCTCGCAGTGGTTGTCGCTGTGATGGCGGTTCAGGCGGCCGGGTTGGCATCGAATGTATTTAAGGATGTTGACAATGGGAACGTCTTCCACGATGACATCGCGTGGCTTGCGGCAAACGGGATCACACTGGGATGTAACCCGCCAGCAAACGACAAGTTCTGCCCGCAGGACAACATCACAAGACAACAGATGGCAGCGATGCTGCATCGTTTCGCTGACAATGTCCCCCAATCGGGGATTTCTGGGTACCAGATAAAGACCCGACATTTCACCTTCGATGATGAGTACCTGTCGGGGGTGACTCCGTGTGATGCCAACCAAGTCGTAACCGGTGGTGGAGCAACGATTACCGGCGTCTGGGTGACATTCCTCGAGAGCTACCCGTCGGCCGTCTCCCAGTGGCGTGTTCTGGCCCACAATCCGAACTGGAGCACGACCCCCTCAGCGGGATTCGACGTGTATGCGATCTGTGTCGATGTCTGACCAACGCGATGATTCAGTTGTGGGATCTGGTCAGGGTGCCGGCTGGCCGGGGAGTGACCACATGAGGTGAGCGGCCGATCGGGGAGGTACCCGTCGCTGCTTGAATGTGGGGATGCTTCGCGACCAATCGCATCTCTTTGATGTCCCAGATGATGTCACCTATCTGAACTCGGCCTACTTCGGCCCGCGGCTGCACTCGGTTGCGCTCGCTGGCCGAGAATCGGTGGCGCTCACCGGGCGGCCGTGGGAGGTGGCCGCGGGGGCCTTCTTCAAGCCGGTGGAGAATCTCAGGCGGCTGGTTGCCAAGGCGATGAACGGTGATGCCGACGGGGTGGCCCTCATTCCGGGGGTTTCGTACGGCGCAGGAACCGCAGCCAAGAACCTTGCCATTGGTCCGGGGCGAACGGTGGTGATGCTTGATGAGCAGTTCCCGTCGAACGTGTATCCGTGGAGGACCAAGGTCGCTTCCGACGGTGGCGAGATTATTCGCGTTCCTCGCACGCCCGATGGCTGGACCGCAGGAATACTCGGGGCCATCGACGACCGTACCGCGGTGGTGACCGTTCCCAATTGCCACTGGACGGATGGCTCAATCGTTGACCTGGTTGCGGTGGGGAAGGCAGCGAGAGCCGTTGGGGCTGCGTTGTGTGTCGATGCGTCACAGTCGTTCTGTGCGATGCCATTCGACGTTGGGGAGGTGCAGCCCGACTTTGTCTATTCGGTCGGGTACAAGTGGCAACTCGGCTTCTACGGCCTTGCCTACCTGTGGGTTGCACCGCAGCATCGCTCAGGAAGCCCTCTTGAGGAGGGCTGGGCGACACGAAAGGGAGCAGAGGACTTTGCAGATCTCGTTGACTACACCGATGTCTACGACGCTGGCGCTCGCCGATTCGATGTCGGCGAGCGGTCCAACTTCATCGGTGTCGCGATGGCGAACGCTGCGATGACCCAGATCAACGATTGGGGGGTTGCCAACGTTGCCGAGGTCCTTCGTGGCCGAACCGACGCCATCGCTGCGGGAGCGACTGATGCGGGATGGGTGACCGTTCCCTCTGATCAGCGATCGCCTCATCTCATCGGTATCAGAAGACCAAACGGACTTCCCACAGACATCGCTGAATTCTTTCGCTCGAAACGTATTTCGGTGAGTGTCCGAGGGGATTCGATCCGTATCTCACCACATCTCCACACAACGGATCGGGATGTGGAGTCCCTTCTTTCAGCGTTGCGGACCGTGACCTAGTACGGAAGGGCTGTCGCAGCTGCAAAGATTCCGATCGACAGCAGCAGGATCACCGCCTGGGTGAGACCCCGAATGGCGGGCGGTGTCCGCTTTGCGGTGAGCTGGTGGACGAGTGCAACGATGATGACGATCGTGATGAGGCTCCACTTGGTGATGAAGTACTCGGGCTGGGCCTTGTCGATGTAGTAGAGCCGTAGACCCGTTGCGAGCGCGGTGGCCATCGCAACCCACGACACGACCGAGAATCGTTTCGCCGTTGCCTGGAGCACGGCCCGATCGTCAGTTGCGGTCCGGATCGCCGAGACGAGGAAGCCGAGAACGATGAGACCACCCGTCCAGGTGGCGGCGGCAAGGAGATGTAGCGTCTTGACAAGTTCGAGTTCGCTCACGGTTCTTACGAATTGCCTTCGAGGAACTTGACGATTTCGTCCACAAGATCATCGGCATTGTCAGGGTCAAGTGATGCTCCCGGTCCATCCACCGGGCTCCACGAAGACATCAGCGAGCCGAGCAATGGCTCGTCGTAGGACTCGATCTCTTCAAGGTACTCGTTGACGTCAGAACCTGCCTCCTCAAGGGCGTCGTCCACCTTCTGGGTGTATTCGGCGTCGATCGCGATCAACTCGGACGTATCGATATGGAGGTTGGTGATGTCGGAGATCTTTTCGACAATGGCGAGGACCGCTTTCGGGAACGGGTTGCCCGACAGGTATGGCGGCGTTGCTGCCCACAGGGAGAGCGACTGGATGCCGACCTCTTTGCACGCCCCTTGGACGACACCGACCATTCCCGTCGGCCCGTTGTAGCTCGAGGACTCAAGGCCGCTCCGGATGACACTCACAGTATCGGTCGCGACTCCGGAGAGGGACACGGATTCGCGATGCCCGACGACTCCCACGTACGCTCCGACAAGGATGACCTCTTCGACTCCGATGTCATCGAGCACCTCGACGAGGGACCGGGCGAAGGTCTTCCACCGGAAGTTTGGCTCTGGCCCTGTGACGACGATGAGATCGCGGTCGTCGTTGAGGCGCGAGATTGCCGTAAAACTGACGGATGGCCATGTGAGCGACTGGGACACGCCGTCCTTGATTTCAACGATGGGGCGATGCTGTTGAAAGTCGTAGAAAGGGTCAGGTTCGATCTCGGCGAACGCTGATGTCGCGTCGTGTGCGTCGATCACGAAGTTGGCTGCTGTGGAGGCAACATCGCACGCATCGTTCCAACCACCGAATGCGACAATCGCGATCGGTCTCCGAACCGGAGGTAGTTGCTGTCGCCGTATGACGTCCATGCCGAGAGGGTAGCCACCGAAGTATTTTGAAGGCCCCCAACTTCGGTTCGCTCGGTCAGTGCTCCAACGCTGCTGCAAGGTCGGTGACGTCACTGATCGGAAGTCCGCACACCAATCGCTGGCAGACAAAGGCCGTGGCGGTTCCGGTGGCGTCACGCTCGGCGAGGAGCGGTACGGGCGAATCGCTTCCACCGTTGACGGCCACGACCACGGTCGGGCGGTAGGCACTCCACACAAGATGTTCCATCTCGGCTGTGGCATCGCCACGTCCGGTGAGGGCGACCTCCTTGATACCGGCGAGATGGGTTGCCCAGACTGCGAGGCTGTGCCCGGCGAACGAAGGGTACCGACGGGCGATGATTGAGATGGCCCCCATCGTGGATTCCATCTCGCCGACGGCACCGAGATCACCGGTCAGGGCTGCGTGGATCTGGAGAGCTTCCAGTGCCAGCGCATTGTCAGATGGGGTCGGATTGTCCTGCATGTTCTTTGGCCTGGCAATGAGGGCCTCGGAGTTCGATGATGTCGCGTAGAACCCACCGGTTGGGTCCGTGAAATCCTCCCTGAGACGAGCGACCAGGGTCTCGGCGTGGGTGAACCATGAGACATCACCGCTGGTTTGGAACAACGTGTAGAGACCGATGGCCACTGCCGCGAGATCATCGGCGAAAGCACCGACACCCGTGCCATCGCGCCACGATCGCACGAGCTCACCACCCGGGTTGGCCGTGGTCGTGAGAAACAATGCGATGGCCTCGGCCCGTTGTCGGTAACGATCCTCATCAAGGATTGCGCCGGCCTCAGCAAAGGCGCGGAGTGCAAAGCCGTTCCATGCAGACACGATCTTGTTGTCGCGCCCTGGTTGGATCCGCGCCTTCCGTACGGCGATGAGGGCGTTGTCGATGCGGTCCCGTGCCCCCGTGAGCTGCTCTGGTGTGAGCTCAAATTGGTCCGCAACCGCTGCAAGGTCGCTTTCGCGGGTGGGGATGTTGTTCCCCTCGAAGTTGCCCTCTGGTGTGAAACCGTAGATGGCGGCGGCGACAGGAAGATCCTCGCCAAGGATCGACGCGAGCTCCGTCCACGACCACACGGCGAACTTGCCTTCCTCTCCCTCGGAGTCGGCATCTTCGGCAGAGTGGATTCCACCGGTGGGATCAGCGAGCGTTTCGTCGAGATAGTCGAGCACCTCAACTGCGGTGGACCGGAAACGTTCATCTCCGGTCAGCTGCCATGTCCTGAGATAGATGCGAGCGAGCAATGCGTTGTCGTAGAGCATCTTTTCGAAGTGTGGGACAAGCCAAACGGCATCCACGGAGTATCTGGCAAACCCGCCGAGCAGATGGTCGTAGATGCCTCCCCTTGCCATTTTCTCAAGCGTTGTCGTCAGCATCGCCAAGGCGGTCTCTCCCGTGTCCGTTGCGCGTCGTATGGCGGCAACTCGCATCAGAAACTCGAGCGTTGGTGCCTGCGGAAACTTCGGAGCACCCCCAAATCCACCGTTGACGGCGTCGTACGTACGTCCAATCGCACCGACCGCCTCGTCAAGGTCGTGTTGTGTGGGCACCGGCGCTGTGGGATGACTGGCTTGGGAGATGGAGCGGGTGATCGTGTTCGCCTGCTCGTGGACACCTGCTCGGTTTGTCGTCCACGCATCTGTCACTGCTGCCATCACATCCATGAAGCTTGGGTGGTGGGTCATGGCGGTCTTGGGGAAGTAGGTTCCGGCAAAGATCGGTCGCTGATCAGGAGTCAGGAACACGGTCATGGGCCAGCCCCCCTGACCGGTCATTGACATGACGGCATCCATGTAGATCCGATCGATGTCTGGACGTTCTTCCCGATCAACCTTCACATTGACGAAATGCTCGTTCATGTACCGAGCCGTTTCGACGTCCTCAAAGGATTCGTGCGCCATGACATGGCACCAGTGGCATGCCGAGTACCCGACCGACAAAAGGACAGGCACGTCGCGTCGGGTGGCGTCGGAGAATGCTTCCGGACCCCATTCGTACCAGTCGACTGGGTTGTCGGCGTGCTGCTTGAGATAGGGAGATGTGGCGTGGGCGAGTCGGTTGGACATGAAGAAACCGTACCCGCTTCCGAGACTGCATTTGCCGCTTCCACTACCGTTGGTGCAACGACCGAAAGGAATCAACCGTGGGTTTCATGGACAGCGTCAAGGGAATGGTCTCCAAGGGCAAGGACATGGCGGGGGAACACGCCGACAAGGTTCAAGACGGAATCGACAAGGCCGCAGACATCGCGGACGACAAAACCGGCGGCAAGTACTCAGACCAGATCGATTCGGGCGCCGAAAAGGCGAAGGACTTCGTCGAAGGCCTCGACGACGACAACTAAGTTCGCGTACCCAGGGTTCCAGTGCCGCGTTTTCCCCATACTGGAGCCCACAGAACGGGTCTGGTTTGCTCCGGAGTGGTTCGACGCGCTCTAGTGGAAGCGCCGCAGCCGGAGTGAGTTGAGGACGACGGACACCGACGAGAACGCCATTGCTCCCGCAGCAATCATCGGGTTGAGGAATCCAAGCGCTGCGAGCGGTATCGCCGCGGTGTTGTAGGCGAAAGCCCAAAAGAGGTTCTGCCTGATCGTCGTGAAAGTTGATCGAGCGAGTCGGAGCGCCGTCACCGACAAAGCAGGATCGCCGGACATCAGCACGACGTCGCCAGCTTCGATGGCAATATCGGAACCTGAACCGATCGCCATCCCGAGGTCAGCGCGAGCCAACGCTGGGGAATCGTTGATACCGTCCCCAACAAAGGCAACGACCCGCCCGGCGCTTTGCATGTCGGTGATGGCCGACACCTTGTCACCAGGCATGAGATCAGCGACAACCTCATCGATACCAAGTTCCTGACCGATCGCAGAAGCGACCCGCATCGAATCACCGGTTAGCATCGCGGTTTCAACGCCTATGGCGTGTAGGTCAGCGATTGCCCCAGCCGACGTCTCCCTCACGGTGTCCGCGACGCTCAGGACACCCCGCACCGCACCGTCCCATGCGGCAAGGAAGGTGGTGTTTCCTGTTGCGGCTATGGCGTCGAATCGTGAAGACCACGGTTCGACTGCAATGTTGTGATCTGCCATGAGGGAAGGTGTGCCGACAATGACGTGAATCCCGTCCACGATGCCGTGGGCACCCTTGCCTTGCACTGCTTGGAAGTTCTCAACCGACGTCAGCACAGCGTCCTGTTCTTCGGCACCGAGGGCGACTGCCTTGCCGATCGGGTGCTCAGATCCGGCCTCGAGCGAGCCGACGAGGGTGAGGAATCGGCGTCGGTTCTCGTCCGTATCGACATCGACAAGGGTCATCGCTCCTCGCGTCAGTGTTCCTGTCTTGTCAAAGACGACGATGTCGGTGTCCTTCGCTCGTTCAAACACCTCGGCGTTCTTGAAAAGAATCCCCATTTCGGCGCCTCGTCCCGATCCGACCATGATCGCGGTCGGGGTGGCGAGCCCGAGCGCACAAGGGCACGCGATGATCAAAACGGCCACCGCGTTCTGGAGGGAGCGTGCGACATCTTGTGTCGCGATGAGCCATGCGAGGCCCGCCACGATGGCGATTGCGATGACGACGGGAACAAAGACAGCCGAGATCTGATCCGCGAGTCGCTGGATGGGGGCCTTCGTTGCCTGAGCCTCCTCAACGAGACGTGTGATCTGGGCAAGCGCCGTGTTGGGACCAACACCGGTGACCTCGACGACGAGTCTGCCCTGCTGATTCACCGTGGCTGCAAAGACATGGGAGCCTGCCTCCTTTGCGCTGGCTCGGCTTTCGCCTGTCAGCATGGATTCATCGACACCCGAGCGACCTTCAGTTACGGTTCCATCGGCGGGAATCTTCTCTCCGGGAAGTACGACGATGGTGTTCCCCGGTGCCAATTCAAGTGGATCCACAAGTCGCTCAACGCCGTCCTCGACAAGGCGCGCCTGTTTGGCCCCGAGGTTTGCAAGCTTGGCGATGGCCTGTGACGCTTGGCCCTTTGCCCGCGCTTCGAAGAATCGACCGACGAGGATGAGCGTGATAATCATGCCCGCTGTTTCGAAGAACACATGAGCCTGCCCGGCACTGACGGCGGTGGCACCTTCCGTGAGGAGGACAGCCGTCGAGTAGGTCCACGCTGCGAGGGTGCCGACCGAAATCAGGGTGTCCATTGCAAGGGACAGTGAGGTGACCTGCTTCCATGTCGCGACATGGAATTGCCATCCAAAGATGAACACGACCGCCGTGGTGAGTAGGAATTGGACCCATGGGTTCCACGACTCCGCCGGGCCAGCCATCGCCAACCACATGACGGGAGCCGTGAGCGCGGTAGCCCCGATCACATTGCGAAGCTGCTTCTTTGCCTCATCGGAGTAGCGCTCAGATACGGGCCGTCGATCGTCATCGGGCCCGATTTCGGTGATTTCGTAGCCGATTTTGGCAACGGCGCTGCGGAGGGTTGCGAGATCCGCCTCCGGGCCGACAGTCGCGCGTGCCTCTTGACCGGCGAAGTTCACAACAGCGGACTCGACGCCCTCTTGCTTTCCAAGGACGCGTTCGATCCGCACCGCGCACGAAGCGCACGTCATCCCTTCAACATCAAACCGGATCGTGTCAGTCATATGGTGCTACACGTTTGCGACTTCGTAGCCCTGCTCGTCGATCGCCTTCACCATTGTGGCGACATCGACCATGGACTCGTCGTAGGTAACCGCAACCTTGCGGTCCTCGATTGAGACCTCGGCGGACACAACGCCTTCAAGCGGCTGGAGTGCCCCTTCAATGGAGTTCTTGCAGTGGCCACACGATATGTCTGGGACGGACAGCGTGATATCGGTCATGGTTTTCCTTTCGTTCGGGGGAGTCCTGGCGCGTACCTGAGTGTTTCGAGCAGTTCGTCAACGACTTGTGCTGAGCGTCCGGCTTCGACATGTTCAAGGACGCAGGTCTCGACATGGTTTTGCAACAGGATCCGGTTGACACCCTCAAGGGAGCCCTGGAGTGCCGAAACCTGCTTCATGATGTCTGGGCAGTATTGCTCTTGTTCGACCATCCGGATCACCCCATCGAGGTGGCCACGAACGGTCTTGAGCCTGTTGAGCGCTGACGTCTTGTGCTCTGCTTTCATGCCTGCAGTATACCCCACCCCCGGAGGGGTAGGGTCGGTCTCCGATTCCGCGTACCCAGGGTAAGAACCCACCGTGGTGGTAGGTGGTGGCCCAAAGAACGAAGCGGAGCAGAGCGTCGGTGTGTGGCAGCACCTCAGACGCGGAGCATTTGTTCGATGCGGCGCGCCGTGATCCATGCTCCGACGACGCCGAGAGTTGCGAGGTAGGCGATGTTGATGAGCATCGTCCAGCTGAGAACCCCGAGGGTGAGGCCCCGACACAGGACGACGCCGTGGTAGAGCGGTGAAAACCACGCAACGACCTGAAGAGCCGGTGGGTAGACATCAAGGGGATAGAACGTTGCGGAGAAGAGGAAGAGTGGCAAGGTAATGAAGGTCACCAAGTCCATGTCCTGCCACGTTCGCATCCATGTCACCCCTGCCGTTGCCATCGCACCAAAGGAGAAGCTGATGAGCAGGGCTGCCGGAAGTGCAAGGATGCCGAGAGGGGATTCGATGAGGCCCATCACTGCCATCACAAGCATGAACGCAGTCGAGTACATCGCACCCCTTGCGAGCGTCCAGCCGATCTCGCCTGAGGCGACATCGACGGGCTCAATCGGGGTAGCGAGCACACCGTCGTAGATCTTGCCGTACCGCAGTTTGAAGAAGATGTTTGTTGACTCAAAGACCGCGCCGTTCATCGCAGACGATGCAAGCATTGCTGGGGCGATGTAGGCGACATAGTCCACGGAAACACCGCCGAAGGTGACATCGCCGGCGAGTTCGCCGAGCCCGATGCCCATGGCGACGAGATAGAACAACGGTTCAAAGAACCCAGAGAGAAGTACGGGCCAGAATCGCCTTGTCGCGACCAGGTTTCGTTCGATGAGGAATCGGCCTCGCCACATCCTCGGGAGTGGTGGCACGATCCTTGGTGCAAACATCGGTTTGGTCATGGTGTCAGCCTTCGTCGCAAGGGTGCGATCACCAGAACGGTCCCAACAACAAGGACCGCAGCGAGGTAGAACCAGCTGATCCACGGTGAGACACTGGGAGTGATCCCGAGCGCAATCATGCGGGCGAGCTCAACACCGTGGAAGACCGGTGTGGCTTGGGCGACCGGCTGGAGCCATGCGGGCAATTGGGTGATCGGGAACAGGACACCTGAGAACAGGAACATCGGAATGACGACAAACCGGAAATACATGGCCAGCGGGGCGTCGGTTTGGAGGCGAACCGTGAACGCCGTCGTGACGGCAGCCATGCCAGCTCCGACGAGAATCGCCGGCACCATCGCCCCGAGTGCCTCTGGCGGTGATGCGACACCAAACAGCACCATGACGACGGCGAACGATGCTGACACCATCGCCACTCGCAGCGTTGACCAGTAGATCTGTCCGAGAGCGAGGCTCCCGACTCCGACAGGTGTCGCCAGGGTGGCATGCCAGGTCTGGCGCCACTTGACGGCTGCCATGACTTTCCAAGCTCCCTCGCCAGCACCCGTTTGCATTGCCGTTGCGACCAGCAAACCGGGGGCGATGAAGGCGAGGTATGAGATTCCGTCGGCGCCAACCGAGAGGTTTTCGTCGACGAGTGTCCCGAGCCCGACGCCCATTGCCAGGAGGTACAGGATCGGGTTGAGGAAGCCTGTGAAAACCGAACCTCGCCATGTGCGGCGGTATGTGCGCAGCTCGGCTTCTACGACCCGAACGGACAGTGGTGTCGTCATCAGTCCACCAACGTCCGCCCGGTGAGCCGAAGGAACACGTCCTCAAGGGTTGATCTGCGCGCCAGCACGGTCTCTGGTTCCATACCGTGTTCGTGCACGGTCGCCATCATCCGCTCGGCATCATCGGTGTAAATCAGCGCTCGGTCGGCGAGGATCTCGGTGCGGTCGAACAGCTCCTCGATCTTGCCGTTCAGAGTCTCGAGGACACCGATGGGAAACCGCAGTTCAACGACGTCGCGTGGTGTATAGATCTCGATGAGGTGCTGGGGCGACCCCTCGGCAACGATTTTGCCCTTGTCCATGACAACCAAGCGGTCACAGAGTTGTTCTGCCTCGTCCATGTAGTGCGTGGTGATGATGAGCGTGATGCCACGTTGCTTGAGGCGATAGAGGCGATCCCAAAGGACATGGCGCGCCTGTGGGTCGAGGCCGGTCGTCGGCTCATCGAGGATGTAGAGGTCGGGATTGTTGATGAGTCCGCGGGCGATCGTGACTCGCCGCTTCATGCCACCGGAGAGGGCGTCAACCTTTGCGTCGATCTTCTCCGTGAGCTGGACGAACTCCACCAGTTCCTTGATTCGATCGTTGAGTTCACTTTTCGGGATGTCGAAATACCTCCCATACATGTAGAGGTTGTCGCGGACAGTGAGTTCCTCATCGAGGTTGTTCTCCTGGGGGACGATCCCGAGCCGTGCACGCAGTCGTGGACCCTCGGTCGCGGGGTTGAGTCCGAGGACTGAGAGTGAACCCTCGGTGATCGGGCTCACAGCGCTGATCATCCGCATCGTTGACGTCTTGCCTGCACCATTTGGACCAAGAAACCCGAACGTCTCACCTTGCCTGACCTCGAAATCGATGCCATCGACGGCTACGAAGTCGTCGAAACGCTTGGTGAGGCCGGTCGCCTGGATGAGTGCATCTGACATGGCGGTGAAGATACCGGGGGACCGATGCGAACCCGTCTACCCGTTCTGTGGGCTCCGTTGTGTCGTATACCCGTCGGGGAACCCTGGGTACGCGGCGTGCGTGCACGCGGTAGCCTCATCGGGATGGAGATTTACGAGAACATTGTTGAGACGATCGGGGGGACACCGCTTGTCAGATTGTCGCGGATTCACCCTCCGGGGAACCTTGTCGGGAAGATCGAGTACATGAATCCCGGTGGGTCGATCAAGGATCGAATCGGTCTTGGGATGATCGAACGTGCCGAGGCCAACGGGTGGCTTTCGCCTGGCGACACGATCGTTGAGCCGACCTCCGGAAACACCGGAATCGGGCTCGCAATGGTCGCAGCAATCCGGGGGTACAAGCTGATTTGTGTCATGCAGGACAAGCAGTCCAAGGAGAAACAGGATCTCCTCAAGGCGTATGGCGTTGAAGTCGTACTGTGCCCCACCGACGTCGAACCCGAGGATCCTCGCTCGTACTACTCAGTCGCCAACGAGTTGGCCGATCGTCCCGGGCACTACCGACCGGACCAGTATTCGAACCCGGCCAACCCCCAAGCCCACGTCGACTCCACCGGGCCAGAAATCTGGGAGCAGACCGACGGCAAAGTCGACATCCTGGTTGCCGGTGTCGGAACGGGTGGCACCATCAGCGGCAACGCGCGCTACCTCAAGTCCATGAACCCCGATATCGAGGTTGTCGGTGTCGACCCCAAGGGCTCGATCTTCACAGCCGAAACGAAAGACGACCTCACGACCTACCTCATCGAAGGCGTCGGGGAGGACTTCTGGCCAGAGACGTACGATCCCGACCTGACCGACCGATACGAGGTTGTTGACGACGAACAAGCATTCGCGATGACCCGACGCCTCGCCATTGAGGAGGGCATTCTCGTCGGTGGATCCTGTGGCATGGCGGTTGTGGGTGCGTTGCGGGTCGCGGAGGCGAATCCGGACAAGCTGGTTGTCGTGATCCTCCCCGATTCGGGACGCAGCTATCTGTCCAAGATCTTCAACGATGCGTGGATGACGAGTATGGGATTTGCCGTATGACCGAGGATCATTTCGAGACGATTGCCATCCATGCAGGTCAGGATCCTGATCCGGCGACGGGCGCAGCCGTCGTGCCCATCTACGCCACATCGACATATGTGCAGGAAGCCCCCGGCGTCCACAAGGGATATGAGTACTCCCGGACCGACAATCCGACCCGTACGGCCCTCCAAACACAGATCGCGGCACTCGAAGGTGTCGGTCCCGGCGCCGACGGTGGCGCCGTGGCCACCTCATCAGGTCTTGCGGCCACTGCGCTGATCGGGTATCTACTCAAACCCGGCGATCGCATCGTGCTCCCAGACGATGCCTATGGCGGCACCTTTCGCCTCATCGCCAGGGTCCTTGCCGATCATGGAATCACATGGACTGCCGCCGATCTGTCGTCACCCGAGAAACTCATTGAGGCAGTCACACCCGACACGAAATTGGTGTGGGTCGAAACACCCACGAACCCGCTGCTCAAGGTAGTGGACATCGAGGCAGTGGTTGCGGTGGCCAAGACCGTGGGAGCATTGGTTGCCGTCGACAACACGTTTGCAACCCCCTACCTCCAGCAACCGTTGAGCCTCGGTGCCGACCTGGTGGTCCACTCGGCGACGAAGTACCTCGGCGGGCATTCAGACACGGTGGCGGGTGCGATCGTCACCAACGATGCCGAACTCCTCGAGCGCCTTCGCTTCTTGCAGAACGCCACGGGTCCGGTCCCTGGGCCGTTCGATTCGTATCTGCTGCTTCGTGGAATCAAGACGCTTGGGGTGAGAATGGATCGCCATTGTGCCAACGCCGGTGCCGTCGCCGCGTTCCTTGAAGCCGACCCGAGGGTTGACCACGTTTGGTACCCGGGTCTTCCATCAGATCCCGGGCACGAGATCGCACAGAGGCAGATGTCGGGCTTCGGAGGCATGGTGTCCTTCACCCCGGTTGCAGGCGTTGAGGCTGCGAACAGCATTGTCGCCCGAACGAGGCTGTTCTTTCTCGCCGAATCCCTTGGAGGCGTCGAGTCCCTGATCGAGATTCCCGCCGTGATGACGCACGCCTCCGTGGAGGGAACCGACCTTGAAGTCCCCGCGTCCCTCATCCGGCTCTCCGTCGGCATCGAACACGTGGACGATCTCATCTCCGACCTCGACCGTGCACTTGGTTGATCCCACCGACCTGAGCGGACTCGTGTCCCTTGGTTGGGACGACGACTGGAGCAACAAGCTCGCTTCATCTCCCTTTGAGGGATCACCGGCACGAGTGGTGCGACACGACGGTGTCAAGGTGATGGTGTCCGACGGCGAGTCGGTGTACCACGTGACGTTCCCGCGTTCGATACAACTCGCTGTTGGTGACTGGGTGCAGGTCAAGAATGAGACCGTTTCGGGAATCCTCGAACGGACGAGCCAGCTCGAGCGCGACAGCGCCGAATCGGGACCCCAGATCATCGCTGCGAACGTGGATCTCGTGCTGGTGGTATTCGGAGCCGACCGTCCATTGAGAAAGAGCAAGGTGTTGCGATTTGTCGCGTTTGCGTGGGATCTCGGTGCACGGCCCGTCGTGGTGGTATCCAAGATCGACTTGCATGAAGACTCCTCACGGCTCGTATCTGAGATCGAATCGTGGGTTGGCGATGTCGATGTGATCGAAACATCGATCGAGGACGGAGTGGGTGTGGACAAGCTCTTCTCCCTGCTTTCTGGCCGAACCGGAACCCTCATCGGAGAGTCGGGCGCCGGCAAGTCGTCGCTGGTGAACGCCTTGATGGAGGATGAGGTGGCCTGGATCGGCGACGTGCGCGAACGGGATGCGAAGGGTCGCCACACCACAACGCATCGCGAACTCCACCTTCTGCCGGGGGGTGGGATGATCATCGACAATCCCGGAATTCGGTCCCTCGGCTTGTCAAGTGAGGGCGAAGGTGTCGAAGAGCTGTTCTCAGACATTGAGGAGCTCGCGGTCTTGTGTCGGTTCCGAGACTGCGCTCACCGCACCGAGCCGGGCTGTGCCGTGCTCGCAGCCATCGAAGCCGGTGAGCTTGCTCGGGACCGTTGGCACACGTATTGCCGTTTCATCGACGAGCAAACAGAATCCTCTGCCCGAGCCCAATCAAAGCAGCGACTCAAGAACGCCCGAAAGGAAGCTTCTGCAGCTCAAAGAGCACGCGACCGTGACATGTGACGGTCGCACACCTACCCCCTGAGTGCTCTGATCATCTGCGTTTCAGGACGAAGTAGTCGCCGAGGAGCAGGTTGTGCCAGACCATCACATCATCGTTCCAGGCAACAACGTTGAATCCCTTGGCTGGTTCTGCAAGAGTGATCAATGTCCCCTCGAGCACCAGCGGGGCGGAGTTCTGCGCCTGGTCGGTGACGCCAGGGACGTCCTGGCAATAGAAGATCGTGTCTTCGGTGAACACGTAGCGAAGATCCTTGCTGGTCTCGGTGTATGACGTTCCGTCGCCGAGGTGTGTGAACTGCCACGAACCCAATAGAACGGTTGCAAGGTCATCACCTTCGGACGTCGGGAGTCCGTCGGTGGTACCGGATGGCATCCGCGCAACTTCCCAGTCACAGCCATCAAGAACTGCGGTCGCTTCCGTGGTGGTCGTGGTGTCCACTGCAGCTTGGGTGGTGCTTGTGGTTGCTACCGTCGTGCTTGTGGTTGTGTCGGCAGCAACAACCGTGGTACCGATTTCGGCAACGGTCGTGTCTGTGGCTATGTCCGAACCGGAACCTCCGCATGCCGCGATCACGAGGGATCCGACGACGAACAACGAAAGAAGGACGCGTCTGTTTCGACTCATGATGTACCCCTTGTGATTTCCCTACCTGGCTGGGAGGACGCTAGTGGTCTGCCGCCAGTACAGCGGTGGTGTCACCGGAAGGTGCCTGGCCGCCCGTTCTTCGGAAATAACTAGACGGAAGTTACGTG
>DIDS01000021.1 GCA_002418265.1 Acidimicrobiia bacterium UBA5794 | reverse complement strand
CACCACTCAACGGGACACTGCCGGGAGCGGCGACACTGAGGGCGCGTATAGGGCGCGAAAGGGCGCGAAACGTCGCAAAACGATGAGGGCCACTGCCAACCAGTGAGGGGCTGAAAAGCCTTGTGCTACAAGGGAATCGGCCGGAATACCTTGGCATTGCTGGAACACGATTCAGTGCCTGATGCGGACTGTTAATCCGTTTGTCGTGGGTTCAAGTCCCACCCCCGGAGCCGAGAATCCCCCTGATGTCATTGGGGTTTGTTGTCTCTCTCACTGGCGACCACGGCACCCCCGCTCGTGACTTTCGAATCATGCCGTGTCGAGCATCCGTGACGGCTGATCGTTCCGCTACGATCGCCCTCGGAACTGACGCTGACCCGCGCCCGCATCGAGGATTGAGGGGATGAAATGGCCACGGGGAACAAAGATGCGGGGTCGGGCTGGATGCCGTTGATGCGGGACCTCCGGGACTACGAAGGGTCGTGGTTCAGCGGCGACCTCATGGCCGGGATCACCGTCTGGGCGATTGTCGTTCCCGAAGCAATCGCATATGCCTCGATAGCGGGCATGCCGCCTCAAACCGGTTTGTATGCCGCCACTGTTCCACTGCTCCTGTATGCCATATTCGGTTCGGCGCGCCGTGTGACGATCGGGCCGAGCGCTGCAGTAGCTGCGCTTTCATTTGCAACCGTTGCACCGTTTGCCGCGGCCGGGAGCGAAGAATTCGTCACGCTGACGGTGCTGTTGGCGCTGATTGTCGGAGTCGTACTGGTTGTCGCTGGCTTGGCCCACATGGGCGTTATCGCCGATTTCCTGTCGGAGCCGGTGTTGAAGGGCTTCATCGTTGGTGTTGCGCTGACGGTCGCGATGGGTCAAGCGGGGAAGCTCTTTGGCTTCGAAACCGAGGGTGACGGGTTCTTTGCCGAAGTGATCGATCTCATCCGTCAACTACCGGACCTGGATGTGACGACGTTGGCTGTCGGCGCATCATCGCTGGTTGCGCTCTTCCTACTCGAAAGATTGCTACCGAAGTTTCCTTCGGTCCTGCTGGTGGTGATCGGTTCGATTCTCGCCGTGAAGTGGCTGGACCTGGTTGACGCCGGTGTACACGTGGTTGGAGACATTCCTTCTGGCCTCCCATCGCTGGCGATCCCATCGGTGTCCTGGTCCGCGGTGATGGCCCTGATCCCTGGAGCCATAGGCGTTGCCATCGTGGTGTACGGAGAATCGATGGCGTTGGCCAAAACGTTCGCCGCACGGCACCGCGAACGAGTTGACGCCGATCAGGAATTGATCGCTTTGGGGGCAGCCAACGCTGGTGGGGGATTGTTCGGTGCATTCTCTGTGAACGCATCCAATGCACGTACAGCGGCTGGCGATGCTGCGGGGCAGAGAACTCAGGTTTCGAGCCTTGTGGTGTTCGGCGCCCTCGTCTTGACTCTGTTGTTCCTCACTCCGCTCTTCACGAACCTCCCGGAGGCCGCGCTGGGGGCGATTGTGATTCACGCCGTCGCGCGATTGATCAATGTCCGGCCGATCATGGCTCTTAAGTCCCGCAACACGGTCGACTTTTGGGCCGCTGTCGCCACCCTCATCGGGGTGCTTGTCTTTGATGTGCTTGCTGGCCTGATGATCGGGGTAGTGGTCTCCCTGGTGGGTTTGATGTCGAGGGCTGTGCGGCCACGCATCATGTGGCTCGGCAGAGATCCGAGATCTGGTCTCTTCCGTGACCGCAATGATGAGGGAGTCGACGTCACAGAAGGCATCTCCGTCGTGCATTTCGGTGCGGAGCTGTTCTTTGCAAACGTTGGATCCTTCAGGGAAACCGTCCTCGCAGAGGTTGACGAGCGACATCCGAAGGCTGTCGTGATCGACGCCGAAGCCATTACTGACATTGACACAACAGCTGCCGACGAGATTCTGAAGCTCCACGACGAGTTGGAATCGAGAAACGTCGTCATCGCGTTTGCCCGGCTCCCGGAACCGGTCAGAAACGGCTTGGAACTGGGAGGATACGATTTGGAGGGCCGCGATTTCACACATGTCGATCTTGCGGTCGAGGCACTGTCGGAGCACTGATTCTGGCAATCAGGAAGACTGAACCGATCTATTTGGCTCTGGCAACCACTTTTGGTCAGATCGTTTCGATGCACCATTGATGGAGTACGCGTCGGTGGTGAGCAGCCACATTGCTTTTTTGGCCGGATCTCAGAATCGATCAACCTCAAGAATCGTGCCGGTAGGCCGAAGATCTGTTGATGTCTTTTTTCTCCTCAAGAGACCGTATGGACGCGACTGCGAGGCGATCCATGGTCATGGACGCCACGGAGTTGAATCGGGGTGCTTCCGTTCGCCGTTCACAAATGGAAGCAATAGCAGACCTGGGACAACGCGCCCTGCTCGGTCGGGATGTGGATGGTCTGGTGGACCTGGCGGTGGGTTTCCTACGCGAGGCTCTCGACGTTGAGTACGTCAAGGTCCTTCATCAGCCCGCTGTCGGCGAGCCGCTGGTTCTGATCGCGGGGAGTGGATGGCAAGCCCACGTCGAGGTGGGGGAGACCACGGTTTCGTGCGGACGCAACTCCCAGGCGGGATACACATTGCTTTCGAACGAACCCATCTTTGTTGAAGACATGGAACACGAGACCCGGTTTACGGGTCCTCCGCTCCTGCTTGATCACGGTGTGGTTTCAGGCATGAGTGTGGTCATCCAAGGACGGAACAATCCGTTTGGTGTTCTTGGCGTGCACAGCACACGTCTACGGCATTTCACCGTTGACGATGGTGATTTCCTGAGATCTGTCGCCAACATCCTCGGGAGTGCTTTCGAAAGCAAAGATGCCGTTGAGAGAGCCGAACACAGTGCCCGGTACGAAACCGCGTTGGCTGCCTGCGCTCAGCACCTCCTTGCCAGTTCGGGAGCGAACCGAATCCAGGATGCGTTGGAAGCGCTGTTCGTCGCCACCGAAGCCACATACGTGTTCTTGGAACGCAACGTCATCAATCCCGAATTGGGTCTCTGCTCGCGCACCGTCGCCAAAGCCAAGGGTCCCGGTGAAGTCGACCCCGAACCGGGCAACGAGTATTGGGATCTCGTGCCGTGGGAAAGCATGCCCACTTCGCGACAGGCGCTGGAAGCCGGAAGACCGATCGTGATCATCCCTGAGGAACTCGAAGGTCCTGAATACGACCAGTACGCCGCAGACCCGTTCCCGGTGAGATGTGAGCTGGATCTTCCTATTTTCGTGGACGGTGAGTGGGCCGGTCTGATCGGCTTCTCTGATTCCACCGTGGTGCGTCACTGGAGTGAAACCGATGTGTCCTTGCTCGCAACCACAGCCAAGATGTTTGGTGCCTTCTGGGAACGAGAGGCACATCAAGAGCGGCTCCAACAGTTGAATCGGGCCAAGGATGCGTTCTTGGCCAGCGTCAGTCACGAGCTTCGCACCCCCCTCACCGCGGTGGTGGGGTTCAGCCAGATTCTTCAAGACACAGCGGACACGATCTCAGAGGCCGAACGTGCCGAGCTTCTCGAATTACTGGTTGCGCAAGGAACGGACCTCACCAACATCATCAGCGACCTTCTGCTTGCCGCCAGAGCGGACATGACTGCGCTGGAGGTCGCGTCGGTTCCGGTCAACCTGCACGCCCAAGCTGCCCAAGTGGTGGAGTTGTTCGAGCGGGACCAACTCACCCACATCGAGTTGGTCGGCCCCGCGGTGCAAGCTCAGGGCGACCCCGATCGGATCCGTCAGGTCGTTCGCAACCTCGTTTCCAACGCCCTCCGCTATGGCGGCGACACCATTCGGATCGAGGTGCTGAGCGGTGACGCCACTGCCAGAGTGCTCGTCTGTGACAACGGAACTGCCATACCTGATCAGGACCGCGAGCGGATTTTTGAGCCCTACCAACGTGCCCACAACTCACCCGGGCTTGCTGATTCGATCGGGTTGGGACTGGCGATCTCCCGTCAACTTGCCCATCTCATGGGCGGTGACCTCACCTACCGGCACCAGGACGGCGAGAGCATCTTCGAGTTCGCCCTTCCACGTAGCGCATAGCCACACCGACCCAAAGCCGTTCATGCTCTGTCTCCTTCCTGGTTGTACAGCCGTTTTCGGAGCTTGAGGGCTACGTATACCAAAGCCACGAGGGCTGGCACCTCAATGAGCGGCCCGATGACACCCGCAAGGGCTTCGCCCGAGGTGATCCCGAACACTCCGATGGAGACGGCGATCGCCAATTCGAAGTTGTTTCCCGCGGCGGTAAAGGCCATCGCTGTGTTCTTGCCATAGGAGAACCCCATGCGGTATCCCAAAAAGAATGATCCGAACCACATGATGCCGAAGTAGGCGAGCAGCGGGATTGCGATGCGCACGACGTCGAGCGGTTTCGATGTGATGTTCTCGCCCTGGAGGGCAAACATGACCACGATCGTAAAGAGCAAACCCCACAGGGCGACCGGGCCGATCTTGGGGAGGAACACGGTTTCATACCAATCGATGCCCTTGACGCGCTCACCCCAGACCCTCGACAGGTAGCCAGCGACGAGGGGGATGCCCAAGAAGATGAAGACAGTCTTTGCTATTGCCCACATCGAGACGTCGAGCGCCGAACCGCTGTCGAGTCCGAGCCAATCCGGCAGCACCTGAAGGTAGAACCAGCCGAGGAGTGCGTAGGCGAGCACCTGGAACACCGAGTTGATGGCCACAAGCACGGCGGCGGCTTCGCCGTTGCCGCAGGCAAGATCGTTCCAGATGAGCACCATTGCAATACATCGGGCCAGACCAATGACGATGAGACCGGTGCGATAGGCGGGAAGATCGGGGAGCAGGGTCCATGCGAGCGCGAACATGACCGCAGGTCCGATGATCCAGTTGAGGAACAGCGAAGCGCCCATCAACCTGCGGTCCGAGGTGATCTCGCCGATCCTGGAGTACTTCACCTTGGCGAGAACCGGATACATCATGGCAAGCAACCCGATGGCGATGGGTATCGACACGGTGTCGATCTTGATGGTGTCGAGCGAGTCGTTGAGCCCTGGAAAGCTTCTTCCGAGGAGGAGGCCGACGGCCATGGCGAGGAGGATCCAGATCGGCAGATACCGGTCGAGTGTCGAAAGCCTCTTGGTGACGGATGCTTCGTTCGTGGTCATGCCTCTTGCCATGTCATCCATGAGGATACGACGTCGTCCGCCTCGGTCTGATCACGACGGGGCGGTCTTGGTCTGGCGTGTCCTCCCGCCAGTGCTCATCGTGCTCGCTGGTATCGCTCTGATGTTCTTGCCAGTCGCCACAGGGTGCAGCGAGACCGCGGAAGGCGTTGAGACGTGCACAACAGCAACGCTCATCAGCGAACAAGGGTGGGGGCCTCTGCTGATTCTCCTCCTTGATTCGGCGCTTCTCACCGTGTTCGGCCTCAATTGAACCGATGCCTCGGCGATCCTATCGACGTAGCACTAGCATCGTTGGATGATCCGCCGTTCCCACGTGTTGGTTTGTGTCGCCTTTCTGCTCCTGCTGGCTGCGTGCGGTGGCGCGGAGGCGAGTGATTCACCGCTCAGGCAGGGGAGGGAGGTCTACGGGAATATCTGTTCGGCATGTCATGGGTCAAACGGGCAGGGTGGTATCGGTCCTGCTCTGGCTGATGTCGCCAAGACGTTTCCGTCCTGCGATGAGCATGTCGAATGGATAACCCTCGGATCCGATCAGTGGAAGATCGTCCACGGCGATACGTACGGGGCCAACGATTCGCCCATCGAGCAGGTGATGCCGGGTCAGGGCGCGACGTTGTCCGCGGAGCAGATCAAGGCTGTCGCTGCGTACGAGCGCGTGTTCTACGGTGGCATGGACGAAGGAACCGCCTTGGACGAATGTGGGGTGTCGACCCCGGGGTCGTCCGAGTAGGTCACCCCGCCACGTTGGTCTCGAGGGTGCTTGCCCCGTGCATCTCAAGGATGTAGCCAACGATCCCGATCAGGAGGGCAGTCCCCATCACGGGTGTGGAGATCCGTTTCATCACGGGGCTCACCGCTAGGAGTCCGATGACGAATCCGACGATTCCGAGGTTGACTCCCCACATGACGACCCGATCGAGTATCGACAACCCCCGTCTTCCCATGGCCCCCAGAACGATCGTCCCGAACAACAGATTTGTCATGACACCGACGAACATCGTGTGGTCAAAGCCGAGGATGAGTCCTTCCTGGGATTCCGTCATCGCGTCGATGTCGATGTTCCCACTGACGACTCCGACGATGAGAACCGTACCGAGAATGAGATAGACCACAAGGAACAGGCTGCTCAGCCGTACATAGGCACCGGTTCCGGCCTCTCGCCAGCCTGCGGGCAGAAGATCGCTCCGATATCTCACCAAAAGGATGATCACCCCGACAATCATCAGGAGATTCGCAGGTCCAAGGAGCTCCTCTTCCATCTGCGTGAGGAACCCGATGTTGGCAAGCAAACCGGCGGTGAAGAGAATCCACATCTGGGCGGCGCCAAGACGATCTGCGGACCATCGTGTGTGGTTGCGAAACAGCCACTCAATGACGGCCATCGCAGCAAGGATCAAGAACCCGATCACCATTGCCGGTGGATGACCTTCGCTGACGGCCGCAGCGGTGTCATCATCAAGACCAGGGATCTCACCCTGGGATGTGTAAACGCCAAGCAACACACCAAGAACAGCTCCGATCATCAACGAGATCCATGCCAAGAGCAGACCGAGGCGTGCAACGCTGCTTTCTTCGTTCTTGGCGTTTGATGAAAAGAGCCACACGGCAAACCAGGTGACCACGATGAGGAGTAGCGTTCCGAAGATTGGGCGTTGGATGCGGTCGCCGGGGATGCGATCTCCAGCGAAGAAAGCAAGCACGTACAGCACGATCGCTGTTGTTATTGCCCACGCCAAGGTCTGGGCCTGTTGCCGGCCCCGATCGGTGTCGTTGTGCGGTCCCGAGAACATGAGGAGAGCTGCGCCAGTGGTGGCAAGTGTGATCCAACCGAGGGTGCCAGCGTGTACGTGTGTAATCAGCGTGTCGTGGTCTGGCTCGTAAAGATCGAGCCCGTTGAGGATCCCAATGATGATTGTCACAGCGAACAGCGTCAGGGCCGCGGTGAACGTGATGCGCGCGGCGGGCCAGAAGGGGGATCGGTGGACGATGCCTGACATGAGTGCCTCCTGAATGTGAAGCCCAGTGTGGTGCCCAGCGACAGATGCGATAATAGTGATCAAAGTTCCAGCCTGCTGGGTTTGGTCGGCCCGGCTCGCTCGATTCGCCGTGCACCCAATGACCGGTAGAGTCTGGCCTGGCACATACAGCGGGGTGGGAGACACACAGCGTGACACGCACGGGCCAGCAGCACACAAATTGGGTAGCACACTTCAAGGACGCGGACGAGACGCAGCGTGACCTGCTCGGAGGAAAGGGTGCCGGTCTGGCAGCGATGACCCAGATCGGGCTTCCGGTTCCTCCCGGTTTCACGATCACCACCGAGGCCTGTCGGGCCTTTTATGACGCTGGTGGTGTGGTCCCTGAAGGTCTGTGGTCACAGGTGGAGACCGCGGTTGCCGATCTTGAAGCGGTGACCGGCAAACGGTTCGCTGACCCATCAAACCCGCTTTTGCTGTCCGTACGTTCTGGTTCACCGGTTTCGATGCCCGGGATGATGGACACCCTTCTCGACCTTGGGATGAACGACGATACGGTGGTGGGTCTGGCAGCGCTTACCGGCGACGAACCGTTCGCATGGGATGCATATCGTCGGTTTCTGCAAATGTACGCAGATGTGGTCCTCGGAATCGACTCGGGGATCGTTCACGGTGTCGCAGACGATCCACAGTTTGCGGTCTCGGAGCTCAAGTCCATCATTGAGGCAAAGACCGGTGACATCGTGTTGTCGGATCCAATGACGCAGTTGCAGCGTTCGATTGTTGCAATCTTCAAGTCTTGGATGAACCGCAGAGCGGTCGATTATCGCTCTGCGAACGGGATACCCGATGATCTGTTCACTGCTGCCAACGTCCAGGTGATGGTGTTTGGCAACATCGGTGAGGACTCGGGTACCGGTGTGGTTTTCACACGAGATCCAACATCTGGGGAACCCAAGCTGTGGGGTGAATACCTGCCACAGGCCCAGGGAGAAGACATCGTCTCGGGTATGCGAACGCCGCTCCCTGTTTCGGCACTTGCGGAGCACCAACCCGATGCCTATCGCGTCCTTGAGGAATCTGCCCGTACCGTTGAGGAGTACTACAAGGACATGCAAGACATCGAGTTCACCGTCGAGAGCGGGAAGCTCTGGATGCTCCAGACCCGGCGTGGCAAACGCGCGGGACGCAGCGCGGTCCGATGTGCGGTTGACATGGCAAACGAGGGGTTGATCTCCCGGGCCGATGCCGTGTCCAGGGTTGCCCCGAGCGAACTCGACGAACTCCTCCATCCGGTTGTGAAGGCGGCTGAGACTGATCTGGTGTTTGCCAGTGGGCTGGCAGCAAGCCCCGGTGGAGCGTCAGGGATCATCGCGCTCACCGCCGACGACGCAGAGCGTCTTGCCGCCGAAGGACACGATGTCGTTCTCATCCGTGACGAGACGAGTCCTGACGATTTCCATGGCATGGTCGCATCACGTGCCATCGTCACCGCACGGGGAGGGATGACATCGCATGCCGCAGTTGTCGCCCGTGGCATGGGGATGTGTTGTGTCGTTGGGTGCAAGGACCTCACGATCGATGAGGAAGCCGGGACCATCAAGACACCGAACGGGACCGCATCGGTTGGTGACTTCGTCACGGTGGATGGTTCGGCTGGATTGGTTTATCTCGGTGTCATTCCAACCGTCGACGCGGTTCAAGATGACTACTTCTCAACCCTCCTGGATTGGGCATCGGAACTCTCGACGATGGGTGTCCGCACCAACGCTGATACACCGGCTGAGGCAGCCCAGGCCCGGGAATTCGGGGCGGAGGGGATCGGGCTGTGCCGAACCGAGCACATGTTCTTTGATGCGAATCGCATCGAGGCGGTGAGGGCGATGATCATGGCACCTGACAGTGAGGCGCGTGCTGAGGCCCTTGCGGTTGTCGAGCCGTTCCAGACTGATGACTTCCTCGCCATCTTCGCCGAAATGGACGGACTCCCGGTCACCATCAGACTGCTCGACCCACCACTTCACGAATTTCTTCCCAACCGATCGGACACGTTCGAAGAGATCCTCCGTCTGGAGCTTGAAGGTCCCAAACAGGGGGAGGACGGTAACGGTAATCCTGAGGAGCGGCTCACATACCTGCGCGATCTGCTCGTCAGAACCGACCACCTTGCCGAAGCCAATCCGATGCTTGGGCACAGGGGAGTGCGACTCGGGGTCTCGCATCCAGAAATCACCGCGATGCAAACGAGGGCAATTCTCACGGCCGCGGTCAAGGCGAAGGGCCGCGGGATCGACGTACGTCCAGAGATCATGGTTCCCCTCGTCGCATATGTCACGGAATACCGGAATCAGAAACAGGTCATCGTTGAAACCGCTGAGGCGGTGTTCGCCGATCTCGGGGAGCGTGTGGACTTCACGATCGGTTCGATGATCGAACTGCCGAGGGCCTGTTTCATCGCAGGTGAGATTGCAGCCGAAGCTGACTTCCTGAGTTTCGGAACGAACGATCTGACTCAGACAACGCTCGGCCTGAGTCGAGACGACTCCTCCCGGTTCCTACCGGGCTATGTGATCCACGGGCTGATCGACGCTGACCCATTCGTCCAGATTGATGTTGAAGGTGTCGGTGCCCTTGTCGCATTGGCGACCAAGGCCGCAAGGGAAGCCAATCCCGAGATCCACATCGGCGTCTGCGGCGAGCACGGCGGAAACCCCGCATCGGTCGACTTCTTTTCACAGGTCGGACTCGACTACGTGTCGTGTTCACCCTTCCGAGTACCCCTGGCGAGGCTCGCGGTCGCCCAAGTGGCGTCGCCCGAGCAACCACACTGACCGTCCGACCCCCGGATCTGGCGCTCGCGAAGGAACCATTCCGCCCACGAGTGTGGACGTGTATTGTTGCAGAGGGTGTCCGTGTCAACACGGACAGTGGAAGGAGAAGGCTATGCGCAAGATCGCGCTCATATGGGTTCTTGTCTTGGTATTGATGTTGGTCGCGGCTCCGGCATCGGCCGGCAACAACGGCAACGCTCACGACAAGACATGGGTGTGCCACCACACTGGCTCAGCATCAAATCCCATCATTCTGGTTCATGTGAACCAGGGATGGACTCGTGGCCATGGAAAGGGAGGGCCGTCAGAGCACCAGCAGTATGACGAAGAGGCGACAGGCTACGACGGGAAAGCAGGGCCCGCGAACAAGCGTGGGTATGACGGAACCCAATGTGGATCCGAAGGCGAAGGCAACGGAAATACCTGATTCATCGGAGTCTCGCATCAAGGCCTGGCGAGACTCGTGAGTCCAGATCGCGCTTGGCGATTTGGACTCACGAGTCTCCATGGTCTCCAACAGATGGCAAGCACGAGATGAGCCAAGCACACAGGATCTGGTGAGAGTTTCCGGCCTCCCGCTCGTCACTATCGTGATCCGGCAACTGATCCACCGTTTGTGAGAGCTGAATGGCCGAATTGAGTGCGATACTCCACCATCTGTCGATACCCATGCGCACCGACTTTCGGAATGCACAGGTCACCGTCGGGATTCGAGATATCGGTCTCATCAAGATCACGAGCGACGGGTTGGCCGGATGGGGAGAGGCATCCCCGTTCCCCGGGCAGGATGAGTCAATGGAGGATCTGGTCGCGAGCGTCGAATCGGACTCGGTGTCCCCTGTGCTTGCGGCCGGAATCTCTCAGGCACGTGTTGATCTCAACGCTCGGATGCGGGGCGAGTCGCTTGCCTCGACCATCGGGGCGACACGCACGCACCTTCCACAGTCGCTTGCTGTGGGCCTCGACACGGATCCGGTCGCCGTCGTTCGAGCAGCGATCGACCAGCATGTGGCCCGTTTCAAACTGAAGGTTGCCCCCGGAGAGGTCGATCATGTGCTCCAGATCAGGGAAAATCATCCCGAGTGCGTTCTCGGAGTTGATGCAAATGGGTCGTTCGACGAGGACTCGATCGGTGAACTGTCACGGCTGGCAGATCTCGCCATCGTGTACGTGGAACAACCCTGCGACCTTGGGAATGATCGAGCTCTTCGACTCCTGAAAGAGGCGATCGACGTCCCGGTGTTCGCTGACGAGTCGGTGCGGTCCCCAACTGATGCCGCGGAACATCTGATTTCTCCGATGATCGACGGTGTCGTCGTCAAACCCGGTCGACTGGGATGGGAGGGGGCTCTCGAGACGATCGGGGTCGCCGAGGCACTCGGAAAGCGTTGGAGAGCTTCGGGACTCCTCGAATCCGGTATTGGTCGGGCATTCACCAACCTGCTCGCTGCGATACCAACCGCATTCGCCTCTGATGTTGCTCCTGCAGACTGGTATCTGGAGAAAGATGTCGTTCACCAGTCGGTCGTCGACGGCGAGATCGAGCTGCCGTCGGGTCCGGGTATCGGCATGGACCCCGAACCCGGGGCGATCGGGCGATATCTTGTCGCGACCTACGACCTGACCGAGATCGTCAGCTGACAGGTAGACCGAGACCTCGGCTGATCACAAGCCGCTGCACCTCGGAAGTTCCCTCACCAATCTCGAGAACCTTGGCATCTCGGTATTGGCGCGACACGAGTGTCTCGTCCATGAAGCCAGCACCACCAAACACCTGTGTCGCTTCGCGAGTTGCGGTGATTGCTGCTTCGGATGCATACAGCTTGGCGACCGCGGCTTCCTGCTTGAACGGCCCCCCTTGTTCCTTGAGCCACGCGGCCTTGTAGACGAGCAGTCGAGCTGCCTCGGTCATCACCTCCATGTCGGCGCACTTGAACGCGACCGCCTGGTAAGAACCGATCGGTTTGCCCATTGACTCGCGCTCCTTTGCGTACGCAACCGACTGCTCGAGGCAACATTGGAGAACCCCCACCGCCATCGCCCCGATGGCGATCCGTCCGTCGTCAAGTGTTGAGAGGAATTGTTGGAATCCACGACCGCGTTCACCCACGAGGTTGGTCGCAGGGACACGGCAGTCCTCGAACACCAGGCCGTGGGTGTCGGATGCTCGCCACCCCATCTTGCGATACGCCGGTTCAACCGTGAATCCCGGTGTCCCCGCTGGCACGACGATGCACGAGATTTCGTCCGGTCCGGTTCGGGCGGTGATCGTGACGAGGCTTGTGATGTCGGTACCCGAGTTCGTTATGAACGCCTTTGCGCCGTTGATGACCCACTCATCGCCGTCGAGTACGGCGCGGGTTGCCGTGGCCGCAGCGTCTGATCCAGCTCCTGGCTCGGTCAGTCCGAACCCGGCGAGAGCACGCCCCGCAACGAGGTCAGGTAGCCATCGCTCTTTCAGTTCTTCGGAACCGAACTCGTGGATCGGGTTGATTCCCAGACTGACGCCCGCTTCGAGGGTGATGGCCATTGACTGATCAACCCGTGCGAGCTCTTCGATCGCAATGCAGAGATTCGTGAAGTCGGCACCTGCGCCGCCCCAACGCTCGTCGGCTGTGATGCCAAAGAGGCCGAGTTCGCCCATCTCACGCACGACATCGACGGGGAAGTGGTGGTCTCGATCCCACGCTTCGGCATTCGGTGCGATCCGCGACTCGGCGAACTCCCTGACCATTGCGCGAAGAGCCTGGTGCTCGTCGTTGAAGGCGAAATCCATCGCTGCTCCTTGTGCCCTGGTTGAGCGTCGGTCGCCGGGAATACTACGCCAGAGGTGCCGGCAGCGATCGGTGAGCAGACCATCCATATCCTTGTGTGCATGAAGAAGTGGTTCTGGGTCCTTGACGCGGCGATCATTGTCTCGTTTGCAGTCGTCGGTCGTGATACCCACGGTTTCAACTCCGACTGGGGTGAGGTCATCCGAATTTCGATCCCTTTCCTCATCGCTTTGGGGGTTGGCATCGTTGCGATGAGGGCATGGCGGAATCCCACGAACCTGCTGGTAGGGCTGGTGCTCGGAGTCATCACTCTCGTCGGCGGCATGCTCATCCGCGGCCTTGTATTCGACGACGGCACGGCGACGACGTTCATCCTCGTCTCTGCAGGTTGGATCATCGGCCTGATGATCGCCTGGAGAATCGTGGCCCTCGTCTGGACCCACTTCCGTCCCACCACAAGCTGATTGGATCCCCTGCTTCCGGCTGTGGGATGCCCCTGCTTTCTCGCTGTGTCTGCTATCGCAGACGTTGGAGTTGCTTCCCAACCGTGTGCTCGTCGCGTCCCCCCGCGGGCGGGGGGACGGTTCCATGGGTGTCCCGTCCTCCGGCTTCGTTCTTCTTCCGTCCTCCCGCGGAGCGGGGGGACGCGGAGCGTCGCCTGCGTCAGCAGGCGCAGCGACGCAGGGGGGCCGTCTCGAATTCGATCACCTGGCGGAGGGCTTCGCCGTCAGCAAGACGGTCGAGCGCCGAGTTGATGTCCTCCAACGCGATGTGGTGCGAGACGAGCTGCTCTGCGGGAAGTCTCCCGGATTGATACAGCTCAAGGAACCGCGGAACGTCACGAGCCGTGTCACATGACCCGAGGTAGCTGCCCCGAATGGTGACGCCATTGGCGACCAGAGGGGCCAGGACGAGTTCGTGAAACACTTCCGGTGCGGGAAGGCCCAATGTGCTCACCGTGCCGCCTCGCCGTACGAGGCTCGCGGCGAGATCAAAACCTTCTTTGGTGCCGGAAGCTTCTATTGCATGGTCGACACCCCCACCTGTCTGTGTCAGCACACGGGCGCGTGTGTCTTCGTTGGCGAGCACCGCCTCGGTTGCACCAAGCGATATCGCCGTGAGAAGTTTGGCGTCGAGACGGTCAATCGCGACGATCTTCTCAGCGTTTGCTGCTTTCGCTCCGAGAACGGCCGAAAGCCCCACTGCTCCCAGCCCGATGACCGCGACAGACTGACCGGAGGAGATTCCTGAGGTGTTGAGCGCGGTTCCTGCGCCGCAGAGGACGGCACAGCCGAAGACACAGGTGTCCTTGGCTGGCAGCCCGGGCGGTACCTTCACAGCCGAGGCAGCTGCTACGAGGGCATACTCGGCGAACGCCGCCACCCCCATGTGGTGGTGGATCGCCTCACCGTGATGGGTGAGGCGGGTACCACCCGTCAGCAGTTCCCCCTTGCGGTTCGCCGCCATGCCAACATCGCACAGCCACGGTTCACCGCGCCGGCAGTCATCGCAGACGCCGCACTGGGGCAGGTAGACGAGAACAACGTCGTCGCCAGCTTGAAGACTGACAACACCGGGACCGACCGCGACGACTTGGCCCGCTGCCTCATGCCCGATCACCATCGGTAGCGGCCACACACGTGCACCCGTGACGACGGACAGATCTGATCGACACAGGCTCGCTGCCCCGATCTTGACGAGAATCTCACCGGGTCCCGGATCAGGGAGCTCAAGCTCGACGATCTCAAGCGGACGTGACTCGACATAGGGCCGAGGAAGTCCCCGTTCGCGCAGCACCGCCCCGCGAAACGTCGTCATTGATCAACTTCGGACGTGTCGTTGTGCCGCATCGCGCCAGTCTGCCACAAGACCCGACGGCAGGGCTCAACGAATCTGCCGGCCATCGTGGCGGAGTCACCTTTCAGACGTCAGTCCTCGATAGGCTGCGGCAATGGACACCGCGGTTTCGCTTGTACAGAGCTATCTCTACATGAACGGGTTCTTCACGGTGACCGAATATCCGGTACTCGAGTTCATGGACACGGAGAATCCACGGACCCTCACCGACGTCGATGTTCTCGCAGTCCGGTTTCCCGGTGCGGGTTCGATCAGTGTGAATGGCACCACAGGCGGGTTCGAGGTGGTACCTGATCCAGTCCTTGCACCGTCGGATCGGACGATCGATGTCATCATCGGTGAGGTGAAAGAGGGAGCCGCCGACCTCAATCGAGCTGCTCGGGATCCTCTGGTACTCCGTGCGGCCATTGGCCGGGTCGGCAAGATCAAACCCGACGTGGCGGACCTTCTTGTTCGAGAGCTGATCGAAACTGGGAACGCCATGCACCCCGGCGGCATTCGGCTCAGGCTCATGGTGTTTGCGTCAAAGGCACCAACCGAACCGAACCCCCGCTACACGTGGTGCAGCCTCGGACACATCATGGAATGGATGACCACGCAACTCCGCAACAACTGGGAGATCGTCAAGTCCGTTCAATCAAACGACCCTGCCCTGTCCTTCATGCTGTTGCACGAAAAGGCACTCCGCGGCGAGGAATGACTCATGTTCGATGTGGTCCTGTGGCAGCCAGAAATCCCGCCAAACACGGGAAACCTGATGCGCCTGACCGTCAACACAGGATGCCGGCTACATCTGATTGAACCGCTCGGGTTTGATCTTGACGATGCACGGATGCGTCGGGCCGGTCTCGACTATCGCGAGTTCGCGTCGGTGACACTGCATGAGTCCTTCGACGCCTATGTCGACACGAACGAATCACGAATCTTTGCCTTCACCCACCACGCCCCGGTCCTGTACTCGGACGTGGTGTATGAGCCCGGTGACAGCCTGCTGTTTGGACGCGAATCCGACGGACTTGCTTCCGAGGTGCTCGGTCATCCTCGGATCACTGAACGGGTACGGATTCCGATCGCGGAGGGCGGACGGTCCCTGAACCTTGCGAACGCCGCGGCCATCGGCGTGTACGAGGCGTGGCGTCAGCACGGGTTCGGGTAGCGTGGCTCCGATGATCCACCAAACACCGATCAGGGTGCGGTTCTACGAACTCGATCCATACCGCCACCTGAATCACGCGGTCTACATCCAGTATTTTGAAGTGGGGAGGATCGACCTGTTTCGAGCAGTCGGATGGACACTGACCGGTCTTGCCGACATGGGCGTGCAGATCGTGGTGTCATCGATCGAAACCAAGTTCCTTGCTTCAGGAATGGAGGGCGACGATCTCGTTGTCGAGACCTGGGTTGAAGATGTCCGCCGGGTGAGCACGCGTTTTGGTCAACGCATCGTTCGTGGGGATGAGGTCCTTGCAACCCAGGTGGTCTACGGCGCCTGTGTGAATCCAACGGGTCGTCCGATGCGGTTCCCGCAGGAGATGACAGACGCTCTCACGGCCTACCTTCCCGAAACATGACAGTCGGCCTCTTGTCACGTATGTCAAGCACCTGCGGGCTAGACCATGCGACGACGCTGCTTGAGGGGGTCTGACAACCAACGGCGTGTGCCCTCACTCCCGCCGTTCCCTTAAGCCGACCTTAATCCCGTCTTCCTACGATGGATCGCATGTTCACACAGTCGGTCAGTGTCCTGTTCGTGGTGACGCTCGTCGCGACCGCGTGCAACGGTTCCGCTGACAACACAACGACCTCAGCCCCGAACATCCCCACGACAGCATCGACCTCAACGTCGACATCGACGGTGATCGAGACAACCACCACAACCGTTCTTCCCCCTGTGGAGCCAGCAGATATCGTGTTCATCGGTGGCGACGTCGTCACCGTGGATCCCAGTTATGGCACGGTCGAGGCGCTTGCAGTCTCTGGTGACACCATTGCCGCGGTGGGATCGAGCACCGACATTGAGCGCTACATCGGACCCGACACCGAGGTCATTGATCTGGGTGGGCGGATGCTCGGTCCCGGATTTGTGGACCCCCACACCCACATCCTCACGGACGCGGCTCCGTTCGAGGAGGGTCAACAAATGGCGCTCGAAGCTGGGATCACATCTCTCGCCGACGGATCGGCGGAACCCGATATGCCAGAACAGTTCATCGAGAGGGCAGCATCGGGTGAACTCCGAGTTCGGACCGGCCTGTATCTCACGATCACCGATCCATGCGGAGAGCACTACGGCGATTGGTATCAGGCCTACGAGCCCGGGCAACTTGGCGATCGGCTCCGGATTCTCGGAGTCAAGATCTTTGCTGACGGGGGAGTGTGTGGTCTCGTGGCCTCAAGTGAACCCTGGGCAGTGGGGGTACCGGTCGGGAAGCCGTATCACACCGATGAGCAGATGAGATCCTGGATCCAGGATGCACAGGATCGGGGGATGCAAGTGATCATCCATGCACAGGGTGATCTTGCGATCACGCAAGCCCTCGATGCGTACGAATCCGTCCTCAAAGGTGCTCCGAACGTGCTCCGCCATCGAATCGACCACAACGTGTTCGTGACTCCCGAGATCGCGCCGAGATACGGGGAGATCGGCATCGTGCCAGCTGTGTTCGGCGGCTCGTCAGCATGCACCAAAGGGCTTGAGTGGGAGCCGATCTTCATCAACTACGGGAACCGACCGAACGCGATCGGACTCGCAAACCCCGGCATCATCGTGGCATGGCACGGAGACGATCCATGGGTGCTCCCGATCGGAGCCGTTCCGGACCTTTTCAGCCTCGTCGCAAGGACCCGTGTCGGAGACGACGGTGAAATCTGTGAAGCCCCGGATTGGATGAAAGCCGGGGGTGTACCGATCGATGAGGCCCTGAGAATGATGACCATCAACGCCGCATACGCGATCCATGCAGAAGATGACGTGGGTTCGTTGACTCCGGGAAAGCTTGCCGACCTCGTCGTACTTTCGGACAATGTCCTTGAGATCCCGACACGAGACCTCCTCGATGTGGAAGTTCTTGCCACGATCATCGGTGGAACAACGGAATACTGCGCTCCCGGCCATCAGGATCTGTGCCCAGGCATCGAACCCCCCGATGTCGATGTCACTGCATCAGCAAGCCGTCCCGGTCACGGTCCTGAGTTGGCATTCGACGGCGTCACCCTGGGTGAGTCATTCTGGTCATCGGGGGCCGACGCTCCCGGTTGGATCCAGCAAACCTTTCCCGAGCCCGTTACCGTCAGCGAGATCCGATTCATCGTGTATCAGACACCGCCAAGCGACAGCGTCCACAAGGTCGAAGTCCTCATCGACGATGCTTGGAGCGTCGTCACCACATTCACTGGATACACCGAAATCGGTGACGTCCTCGTGTGGCATCCCGATGTTCCCCTTGAAGGTGTCAAGGCCTTCCGGATCACCACGCTCGAAAGCGCATCATGGCCCGAGTGGTACGACATCGAAGTCGACACCGTGGAATAGCAGCTTTCGAACCCCGCCATCGTGGGCCGTTTCACCGCGTCCAAGCGGTCATGCCTGCTTGGTGGGATTGCGGCGATGCTCTGATCTGATTCGCTGGCGACCGTACAATCCCGGACGCGGGCCCGTAGCTCAGTCTGGTCAGAGCAGGCGACTCATAATCGCTTGGCCGTAGGTTCAAGTCCTACCGGGCCCACCGAATTGGAAGAAAAATCCGAGATCGAGTGCCAGTTAAGAGACACTTGTGTTTCTCTGTTCATCTGAAAGTCCTGGACCCAATGGCCATTCACGATCTCGAACCTCTGATCCTGCTTCTCCTCGCGTTGCTCCACCGACACCGAATTGCCAGAGATAGCTTCGCCGGTGTTGTCGACGTCCCGCTCGGCACAACCCCTGATTTCAATGAGATCCTTCGGAACTGTCTTATCAGGTGCCATTATCTTTCGAATGGAACGCTTTCTGCCGACGCTAGAAACATTGCGAAATTCAAGCGACGATGAGCTTGACCTCATCTACTCCGAAGCCGTTGAGTCGGCCAATAACGAACAACATGTGGTGAGCTCTGTCAACTCGACAATTGCGAAAGCGACATTTGTTAGAGAGGAGCTACACCGTCGGGCTATTGAGCGGAGTGGCAACCGTATCGAGTGCCTGACGTGGGTCATTGCTGGCCTCACTGTCTTCAACGTCATTCTGGTCGCCTTTTCGGTGTTCGATTGAGATAGCTTGATTCCCAAGCAGCTCAGCAAGGTCAGAGACTCGAACGGCTGACGACTTCGGGTACATCTAGATCTCGTTCGGAACCTACATGGCCGGGGAGATACAGGAGTTGAGTATCGGTGATTCGCCCTGGAATCCTTGGAGGCTGTCGTTCGTCCTGGCTCTCGTGAAGTTAGCTCACGTGGCTCAGGAGTGTGGCGGGTGGTCGGCTTACTGGTCGCGAAGACCTTTGCCGCTCAGGATTACTTCGGTGTACTTGTCGATTCGCGACTCGCGGGTCTTGGCCTGCTTGGCACCCGAGATGAACAGATTGTATTCGCGCTGTCGGCCGGGGGTGAGGGACTCGAACGCTGCCTTGAGCTTGGGATCCTGGTCAAGGCGAGCTTGGAGTTCTTCGACGAGGATCAACTCGGGGGGCGGGCCCAGCTCAAGGCCTGCCTCTTCGACATCAATTGCCTCCTCGATGTAGGCCTTGACGGTGTCGGCGAGTCGCGCAACGTCGTCGACTGAGGTGAAGCGAATGCGGCGAGCGTGTCTTGTATTTGCGCCCTGCTCTTCAAGGACGCCAGCCGGATCGCTCAGCAACGCTCCTTTGAAGAACATGAGGGCAAGGAAGTCCTTCATTTCCTGGACGATCACGATGTTTGCGCCGTCATGGCTGTAGCAGGGCTTGCCCCACTTGATCTCCTCGGTCAGCCCAGCACCCAAAAGAATTGGTCGCAGTTGGGTCATCTCTTCTGGCCAGATCTCGGACCGTGCGATGTAGGCATCCACCTTGGCATTCATGATTCCTCCGACTCGACTGTGAGATGAGCTGTTGAGATTGAGACAGCGTCCGATCTCCTTTGTAAGAATACTGCTGGCCGGGCATGCGCTTCGGAAAAGGCGGGTTTTGTCGCCTTTCGTGGCAGTGTCTGCCTGTTCGGACTACCGTGGCCGGTCGCACGCTGCACGAACTCAGGAGGTTGCCATGGCGGAATCCAAGAATCCGGCGAAGGGCGTGGAACCTGTTCTTCTCTCGGGTGGAAATCCGCAGATCGCCAAGGGTGACGGCGATGCGGTCGTACAGGCCTACATCGATGCGATGCCGGGTTGGAAGGGTGATGTTGGACGCCGTCTCGATGCGCTCATCGTGGCGACGGTGCCACACGTGCGAAAGGCGGTGCGGTGGAACAGTCCGTTTTATGGCGTAGAGGGGGACGGATGGTTCCTCAGCTTCCACTGCCTTACCAAGTACATCAAGGTGGCGTTCTTTCGTGGGATGACGTTCGATCCGATTCCCCCTGTCGAGTCCAAGCAGAAGGATGTGCGTTACCTCCACATTTTTGAGGGGGAGCAGTTCGACGAGGCCCAGTTTGCGTCGTGGGTGAAGCAAGCAAGCGGGTTGCGAGGCGATCGCCTGTTTTGACCAGCACCGTTTTGAGCAGCCTCAACGATCGTCGGGTATCAGGGCGATGTCATACGTCGTCGAAGCTTGGCTGCTGGTCGACGTTCGTGTTGCCGTGTGGCAGATCACGACCGCAATCGCAAACACCGCCATCCCATTCGCTTGATGAGCCAATGCAAGCCACTTCGGAACCGCCAACACGACGACACTGATCCCAAGACCCACCTGAAGGGAGAGGACCGCAATCAACCACCGGGTGGTCGATCGCATCCTTTCTGTTGTGCCGCTGTCGCGGCGGACGGCGAGGAACAGCGCGATCGCGATTCCAGCGACGAGGAACGCAATCCACCGGTGGAGCCAATGGGAACCCACCGGCTCAATGAAGTTGATCCACCATGGATCGTATTCGGTCAAGAGATCCACGGGAACCCACCGTCCAGCCATGAGCGGCCACGTGTCCGATACCGACCCTGCCCGCATCCCGGCAACAAGACCACCGAGTCCGATTTGAGCAACAACCGCCACAAGGAGCGACCAACTCAACACGACCGTTGATCGTTTGCCTCCGCCAGCAGGTGAATCCGCAGGCGATCGATCCATGGCCATCCACATCACGATTCCGAGGGTGGCGAGAGCGACGAGGAGGTGCATCGTCAGCCTGGCATTGCTCACGATCGGTCGGTCCCGCAACCCGCTTGACACCATAACCCAACCCAAGACCGCCTGGATCCCGAAGAGTGCTGCAACGGCCCAGTACCGCAGCGATTGTTTGAACGTCAGTATGCGTTTCGCCATGAACCACACGAGGGGAATCACGACCATGAGCCCCGCGATGCGTGCAATGAGTCGGTGCGCCCATTCGATCATGAAGATGCGCTGGAATTCAGCAAGCGTCATCCCTGAGTTGACGAGGAGATACTCCGGTGACTGCTGGTACTTCGCGAACTCGACATGCCACGCGTCGGTTCCAATCGGTGGGAGCACTCCGGTGACCGGATCCCACGAAACAATCGACAATCCGGCTCGGGACAGTCGAACAAACCCGCCGACGACGACCATCGCAGCCGTGAGCCCGGCGACCATCCAAAGCCAGGTCCTGATCGGGTCGCGTGAGGTCAGAAGTTCGGAATTCTGCATCTCAGTCTTGGAATCCGTGCTCACCAGTTCACCTCCGCACATCCCTCGTGCGACTCAGGTTCAACCTGGAGGGTCGCGTGGGCAATACCGTGGCTCTGGAGGATCGATCGTGCTTGATCAAGTACCGGGTGCGGGTCGACCCCATCACGGGTCATGAGATGGGCGGTCCCGACATCCATGTCGGATGTGAGCGTCCAGATATGGAGATCGTGCACATCCACGACATCAGCGATTCCACCGAGTTCAGTGCTGAGTTGATCAAGATCGATCCGTTCCGGTGCCGATTGCAGTAGGATATCCAACGCTTTTCGCGCCAATCGCCATGCCCTCGGCAGGATGAAGAGACCGATCGCAGCGCCCACAATCGGGTCGATGATCATCCAGTCCGTGAGCCAGATGGTGATCGCGGCGATCAGCACGCCGATCGAACCGATCAGATCCGCAATGACCTCGAGATACGCCCCCTCAATGTTGAGCGACTCCTCGGCTCCTGCCCGAAGCAAGCGCCAGGCGATCACGTTCACCACGAGTCCCGCGGCCGCAACCAGCATCATGGGTCCGCTGAGAATGTCGGGTGGCGAACTCAGCCGGGTGATCGCCTCATACAACACGTATCCAGCGACCACAAACAGAAGGACGGCGTTTGCGAGGGCGGCGAGAATTTCCGTTCGGTACAACCCGTAGGTCCGTCGGATCGAGGTCGTTCGCTCCGCTGCGATGATGGCTGCGAGCGCCATTCCGATGCCGAGAGCGTCCGTCGCCATGTGCCCAGCATCGGAGATCAGGGCGAGTGAACCGGTCCAGAAGCCAGCTATGGCCTCAACGATGAGGAACACCACGACAAGAACAAGGGCCACACCGAGGGGCTTCAAATGCCTCCGGCTGGCGCGCACCGTGTGGTCGTGTCCTCCATTCATCGTTTCACCGCGATGGTTCGTCGATCCATCGTCGTAGGTTACGGGGCACGGCTGTCCGAAGACCAAGCCATGTACAAGAACTCCCTCTTTGTTTCTTCCGAAACTGTAATTGCCTCGGGTTCTGGTTCGACAGCGAAGTAGACGATGTCGCCAGTTCGATTGTTGGTTCCGAGCATCGTTCCATCGGGGCTGAACCGTCCGTTCGGACGGTGAGGGTTCTCCGACGTTGTCAGAGGGTTGAGTGCTTCGGCTACAACCGCACCGGTGCCGAGGTCGACGACCTCAATCGCAAGCCCGACGAGTCACCAGTAGTCGGCGCGGTAGAACGAGTCGAAGTCCATTGCACCCCTGACAACAGGAACATCGGCCACTCGAATCCATCCACCCATCTGTGCTGTGAGGGTTGTCACGGAAGCTACTCGCACACCTCATCTGATAGGGGTGACAAGCGCGCGTGACTTGTTGAGTTTTCTGGCTCTGTGGAATGGGTTACCCTCGCACCAGGCGACCGTTCGAAAGGGAACAGCATGAAGAGCACAGGATTTGCGAGTTGGCAGGGAGATTTGTTCGGGGGATCGGGGACGGCGAGTCTCAACAGTGGCGCTGCAGGACCGCTTCCGGTCAGCTGGGCGAGCAGGACCGAAGAGGCTGCCGGAAAAACAAGCCCCGAGGAGCTGATCGCCGCCGCCCACGCAGCGTGCTACTCGATGGCGCTTTCGAATGTCTTGGCTGGTGCGGGAAACCCACCAGAGAATCTCGACACCAAGGCTGTCGCGAAGTTCGAGAAGACGGATGCGGGGTTCCGGATCACCACGATGGCACTCTCCGTCGTCGGAACCGTCCCCGGCATGTCGGCAGAGGACTTTGCGACCCACGCGGCGGCCGCCAAGGACGGATGCCCCGTCTCAAACGCCCTCGTTGGCAACGTCGAGATCACCCTCGAAGCATCCCTCGCCTAACGCATCATTTCGCCTACGCGTACCCAGGGTTCGTACCCCCCAAAAATGGGGGGTACGAACCCTGGGTAGGAATAGTTCGGTACACGACGCGGGGTGGGGCTAACATCTCGCCAGTCACCGAGCAGACACCCGACATGGAGGGCCTGTGAAGAAATCCTGGATACCAGTCTTTCTCCTGTGGCTGCTCTTCACCGTTCTCGGACTGCTCCTCGTGATGAACACGACGGTGCTTCCGGCTCAATACTCAGAGGAAGCGGAGGTCATCGATGAGGCCTACGAGCTCCTTGAGGCGCTCGCGGTCCCGGTCATGGCACTCATCTTCGCCATCATGGTCTGGGGAGCGATCAGTTGGCGATCACGAGGAGCGGACCGCGAGGACGGTCCACCACAGCGCGGCAGCAGGCTTATCGTCGGCCTATGGCTCGTCGTCACCATTTCGCTCGCCATCGGTATCGTCATCAACCCTGGATTTGTTGGCCTTGCAGCCGTTCGAGGTGAACCGGTATCGGACTACGTCGTCGAGATCGAGGCCGCTCAGTTCTTCTGGCAGGTCACATATCCCAACGGGGCGACCGCACTTGATGAACTCGTCGTCCCCGTCGAAAAACGGGTCCGCTACGACGTCCACAGTACCGATGTCCTCCACAGCTTCTGGATCCCTGCGTTCCGTACCAAGATCGACGCGGTTCCTGGTCTCACGACGCGGGTATACATCACGGCAACGCACACGGGAGGGATCGACGACGACGTCAACCTCCGCATCCAATGCGCCGAACTCTGCGGAGCAGGCCACGCCCAGATGTCGCTACCGGTACGCGTTGTCGACGACGCCGAGTGGCTTGACTACATCGACGGACTTGGAACGGGTGGGTAGCCGATGAAGTACATTTTCAGAGCATCAGTTCTTGCGTTCGTTGGATATGTCGCGGGTATTTGGCTGACCGTCACAATACGTGGTGGGAGCCCAACGGACGAAGTCGCTGTCATTTTCGGATTCATCCTTGGACTGATCGGTTGGCTCTCGGGCATCGGCGGATTGGAAGCATTCGGTCGACAGTGGATGGGGAAGAAGCCCAAAACGTCACCCGAAAAGGGTTGGACACGCTATTTCGAGTTCTCGATTGACCACAAGGTCATCGGTATTCAGTACGGCGTGACGTTCATCACGGTTCTCCTCATTGGAGGAATCGGCGCGATGCTGATGCGTATCGAATTGGCATCGGCAGGGCAAGGAATCCTCGACCTTGACGACTTCAACAAGGTTGTTTCGATGCATGGCATCCTGATGGTTGCCGTTGCTGTTGCCGGCATCCTCGGGGCATTTGGGAACTACATCATTCCCATTCAGGTGGGTGCCTCTGACATGGCCTTCCCACGGCTGAACGCTCTCGCATTCTGGCTGGTTCCACCGGTCGCGATTGCCCTCCTGGGTGCTCCGTTCCTCGGTGCGTTCAACGCCGGCTGGACGTCATACGCACCCCTTTCGGTAACGAATGAGTCCGGCCAGATTCTCTTCAACCTGGCAATCATCACATTCGGTCTGTCGTCGATCCTCGGCGGCATCAACGTTCTCGTGACCATCATCACGATGCGAGCCCCCGGCATGACTTGGGGTCGGCTACCCATCTTTTCCTGGGCGTGTTTCGCGGCATCGCTGCTCAGCTTCTGTGTGACACAATTCTTTGCAGCATCACTCATCCTCGTGACGATGGATCGAGTCGCGGGCACGTCGTTCTTTGGCCCCGACGTCGGGACAGGGCTGTTATTTGAACACATCTTCTGGTTCTACAGCCACCCGGCCGTCTACATCATGGTGCTTCCCGGATTCGGGGTCATCCTTGAACTCGTTCCAACCTTTGCACGCAAGCCATTGTTTGCGTACAAAGCCGCGGTGGTCGGGATGCTTTCGATCGTTGGTCTGTCGGTCGTGGTGTGGGCGCACCACATGTTCACGTCTGGGATGGCTGACTTCCTCCATGGTCCGTTCATGATCCTCACCGAAGCCATCTCCGTACCGACAGGCCTCGTCTTTCTCTCCATGATCGGCACCCTGTGGATGGGGCGACTGTGGTTCCGCACGCCGCTGTTGTTGGCGTTCGGGTGGCTGTTCAACTTTCTCATCGGCGGAATCACAGGGATCTTCCTTGCGGATGTCGCGACCGACATTCACCTCCACGACACGTACTATGTCGTGGCCCACTTCCATTACACGATCGTTGGTGGTTCGATCTTCGGTCTGCTCGCCGCGCTGTTCTACTGGTTCCCCAAGTTCACCGGCAGGATGTACAACGAACGGCTTGGCCAGATTTTCGCCGTCTGGGTGACCGTGATGTTCAACTTCACGTTCATCCCGTTGTTCTGGGTCGGCATCAACGGCATGAATCGCAGAATCGGTGACTATCCAGAGGCTTTCCAAGGAGCCAACCGTTTCGCGTCGATCTCGGCGCTCATTCTTGGGGCAAGCTTTTTGCTGCTCATCGGCAACCTTCTGTATTCGGCGATCAAGGGACCGAAGGCTGGTCCGAACCCTTGGAACAGCCGTACGCTCGAGTGGCAGGTGTCGTCGCCTCCACCGCAGCACAACTTCACATCCCAGCCCCGCATCGTCGGGCACCCCTATGACTACGGCGTCGAAGGCTCGCTCTACGCTGTATTCGATGAAGCCGGCGCTGGCGAGAGCGCCGAACTTGAGGGGAGTCCCGCATGACCACCGAAATGGTTGCGATTGACCGTGAGAATCTCAAGAAGGCAACCAAGCGAGGAGTGATTGCAGCCGTTCTCCTTGCAGTGCTCTCCGTGTTCGAGTACATCATCGCGGTTGAGGTGGCAAATCCGCTGCTTCCCATCATGCCGTTTATCCTTGCAAAGGGCTGGATCATCCTCGATGTATTCATGCACGTCCGTGCGCTTTTCAACGACGAGGGCGGCCACTGATGACGACTGACATCGTCCCAGACGCAGTCGCCGAGGATTCTCATGGCGGCCACGGTGAATATCACCAGGACACGGCGTTTCAGCCACGGGCCAACAGGATCGGCCTGTGGATGTTCATCTTCTCGGAATGCTTCCTTTTCGCAGCATTTCTTGCGGCCCGCTTCTATTCGACAGGGACCTACCGGCCCGAGGGTCTGAACCAGGCCCTTGCGCTGACCCTCACGATGGTGCTGTTGGTGTCATCGATCAGCGCCTACCTTGCAGAAGTCTCGATCAAGTACAACCATCGTCGAAACTTCAAGCTGTTCACGATCGTGACGATCCTTCTGGGGTTTGTGTTCTTGGCTGGCGTAGCGGTTGAGCTCACGGAAGCCATCCAGCATTATCCGCCAGAGACGCCATACGGAACCTCGTACTTCATGCTGATCGGTCTCCACGCTTTCCACGTCTTCAGCGGGATCGTTGCCCTTTTCATCGTGTTGTTTCTTGGATTTCGCGGCCACTTTGGCTCAAGCGACTACTGGGGGGCCGAAGGTGTTGTCAAGTATTGGCACTTCGTTGACCTCGCGTGGGTGATCATCTATCCAACGCTGTACCTTTTCTAGATGGCCGATCCCTCGCGGACAAAGAAGCACATCTCATCCCAGCGGCGGCTCATTGAAGCAATCGCGCTCATCATCGGTTCGACGATCGTTATCGGGGGACTTTCCTCGATAGCGCTTTTGTTGTACACACAGGGCTCGCGTCAACCAACGACACGGACCATCCTCATTCCCGAGGGCTCGTACGCCCTGATCGAACAAGGAGAGAATCCCCTCGAGATCCCATCAACCTGGAGTTTTCTCGCTGACGATACGTTGGTTCTCGACAACCGCGACGATGTGGCGTACACCCTCGGGAACTGGTATGTACCTCCCAACACCGTGCGTCGGTTTGAGCTCCAACCGGCCTATGGCGGATTCTTCGTGTGCACACTTCACCCATCGGGAGCCATCACTTTGGACATCCAGCCGCGTGACTACGACTTCCGACTCATAGCGTTTCCTACGTTCGGGTTCGGTCTGTCGGTCGGGATCATCTTGTTTGTGGGCCTCAACGTTTCTCGGGCCCTCGATGGAGGTGGAGATCCCTATCGCCGTGATGACCTCATGGGATCTCCGGTTGACCCGTCTGCCAAGGAGCAAGAGGATTCCACCTCGATGGGAATCTGATCGGTACCGCTACCGTTTGTATCACTGACAAGCTACCGGGGTCGCTTTCATGAACCTTCCACCGCTCCCCACCGGATGGGAACCGACACGGGTATCGCTCCACCGCTACGTGGAAGCCATGACAGCGTTGCCACGGGTGGGCGCGAAACCTGATCGCAGATGGGCACACGTGGCAATGCACCCTGCACATCTTTCCGATGGTGGAATTGGGTTTGCGACAGCGCCGACGCCGCTGGCCAGTGGTGCCTCACTGGTATCCACACTCGACGTGCACCGAGACCTGATCAGGATCGAAGCAGGAGCCGATACCCTCACCATCGACCTCAACACCGGCCCATCGCCAAGGACCGTCGGGTCGACGATTGCGGAACTCGTCCAATCCCACGGCTCGTCGTTTGAGATCGACACGGATCGCTATGCCAACGACGACCACCAGATCTATGAACGATGGCGCGCCCATGCCTGGCATGACAATGCCCTGTGGGTCAGTGACACGTTGTCGGTGTTCAACACCGGTATTGAGGGCGAGATCTCCGGTCCGCACCTCTGGCCCCATGGTTTCGACATCGCAACGGAATGGTTCAGCCACAAGACGGTGAATGCCGAGGGTGCAAACGCCCAGATCGCGGTCGGCTTTTATCCAGCCGGTGATGCCTACTTTTACGCAAACCCCTGGCCCTTTGACAACGCATGGGCCAGTGCCGATCTTCCTGAAGGAGTCACATGGCACCTTGAGGGTTGGCAGGGTGCCATGCTTGCTGCATCGGATCTCGACGGCGACAACGACCGTGAGCGAATTCTCGAGTTCGCACGGGCAATCCACCACCTCACGTACAACACCCTCTGGCCTTGAGCCAGGAGTGACGCAGGTGCGCGTCACCGATTAGCGTGACGTGACCATTGGGAGACGAGATGTCACGCCGCGACCGGTTCATCAAAAAGATTGTTTCGTGGGCGATTGCCCTGCTGTATCACCGCGTCGAAGTGAGACAGCGTCCAGGGCTCACGGAAACAGGTCCACAGCTCGCAAACGGGAGCCATTTTGGAGGATTCTCGGATCCCCTCGTTCTCGTCTATGCCATGGACCGTGTCCCCAGATTCATCGGACGAGACGTCATATGGAAGAACCCTATTGCCAGGGTCATCGTCAACTGGGTCGGAGCCATCCCGGTCCACAAGCCAGAGGACGGCACCGGGAAGTCGTCGAATGACCAGATGTTTGCGTCGACCTACGACGCGCTCGATCAGGGGGAACTCGTCACGATCTTTCCCGAAGGCATCACCGTGGATGATCCATCCATCGCATCCATCAAGACCGGATCCGCCCGGATCGCTCTCGGGGCACGGGCCAACGGTGTTGAGGGGATCCAGATCATCAGCGCGGGTATCCACTACGAGAACAAGGCTGCCCTTCGCTCGGATGTGTTCATCGATATCGGCTGGGAGATCGATCTCGATGCCGAGATCGACAACTACGTTGCACAAGGAGAGATAGCCGACGCCTCAAACCACGCGGCGGTACGCAAGCTGACAGATGACATGGAGGTCAGACTCCGCCGGGCAGCTCCAGACTTTGAGGATTGGACAACGGCCCACAGCCTGTCCGCCGCAGCGGCTGTAGCGCTGCGCGATCCCGAGACCAGGGACACGGAGGTTGGGCATGGTGATCGGGAACGTCTCGCCGGGTTGCTCGACGATGCGGATGAGGAAGCGCAAACTGCGGTTGAAGACGCCATGACGACGTACCAGGCCGACCTCGATGCGATGGGTTTGGACGATGCGATGTTCATCTCCGGCATGAGCAATGCATCCACGTTCTCGTGGTACATCATCAGGACACTGTTCATCGGACTTCTTCTGCTGCCGTTTGCTCTTGTTGGTGTAGTCGTCAACTGGCTTCCCATGCTGGTGGTGTGGCTGATCGGACGATTGAAGGTTGCCGATGCAGCCATGGCGACGATCAAGCCGTTGGCAGGGCTGTTTGTCTTCTTGCTCACGTGGAGCGCGTGGGCATGGTGGGGTTGGAGCCAGAGAGGGGCCGAAGGACTTGCCATCATCGTGCTGCTGCTTCCGGTCTACCTGTTCGCTTTGATAGCGCTGACCGAGCGCTTCGTGCTCTTCTTCCGGTCGGTCCGTGGATTTGCACGATCACGATCCATCCAGGGTGTCCACCAACAGATGACTATCCATCGTCGTGCTGTCGTTGAGGCCGTTGCTCAAGCGCTATGAATCTTGCCGAGAGCGATCGCATCGGATCGACGAATCTCAGATTCCCGTAGCCGTTCTTCGATCCGTGCCATTTGGTCGTCCGTGACTGAAAACCCGTACGCCGCTGCCACGAATGAGGCAAGATCGGCTCGATAGTCGTGGCCGGTTGAGAAGAACTGGCCGGGAATCACGGTAGCGGCGTTCTTCGTATCGATGAGGCCCTGGAAGAACGTGACGCCGGGCACCCACCGTTGATTGGGGTTGGTGCCCCTTCCACGGTCCGGCACGGTGAGCCAATCAGGGATCCTGTACAGATCAGCGGGAGCGAACTTCGTCACCGGGTCGTTGTGGTGGTTCAAAAAGACATACGGTGGGGCGTCCCGGTCAGCAAGATAGGAGGCGAGATCATTGGGGTGATCAAACACGGGTGCCCCCGCACTCGTCAGTTTCTCAAACAACGGAGATCCCTGGGGTGTACCAACCCAGAGCGCCCGGTCCACGATGAGTGCGCCACCACGGGAAGCTGCCTCGACACCTGCCTGGCCTGCAAGTGCACCGAGGCTTTCACCGTACGCAACGAGCTCGGCGGATGAGCCCGACTCGGCAATGCTTTTTCTGATTCGCGTCAACAACATCGCGTAGAGGCGGCTCGCCTTTTGGATCTTGTTCATCGAGAGCATTGACGGTAGTGAACCGTATTGCACCGCAACGGTGGCACAGTCACCTCGGGACATCAGCTCGGCAGCCTCAATCGCGATGTAGTTCACATATCCGGTGCCCGCTGGTGATGCAGCGATGATGATTGAGCGATCGAATGCCCCTGTGCGGTGCAGTTCTGCCATCGCAGCATCAATGAGTGACTCGTCCGAGACGGCCGAGTCAACCCCAACGTAGACACGGACAGGATCGCTGATCGGAGGTTCCGCCATGATCTCGGCGATATCGGCTCCCGATGTCACATCGGACACCAGTCGTCTTCCCTGAACGCCAAGGGATCGATACGGGATCGTTGAGGCCGCGCTGCCAGACACGCTGGGAGACACCGGTACGGCAGCGAACGCGATCTCTGTCGCACGGTTTCCCTCAGCGATCTTGTTGGTCACACGACGTATACCCACCTTTGCTCCGTAGACGATCGCAGCGCCGGTTGCAAGCGAGCCGAGGATCGACACTCCTGCGCGTGCAATGGTCCTTGGGGGGAGAGCCCGAGCCGGGAGCCAACCACCGACCCGAATGCCGGTGGCAAGTGCTGCCACAGCAGCGTTGGCGACCAGCCCGACTCCGGCACTGAGAGCAATGTACTTCGCATCTGGCTCGTCAGTCCTCGCCGCGATGGCCGTTCCGGTATCGGCAGCTGTTGTCAACCCAACGGTCGCGAGAGCTCCCGTTCGCGCAAGAGCTGAATTGGTCTCCAGGATCAGGCGCGAAAGAGCCACTGCGGACAAGACCTCGGATCCGAAGTCCAGCCATCCCGCCCCCGCAGGATCCATGGCCTCGGCCGTGTCGCCGCCAACCGAAAGGGATCGCGCAGTGTGAGAGCCGGTTGCCACAACCCCGGCGATGCGCAGCAGCGGTGTCGTGGCACGGCGGGGGAGTACCTCGAAGGTCAATGACGCTGCGGCCCCCGCGATGAAGCCGGAAAGGAATGAGCCACCCACAATCAGACCCTGGTCAATCGCGGAGCGCGGCATCAGGGAGGGCTCGTACGCCTTCGTTGCCATCCGAACGCCGGTGACCGTACCCGAGAGGGTGGCGCGTGCTTTGGGACCCGCCATTGTCAGTCGATCACCATCGACAGAATCGAAGAGACGACGGTGATCACCAATCCGCCGGCGAGTGTCCACTGCCATCCGTCGGATGTGACCCCGAGGTCCATGGCGTCTGCGAGATAGATCACTCCTGCCATGAGGGCAACGTTGATGACGAGTGTGAAAAAGCCGAGTGTCACGAGTCGAACGGGAATCGACAGGAACTTCAGTACTGGCTTGATGAAGGTGTTCACCGCTCCGATGATGAGAGCGATGGCGGCCAGTGTGAGCCACTTACGATTCCAGTTGAGCCCGTCGAGCACCGTGAACGCGAGCCAGGCTGCGGCCGCGTTGATGGCAAGGCGAATCAAGATTTTCACGAGTCAACCCTAATGTCGCGTGGCCAACAATGACGTGTGGTCTGCGTGTCGACGGTGGGCTATGATGGTTCATGACGGAGGGTCCATGCCCCGACCGAACAAACCCATCCATAGCTCCCCACTCTCAGAGCCTGTTGCCGCGTCGCGGGGGAACACGTGGCGAAAGCATGCTGGACCCGAATTCGCATCCCAGTACGAGCCTGATAGAACGATTCTCGTTGATCCGATGACTCATGAGACGGTTGCCATCATTGACCTGAACGATGTCGAGGAGCCAGTCGTGTCGATTGCATCAGCGTCACAGGAACCAGTTCCCGAGGTTCATAAGTCGGTTCCGTTGGTCTGGACGACGCAGCGGAGCATTGATGGTCGCAGTTACTCCCGCGTCGATGTGCTGGTACCCCAAAACGACGACGCCAACCAGTTGCCGTAGACGCCAGCACAACAACTGTGCGCTGAACCCCGGGAAGCCATCTCAGGCGTTGGGATCGCCGCAGACATCGTCGAGCTGCTCGAGTCCGAGTTCCTGAACCGCTCGCGCTGGATCTGCGATCACGAGAGCAACATGCTCGTGGACGAGTTCGATGTTGGGCACCTGCCCCGGCTTGCCGTCATCTCGATATCCGAGAGAATACTCAGGTGGGATGAATCGGACCGAAACGAGGTTGTCGAGATCGATCACCGGCTTGAGATCGACCAGTTGGGGGAGGGCTTCAATCGGGATATCGGTCAACATGGTGTCCTTGATCACGCTTGCTAGGGCCTGGAAGTTCCGTAGGACGTTGATCGGATCGATCTGTTCGGCCATCGCCTCGATCACGCATCGTTGACGGTTCATGCGGAAGTAGTCGGAGTCCTGATTTCGGCTCCGTGAATAGGCAAGGGCGAGATGGCCGTCGAACTTGTTCATTCCGGGCTTGATGTCGATGACCTCAGTGTTGACACCGTCTTCACTTGGATACTTGGCGTCGTAGACGGCGTCCGGAACGTAGACCTCGACACCGCCGAGGGCATCGACGATCTCGACGAAGCCGTCAAGGTTCACCATGGCGTAATAGTGGATCGGAATGCCGAGGAACTCTGATATCACCCCTTTGACAGCGTTCACCGACGGGTTGTCGCTTGGACCTGGGAAGGCATCTGGGTACTGCTCACCTGCCACCCACAGTTCGTTGATGAGTTCGGGATAGCAGTTGCAGTCCCACACACCCATTCCTTCGGGGAGCGGTGACTGGGTCCAGTTCCGTGGTACGGAGAACATTGCTGTGTCGCCTGAAACCGGATCGATGGAGATGGTGATCATGGTGTCCGTTCGGATTCCTTTGCGACCCACACCGAAGTCACCTCCGATCAGAAGAATGTTCAGCCGATCGTGGCTTTCCCAGAAGTTCGCGGCGGGCGGTTGTGTTGTGGTCGAGGTCGGTGTTTCGACCGTATCGCCCGTTGCTGTTGTGGCGGGTGGCGTCGTGCTCTCGGGACCCGGTTGTGTCGGCGAGGGCGAACTCGAAGCAAACACGGTCGTGATGAGATCGTATTGGACGATGTCGTAGTAGCCGAAGACCACATGGGGAAGGACGAGCACCGCTGCGAGTCCGATGCCGGCGCCGAGCATCGCACCCATCGAAGGTGAAAGGTTACGTGAACCCTTGTTCTTGGCGGTGCGATACGCATCGTCCGCAGCCCAGATGCGGTATCCCAACAGGACGATGTTGCCAATCATCATCATGGCGAGCTGCGATGGCTGGAGCCACAACTTGGCCAGTGTCAGTGCATCGCCCATGTAGAGGTAGAGCCCGACGAGGATGGCGAGATCAATTCCAATGAGGATGGTGCCTTTACGACGATCGCCGACAATCAACTGCCCGACACCGGGAACAATCGCTGACGCGATCGCGGCAAGGAGTGGCTTGGAAGATGAGGAGGTTTGGGACGATGGTGCCATCGGCGACATGGTACGTCTGGCTCTCTGATATTGAAGGTATCCACCCCTCGCGAAGGGATGAGCTCCACTACCTGTGGACGTGAGTCCGTTAGGCTCATCGGCGGCCAGAACTGAGCGCTGTGGACGACCCTGAAGACGCTGTGGACGATCCTGAAGACACCTTCCAGAACGAAAACCAACCTCCCTCGCGGGCGGCGCGGTACGCCTATATGCGTCGCGATGGCACTCTTGACATTGTCATCGGCAGCCTCATCGCGGGGCTCGGAAGCTACGCCTTCCAGTTCATCGCCGGTCGGTCCTTGGGTGAGGAAGCCTTCGCACCCATCGGCGTCTTGCTCACCGCTCACTTCCTTGCATTCCTGATCGTTCTTGTACCGGTGGAACAGTTCATTATTCGCAGGCTCACACTCGGTGCCCGCGGATGGGTCCTTCCGGCCCGCGGTGCCGCGCTTGTTGTGGTCACGGCGATGGCCGCCGCGATTACGGTGGCAGTGTCCGGGGACGATTACTTCCAGTTCACGGACCGTCGAACCCTTGTCATGTTCGCCGTTGCCACGGTCGTGACCCACTTCATCTTTGCGACCGGTCGTGGTTATCTCGCTGGTTTTCGACGGTTTCGTGCCTACGGGCGGTCATCAGCGGCTGCCTCTCTTGTCCGTGTTGCCATTGCCGTTGGCGTTGCTCTCACGGTCAACACGATCACCGGTTATGCCTGGGCACACATCCTCGGCACACTGGTCATCGTGGCCTGGAGGCCATGGAAGCAACGCGGTTCTGCTGCTGACTCCACGGAGGTCGAGGATGACCAATGGTTGCTTTCCGGCCTCGTGCTGTCGGCCGCAGCATCGCAGGCGCTGCTCCTCGCCAGTCCTCTCGTTGCATCACGACTCGGAGCCACCCACACCGAGTACTCGATCATCTACGCGACGCTTCTCGTCGCACGGGCCCCATTGACCATCGGGTACAACCTCATTGCAAGAATCCTCCCATCCTTCACGTCCATGTCTGCAACGGGGGAGCGACGCGAACTTCGTGCATGGGCACGAGGCATTGGATTTGCAAGCATGTTGCTCGCTTTCGCGGGTGCCGCTGCGGGAGCTTTGATCGGTCCGACCCTCGTCGGTGTCACGATGGGTTCGGGATTTGCGCCTTCGGCTGGTGTTGCAGCGATGGCCGGTGCCTCCGTTGTGCTTGCCGGAGGAGGGCTCTTCATCGGTCAAATCCTTGTGGCGAAATCGCAACCTGCCAGGCTCGCCCTTGCATGGATCGCCGCATTGGCCGCCGCGATCGCAACAGCATTTATTCCCATCGAGGATCCGATTGTCCGTGCCACGCTTTCCCTCCTGGTTGGCGAAGTGACAGCCCTTGTGGGTTTGATGATCGGATCGCTCATACCCGATTCCGACGAGGTCGAGATCTCGCACGGCTATGTGGTGGCGAAGCGTTCGATGGATATCGCTGGTGCGATTGTGTTGCTCGCGATCACATTCCCCATCATGTTGATTGCTGCGGTCGCCGTGAGGCTCGACTCGAAAGGCCCGGCGTTCTTTCGCCAGCAGCGTGTCGGCCGCGACGCAAAGAAGTTCTGGATGGTGAAGCTCCGCACGATGCATATCGACGACGACGGTTCGACCTATCGAGAACACCTTGCACGCCTCAAGCAATCGATCGTCGACGACGTCGACTACTCGATCCGGATCGAGAACGACCCGAGAGTCACACGTGTGGGAGAAAAGCTTCGGAAGTGGTCGATCGACGAGCTTCCCAACCTTTTCAATGTGTTGAAGGGGACGATGTCGCTCGTCGGACCGCGTCCACTGGTCGTCGAAGAGGCTGAGATGATCGGTCTTTCGAACCGTCGATTCGAGGTCAAGCCCGGTCTCACCGGATTGGCACAGGTCAGTGGACGGGACTCCCTTCACATTGGGCGGCGGGCGAAACTTGATGTGCGTTACGTCGACGAGCGTTCACTCAAGCTCGACGTCAAGATCCTGTTTGCGACCGTAAAGACGGTTTTTGTGGAGCCCGGCGATATTGGCAATTACGGGCCGGCGTTCGTCGACACCGTCGAACAGGAACAAATTCGAGAGGAATAGTCGATGGTCAACAAGACGTTGAGACAGTATGAACCCTGAAGTGCTGAATGCTGAGGTACTTTCCCGACTTGAGGGCGATCCGTTGATTGCCGTCGTTGGGGCAACGGACGCCCCTGGAAAGTACGGTGGCGTTGTCTACCGACACCTCAAGAAGAAGGGCTACCGCGTCGTTGCGGTCAACCCAACCCGGCCGACCGTCGACGGCGATGCCACGGTGGCGACGGTTGCCGACATCGAACCGCAGCCAGACATCGTCAGCGTTGTCGTTCCACCCAAGCGGACTTTGGCAGTTCTCGATGACGTCGCAGCGCTCAATGATGGAGCGGTGTGGATCCAGCCGGGCGCTGCCGACGAAGCCGTCCGCACGAAGGTTGATGCACTTGGTGTGCCAGCGATCATCGACGCGTGCATCATGGTGGTTTCCCAACCCCGTCAGATCACAGGCACCGCCGAATCCCCCACGGGTGGGTAGGGTTCCCATCGAAGACGATCGGGAGTCCATGGCAACACGAAACCTGAAGGATGAGCTCGGCGAAATTCCCGGGGTGCGCAGCGTGGAGTTGACACTTACCGGAGAACGGGCTCCGCTTGCCCGGGTCTGGCTCGATGGCACTCGGGACGGCGAAGAGGTCCGTGAACAGGTGGATGCCCTGCTCGGTGGCCATGTGCCGGTCATTGATTCAACCGACACTGTGCCCATGCGACGTGGCGGACTCGGGAAAGGGCTCGACTCATTGCTCCCGGACTCTCATCAGGACCGCGTCCCCGCGCAACTCAAGTCCAAGACTGAGAGTCGAGCCCTTTCGGTCCAGCGAGTCGCGGTTGTTGAGTCGGTGGACACCGTAACGGTCGAGATCGAGGACGGTGCGGGAAATATCCACACTGCCGACGTCGGACCTTCCCGATCCATCGATGAAGCCGTTCTTCGAGCAGCTGCCGATCTGTCAGGGGCGTCCGACGAAGTCGTGTTCGGCGTCTCGGAGGTCGAAATTGACGATGTGCGGATCGTGGTTGTGTCCGCCAAAACCGAGGACAGACGTGCTGCCGGGGCGTGTCCGGTTGAATTCGGCAGGCCATTCGCCGTCGCAAGGGCGGCGAGACAGGCGCTCGAATCCCTGTCGTGACCGCCTGATCCGACCTGGCCGTTTCGTACCGTCCTTCCGCTTGCGGGGGGTCCCTGACTTCTGACGTCTGACGTCTGACTTCTTTCCCGTCCTCCCGCAGGCGTTGGCAGTTTCTCATAAAACTGCTTGGCTCACCTGGAGTTTGCGCAGCAAACTCCCAAACCGCACGAGGGGGCGGCCGCCCCCCTGATCCGACTACGTCGGATCTGTCCCTGGCTGGAAGACGGGGCTCGCAGGCTCGCATGCCCCCCTGATCCGACTCTGTCGGATCTGTCCCCCCTGAAGGGGGGACGGGATTTCGGCACATGTTGCTGGTTTCGTTGGTCGTGTGACGACAAAGATCGCGATCCCTGCTGCAAGTGCCCACATGAGCCCACGCATGTATCCCGACGTGAAAAAGAACCAGGTCGTGATGCCGAACGAGAGGACAATGGTTACCACGGCACCGGTCTTGACTTTGGTGGTGAAACCCTCGCCAGTTCGCCAGTCTCGGACAATTGATCCAAAAACGCGGTTGGTGACCAGCCAGTGGTCGAATCGCTCGGAAGACTTGGAAAACAGGAACGCCGCGAGGATGATTGGACCCGTCGTGGGGATCCCCGGAATAGCGACCCCGATGAACGCGATACCGACCCACAGCCACCCCAAAGCCATGAGGGCTAGACAAACCGGGCGATTCTTGACGATCGTCACGCCGATGATCGTATCGAATGCATTCTCCGACAGCATGTCGGATCTGGCCGAACCGATAAACGGGGTGTGGCCTCTACCATCGCCTCCACGGGCGTTTAGCTCAGTTGGCTAGAGCGCTGCCCTTACAAGGCAGAAGTCGAGGGTTCGAGTCCCCCAACGCCCACGAATCGAGAACCGAGGACCGAGGACCGATGACCGATGCCCATACAACCATCCCCCCTTCAGGGGGGATAGACGAGCGAAGCGAGTCAGGGGGGCGTGTGAGCCATGTACCCATCCCCCTTTCAGGGGGGCGAAGAAGCCTGCGAGCCCCGTTCCATGTCGCAGTCGTTCTTGCGGTTGCGCTCGTTGCAGTGGGGTGTTCGACGGCGGTCGAACCGACCACCACCACGACCACGACCACGACGACGACGGTTCCGCCATCCACGACCTCCACCACGATTGCCGAGGTAGAGGTTGGAGTGCCCGATACCACCACGACGACCACGCTCCCAGACCGGGCAGATCCCGTTCGCCTGGTCAGTGAAGCACTCGACACCGATGCCGAGATCACCACCGAGTCGAAGTCAAGCGGTTCCAACAATCCGGCGGCTGGCCACGTCCAATGGATCCCCATAGGCGACAACCAGGCCGGCCCCGGTGAAGCCGGTCTTGTGCTGATGGCAGCCCATCTCAACAAGGGCGAGCCGTTCTTCAACCTGGTTGACGATTCGCCCAGGGACAGTCAGGGGAAGTCTGACAAGGGGCTGGTCGTCGGCGACACCGTCGACTTCATTCTTGAAGATGACACGGTGTGTCGGTACAAAGTCATCCCGCCTCTTGGGCAACTTGTCGAAGGTGTCACGAGAATCACCGATCAGCCAGCCATCTACTTTCCCAAGGACGGTGAGATCATGAATCCGATCCTTCGTGAGCTCCTCACGCTTGCTGGTGACCGACCACTGGTGATGATGTGGGTGTCGTACGGAGGTCCGGACGCAAACGAATGGAAGCCGAACGGACGCAACCGCCGGAACAACGCCGTCGTTTTCAGTGAACTCGTCAGCTGCGGCAGCTCCGAATTCTGATTACTACCTCGTGGTCGACCACTTTGCGTGGTCACAATTGGTTCGTGCGACCCATTCATGCTTCAGCATCGGTGCCGTAGTATCCCTATGGAAATGAACAATGCTGCCCACATTCCCCGCCTTCTCGTTGCCCGCTTCAAGGCGTACTTCGCCGGTGAGCGCGGCGCCTCCCTGGTCGAGTACGCCCTCTTGGTTGGGTTGATAGCGATGGTCGCCATCATCGCTGTCACATATTTTGGGGGTGCCCTCGGTGATAAGAACAGCGGAATAGCCGCCAGTATCCAGAGCGCTACGGGCGGGTGAGGGGCCAAACCCAAAACAGATCGTCCGACAATCATCGACTCGGTCGGGCTCCCGACCTCAGAGACCCAGCAGCCGCTCCTCAGTCGGGGAGCGGCTTTTCTGATGCGAGCACCGCACGGGCGTCCGCTGCGTCTTGAGCCCGGACGAGGACACGGACACCGCCCGAGAGAGCGGACAGCGACGGAAGTGCCCCACCAGCGTTGTCGGTGACGACTGTTGCTTCGATTCCGGATGCTTCAAGGACCGCCACAGCGGTTTTGGCTTCAAAGACGCTCAGGAACCTGCCTATCTCGGCAAGATCGTTCACCGTACCTCCCGGTTGTAGCGTCATGGTACCGACGCAGGGCAACGCTGCGGTCCGGTCGTCGTGGTCCCTCTGGCGGCGGTACCATCCCTTGGTGCGGTGCTGCAGGCGCGGTATCTGTGCAGACGATGCATACCCGCAGGAGTGATGTTTTGGACAAGATCAAGAGTACAGCCGATCTGCTTGACCTTCACGAGATCGACCTCGAGATCGACCGATTGCTCGACCAGCGGTCATCCCTTCCCGAACTTGACCAATACAAGATTGCCCACGGCGAAGTCGCGCGACTCGAATCCGAAAAAGTGAAGGCAGACGCGGCGTTGAAGACGGCCGACCTTGGCCTTCACAAGACCAACGGTGAACTCGAAATCATGGCCGAAAGGGCCGCGTCCGAGCAGAACCGCCTGTACGCCGGCGGGATCTCAGCACGCGATGCCGACTATCTGCGGCGTGAGGTGGAGATGCTTTATGCCAAGGTCTCGAAGATGGAGGACGAGGTACTTCACTTCATTGAGGAGAAGGAAGCTTCAGAGCACCTGGTCGAACAGCTCGCGATCGAACTTGAGGCAGCAACGAGCCATCGTGAAAAGCTGAGGGCCGACATCACCGAGAAATGGCGGGTGATTGACAAGCAACTTGAGGCCAAGGAAGCACAGAAAGCCGAGGCCGCACCCCTTGTCGACGAGTACCTCATGGAGATTTATGACGAACTCCGCGAGACCAAAGAGGGCAGGGTTGTCGGCCCACTGACCGATGGCATCTGCGGAAGCTGTCACCTCAGGCTCTCAGCAGCAGAAGTTGCACGGGCAGTCAAGGACGATCCGCCTCGTTGCGTCCACTGTCGATCGATTCTCGTCACCTGACACATGTTGTTGTGGCACATTGGTGCCTCCGTGGCATTTGTCCGATACGCCTTCCGGGATCCATTCATGGACTTGCGGTTCATCGCCCTTGGTGCGGTGTTCTCCGATCTGGTTGATCTTCCCGTGGCCATTCCCCTGTGGCATGACTTTCAAAGTGCCCGTCTGATCGGTCATTCAACATTGTTCGCGGTACTGGTGATGGTTGTTGTTCTTATTGCGACGCGGCGTGGATTGTGGCGGAAGCGACTCATTCTCTTGGCCACGGGTGTGTTGCTTCATCTCGCGCTTGATGCCATGTGGCAGGATCCCGAGACGCTGTGGTGGCCGTTCCTCGGCACAAAATTCACATCGACGGGCTTTGACACGTTCGGTGAGTACGCCCGAGCTGTACTCACCAATCCATGGATGTGGGCTGGCGAGGCTGTGGGGCTTGTCTATCTTGTGGCGCTTTGGCGGAAGGCAGGTCTTTCCGAATCAGACGCCAGAGCAACATTCTTGCGCACCGGTGTGGTGTCAGCCTCCATTGATCGGACGTGACGTTCCGAACAGGGAACGGGCGCGAAGCGCCATTCTGATGGCGATGAAGATCAATACGACAGCGAAGAAGCGTCTCAAGATGGCGTCATCGAGGCGGAGTGCGAGGCGAGCGCCTCCAACGGCACCAATGATTCCAGCAATACCCACCCAGGCCATGAGCCGCCAAAGTATTCGCCCTGCACGGGCATGGGTGATCGCAGCCACCAGCACGGTTGGAACGATGACGGCAAGTGATGTGCCCTGTGCTTGATGTTGGGTGAACAGGAACACGGACACGAGTACGGGGACGATGACGACGCCTCCGCCGATGCCGAGGGTTGCTGCGAGGGCTCCTGCAACGAGCCCCAAGACAACGAAGCCGACGATCTCCACTAGAACCACATTCTCACGGCACCGATGGTCATCACGGCGGAAAACATGGCCGCGAGAGACCATTCTGGGATGCGGTCGAGATATCGGGCACCGAGCCAGGCTCCGGTTGCAGATCCGATGAAGATGATCGCCCCTGCACGCCAGTCCACGGCACCGCCAACACCAAAGGTGATGAGCGCTGCGGATGCGGTGATGACGATGGTTGCGACCGATGTGGCTGCAGCATGAAACTGGTCGATCTTGAGCCACAACACGAAGGCGGGAACAATGACGACACCGCCACCGATACCGAGGAGGCCGGAAAGGAAGCCTGCGGTGATACCGATGATCACCGCCTTGAACCAGGGAATCTCCATGGCGGTACCGTAGTGCAGGGCCGTTATCGAACCTCGTCGGTATCCTCGAATCATGCGTGTATCAGCCTTTGTCGGATTCGTCGCGGTCGCGATGGTCGCGACAGCATGCGGTGGCTCGGCCAAGGACGACATTCCGCTCTCAACACCCGAGGATGCGGTCGTTACCTGGTTCGAGGCGGTTGACGCTGGCGATGTTGAAGCAGCGACAGCTTCGATCCATCCCGAATCGCTTGCACTGATCCTCGGAATCGAGAACAGCGTGTCACACGAACAGTTGGCCGAGTATCTGTCCCACGGTGTCCCCGAAGCCATGCAACAGACCTATTGGGCATCTTTCAGTGAGGGCTTTACCGAGTTTGCAGATAGGCCCCTCTCGACGCTCAAAGTCGGTGAGGCTGAGGCGTTCGTGTCAGAGGGCGAGGAGTTTGCGAGTGTTCCGGTCTCGGGTGGTAACGGCTCCGACTCGGTCGTGATCGTTCGCAAAGCGATCGACGGTACCTGGGAGGTTGACATGGTCGCCTCGCTCGGAGACGGCTTTTCGACGCTCCTCCTGAATCTCTACGACGAGCTGGATGCTTCCGAGGCGAGCAACCGCATCAGGCTTGCCTATGTTGAGGTCGTTGCCCCAGCCATGTGGGCAGCGATGGTCGATGGCTCGTTTGGGGACGACTTTGCGGTGACGGCACTCACCATCATCGATCACATCGACGAGCAAACCGGCTGAGCGCGGGACTACAGGGATCGAAGCGCCGGGAGCACGTGGGTCCCGAGCATCGCAATGGTGGCTTCCTGATCGATCGCCGTGGTCTGGATCGCAACAATGTCGGCATGGACCTCGGTGATCAGGGGGGTATACACGTCCAGGTAGTCTTCGGGCGAATTCACGGCGCTGTACAGACTGAGGACCTCGTCGCGGTCCATCTCGTCGGCGCGCATCCGCAGATCCATCGGGTCAACGGCCTCAAGGCGACCAGGGGCACGTAAGCCGCGCCATGCTCCGAGCGTTTCCCATGCTTCATCAAGATTCGAGGCGTGGATCGACCAGCGTGACGCAAGGATCGTGGGGGAGGGGCGCCCGGCTGCCGCAGCTGCCTCTCGTGCCGGATCGATGACCCGCTCGAATGTCACCTCAGGCTGTCTTACCGACGTGATGACACCTTCGGCCCTGGTTGCAGCCAGAACGGCGCTCTTGGGTCCACCTGCTGCCATGAAGATCGGGAGGTCGTGGAGCGGTGGGCTGTAGAGCTTGGCACGGTCGGTCGTGTACCAATCGCCCTCGTACGTCAACTTCTCGCCGTCGAGGAGGCGCCGCATGATCTCAAGCGCCTCGTTCATACGTGACGCCCGTTCAGCGTACCTGGGGAACGGATAGCCGAGCGGTCCCTCGTTGAGGTTTTCACCCGTACCGACCCCAAGGTTGAATCGGCCACCCGAGAGCCGGTCGAGGGTTGCCGCTGCCTGGGCCACCACGGCTGGGTGGAAGCGCCACAGCGGCGTCACGACGCCGGTGGTGAGCTGAATGGTGTCGGTCGCCTGCGCCATGGCGCCGATCGTTGCGAACGCGAAGCCTGATGCACCAAGGTCGTCGACCCACGGGTGGAAGTGTTCGGACACAAGCACCATGTCGAATCCGGCTTGCTCGGCTAGGACGGCATGTTTGACGAGTTCCTCGGGCTGGAACTGCTCATGCCCACAAAAGTATGCAAATTGCGTCATGACGACAGACTACCGATGAACCGACGACCGACGACCGGCGACGGTCCTCCCGCTCCTTCTCTGTCGATCCTCCCGCTCCTTCTCTGACCGTCCTCCCGCTTGCGGGGGGACGCGCCGAGCGCAGCGAGGTGCAGGGGGGCAAGCGGAGAACGGTGGGCCGCGAGCGCAGCGAGCTTAATCCTTGGGAAACCCTTCGAAAGGCACCAAAGTCATACCTACGGTCGATCTATGGAGGAAATCGTATGCCTGAATACACACGAAAAATGGTTGCCGAGCTGCTTGGCACCTACGTACTGCTCCTGTTTGGCGGTTTTGGTCTCTACGCGGCAAGGGGTTGGGGCGATGGTGTCGTCCCGGGTCAGGGATCACCGCTGATCATCATTGCATTTGGCTTCGGACTTGGGCTGCTCGTCGGGCTCTACGCCTTCGGTGAGGTATCGGGCGGGCACTTCAACCCCGCCGTCAGCCTCGGGGCGCTCATTGACCAGCGCATCGACTTTGGAACCTTCGTCATGTACATGATTGCCCAGGTCGCGGGTGCCATCCTCGCCGGTCTCACGTTGGCAACCGCCATATCACAGCGATTTGTCGCCTCGACAGCCACCCTGCCAGGTGTCGGAGTGAGCGCATGGGATGCGTTCTTCCTTGAGATACTGTTCACTGCTTTCTTCGTCGCCGTGATCTTGAAGGTGACGGCAAGCAAGAACAACGCAGCAACAGCGTTCCTCGGCATATCCCTGACGTTGCTCGCGATTCATGTTGCTTTGTGGACCTTGACCGGTTCCTCAGTGAACCCTGCCCGATCACTCGGATCAGCCATTGTCGGAGATGAGTTGACCGATCTGTGGGTTTACGTGACCGCACCGTTTGTTGGCGGATTCATCGGTTGGGCGTTCTACAAGCTGGTGACGTTGCGTGAAGAAGACGCGACGCAGGTACCTGGCTGATTGACCACTTGTTCCGGCGAGCAAACGAAGGGGCCGTTGCCGCGGCCCCTTCTTTTGTGACAAGGTGAGTTGGGGTGTAAGCCGGATTCTGTCGAGGACGGTCATCTATCTGGGACCGGCGTTACCGCACGGCCTCGTGCGACCTACCCGGAACGTAGCGGACGGGCAGCCCTGTTCCTGCGTGGTCTTGCTCCTGACGGGGTTTACCGAGCCACAACGGTCACCCGCTGTGCTGGTGGGCTCTTACCCCACCGTTTCACCCTTACCGGCTTCCGGACTCAAGAGCCCAAGAGCAGGCGGTTTGCTTTCTGCTGCACTTTCCATCGGGTCGCCCCGCCTGGGTGTTACCCAGCGTCATGCCCTGTGGAGTCCGGACTTTCCTCAGCTGTTGCCAGCCGCGACCGTCTCCCCAACTCACAAGGGAACGGTAGCAACGAACCGATGACCGATGACCGACGACTCTTTCTTTGTCCGTCCTCCCGCTTGCCGGGGGAACGCGCCGAGCGCAGCGAGGTGCAGGGGGCTTCTGACTTCTGAGAATCAGGGCTTGAGACTTCGGTTGTAGCCGACGGCTCCGCCAGCAGGACCGAGGAGGGCGGCTCCGGTTCCGAACACGACGAGACCGAACAGGTTCAGCCCGTCTCCGGTGATGGTCAGCACCGCGACAGCGAAGAACAGGCCGAGGGCGGCGAACCCGCCAGACAACCTCGGCTCGGTGAGGGCGAATCTGCCGGCGACATAGCCGGAAATGAAGAATCCCATCATGAAGATGATGATCTGAACGACAGCGTTGTTTCCGAGACCAAAGAGAACGACAAACAGCAACAAGCTTGAGAACAGCCCGACACCGGTCCCCAGGGCAATGCCGGGCCAGTTGAGATCACGCAGGTTCATCGGTGTCGCACCCTCACTGGATCGATCAGCTTGAGGATTGTATCGACACTCCACCGGTCGGGAACTTTCCGTCACACGTGAGCGTCATACATGCATCAATTCACCACAAAGCGAGGCATTCCCCTCATGGACACCATGGATGACACAATTGAGTTTGAGGCCTTGACGGCACCGATTCTTGAGGAGCGCCCGTGGGCTGTGTTTGCGGCCTGCAAAGCCGAAAAGTCGATGAAGTTCTTTCCCCAAACTCGTCAGGAAGAACGCGAGGCAATCGCGATATGCAACATCTGCCCCGTCATCGAGGACTGTCTCGATCACGCCCTTGAATCTAACGAACGGTTCGGTGTTTGGGGTGGAACGACTGAACGGGAGCGCCGAAAGATCTCTCGGATCGTCTAGCCAGCCGATCTGAGCCTCGAGCGAGTTCGTGGACCGGCACCGCCGGTCCACGCTCGCGTCTCCAGCACCGAACACCGGTAAGGTCTCAGGATGGATTCCTTCTCATGGCCGTCAGTGCTCGGGCCAATCATGGCTGGCGAAGACATCGGCCGCGTGGCCGCAGGTCAGGCCATGAGCGAGGTCATGGCCGGACGCGCAACACAGGCACAGATTGCCGGCTTCATCGTTGGGCTGCGTACCAAAGGTGAGACAGCTTCCGAGTTGGCAGGCATGGTTGATGCCATGATGGATGCAGCGGTCACGGTGGATGTCGACACTACCGCGGTCGACATCGTGGGGACCGGGGGAGATGGGTTCGGGACATTCAACATCTCGACGACGGCATCGTTCATTGCTGCAGGTGCCGGTGTCAAGGTCGCCAAACACGGCAATCGAGCCGTTTCGAATCCGACAGGTTCCGCCGATCTCCTTGAGGCTCTCGGTTTTGACCTGGCACTCCCACCCGAGGCCACAGTCCAGATGGTCGAAGAGACCGGATTCGGATTCTTCTTTGCGCAGAAATATCATCCCGCGATGCGTGAGGTCGGTCCCACCCGCAAGGAACTCGGCGTGCGCACCGTGTTCAACTTCCTCGGCCCGTTGTGCAATCCGGCAGGAGCAAGGATGTGTGTCGGGACCTCTGACGCCGGGCTTGCTCGACTGATGATCGATGTTCTTGCCGCACGAGGTGTTGATCGCGGTTTTGTCGTCTACGGCGAGGACGGGATCGACGAGCTGTCGATCTCGGCACCGAGTCGCATCTATCGGCTCATCGATGGTGAGGTGACCGAGGCCGAGTTCACCCCCGAGGACTTCGGTGTCGAACGGGTGCCGGTGACCGAACTGGTCGGGGGAACGGCAGACGAGAACATTGCGATCACACGGTCGATCCTGGCCGGGGATCCCGGCCCCAGGCGTGACGCTGCCGTCGTGAACGCAACCCCCGCCATCGTACTCGCCGGGTTGGCGCAAGGCTTTGTCGACGCTATGGAGGTCGCCATTGAATCGATCGATTCGGGTGCCGCCAAGCACGCCCTTGATGAATCCTTACGATTGAGTCAACAACTCTCCCGATCGCATCCCTAGACAGATCCGAGCGGTACGGTGTATCCCATGAAGCGATTCAGCTTGCTCATTTCGATTGTCCTGGTTGCGGTGGCGTGCACTGCACCCGCAGCGGACGTGGGTTCATCGTCCTCCCAACCAGCGGCACCGACGACCTCCTCAACCATCTTGGCAAGTCCCTCACCGGTAGATCCCGGTACCGATGCGTCACCGGCGCAGGCACCGTCTACACAGGTACCGGACCCGACGACGCCCCCCATGAGTTCTCCTGACGGTGATCCGCCACCGGAAGGGCCTCTGGCTCCCGATTTCACGCTGCGGATGATCTCGGGTGGCTCCTTCACCATGTCACAGGCCGTCAAACCGGTCTACATTGCGTTTTGGGCTGAATGGTGAACAACATGTCAACGGGAGTTGCCCGTTATCGACATGGTCGCCACGGACTATCAGGATGATTTCGAGTTCCTCGCCATAGCCTGGAAGTCGGATCCGGACAAGGCTCGCCAGCGTGCCAAGGAGCTGTTCTCAAGGAATCTGCGATGGGGTCTCGATGAGAGCGAGGACGTCTTCCGTGCCTACGGAATCCCCGGTCAGCCTGCATCGGTGATTGTCGTAAAGGGTGTGATTGTTGACCAATGGTTTGGCGCGATCGGTGAAGAGGACCTTCGTCTCCGCCTTGACGCCGCCTTGGCACTCACCTAGCAACCGCTACGCAGGCGACCTTGTGTGCGTGATCGCCGACCATCCCAACAGTGTGGCCCCGATGACGCAGCCAGTCCCATAGAGCAGTATCGGGCCACCGGCAAGTGAGATACGCATTGGTTCGGTGACGAGTCGAACCCCACCTGCAACGAACAGCGCGACCCCGGTGGGTGCAAGCGGCCAAGGCCGACCGTGCTCTTTCCACAGCGCAATACCGATCGCCCCGATCGCCAACAGGATTGCCGCGTACAGCTCCACGGGGTGGCGGGTCACGGTTGAACCGTCGAGCGTCATCGCCCACGGGAGCGTTGATTCCGTTCCGAGGCACCCGTTGGTGGCAAGGCAGCCACCATGCCATCCCGCAAGGGCAGCAAGGGCCGCTGGTGCGACAGCGTCAAGGCCGCCCACGATGTCTCTCCGTGCCAGGAACAGATAGGTGGCGAGTGTCCCAAGGACTGCGCCGACGGTCGACACACCGGAGCGTACAAGGAGGATTTGCCCCGGATCTGAGAACGGGTTGATTCCTGCTGAGATCATCGCCGTCAAGCGACCGATGAATACCCCTGCGACGGCGGAGGTGATTCCTGCCTCCCAGATGTCGAGTGCACATCCCGCTGCGTTGCCCCGTTTCGCTTCCCACCGGATCATGAGCCAGAACGCCCCCGCGGCGATCGCTGCGGCAGCGAGGAGCGAGAACTCCATCAGCGATCAATCTCATCGAGGAACCGTGCGAGCGTGGGTTCGTCGATGACGCCGCGGTGTGTCGCGATGAGTGCCCCATCGGATGCATAGAAGAACGTGGCCGGTACACCGGGTCCTGCTCCCAGATCGATGGGGATACGACCCGATGGATCCGACACATGGATCATGTCGGCTTCGGACAGGAACTCGGCCATGAACCCCGAGGCTCCTGATTCGGTGTCCTTCACGTTGAGACCGATGAACGTGACGTCCGGGTGGCTCTGTGAACCGGCTGCGATCAGAGGTGCTTCAGAGCGACACGGGAGACACCACGAGGCCCACACGTTGACGACCGCAGGCGACTCGGAAGCGACAAGTGTGGTGAACTCCTCTGCGGTCACGGGCGTCGGCGGGTCGGGGAGCGGACCAGAAACCCCAGAGCTACACGCGCTCAGCGCGAGAGCGGCGATGAGCGGAGCGATACGGCGGAGGGCTCCGCCGACTACGGAAGGTGCCGCCACAGTGCGTCGATGAGGCGGTCGTTCTCGTGGGGTGCCCGAACCGTGAAACGCAGGAAATCTGTGAGGAGTCCATCGGTGGGGAAGGTGCGTACGACGAGCCCGTCTGCCATCAACTGGTCGGCAAGGGAGTAGGCCGAAGGGCCGACCTCGCAGAGGAGGAAGTTTGTCGAGGACGGGAGCACATGCAATCCGAGTTTCGTCAGCCCCTGTGCGAGTCGACCTCGTTCCTTGATGAGGCGGACAACTCGCCGTTCCATGCGTTGCGGTTCCCGCAGGGCGGCGGTGGCGATCTCGGCCGACATCGACGAAATACTGCCCGGAGGACGCACGGCATCGAGTCGTTCGGCGATCGAGGCTGAACTCACCGAGAACCCGACACGGAGTCCGGCAAGCCCGAATGCCTTGGACATGGTGTGACACACGATGAGGTTGCGGTGCCGTTTGACGAGGGGTGTCCAGCGATCCCTCGTGAATTCGGCATAGGCAGCGTCGATGACCACGATGCCTTTGGCCGCGCCGATGATCGCATCGATCCAGCGGTCGTCGATGCGGTCCCCGATGGGATTGTTCGGGACACAGAGCCAGGTCACATCCGATGTTTCGGCTGCCTCACCGAGAGATTCGAGCGGGAACTCGAACTTCGGTCCGATTCGCTCGATCCCGAGAAACTCGGCGTTGTGTTGTCGGGTGGCGATCTCGTAGAGGGCATACGCCGGAACGGCAGCGCTCGCTCGTCTTCCCGGTGCGAGGTAGGCCTTGGCGATGAGGAGGATGATCTCGTCAACGCCTGCCCCCGGCACGACGTGCTCGGCCGTCGTGCCAAGGTAGGTGGCAGCGGCCTCACGAAGGGGAAGGTACGAGGCGGCGGGATACTCGTTGAGCGTGCGAGCCATCGGGGCGACGATCGAGGGCGCCCAGTCCGTCGAGAAGGGCGACGTGTTCTGATCGAAACGAACCACCCGGTCAACCGAAATCCCAAACCGTTCGGCGATGTCCTCAGACGAAGGCTGCCACTTGTATTTCGGTGCGGTCATGTGCAGAGCTTACAGCCCACAGCCCCCAGCTTTCAGCGAGTACCGAACATCCCCGCCCCCCCCGCTTTGCGGGGGGACGCCCCACTGCAGAGAGGGGTCCCAAGTCTTCCCGTCCCCCCGCATGCGGGGGGACGCGAGGAGCGGAGCGACGCTGCAGGGGGGCGTCCCAAGTCTTCCCGTCCTCCCGCTTTGCGGGGGGACGCGCCGAGCG